>NZ_JALGQH010000025.1 GCF_022810305.1 Rhodococcus sp. ARC_M6
GCCCTTCAGCGCCGATGGTACTGCACTCGACAGGGTGTGGGAGAGTAGGACACCGCCGAACACAATTTACGAGATAGCCCCCAACCATTCGTGGTTGGGGGTTTTTTCGTGTTCCGGAACGATTCTGTGGGGCCGGTCGGGGTGGTGCGGGCCGGGGTGAACGTATCGCTGCCGGGGTTCGGCAGGGGTGGTGATACGTTCACGCGATGCGGTGGGTGGGTGAACGTATCGCTCGCTCGATACCAGGGTGGATCTGAAATGCGGACTGGCGAAAGATACCCCGGGATTGTCGGCAATCCGTGGCATAGTGGACACCTATGGTTGGCTTCCGTGACTCCGGTGCATCGCACTTGCGACTTGTACCGGAAGATCTGAGTGCGCAAGAAGGTGATGTGGCCGACCTTGGTGACGGTGCGCCGGAATATCCATTCGGCTACTCGCTTCGAGCACAGAGGCGTTCGTTATCGATGAGTTATCGGATCTCGGTCCGACTTGATGACATATCCACGCAGGTATCGCGTCGGATTATCGTAAATTCCGATGTCACGCTGGACCACCTCCATTCCCTCGTCCAGCGCGCCATGGGCTGGCGCGATACGCACGGACATACATGGAGAAAGGCCGGCACACGGTTCCCCGGAGATTTCGAGGAGTACGTACCCCTTCACCGAGTTTCCGACCGTCGTGGTGCGGGGCAGATCGCTGTCGCTGAAAACGAAATCCGTTTGGACGAGATTCTGGTCTTGCCCGGAGATAAGATTCAGTATCGATACGGTCGCTTGGGGAGCTGGCGTCATGCTTTGATTCTCGATGCGGTCGACGACTGCGATATCGGCGTTTCTGCGATCTGTGTCGACGGAGTCGGCGCGTGTCCGCCGGAAGCGTGCGTTGGCCCCGAGGAATACGAGCAACTACTCGGCGTGCTCGTTTCCGATGAACTGCGGTCGCGTGAGTGGACGTTGGAATGGGCTCAGACGGATTTCGATCCCGAGTATTTTGACCTCGACGAAGTTAATGATCGACTATCCCGTTGTGCTGGAACGCCGAAGAGTGAGTCAGTCGTACAGTCGTTCCCTCGCGACTTCGACATTCGAAACCTTTTTGAATTGCTTGCACCGGCAAGTGTTCCTGAGCTGCATGATGTCTTCGAAATAGCTTGTATCGATGATTCTTCCGAGAACTCGACCGAGACTCGTGTCGAGGCAGGCGCTCGACTTCAGATGTTGTTGACTTTGATCGGCGCCGAGGGAATCGAAGTGGCGACCTTCGACTCGACGGTCGACGCTATGCTGGATCAGCCGGAACTCGGGCCAGTGAATTTGCCCAAGGCCACGCGGTTGTTCGTCCTGCTGCGAGGTTGGGGTCTGGCGAGGAAGCTCAAGGGCAAGATCGTATTGACCCGTCGTGGGCGCGCGGCGTCGGAGGATGCCGATGTGCTGTGGGACTGCATCGTTGCGCGAGTACCTGTTGCGCCTTACGGAACTGCGCGGGCAGTTGAACTTCTGATCCTTTTGTCGGTGGCTGCGGGATTGGATCCGTCGGATCGCCACCATCTTGTTGCGGGCTCTCTGTCGCAGATCCGATCATCGGTTGTTTTGACGGCGGAGTCAGCGGTACCGGTGAAGCGTGCCCACACCACGGTGGAGGTTCTCGATCTGATCGGAGCAATTGGGCAGGATCTCTTGGGAATCGGCTCGACGCAGGATATGCCGTGGGCGGTCGATCTTGCGCGGGCAGTCCTGCAACGTTAAAGAAATGGGGCCCGGGCCGACTTTGAACTTCGGCCCGAACCCCATTGCTGTTCAACAGGTCAGATATTGACGCCGTAATCGCGGGCGATACCGGCGAGACCGGACGCGTATCCCTGGCCGATTGCCCGGAACTTCCATTCGGCGTTGTGGCGGTACAGCTCACCGAAGATCATCGCGGTTTCCGTCGAGGCATCTTCGGAGAGGTCGTAGCGTGCGAGTTCAGATCCAGTGGAAAGGTCGACGACGCGAATGTAGGCGTTGGTGACCTGACCGAATGACTGGAGTCGAGCGTCGGCGTCGTGAATCGATACCGGGAAGAAGATGTTGGTGACGTTGGGAGGCACGGCGGAAAGGTCGACGTTAATTACCTCGTCGTCGCCGTCACCATCTCCGGTGAGGTTGTCTCCGGTGTGTTCGATGGAACCGTCCGGAGAGCGGAGGTTGTTGTAGAACACGAAGTGAAGGTCCGAAAGTACCTTGCGTTCGGGGCCGGTGACCAAAGCGCTGGCGTCGAGGTCGAAGTCAGCGCCGCTGGTACTTCTTGCGTCCCATCCGAGGCCGACCGAGATCTTGGTCAGGTTGGGTGCTGCCTTCGACAGAGATACGTTGCCGCCCTTGGCAAGTGTGACGCCCATTCAGGTTCCTCTCGTTCGAGTGTGGTGGTATTCCACATTCGTGAGTTCTGTATTGTCCGTTCCTGATTCACCATACCGCTACCCACGATTCCAGGGTGGGCGGTGTGAGGTGTTGTGGCCTTTCAGTCGAACAGTGCGCGGATGTCGTCGGCTCCCAGGGTGGAGCTGAGCAATTCATCGGAGTCCATGACGCTCGAGAACAACGCGGATTTCTTGGCTTTGAGGGCCATGACCTTGTCTTCGATCGTGTCTTTGGCGATGAGTCGGTACACCATGACGTTCCGGGTTTGGCCAATTCGATGGGCGCGGTCCACAGCTTGCGCTTCGGTAGCAGGATTCCACCAGGGATCGAGAATGAAGCAGTAGTCGGCTTCGGTGAGGTTGAGCCCGAAGCCACCAGCTTTGAGGCTGATCAAAAACACCGGCGCAGTGCCGGTCTTGAACTCGTCCAATACTTGTCCGCGATTGCGCGTACTGCCGTCGAGGTAGCAGTAGCGAATGTTCTCGGCGTCGAGCCGTTTTCGAACGGAGGCGAGGAATCCGGTGAATTGGCTGAAGATCAGTGCTCGGTGCCCGCCGGCGATGACGTCGTCCAGTTGCTCGACAAGTGCGTCGACCTTTGCTGACGGGATGGCCGTGTGTTTGTCGTCGATCAGCGAAGCGTCCAGGCTGAGCTGACGTAAGAGTGTGAGGGACGCGAGGATCGTGAATCGATTCTTGTCGACGTCGGTCAGTAGTCCCAAGATCTTCTGGCGCTCACGTTGAAGATGGGTGTCGTAGAGCGTGCGGTGTTTGGGGTGGAGTTCGATCTCGAGCACTTGTTCTTGCTTGGCCGGAAGATCGTGAACTACCTGCTCTTTGGTTCGTCGAATCATCAAGGGCTTGACGCGTCGGCGTAATTGTTCCAAACGGTCTGTGTCGCCGTCATTTTCAATGGGTCGACGGTACTGTTCGGTGAACTGCACGGCATTCGGGAAGAGCCCGGGAGCAGTGATCGAGAGTAGTGACCAGAGCTCCGTCAGGTTGTTTTCCATCGGGGTTCCCGTGATTGCGAGCTTGAACGGTGTTTCGAGGTTTCGGGCGCACTGGTGGACTTTGGATTTGTGGTTCTTTGCAAACTGGGCCTCGTCGAGGATGAGGCCGGACCAACTGTTGGCGGAATAGGATTCGGCGTCGAGCCGGAGCAATGTGTACGAGGTGAGCACGATGTCGGCGCCGTCAACGATGTCGGTGAGATCGATATTTTGTCGTTTGAGAGTTCCGGCAACGACTACCGTTGCGAGTTCCGGTGTGAATTTCGCGATTTCGGATTTCCAGTTGGACACAACGCTGGTCGGTGCAACGATCAGAAATGGCGGTGTCGCCGGATCCGTTTGGCGTGCAACGGCAATCATTGCCAGCGTTTGCAGTGTTTTACCCAGTCCCATGTCGTCGGCGAGGATTCCGCCGAGGCCGTGCTTTCGTAAGAAGTTGAGCCAGCGGTACCCTTCGATCTGGTAGGGACGGAGTGTGGCGTGCAGTGTCTCGGGGACGTCGACTTGCTCGATGGTGGGGTGAGCGAGAAGCCCGCCAACTTGTTCTTTCCATTGTGCTGCTTGATGTTCGATGATTCCCAATGAAGAGAGGTCGTCCCAGAGGCCAGCTTGGAACTTACTAATCTTGAGAGGCCCGTTGGGTCGGTCGAGGAGCGAGCGAGCTTCGGTGATGAGGCGCTCGAGTTCACGGAGTTCGGGTTTGTCGAGGCTGAAGTATGCGCCGTCGGGGAGTAGAAGTTCGGTGTCACCGTGACTGAGTGCGGCAAAGATGTCGGCGAAATGCACTTTCTGTCCGTCGGCGTTGATGGTGACGTCGAGGTCGAACCAGTCGGAACTGACGGTGTCCGACGAAGCAGAAGCGGAGAGTCCGATAACGAGTGAATCGTCGGTAGCTCTGTAGTGTGCCGGCGAGCCTATGACGGCGACCTCGGTGTCGGGGTGATCGAGTAGTAGGGGGAGGACGTCGAGAGCGAATCGCATGGTGTTCAGGCCGGTCAACGGGCCGTCGCTTAATTTCTGTGAACTCGGTGGGTTGCCGGTCGGTGTGAGCAGGGGGAGCACTGTGTCGAGGATGCTCTGTTCGGCGTCGTACGAGCGGCAGTCGACGGTGGTGGAGTGTGCCTCCACCGCTACTGAAAAGTGCTCGGTGCCGACGGCGTAATGCCACTCCCACTGCAGGTCGACGCGATGATCATCGCTGAATCGGGCCTGTAGATGCAGCACGGGTCCGGTGACGGCAGGCGCAACATACGAGTTGTCGGAGGAGACAATGTCTGCGAGCGCAGTGAGATTGACGGCGTAGCGCGACGAGAATGTGTCGCGATGCTCCGCAGGTACGTCAATAGTGTTGCGGGCGTTGAAGAATTCTTGAAGCTCCGCCGTGATGGGATCACTCAGTGGGGCCAGCCGAACAGTACCCTCGGGATCTGCGGTGAACACCCCGTGCGCAGTAGGACCGATGAGTCCCCACATCGATGGCGTCGATTTCATCCCCCCGGTAGCGGAGGTGATTCGGACGCTCGGTGCGATGATCAGTCCGTCGTCGGGGCCGGTTGTCACGTCGATGGATAGGTGCGCACCGTGTTCGAGCGTGACGGGCCCGAGTCGTGGATCGGAGTGCATCAGGGGAATTCCGGCGCTGCCGGCTTCGGCGAGCAATGTCCAGAGTCCGGGGCTCGGGAAGTCTGCCAGATCAATTTCTGTGGCGGTCTGGTGCCGATAGACCGATCCGCCGTTGAACAGTAGGTGGATGTCGTGCAGGATCCGGATTTGTCGAGCAGGATGCCGATACGAAGTGCCGAGCTTGTTCCAGGCCAGCCCGCCGGATATCCATCCCCGGGCTCCGGGCTGGACAGGTTTGATCAGTAGTTGTCGGCGCTCGCCGTGTGTTCGAAGTGTGAATTGAATGCCGAGATCAGCCGCTGCGTGTTCGACAGCACCGCCTCGCAGGAGGGTGCGCAGCGAATCTTCCCAGGTCACGGAAGGTTTTGGTAGTGCCGCCTGTGCCGCGGCAGCTACGACGAGCGCGGCTACGTGCTTGCAATTCATACGCACCGGACAGGTGCAGACGCCGCGGAGGATGGTGACTACACCGTGCGGTCGGCGCGTGAGAAAGACCGTCGTGACGTATGTCTTGGTACCCGAAACCTCACCGACCAGGGTCTCGGATGCTCCGTCCCACTCGAATTCGCGGACCGCGCCCTGCCGAAAATAGGTGAGGCCGCGCTGAAACGTTGTTGTACCGACGACTGCACGGATCTGGTCCAAGTCGAGGACTGTCGTTGCTGCCGGTTGCATCGCTCCAGACTAATCCGGGCTGCCGACACTCTCGAGACAGTGCGATGCATATCGAAAAATTTCAGGCGACTGCCCTGTATGTTCCAATGATCGCATTTTACTTTTGGAGTCCAATTGAAGATCAAGTCGACCGCACCCGCTCGAATCGGCAAGCTGGGTGTAGCGGTGATTTCACTGTGTGCGCTGGCTACGCAGGTAGTCGGTGCAACGGCAGCAGGTGCTGAGCCGAGCACCGGGAGCCTGGGGAGTCTCGGGAGTGTTGAGGGGAGCGTGACGAACACCGGCAGTCTCGGGAGCGTCGGGGGAAGCCTCGAGACCATGGGGAGCTTTGATTTCGGCTCGACGATGCCCAAGGTATTCCAGAATGATCCGGGACCAATTCCGGCCTTGCGCGACGACATTGTGATCTCCGAGATCAAAGGTGAGAACGTCACCGGCGCTCAATCGCTGCGACTGACGGTCGCGTCGCGCGCATTGCGACGCGAAGTGGGCGTCGAGATTCTGCTTCCACGAGATGCTTCGGTACCGCGCCCGGCCCTTTACATGCTCGAAGGTGTCGACGCGGGGGAAGACACAAGCGGGTGGATGACGATCGGCGGCGCTCCGGCGTTCTTCGCAGACAAGAACGTGAACGTTGTGATGATCAACGGTGGCGTGGCGGGCCTGTACACGGACTGGGACAACGTGGATCCCAACGTCGGCCTGCACAAGTGGGAAACCTTCATCACCCAGGAACTGCCGCCGTTGATCAATACGCGATTCAATACCAATGGCATCAACGCCATTGCCGGCAACTCGATGGGCGCGCAAGGCGCGATGATGCTTGCCCACCGATACCCGGAAATGTATCGCGGAGTCGCTGTTTTCAGTGGCTGCTATTCGACGATGGACCTGTGGGGTCGGGCGAGTACCCAGGCGACTGTCACTTCGCGAGGTGGGGGTCTCAACAATGTATGGGGCGAGCCCGGCGGGCCGGAGTGGGAAGCACACGACTCGCTCTTGAATGCGGAAAGTCTGCGTGGCAAAGAGATTTACATTTCGGTGGCCAATGGATTGCCAGGCTTTGCCGAAACGTCGCAGACTCCTGAACTCCTCGAGCGTCTGGTCGTCGGCGGCGGTATCGAAGCGGTGACAAATCAGTGCACGCACGAGTTCGACGAGCGGTTACAGGATCTCGATATCGCGGCAACGGTGGATTACGAGCCCAACGGTACTCATTCGTGGGCGTACTGGCGTGAGCGTTTCTACAAAGCGTGGCCGACTCTGTCGAAGGCGCTCGGCGTCTGAGATCTGGCGAACCTGATGTCCCTGTGTCGATCAATCGATGCAGGGACATTTTGTGTATCAAGACCTATGGTTGCGAGTTCCGTTGCGGTCTTGCGATTTCGGATTTGTCGCTGGGTACAGTGCCCGAAATAGGAAATTTAACGCGACTGCACGGTATCTTCCAGGGGTCGCATTTAACCCTTGGAGTCCGAATTGAACGTCACATCGACCGCGCGCGCCCGAATCGGAAAGCTTGGCGTGGCACTGATCGTGTTGTGCGCGCTGTCCACTCCGGTGGTCGGTGCGACGGCAGCAGGTGCTGCTCCGAGCCCCGGAACTCTCGAGAGTGCCGGCAGTGTCGGAACCATGGAGACCATCGAGTCTCTCGGAGGCCTGGGTTTCGGGACCACTATGCCTGAGGAATTCCGGGATGCATCCGAACCGCTACCGGTGCTTCGAGACGATATCGTCACGCCGGAGATCACCGGGGAGAGCGTCACTGGCGCTCAATCGCGGCGGCTGACGGTCGCGTCGCCCGCATTACGACGCGAAGTCGGGGTCGAGATTCTGCTTCCCGCCGACAGTTCGGTACCGCGCCCGGTCCTGTACATACTCGACGGAGTCGACGCGGGTGAGAACACAAGTAAGTGGATAACGGATGGCGGCGCACCCGAGTTCTTCGCAGACAAGAATGTGTACGTGGTGGTGGTGAACGGCGGCGCAGCTAGCTTGTACACGGACTGGGAGGAGATAGACCCCCAGCTCGGCCTGAACAAGTGGGAAACATATCTCACCCAGGAACTGCCGCCGCTGATCGATGGGCGGTTCGAGACCACCGGCGTCAAGGCGATTTCAGGCCATTCGATGGGTGCGCAGGGCGCGATGATGCTTGCCCACCGAAACCCGACGTTGTACAGCGGAATCGCGGTTTTCAGCGGCTGCTATTCGACGATGGATGTGTGGGGCAGGACGAGTACGCAGATGACGGTCACTTCGCGCAGCGGGGATCCCAACAACATGTGGGGCGAACTCGGTGGACCGGGGTGGGAAGCACACGACTCATTCTTGAACGCGGAAAGATTGCGCGGCAAAGAGATCTATATTTCGGTGGCCAACGGATTGCCGGGTTCGGACGAAACATTGGAGACTCCGGAGCTCGGTGAGCGTCTGCTCCTCGGCGGCGGTATCGAAGCCTCAGCCGAGGAGTGCACGAGGCAGTTCGACCGACGATTGCAGGATCTCGATATCGCGGCAACGGTCGATTACGAGCCGAACGGTACTCATTCGTGGGCGTACTGGCGTGAGCGTTTCCCCAAGGCGTGGCCGACTCTGTCGAGGGCTCTCGGCCTTTGAGATCTGGCGAACCACCGGACATTTTGTGTATCAGGACAGGTGTACCGGAGGTTCCTCCTGAACGAGACGATATATTTCACGGGATTTCATTTCCACCGTTTGGGAGCCTGATGAAGAAGAGCTTGACTTCGCCCACCTCTGCGCGCCGGGCCGGAGTCGTCGCGACAGCCCTGTGTGCTCTTGGGATTCAGGTGTTCAGTACCGCAGCGGTGGGTGCGACCCCGACTTCCGACAGCATGGAGGTTTTGGAATACGGTTCCACGGTGCCAGGATCCATGCAGGGTAAGCCGGGGATTCGTCCGGAACTGCGCAGCGGGCTCGGGGCCGCGACAATCGTCGGTGAAAGTGTCACCGGACCGCAGGCTGTGCGCCTGACGATTGCGTCGCCGGCTCTGCAGCGCGACGTGGGCGTAGAAATCCTGCTCCCGTCGGACAATTCTGTACCGCGGCCTACTCTTTACCTCCTCGACGGTGCTGCAGCAGCGGAGGACTCGAGCGGATGGGTGACCGTCGGCGAGGCACCGGCATTCTTTGCCGACAAGAATGCCTACGTCGTCATGACCAACGGTGGCAAAGCCGGTATGTACACGGATTGGCAGAATGTCGATCCGAATCTCGGTTTGCACCGGTGGGAAACGTTCATCACCAACGAATTGCCTCCGCTCATCGATGCAAGATTCGCCACCAACGGCGTCAAGGCAATTGCGGGCACGTCGATGGGTGCGCAGGGCGCAATGATGCTCGCTACGCGACATCCCGGAATGTACAAGGGAGTGGCGGGTTTCAGCGGGTGCTACTCGACGACAGATCGCTGGGGTCGTGCCAGCATTCTCTCGACCGTGACCTCGCGTGGCGGGAACGTGGACAACATGTGGGGCGAGCCCGGTGGGCCGGAGTGGGAAGCGCACGACTCGCTCCTCAATGCCGAGCAACTCCGGGGAACAGAAATCTACCTGTCCGCGGCGCCGGGCACGCCTGGTGTGAACGAGACACTGCAGACGCCGGACCTAGCTGATCGTCTGATCGTCGGCGGGACGATCGAGGCGGTCGCCAATATGTGTACTCAGGCTTTCGACGAGCGGCTGCGCTCACTCGATATCGCCGCCACCGTGGATTACGAGCCCAACGGCACTCACTCGTGGGGATATTGGCGTGATCGTTTCCCCAAAGCATGGCCGACGCTGTCGAAGGCTCTCGGACTCTGAGCTTCTGCCCGTACACAGCAACGTCCCCCGCACCGAAATCTCAGTGGTGCGGGGGACGTTGTGTGTGAAGCGGGGGATTAGGCGTCGACAAGCTCCTCGGAGAAGGGATCTCCGTTGCGCGGGGCGTTGAAGCGTGCAGTGTCGAGAATGCCTTCACGCTTGGCGACGATGACCGGGACAAGTGCCTGGCCGGTGACGTTGACTGCGGTGCGGCCCATGTCGACGATTGGCTCAACGGCAAGCAACAATCCGACGCCGGCGAGCGGGAGGCCCAGAGTCGAGAGGGTCAGCGTGAGCATGACCGTTGCGCCCGTGGTGCCGGCAGTTGCAGCAGAACCGATGACCGAAACCACGATGATCAGCAGGTAATCGGTGAAGGAGAGCGGGACGTCGTAGAAACCGGCGACGAAGATCGCTGCGATTGCGGGGTAGATCGCCGCGCAACCGTCCATCTTGGTGGTCGCACCGAGCGGCACAGCGAACGACGCATATTCGCGGGGAACACCGAGATTGCGTTCGGTGACTCGTTCGGTCAACGGCAGGGTGCCGATCGACGAGCGGGAAACGAAGCCGAGCTGCGTGGCAGGCCACACGCCGGAGAAGAAGTTCCGAACCGAGAGGCCGTGTGCGGCAATGAGGGCGGGGTACACGACGAAGAAGACGATGGCGAGGCCGATGTAGACGGCAGCCGTGAAGACGCCCAGCGAGCCGATGGCGTCCCAGCCGTAGGTTGCGACGGCGTTGGCGATCAGGGCGGCGGTGCCGATCGGTGCCAGGCGGATGATCCACCAGAGGATCTTCTGGATGATGGCGAGAAGTGAAGCGTTGAATTCGAGGAACGGTTCGGCCTTCGCGCCGATCTTCAGTGCGGCGATACCGATAGCTGCGGCAATGACGAGCAACTGCAGAACGTTGAAGCTCAGCGACGTCGTGGCCGCACCCTCCACGACCGAGGTCTTCGCGCCCAAGCCGAGGAAGTTGTTGGGTACCAAACCGGTGACAAACGCCCACCAGGAACCGGAACTCTTCGGTTCCTTGGCAGCGTCGATGGCGACGTCGGTCCGCGATCCCGGATCGGTGATCAGACCGACGACGATGCCGATGATCACGGCGATGAACGCGGTGATCGCGAACCACAGCAATGTCTGGACTGCCAGGCGGGCGGCATTCGCGACCTCGCGGAGGTTGGCGATCGAGCTGACGATGGCGGTGAAGACCAGCGGAATCACGGCCACGGTGAGCAGCTTGACGTAGCTGGAACCAATGGTTGCCACAGTACCGATGAGCCAGTTGCTATTGCCGTCTGCCGCGTCGGGCATCGCTCGTGCCACGAGGCCGATGATCACACCGATAATGAGGCCGGCGATAATCTGTGGTCCGAATGATGTTGCCCAAGAAGGAAATCGAGTCTTGGAGCTTTCCGGTGCACCGGTTTGGGTGGAGCTGGGCATGACAATGCCTTTCGAGAAATCGAAGAGAGCAAAACACAGCACGCCATGAAGAGATTCAGGCGGGGTTTTGCGAAAAATGTGTCCTGGTACGCGCTAGGTCAGAGCGAGCGCATACAGATGGCGCTCGCCTGCAGGCGAAGGTCGACGTAGCGTCGAGAGGTCAGGAGCAACACTCGGCACACACTACTCGTTGCTTCAACTACCGATTGCCGCGGGCTGCTCGAGGGTGTGCCCGGACAGTGCGAAACGGGCGGTGACTACTGTCGAAGTTCGTAGGTGCACCGGCGCCTGCACGTCGGCTAGCGGAAGCGAGAGACCGATGAGCGTTCGACATGCCGAGTACCCACATCCGAAGCATTTCCTGGTGCACTTGAGTGACACCCACCTCGTTGCCGAAGGGGACCTCTACGGCGCAGTCGATGCAGAAGCGCGGCTTCGCGAGGTCCTGGCCGGTGTCGAAAATTCTGGGGCGCGCCCGCAGGCTTTGATCTTCACCGGCGATCTGACCGACGGCGGGGAACCTGATGCGTACGAGAAACTGAAGGCAATTGTGGAGCCGGTGGCAGCCGGTGTCGGTGCCGAGGTCATCTGGGCGATGGGAAACCACGACGATCGTGAACACTTCCGGACGTCGTTGCTCAGCGAGTTGCCGTCACAGCAGCCGGTTGATCGTGTGTACGACGTCAACGGACTCCGCATCATCACCCTGGACTCGAGTGTTCCTGGTCATCACTACGGCGAGATCACCGACGCCCAGTTGGATTGGCTCCGAATCGAGTTGGCAAGCCCCGCTCCGGACGGAACGATTCTGGCCCTTCATCATCCGCCGGTTCCCTGTATTCAAGACCTGGCGGTTTCTGTGGAACTTCGAGACCAGTCGCGGTTGGCTGATGTGCTTCGCGGTAGTGATGTGAGGTCTATTCTGGCTGGGCACCTGCACTATTCGACGATGGCGACTTTCGCCGGGATTCCGGTATCGGTGGCGTCGTCGACCTGTTACACCCAAGACCTCAATGTCGAGGTGGGTGGCCAGCGTGGCCGTGACGGTGCGCAGGGTTGCAATCTGGTTCACGTGTACGCCGATACGATCGTTCATTCGGTGGTTCCGATCGGCACCTATCCCAGCGTGGGCGAGCCAGTCGATGCTGCCGCAGCGGCGGTCAAATTGGCCGCTGCGGGCATCGTGGTCAGTGAAACATTAAGCACTGCAGGCAGTTAGGATCAACTGCGCTGCTCCCACGGAGCCGGGATGGGGTAGTAATTCTCGAGGAATTCGGTCACTTTTCGTGTGCGCAGCTCGAGGTCGATCTCCGGAGCGCTGCCGTCATTTAGGCAGAAGAAATCCATCGAACGATTCTCGAGCAATGAATTCATCTGTCGAAGGCCATCTTTGACGGTGGTATCGACGTACTTGACTGTCGCAGACTTCTGGACGACAGACCGTCCGCTCATCAGGGTGTAGTAGTGGTACAGCGAGTTGGTCACCGAAATGTTGGAGCTCGCGCGGAAAGTGCTTGCCGCGGTTGCCGCAAAATCAGCCGCGAATTCGATTTCCATTTCCGCCATGACGCTTTTGCGCAAGGGCGTTGCGGCGTGTTCGAGATGACGAGTTGTCATTAGTCCGAACCGCTCTTGTAGGAGTCGTCGATTGACCCGAGCCGCATTTTCGAAACCACTGCGGTCGTCATCGTTGTGCCCAAGCCCGATTCGCGTGTCTGCTTCGATGAACATACTGATTCCGCCGGGCGAGAAGAACATGTCCGGACTGACGGGGCGGCCGAAGAACATGTCGTCGTTGGAATAGAGGAAATGCTCGGAAAGCCCCGGTATGTGATGCAATTGGCATTCGACGGCCTGCGAATTGTGTGTCGGCAGCACAGTTGTATCGGCGAAGAATTCTTCACTCGGCATGAATGTGACGCGCGGATCGTCGGCGAGCCAGGCCGGTCGTTCGGAATCGGTAGCAACAAATATCCGTCGGATCCACGGGGCGTACATGTGCACGGATCGCAGTGCATATTTCAATTCGTCGATCTGTCGAAAACGCGCCGCGGAATCGTCTCCCTCGCCGACGACGTAGTTCTTCATCCGAAGCGCCCGCTGAGCCTGAAATTCCTTGGACGAACCGTCGACCCACGAGAAGACGAGGTCGATGTCGAAATTGATGTCCGAGGCGTGGTCGGCGAACATGTTCTCGATCGTCGGCCAGATTCTGCCGAAACGTTCCACCGTGCCGCGGACTGCTTCTTCCGGACGCACGGTGCGCCGGGTCAGGGAATTCTCCACGGGGAGAATTATTTCTTCTTCGGACATGGACCACAGTTCGATCTGAAGACCGATGTTCGCCCCGTAGTTGAGGCCGCTAGTCACATGTACCCGAGGGCGGAACAACCGAAAGATGCGTGCTTTCGGTGTCGAGGAAATGCTGCCGTCGGCGATCAGGAGTGCCGGACTCTTCTTTGCATCGAGAGTCTTCGAATAGAACGGTGTGTCCTGGCATCCTTCGATCAAGGCACGCCGCAATTTCTTGCGGTAGATCCAGTTGACGGCGATGACCGCGCGTTCGTCGTTGCCACGGACGAGGAGGTATTCGATGCCGGCCGCGTCGAGAATGTCGCGGATGAACAGAAGATCCTCGATCATCGCTTCGAGCGGGGTGGTGGTGGTGATCGGGAGTGCGAACCGATTTTTGAATCGCACTGTTTCGGGGCGGTCGTTCAATCGAGCGCGTACCGAAGCCGAGACGGGTTTCACGGGTTCGGGGGTGTCCTGCTCCGGGGGTACGAAGTAGATGTCGTGCGGAGCGGGAGATTGCGTGATGACGTGCCTTTCGATTACCAGCCGCACATCGGCGGTGAACCTCCAGTCTAGTCTGGGCGTTCCGTCCGAGTTCTCTACCTCGGTTCGACCATTCCGAGGGTCACCGGGGAAATTGTCCGACTCGTGTGGTGATATATGTTCGTGCAATTTGGGGGGGAAGGACACCTGTGGTCGTTCCACGCCTCAATGCCGCGAATGTAGCAATGCAGTTCGTTTGACCGAAGTATCTCAGTAAGTGCTCTCCGAGTTCTGGTTGCCGTTTCAATTCCCATTGCAAGGAGCGTTCCTTGGTACGTCCGCCTGATCCATTCGACTTCAGCGAATATTCACGTCCGCAGCCGGGAAACAGTGGCGTACCTGACCAAGGAGCCGGCGACTTCACTCGGTCCTCCGGCGGATTCGGCGCTCCGCCGCCGCTGAGCCAGCAGTCGCCACCGGGCTTCGGGCAGCCTCCAGCGGGCTTCGGGCAACCGCCGGGCAGGCCTGCCGTCGATTCCTTCGGCACAGTCGGCCCCAGCGCTCCCATTCAGATGCGTACCGCGCCGACAGCATGGTTGACCGCTGCCGGAGCCGCTGCGGTGATCGGGCTGATCGTGGCCGTCGTAGCCTTGGTCGCGCTCGGTTCGGGACCAATTGCTGTCATCGCCTGGGTTCTCAGCGGCCCAGTGGCAATCGGGTTGCTTGCTGCCTTTACTTACCGAGATACGCAGGCCCGGGCCAGTGCGTTCTATTCGGAGCCTCTGTGGGTGCCCTGGGCTACCCGCGTCGTACTCGCTGTTTCATGCATTGCAGTACTGATCAGTGCATGGAACATTGCTGATTGGATTGGACGGCTGTGAGCAGAATACGCACCGGCGCGCTTTTCATTTTCGGAATACTGATGCTCAATGCCGTGAGCGGTTTCGGAGTCGTCACGGCGCAAGCAGCCGGAAATACGACTTCGGCGGTCGAAGACTTCGGTTCGTGCCTCGCCTCGCAGCAGACGGGAGATCTTCTCCTTCTGGTCGACGAGTCGTCGAGCCTGCAGATATCCGACCCCGCCGCGGCGCGAGTATCCGCAGCGAATTTCCTGTTGGACCGTCTTACTGCTTTCGGAGAATCCGCCGCGGTAGACCTCAACGTCGCCATCGCCGGGTTCTCGAGCGATTACACGGTGCATACGGGTTGGACCTCTCTGGATTCCGGAACGTTACCTACGCTCAAGAGTTCGGTCGACGAGTTCCGCAGCCGGACAAACGGAATCGACACCGACTACTGGGGGGCGATGGACGGCGCTCGGAACGATCTGGGTGATCGCCCGCAGAGCACCGACGGATCCCGGCGGTGCCAGGCAATCGCATGGTTCTCCGACGGCAAACTGGACTTCACCGAACGCGACGGCAGCAAGCCGTATGCGCCGGGAGCGACATTGGGTTCGCCGGACGGCGTCAAGGCGGTCATAGCAGCAGCAACCGAATCGATCTGTCGACCGGCGGGCATCGCAGACCAGATGCGCAGCGCAGGAATCAAGACGTTCGGCATCGGTCTTGCGGCCGGTACTGCCGTCGCCGCCGACTTCGATCTGATGCGCGCGATCACCTCCGGAACTTCCGGCGACGGTACCCAGTGCGGCGCTGTGCAAGCTCCGCCGCCCGGTGAGTTCTTCCTCGCTCAGAACATCGACGACCTGCTGTTTGCGTTCGATTCCATCAGCACGCCAGGCCAGGCTCCGTTGGAACGTGAGAGCGGTGTCTGCGTCCGAGACGTGTGTGAGGAAGGCAAACACAGGTTTGTCCTGGACAGCTCGATCAGCGCCGTCAACGTGCTCGGCTTTGCGGACGCGCCAGGCTTGATTCCGACATTGATTTCTCCGAACGGAGAGCAACTGGCCTTGCCGTTGACTGCCGTCGGAACCGATTCTCGTGGACAACTCGGCGGAGTCGAGATCAACTATCGATGGGAATCGCCGAATTCGGTGTCCTTCTCGATGACCGATGCGGGTTCACCCCAGTGGCAGGGTGTGTGGGCACTGGCATTTGTCGACCCCACCGGGTCTGCGGCGCAGGCGCGATCCAAGTCCAACATTCATATTTCCGGCAACCTGTTTCCAGCCTGGCTGGGCCAGAAGACGGCCGCAGTTCATACCGGTGAGAAGACCAGTGCCATCGAACTCGGAATCGTCGGTGCCGACCGTGCGCCGATTGATCCGGAGACGTTGCTGGGAACGGCCGAACTGTCGGTCTCGATTGTGGATTCGACGGGCACCGTGCACGACGTGGCAGCGCCGTTGCCGAAGGACCGAATCGGTGAGTCGGTAGAACTCGACCTCACCGACGTCCCACCGGGAGATTCGACACTGCGGCTCACACTCAACGTCACGACGGCGAACGCAACTCGAGCGGACGGTGGCGTCGAGCCGGGAACGGCATTGACGCCTCAGTCGGTCGACATCGCTCTGCCAGTCGCGCCGCCGATCGGATTCCCGTCGCTTCCGACGCGAGTCGATTTCGGCACCCTCGAAGGTAGCGGACGTTTCGATCGAACTCTCGACGTCACCGGCGCCGGATGCATCCGGCTCGACTCGGGAAATCCGGTGTCGATCAAGGGATCACCGGACGGCATCGGATCGGTAGTGCTGACCACGTCGGGTGACGCGCAGTGCCTCGATTCGACTGGCACACTTCCGGTGTCGATCGACATCGAGAACGCTGCCAACGGAACTGTCAGTGGCACGATGTCACTGCTGGTATCGCCGGAGGGGGAGAGTGACCGCGAGGTCTCCGTGCCCGTGGAGTTCACCGCGGACGTCCAGAAGCAGGTCGATACGGGCCGCTTCTGGTTGACACTGATCGTGGCGCTGCTGCTCGGCCCGGGTATCCCACTACTGCTCCTGTACTTGGGCAAGTGGCTGACCGCAAAAATTCCGGCGGGTGGGCTCAAAGCCAAGAAGTTCCCGATCGAGATCAGAAACGGTGAAATTCTTCGCGAGGGGCGACCGTTCGAACTGCGTGACCGCGATCTTGTCGAGTCGGTACGTGGAATGCACGAAGCGGCTCGCGTGCTTGACGCCGACGGCGTCGAATTGCGCACACATGTGGGACTTTCACCGGTCGGAGCCGGATATGTCACGGCAAGCCTGCCGGGATTGCTCGGTGCGTCGGGTTCGGCTCCGGCAACGGACAAGGCCGGCAACGCACGACTTCCGCTGGCAGTACACAACTCGTGGGCGGTCTTCCACGATCCGAACGGTCCTGCAGAATCTGCGACGTTGTTGCTGCTGATCAGTGCCGATGCCGACGAGAATCGGGTCGCCCGAGTGCTCGACGACGTCCGGAGAAACGCAGCCGGTGCGGTGTCCCAGTTGCGTGCAGCATCAGTCGGTACTTCTGGTGCCGGCGGTGTTTCCGGCGGGCCGAATAGTCCGGGCGGCCAGCAGGGTTCGTCGGCCGCAGATCCGTTCGGCGGCCCGCCGGGTGGAGCCGTCCCGGGCGGTTTCCAGCCGGCAAGCGGACATCCGGGTGAGTCGACTTGGGCTCCACCGGCTTCCGGCGGCGGCAACGCAGATCCATTTGCGCCGCCGAGCGGGTTCGATCCATTCGGACCGCCGAACGGTCGAGGCCGGTAATGACTTTCAGCGTAGGCATCATCATTTCGAGAGGACCGGCATGAGGCGTTTTCTGGTAGTTGGTTGCGGCGGATCGGGCGCGGTCACGTTGTCCTACATGATGGATCAGCTGCGCTCCGATCTTGCAGCCGTCGGCGTCGACAAGATCCCGTCCGGCTGGCAGTTCGTGAGCCTCGACGTGCCTACCGCGCCCGAGTCGGGTCCGGACGGACTCAACAATGTCCGCGACCAGGGCGGTAGCTACTTCGGCAGTGGGCCGCAAGGTGATTCGTATGCAGTGTTGGACAACGCTCTCTCCAACCAGCTGACAGCACGTCAGCAGTTGAGCTCGATCGCGACCTGGGCGCCCCGCGATCCGCGGAATGTGCCGGTGCCGATCGGTTCGGGAGCCGGACAATTCCGCGCGCTGGGACGCATGATCACGCTGAGTAAGACCACGGGTATCAGCGAAGTGCTGCAACGGGCGTGGGACACCTTGTTCACCGTCACAACCGAGACGGAAATGCGTTCGCTGAACATTCCTGGTGGCGGTTCTTTCGATCCCGGTGAAGCCCCGATCGTTCTGGTCGTTTCCTCGATGGCTGGTGGTGCCGGTGCGTCGATGGCGCTGGACATCTGCCGATTGCTTACTCTCATACCGCGTTTGGATCCGCGAATGATGGGCGTGTTCATGGTCGCGCCCGACATCTTCGACGGGTTGGGGAAGAGCGCGACTACTGGCGTCAGTGCAAATGCATTGGCGATGCTCGGCGAGATCGTCGCCAGCCAGATGGGTTCGGCGCGCGACCACGACGTCACGATTTTGAAAGCTCTGGGCCAGCAGAACGGTGAGGGTGCCGAAGTTCCGTTCGCCCGGGTATTCCCGGTCGGCCGTCGCGTCGGTACCGAAGGCGCACCGTTCGGTGACGGGTCTCAGAATGCGATTTACCGCGGTCTCGGACGTGGACTGTCGGGACTGATGATGAGTGGTGCCGCGACTCGCCAGTTCATCCAGTACGACCTCACGAACGGTGGCGGCCTGGCGGGTCTGCGAGAGCACATCGGATGGGGCGCAGGGGCGTGGGACAGCTTGCCGTGGGGCACATTCGGATTCTCGAGCCTGAGCATGGGTCGCGACCGGTACGCGGAATACTCGGCTCAGCGACTCGCTCGCAGTAGCGTCGACCGTTTGCTCGACGGACACCTTCAGCGGGGGAATCCGGCCTCGGACGAGGAGCAGGTCAACGCGATTCTCGACAGCCAATGGCCGTCGATTCTGGCGCGCGTCGGGCTGTCCGATCGAAATTCCGGCGGCGGTGCCGCTCCGGCGAACGTCAGCGGATGGATCACGGGAACTGTTCTGCCGTGGGACGAGATCGGCCGGATGTCGCGCCAGATCGTCGAATCGCAGCTCCGCCCGTACATTCCGTCCGGCGACGGCATGAATGCCAAGCAGTGGGTTCCGGACGTCCAGATGGCTATCCGTGGCCGTTCGATTGCTTTGCGGGGTGCGTCGGACAATGCTGCTCTGCTGCATGCCTTCGGTTGGCAGGACCGCATCGTCTACAACATCGAGTCGATGGTCGGCGAAGCTGTCTCCACTCTCGGACTGCCTTACGCGACAGCGATTGTCAATCGCTTGGCGGCATACCTGCGTGACATCATTCGTCCGGCCGCCGAAGACCTGGCAAAGCTGGCACCGGCGGATGTCACCGCACCCACGCCGGGTGTCACTGCAACACTGGCCAGCCTCAACGGGACGATCCCGATGAGCGGCGCGGTGATCGATTCCGTGGTCGCTGAATACCAGAGCAACGTCAGTCGGCAGATCTACTCGACGCTGTCGGGCAAGGTTCGAGACATCGCTGCCGCGTTGGTTCCGGAGATCATGACGCCGTTATTGGCTGCTCTCAACGAATCTCAGACAGTGTTGCGAATCGCGAGCAAGACACCGGCTGTCGATGTCGGGCTCGCCCGGCTCGAGACCGACCAGTATGCCGCCTGGCCCTCCGATGCGGGTGAGCGTGTTCCGCAGCGGTTCGCCGAGGCGAACAACGAGGTGATGCTCACACCGTCGGCGGAGTTCCTCTCGCAGTACCGCAGTGACCTGCCGATGGCGGTTGCCGAAGATTCGTCTGTGCCGCCGCCATTCGAGACGGCCGTGCAGATCGCGTCGCAGCGTGTTGTTACCGGTCGGTGGCCCACCACCGACGGTTCGCGGGCTCCGGGTCAGGTTGTGCCATTGATCGAACGGACGGCAACCTGGCGCTCCAAGGCATTCCCGGTCAACCCGTCCACCAATGAAGCGCTCATTCCGTCGGCTGCTCGTTACGACATTCACCTGCGCGGCGCCGAATTGCTGGACCGTGCACGGGCGTACGTCTCGCGGACCGGAGAGTCCTTCGATCGGTTCTGCAAGGTGACGTTGCGTGATTACATCGTGGCCGCCGGAGTCCCTGAATACGAACTGTCGCAGCGTACTTCGCTGTTGCTCTCGAAGTTCGGCGAGGCGCTCTCACTGGCTCGTCCGCTCGCGAGCGTCAATCAGCAGGCCATGGAAGCGCTGCATCCGGGGCAGCAGATCGCCTACCGCTACAAGTTCTCGGCAGTGCCGTTCCTCAACCTTCCCGTGTCGGAACTGTTGGCTCAGGTCATCATTCACAACCCGAAGATCGACCGTGAAACCGGCGACGGCTTCGGACGCGTCCTGACGGACGAGGGTGGACTCAAACGACTCGACATCTTCGGCTCTTACCCCAACTACTCACCGCTGGCCTACGATTCGGTCCTCAAGCCGGCCGCGAAGCAGTGGGCGGATTCGACGCCGTCGCAGCAGGAAGCATTCTGGTCGATGCGTCGGTCGAGGCCGCTGGCCGCGTCGTTGCCCATGCACGAGAACGAGCGCCGCGCGATGACGGCAGGCTGGTTCCTCGGCCTGGTTCTGGGGCGCATCCGGATTCCGGCTCCGCCGTTCCTCGAGCCGGTGCGGGTCTGGTCGGCAGCGGACAGTGCGTGGCTGGACTTCCCGAACCCACTGCTCACTCCGCCGGCACGCTTCGGCGCTAACAACGACTGGTTGCCGGCAGTGCTCGAGTCCGTACTCCTGGCCATGGCGCAGTCGCACCAGCAACCGGTCATGTCCTCGATGTATCCGTACCGGGCCCTGCGCTCGATTTACGATGCGACGCTGGAGGATCCGGCACGCGGCATCAACGAGATCTCGGCGAAGGCCGCGTTGACGGACTGGCTGCGTACCGGGGAAACCCAAACCGGATGGCCGTCGGCGGTTCCGGAATCGGACGGGGTTTCCACGACCAAGGAGCGCAGCGCCAAGGCCGTCGAGTGGCTCGATCGGTTGAATGCGTTTGCGGGCCATCACTATATGGCTCCGGGTGAGGACGGTGCGGCCGGCGGCGGCACCTTCTCGCTGATCACTTCGAGAGGTCAAGCGTCCAAGACCCCGATCTTCCGTGACCTCGCGCCCGACGTTTTCTGGGCAACTGCCGAGTTGTCGACGATGGTCAAGGCATGTGAGGAAGCAGCGATGCGTCCCGCGCACAGCGGTATCCCCGCAATGCCTTCGGCCGGTTTCGGAGACAACGACATCGTGATTCCCGACCTAGGACAGTTCTGACATGAGTGTGTTGACGGTATTCCTCGCGGCCCATGGGCCGGCTGATGGTGTGCGTGACGTCCTGACCGATCTTTCGGCGGCAGGGCTGCTCGACCCCTTCCTGTGGATCGACGAGCACGACGCAATGGCGGGCACTGCGGGCGTGACCGCTACCTCCGTCGTGGGCGGAGAGTCGTCCACGATTGCACTCCAGAACGTGTTGGCGTCGACACGGGTCACCCGGGTCCGGCTCTGTGTTCTGGTGCCGTTCATCGAGGGAGCTCAGGCAGTTCGCGTTGATTCCGAGCGGGCCATCGCGGATATGTTGGTCGCGAATTCCGGAAGTGCACAGTTGGTTCGACTCAGGATGATCCTGACCCGCAGCGGTGCGAGCGTGCCCGCGTCGGCCGTGCCGGCTTTGGCCGGTTGGCACAACCTGTTGATCGCGCCGGAAGATTCCAACGGCCCCGGAATGGGGCACGTGTCTCTAGCAGCGACGACGGATGCGGTGGTGATCGGACGCAATGCTGCTCCGGTAATCGCCGGGATAGCGGGGTTGTGGTCACACGCTCAGCACGCGCCGTTCGACGACTTGCACGTAGTCCCGGGTGACGCGATTCGGTTGGTGCGGTCGTTTTATCGGCGACTCGAAACGTCCGGGGCGGAGCACGACCTGCGGGAGCAAGTTCTCGACATCGGTGGTCCGCTTCCATTGCCACTCGATGCCGGCGGCAGCGTTGTCTACGTCGAAGATGTACCACTGGCAACGGGGAGAATGGCCCAGAACCTGTGGACCAAGCATCGCGGCATGCTCGTCGGGTCGCGGGTACCGCGGCCGGTGGACGAGGGTTCGCAGGCGATCGGTCTGTGGCGGGCGCTGGTGATGTTCTTCAGCTTCATCGGTTCCGCTCTGCGAAATGCTCCGATGGCCTTCTACAACCGCGTCTCTCGGGGAGTCTCGGGCGCTGTTGCGGCGACAGTCAACTCGGCTGTCTTCGGATCGGATTCGTCGGCGTACACAATTGTTGTCAATGGAGTTGGGCCGGACGGGCGCTCGGTGAAGTGGTCCGAGTTCAGTGACGCGTCACATCAGATGATGACGGCATTGGACCCCGGAACCGATAATCGACATCACGCAGCATCTGCCGACTTGTCGCGGTTGTGGAGCGACTATTCGGCAGGTGCACTCACTTTGGCTGACGCGGGCGAACGTTCGCAGGGATTGCCGCCAGTTCAGGTCGGCGCCAACCGGGCCGTGATTCGTATTGCCGGGGACATCGTTCCGGGTAAAGCTCAACGTTTTACCGACGTACCGGGAATTATCGCGGCCAGCACCGGCGTATCCGGATTGGATGCGCACGACGTCATGGCGATCTCGGACTTCCGCGCTCAGTTGCGTGAACTCGAACAAGATCAGGTTCTGGGATTGGAAGCGCGTCGAACCGTCAGTGCGGTGGACGCCTGGGGGCAGACCATTCGTCGTTCGTACGGCTTCGCATTCGGCCAGATCCTTGCCGAGGGAATGCATTCGACGAGAAGTGAAATCAGTGGCCTTGTCATGAAGCTGCGCGCGCACTCCGGATTCGAGGACCAATCCGAGGGGATTCGCGGGAGTCAACGCAGTCTCGCCCGATGGGCTCAGATAATCACGTTCCTGTCCATCGTGATCATGGGTGTAGCGGGGTACTTGACGTATCGCGACGTTCTGAAGTGGTGGCACTGCGCGTTGATCGTCGTTGTCGCGATCCTCATCTGGTTCTCCAGCTTGTTCATCCTGTTCACACGAAGTCAGCAAGAACTGTTCCAGTTGCTCAATCGGCAACGAAGAGCAGCCGGAGAATTGGAAGCGGATCAGGCGAATCTTCGCACTGCTTTCCGTGATCTGGATCAGCTGTCCGCCGCCTACCGTCAGCACGTTTCGTGGAGCGGCGCACTAGGGGCTTTCCTGGCCGAGCCGCTGGGGAAAGCGCCCAAGCGTTCCGGTTCGGCGCGCCAGATCAATTGGGGACTTCCGCGTTCAGCTGCCATCGGTTCAGCGCGTCCGGAGGCCGTTCGGATCGTAGAAGTTGCCGAGCGACTGCGCAGTGAGTTGTTCACGGTGGGCTGGATGACGTCGCCTTGGGACGAGCTGGCCCGCGGCGCCGGCGAGCACTTGGGGGCGCTGGGGCTGGACGTGCGACAAAGTCCAGAATTGCTGTACGCAAAGCAAGGTTGGGGTTCGGGTTCTGCACTCGATGTCTGGGCGTCCAAGTTGGCTGCCGGTGAAATCGAACTCGACGGCGCCGATGTGGTCTGGGAACGCGCTCTGACCGAGCTCGGTGGATCCAAGGCTTCGTTGATCACTGAGCTGGTGTCCTCGGTCGAGGTTCGCGACGAAGGTCAGTCTCGGATACTGACTCTCGACGGTTTCATGGCGGGCGTCGGCGTTCGGGGAGAGTTCGCGGAGAGTGGATTCTTCGATCGGACGTTGCTGACGGACCTCGCGTCAACCAGCGGTCGCGCAGCGGTGCGCGGCGGCCGTGCCGATCAAGCGCGGCTCGGACTCGGTTTGATCGCGGTGACTACACAGTTCAGTGAAGGGCTCGCGCGGGAGGAACTCCAATTCGGCGGCGAGGGCAAAGTCGCCGTGGACGAGTACTCCTACGAGATTCCGGTATCGCCGGACTCCGTGGCACTCGGCGGTTTCAGTGGTGCACCCAGTGCGGCCCCCGTCTCCGATCCCTTCCGAGCGCCGTCCATCGACGGCATGAATTTCTGAAAGAGGCTTGAGCGATGAGCGGACAGGTACTCGACGCACTTCTGCAATGGCGATCGGGAGCGATTGCGGCCGACCAACTGCAGATCGGCGTGATCAAGGATGCGCATCTCACGCAGATCGCGCGTTCCAACCGACGGACAAGCACGGAAATCGAATCGATGCTTCCGCGCACAGCCAAGCCCATGGCTGGACACATCGCGAATGTCATTGCCGGACTCGGCAACAACGCCGACGCTGCCGCTCCGAGCAGTGCGCCGGCTACCGAACCTGCCACCGTGGCACCAGTCGTGCCGCAGACGCCCGTCGTAGCAAATCTGCTTGAGCTGAGTGCTGACGATTTCTGTGAATTCGACTATTCCATTGACGTCGACAACGGAATCAAGCTGGCTGCAAAGAAGTCTCAAGGGGGATATCGCTTCGAATGGGAACCGTATGCGGCCGGCAGCGGCCAGGTTGTCATCTACCGGGTTGTCTCCAACGAGGAAAATCGTGCCTACAAGCCGGAAGCCGGGGAACTGCTCGGTGCTACGACGGACGTCTCGCTGACGGATTTGCGTCCGCCGAGTTCGGCAGTGCGGTTCGTTCAGGTGTGGTGCCATGTCGGACGGACAATCGCCGATGCGGCCTCGGAGCAGCCGACCCTGATCGGCACGGCTCAGATCATCAGTCCCGTCGTGGATCTGGCGATTTCAGAGGACGAGGGCACGGTCATCGGGCGCTGGGACACCTGGCCCGGAGTGAAAGTTGTTCGCGTCATGCGGATGGCACTGGCGGGCGGTCCCGGAACGGGCGGTCAGGTTCGGCTCCATCCAGACGACGACAACCTCGGTGGATTTGTGGACTCGACAGCGGAACGCGGTCAGCGCTATTTGTATCGAGCTATCTGCGAAGTGCCGGTAGACGGGGGTACCGAACTGTCGCCGCCGGTCGAGGAGGTCGTTGCGGTTTCGGTGATTCTTTCGCCGGTACTCGATCTGTCCGTCGAGACCTATGGTGACGCCGAGGAACCCCGCTTCGACTTGCGATGGAGCAGTCCGCCGGTGGGCAAGGTCGTCATCTACCGCACCGAGAGCGGCCCGAAACCCGGCATCGAAGAATCGGTCTTGGCGGAAGGCGCTCTCGAAGCGTCCGGAGGGCTGCCGACCGACGCGCGTCTGATCCATCCGATCAAGGGCGCCCAGACCGGGAATTGTGTGATGGCCGAAGTGTCCTGGCCACGTGGATGGACGCGCGCCTACTTCACGCCGGTGACGACTCTCGACAACAGCGTTCAGGTCGGGAAGACGGTATCGGCGACGCGACCACTCGGAGCGGTCCGGCATTTGCGTTTGGTGGAGCGCTGCGCCGAGCAACTCTTGACGTTCGCCTGGCCCGAAGGTGCGGCTGCCATCGAGGTGTATGTCAGTACACGCGATATGGATTCGGCAAGCGCACTGGCTCAGCCGGCCGGGCACGAGATCTCGCGGAACCGCTACGAGCGGGACGGAGGCCTGCATTTCCCCGCGCAGTTGCCCGCGATCGGATGCTCGGTGCATGTGGTTCCCGTGTCGTACACGGCCGGTGCCAAGGTGCTGGGCGCGCCGACTGTCGTCGACTATCCCGGACTGCTGCGGGTGCAGTACGACATTGTCGGCCCCAATTCCGGTTCCACGGTCGATATCACGCTCGCTCCGGAACGTGATACGCACGGATCGCCGCCGTTTATGTTGGTGTACAACGCAAATCGATTGCCGTTGAGTTCCATGGACGGTACAGCCGTGGATGTGTGGGCTGCGGGAGCAGATGGCAACGGACGTTCGAAGCAGTTTCAGCCCAACCAGCTCAGTCGGGCTGATCGGGGAGCGACGTGGAGTGCCGACGTGCGCGGGCTCTACGGCTATATTCGGCTGTTCGCAGATCTGCAGCCGAGCCATCGGAGTACCTTTGCCCTGATCGATCCGGCCGTCGAGAAGCTCTGGGTCGACGGCCGAGGCGCGTCAGCTGGGCAGGCGGGATGAGCGGTGAAAACCTAGTCGGCGCTGAGGCCTTCGCGCTTGCCGGCACCCCGCGGTACGGGCAGTTGACGTACACCTCTTTTGATCGGCCGACTACCGGACGCGGTCAGGTGCTGGGCGGCTGGCAGGTCAAAGACGTTGCAGGCGAGCTGGACGAGACCGAGCAGGATGCAGTGCGTGCCGGCATCAACACTCGGTTGGAAACAGTTGTTGCGCCCCCGGCCTTTCCGACTCAGGAGCAGATCGAGTCGAGGCCGCGGCGTCTGCATTACGGACCCCTCTACGACGGTGATGTTGCGTACTGGCATTCAGTACCGGCAGGTTCGGACGCATCGGGACGCCCCGGCAACGTGTTCGTTCACGTCCTCGTCGACCGAAATCCGGAACTGCCTCCGCGTCGAAGGCCGATTTCGTTGTGGCACTCCAGTGACTGGTTGATTCCATTCGGTGCCGAACAGGTGCTTCGAGCTGGGCTTGCTGCGGCCGCGGAGTTTCGTTCGGGCACTGTAGTGGATCTACGGGCAGTGGTGGAGTTCATTCTCGATCCTGACGTGTGGCGGATCGGTGTGCTGTGTGTCCTGCTCGATGCAGTGCATCATGCGATGCATAACGGGGGCACAGTCGTTCTCGGGGTTGAGAATCCGGACCGGGGCGCGATGTGGATCGGTGCCCTGAGTGCGCTGATGTCGGCCGCCGCGTCGACGCACTTCTACTTCTCCACCTTCGAGCGGCGGCCGAGTGCCGAAGACCTCGACGAGTTGAACGTGCATGTCGTGTGCGTTCCGGTCGAAGATCTCGAAAGCTTGGAACTGCCAGATCGTTTCGTTGTAATCAGCGAAATCGAGAGCTTGTCACCGGGCGAACTTGGCGTCGAGGCGCACCTCACCGCAGCGGGGGTCGCGGTCACAGTCACAGAGTGGTCAGCTTTGGCGCAGGCAGTGCTCCTGGATCCGGACACTGCAGTCGAGGCGTTGGGGGACCTGGATGCGATTGCCGATTCAGACCCGGTGCGTGGTGCCGAAACAGCTTGGCCCTTGGCGACACTCGTGCGGGTCGATGATGATTTTCGTGACGCGCACACCGAAGCGATGAGAGTAATCAATCATGTCCCGCCGCTGTTGCCGGCAGTGCGGTTCCAGGCATCGCCCGCGCCTATGCCGTCGGCCATACCGGCTCCGCATGCTGCATCGTCATCTACCGCGAAGCCGGTACCGGGTTGGCCGGATGGCTACGCGCCTGCTTCGACGTATGCTCCGGACTCGGTGCAGCGCCGGGAACCATCCCAGGCAATGCATGACATTCTTGCGCTCCCCAGCGACACTTCCGAACAGTCCGAAGAACGCTGGCTTCAGTTTCTTGAGTTCGTTCGGCGCGTCCCGGGTTGGTCGAGTGGGCCGTACAACTTTCGTGATGAATTGGGGCGCTTCGAATTTCAGCCATCGCGTGGGCTCTTGGCCATGGTGGAGGCGACGGCAGAGGACTTCTTCAACCGGCTCAGTGTCAAGAATCCGCGTGTGCAGTCTGACAAGCGGTTCCTTATTGAAACGGAAATCCTTCGGTTTGCTGATGTGATCATGTTCGCCGGAGTGACCGATGATGTCATCGTCACTGTCGTGCAGAGTCTGGTCGAGTGGGCAGTGGTGCCCCTGTTGTTCGATGAAGCGGTTGCCTCGTCCTTTATCGAGGGCGTCGGCGCGATCGATGCCCCGCTTCGGGGATTGCTTCGGGGATGCGTCACGGATGGAAAAGGCGCGGGGTACTTCGCAACCCGACCATTGGGTGCTCGCGTACCAGGTGATGTGATCGAGTGGATGCTGCAGTTCGACGATCTGCCCACGGATGGGCGAATCGACGTGCACCCGGAGGTCGTCGCCGAGTCTGCCGTGGCGTTAGCGTCGGATTTGGTGCTCCGGAAACTTTCCGGACCGTCTGATCACGGCGCGGACGGTTGGGGAACGTATGTGCCGCAATCCTTGTGGCGCGTTCTGTGGGAGGCCTACAACGGTGGGTTTGTGCCCTCACCGGCGAGCAGATTGCTCAGTTCTCCCCATCTTCTTGCCGAGGATCTCGTGAACTTGGCCGCACAATATCCCGGAGTGATTGCGCCACGGTTCCTTCAGCGGATCATGGTGTCGCATAATCTGAATCCGAGATCAGGCGAACTCGCGACGGCAGCAGCACATCTGTTGTGTACCGACGTGGAGGCTCAACGACTGGATACGGTCATCACCCCGCCGAATCGGCGGGGCGATGAAACCGCATTGGCCTGGGCGCAGGTGCGATTCATCGATCGATGGGCAGAGCAGGGTTCCGGGGAACTGCAGTATCGGGTAGGGCTGATGCGACCCGCCCTCATCGATTACTGCCACCTGAACGCAGCCGAGATTGCCGAACTGTCCAACGATATCCTGGACAGGCTCGCGGTTCTGTTCTTCACATCCCGATGGGCTCGCGACCGACACGGTGCGCCCTTTGTGCCGTTTGTTGGTGACGCTCAGATTGCCGGTTTGAGGCGATCGATTCTGGGTCCGAGCAACTATGTCAGCGACAATATTGCCGAGCTGATTCGGTCACGCATCATCGATCGGGAGTGGCTGCTGGCAACAGTGATGCTCTTGACCGATGGCGCTCCCGAGACGGAACGCCCAACTCCGGATCTCCTGACGAGTCTCGGACTCGGGAGCAAGAACGGAAACGGACTCCTGGAGTTCCTGGCACGTGAGTCGCTGGCCGATCTGTATGACGCCGACCGCAACAGTCTGTCGCCCATCGTCGACATGTTTCGTGATGAAGCGTGGCGTCGGGAGTCCGCGGGTCAGTTGGTGGACGTCGACAGATACCGCCCTCATGCGTGGCAATGGTTCGACTATTTAGTCACGGCGAAGTCCGAGCCGACTTCAAATGGAATGTTCGCTCGTTTTAGAAGGGACAATAGCTGATGCCCGCATATGTGCTCGATGGATCTGGGAGAGTAGAACTTCCGCGCCGGCCGTTGGCTGTCAGTGCCGATGCAGGTGGAGTGGGTGTCGAACTTTCGGCCACTGCGGAATCCGGCCAATCTACTGGTGCTGTGCATCCTCGACCGGGGCTGATGATTCTGCCTCGCGTGGCAGACGTCATCACGATTTCAGCTCGCCCCGGCAACGGGCTTGTTGCGTTTCCTCAGGGAACTGTCCTGCGGGTGACGATCGGTGTCGACAGCCAGAACGATCACGACCCTGACCGCGCCGAGCTTCGGCCGATGGATGTTTCAGGTTTGCATCGCGCCGATCTGGCCACCGTCACGTTGGGTGCTGATTCGCTCGAAATTGCCGCGCGGAGAACTGAAGTCGATGTTGCTCTGGGTGAATTGGCTTCTCTGGCACGCTCGAGTGCCCGCGGAATTCTGCGTACCGATCGACTTCGCGATGCGGAGCGATACGCGGTGAGTATCGACGTCGACAGTTCCATGTCGATGATGCGTCGTTTCGACGATTCCAGTGTTGCTACCGTCGCAGATCTGCTGGCCGGAGTCTCTACTGTGCTCGGCGATGTGACACCGGCGGTGTCCGTGCTCGGCTCGCAGACGCACCCCGTGCCTGAATGTGCACTGCGCGATCTCCTGCCGGTGCTTCAGGGACACCTGGATTCGGCGCTGCTCGGTGTCGGCTTCCAGGCCACGCGTGCTCTGCCATCTGCCGAGCAGTCGCGGCGAATCGTCTACACGATCACCGACGCCGTACCGGCTGACTTTGCTGCGGCCACGGCTGACTCGTCGGCGATTCGGCATCTGGTGGTGTTGTCCGATGCGTTACCGGGGACGGTTCCTGTCGGGGCGTACTGCACTGTGATCGCGCCGGGGGCGGTGGCGACGCTCATCACTGATCCGGGTGGACTGTCCCGGATAGTTTCCCAGCTATTGTCTCCTGTTATGTCCGATTCGACCACCGGTGGTTTCCCGTGAGCAAATGCCCACGCTGCTTCGTCAGCTTGACTGCTGACCATTTTGCCTGGACCCAGGTGTCCGGTACGACAACCGAGGCAGACCCGGTTGCCAGCTCGTATCACGGTGGCCAGGTGCTCTCGCGCAAGATCATCGAGTTGCGTCGGCCGGCGGACGCTCATGCGAGCTGGGCGCCGCCGCCGCAATACGCTGAGCTCGAGCTCGGTGGACCCGTCCGCGAAGTCTGCCCCACGTGCCACTACGTGCTCGTTGACGGCTGGCGCAACGCACAGGTCACCTGCATCGCGATGGCAGGTGCCCGTGCAACGGGTAAGACCGTCTACATTGCGGTGCTGATCAAGCAACTGCAATTGCTCGGTGAGAGCTTCAATGCCGTCGTCGAACCATTCGACAGCACTACCGAAGCAACATATCGCGATCATTACGAGGCGCCGCTGTACGAGGCTCGGGGAATCCTCGAAGCCACCCCGGCCGCGCACACCGGAAATCCGTACCAGCGAGAGCCACTGATTTTCAGTCTCGGCCATTGGAACAACGTGTCGCAGATTCTCGTGATTCGCGACGTTGCCGGCGAGGACCTCGAGAATCAGGAGAACGCACGAGCGCCGTGGCTGCAGTTCTTCGCGCACGCGGACGGTGTGCTTTTCATGTTCGATCCGCTGAAGGTCGAATCGGTGACCAACCAACTGCACGATCTGGTGCCCACTCAAGAGCGGGTAGGCGGCGATCCCCGAACCGTATTGCGCACTGTTTTGGGCATCATCGGGTTGGGAACTCCGAACCTGGCCATCATTCTTTCCAAATTTGATGCACTGCAGGCGCTTCAGAGCGTCGAAGGAAGTGACTGGAGCCGGATCATGTCCAATCCGGGAGCGGCGTTCTCGCGGGACTTCAGCTTGCGGCCGGCGCCGTATCATGACGGCGACGGTCAGCTTCTCAATCAGGAAGTGCGCAGCTTGCTCAAGAAGCTGGATGCCACCCCGATGGTGATGTCGGTGGATCAGCCGCACACCGGCCGTCCGTTGGCCAACCGCTACTTCGCTGTTTCAGCGTTGGGAGAATCTCCCGTTGGAGATCGCTTGCACGCCAGTGGAATCACACCATTCCGTTGCCTCGATCCTGTCCGTTGGGTGCTCGCAACCCGCGGCGTGTGGCACTGGCAGTGACGTCATGACTCAATCGGATCCGAGTCCGAGCGCGGTAACGCGCGCGGAGATCCTCGACTTTCTCCTCGAACCCGGTACATGGCGAACCGGTGTACTGAGTCTGCTGCTCGACGCGGTCGATGCGTCGCGCAGCGGCGGTCCGGTTGTTGTTCTCGGCGTACGTGACTTGCCGGTCGGGCGACTGTGGAGTGGCGCTGTGTCGATGCTCGGCGCACCTAGTTCGGCAGACGAATTCCGTTGGCAGCACGCCATGGACCCGGCTCAGGTGGGCACTGACAGACATCTGATCACTGCTCCCGTGTCGAGTCTGGCAATGTGGGCGGGAACCGGCGCCGTGGTGATCGGCGAGGACGACAACTGCAGCCTGGGAGAGATGTCGGTCGATCCGCATCAGACTGAGCGCGGGATGTCCGTGACCGTCACGCAGGCTTCACTTCTGGCCGAAGCGGTACTCGTCGATCCGGAGACGGCCCACGACGCGCTTGATCTTCAGGAATCCATCGACAAGAAATTCGCGAACGGGAGCGTGCATCGGTTGTGGCCCTTGGCCATGGCCGTGGCGTCATCGCCGGAGATGCATGAGTCGATGGGAACCGCGGCAGAGGTTATCCGGGAACACTCACCGTGGGCATTGGTCGATCAGACCGAACTGTTCAACCTTGCGGTCGGCACTGTTGCCGGCGGTTTGGGTCGCGACGCAGCGGTTGCGTGGCGGGATCGATTGACCGCCGGGCCTGCTCCCGAGCCGATACTGCACACACCAGAACCATTGATCAGGCTGCCGGAATCGGTTCCAGCACCCCAATCGGCACCCAATCCGGTTGCAACGCAACCGGAGCCCCGCACGATTGTCATGGGTGAAGCGGTAGATTTATCGCCGGACTCTCTGCGCTGGGGATGCTCGGTCTCCTGGACCCAGCCCGCATCGAACTTTTTGGACGTCGACCTCGTTGCGTTTCTCCTCGACGAGAATCGAAAAGTTAACGGCGACCAGGATTTTGTTTTCTACAACACGCCGGTGGGCGGCGGTGGAGCGGTCAAACTTGCCACGCTAGCGCCCGACACTCAACGTGTGGACATCGATTTCGGCGCCCTTGCGCCGCGATATCACCGCGTGGCACTGGGGGTCGTCATCACCGGTGACGGTTCGTTCAGCCAATTGAATCCGCTACGAATGGTGTTGACGGACAACGAAGTTCCGATTGTCGATTCAGTATGCGTGCACGGGACCACAGAACAGGCGATGATCGTCGGCGAGTTCTATATGAGGGCCGGCCGCTGGCGAGTGCGCTCGGTGTGGCAGGGCTATGACGGGGGTCTCGCGGAACTCGCGACTTCGTATGGCGTTGTCGTGGACGGACACGGGTGACTGAACTCGCTTCCCGCCGCACCGCCGATCTACGAGGACTGCTGACTAATCCGTACTCTGCGTCGTTGCTGGTAGTTACGATGATGCCTGTGCTCTCCGCGATCGCACTGGGGTCGATTCTCTGGAGGCCGCTCGGATATGTCGTTGCGGTGATCGCACTGTTCTCTGTACAAAAACTGCACCGCCGGATCCGATCCGGACTGGAAAGTATCGGTCCTGGTGCGGCGCCTGGTCGCCGGTACCAGGTTACCGCGTACCTGCTGATAGTCGTTGTTGCAGCACTGCTTTCGGTACCGGCCGTGCAAGTGTTCTTTCGAGGCGACCTCACGGCTATGGCAGCTCCTTCGGTGATGGCGGAGATGACCGACGGTTGGCAGGGCGCTACAACGCCGCAGGCAATTTACGGTTCCACACCGACCTGGCCGTCGTACGGTCCCTGCCAGACCATCCAGTCGTTCACCGGACCGGTAGTCGCCGATTCGTGCTACTCGTTTGTCGGGTACGTGCGAATGTGGCAGATGTCGACGGCCTTGCCGATGTTGTTGTCCCTCACGATGATTTACATTCTTTTTCCTCTCACATTGGCCAGATTCGGTCAGTCGAAAACGTAGCCCTCGATATCTCTTCTCGTAGACTTGAAATGGATCGGTATGAAAAAGTACTTTCTTGCGCGCTTGGCGGGCTCTCGCGTCGATGTCCTGGAGAAACTTCCGGGCTCGGTAGCGAAGCAGACCGCGATGGGTGCGGTATTGCTGACGACGGCTGGATTTGCCACGATTTCGGCTGCCTATGCATTGTCGATTACCGGCATTGCGACCGGATGGACTGCTATTGCAGGCGGTTTGGTGTGGGGCCTGGCGATTCTCAACCTCGACCGGTTGTTGGTGATCGGACTCTCCGGCGAAAAGCGTATCGGCCGCAGTCTGATGCTGGCGTTGCCCCGAGTGGTCCTGGCCATCGTCATCGGCTTTGTCATCTCGACGCCGTTGATGCTGAAGGTGTTCGAGAGCGAAATCGAAACTCAGCTCAACCGCAATATCCTCACGTCGCAGGAAGAGTTGCGTACGGGACTCAAGGATTCGACGTTGAGTTCGGACCTGACCGAGGCCGAAGCCGAGCTAGCTCAAATGCGTGCCCTGATCAATGCCGGGCCCACCGCCGATCCGGCAGTCAATCCGGAGGTCGGCCTGGTTCAAGCGGAGATCGACAAGCTCGAGGCGACTGCAGCAAAGCAAAAGGCTGATTACGATGCTGCGCGCACGAGAGCTCTTCAAGAAGAGGAGGGTTCGGCCGGTACCGGTGTGGCGGGATGTGCGGCGTTGTGTGTCGAAAAGAAGAGGCTGGCAGACGATGCCGAGAAGTTGTGGCAGGGCACTCTCGACCAGATAGCCGTCAAGGAAGGTGAGAAGGCCGCGGTTATCGAGCGACTCAAGGGAGTTCTCCTCGAGGAGAGTAAGAAGGCCGTCGCTGACGCGGAGAACGATCTGCCGATAGTCGAGAAGACCGTCGAGACGCTGCGTTCGCAGGTCGACAGCGCGCAGAACGGTTCGTATGCCCTCGAACAGGCCAACACCGGAATCATTGCGCGGCTCAAGGCTCTCAACGATCTGTCGGGTAGCGACGGCACCGCCGGTATGGCGCACATGGCGGTCTCGATCCTCTTCATGCTTGTCGAACTTCTGCCCGTTCTGTTCAAAGTGATGTCCAACGCGGGTACTCGAACGGCATACGACGAATTGGTCGAAGCGTTTGAAGAGGAAGAAAAGCGCGACGCGACCGAGGTGATCGATACCCGCAAGCGCGTGAGTGAACTTCGACGAGATGCAGAGTTCGAGGCCGAACAGGATCGGATCAGCAAGCAGCAGGAAACAGTCCTCAAGGTCAACGAAACCGTTGTGGCGCATCAGGCCGAAGTTGTCGACGAGGCACTCGAACAATGGAGCCGTCACGCCAAGCGTGTGTCTTCGGAGCGTCTGCGGGAATGGGAGCGTGGACTGGTCGGGGCTGGGCAGGTGCGTCCGGCAAGTGACGCGCAGCCCGAGCGGTCGAGGCAGCGAGAGGCAGATACGTTTGCTCCGGCGGCGGCGCCGCCGAACCGTGTGGTGCTCGACAAGCCGGCGGTATCCCCCGAGCGTGAGACGGTAACTGCCGCCTACGTCGGCGGCAGCTACCCCCAGAACCCTGTGGCAGGCACAGCGCATGCAGCCGGGCCGCTGCCGCACTGGATGTCCGAGACGAACTGGGCTGCCGATCAGGCGTCGCATCTGCCGCGGCCGGAGACGATGCAGCCGTGACTGCCGGGCTCGAGATCGAACCGATCACTCGGGTACGGATCGATGTTCGTGTTGCGCTGGGCGGACTCATCAGCACCCCTGAGCTTGAATGTCTTGTACCACTGACGAAGTGGCTGAATGACGAGTTTGCCCGTCGGCCGATTCTGGTAGACCTGCTGGAGGTTGCAGTTACCGGCGGCCAGGGCGGCACCGTATATTTCGACAGTCGCGCAGACTACGGGCGCGGCCGGATGTACGACGGAATTCCGGCTTCCCGGGTGCTGTCGATTGTGGTCGGTTCGGGTACGGCCGTTGCGCAGAACATGGAGATTCTGGAAGTTGATTCGCAGGCGCCGCTCCTGGTCTGGTTGGTGGGGGAGGATGCGTTCGATTCCCTTCTCTCCGTTCACCACAGTCAGATTCCGCGCAGGCGTAGAACGGTCGCTGATCCGTCACTGTCGACGGAGTTGTTTGTCGAGATCTGCCGGAAACTGGTACGTGCTGCCGTCGGCAGTTCCGCGGATTCGTGTGCGGAATTGATGGAAAGTACCGCCTTGAGCGCCGCTATGGGAGGGCTCGGCTATGTGGTCTCATGAACCGGTTGCACGTTCTTTCGGGCAGGAAGTGAAAGCGTGAGTATCAGTCTTCCTGATCTGGTTGTCCTCCGTACTATCGATGTGCCGGAAGGCTTTCTGGTGTCCGAGATCAAGGCACCCAAGGGGGTCGGTCGAGGTTTCCGCTGTCTGTACCGCGAGTTCGCGGACGACGATTCGGGCCTCGCGCCGAACATGCGAGAGTTGATCGAGTTTCGGCGGAGGCTGCCCGACAACGATCGACGCACACTCGATTCGTTGTTTCTGTGGCCGCTCGAAATTGTCGAATCGAACGGCGCCGCAGTGGGTTACATCACCGGGGTTCTACCCGCCCGATTCGAAGAGAGTCTGCACACGCCACATTCTGGGCAGGTGAAGGTAGCCAGAACTCTGGATTGGCTCAACAGTCCCGAACATTCGCGTGCGGTCGAGGCTTCGCTTGTTGTCGAACCTGACGACATCATCTCGCGAATTACCTACTGTGCCCAAATTGCTCGCGCCGTTCACTTCCTGCATTCTCGTTCCGTTGTGTTCGGGGACATCGGTCCGCTTCGGGTGGTGTGGAGCGCAGATCCGATCGACGTTGTATTGCTTGCGTCGGAGTTCACATTGAGCAGTTCCTCGGGGTCGAGTATTCCGGAGATACATGCACCAGGCATGAAACCGCCCGAATCTGTTCGTGGGCAGACGGTTCAGGATCTTGGCACGGACCGATACAAATTGGCAGTGCTGTTTCGCGATATTCTGGGCGTCGGTGGTGACCGGAGTTCGGTGCTGGCTGCACTGGCGGGACGAATTGATCACGACGGAATTGTATTGTTCGAGAGTGGACTCGGCGGCAAGAGCGAACTTCGCCCGAGTGCACTGGATTGGTACGAGTACTTTTACAGCCAGATCATGTCGCTGTCGACTCCGCCCTCCATCGGCATGTTCGGTGCAGTTCCTGGACATGGTCTGCGCAATCAATACATCGAATTCACTTGGCACGCTGCGGGATATCGAGAACTTGCACTCGAAACGCCGTGGGGCGAGATCCACAAGCTCGATATCAGCGAGTCGAAACATCTGCTCATGCTCAAACAATCGGGACAGTTCCGGTTGACAGCGTCGAATCGCAATGGCACCACGGAGCGGTTGAGTGACGTCGTGTACGCGTTCGATCCGCCGGCCGTGCGATTTATGGAAGTTCCCGAGTTGGGCGGCGTCGAAAAGGCGATGACAGGGCTCGATTCGACGATACTGTCGGACAAAGTTGTGGAGGGTGCAGAATTCAGTTGGCTCGACGGAGGTTTCGACGCCGTAGCGTCGCCTCAGCTGCCGCCGTTGCCGGATCTTCCGCAGTTCGCATCGGCGGGAGTGGCTCTGGAACAGGTGGACTGGCAGGGGTTGACCGCAGTCATCGATGACGTCATGCGTGCCGCGGATACCGAAGTTCGGGGCGGAGTACGCGCCAGGTGCAGCCTCCGGACATCCGCGGCGATGGTGGTCAGTCGAGTGCAATCACTGGCGTCAAGAGTCGTCAACGCGCGATCGAAGTGAATAACGCGACTGGCTCCGGGTACTCCGAAAACATCGGCAAGTGTGGAGGAGTCAATCATGCGTGTGAAAAGCCTGGTCGGGACCGGCGTCGTCGCGTTCGCGCTGGTCGCTGGTCCCGTCTCGATTGCGTCCGCCGAAGACTCGGAACCTGGGGGTTCGGGAAGTCTACCGAACGCGCTGACCTGCGAGAGCGTCTTCGACGCCCTGGAGGACAACAGCCCGGAGTGGGCTGACGAAGGGATCGATCAGGTCGAAGACTGGTGCGAGATGATCACCGGTGAGGAGGACTGACCGTCAGCCGCGCGCGATCACTCGCTTCGACAGTCTCCAGCGGCCATCCTCGAGTTCGAACTCGTCGGCGTAACTCCCGACGCCGCTCAGCCGAGGTGCAGTAGCGGTATCGACGTAGAACGTCCACACAGCCTCGGCGAGCGCAGTCGTCTCCGAGGTGACATCGACGGCGATAGCGGTGGTGACGTGGCGGGTGAACGTGCCCGGTCCCTGAATTCCGGCGCTACGACGCTCACGCACGCCGGCCGCAATTTCGTCGCGGCCGCGTCGTACCTGCGTCGGCAATCCGCGGTCCGGGTTGGCGGGCATCGTCCATTCGGCCTGGTGAGTGAACTGTTCGACGTAGTCCTCGACGGTTCCGGTATCTGCGAGGTGTGCGATCCGTGCGAGGGTGGTTCGGATCTGCTCGGCCGGGCTTTCGGGCTGCATGGGTCTCCTCGGTGTCGACGTCTGGTTTCTCGGACGCTATCGCGATGGTGTGCGGCACCGGGAGTGCTGTCCCGTTGAGCGGTAGACAGACTCACGAGTTCAGATCACGGTGAGTTCAACTATGTCCTCAGTATCGGGGGAAATGATTAAGTGTGTTTATCAAGGCAGGCGCCTTGAATCTGACCGGAAGGTTTACCGTGTCCGTCCCTCTGCGATGTCTGCGCTGATTTCTTCAGTGCCACACCGGCTGGCGTAGCCCTCACTTCCCCTTCATTACCGGGGTGTTCGAGGCCGCCAGGACGATACACATTTCGTTTCGCATGCCCGCACCCTGAGTGCGCTGCTGCGGACCCTCGTACGAAGGACCAAAACTGTCGTGAACTCGTCTCTTTCGACGGCCGGCCTCGACCGCCGTGCCTTTTTCCGTGGCAGTGCCATTGCTGCGCTTGCAATCTTCGGTAGCGGTTCGCTCGCTGCGTGCTCTTCGGCGGTTGGTGAACAGTCTTCCGGGGCCGGAGAATCCGTGAATCCGGTTCGCGGCGGCACACTGACGCTGGCAATCCCGGACGACATCAGCCCGTCAGCATTGCTGACCAGCACCACCGCAGCGGGTGTCACCCTTTCCGGTCTCGTGTACGAGACATTGACCCGGTATCCGCTCGATTCCGTAGTGCCCCAGCCTGTTCTGGCGAAGGACTGGAAGCTTTCGGACGACGGTCTCACGCTGACGCTGAATTTGCGTGACGACGTCACGTTCCACAGCGGTCGACCGTTCACCTCGGCAGACGCAGAGTTTTCGCTTCGCGCCTACGCCGACCCCAAGTTCTCCGCCCAGCTCAGAAGTACCGCCGCCGCTATCACCGGGTTCGATTCCTCGAACCCACACACCCTGGTCATCACCCTCGCGCATAGAACCGGCAATATCTTCGACTTGCTCGACCTGGCACCCATTTTCGACTCCCAGACGTTTGACAAGGCAGTAACCGGTGAATCTTTCATCGGCACAGGACCATTCGTATTCGTTTCACGGACGCCGAACAGTGCAATCTCGTTCGAACGCAACCCGAACTACTGGATTGCGGAGCGGCCGTACCTCGATCGGGTGGAAGCGCGCATCGTTCCCGATTCGCAGGCACGTCTGACTTCACTGAAATCGGGCCAGGTCGCGCTGGTCTCTCCGGCTTGGTTGACCTTCCGGGACTCGCAGACGTTGGCCAAGACCAGCGGCTTCGAAACGACGTCGATCGACGGGGCCGAATTGCAGATCTATCTCGGCGCCAATGTGACCGCCGAGGGGCTGACTGACGTCCGGACGCGAAAAGCCTTGGCCTATGCAATCGATCGAGAACGCATCATGACGGAGGTCTATCGCGACACGGGTTACGCCGTGAATCTGCCGTGGCCGAAATCGTCGCCGGCGTACGACGCTGCCAAGAACTCGACGTATACCCGTGACGTTGCGAAGGCCCGCGGGTTGGTGAGTGAGGTCGGAGCGCTGCCGACGATTTCATTGACCTATACCGGCGCAAGCCCGGATTTCGAGGCGGCAGCGCAGATCGTTCAGGCCAATCTTGCCGAGGCTGGAATCACCGTCGAGTTGGATCCCGTCGAGGCAACTATCTTTTTCAAACAGCTGATCGGCGCTGAGTTCAAGGGTCTGTGGTTGACCAATCACACGTTTGCCCAGTATGTTCCGTCGACGTTGACGGTCAGTGCCTATCCCTTCAACGCCGCCCACAACGCATCCAAGTTCAGTTCGCCGGCGTACTCGGCAGTGGCCGACGCTGCATGGCAGGTACCGGATGGTTCGAGTGACGCGGCCAAGAAGCTGTACGCCGATCTGGGAACGCAACTACTCGACGAGTTGTTCCTGATCGAGATCGGCGTGGTCGTTCCGCAGGTATCAGCGGCATCCACAGTTCGTGATCTTGCGTGGACAAAGGGTCGTCAGCCGCAGTTCGCCAACACCTTCCTGGCCTAGGGGAGAACATGATTCGCTATGTTGCCGGCCGAATACCGTCGGCGGTGGTGGTTCTCTTTCTGGCGTCACTTCTGATCTTCTCGGTGATGCGACTCGTGCCTGGTGATCCTGCGTTGGCGCTGGCCGGCCCGGATGCGACGCCCGAATCGATTGCAGCCATTCGTCATTCGCTCGGTCTGGACAAGTCGATTCCGGCGCAGTACATTTCGTGGATCGGCGACGTGCTGACGCTGGATCTGGGACGTTCGTTTGTCCTCGGTGGCCAGATTTCAGATCTGGTGCTGGCAGGTTTGGGCAATACAGCAGTTCTGGCCGGCAGCGCATTGCTCGTGGCTGTGGTGCTGAGCTTGGTCCTGAGTGTGGCGGTGGTGGTGTGGCCGAAGAAGTGGCTCACATCGGCGGTGAACGTTCTCAACACTCTGTCGGTGGCATTGCCCAATTTTGTGACCGGTGTTCTGCTTGTCCTGGTCTTTGCCATAGTGATTCCGGTGCTGCCGTCCGGCGGCGTTCCGCCTGGCGGGTACCTTGCTCATCCCGACATCACGCTTCAGTATCTGGTGCTGCCGTCTCTGTGCCTGGCCCTTCCGGTCGCGGCCGCCTTGACCAGATTTCTCTCGGAAGCCCTGCGTACCGAGATGGCGCAGCAGTACGTGATCACGGCCCAGGCTGCTGGTGTGTCTCGATGGAACCTGGTCACGCGCAGTGCGTTACGTAACGCACTGCCGACCATGCTTACTGTGCTCGGAATCCAGACCGGCCACCTCCTCGGCGGTGCAGTTCTGGTGGAAGCAATCTTTGCCTGGCCGGGAATCGGTCAGTTGATCGAGCAGGGAATCGGCCGACGTGACTACCCGGTTGTGCAGGTGCTTCTCCTGCTGTCGGTCACGATCTTCGTCTTGATTCAGCTTGTGACCGACATCGTGCACGCCTACCTTGACCCACGGATCCGAATCGGAGGCCAATCATGACTGTTGTCGATCATCCCGTCGACCTCGAGGTTCGTCGATCGCGGCCCGTCCTTGCGGCTCTGACACACGGTCAGGGTTTGGCTGGTGTCCTGATTCTGTTGGTCATCGCGGCAGCGGGAATTGCAGCACCACTGCTGACGCACTACGGGCCCAACGAGCAGATCGAGGGCGCAAATCTGTTGGGCGCCAGTGCCCAGCACTGGTTCGGGACTGATCAGGTGAACCGTGACGTCTTCACTCGTTCGCTTTACGGCATCCGGATCAACCTCGTCATTGTGCTGGTCGCCGTGCCGTTGGGCGCGATTATCGGCTCACTGGCCGGCCTGGTGTCGAGTATCAATCCCGTTGCCGACGTCATCGCCCAGCGCATCTTCGACGTGATTCTTGCTTTCCCACTGTTGATTCTGGCGATTACCTTGGTCGCGATCACCGGCCCCGGGGTCGGCCCGGTCATTGCCGTGATCGTGGCTGCGGAAATACCGTTGTTCGGGCGTCTGGTGCGCACGACGGTTCTCAAGGTGCGGGAGTTGCCGTTCGTGGAATCTGCCGAGGTAATCGGCGCGAGTCGATGGTGGGTGCTCCGTAAGCATGTGTTGCCCAACGCTATCGAACCTTTGGGTGTGCAGATTGCGCTCTCGATGTCGGTCGCAGTATTTGCGGAAAGCGCGATGAGTTTCCTGGGCATCGGGGTTCGTCCGCCGGATCCGTCGTTGGGATCCATCATCGCCGGCGCTATCCCCAATCTTGATGCCAATCCGGCTTACGCAGTCGGACCGCTGGTGATCGTGTCGGCGTTGGTCCTGAGCTTCCTTCTGATTGCCCAGTCCCTCGGCCGGGCCCGCCGTATCTGACTCCGCTACTTTGAAAGGACGAGCGATGAAAACAGCAGCGAAACAAGCGGTCCTCTCCATCAAGGACCTGGTGATCACGTTCGGCGCCGACGGTTCCCGAGGCCCATTGACTACCGTCGTGGATCATGTGAATCTCGAAGTGAGACAAGGGGAAATTCTTGCATTGGTCGGCGAGTCGGGTTCCGGGAAGTCGCTGACCGCGCGGGCCGTTCTCGGACTGCTTCCGGACGGTGCGCAGGCGAGTGGGTCGATCGAACTCGATGGTGAGGAGGTGCTCGGAGCCGACGAGGCAACGTTGAATCAGGTACGAGGTATCAAGGCTGCGATGGTCTTCCAAGAACCTCAGACTGCACTCAATCCGGTTCAGAAGGTGGGGTGGCAGATCGCCCAGGTGCTGCGGGCCCACGGCAAGATTTCAAGGGCTGCAGCACGTTTCCGGGCGATCGAGCTGTTGGCGATGGTCGAGATTCCGGATCCGGAGCGTCGAGTCGACTGGTACCCGCATCAACTTTCGGGTGGCCAGAAGCAACGTGTGGTCATTGCTCTGGCGCTGTCGGGTTCACCGGACCTCCTGATTGCCGACGAGCCCACCACAGCGCTCGACGTGACGGTGCAGGCTGAGATTCTGGAACTGCTGAGAGATTTGCGGGATCGATCCGGAACCGCAATTCTGCTCATCACCCACAACATGGGCGTTGTAGCGGACATCGCCGACCGCGTGCTCGTGTTGAAGTCGGGGCAGGTGGTGGAGGAGCGGTCGGTCTTCGATCTTTTTGCGGCACCGACTGAGCCGTATACGAAGGCCCTCCTGGCTGCTGTTCCCCGGTTGCCGGAGGCTGGGCACGCAAGACCGGCCGTCGCTTTGGTCGAACGATTGGAAGACTCGCTTCTCACTCCGATTCTCCGGTTCGACGACGTATCCATCGTTTACCCGTCGCGGCTGGGTAACAAGGCGTTTCGGGCCGTCGACGGTGTGAGTCTGAGTGTGCGTCCGGGTGAGGTTGTCGGGCTGGTCGGCGAATCAGGCTCGGGTAAAACAACTCTCGGGCGATCAGCCCTCGGGGTTATCCGGGCCACCAGTGGCAGTGTGAGCTTCGACGGCACGGATCTCGGGACGATCTCGGCAACCAACCTTCGAGGCCTGCGTAAGGGGATGGCTCTCATCCACCAGGATCCAGCGGCATCGCTTGATCCACGACGTTCGGTGGGCCAGAGCATCGGAGAGCCCCTCGAGGTTCATCGCTTTGCGACCGGCGCGCTGCTGCGGAACAGGGTGGGGGAGTTGCTCGAATCAGTCCGTCTACCAAGGTCTTTTGCGCATCGAGCACCGGGGGAGCTCTCCGGTGGGCAACGCCAGAGAGTTGCGCTCGCCCGCGCACTGGCGCTCGGGCCACGACTTTTGGTGGCGGACGAGCCGACCAGCGCGCTGGATGTGTCCGTTCAAGCTGATGTTTTGTCGCTTTTTGCCGATCTACGAGAGGAATACAACTTCGCATGCCTGTTCATCAGCCACGATCTGGCCGTTGTCCATCAGGTAGCCGATCGGGTAGCAGTACTTCGCAGCGGGGAATTGATCGAAGAGGGCCCCGCTGCAGAAGTATTTCGCTCACCGCGTCAGGACTACACCCGGCAATTGGTTGCGGCGGTTCCGATTCCGGATCCGCTGCGTCAGCGCGAAGGACGGGAACGTGCACGTGTGGCGCCCGACCTGACTGTTGCGGTTTGACCCATCTGCACGTTCGACACCAACTTCTTTCACTTTAGATTCCCCAGGAGAATTTCATGTCCATCAGTGAACTCGAGCGCGTAACCCTTACCCCCGAAGCGATTTACGCAGCCGGCGGCATCACCGTCCACAAGGTCGGAGAGCTGATCGGAGCCCGGATCGACGGAGTTCATCTCTCCGGTGATCTCTCCGAAGAGACGGCCTACGCAATTCGATATGCATTGGCGGCGCACAAGGTTGTGTTCTTCCGCGGCCAGCAGCACCTCGACGACGTGTCGCAGTACGAATTTGCGGGAACCCTCGGCACCCAGACCACCACGCACCCCACGCTCACGTCCAAGGACAACAAGCTGTTGGTACTCGACGGCGCCGCCAGCAGTTGGCACACCGACGTCACGTTCATCGACCGCATCCCGAAGGCGTCGATCCTGCGCCCCACCACCATTCCCGAGTACGGCGGAGCCACCACCTGGGCGTCCACGACCGCTGCGTACAACCAGCTGCCGCACTCACTCAAGGTTCTGGTCGAGAACCTGCGTGCCGTTCATACCAATGCTTACGACTACGGAGAGATCGTGGACAAGGTGCAGCAGGGTAACTCTCAGCGCGTGACCAATTACGGTGAATTCACGCGGGAGATCTACGAGACGGAGCATCCGGTGGTCCGCATCCACCCGGTGACGGGGGAGAAGACTCTGCTTCTGGGTCACTTCGTCAAGGAATTTGTCGGACTCAAGCCGTCAGAGTCGGTAGCTCTCTATCAGCTGCTGCAGGCTCGAATCATCAAGTTGGAAAACACCGTTCGCTGGTCGTGGGCTCCCGGTGATCTGGCAATCTGGGACAACCAGGCCACCCAGCACTACGGCGTTTCCGATTACGGAACCCAGGCGCGCAGCGTGCACCGCGTGACACTGGCCGGCGACGTACCCGTCGACGTCCGTGGTGAGTCCAGTCGCATCATCAAGGGCGACGCGTCCGAGTTCTCGATCATCGAGGACGTCGAGCGACTGCCCGGGTTTGCCACCAACTGATCGAGAGTTCTATTGCTTCACCACTTTGCGTCCGAGTAGGGATGCAAGGAGTCCGTTGACGAACCGCGCCTGGCGGCCGTTCACATCTGAATCTTCATCTGCAGTGCTGCCGATGGAGATGGACCGGGTTAATCCCGTTTCACTGATGAGCTCGGCCGCCAGGTGCGCTTCGCGGAAGGTCAGCCCGCCTTGATGCAGCATGTCGTCGACGCCCAATACGCGGCCGTCGATGATGTCCAGGTCGAAATGCACGTGCACTCCGTTGACACCTTGACCGGCCGCTGCGATCACGCGCGGCATCAGGGAAGCCATACCGTGGCGGTCGATTTCGTCGATAGTCACCAGTAGCACCCCGTATTCGTCGAGTGCGCGCTTGTGGCTGACGGTTGCGTTCTTGACCCCGACCAGCACGGTGTTTTCCAAACTCGGCCCGTGGCCGTCGGTAGCCAGGTGCAGCAGCTGCTCGATGTCACCGTGCGCTGCGAATACGATTGCGCCCAAGTCGGTTCCAGCGTCGGTGCCGATCGGAATCCGGGTGTTCTGCCAGGCGTCGGGCGACAACCACAGTGGCAATGTTGTGGATCCAGCTGCGATGGTTGCGCTTTCGGTGCACGTGTACCCGATCCCACTCACGTCGTCGCGCAAACCGTGTTCGAGAAGATGTCGGGACAATCCGTCACGTCCGAGGTTGTGCAAAGCCAGAGTTGCGTTTGCAGCAACAGGTTCTGTGCCCAGGACATAACGCTTTTCGACGTACGGCGACGTCATCGCCATCAGTAGTGCGCCGTAGTCGATCGTGAAATCCACGCTCCCGCCCAGGCGGTATTCGTCGCCCGTCTCTCCGGCGTCGACAAGCAGATGATCGCTACTGGCGCTGATGACCCTCAGTCGCGGATCGACCGGCGTCAGTCCTTCGGGTGAGATGTCTTCCCGGCCGATGGACAGGATGAGGCGTCGGCTGGGGGTGTCTTCGTGATCGAAGACCGGCCGCCGGCCGAACGCGTCTTCACCCGAAACGCCATAGGGCCGAGACGGTTTGATCTTGGCTTCGATGATGTCGGCCGTCAGAGTGAAGGCGTCTTTGTTGAGTAGCTCGTACAGCCCGGGGGGAGTGGGAGATTCGGCCAGTACGATGCTGGCCCCCAACCTGAGGTGGTTGATTCCCGCCGGCATGGCACCGGTTTCCAGGAGTGGCAGTGAGAATGTGTTGCCGCCGGAGACTATCGGCAGCTCGATCTTGAACCGCTTCTTTATCTCCTCGGCGATGTACACAAGATTGGACAGGTTGTCGACGGTGGGCTGAATGCCGCCGACACAGGCCAGGTTTGCGCCAATTCCGATCAGTCGGATTCCGTCGATGGGGAGGATCTGCGAGACGACATCGAAGGCTTCGGCGGGCAGAATCCCTTCGCGGAGGTCGCCGAGGTCGATCATCAGCACGATGTCGTGGACCAGTCCGCGGGCATGAGCTGCGCGACCGAGAGCGTCGATTGTTGCCAGTTCGGAGTTGAGGCTGATGTCGGCGTAGCGCACGGTGTCGTCGATCTCGCTCAGTGATGGTGCACGGATGAGCATCAGGGGAACTGTGATTCCGTCGCGCCGAATCCGCGCGAGATTGTCGAGGCGCGAGTCGGCGATCTGGGCAACGCCGCCGCGGACCATGGCGCGCGCCACTTTGGGGGACCCGCACGTCGATTTGCTGACACCGGCCACCGATATGCTGTGCTGTCTGGACGCCTCGACCAGTACGCGCGCATTCTGTTCTATACGGCGCAGGTCGATGGTGATCGTCGGTCCGGTCATGAGCTCCCCGGTTTCTCGAAAGTCCGGGCGCAGACCGGACGGTTGGCGTGATCTAGACAACTTTGCTTCAACTGTTGTGCCCTAGGACACTTACGTGCAGTATGAGGATACAGCAGTTTCCTACCAGTCACTCTAGAGGAGCGTCGATGGCTACTCTCGTCAAAAACGTACTTCGGCGCAAGCCTGCTACACAGATAGATAAGGAGACAGGAGCCGATACCGAAGGCGGTGAGCTGACCCGCAGTATCGGGTTGGTGCAGCTGTCGATGTTCGGCATCGGCGCCACTATCGGTACGGGCATCTTCTTCGTCCTGTCCCAGGCCGTTCCGGTCGCCGGTCCGGCTGTGATCATCTCCTTCATCGTTGCCGGTGTTGTCGCCGGACTCACGGCAATCTGTTATGCCGAGTTGGCCGGAGCTGTCCCAGCGTCGGGCTCGTCGTACTCCTACGCCTACGCGACGCTCGGAGAGCTACCGGCCATGGCCGTCGGCGCTTGCCTGCTTCTCGAATACGGGGTGTCTGCCGCTGCTGTCTCCGTTGGGTGGTCGCAGTATCTCAATCAGTTGCTCGGTAATCTCTTCGGATTCCGGATCCCCGACGCGCTGTCCCAGGCCCCCGAGCAGGGCGGCATCATCAACCTGCCGGCTGTGATCCTCGTCTGCCTCTGCGGCGTTCTCCTCATTCGCGGTGCCAGTGAATCCGCCAAGGCCAACGCGATCATGGTGTCGATCAAGCTCGCGATTCTGCTGCTCTTCATCGTCGTCGGTATCGCCGGGTGGAACAGCAACCACTTCGCTGACTTCGCTCCGTTCGGATTCAGTGGCGTCATGTCCGCTGCCGGCATCATCTTCTTCTCGTACATCGGCCTCGACGCCGTGTCGACGGCCGGTGAAGAGGTCAAGAATCCGCGTCGAAACCTGCCGCTGGCCATCCTCATCGCTTTGGTATCGGTCACCGCGATCTACATCGCCGTCGTGGTTGTTGCCATCGGCGCTCAGGACTCCGCATCATTCGAAGGTCAAGAAGCCGGACTCTCCGCCATCCTCGAGCGAGTGACCGGATCTACTTGGCCGGGAACGTTGTTGGCCGCCGGAGCGGTGATCTCGATCTGCAGCGTCACCCTCGTTGTCATCTACGGTCAGACCCGAATCTTGTTTGCGATGTCGCGCGACGGCATGATTCCGTCCATCTTCCACAAGGTGAATCCGCGGACGCTCACTCCCGTTCCCAACACCATCATCGTCTGCATCGTCATCAGTATTTTGGCCGGATTCATCCCCATTAATTTCCTCGCCGAGATGACCAGCATCGGAACCTTGGTAGCGTTCCTCGTGGTCTCGGTGGGTGTCATTCTCTTGCGACGCAGTGATCCGGATCTGCCTCGTAGCTTCAAGGTTCCCGGGTATCCGGTGACTCCGATCCTGTCGATTCTGGGTTGCCTGTGGATCATCAAGGATCTTCGGACCGTCACGATCTATGTGTTCCTCGTCTGGGTTTCCGTCGCAATCATCTGGTACTTCGCTTACTCTATGAAGCACTCCAAGTTGGGTAACCCGAAGCGAACCGAGGTTGAGTCATGACTCTCCTCGCAGGCTACGCACCGGACCACAGCAGCGTCGGAACCATTCATCTCGCAACACTGTTGGCGAGATCTTCCGGTGAACCGCTGATCGTGTGCTCGGTAATTCCGTCTCCGCCGCAACCCGGAATGATGCGTGTCGACGCCGAGTACCACCAGCAACTACGCGCCGAAGCCGAAGAGGCACTGGCGAAGGCGCGTGCCGAGGTTCCCGCGGACATCGATGCCCAGTACGTCATCCACGAGGCGAATTCCACCGCCGGTGGCCTACTAGACCTCGTTCACGAGCGCGACGCGAAGATGATCATCCTGGACTCGTCGACGGCCGGAGTTTTCGGTCACGTGGCGCTCGGCAGTGTGACTTCTCGACTCCTTCATAGTTCCGACGTTCCGGTAGCGCTGGCACCCCGAGGTTTCCGGGTCAAGAAAAACGAAGTGGTGCGGCGAGTTACCGCCGCCTATTCCGGTACTCCCGATCAGGACGAGCTCGTTTTGGCTGCTGCAACAGTTGCCGCGAGGGTTAGCGCGGGACTTCGTCTGGCTGCCTTCGCCGTTCGTTCCTCGGCGCAGTACACCACCACCCTCGGCACCGAAGGTGATAACCAAGTGGTCATGGAATGGGCTGAAGTTGTCGAGCGGGAGACCAACGCCGCATTCGAGCGGGTGCGAGCCTTGCCGGAGACGCCCGACAGCATGGAAGCCGTTGTCGGTCATGGCCGCAACTGGGACGAGGCGCTCGAAGATATCGACTGGGATCGCGGTGACGTATTGACCGTCGGATCAAGTCAGGCCGGACCCATCGCCCGAGTATTCCTCGGATCGCGGGCCGCGAAAATCGTTCGCTACTCACCGGTTCCGGTGGTGGTGGTTCCTCGGTCGGCGTCGACAAGAATTGTCGATCAAGCCGAAGCTGACGCGAAATAGAAGTCAGGGCCGACGCATACGCGTCGGCCCTGATTCGTTGTCTCAGTACAGTTTGTTTCAGTACGTACGAATGAACAGTGCGGGGTCCGTATCCGGAACCTGCGACACCTGCTCGCGCGCAACCAGATGGCGCAGATGCGCAGCACCTTCGGACAATGCCATGGTCTTGCCCATCGGTGAAATCTCCGACCACGGCTTGTACCACTTCATGTGCGCCGCAACGTCCCATACAGTCAGCTTCTGATCGGCAAAAGCTTCGAGCAGGTGTTCGAGACGTTCCTCGTGATGCTCGATCAGCTCGCCCGCGCGGCCACCGACACTGTCGATCGGAATGCCATGAGCGCCCAGGCCGCGCGTGATGTCCATGGTCTGGACGCGTCGTAGTGAAGCGAAGAAATCGGCCAACGCGTCACGTTCTTCGAGGGGGTACGTGAAGTTTCCGACGTGCGGGGTCGTCTTCTGCAAGACATGGTCGCCGGTGAACATGACATTCGCGTCTTCGAGATAGAAGCAGACGTGGCCCGGCGTGTGTCCGGGGGTGTAGACGACGCGGAGTCCACGACCGGTCAGCGCGATGATCTCGTTGTCCGAGAGAATGCGGTCCGGAGCGGACTCGATGCCGACCGGAGAATCTCCTTCGGCGGCTGAATGCCGGAAAGCTTCGCGATCGGCTTCCGGTGCCCCAGCCTTGGTCATGTTGCCGAGTTGATGTGCCATCCAGTCGTCATCGCGAGTGGTGGCCATCTTGTTGAAGAGGTCGTGATCGTCCTCGTGCATTGCGATCCAGGCGCCCGAAGCCTCGCGTACCCGGCCGCATAGGCCCGTGTGGTCAGGATGGAAGTGCGTCACGACAACGCCCTCGATATCGGTGACCGAATGACCGATCTCCGCCAAGCCGGCGTTGAGGCCCTGCCAGCCGTTGTCATCGCCCCAACCAGCATCGACGAGGATCAAACCGTTGGGAGATTCCATCGCGTAGACCAGCGTATTGCCCAGCGGGTTATTTGTGATGGGGACTGGAATCTGGAATATGCCATCACCGATGGCAGCTGCACCGTTCATCTGTCGTACCTCATTTACCGATAAGGGAATCTGTTTCTATGTCCTTCATGTTTACCGTGCGCTCGTCTGGTGCGTGACGCTGGTCCTACTTGGCGGGAATCGTCAGCACTTGGCGACGATTTCGAATCGATGAGAGTTTTATCAGTAGTTCTCTCGCCTTGATTGGAAAGTTGTTGAGCGGGTTGTTGTTTCGAATATTCTAGAGCCGGGGCGGCACTGATCGGGCGTGGCTCTCGCGGTTCCCCGGCTGTCGCAGAAACTAGCCTGCGAAGCACAGGCACCCCGCGGGGTTCGAAGGAGAGTCGGGTCATGCGTTTTCAGGTTCTGGACATCATTTTCAATCCGCCTCACCCCGTGACCGGAGAGGAAGTTGCCCCGTCGGACAGGCTCAACAGAGTGGTTGAACTTGCAGTTCTCGCCGAAGAGTTGGGGATCGATTCCTTCTCGGTCGGGGAGCGTCATGCAGGTCCCGTACTTTCCTCTGCGCCGACGGTTGTTCTGGGCGCAATTGCGCAGGCCACAGATAGAATCCTGCTGTCGACGGGTGTGACCGTCCTGTCGTTGCTTGACCCGATCCGCGTTGCCGAGGACTTCGGAACTATCGATCAACTCAGTCGTGGACGGCTCGAAATCGTGATTGGTAAAGGCAATGAGGTACTGCAGTACCCGCTACTCGGTCTTGACATCACCAAGCAGTACGAGTATTTGACCGAGAACTACGAACTCCTCAAACTCCTGATCAGCGAGGAAGACGTCAAGTGGGTCGGTACCCACCGGCCGTCGCTCGAGAACGCGACGACACTTCCCCGTCCGTACGACGGACCTTTCCGTATCTGGCATGGGTCCGCGACATCCTTCGAAGCCGTCGAACTTGCCGCCAAGTGGGGCGACCCCATAGTTACTGCCAACGCACTCCAGCCGCGTGAGAACTACAAGGTGCTGATCGACCACTACCGCGAGCAGTCCATAGCGCATGGCCATGATCCGTCCAAGGCGTACGTCGGCTCGGGCTCGGGCGGCCTTTTCCTTGGGGACACCACCGAGCGAGCTGTGGAGGAGTTCCGCCCCATTTACGAAGGCGCAGTCGCTCAGGCGGACAAGCGTAAGCACGATCCCAAGGCAGTCGGAAAGTCGACGAGTTTCCGGACCATCGAAGAAGCCGTCGACCGTGGCCCGGCGTTGGTCGGGTCTTCGGAGCGCGTCGCCGAAAAGATCCTGGATTACTACGAGAGCTACGGCCACGACTTTCAGTCGGTATCGGTCAACCATGTGCTCGACTTCGAGCGGCAGAAGGACACTGTGCGCAGGTTTGCAGAAGAAGTGATTCCACTGGTGAAGGCGGAGGTGTCCACCACGCTGTGGACCTCCGCAGACCAGGATCGGGCGAAGGGATTTACTGCGGTTGGCTGAGCTAAAGATGCTCACTCTGAAGTAGGCAGGACCGCTGCTGCTCCCTCCCCACGCCTGCCGTAACTTAGCAACTTGATATAACGGTCGGTTTTGGCTGAATTGACGTCATGTGGGTGGGAGTAGTGCGTTGACTGTGGGTGTTAACTCGCTTCCCGCGACAGAACTGAGCCAGACCCTCTGGGTTGATCTCTTTCCTTGGCTGGATAACTACGTTTCGGATCGTGCCGCACTGCTCGAGCCGTTGGCGCCCTCGCCGGACTGGTGGTTCAGCGAATCACCGTCCTTTACCGCGCTGGAAGTTGACCTCGAGAAGGTCCTGTCCGAGCTGGCAGCGCTCTACATCGCACACCACGCGTCGGAAGTGTTGAGCGTGAGTTTTCCGCTCGTTGACCCGGCGCTGCCTCTTGCCGCGCTGGTACTCGATACCCGAGCTTCGACGTCGCTCGGGCGATTGACGTCTGGCAAAGCTATCGGCGCCCTGCTCGAGCACACAACCACAGCGATCTTCGGTGTTCGTGGGACTAGTGAGCAGAGCGTCCATGATGTGGTTCTGAACTTGCTGGTGTGCGCTGTGATGGCGGATCCCCGGTCGCGCATCGAGGGGGAGGACGACAGTGCCTCCACGCCGGCGATTACGGCCTTGCTCGACGACCTCGAACAGTTGGCGATGTGGCGACGCGTCCGCGGTCAGGATGCTCGGCCATTGGTCACGGTTGAGATCGACGACGAGTCGCCGGAGCCGATTCAGGAATTGGCGGCACGGATCTCTGCGCTTACTCCGAACGATCTGCCGGATGCTGATCGCACGGATGTCATGGACGAGATCGACAACCTGTTTTCGCAACTCGATGAACGTGAATCTCTGGTCTTGCGTGAGCGACTCGTGGCACGGGTGCCGCAGCGGCGGGGTGCAATCGGAGCCAGAATCGGAGTGGGTTCGGGGCGCGTGGGGCAGATCGAATCTGAGGTGAAGGCAAAACTGAACGCTGCCTGCGGTTTTGGGACGGCTGTCGGGAACACTCTCGCGAGCCTTCGGCTCGAAATTCAGCCGGTGGCCTCGCTGGAACGACTACTGGAACTGCATCCGAGTATCGCCGCGGAAGTTCCCGGCTACGGTGTGCCGCTGTGGTTGGTTCTCGATCGCCTGGACGACTATTTCGAGGTGACCGACGGCTGGGCCGCAGCGCCGGGGGTGGCAGCGGCCAAGAAGCGAACCCAGACTTTGCTCGAAGATTTCGAGTCGCCGAATGGTGTTGTTGCTCTTGGTGATGTCGCAGAATCGGTATCGATGTCTCGAAGCGAACTCGAAAAGTGGCTTGCCTGGTGCGGAGTCATCGTTGTAGCGGGTTCCGCGCTCACCCGCGTGCGGCGTATATCTGATCTGGCAATCGGCGGGTTGGAAGCTCTGGGTTCGTCGCAAACGGTAGCCGAGTTGGTTGACGCATTGCAGTTCGATCGTTCCGAACGATCTCTCGAGCGAGCCCTCGAAGCGGATGATCGTGCTTTGTTCGACGGTGGTCGGTGGCACCTCCAAGCCTGGGGTAGTGCAGATTCCGTTGCCGAAGAGAGCGCTTCGGAAGTTAGTGACTTCAATGTCGACGGTGACGGAATTGTGCGACGTAAACGCACTCGCAATGTCTGGAAGACGCCCGAGCAGACGCGACGCCTGTATCGATCGGGCGGTACCTGGCGCTACCGGACGACAGTGACTGCGGAGCACTTACGGGGCTCGGGATTTGCTGTGCCGGCCGGCGTCGCAGTCGCCGCGGGTTGCGTGCGGGGCGAGACTCTTGAACTCGACAGTCATCTTGGTGTGCAAGCGGTTCGGTGGACTGGGCCCCAGCCGACCCTGGGAACTATCCGCCGATTCCTTCGCGAACTTTCCGTGGTCGAGGGTGAGGACGTGCTCCTCGAACTGTGGCACGACGGAAGCTTCCGGGTGGTTCGGCCGGCAATTGTGCACTCGGATATCGATCCGCTCCGGCAGGCGCTTGCCCAGATCGGCAATCGTGAACCGCTGCGCACTTCGGAGAGACACATTATCCGGATCCTCGCGGAAGCAGTCGGTTTGGTGGGCGAAGACCGTCCACGAAAGATATTGAGAGCGTACGAAGATCGTGGTGAGGACGCGATCATCGACTTGTTGGAAGCTGCGTGGGTCAAGGAGGTGCCAGATGCCTGACGTCTCCGAAATCAAGGTTGTCGGCACCAAGACAGTTGTAGCCGACGAATCCCTCGCCAGTGCTGTGGGTTTGCATCACACTATCCCCACCGCGCTGGCCGATCTGGTGGACAACAGCTTGGACGCCGGCGCGGCTCATGTGCTGATCAGGTTTGTTCAAGACGGAACCCGCATCGTGTCGATGATGGTGATCGACGACGGTAGCGGCATGGATAACGTCGCCATTGATTCGGCGATGACCTATGGCCGCCGACGTGACTACGCTGCAGCGGATTTGGGCCATTTTGGTGTCGGGATGAAGGCTGCGTCACTGAGTCAGGCGCGAGTACTGCGGGTGTGGTCACGGGCGACGGGTCATCCGGCGGTGGGGCGTGAAATCGATTCGGCGTCGGAACGCGGACGTCAAGGCGTCTCGGTGATCGACGGAGATCAGGCCACCGGCTTCTTCGGTTCGGTGACGCCGAGATTCCCGTTGGATACCGGTACGATCGTCGAATGGCGTGGGATCTCCACCTTCTTGATGTCGGCGCACGTCGACGAGCAGACCAGCTGGCTCGAGCAAACAATCAACGATGTGCGCAGTCATGTGGGCATCGTGTTCCATCGGCTGATCGAATCTCGCCGGGTTGCTGTGACTGTGGATGTATTCGACGTCGAAGCAGGCCGGGCTGGCGCCCTCCGTGCAGTCAATGCGATAGATCCGTTCAAGTACCCAGTTGCCGGAGCTGGGAAGTATCCACGGCCGCTGACTGTTTCGCTGGACGGATCGACCGTGCCTGCGGCAGCGCATCTCTGGCCGGCACGGAGCAATGCACCCGAGTTTCGACTGCACGGCTCTCCGGGGCGTGAGCATCAAGGTATCTATTTCTATCGCCATGAGCGGCTCTTGCAGGTTGGTGGATGGAACGGAATAGTTCGTGCTCGACCGGACCTCGGTTTGGCTCGAATCGCAATCGAGCTCGATGACAATCTGTTGCAGCGCATCACTATCAACCCGGAGAAATCTGGTGTCACTCTCGACGCTACGGCCTCGGCGGCAATTGACAGTGCGGTGTTCGCTGACGGTGATGGCGGTTTTCGGACCTATCTGGGCGATGCCGAAGCTGCAGTGCGCGCGGCCCGAAGTCATCAGCCCAGGCCCATCAGCGTCATCGAGCCGGTATCAGGATTTCCCGAGGACGTTCTCGATTCTTTCAGCGATGCATTCGATTTCACCGTCGGCGAGGATCCCGTCGCCGTGGGTTGGCGTGCCTTGGCCCGCGATCAGTTCTTCGAAGTCGATCTCAAGACGCGCACTTTGTGGATCAATGCCAGGTTTCGGCGTGACCTGCTGGGGCATCGAAGTCTCAATCCCACGGATGCACCCGTACTCAAATCGCTGATCTTCCTGTTGGTGAGTGAGATGTTCGAAGGAGTCCGCATCAGCGCACGGCAGAAGGAAAAGATGGACGCCTGGCAAGAAGTGCTGATCGCTGCGATTGCCGCGCACCGGGAGCAGGTAGCGCTGTGAGCGAGGAAGTGTTCCGGGCGCTCGCGCGCGAACTCGGCGACGGATTTCCACCCGAGAATGTGTTGTACCCGGTAAACGCGCGGTTGCGGGGGAGCTATCCGGATGGACTGACCATTGCTGACATCGTCGATGTCTTTCTCGACGGCAGTGCCGTCGCGGTGCGGACCGCGTTGAAGTCGCGTCTGCGGCAGTGGGATGCGGAGAGCGTGGAGAAGTGGGTTGGTGGGACCGCTCCCCACAGTGAGCAGCGTCGTACGTTGGTATACGAACTGCTCGGTATCCCTACCGAGGTTCATGCCGAACTCGACGCGGTATTTCCGCGTGAGGGTGGACCCGTAGTGATTGCGGCGCAACAACCGTGGGATCCGTGGTACACGTCTGATCGGCGACGAGAACACGACTTCTATTGGCGCGCCTACAAACGCGTACTGTCCGAGAAGAACTGGGACGACGAAACTATCGGTAGGTTGGATATTGCGACAACCGAAGTTGTTCAGCGACTGGCAGATCCGACTCGGGCCGAGCCCTATCAGTCCAAAGGCCTTGTTGTCGGCTACGTGCAGAGCGGAAAGACGGCCAACTTCAGCGGGGTAGTAGCAAAGGCTATCGATGCCGGATACCGATTGGTCATCGTCCTGACCGGCACGATCGAGATCTTGCGGAGCCAGACGCAGCGACGCCTCGACATGGAACTCGTTGGCCGGCAGAACATCAGCGCGGGTGTCGACGACGACTACGTCAACGACCAGGACTGGCGGGACGGGAACTTTCTCGAACACGAGTTGGATCCCAATAAGACCAACGAGATTCCGGCGATTCGTCGATTGACCACATCGACATTCGATTACAAGAGCTTGCTGGCAGGTCTGAGTGCCTTGCACTTCGAAACTGTTGATCATTCGCTTCCGCTCAACGATCCGAAGAATCTCTACCCCAGCAACATTCGTATTGCCGTGGTCAAGAAGAACGTGTCCAGTCTCAAGAAGTTGGTCGCAGATTTGAAGAAGGTTCCCACCGAACTGGATCAGATCCCGACCCTCATCATCGACGATGAGGCTGATCAGGCTTCGGTCAACACGATCGATCCGAAGAAGATGAAGTCGGAGCAGATCGAGCGAACCGCCATCAACGGTCAGATCGCCGAGATTCTCGGACTCCTCAAGCGTGCGCAGTACATCGGTTACACCGCAACCCCGTTCGCCAACGTGTTTGTCGATCCCGAAGACAGCGTCAACGTCTTCCCGTCGGATTTCATCGTCAGTCTTGAACGACCCGGGCCCTATATGGGTGGTGCGGACTTCCACGATTTCGACGACCTCGACGAGGATCAGAAGACGCCGGAGAACTCGAATGAAAAGGCGTATGTCCGAGATCTGAGGGCTGACTCCGACGAAGATCGTGCGCTCGAACAACTTCGAGCCCTGGACTCGTTTGTCCTGTCCGGTGCGATCAAACTATTTCGGGAATCCAAGGGCGCCAAGCCGTATCGCCATCACACGATGCTTGTGCACGAATCCGTCAAGCAGGCTGAACACGACGCTGTCGCTGACGATTTCAAGGCGTTGTGGAAGTCAGCCGGGTACAGCCAGGCGAAAAGCCTTGCTCGCTTGGAACAGTTGTGGTCAGACGACTTTGCGCCAGTGAGTGCAGCCCGCGGCAGTGACCAATCGAATCCACGCTCGTTCGACGAGTTGGAAGAATTTGTCGGCGCGGCCTACGACAAGATTTCGGAGGGCACCAGTCCGGTCATCGTGGTCAACGGTGCGGCCGAGAAGGACTACAAACAAGATTCTCTCGACTTTCAGGCACGGGGCGTCTGGAAGATCCTCGTCGGTGGTACCAAACTCAGTCGCGGCTTTACCGTCGAGGGGTTGACCATCACGTATTACACCCGGCGGACCGGGCAAGCCGACACGCTGATGCAGATGGGTCGATGGTTCGGCTTCCGGCCGGGATACCGAGACTTGGTACGGCTCTTCATCGGTCGCACGGTGGGTGGGCCGGCCGGTGCCGACTTCGATATGTACAAGGCCTTCGAAGCGGTTGTCCGGGACGAAGAAGAATTTCGGCAGGAGCTGGTTCGGTTCAGTGGCACCAACGAGAAGGGTGAGCCTTGGGTGACGCCGCGCGATGTCCCGCCGATGGTGTTTCAGCAGCTTCCGTGGCTTAGGCCCACCGCCCGCAACAAGATGTTCAATGCGGATCTGGCGTATCGGGGAATGGGCGGCGAGAGTTTCAGTTTCACGATGCAGCCGCCGCGCGGCGACGGTTCCAACAATGCTCGTCACTTCACGGCTGTCTCACCGCTGTTGAAGATGCTCTCTGATTCCGGAAGCTTCAATTTCTTGGATAAGGACGATATTTCGCGCTCCTTCACGGCGCGGTACGGAATTGTTCCGGCTGGGGACGTGTTGGTTGCGCTTGATCAGTTCGAATGGGCCACCGGCTGGAATTTCGGTCCGCACCGCGAGGCGCTTTCTGCCGCAATCGAATCCGGTTTGCTCGAAGACTTCGCCGTACTGCTCCCGCAACCGAAGACACGCGAGCCCATCGAAATCAACGGTTGGGGTGAAAAGGTCCCGATCGTCAATCGTAAGCGTCAGGAGCGCGAGTACCGGACTGGATTCACCGGTACCGCCGTTCGCGAGCGGGATGCCATCGAGCACATTGCAGGCAGCCCGAAGAAGAACGGCGGGCCGCTGGCCGCGTCGCTGTACCGCAAGACTCGCGGCGCGCTGATTCTGGTGTTTGCCAACGATCCGGGGCCGCGTCAGCTCAAGCGGGCTAAGGCCGGTCCGGTGGATTCGCGTGACTTTGCGACGCTGTTTTCGTACGCATTGCCGCATGCAGCGGAGCCATTGGGGCGGATAGGTTTTCGAGTGAAGAAATCAGGAACAGGTGCGATCGTCGATGCAAACTGAGAACGACAGAGTGAATGACAGGAATAGATTCTGATGGCAAAGACGATTGCGACCATCAACCTCAAAGGCGGGGTCGGCAAGACGACGATCACGGCGGGGTTGGCGGAGTTCATGTCGCTGGAGTTCGGGCAGCGGGTGTTGCTGGTCGATTTGGATGCGCAGATCAACCTCACGACCATGATGATCAGCGAGGATCACTGGCTCGAACTCAACAAGAAGGGGCTGACCAGCGCGACTATCTTCCGTGACGCGGTGGACGGCACCTCCAACTTCGACTTGGAGGGATCCATTCAGCGGTCGGTATCTCCGGTAAAGCCGGTGACGGGCGTAGACCTGCTGCCGTCGTCACTGGATCTGATCGAGTTGCAAGAAGAGATCAGTGCCCTGCGCGTCGCGGATCGTACGTCCACCAAACCCGTGGAACTCTTGCGTGATGCACTGGCCCCGGTGATGCCGTTCTACGACTACGTTCTCATCGATTGCCCGCCTAACCTCGGCCCAATTACGTTGAACGGCTTGGCGATGGCCGACGGCTACGTGATCCCCACGATCCCGGATGTGCTGTCAACCTATGGCATTCCGCAGATTCAGACGCACATCGCCAAGTTCGGTAGGGAGCTCGGCCGTGAACTCTTCGAACTCGGGCTGGTGATCACCAAGTACAAATCGAACTCAGCCGTTCACCGGACAACCGTGCGAAACCTGCGACGTGATCCCAACGTTCCGCACGTCTTGCCGGAATATCTGGCGGAGTCGAATCAGATTGCAGCGTCGGCAGAGTTTCATCCGTACAGCACGCTGAAAGTGAAGTACGGCAACGCAGGTCAGTTCGATCAGATGCGTGCGATCACGCAACACATTCTCACGGAAGCGCAGGCGAAGCTATGAGTGCGGGTATCGATGAAGCGCGTCGCCGGGTGCAGGTGCAGGAAACAGGTGCGGCGCTCCTGAAACTAGGTGCAACCAATGCCGCGGCATCCGTGCTGCTGGCAAAGCTCATGCAGGTAGTGGCTGAGGAAGCTGCCCGGACTCCGCGTTTCGCGAAGGCGATCGAAGAGGCTTTTGCGGCTCCGTCTGAAACGGCAGTCGGTGTAGCGGTTGCACCTCAGCCGGCGCCGCGTCGTCGAGTTTCCGCTCCGAAGGCCAAACGTGAAGCGGGTGCGTTTGATCCGTTCGAGGTATTCAAGACCGATGGGGAAACGGTTCTGTTGGAGCGTCTTTCGTCCCTCGATGCGGATGGGATCAAGGACATCATCGCGGAGCAGGAGATGGACACTCACAAGGAAACGGGCCGCAAGCGTAAGGTCGACGTTCTTGCTGTCTGGACAGTTGAGAGGGTGAAGACTCTTACCTCGAAGGGGAGCGCGTTTCGTTGATTTCTGACCACGTTTGGATGCCCTGATCCGCCACTGACAATGGAGACCAATTCATGATTGATTTTCAACTGAATGCCGACGAATACTCCCTTTACCAGGCACTACCAGAAGGTGGATCCACCCAAGGAAACATCTCTACCAGAAAAGCGCTGCGGTGGAAAAAGTCAAGATACTGGGAAGCCCGCGAAGGATTGATACGTAAGCAGGCCGCGATTGCGGGGCTTGGAGGTGGGGGAACTCTGTGCCGCGCGCGGGACGAGGGAGATGGAATTGAACTCCCGGGCCAGGTCGTTTCATCGGTTGGTGGAGTTGCTATTCCGTCACGCGTCCGCGAGCGTCACTTGTACGGTCCGCTTGTCGAGACATTGCGCGAATCATGGAGCAGAGATACTCGATCGAATTCAATTGTCGTCGAAGTTACGTCGGACCAAGGAAGCCGCGCGACGGGTGGTCGGTGGACGAGGCCGGACATCGTTGCTGTCAATCTGAAGGAATACGACTACCTGCCAGGCAAATACATTGAAGTGGTGTCGTTCGAGGTCAAACCGGCAGATCAGATCAACGTGACCGCAGTCTACGAAGCCATGGCGCATCGGAGAAATGCCACGCATGCCTATGTGTTGCTTCATATTCCGCAGATTCTCCGAGATTCCTTGGCCGAGGACTTGCAGGTGGTGCGGGCGGCCGCTGCGGAGCACGGAGTCGGTGTGATCACTTTCGGGGAAAACGATGACTATGACACATGGTCGACTGTAGAGGTCGCGGTCAGGGTCGACACGACGCCAGAACGCTTGAACGACTTCATCGAGACCCAGCTTTCTGCTGAATCCAAACGCAAGATTGCGTTGAGTGTTCGCTGATTTGGCTGATGGCGCAGCGCGGTATTGACCGTGCGTTGATGGACCATCGCGTGGATTGGTACGGCGATGTTCGGATAAGTCGATCGACCCTAGCGCTTCATTCAGGATCGGGGATTGATTCGAGCCACGTCAATGTAGTTTGCGGTGGCGTCGATTGATTCGGTCAGCTTCGTAATACGATCTGTCGGACGGTTCAGGAATGATGTCGATGAGAATCGGCCCCGAGTCGATCGCATTCATTGTTGTCTGACGGAGGTATTTCGATGACCAGCGCGCTACGCCAAGCAGAGACCCATCGGCTGCCCTCTGATCACAGCTGGGTTGTTCTCGATGTCGAGACGTCGGGAATGCGGGCCGCCTCGCACCGAGTGCTCAGTATCGCCGCTCTGGTATTGCGTGAAGACGGATCAGTCGAGCGGGAGTTCTCGACGCTGCTCAACCCAGGGTGCGACCCCGGCCCGGTCCATATCCACGGCCTCACACCCGAGCGTTTGGCGGGAGCCCCTCGATTCGAGGATATTGCCGACGAGTTCGGTGAGTTGCTGTCAGGCCGAACGATGGTTGCGCACAATGCCTCATTCGACTACGGGTTCCTGGACGCAGAGTTTCAGCGCGCTAGTTTTACCACCCCGATAGAACAGCGTCTCTGCACCCTGGCGCTTTCGCGGCGTCTGGAACTCGATGTGCCCAACCATCGGCTCGGCACGTTGGCCGAGTACTGGAAGGTCGAGCAACTCAATGCACATGATGCCTATGACGACGCTCGGGTGCTCGTCGAGATCTTCGGGCGGAGCGCATCCCTTGCCGACTCCCTGCAGCTTCCGCTCCCCGTTGTCAGTTGCAAGGACCGCCGTGTCACGGTTTATCGCGACAAGATCACGCGTGTGCCGTCATCGTTCACGAATCCCGGACGCCTGGATACGGTGCACGGCTTGGTGCAGGGCATGAAGATTGTGATCAGCGGCCCGACGAGTACTCCTCGAATTGCGTTGGCAGCCAGACTCGCCGAGGCTGGTTTCGATGTGATGAACACAGTTAGTCGGCAGACCAGCGTTGTGGTGTGCGACAACACCGCATCACTGAGCGGGAAGGTACGCAAAGCCGGATCAGACGGCATTCCTGTCATCTCGGAGCAGCGCCTCGAGGAGTTGTTGGTGCGGGCATTGCCCGGCCAGCTCAAGACCGGTGAAGCCATCGCTATCAATCCGGTTGTAGCGCCTGCGGTCCCGGCGGCACCTGAAGTTGCTCTTGTGCCGGAGGCTATCGAGCCCGTGCCCGAGGTTGCGCTGATTCCGGAGATCGTCGTACCAGCACAGCCGCGCCCCGCTGAGCCGAACTCCATTGCACGTCCCTCGATGATTGCAACCGCATCACCTCTCGCGAATCGGAAGGCGAAGGCGTGGCAGGGTCGCCGAGTGCTGATTCTTGGCGGCAATCATCTCGACGGTGTGATCATGCGGTCGCGCATCCTTCAGCTCGGTGCCCGTCCGTCTCTCAACTTCACAACCGCGGTCACTGAAGTTTTGGTGTTGGAGGGCGGTGAGTCTGACAAGCGAATGGCTCGGGTCATCGAACGAGGGCTTCCTCAGATCAAGGAATCCGATGTCAACGAGTCCCTGGTTTCGGGCGTAGTTCCCGCTCACATGAAGCTTGAATCACGTTTGTCTGCACCGATTTTGATGCGAGGCGAGGTTGTCGATCTTCCGGCCGCCCAGTCGGAGTGGTCCATTAATGTTGCCTGGCGTGCCGAGAACGTCGGTGACGAGTTCGAGGTCGACGTGGTTGCCTTCCTTCTTGACTCCACAAACAAAGTTGATTCCGATCAAGACTTCGTCTTCTACAACAACACTGTGGACGAGGACGGCGCGGTCGAACTTGCAGTGGACGGTAGCAGCGAGCAGAGCGTCCGGGCTGATCTTTCGGCGCTGCCCGACGAATGCCGTCGAGTGGTCATTGGGGCTGCCGTCGACGGAGAAGGCACATTCGGCGACTTGGGGGCCGTCTCCGTCAGTATCGATGGCCCCGACGGAACGTTCGCCACGTTCGTTCTCGACGTCGGGACCGTCGAAAAGACCATGGTGCTTACCGAGATCTACCGCCGCGGCGACGTGTGGCGTCTCAGAGCGGTAGGTCAGGGCCATAACCACGATCTCGGCGTGATGGCAGTCGGTTACGGCGTCGAGGTGGACGAGGACTGACTCAGTTTTTTCCTAACAGCTCTGATCGCCGACCGCTCCACGTGACGACCAGCTCGTCGCGGGCGCGGCTCGCGGCGACGTAGAGCAGTGAGCGTTCCCGCAACAGTGCTTCCTCACGATCTTCGGGTGTAACCGCCTTCAACGATGCGGCGGACGGGATGTTGGCATCATCAACACTGGCGAGCACGACGCGGGAAAACTCCATACCCTTTGATCGGTGCATAGTCAGGACCTGAACGTATCCAGGAGTCGGGGGATTGTTGTCCAAGGCGCGTGCCTCCACACTCCGCTCTTCCAATGCGTCGACGAACCGTAGTCGGTCGTCGTGGCTGCGGGTCAGAACTGCGATGGTCTCAGGAACGATTCCATCTTCGATCCATTCATAGACGTGCTGCGCCACTTGGTCGAGTTCGTCGCTCTGATCGGTGCATTCGACCATCTTCGGTATCGGTCCGCTGCGTGCCGAGCGGTATTCCGAAGTTGATTCGGCGCCAGTTTCGAGGTCTCTGTACTCGGCTCCGGCCAGGATTCCGACAGCAAAATTGAGGTTTTGTGCGGTGGTCCGGTAGTTGAGTGTGAGCCGTCGTGAGCGACCGACGATCTTGATACCGAGGCGTGAGAGGACTACGGGGCGCCCGTAGATTCTCTGATGCGAATCTTCGGCGATGAAAAGGTCGTTGGGACCTTCGTCGACCAATGCCCGCAGGAGTGCCCAATGTGTCGCGTGCAAATCCTGAGCCTCGTCGATAATGACGTGCTCAGCCAGGTGTGGATTGCCTGCCTCTCGAGACAAACGTAGTGATTCTGCAGCGAGTGCAAGGACTTCGGGAAAACTGATGGTTCCTGCAGTTCGATTGTGACGTCGGTATTCCTCGACTATCTGCCACACTGCAATTCGTTGAGGCCGGGTAAGGCGTACCCCGCGACCGGGACGGGCCACCTTGGAGTATTCCTCGAGCGTGGTCACACTATTGGCGAGAATGACTGCCACATACTCGTCTTCGAGGAACGACGGCGACGCCAGCGATTTATCGAGCCCGTTGTCCGCTGCCTTGACTGCCTCGCGCCACACTTTATCCGAGCGGTTTCGCCCATGAGTATCGACGCTTGCGCCCAGAACTGCTTTGCATGCGGCATCGAGGTTATCGGCTTGGTCGAGTACGGCTTTCGCGAGTGCGTCGACTCCCTTGACATACACACCGGAAGTGCCCGGATTCGTGGCGAGCTCGGCGCTAGGTTCAAGCGCCTTCAGATCGCTCTCGAGTCCCATTGCCAGGGTCTTGTTGAATGTTGTGAGAATAATTCGGGCAGAGGGGTTTTCGCGTGTGAGTTTGCGCGCACGGTGAATGGCGACAACGGTCTTTCCGGTGCCGGCGCCACCGGACAGGCGAAACGAACCGTTCTGGTAGGCGTCTGCGTACTTGCGCTGCTCGGGATGGAGAAACGTCCGCCATGCGCCGAAATCGCCGCTCTCGATGACGCGACGCAATTCCTCGTCGTCCTCGATGTATGCGAACTGGAGTTGCGACGCAGGATGCTTTAGAGCCTCGAGGATCTGCTCATCCTCGTCCAGGTTCGCGTCAGGTTGAGCAGTTTCGTCAAGACCGTGTTTCGTACGGATATCGTCGATGCTGATTCCGGTGATGAGATCGGTGATGGCACTGCCTTGCCACACCACAGCGTGTTGAGCAATCTCGAAAACGGCATCCTGGCTGGGAGCGTCGAACGCACGCTCAGATATTTCTGCATCGAGGCCCAAACGCGACGTGAGGTCATCGAGCGAGAACCCCAGCCCTGCTAGATAACTCGAGGGCCTCGACTCTCCACGGGTAGCCCGAACCGGAGTCAACTTCTGTCGGTCATCAGATTCAATTGGTTCGCCGATGATGCCTTCAAGGACGCCGTTGACGGGATTGACTCTCAGGACCGACCGCTCAGCAAGGCTATTGGCCTCGTCATGCGGCCAGGTGCCCATGTAGATGTAGGTGGTCTCGCCGAGTTTGTCGTCGATCTTGAACAAGATCGCGCGGTAGTGAAGGTCGACGCGCGCTGTGCGGATCCGAGGGTCTTTGGATGCTTGGATTGGTTCGATATGCAGCCCGGATGCTGTGTCATCGGAGTTGAGCTTCTCGATGAAGTCCATGACTTTGGATTTGACGGACCGATCGAGCTTTCGCATTGCTTTGTTGTTCGATGCGATAACCAGATGTGCCACGTCAGATCTCCCAGGTCGTCTCCGATGCGATCCATGATCGGATAGCACTTCGGGTGAGCAGATCGTTCACCCCGCTCCGGTCATCGTATTGGCTCCGCGTGCGCTGGCGGATAGCGGACGAGAAATCGGGGGCCGGTGATAGTTCGAGAGGACAACAGTGCACGTTCGGCGTGCGGAGTTTCTTGAACCCATGCCTCGGGCGGCTCGAATCCTTCGTCTTCGAATTACATGTGCCAATCCGGGCACGTCTCACCGACAGTTGGGCTGCAGTTCGCCGGCGTGGTGACCGGGATTGAGTTCGTTACCTCCGATAGCGTGAACGTCATAACTTGTGCACGAATATGTGGGGGAGAGGACGCCTGGGTGACTGATATTTTGAGCATCGCGCACGGCGCTGAGGATTTCGATACGCGACTTCGCCGCGAAGCCATGCAGTTTCTCACAGTGAGGACCAACGACGGTCTCGATTCCATTAGCAAGCAAGAGTTGCTTGATTTCACCATCGACGGTGAAATGTTCAGATTGATGGATCCCCAGCGAGGTATCCGCAAACCACGTCAGCTTTCGTCAGCTCTTTCGATCAGTACCGTTTATCGTCGCGAAGGTGCCGATCGACCCTATGAGGATGCAGTCGGAGCAGATGGATTTCTCCGCTACAAGTGGAGCGGTGTGGACCCGGATCACCAGGACAACCGCGGGCTGCGTGCGGCGATGGAGCAGAAGGTGCCGCTGATCTGGTTCTTCGGTGTGGGTCCAGGGCAGTTTCAGCCGGTCTTTCCTGTGTACCTCGTTGACGAGGAGGCGGGCCTCCATCAGTTTGTTGTCGCCACCGAATTTGCCCGCGAGCTTCATATGGCGGATTCTCCGATCGAATCACATCTTCGGCGCTACTTGATCGCCGAAACGAAGAGGCGGTTGCACCAGCCGGTATTTCGGGCGACAGTGATGCGGGCCTACGAAACGCGATGTGCTGTTTGCGCTTTGGGGCACAGTTCATTGCTTGATGCGGCACACATCGTGCCGGATTCGGATGAAGCCGGTGTCGCTTCGGTTCGAAATGGGTTGGCAATGTGCAAGATTCACCACGCTGCCTTCGACGTGCACATTCTGGGTATCAGTCCCGATCTTGTAGTTGAGATCAGACAGGACCTTCTCGAAGAGATCGACGGTCCGATGCTCGAATACGGATTGAAGGAGCGGCACGGTCAAAAGCTGATGGTAATTCCAGCACTACGAGCCGAGCGGCCTGATCCGGAGCTGCTCGCATTGAGCTACAAGAAGTTTCAGTCGGCAGGCTAAGTTTGGTTCTCGTGTAACAGTAGGACCTGGCGAGACGATTTGTAGATTGGCAAACCGGTTTAGAGTTCCCGGAAGGATCAGTTCCATGGAAGCACGCGCATCAAAGACGTTCATTGTGCTCTGGGATGGGAGCGATGAGGGGTACGACCCGGACAAGTTTGCCGAAGACGTTCGGCTCACAGCCCTGGGATATTCGGTAACGACGGACTGGAGTTTCGGGCGTGGGTATGGTGATCCGGAGCCTGGTGATCGGATCTTCCTTCATAGGACCGGCAACGAAAACGGGATTATCGCCAGCGGCCAGATTCTTTCCAGCGGTGTGGAATTCCACCCGCATTGGTCAGAACCCGAAAAAATGGCGCCTTACGTCACCGCCGAATGGGAAGTTTTGATCGATCAGTCTGATCGACTTCCGTACGCCCAAATGAAAAGCACTCTTACTGATTTCAAGTTCCCGGTTCAGAGTTCGGGACGGGAAGTCTATAGCCCATCGGACCAGATGCTTGAATCGATGTGGGAGGACCATGTCGGGAAGTTGGCCCTGCGCGACGGGAATCCTTGGCTGGGTGGAAGTTTCACTCGTGCGGGCGGGCGAAAGTCCGGTCCATGTGCACTCGAAAGGCATCGGGTTGCGTCGTACGACGTAGCAGGCTTTACATCGACGACGGCAGTCAAGACAGAGTCGGAACTGGTCAGCAGGTTTGCGGATTACCTAACTGCCCTGAACTACAAAGTGCAGGGGTACCGAATTCTGCCAGAGGGGACTACGCGTCCGCTCTTCGTAGATATTCACGACGTCTCGAACAATCACTTGTATGAGGCGAAAGCGTCAGCGTCGCGCGAGGCGGTGCGAATGGCCTTGGGGCAGTTGCTTGATTATCGGAGAGGCTTTGATCTTCGTCCGGAGTTGTCAGTTCTGCTTCCCGAACGACCTGTCGATGATCTGTTGAAACTGCTGGCGGAGAACGGTGTTGGATGCACCTACGAGACATCGAGTGGGGTATTCGAGACTGCCTAGCCCAAGGCGAAGAGATGAATGTTCGTGTCGTTCGCAGAGCGGTTGCGAGAGGTTGCAAGTCGACTGGATTGAGGCAAGAGTCTCGGCTACACGTCGTCGAGTTCCACATTGATTTGCGGTTCGGGCTGTAGTGCGATCCCAGAATAGCCCGACATTCGGCTACTGAGGATCTGAAGTTCTGCGCGAAGATACGGGTACAGCTCGCGGATTGCCCGAGTGGAAAACTCGAGTCGCTCGTCATCTGTCGCGCCCGAGAGCACAGAGTCGTCGACCTCGACGGTATCTGAATTGGGGGCGCCGATCTGCTCATCGGTTCCGTAGAAGCCAGTGATAGCTACTGCCACTACGCAGCTCTGCCGAAGATATCCGGCCTCGATGGTTGCTTTGACGGTTCCATTGATCCACCCGGTAAGAGCAAGCCCGCTCTCGTTGATAAGGCCGAACCAGGATGGTCGCCATTCAGGATCAGCCGGGTTGAGATGCTCGAAAAGTAGTTTGCTCGGATCAACATGCCGCAGGGTGAGGTCAGTCAAATGCGGGGAGTCAGACACGATGGCCGACTGTCCATGCCGAAACAAGCTGCTTCTCACGATCTTGGCCCGGCCCACTGCGCAGCCAAGGTGCAGTGGTTTCCACTGCGTGAAACTGGGTGAATGCGGCCTGCTTAGCAGGGTCACGTTCGATCACGTTGGCGGCCTCGTGGACCACTGTTTTGGTGTGGTCTGACAATGACTTTGCGCTGAGATCAAGCATGGCGCCGACGGCCAACGCGTAGCGTCGGATGGTGGCCAGCGTCGGATTGGTGCTGCCCTTCTCGAACCGGTAAACCATGGCTTCGTCGACTTCCATCGATTCTGCGACGTCGGCGACCGTCAGGCCGGAGGCAACGCGAACTGCCTTCAGCTCGCGCACCAGTCTTGTCTGTTGCCGCGCAAGGTCGACACCTAGGCGCTCGCGTTTCTGCGGGTCCATAGCGTGAATCTCCCTTCGTGTGGCCTGAACAATCGAGTGTATGACATATAAGTCAGACTCCACTGTCTCACAGCGGGCACCGCCACGCATAGGTCGGGCTGTTTTGCCTACACCATCGTTTGCCTGCCTCGATTGCGTCACGCATATGGCGGGTCTGATCGGTGGAGTTGTACTCGGCGCCGATCCCCTTCGAACGAACGGAGCAGCCAAGGAGTACGTCATCTTCGGTGTCCGCGTCGATCCGCGGCTCGATGAAGTAGTAGCGCCAATGCGCATCCTTACCGTCAATGGGCGTCGTGCCATCGACGTCGATCTCACCCAACCATGGCAGAGCGCCTGAGGGTTGGGGTAAACCCCGATAGATGTCTCGGCCCACGGGACAGCGATAGCTGCCCTGTGAATCCCCTTCGGGATGTTCCCTGTTGTCGCAGAGGTCGAGTCCGTAGTCCACGGCGTCGAGGCGAAGCGCTTCGAGCTGGAACCATGCAGTCTCGTCGGCCTCCTTGAATCTGCCCATTTCGGCTTCACAGCGTCCGGTCTGATGCCAAGTTGCCCCGGGTGCGTTTAGCCGTGACGTCAGCTCGTCGAGAGGACTGTCCGTACTTGGCATCGTGACCCTTCCACGTGTTCGGATTGCGACAGTACAGATGGACTACGACACGGAAGTGCTGCCGAGAAGTTCCGAACGTTTGCCGCTCCACGTCACGACGAGTTCATCTCGAGCTCGACTGGCGGCGACGTAGAGAAGGGACCGCTCACGCAGGAGTGCCTCGGCTTGTTCTTCCTCTGGGACAGTCCGGAGAGTAGCGGCCGATGGAACGTGGGTGTCGTCGATGCCAGCCAGGAGAACACGCGAGAATTCCATGCCCTTGGACCGGTGCATGGTCAGAACCTGCACATGTCCAGCAGTGGCTGGGTTGTCTTCGAGAGCTCGGGCATCAACGCCACGCTCGCCGAGTGCGCGAACAAACTGGGTCCTGTCAGTTTTGCCTCGGGTGAGGATCGCGATCGTGGATGGATCGACATCGTCGTCGAGCCAGGTTCGCACTTTCTCGGCAACCTTGTCGAGTTCATCAGGTGCAGAATCGCATTCGAGTAGTTCAGGGTTGGGGCCGAGACGTGCGGATCTGTAGTCATCGGTGGATTCGTTGCCCTGTTCCAAGTCCTTGTAGTCGGCTCCGGACAGGATGCTCACGGCGAAGTGCAGGTTCTGTGCAGTGGTCCGGTAATTCAAGGTCAGCCTGCGTGATCGGCCGATGATCTTGATTCCGAAGCGAGACAACACTACTGGTTGCCCATAGATCCTCTGATGTGAGTCTTCGGCGATGAACAGGTCGTTGGGACCTTCTTCGGCAAGCGCGCGCAACAGTGCCCAGTGAGTTGCATGGAGGTCCTGGGCTTCGTCCACGATGACATGGTCCGCCAGATATCCCTTACCTTGTTCGCCTCGCGATCGGAGATGCTCGGCGGCTAGCGCCAGGATTTCTGGGAAGCTGAGGCTGCCATCCATCCGGCTGTAACGGCGGTATGCCTCTACCAACTTCCACACTGCAATTCGCTGCGGCCTGCTCAGGCGTACACCGCGTCCTGGTCGAGCAACTTTTGCGTACTGCTCGAGCGTTGTCACGCGGTTGGCGAGAACCACTGCCACATACTCATTTTCGAGGAATGCCGGCGTTGCGAGCTTCGGATCGAGTCCACTCGCGACCGACTGCACCACCTCGCGCCATGCCTTGTCGGAGTTGGTTCGGTTGTTGGTGACCTCGACGCTGCGGGAACCGAGGACAGACTCGCAGGCATCCGAGACAGCACCTGACTGGCTCAGTACGGCATTGCCCAGCTTGTCGATGCCCGCGACATGCACGCCGGGGTCACCCGGCTTTTTGGCGATCACTACATCGGGATCGAGCGCGCGCAGGTCTGCTTCGAGTCCCATCGCAAGAGTCTTGTTGTAGGTGGTCAGGATGATTCGTGCGTCCGGATTGCGCTTGGATAGGTGACGAGCGCGATGGATCGCGACCACGGTCTTGCCGGTACCCGCTCCGCCAGAGAGCCTGAACGCGCCGTTGTGGTCCTTTTCTGCGTACGTGCGCTGTTCCGGATGCAGGAAGGTTCGCCATGCGGCGAAGTCGCCGCCTTCGATGACGCGTCGCAATTCCTCATTGTCGTCGATGAAGGTGAACTGCATCTTCGACGCAGGATGTTCGAGCGCCACCAGAATCTGCTCGTCTTCGTCGAGAGTGTCATCGATAGGAGTATCTGTGAATCCGTGCTTTTCCCTGATGGTTTCGATGCTGGTGCCCACAGCAAGCTCGAGAAGGGCACTGCCTTGCCAACCGATCACGTCGGCAGCGATGGCTGTAATGGCATGGTCGTCTGCGGCGGTGAGTGCAAGGGTGGCGAGTTCGGGATCGAGGCCGAGCTTCTCGGTCAAATCGTCGAACGTGAAGCCGAGACCAAGGAGGAACGGATTCACCTCCTCGGCGACGAGCTTCCCGATATGACCGCTGGGATCATGGACGACGGACCGCTTCTTGCGGTCGGCATTGCCGTCGAGTTCACCGATGATGCCTTCGAGGGCGCCATTGATCGGGTTGACACGCAGCGTCGACCGTTCGGCGAGGGAGTTGGCTTCGTCGTGTGGCCACGTACCCATGTAGATGTAGGTGGTGTCGCCGACCTTGCTGTCGACGCGAAACATGATGGCGCGGAATTGCAGATCGACGCGGCCGGTCCGAACACGGGAGTCGACGGCGCCTTTGATCGGTTCGATGTGGAGGCCAGGGGTGGTGTCGTCGGCGCGCACCTTCTCGAAGAAGTCGTACACCTTGTGCTTGATCGACCCGTCGAGCTTGGGCATCGCCTTGGTGTTGGTTGCCAATACCAGATTTGCCACTTACAGCACCCCGTTCGTCTTCAATGCGTTCACAATTTGTGCTGCATCGGGTGGGCACATGGTCCACCCCTGTTCGGTCATCGTATTGGCAGCCTCTGAATCCGCGTCGAGTACCACGCCGACTCGGGCGTCGCCCCAAGCAAGGTCGAGGACATCGCCGTCGTCGGTCTCGAATCCGAGGACAGGCACTGGCAACTCAATTCCTGAGGCCGCCAAAGCCAGAACGAGTGTTTTCTCCGCGTCAGAGATGGTCTCGTCGAACAACGACTGCCATTGCGGCGTCAGTTGCGCACTGGTTGCGGATGGTGCGGCTGTGGGTGCTGAGGTATCAGCAGTGAGCAAGCTGTGGGTCGTGACGCGATGGTTGGAACTGATGCCCAACCAATTGGACAGTCGGACCCATTCTTTCCAGGCTTTCCCGTCAAGAATCTCGAGCATCTCGTCTCGGTCGTCCACTGCGAGAACTGCGTTGCTGGTGCGAGTTCCTGGTCGCATTGCCGCAACGATGGTCAGCGAACCGTCGGTGAAGGACCAGCACATGTCGGTTCCCGGTGACGAGAATGGTTGCTGACCGTTCAGCTCAGCCAAGGCGTTCTCGGCTACGGATTCGGCATCGGCTTTCACACGATTGTTGTTGCGCACGAACATGAGCGGAAGCGAACGACTCACCGATTCCCACGCCTCGACATCCGGGTCGGTGATGAACGCCAGTAATTGCGTCACGGGGTCAGCCGTCAATAACTTGAGGAGTGCGGGGCGTAAGTTACCCGCTTTCATGGTGTTTGACGCGGCACCTTCCGTGTACCAGGACGGCGTCACTGTCTCGTTGTTCTTGAAACGTTGCAGATCCTCGTGACCGAAAGACCATACGAGATGGCCCGTGGCTCGCAGAGTGGCGCGCTTGGTGGCGTCGTCGGCAACTCGATTGCAGCCGGGCATAGCGTGGAACCTGCGGCCGTCCACAAAAAGCGCAATCCGAGGGATCTCGGAATCGTTTGTGCTGAGCTCGAAATCAGGTTTGGATGTTGCTATCAATACCTGCGGGGTCAGCTTCCACGTACGGATCTTCGTTCCCGGCATGATGATGGTCGCAGAGGGACCGTACGTCCCGGGCTTTTCCCGGACGCTGGCACCCATCGCGCGTAGGCGTTCGACGAAGGCGACGTAGAACTCTTTCTCGAGGTGTGATTCCTCGCTGCCAACCCGTTCGGCCGGCGCCTCTTCGGTGACAGCCGCCAACCATGGCTCGAGGGTGGGTACAGATCCGTCTGAAGTGCCCAGGAGTAGGTCGAGCACTTTGGCGGCTGTCTTGCGGGATACTTTGTCCAACTCATGTAGGGGAGCAAAGGGCAACAAACATAGGTGACATGCGAGACGATCTTCTGCAGCACAGGTACATTCGTGCACGAGCTTCCTCGCTGCCGCCAGTACGGCCCAGACCTTTGCAGGGTCGGCAAACTCAGCGAGATACCCCGTACCACCAGGAACGGTGTCGTGAATGAGCAGCGCGCGTTGATCAGGAGCATGTAGAGCGTCGGTGATGGTGGCGACGTCGAGGTGCTCAGGTGAGCCGCCAATTACCTGTCGCAGGCCCAATAGAATTGCTGCGCTCAGACTCGGATGCGCAAACGAGTCGTATTCGAGCGAAGCCGGTAGGTGTAGGAGCACTCCCTGGGTTCGGAGGGTTCGGGCAAGTGCGATTTCCCGGACACTCTCGAGAGTGGAGTTGCGATGGCGGCACCAGCTGCGGTGCTCATATCTGTTGTTGCGGCCGGCGGTGCGGTCGAGCTGACCGCACGAGGAACAGACTCGGAACAGCCCAGTAGCAGTTTCCTGTCCCGCGATTGTCCGCTTACTTCCCTGAGATGTGCGTCGGCCCATGTTGATCCAGCGAATATCCATGCGGCGCAAATATTCCGCACCGAAATCGCGACCCTCCACATACCAGGACCGACCGACGTTGACGGGATCGATGTCCGCGGCGGTGACTACAGTGAACGATTCCTTGTGCCGCTCATCGCGACCGTCGTTGATGGATGCCTCGTCGCGACGAATTTCGGCAGAGACCCGTGCCAACTCCACCACCTGAAGCTGCTGGCTGACGTCGGTGATGGCGCTGTTCTGGCATCGTGGACACGCAGTCAGAGTCGGTGCTTCTTCTCCGGCGTGGGTAATCCCGGCCCAGCCGCACTGCGGGCATAGGCGCCAGGTGTGGATGTTGGACTCGCCGGCACCGAGGTCGACGGCGTCGATCTTCGCGGCGAGACCTTGTGCGTAGAAGGTGGAGCCAGGAGCCAGTTCGGTGAGCGCAACTCGGGAACCACGCTGATAGCTGGTGGCATCGCCCATGTATTTGTTGGTTTCGGGGTCGATCCAGGTGATCCCTACATCGAGCACTACGGAGTCATCGAGCAACGTGTAGTTGGGTAGCACCCCGTAGCGTTCGAGTGCGCTGATCCAGTACACCGAATTGAGCTCGGCCAGTTGCTTACCCAGCAGTTTGATCGATCCGTAGGCAGTGCGTAGGTCGCGCTGGTCATCGTCGGTTGATGCAGGTGCGGCCGCCCGACGCTCGAACTCGGGTAGTTCCTTCTCGATGGTGGCCCGGCGTGTTGTCAGTTCCACCAGATCGCGATTCCAGCGATGAACGGCTTCGCGAAGATCAGCCACCAATTCGCTCGGATTGCCGTCGCCGGGTGTAGTCGCCCACTGGCGCAGTGCATTTACGGTGACGTCGTCGAGCTCATCGTTGAACTGCGTGAGAAATCCGTCGAGAAGAACTTCTGACTGTGCATCGGCGGAATCGAGAAGTGTTGCCATCCAACTTCCCTCATCGAAACTGCCAAGGGCGGCACGTGCGTCTCGCGGTGCGACGGTGTTGGGATCGCGTGCCAGACGATCGACAATGTGGGCTACGTACTGGCGTTGCAGGATTTCCTCGGCGGTGAGGAACGTGGCAGGCGGGCGCACGTCGCCCTGGATTACCGATGTGGGATCGAAGAGTTTGGGAAGGTGTTCACCGCGACCTCTGACAAACGCGAGAACCAGTGAGTTTCCGGTGAGGCGCCCCGCTCGGCCCACACGCTGAAGGTACGACGTGACTGTGCGGGGCAATGATCCGAGCATGACTGTGGAGAGGTCGCCGATATCGATACCCATTTCAAGAGTGGGTGTCGCGACTAGGACGTTGGGTGCTTGTGGGTCAGCGCCGCCACGCTTGAACGCAGTTTCGTAGCTCAGACGGGTTTCGGTTGGAAGTAGCGAGGTGTGCTCGCGGGCAACTACGCGCTTCATTTCCGAAGAGTCGTAGAGCTTGCGGTAGAAGTTCTGCAGTTTCTTTGCTCGCCCAAGAGTTCCAGGGCAGCGGACCAAAAGGCACGGCGCGCCCTCTAGCTGGTCGATGACGGTCAAGCTGCCAGGCGTGGGAGTTTGGCAAACCCCACACACCAGCAGATGCTTCTCTCCCTCGAGATCGGGAAGACTGGGCGCGCTTACCTGCACGGTGGCAGGGGGCAATCCGTAGGCCGTCAGACCAGTCTCGGTGAGGACAGCGGAGAGTACGCGCTGCTCAGCGAGTACAGAGAATAGCGATTTGGCGAGGAAGCCGCCGTCGACGGGGGAGACATTGAGGCATTGCGACGCCCACCGTGCGTACCAGGAGGATGGAGCAGTGATCGCATCGAATCCTTCGGGGACAGTGCGTGATCCAACGGCCGGAAACGCAGGTGCCGGTCGGCCTTTCGGGAAGGCGGGCATACCCGCGCCTTTGGGACGTGCTCCCCACACCCAACGGCGGTTGGCGTCCTTCTCGACGTAAGTGCGTAGCCACGGATGGTGGATGGCGCCTCGGGTTCGGACACGCTCGACGGTTCCGCGAACCCAACGAGTGATTGCGGCAGAGTCCGGTGCGCTGATCGTCATCTGGTGCTCGGTTGCATTCAGTGCTGCTGCGCCGAGTCTTACGGGACGCTCAACTGATCCTAGATTGACCTCAGCAACGACGCTGCCGGTCAGCTCTAGGGTTCGTCCCAGCCGGGACTGCAGGCCCAATTCCAGGTCGATGTCGAACAGCAGTCGCGTGAGTACCTTTTCGGTGGCCTTCTTGCGAGCTTGTGTGGACGAGTCGGCTTTCCAGAACGGAGTGAAGTCGTCATGATCGACGATGTCGGGGGCCAACAAGTGATAGCGACGTATCGGATCTTCACCAGCTCGGGCGACGACTGCCCGGCAAAGCTCGTCCAGAGCGAGGGCACCGGAACCCGTGCTGCTGGGTTCGTTCAAAGCGCTGCGCAGAGTGGAACGCAGGCTCAGTGTGTGGGAGCGAGCCTGCACGAAGCCGGCGCGATGCGCGGCATCCTGCACACTGTCGGTGAACATGAGTGCCTTCTTTTCGTCGGCACTGAGGTTCTTGTCTCCGAACATGTTTGACAGTGTTACCGAGAGTTGGGTGGCTACTGCACTACCGAGGAATCGAATGCCGTCGGCGGTGCCGCAAGCCGGGCACATGTCCTTTTTCGAATTTTCCTCAACGTCATCGCCGGTGAGAACGAGGACGGGAAGAACCTTGCCTTCAAGTTGTTCAGTTCCGTCGGGATCGGGTGCGATATCGGTGATTTCTCGGTCATCAATGCGGAACCACCGCAATCCTTCGACCGCCTGGTCCATGGTGGTGGGGTCGAGCAGCGCCTCAGCTGGGGCAGAGATCAAGGCGCGGAATCGTGAGCCGCCGGACGCGTGGTCCGCACGGATCGACTCGTCAGTGACATCGAGGGTTGTACCGGTAGGAGCCATACGGGCACCCCAGCCTGAGCGGCCGCAGTGCCGGCAATAGACGGCAGGTAGGTGCATGCCGTCGGCGTCCTCGTGGGCGCCGTCATCTGACCATCGGTACGACGTCGCGGCAGCGACAGCTCGATCGATTCGCGAGAGCTCCCGAATCCACAGGTGCACATCAATATTCAATCCTGCGCGACCAACCTCTGCTCGCAAGTGAGACAGCGCTGCGAACAAGTAGTCGAGGAACTTCTGCTGATCTGAGTGGGTGCGTCGTGTATCGCCGGCGAGTGCAGCGGTGGGGAACAGTTTTTCGGCGAGGTCAGCTAGGGAGATGGCGTTGACGGCATGGTTGAGGAGTGAGATCACCAGCGGGTGAGCTTTGAGCAGGTTCAGCTGTTCGATGTCCGAGAGGGCACGGATATCTGCTGCGCCGAGGCGGCGATCGGTATCGAGATCATCAGCGCGCTCGAACATTTCGGCCAGAACGGCTGCGGTGATGCCTGCATTCTCACCTGAAGATTCGGCGGCGTCGAAGATGTTCTTGACCGCGTCGGCGAGAGCAGGTGCAATTGGTCGGTGCAGGCGGTCCAGCGAGGCGTCTCGCTCAGCGAGCCATTCAGCAGCCGTGAGGCGAGTTTCACCGATAACGGCGTCGGCATCGAATGTTTCACCGAAGACTGTGCGTGCGAAGTCGAGCATTGCGGTGGGTTCGGCTTTGGACCCGAGCGTTGCCGAGGTGGCAACGGGTGTGATCCGGCCGAGCGGTCGAGCACGGTCGTCTTCCGTGACGGGTGAGGAGTCCGTCCAGTGCGCTTTGACTGTGAGCCCGAGGCGGCGCAAAAGCATCGCAACATCGGTTCCCTGAGCGCCGTCGTAGGTGTGGAACTCGTCGAGGACTACGTACTGCAGGGTTTCGGCAGACAGTCGCCATATCGATGCGCGGTCTGGGTGCAGGAGTAGGTGATCGAGCATCTTGTAGTTGGTGAGCAGGATGTCTGGGGGAGAGTCGTGCATCAGCCGGCGGTCGGTGATGAGTCCATCTTCGGTGACTTTGGTGCGCCCGCCGGTGGACTGTTCGCCGGTGTAGAGGCCAGCAGAAATTCCAGACAGCTCAGGATGATTTGCGATGAGCCCTGCGAGACGCTCGGCCTGGTCGTTGGCCAGTGCATTCATGGGATAGAGGATGAGCGCTTTCATGCCAGTGATGCCGGATCGTTTGGCGCGCAACACATGATCGAGGATCGGGTAGAGAAATGCTTCGGTCTTGCCGGAACCGGTGCCCGTCGTCACGAGGGTCGGTTGCGGCCGAGTTTGGAATTTGGTGGAGAGACGCTCGAAGGCACTGGCTTGGTGCCCGTATGGGGTGAAGCCGTCGGGCCGCCAGTCGAGGTGCATTCCCCAGTTCCCTCGGGCTGGTGCGAAGGGGAGCCGCAGCCGAACATAGGGTCCCTTGAACATTCCCGACGCGGGGTCACCCACGAAGTCGCCTAATGATCCCTGCGCATCGGGGTCGGTGAGTGCGAACGTGGTCGCGAGGTAGTCGGTGAGGCCCTCGCGCAAGTGCTTGGCCTGGAGGGTGGGAAGTAGGGCTCCCATGGTCGACTTCTCCTCGGTTTGGTGGGTTACAGGTTGTCGGTCGTGTGTTTGCTGAGTGCGTCGAGCTCGGAAGCAGGTCAGTAGCGGCCTAGCCCTAGTTGTGGAAACCGCTACCGTAGGTTTGTGTCCGCGAGTTCGGAACGATGCTAGCGATGCTCGTGTTCGGGAGACGGCAGTTGCGGCGGGCTACTCCGTCATCGAGGCGCCGTCGACAACCTGGCCAGACAACCGCTGAAGGTATCCAGCCCCCGTCCCTTCCTCGGGGTTGAACCAGGCAAATGGGTGGTGCAGAGCAAGTACCGTCGCGAGCAGTGGGTGATTCGGATAGAACGGGACTTCCCATTCGTCCCAGCGGCACATGTCGTCGAAGTAGTCGCTCACTGAGCTCCAGTTGTTGTCGCTCAAACCGTAGTCATGGTCGTCGTCCTCGTCCTCGTCGTCGGGTTCTGGTTCACGCCGCACTCGGGAAGGGATTTCTTCGAATAGCTCTGGAATGTCGGCCATGAGTTCTGCGACCTCGTGAAGTGCGGCGGCCATCAGAAGTTCGTCGAAGTAGCAGCCAGCCCGATTGAAGGGAAGAACACCCTGCTCGATCTCTTCGGCGACTGCACGGCATCGCTCGGAGGCCTTGGCCGCCCACGCTTTGTTTTCTCCGACGTGGAACATCACTCGGCGGTCGATGCGGGCAAAGGGCCCCATCTCGTGGAGTGGTTGATCCATGTCGCCGTCGATCCAAGGGTCCAGCTCGGTATCGGCCCATCCATGGAGCACGACGGTGAGTGCGTAGGCTTGCCTGGGGGTTACGACAGTCGATTCCGTCCATGTCTGCTCGAAGTGTTGAGCGTTCTCTTCGGCTCTAACTATCGCTGCGTGCTCACGGTTGAGCACCTTCTCGCATTTGGTGCGTGTCGAATCGCTGACGGATGCCGAATCGTCTTCCCATCGGCGCCAGGTTGCCAAGCTGACGCCGGCCAACGCCGCAGCCTCGGGCTGGGTGAGGTTGAGCTTCTCGCGTAGTTCTTGACTGTTTGACATAGACTCACCGTACTGAGCGCTCAGTGAGTAGTCAATTTTGGTTAGGTTTGGATCGTAAGTCGTATGGCGGGTGTGATGGGTCGGTCGCGATTTGAAAGTGCTTTGAGCGGGCTGAGGACTCTGCTGTGTGCTGTGAGGCGGTATCGGGTTCAGAGGGAGCGAATGTGGCATGGCGGCAAATCGCGAGACGATCTAGCGTAGGAGGTCGGCGCGGTGAATTGGTCTGTACCCGACAGACCTTCGAACGTCGGATGGCCCGCCCGAATTCGTAGAGTGAAAATCGAGGAATTACTAGGAATGTGCCTGGTGCACTACGTGGTGCCGATCAAACAGTTCGAGTGATGTCGAAGAGTTGGATGTGATCATTGCTGGTTGGCGATTCGAGGAGGTGTGAGAATTGCAACGATAGGGTCGAAATGGACCATCTTGGAGTGGTCAAGGATATATAGATATGTATCTTCAACTGCGCACGTGAGCCTGTATTGCGCCTCAAGGGTATGGTAGTGCGGAAATTTCACCCTTGGATGTGATTAATATTTGGCGAGCCTCTGATGGCACTGGAATTGTGAACACGATGGCGTGAAACTTCTTGCCCAGGTAATTCGAGGCCTTATTGAATGATGGTTCTCAGATTCTGGTATTCGTGCGTCCTTCTTGGTGCTATCGGTATACTGATCCAATGTCTTTTTCTAGATCCGAGGTAGCCTTGCCTACCTTTCTTGAAAATAGAGAATTGACTTCAATTTCGTTCATTTCATTTAATCGCTCTTGTTTGATTAGAAATATTCTGTTCAAAATATTCTGTTTGTTATCTCTGTCAATTTCGTCAAAGTTTGGAACGATGTTCCTTCGTCGGCTGTTGGGATTTTGTATTGCCCAGTATGTACTGACGAATTTTTTCGGAACTACTGTCGCAGACAGGTCGTAGCTGGAAACAAATTTTCTAACTTGTCGATCGAGTTTCTTTAGAATTTTGATGTCGTCCATCTGGGAAAAGTATTGGAGCCACCCGTGACGGCGTCCCTCATGTATGCATCCGGTAATTACTAGATTGAGGTACCATTCGCATATTTCGCCGGATCTTCTTATCCAACTTTCCATAGTAAATCCTACTCTTGAGGATTTTGTGGCATACTTGTACCGCGTAAATACGCGAGCAATCGAATTTTCCATTCGATGTATACTCGATCCTCGAACCGAGATTTTTGTGCCGTTAAAAACGTATCCAAGGTAGTCGAATTGGTCAACGATACGTCCCGTGGAGGATTTTTTCCCCGGTCCTCTGGGGTGAGCTTTCAGGCCGCGTGCAGATATTTCACTGTCTAGGTTTTGCTCAATCTGGTCGGCCATGCCAGTGTGGCACAGAATAAGAATATCGTCGACGTATCGAAAGTATGACATTCCAGGTAAATTCATGAAGTTTTTATCAATTGGAATCATGAATATCTCAGCTAGAATGTTTGATATAGAAAGGCCCTGAGGCACGCCCTGGCTCGTAATCGGTTGGGATCGAGGTTGAGAATTTGCAATTGTGGGTGTCGATACCGCGCGGCTGAGTATGCTCAATATCTCATGTTTCCTAATTCGAGTCTGTAGTTCGAGAATCAATTTTTCGTGATCTATTGTTGGATAGAAATCTTCGATATCAACTCGAATGTATTCCTCATAGGCGTTCTTAGCTATTGCATTTGAGATCCTGTTTATCTTCAGTTGGGGGCGTTCGAATTCCTCCAGATTGAAAGACGAGGAAAGTGTGTTCGTCAGGGCCCGAAGTGTAATTCTGTCGCGAGCTGTAGGAATTGAAATAACTCTCGGGTTTTGGCTCGCACCTTTTATTTTCAGAACCTGTCTGAATGGAGTAAATCTGTAATTTCCATTTCTCATATTCTTCTGAATCTGTCGTACTTCTTCATTTAAACTGCCGCCAAGACGTGCCGGATGGTTGCCATCCCGGCCGATTGCGGAATTGCTCTTCACGTACGTGCGGTAAATTGCTTCTAGATTGCGTAGTGTGGTCTGTTTCCTGAATTCTTGAGCTGAACTCATTCATATCCCCCTTTAGAATGCCCAAAATGTAAGTTTAGTTAGAATTAATATTGGTAGCATCAGTATTGCGAGAGGTGCATACGTTACGACTCCCTGGCTGACGGTATTGATGTTGGCGCATTTATGTCCGCTCTGTGAGAGGAGAGAATCGGCCACTGTATGATTTTCTGATTCATCTAGCAGGTTCTGGTATTTTTCAAATAAAGATGACAGTTCAATGTTTCCTTTATTGTCCCGAGTGTGGCTACGTGTAACTGATTCGGGTTCTGTATCGGAATCTCCAGGCTTATTGAGTAGCTCTACGGTTGCTGATAGCCTCTGAATCTTTCTATAGTTGTCGAACATATCTCGAGCTCGACCTTCATAGTTTCGCCCAGTGATCACCAAGGATGCAACTAGAGTGGCGACCGAAGCTGAAGCAAAGATTGCGGCTCCTGCATTCCCGAATATTTTAGGATCAGCCAGAAGAGAAATTCCTGCGATGGTTGTACCAGTTGTCGTCGAGATCAGTACGGAATTCCACACATGGCCGCGCGTGCGCAGTCTATTTTCGGCATGCACACGCGCCTTGTATGTCCGGTATGAACGATTTTCGAGATCGCTTAACCATGAGGTTGTCATCGCACCTGCTCCTTGGGGTGAAGGGAAAATCGCTATCGAGTTTCCTCGACTCTTCAGCGCAGAGACGCGCTGTCGAATGCACATTATATTGCCATTTCTGGCAATCGCTGAAGCTCACAGTGAGCTATCAGATGTGGATTTCTCCACCATTGGTTAGTTCTACCCCGGACTTGGCCTAGCGCCGTCCGAGATCAGCGATTTTCCCTTCTGTAGCAGTGTCCCATACGAATGCAATCGATGGATTCTGGGCTCGGGAGTCAGGATTTCTGTACCGATCGACGATCCATCATGTCAATCAATTTGAAGGTCGCAGGATGTGACTATTGGTCAGTCGGGTATCGCACACTCAACGAAATACGCATGAGCGATTTCCATATCGCGTTCGCGGTCAACACCGACGAATGGCTCTTGATAGGTGACACCGTCGATGGTGAGGTCGGAGGATTTGAGGGAGCCCTTCTTTCGGTACTCGGACGCGAGTTTTGTGGGGAGCTGGCGGCCAGTAGCGTCGTAGAGGGCATCGCGCTCATACTTTTGCAAGACCGGGAACTGCGTTCTGTAGATGGTCAGTAGCTCCTCTGCAGTGATGCCCAGCATGACCGCGACAATCGCGTCGATCTCGACAAGTGCTTGTCTGCGATCCACGGCGCGTCGCAGAGGTGTGGCCCACTCCCATTCGGCGCCGATGGCACCGAGTAGTGCCCGTTCGGCATAGCCGACGCCGACACTCGGAACCCATGAATCTCGCTGCCAAGCCGGGTCGTACAGCTCCTCCCATAGCGGAGCGTATGGACGGACGAGGCAGTTCAGTCGGAGGGTACGGAGGACAAGCTGCTGTTCGAGCTGGTGACCATTCGGAAAGGGGATCTGTTTCCAGGTCGACGGCTTGACATGGCCGCTCCCGATTACCTTGATGAGGAAGTCAGCCACGATCGAATGGCTAACCCCCGCGATGACTGCAAGACCGTTCGTTGAGGTTGGCAGGGTGAAGCTGTGAACGGCATGCACATGCGTAGCGCCGGGAGGGATCAGCGCTGAATGCAGTGTGCGAACGGTTGCGATGTCGCACATTTCTCGCCACGCCAGGCGGAAGAAATTGGAGCTCGGCTCATCATTCCACGTTGGGTACGCAGCGATGTACTCGTCTGAGGGTTTGGCGACCTGATAGTTCGTTCGCGGGACAAAGTCCTCGGGGATCGTGTCGAGGCTGAGGTCGGAGTAGTCCTGCTGGTGTTTTGCGGTCGGGTTGGGTTGTTTGAAGAGAGGCGTGCCGACTGAAAAATGTGGACCTTGCAATATTGTGTCGCCCCACCTGGTGGGTATAGCAGAGCGGGATACGAAGTACCCTAGCTTTCGGTCACGGTCCTCTTCCCATCCACGAGCCCATACGAAGTCAGTCTCGGCCAAACGCGATGCGGTCGAGATTTTCTCCAGCGCCTGGGCGCTCTCACGATTTACGGGGTACAGCATCCTCGCTTCGATGGCCGGTGTCCCAGGCTCGTCAATCAGTGCAGCCCATCCCTCAAGCACAGAGCCCGTGACGTGAACCATCCGGCTTGCGTGGGCAGTGGAATCCCATTTGCCATCGATAGTTTTGATACCAGGCGCGACTCCGGACCCGTCATGTACTAGTGAGCGAACGACTGTTTCGGGATGATAGAGCCAGGTGGCCTGGGTGAACTTCACGTCGTCCAGTGGCCATCCATAGATATGGACGCCGTATTGACGTGTGTCGTTGATCTCGGCGAACAGCTTATGTTCATTTCGAAACTGCCAGTGGCGACGAAGGCGAACGTAGGTTTCGCGTCGAAGCCCCTTCGCTCGCTGCTCAGTGAAATGGCTCTCGGGGTGAATCAGTCCGACGATGCCGTCTCGTGAGACAGATCGCCAGGTGCGTTCCATGAAACAGCGGTAGAGATCGGGCTGCAACCCGGCGAGTGCAGGGCGATCGACGCCGGAACCGAGGTGTTCCTTTAGCCCCGCCTGCTCCGCCCGCTCGTTCAGATATGCGTCGAGCGTCTCGTTTAGCGTGAGCGTTTCCGCACGCTTTTGTCGTTTGATTGCCTCCGTCGGTTTATCCGTCAGCTGCCACCATGGGTCGGACTCTGCCAGCACTCCAGCCTCGTCCCAGTCTGGGCGCACCCACGGCGGGTTTCCGACCTGCAAGTCGAAGCCACCCTCTGCAAACACTGGCGCGAAGTCGAGCTCCCAATGGAAGAATCCTTGATTATCGGCAGTGGCAGCGGCGACCATCAGCCAGGGGAATTCATCCTGAGCATCGTCAATTGACTTGGCCTGCGCGAAGGTTCGATCGGTGTCCTCGGCAATGTCGAGCTCCTGCCAACTCATGTCGCCCGCGAGGCTGGTCTGACCGTACTTCTCGAACTTGCCTGCCTTAGGGGGTACGCCCAAAACTGCTGCGAGCCCGCCAATCCACTGATCCCAATCCGGCGGCTGGATATCGGTAGTCAGCGGCCACGACCAGATCGCGCACCACGCGTCCATGACTCGACGCAACCTTTGGTAGGCGCCATTTGGATTGCTCAGGACGTTCTCAATGTCTTCACGCGTAACTGCGGGCGTGTGGCGAGCGGGTTCCAAACCCCACAAGTTGATGTCGCGTCGGATCTCCGACTCGGCAATCGTCAAGCGCCGCAATGTGAATTCCCACAACGTCTCGACACGCTTCGAAAGGGCGGCGAGCCGCTTGGTGATCTCCTTGCTCGGCGACTTACGAATCTCGTTGCGCCACAAACGTAGTTCTTCGCGCTTCGCGGGGGCGTATGTCTTCGCCTCGGCGGTATCGATCACCGCGCCCCAACCTTCGGAAGGAAGCAAGAAGTGATGGATGCCTGCACCGATTTCCTCGCCGAGCGGTACGTCCTTGGCGGGAGTCTTCAACCATTGCTTCTTTGTCAGCAGGCTGGGTGCGTACACCGACCGCCGGGCTCCAATGAGAGAGTTGCCGCGGCGCAGGTGCAGCCCGAACCACGGGGCTTGCAAGCCAGCCACCATGGTGTCCAGCCACAGCGAGATTTCCGCCAGCTCGACAGCAGTGGCATTGAGGTCCACACCGTATACCTGGTGAAGGGCAATGTGCGCCTTCACCTTCTGCAACTCCATCGGATACTTGTCGGCGTCGATAAGCTCGCCCAAGTCCTCCTGCTGGCGTTTCAGGTACTCGGCTGCGAGCTGGCGAACTGCCTCGATCGCGAATGCGCCTGAACCAAGGGCCGGCTCACAGATGGTCAGCTCGAGGATCTGCTCTGGAGCGGTCCAGCTGCCGTCCTGATCGAGCAACTCCTCCAGTGCTTGTGAGACAACGAACTTCGTCAATACTTCCGGCGTGTAGTACGAGGCCGACTGCTGGCGTTCACGACCCGCGAGTCGAAATACGAAGGTGCCCTTGCGATGTAGAACAGGCTTTTCTTCGCCGGTGGTTTCGTCGATCACCCGGACGAAGTCGGATTCGGAAAGGTGATCGGAGCGGTCGACGGGAACAACCCACGAACCCTTCTCCGAGTCACCGTTTTTGGCGACCTCGTATAGATCTTCCTCAGCGAAGAAGCCGGTGTACGACATCAATCCCTCGTACACCGCGCCCAACTGGTTGATGCCCAGCTCGGCATAGCTGATGAAACCACGGTCGCGGCCCTTGCGGTTCTTGGATTCCTTCGATAGTAGTAGGTGTTCGAGCACCCGTTGGGTGGCTTCGTTGCCGAGGCCAACCTCGTCGATCAGCGAAGTGGATTTTGGATCGAACAGATCTGCGCGTAGCGGGTTGAACAGCAATCCTGGTGCGGGATCGTCGAGAATATCTTCTCGGTCAACGGGTGTATGACCACGGTCGACAAGTCGGAACAGCGTCGCCAGCGATTGATACAGATGCGTGCCTGTCCGCGCGTGAGCCGACACCAACTCGGTGAGCGTCAGCTCGCGCAACCGATCCAGTCCGTAACCTTCCTCGTATTCTGCGGCGCCAGTGGGTAGAACCCGCATCTCGGGTGAGGCTTCTGCATAGAGAAGAAACAGAATTCGGTACAGGAATCGCAACGAATGCTTCGCCAGGTCCTGGCCATTGATGCTGTCGAGGCTGAGGTCTTGCAGGGTGCGTCGTCGCACTACCTCGTTGGCGATGATTTCGATCGACAGCCTGATACCTTCACGGAGGTCCTTAGATACGCCAACCGTGTGCTTGACCGAATCTTCGAGAATGCCAGTCCACCAAAGGTTTCCGTGAGCGTTGGGAACTAGTGCCTGCTTGCCGAAGATAGCTGCAGCTCGGTCAATTTCACCGCCGCGAGCTTCGTGACGTCGTTCGGTGACAACCAGCAGATCGACGGCCAAGTATCGACCCTCGGCCCAGCGTTCCGCCTCTGCGAGCAGCATCCATTGACCGGCCTGCACCACCACAAATGCAGGTGGGGTATCCGAACGGAATGCGGCGGAGACGGCCTTGGATGCCGAGGCGATCGGCTTGCCGTCTTCGGTGGCAGGGGTTAGCAGCAATCCGGTTGCGGGATCAAGGAGGTCTTCGATTGAATCGACTGGAACAGCTTGTAGGAAAAGCGCACTCGCAATGCCGTCGAGTTGTGCGTCTGGGATCTCGAGGTCTGATCCTGCGCGCTCGGCAGTGAAGTCCGTCAGGCCAGCGGGGTAACCGAAGGCTGTGCGTACCAGTGCATGTGCTTCCGGAGCGCCATCTGGATTCTCGGCCAAACCTGCGAGAGCTACCTGGAGTTCACCACAGGTGGCGAGCAGATCGCTACGGACTGTCGAGCGACCTTCCTTTGCCTCGGCGTCCCAGAGCTTGCGTAGCTCCATCACTTTGCCGTGGAAAGACTCCTTCACCGAATCGGTGGTGAAGTAGTGCTCGCTGATCCAGTCTTCGCCGATGACGATGGAATCGAAAGAGGCCATGATTACAGGTCCTTACCGGGAACGATGACAAGCAGTGGGCGGACCAGTTGCTGGGTGGGAGCGAGGGATTCGGCGAGGCGTTGTTCCTCAGCAATGCGGCGAGAGAGTTTGTCGACCTTCTTCTTCTGGCCCGCGAACAGCTCGAGCTGTTCTGCACCGGTGTGCCAGCGGTCGGCACGCTGACGCCAACGCGTCAGCCGTTCGTTTGCGGCATCCTCTTGAGCGGCTAGAACCATCGACATGGCTTTGCTGGCTTCTTCAACGGCGACGGGTATCAACGCTTGGTATTTCTCGGGGTTCTCGATTGGCCCGGGATTGGCAGAGCCGGGTTTGAGTCCCGTCTCAGCTGCGAGAAAGTTGAGGTCCTCGCGAGGTTCTACAAGGCAGAAGGAAGGGCGGTCCGGGTTCGGGAATTCGGCAGTGGAGAACACTCGTGAGATCAGCTGTCCTCGCCGATTCATCAAAGTGCCCATCAACAGCACTGTGGGAGCGTCGACGTCGCCGCGGATGACAAAAATCTGACCGCGGCCCAGTGCGCTCAATGCACGATCACTCGCCCAGTCGAGCACGGGGTGAAGGGGACCGAGGAAGTGTGCCTCAGGCCAGGTAGTGCCGGCCACGCCCTTGCCTTCCCTTGCAGCGCGGAGCTGCGCGTTGCCGACGGTGTGGGAGGTCGCGAGCGTCAGACGTTCGAGGACACGACCGTGCTGTAGATAGTTCTGTGGCAACTGAATGAGCCGCTGGCGCAGATCTTTCGGTGGGGTGAGCTCGGCGATCGCATGATTGGCATGGATCTTCCAACCGACGCCACCGTCGTCCAGTGAAGCATGGGGGACGTCGTGGAATGCAGCTCGGAGTGCTTCGTCGAGGAATGTGATGTCGTCGGCGTAGAGGCTTTGGCGCGGTGATTCGGGCAATGCTGTGGGCTCGTCTTCTACCGCGTCGAATTGCGCGAAGAAGGCGTCGAGATCGTCACCGTCTGCAACATCGTCGACTTCCCGGACCTGTTCGTCGAGTGTGGTGCGTCGAGCAAGGACGTCACGAATTGCAGACTCTTCTTCTCCCACACTGTGTTTGCCCATCAATGACGCAACGTCGCCGAGGGTGGTGTGTGCTTGGTTTTCACGTTCGAGGAGGCGGGAGAGCACCCGCAGGTCACCCGAGAAATCTGGATCGGACGGCTCGAGAATAAGCGAAGAAATGACGGGCGGGAACTTCTGCCCGTAACGATCGATACGGCCGTTGCGCTGCTCGATCCGGATCAACGACCACGGGATGTCGTAGTGAATCAGGTGGTGGCACTGGGCATGGAGGTTCACGCCTTCCGACGCCACATCGCCGGTGATGAGCACTCGGATCGGGGAGGTCTCCAGTTTGAAACTGTCCACAATCTCCTGCTGCTCGACGTCGGAGAGCCCGCCGTGCAGCATGGCGATATTTTCCGGCTTGAGTTTCAGCGCCTTGGGCAGGTGCTCACGCAGCCAATGCAAGGTCGCGATGCGTTCGGCGAACACAACGGCGCGTGTGGAAGATTTCGGTCCGATGCCGATCTCGGAAAGCCTAGCGACCAGCGCGGAGGACTTGCCGGCGGAGTCGTTCAGAGCGGAGTCGTTGAGAGCGCCGAGAGTTTCGAGAGCATCCAACTCGATGCGTTGCTCGGGAACAAGTGGGTCAAGCTTGGTGCGGCGCTGCTTGATTGACTCTGCCAATGCAGCAGGGGAGGAGAGAAAGGCCTTTGCCAGCGTCCAGGGGAAGAGTGCCTTGGTCTCGCCCGAGTATGGTGAACGGCCTTCCTGAGGGTGCAGCCATGTATGTGAGAGTTCCCTCGCCACAGCATCTTCCGCAGGCGAAGGTGCGATCAGTTTGTGGACGGGTTCGGCGCGCTCGGCCCAGTCGCTGCCCACCTCTGCCGCTACCTCCGGGTGGTGCCTGTGGCGGCGAATCAACAGCGAAGCAACATCGTCCTTGGTGAACGTGCCATCCGCTTTGACCGCAGTGGGGTCAAGAAGGCGGAGCAGCTCCGCAAACGATTCTTCCTTGCCATTGTGCGGTGTAGCGGAGGCGAGGATCAGTGCCTCGGTGTTGGGCGCGAGGACCCGAGCCAGCTCGTTGTTCTGCGTACCGACATTGGTGAGGTTGTGCGACTCGTCGATAACCACGGCATCCCAATGCTGGCGTTCGAGATGCGCCTTGTATCGGGGACTCTTGAGAGTGTCGATGGAGATGATCGCGCGCTTGAAATATGTGAACGGGTTACGGGTGGCCGGCAACTTCTGTCGAACCTTCTGAATACCCGCAGAGTCTAGGCGCACGAATGGCAATGCGAACCGGCACCACAGCTCATGCTGCATCTGCTCGAGCACATGCTTGGGCGTGACGACGAGGATGCGTTCGCCACGGCCGCGTCGAACCAGCTCCGAGAGGATCATGCCGATTTCGAGGGTCTTGCCCAGGCCCACCGCGTCCGCAATGAGGATGCGAGGACGGATATGTTGCGGATCAAGGGCCTTCGCGACTGCGGCGCGCTGGTATCCGAGCGAATCGGCCAACATCTGAGTGGACACGGTCAGTGTCTGATCGCCATAGGGGAACGGCGTTTTGCGGAGTAGAGCCTCGAGCCACAGCCGTGAATCCCGGTATCCAGAGGACCCGTCGGCAACAACCTCGGTCTTGGCCGGGTCCATAACCTCGATGTGGTCGAGACTCGAATAGAAGGACGCAGTTGTGTCTGCGACCAGCTCCGATAGACCACGGGCCCGGACGAGCCAACCGTCGGACCCCTGCTCGGCTGAGGTGACCAGCCACTCCTCGTCGCGAACGACAACTATCGAACCGGGCGCGATGTTGAGGCCCTCACGAGATTCGGCGATGGTCATGCTGTGATTACTCCTGAGGATTGACGGTCTGACGTATCAACTTAGTGCCCGGGCGCGACCAGGTGTGTGACGCCTGGTTCGGCGGGTTTGTCGGTGACCTGTGGCACAGTCGGACAAACTGGGACAAAGGGTAGGTTAATGGTGAATCAGAGCTATTTGGCAGATCAGGCGAATGACGAGGAATTTCGTCTCGGCCGTGAGCTGGACAGGGTTGCGCTCTTCTTCGAAATGAATCTCGATGAGGATGAAATTCGTAGAACGCAAGAACTGTACGGCCGGGTCGCTGTGCGATTTCTGCCGTTGCATGGTGCTGCTGCACTAATTAGAAAGTATCCGGCGCTGACGTTGACGACTTTGGTGGGACACGCAGGTCTCGCGTATGAGCAGGGGCGCTACTGGGAGAGTTTCTGGGCAGAATTGGGCCTCGAGCACGACGCTGAGGTTGAAAATGCTCTGAGAGGGGCGCTCGCTGGCTTACTCAGGAAGTTCGGGTTGAGGGAGTTTCCCGAGATTTCGGGCAGTTACATCAGGGTGATGGCAATGCACGCGGGAATTCCAGTGCATTGCCTAGTAGTACTTTGTTACCTCGGCGTGTCCGCTCGAGTTTCGACGGATTTCTCGAGACCATGCCCACATGGATGCACACACCCTCAACCGCGTCGGAGAATCGATGGATACGTTTGTCGGTGAAGTG
>NZ_JALGQH010000026.1 GCF_022810305.1 Rhodococcus sp. ARC_M6
CACCAGATTGGTGCTCCTTGTTTCTGGAATTTTTCAACTGTCGCAAGTCGAATTATCCCAGGTAAGGGCACCAATCTTTGTTGGTGACACGGGTTTACCGCGTATTACCGTGAAAGCCCGAGGTTAGCGCGCCCGCTGCGGCAGTTGCGCTGCCGGTGCAGCCAACTGCCGGCATTGCGAACATGTTTAGCATCGGTTTGATCGCCGCGCCCGGACAGCCTTATATCGTTGCGACCCCCAACCCGGGAGATACGGTCACCCGGCAGGTGCGGGTAACTAACAACACAGGTGCAGCCCAGGATATTTCCGTGTACGCCGGTCCCGCCACTATGGACGACGGAAAGTTCAACGTGGAAAACGCGGGAGAGACAAACGCGCTCTCCACCTGGACCAGCGTTGACAAGCCCACTGTCTCCCTGGCGAACGGCGCCGCGAAGGACGTGACGGTCACCATCAAGGTTCCGTCCACAGCGCCGTCCGCAGCTTTGTACGGATCGATCTGGGCGGCGATCGGCAATACTCGGGTGGGCGTGCGCATGGACGTGACGGTGGGAGGCACCAACGGACCGGCGGCCAATTTCCTGGTCACCGACCTCATTCCGCAGCGCCAGTCGGATGGCACTGCCGTGATCGCCGCCTCGGTGACCAATACCGGTAACCATTCCGTAGACATGACGGGCACGCTGCATCTGACCGACGGACCGGGCGGCCAGTGGCTTGACGTGGTGCCGGCTCAGCCGACCACCCTCGCCGCGGGGGGCCGCGGAACTGTGGTGTTCGTGATCCCGAACAGTGCAACGCTGCCCAACGGTCCGTGGACGGCAGATACCCGCTTGAAGAATGGGTATTTCACCCATGGCCTCAAAAAGAACATCACGTTTCCGAATGCGGACTCGCCCGCTACAGGATCGCTCGGATCGCTCGGATCCGGGTCGCTGGGGTCGCTGGGATTTGGTTCGTAACTCCGACTTGACGCCGGGCTTTCCCACGACGTCGCGCGATTCGTTTCGTTGTGAAATTAGTAAGTACTAGTTGCCCGCACATGGCCGCTCGGGTCGGCCGTAGGGGCGCGAAGATGAAGATCATGGCGACCCGAGCGCTCCACATCAGGCCTCCGGAGTTCTCCGGAATCGCCTAAGAGAAGAGGAAACATGCGTAAGACTCTCATCGCCGCGGCGGCCATTGCCGCCACCGCCGGCTTGCTGATCCCGGGCGCCGTCGCGAATGCTGCTACTGACAACCAGGTTGTCGACTTCACCGTGACAGCGGCAGCAGGTGGCGGCCTCTCGGTGAGTATCGGCGGACCGGTGAGCACCCTCGCGCTTCAATCGCTGGGTACCACGGCGAAGGGTAGCCTGACCCTGTTCGGTATCGGAGACTCCCGCGGTGGCGCGACTGGTTGGAACGCTTCCCTCGCACTTGAAGACTTCGTCAATGTGTCGAATCCAGCCATGAAGATCCCGGCCACCAATGCGACCTATACGCCGAACAGCGTGCTCGGGCTGATCGGCGGAGGCTCTGCCCCCGTCGTGAGTACTCAGCTCAAGAACACCCCCACGGTTGTCATCACGCGCTCGAACCGTATTCCGGGAGCGTGGCTGGAAGCGGCGACAGTGCCCAATGTGAATGCTCTGTCCGTCGACATTCCGGCGTCCGTCGCACTGGGACAGTACAAGGCCACCCTGACGCTGTCCGCGGTCTAGTTTCAGGACTGTCGTACTTGCCGTCGCAGTAATAGTCAGCGACGGCCAGAATCAACTGTTCGGGGCGCCGATCGTGGCGCCCCGAACAGCTATGGAAGGTGATTTATGCGTGCATTACTCGCTCTGATGGCCGCCGCCGTGCTGATCGTCGGCGCTCCCGCCGTGGCGCTTGCTGACCCAGGTCAGGGCGACGGTAGCGGTGCGTCATCGGGTTCGGTCACGATTTCCCTTCTCGACGTGGCTAGCAGTCTCAAAGACGACCCGCGCGCGAATATCTACATCACCGACAATGTGCCTCCCGGCAAGACGATCACGCATCAAGTTCGTGTCACCAACAACACCGGAGCGCCGGCCTCCCTGGACGTGTACGCCGGGTCTGCCAAGATCGTCGACAGTGCATTCACTCCGGAGAATCGCGGCGTGGATACGGCGTTGACCTCCTGGATTGCCCTCGACAAGTCGGAACTGCAACTCGATGACGGTCAGTCCGAGGACGTCACGGTTGCCATCGCTGTGCCCGCCGATGCTCCGGAGGTGGAACAGTTCGGTGTGATTTGGGCGTCTACCCAGCCGGCGTCCGCACCTGGTGATCAAGTCCAGGTTGTCTCCCGAGTCGGAGTCCGTGTTTACCTGTCTGTTGGTGAAGGGAACGGCCCACCATCAGATTTCACGATCGCCAGTCTCACCCCGCAGCGTGATGCCGACGGCAACGCAACGGTGGTTGCGAACGTCGAAAACACCGGTGGGCGGGCAATCGATGTGTCCGGCACGCTGGACCTCACCGACGGGCCGGGTGGGCTCACGGCAAACACTGTGAGCGCGAAGACGACAACAATCGTGCCCGGTGATGGCGGCGAGGTTGTCTTTGCCTTGCCGAACAGTGCCTCGCTCCCTGCCGGGCCTTGGCAGGGAGTTGTGAAACTCGAGAGCGGCTTCAACAAGCATGATTCATCAGTAGAAATTACGTTCCCGGACAAGGGAATTGGTGATTCCGTCAGCGAATCCAGCTCGATGCCGTGGGGTGCGATCCTTGGCGTCATTGCGGCACTTGTCCTGGTTGTCGCCGCCGCATTCTTCGTGATCCGTCGCCGCCGCACCGCAGCTCATGCTGCTCACAGCGACAGTTCGCAAGGGGCAGAGCTGCCGTGATGCATTCCCACTCCGCACGCCGTTCCGTTTCACTATTGGTTGGTCTCGCCGCCGCTGGGGCACTGGTACTTGCCAGTGCCCCAGCGGCGGTGGCCGAGCCAACGGCGTCGACCACCACCGCGACATCCACTCCGATCGAATCGGAATCGGAAACGACAACCCCCAGCGCAACATCGGCGACAACAACGCCGAAGGCCACCCGCACTCGCGTGCCGACACCCGATTCCGATGAGCCCACAACGAGCGCCGACGAAGACCCCACGGCCACCGTGTCACCGACCACGAGCGCGACACCAGTCCAAGGCGTCGACAAGCATGAGGTCACCGGCGGACTCACAGTGTCGACGGGTCCGCTGGTGTTGAATGCGGTACCGAAGCCGGGCGGTGTCGTGAGCGGACAGATGACGGTCCAGGTGGAGGACACGCGGCCCCTGTCCACAGGGTGGAATGTCGATGTCAAGACCACGGACGCGCATGGCAGCGGCGGTGGCAGTTTTACGCCCGGCCCAGATTCCTACTATCGCGCGTCCGACACCGCATGCAGTTCCTCGAGTGGAACAATGCCGCTGACAGTGCAGGCCACGACCGTGGCGACGTCCACACAGAGCTGCCCCGATGCACGCTGGACATCGGACGTGGGGGTCGCAATTCCCGCCGATGTGGCACCGGACAACTACTCCATGACCATCACACACTCGGTGTACTGACCGGATTTCCCGGCGATGTCAGGCGGTTCGCCAGAAATCGGGCCGTGTGCCGTCGATATCGGTGAAACCGTATTCGACGCCTAGTTCGCCGGAACTGGCCGAGCACTGGTTCCACCGGGCGCGTTCCGGATCTGCGGCGAGGGCTGCAACCGCTCGACCCACAAACCGAGGGGATTCCGACCGCGCAAAATCTGGGGGAGCTGTGGGTCCTTCGCGCTCTGGATCGAGTGCATTTCGCCAATTCGATTCTGCGACACCGAAGTTGTCGAGCATCATCTCCGACCTCAACCATCCGGGTGTGAGAGCTACTGCGGTACCACCGAATGGTGCGAGTTCGTGACCCTGCGAGTACGCGAGTCGGTTCACCGACACTTTTGCCAAGTCGTAGAACACGGATATTCGATAGTTTGACGCGTTGTATTCGGTAGTGCCGTCGGTCATTTCGACCACCAGGCCGCCTGGTCGGTCGATCATCAGAGGCAAGAGATGGTGCGACGTGATGATGTGGGTGTCCAGGGCCAGGCGCAGGATCTGAAATCCTCGGTCCAGATCGTGCTCCCAGACCGGTGTGTTCCACTCGTCGGGCCCGCCCTTGAGTAGTTCTGCACCCCAGATGTCATTGACGAGAATGTCGATGTGGCCGAAATCGGCGCGTAATCGTTCCGCCAGGTGCGACACCTGAGCGCTCTTGAGGTGATCGACGGCAATCGGGATTCCGACGCCGCCCAACTCGTTGACCAGCGTCGCAGTCTCTTCGATGGTTTCGCTACGTGGATAGTCGGACTGAAGTATGCCCGTGGAACTACTCCGGCCGGTACAGATGACTGTTGCGCCCGCTTCCCCCAAGGCTGCGGCAATTCCGCGGCCCGCGCCTCGGGTTGCTCCGGCTACAACTGCTACGCGCCCGCGCAGGGCATCTGCATTCAGTGACCACGTCATCGGTTGATTCTTCTCGCAGTAGCCGATTCGTTTCAAGGCCTCGTGCGGTTCGAGGAACCGAAAGGGCCGACGGCGCGTCAAAGTTTATGACTACTGAAAGAACGTGGACCGGGGGGAACATGAATCGTTGTGTGGGGCACAGTGCCCACTGGAGAAATGGTGTCTCGTCGATGAGTTCGGTTGTGTCGCGGCGAAACTCGGGGAGACTAGCGGCATTTCGATCAGCTGAAATCTGCCGCGCCGCGGACGTTCCGCCGATCCGGGAGTCGCCCGAGGACGACTCCCAGTCGGTGTGAATCGAAGATCAGGACAACTGCGATGAAGCGTCCGAATCGAGGAACCAGCGAGTGGCTACCAAACCGGTGGCACCGGCGCAGGGCCAGTCCACCGCTGCGGCGCCGCCGACAGCGGCTGCAACAGCCTCGGCTTTTGCTGCGCCCGAGACCAGCAGCCACACCTCTTTTGCGCGCTGAACAGCGGGCAAGGTCAGGGTGACGCGAACCGGCGGGGGCTTGGGGGAGTCTGTGACCGCGACAACAAATCGAGATTGTTCGCGAACGGCATCGGTATCGGGAAACAGTGAGTTGATGTGCCCTTCGCCGCCCATGCCAAGGAGATGGACATCGAACGTCGGAACCTGATTTCCGTGTGCCTGCGCACCCAGCAATTGCTCGTATGCCGTTGCTGCGCCCTGCGGATCGCCCTCGTAGATACCATCTGATGCTGGCATTGGATGAACACGTTCCGGATCGACCGGAACGTGATCGAGGAGAGCTTCCCGGGCCTGAACTTCATTGCGCTCAGGATCGCCGGCGGGAAGGAAACGCTCGTCGCCCCAGTACAGGTCGATCTGCGCCCAGTCGATGTCGCCGGGAGCTTTGCGCAACTTCTCGAGCAATGCGATGCCGGTACCGCCGCCGGTCAGGACGATGGAAGCGAAGCCTCGAGCCTTCTGGGCGTCGACGATCGTTGCCACCAGACGCGCTGCAGCTGCATCGACGAGCTGTCCTGCGTCCGAAAACTTCTCGACGACAACATCACTCATAGGTAACCTTCTCCAAACCGGCCAAAGCCTCTTCGTAGATTTCGTCGGGATCGAGTCGGCGCAATTCCTCGGCCAGGCAATCGCGGGTTTCGCGGCGACCCAACGAGACGAGTGCATCCGGCTGACCTGTGCGGATCAGGGTCGCCGTCGTGCCTTCCTGAGGCCTGCTGATCGAGATGCTTCGTGTTTCGAGCTTCATCTCGACACACAGTTCGCCCGTGCGGCGGTACACCGGACCGTCGATCTTGGCAGCCAACCAGCCGGCCAAGATATCGAGTGCCGGTTCGGTTTTCAGGCCGGATACCACTGCCGAGACGATCTTCTCGTGCGGCGGTTGATCGAGTGCCGACGCCAGAAGTGCACGCCAGTACGTCACGCGACTCCACGCCAGGTCGGTATCACCCGCGGTGTACGACGCGAGTCGAGCCTTGATGGTGGCGGTGGGATCGGGTGCGCCGGTGGCGTCGGTGATACGACGGATCGCAAGCTTGCCCACCGGATCCTTGGCGGGAATCTCGGGAGCCTCGAGAGGCCACCACGCGACGACCGGTGTGTCGGGGAGCAGGAATGGGATGACAACGCTGCTCTCGTGATCCGCGAGCGGACCGTAGAGACGCAACACCACAACTTCCGAGGCACCGGCGTCGCCGCCGACGCGAATCTGCGCGTCGAGACGGGGTTCACTCTGCTCGTCGCCGCGCAGGAGCACGATGACGCGGCACGGGTGCTCGCGGCTTGCTTCGTTGGCGGCTTCGATCGCTTCTTCGGCGTTGCCGGTGTCACGGGTGCAGACGACAAGCGTCAACACACGACCCAACGTGACCGCGCCGCCGGTCTTACGCAGCTCGACCAGTTTTTTGCTGACCTGAACCGTTGTGGTGGACGGCAAATCGAGAATCACTAGGGTCGTCTCCATTCGCGTCCGGTGCGGTTCATCATCTCGTCGGCTGAGGGTGGTCCCCACGTGCCGGCCTCGTAGGGTTCCGGCTTACCGCCGGCGGCCCAATGTTCGAGGACGGGATCGAGGATCTCCCAAGACAATTCGACTTCGGCGTTCACCGGGAACAGTGACGGCTCACCGAGCAGAACATCGAGGATGAGTCGCTCGTACGCCTCCGGAGAGGACTCGGTGAAGGCCTGGCCGTAGGAGAAGTCCATGTTGACGTCGCGGACTTCCATGCTCGATCCCGGAACCTTGGAACCGAACCGCATGGTGACGCCCTCGTCAGGCTGCACGCGGATGACCAGTGCGTTCTGACCGAGATCCTCGGTCATGGTCTTGTCGAACGGCAGGTGCGGCGCACGCTTGAATACCACCGCGATCTCCGTGACACGACGCCCCAAACGCTTACCGGTGCGCAGGTAGAACGGAACACCGGCCCAACGGCGGGTATCCACTTCGAGGGTGATGGCCGCAAACGTCTCCGTGGTGGAATCGGCTGCGAATCCGTCCTCCTCGAGGAGTCCGATGACGGGCAGACCGCCCTGCCAGCCGCCCGCGTACTGACCGCGGGCCGTGGTCTCGTCGAGTGGCTCGGCGAGACGGGTGGCGGAAAGAACCTTAATCTTTTCGGCCTGCAGGTTGAGCGGCTCGAAACTGATCGGCTCTTCCATTGCGGTGAACGCCAACAGTTGAAGCAGATGGTTCTGGATGACGTCGCGAGCAGCGCCGATGCCGTCGTAGTAACCCGCGCGGCCGCCGAGACCGATGTCCTCGGCCATGGTGATCTGCACGTGGTCGACGTAGTGCGCGTTCCAGATCGGATCGAACAATTGGTTTGCGAAACGCAGAGCCAGGATGTTCTGAACGGTTTCCTTACCGAGGTAGTGGTCGATACGGAAGACCGTGTCCTCGGGGAACACTTTGTTCACGACTGCGTTCAGTTCACGAGCACTCTCGAGATCGTGACCGAACGGCTTCTCGATGACGACGCGTCGCCACTGACCCTCTTCGGCCTGGGCGAGCCCGGATGCCGACAACTGCTCGAGAACCTGTGGGAAGTCGTCCGGGGGAATCGCCAGGTAGAAGCCGTGATTGCCGCCGATGCCACGCTCGGAATCGAGCGTCGCCAACGTGTTGGTCAGGTTCGTGAAACCTTCGGCGTCGTCGAAGTTGCCCTTGACGAAACGGATGCCGTCGGCCAGGCGTTCCCACACACTTTGACGGAACTTGGTGCGGGCACCGTCCTTGACTGCGTCCAGCACTACCTGGGCGAAGTCTTCGTCAGTCCAGTCACGCCGGGCGAACCCGACCAGAGCGAATCCGGGCGGCAGCAGTCCTCTGTTGGCAAGGTCGTAAATTGCCGGCATCAGCTTGCGTCTGGCCAAGTCGCCGGTGACCCCGAAAATCACCAGGGCGCAAGGCCCGGCGATATGCGGAAGACGTTTGTCCGTGCTGTCTCTGAGGGGATTGACCCAATCTGCTGCCGCCGCGGAATCGCTCACCGGCTCAGCTCTTCTGGGTTGCTACGCGGAGCTGCTCGGCCGTGGCCTCGAGCAGTTCGTTCCAGGACACCTCGAACTTGTCGACGCCCTCGGTCTCGAGAACGTTGAACACGTCCGTGAGATCGATGCCGACGGCCACAAGCTGATCGAAGATCGCCTGAGAAGCTGCAGCCGTGCCGGAGATGGTGTCGCCCGTGACGTCGCCGTGGTCGGCGAGCGCGTCGAGCGTCTTCTCCGGCATGGTGTTGACCGTGTTGGGTGCAACCAGTTCCGTGACGTAGAGCGTGTCCGGGTAGGCGGTGTTCTTGACGCCGGTGGACGCCCACAGGGGACGCTGCGCCTTGGCACCGTCAGCAAGGAGAGCGTGGAATCGCGGCGCGACCTCGAAAACCTGCTGGTACGCGTTGTACGCCAGACGGGCATTGGCCAGAGCGGCCTTGCCACGAAGCTCGAGAGCGTCCGGCGTGCCGATGGCATTCAGGCGGTTGTCGATCTCGGAATCCACGCGGGAGACGAAGAACGATGCGACAGACTCGATGGACGAGATGTCGCGGCCGGCAGCCTTGGCTGTTTCCAGACCGTCGAGGTATGCGCCCATGACGGCTTCGTAACGCTCGACCGAGAAGATCAAGGTGACGTTGACGCTGATGCCCTCGCCGATCACCTTGGCGATGGCGGGAATGCCGGCCAGCGTCGCGGGAATCTTGATGAGAACGTTCGGACGGTCCACGATCTTGTGCAGTTCGATTGCCTGCGCAACAGTCGCATCGGTGTCGTGTGCCAGACGAGGATCTACCTCGATGGACACACGGCCGTCAACGCCGTTGGAGGCCTCGAACTGCGGTGTCAGGATGTCGCACGCTGCGCGGACGTCGTCAGTGGTGACTGCCGTAATGGTGGCGTCGACATCGGCGCCGCTCTGGGCGAGTTCACGAACCTGAGCGTCGTAATCCGAGCCCTTGGAGAGAGCGGCCTGGAAGATCGACGGGTTGGTGGTGACACCCACGATCGACTTGGTGTCGATGAGGTTCTGCAGGTTTCCGGACTGGATTCGATCTCGCGATAGATCGTCCAGCCAGATGGAAACGCCTGCAGCGGTAAGCTTTTCGGTGTTCACGTTCTGTGTCATCGAGATCATCCCTTCACAGCTGCGAGGGAGCGCTGTGCGGCTTCGACAGTCGCGTCGGCGGTGATGCCGAACTCCCGGTACAAGGTCTTGTAATCGGCAGAAGCGCCGTAATGCTCGATCGAGACGGCCTGGCCGGCGTCGCCGAGAATGCGCCACCACGGCATCGCGATGCCGGCTTCGACAGACACGCGTGCGCGGACAGCGGGCGGAATGACCTCGTCGCGGTACGCCTGATCCTGCTCGAGGAACCAATCGAGGCAAGGAACAGAAACGACGCGAGTGGCGACGCCCTGAGCTTCGAGGGTCTCACGAGCCTCGGTAGCGAGGTGCAGCTCGGAACCGGTGGCCAGCAAGATGACCTCGGGTGCACCGTTGGCGGCATCGGCCAGCACGTACGCGCCGCGCTTGACGCCGGCGGCTGCCTTCTCCCGGGTGCCTTCGAGAACGGGGACGTCCTGGCGGGTGAGTGCTAGAGCCGTAGGACCGGTCTTGTGCTCGAGAGCTGCCTGCCAGGCGAACGAAGTCTCGTTGGCGTCACCCGGACGCACCACGGACAGGTTCGGGATAGCGCGCAGAGCAGCGAGGTGCTCGATCGGCTGATGCGTCGGGCCGTCTTCGCCCAGGCCGATGGAGTCGTGGGTCCAGACGTACGTGACCGGCGTCTTCATCAATGCAGCCAGGCGAACGGCCGGACGCATGTAATCGGAGAACACCATGAATGTTCCGCCGTACGGGCGGGTCGGGCCGTGGAGTGCGATGCCGTTGAGGATCGAGCCCATCGCATGCTCACGGATACCGAAGTGGAGCGTGCGGCCGTAAGGCTTCGCGTTCCAGTCATTGGTGGAGATGGAGTACGGGCCGAACGAATCGGCGCCCTTGATGGTGGTGTTGTTGCTGCCCGCGAGGTCAGCGGAACCGCCCCATAGCTCAGGCAGGATCGGGCCCAGCGCGTTGAGCGCAGATCCGGAAGCCTTACGGGTGGCAACACCCTTGGCGTCGGGCTCGTACGTCGGGAGAGCGTCAGCCCAGCCCGCCGGGAACTCGCCGGCGTGGAGACGATCGAAGAGTGCCTTGGCCTCGGACTCACGCGCTGCCCAGGCGTCGAACTCGACCTGCCAGCTCTTGTGTGCGTCGGCGCCGCGCGCGACAACCTCACGGGCATGAGCCAGAGCGTCGGCGTCGACGTCGAACGACTTGGACGGATCGAAGCCGAGAGCTTCCTTGACTGCCGCAACTTCCTCAGCACCCAGAGCAGAACCGTGAACGTCACCGGTGTTCATCTTCTTCGGTGCCGGGAAACCGATGATGGTGCGCAGCAAAATGATCGACGGACGATCGACGACGGACTTGGCCGCAGCAACTGCGTCGAGAATGCCGGAGACGTTCTCGCCGCCCTCGACACGCTGAACGTGCCAGCCGTATGCCTCGTAGCGCTTGCCGACATCTTCGCCGAGAGCGATGGCGGTGTCGTGCTCGATGGAAATCTTGTTGTCGTCGTAGAAGACGATCAGGTTGCCCAGTTCCTGGACACCCGCCAGCGACGACGCTTCAGACGTGACACCTTCTTCGATGTCACCGTCCGATGCGATCACGTAGATGTGATGGTCGAAAGGCGAGGCGCCGACCGGGGTCTCCGGATCGAACAGTCCACGCTCGCGGCGTGAAGCCATCGCCATGCCCACAGCGGACGCGAGGCCCTGGCCCAGCGGACCCGTCGTCATCTCGACGCCGACGGTGTGACCGAACTCCGGGTGGCCCGGAGTGAGGGCGCCCCACGTACGGAGAGCTTCGAGGTCTGCCAGTTCGAGGCCGTAGCCCGACAGGTAGAGCTGCGTGTACAGCGTCAGAGACGAGTGGCCGCACGAGAGGATGAAGCGGTCGCGCCCGACCCACTCTGCATCCGACGGGTCGTGGCGCATGACGCGCTGAAACAGGGTGTAAGCCAACGGCGCCAAGCTCATTGCGGTTCCGGGATGGCCGTTGCCGACCTTCTGAACCGCGTCAGCGGCGAGCACGCGGGCGGTATCGACAGCCTTGGTGTCCAGGTCGGTCCAGTCCGAAGGATGGACTGGTTGCGTGAGGACGTGGATCTCGTCTGTGATCGACACTGGCAGATGTCTCCTGACATTGTGTACGTGGATTGCGAGGGGTGGGGTGTCCCTCCACTGCGTCACCTAGCCTAATGGTCGCAGCTGTCCGGGTCGATTCGGTTCCACGAAGGCTGCGGTCTACCATCGTGCGTAGTAGAAAATTAGATAGTCCATCAGAAGTGTCAGCAGTGTGTCGTGAAGAGATAGTGCGGTAACGCGTGGTGCAAGGAGAGAACGTGCGGACAGGGCAGCAGCCGAGCGGACATGGCTTCGGCAGCCCCGGAGCAGCCCCGCGGGCGACCAATCAGAACTCGGTTCTAGGTCGTGCATTGGGCAAGGTTCTGGCGTACATCGCGCTTACGAAGCCGCGAGTCATCGAATTGCTGTTGGTAGCAACAATTCCGGCGATGCTCATGGCAGACCGCGGAAATGTCGACCTCTGGCTGGTGCTGAGCACCCTGTTCGGTGGATGGATGGGCGCCGCAAGTGCCAACTCCCTCAACTGCGTCGTCGACGCAGACATCGACAAGGTGATGAAGCGCACCGCCAAGCGTCCGCTGGCACGAGAAGCCGTCCCGACGCGCAATGCGCTGATCTTCGGCCTGGTTCTCGGACTGGCGTCGTTCCTGTGGCTGTGGTGGCGCGCGAACCTGCTGGCGGCCGTGCTTATCGTCATCACCATCGCGTTCTATGTGCTGATCTACACCATGGTGCTCAAGCGTCGTACCTGGCAGAACGTCATTTGGGGTGGCGCTGCGGGTTGTATGCCCGTCATGGTCGGTTGGGCCGCTGTCACCGGTTCGATCAGCTGGGAACCCATTGTTCTGTTCCTGATCATCTTCTTCTGGACGCCGCCGCACACCTGGGCCCTCGCTATGCGCTACAAAGAGGACTACAAGGCTGCCGGCGTTCCCATGCTCCCCGTCATCGCGACCGAAGAGCACGTCACCAAGCAGATCCTGTTCTACAGCTGGGCCATGGTTATCACCAGCTTCCTCTTGGTTCCCGCTGCCGGCCTGGTTTACGCCATCGTTGCTCTGCTGGCCGGTGCCTGGTTCCTGCTCATGGGGCACCAGTTGTACCGCAGCGTTCGCGGCGGCGCCGAGGTCAAGCCGTTGAAGCTGTTCCTGCAGTCCAACAACTACTTGTCCGTGCTGTTCGTCGGCCTGGCCATCGACTCGGTACTCGGGCTGCAGACGATCGGCAGCATGTTCAGCTGAATTTGCTGTGCGCCTCAATTGACCGCCCGCGGTTAATAAAGGCGCACAGCACACATGGCTAAGGGATCAGCACGATCGATCCCGTAGTCGCTCTGCTTTCCAGATCACGATGCGCCTGCGCGGCTTCGGCCAGCGGATACTCTGCGCCGACGCGAATACTCAAAGTTCCCGCTGCAATGGCGTCGAACACCTCACCGGCTCGCCATAGCATTTCTTCGCGAGTCCGGATGTAATGAGCCAATGTCGGACGCGTCAGGAACAGTGATCCCGACGCATTGAGCCGTTGCGAATCGAGCGGCGGAACAGCGCCACTGGCAGCGCCGAATAGCGCTACTGTTCCTCGAATTCGCACTGACGCCAGGCTGGCATCGAACGTTGTGGCGCCCACTCCGTCGTAGGCCACGGCCACACCCTCGCCATCCGTGAGTTCACGAACGCGGGCTGCGATGTCGTCGTCGTACCGCAGAACTTCCGACGCCCCGGCATCGCGTGAGAGTTGTTCTTTTGCATCCGAAGACACCGTCGTGATGACCCGTGCGCCGAGGGCTACTGCCATCTGCGTCAGGATCAGACCCACTCCGCCGGCACCGGCATGAACGAGGATGGTGTCGCCTGCCTGGATCGGGTACGTCGACTTCGCGAGGTAGTGCGCAGTCATCCCTTGCAAGAGTGCCGACGCGGCAACCGGGGCCGGAACACCATCCGGAACTTTGACTGCGACAGCGGACGAAACAACCACCTTTTCGGCGTAACTTCCGGTGGCCGCCGCCCACGCAACCCTGTCGCCGACGGAGAATTCGGTCACATCTGTGCCGATTGCTTCGACTACGCCGGAGCCCTCGTCGCCCGGAATGTAGGGGAGATTCCTCGGATACATGCCCATCCGGAAATAGGTGTCGATGAAATTGATGCCGATTGCTTCGGTGCGAACGAGCAGATCGATTGCACCGGGCGTGGGGTCGGGTTGTTCGGACACGGTGAGAACGTCTGGTCTGCCGGTTTCGGAAACGTAGATGGCTTGCATCTTTTCTGTTCTACACCGGTTGGGTCGATGCCTCGTGTTGCGACTCTTCTACTGCCCAGTATTGTCGAGCTATGAGCACCGATACCGAGAAGTCGGACGCCACACCGTCCGCTGCTGCGCCGGAACTTCCGAAGTCCACGGTCAAGGCAATCACCAAGTTTGTCGCTGAGCACGGTGGCTCCGCCAGCGCCGTCCTTCAGCCTGTCGGCCTTGCCGGCGTTCGCATCACGCTCGTGGGTGCCGACGGCAGCCTGGGCGACCAGGTAGTCGAGGACCTTGCCACGGCAAACGCCGTCGTCGCGTCGTTCGACACTGTCACTGTTGCCGAGTGGGAGCGTGAACTCACCAGCATCGTCACTCCGGTGGACGGTCATTTCAAGAAGATGGCCGGATGGGTCGCCAACCAGACCCGCTTCCCGAAGGCGCGCAACGAATCCTGAAAACAGAAGTGGGGCGGTCAGAAACACCTTGTCGGTGTTCTGACCGCCCCTCTCGTCTCGGTAGGTATCAGGCCGGTACAGCCGCGGGTTCGTACTGCCTCGTCTTGCCCGCTGCCCAGACAGCTGCTGTTGCAGCCGTGCACAATCCGGCGCCCGCAACGTGGAAGATGACCAGGATCGCCGGGACATCGGTGAAGTACTGAACAAGACCGATCAAACCCTGCGCAACGATCAGAACCAGTAGAACCTGCAGACGTTTCTTCACTGCACTGGACGCACCGACGGCGTAGACGCCGAACGCCAAACCAACCGAGAGTGCGAGGTAGGCGACCAACATCTGTGCGTGTAGATGGACGAGGGTGACGATCTCGATCTGGAGTCGCGGCACAATCCGGTCCAGGTTCTTGTCTCCCGCGTGGGGACCAGCGCCCGTCACGAGGGTGCCGGCCACCAACACGCCGGCCAGGGCGACACCGGACAGTGCGGCGAGCCAGCGCAGCGGCTTCGGCATGACGATCAAGGTTGTTGCGTCGTCGGGTTCCGCGATCTTGGCGTACATGACGGTGGCAATCCAGACCATCAGCATCGATGCGACCAGGTGAATGGCAACCGTCCACCAGAGCAGCCCCGTCAGGACGGTGATGCCACCCATGATTGCCTGCAGAACCGTGCCGAGTGGGATCATCCACGCATACACAAGAACCTCACGGCGACGACGCGCACGAGTCACAGCCAGCACGATTGCGGCAGCAACGATGACTACGACAAACGTGAGCAGGCGGTTGCCGAACTCGACGATTTGGTGAACAACCGCAACCTCGCCGTGGCCGACCGGAACAAAGCTGCCCGGGAAGCATTGCGGCCAGGTGGGGCAGCCCAATCCGGATGCTGTCACGCGCACAACCGCACCGGTGACAGCGATGCCGCCTTGGGTCAAGATCACGATGAACGCGATGATCTTCTGCGTCTTCAGCGAGGGGAGAGGTAGTCGATCCACCAAGCTCAAAAATCCGGAATATGCACGATTCACCACGCCACGATGGTAGTTGGCCATCAACTACAGCGTGTCGTTGGGGCCGCTCGCTTCGCGTACGGCGTGGAAGTGATCGCCAGTGCACGCAACCCGTCGCGCGATGGCTGGACCGACCCTCGCAGGCCGAGTTGCGTGCAACCGCGCCCAGTAGTCGATTGACCTCGTCATCGATAGTTTTGACGTCGCGTGCAGAACGCCGGCATGGCGTGCCCGCTCGTCCAGCTGTCAGCGGTTCCCGATCACGTCGTCGACAACTCTTGTCATGTTCTCTCCGAAGGCCTTCCGTGAGAATCGTTCGGCCCACGAACGGATCTTTCTCGAATCGAAGTCGCTCGGGTCGAAGTTCTCCATTGCTTCGGCGAGACCGCTGACCACTTTGCTGTCGTCGCCAGGAGAGACGAGTACGCCGGTCTCGCCTGGGATGACAGTGTCGAGCGCACCCCCTTCGCCCAAAGCGATCACGGGGGTCCCGGTTGCCATCGCCTCGACCGGAACGATGCCGAAGTCTTCGACACCGGGCATCACCAAGGCGCGTGCACGCCGGTAAAGGTCCAGGAGTTCATCGTGGGGGACTCGCCCGACGAAGAGAGTGTCCTCGGCAGCCAACTCCCGGCAGACGTCCATCCATCGACCATCGCCTACGACGACGAGTCGCTTACCGGCCTGCCGCGCAGCCCGTATCGCAAGGTCTGGTCGTTTGTAAGGCACCAAGCGACCGGCGAGCAGAAAGAAGTCTGCCCGATCGATTGAAAAATCAGGTGTGAAACCTTCGGTATCCACGGGTGGATGCACCACTATCGCTTCCCGGCCCCACCAGCGGTGAATTCTGTCCGCGACTTCGGTCGAGTTTGCGACGATCTGGTCGAGCCGACTTACAGCTTTCAACTCGCCCCGGCGCGCTACCCTCGCCAGTCCTGCCAGTACGGCCGCGCCGACTGCGCCGCCTGCCTCCTGTGCTCGAAAAGCGGGATCCCACGCCCAGCGAGCCGGGCTGTGAACATACGCGATAACCGGAGCGTCGGTGGCGAAGGCGGCTTGCGTGGCGAATGCGTGGTGGCTGACTACGACCGCTTCTACGTTCCCCAGTTTCATCCCGCGAAAGGCCCTGGGCAGCAGAGGCATCAGAGGAGCGTAAGACGACCTCCCCAGCAATCGGTAGGCACCGTCGGCCCACGTCGTCAGCGGCGGCGATGACAGCCCCGCCGGTATGCCGGCCTGTCGCGCAAGCGGCACGTGGACGGCGGCATTCGGCCACGTCAAGGACAGTTGTTCCACTACGTGTTCGGAACCTGCGATCTCCGTGAATCTCTCGTGCACTATCGCTACTCTGGGTTCGTTCATATCTTCTTCGACCGTCCGCGAAATGTGGCTATTATCGAGCGTTCGCCAATTTTATCCGGCGAGCCGGTAAATTGAGCATTGTGGATACTCACCTAAGGTCGCCCCTCGCTGTCAAGAATGTGAGTGGAAATTGCCGATGATCCGGCAATTTCGGTACGTTCATGCCGAAGGTACCATTTAGAATTCGAGGTTTACATTTGGCCGGAGCACCATTGTTTTCATCGAATTGACGGACCTGCGAGAATGCATTTATGCATACCACCCGTGCTGATCAGGCGAGTCACGACGACGCGTCGGTTGATCTGTTGTTCGATGCCCGGCATATTCGTCAGAGCGGCATCGGAACTTACATCAGGACCCAAATCCCGGTTCTCGAACGGGTTCTCAATGATCACCGTTTCAGTCTGGCGATACTCGCCGACCGGAATGCGATACCCGACGTCAGCGCCGAAACCCGCGTCATCTTCTCGGAACCCGCCGATGCCCGGATGTACTCAATGCAGGAACAACGTGCCTGGAAGCGTGCACTGTCTCTCACACGACCACGGGCATTATGGGTTCCGCACTACCCATTTCCTTTGGCGCTTTTGTCTCCTCGGCGTCGCAACCTCCAATTCTTCGTCACGGTGCACGACACTCTCCATATCGAAGACAACAAGCTGAGCGATCAGAATCGCGCCAAGAACGCGTACGCACGAACCATGCTGCAACTCAGCGCACGGCGAGCCAGAACGGTATTCACTCCGTCCCAAGCCACTGCCCGTTCCATGACTGCGGTTGCCCCTTCCGCCGAAGTGCTGGTGACTCCCATTCCAGTCGACGACGTGTGGTTTTCCGAACCGGTCACGGCGTTGTCCCCGATTTCGGGCCCCTACCTTCTGTATGTGGGAAACATCAAGCGGCACAAGAACTTGCCGCTGCTTCTCGACGCGTTCGCAGCGATTTCGAGTTCCGTCCCACACACGCTCGTGATAGCCGGCGGCGACGAGTCGCTCAGGACGCTCGACGATCGTGTCAACCGACTCGTGGACAGCCTCGGTGACCGCGTGCAGCTCACGGGCCGCCTTCCCTTCGACCAGTTGCGCGCCCTAGTTGCACAAGCGGATCTGCTGATCATGCCGTCGCTGTACGAAGGCGCTGGCCTCCCGCCTCTGGAGGCAATGGCATCGCACACTGCTGTGCTGTCGTCGAACATCCCTGTCTTGGTGGAAACGTGTGGTGATGGCGCAGAGTATTTCGACCCCCATGATTCAGGTGCACTGGCGGTGCTCATGAAGAAGTATTGCGGCGATGAACAAGCCAGGGCAGCATTGAGTGATCGTGGGAGCTCGCATGTCCAGCGACGCCAGTCTGAGATCTCGTCAACCGCAACTGCAGAGTCGATCTGTTCTGCACTCAGGAGCGCATCCCTTGACTGACAACGTACCTGCGCTACCGCGTCGCAGCTTCCTCACCATGCTCCCGGCAGCATTGGCGCTCACCGCCTGCGCGGTTCCTTTGCAGGAATCCACGCGCGACGTCCGCTTGCTCAGCGACGTCGGCGAAGTCCTCGACGTCCGCGATTTCGGTGCAGTGGGAGATGGGATACATGATGATTCCGTTGCCATCGGCAACGCCGTCTCCGAGTTGGAATCCGGAGGCGTCCTACGTTTTCCGTTGGGTATCTACCGCTTCGCTCAGCGTCACCCGACAGGCGATGCTGCGATTTCGATAGTGGGTATCTCAGACGTATCCATCGACTTCGACGCCGGTGCCGAGCTACTGATGGACAACCTGGACGCCGATGGTGCCGGTACGAGCCATGGCATCGTGCTGCGCGGTCCGTTGGAGCGCATATCTCTGCGCAATGTCACGGTGCGATGGGCAACTCAGCCGGCCTTGCGGTCGATGGGCGACGGTATCCGTGTTGTGGGGTACCCATCGGAAACGTCGACGGTGGCCGCTGGTTGGAGCGGCTCGCAAGGTCCAGCTGCTGGGGTGATGTTGCTCAATTGCCGAGTGGAGTCGAGCCCGCAGGCAGGCGTGATCATGATGGGCGTTTCCGACGTCACCGTCGACGGCCTGCACGTCGCGAAGACCATGGCCGACGGACTCCATTTCAACGCGTGTCGACGCGGAACCATCGCACGCTTCTCAGCACGGAATACCGGCGACGACGCTCTGGCGCTCGTGACCTATTATTCCGCGGCCGCCGGGTACGACAACGCTTCCGAGACTTTCTCTTTCCCCGCTTTGGGTGAGTGGTCGAACACCGACTTCGACGTGACCGACGTCCAGGTGTCGGGCGGCGCCGCAAACGGAGTGCGTCTTGCCGGACTGAACAGGTCGACGCTAGCTGGAGTAGCGGTCAATGGAGTGTCGAACGGCGCAGGTGTCATGGTCGACTCGGCATCGCCCAACTCGGGAGCTGGATGGCATTATGTGGCATCTCGCGGAGTGCTCCTGAATGGGCTAACGGCCACGGACTCGCGGACCGGACTGCACGTGCTCGCAAGACCGAACGGGTCGACCGGCGATACTTTCAGTCGGTTCGACCTCGATGTAATGGGGGTGTCCGTAAGTGACAGTCTCAGTTGGTCCGTTCTCGTGGAATCCATTGCGAACCCTCCGGTTGCTGGTGTTCGGCTGGGGGATTGCACAGTGACTGACACCGAAATAGCTCAAGGCGTCGGAGCTGTCGGGCTGCAGCGGACCCAGGATGTCTCACTGGGAACCGTCTCCGTCACGAGCGCTAAGTCTGGGCTCGCGTTTTCGGCAGACAACTCGGAACAGTTCGCGGTCGATCAGCTCAGCGTGCAAGTGACGGGTCCACAGCTCGGTTCGGAAGATGGACCATTCGCCGTGATTCAGGGCTCGTCCGGCACAGTGGTTGCTGCGGATTTGGTGTGGCTGCAAGCGCCCTCGTCGTGGCTACCTATTCTGATCTTCAGCGACAGCTGTGTTGATGGCTCTCCGGGGAACGCAGAGGTGAACGTAGGCACCGTGACCACCGAACCGCCGAAGGCAGAGCCGATTTACGTAGCTTGCCGATGACGAACTCGATGCCGAGCAGCGTTCTGTCAGACGTGTGTTCTGACGGAGCTGGCCTCGCGTGCTAGTAGGGGAGTAGCTGACAAGCGTGAGCGGAGCTTGCGCGCACTGCGTACCAGCGGCCTCGGAAAGTCATTGAGCACAACGCCGCAGATTCGTACATCGGCCAACGACAAACGCTCGATGGCAGCACCCAGTTCGGCGTACCTTGTGTGGTCGGATCGCGCCACCAGCAGGACACCGTCGGCCCAGCGTCCCAGCACAAGCGCGTCAGATCGGTCAGCCAACGCTGCGGTGTCGACGATGACATAGTTTGCGCGAGCAGCAAGTTCCGCGAGTCCGGTGCGCATCCGACTGCTCCCGAGTAGCTCGGACTGGCCGGCGACAGCGTGTCCGCCTGGAATGAGTGAGAGCTTCGGATGCCAACTCGCAGAGATGTATTGGTCGATTTCGCCATCGCCCAGTAGGTAATCGGTCAGTCCGGCCGGTGTACGGCCTTCCTTGTCGACACCATGGCGTCCGGAACGTGCATTCGCATCCCCGCTCACGGCAGCATCGACGAATATGACGTCGTTGCCGATCTCGGCGAGCGCGACTGCCAGGTTCACCGCGACCGCTGTCTTGCCGTCACCGCCGACTGCGCTCGACACGATGATGGTTCGGCATTCGGCTCGGCCGGGTTCGTGGTCGGCGATCAAGGTGCGAAGCCGACGGAACGCCTCGGCGGCAGGACTGTCTCGCGGGAAATCGACGACACCGGTTTCCAATGCCTTGTCGGCAGGAATGCCGGTCAGTACGGGCCCTGACAGAAATTTGCCGAGCGCAGCGGCACCCTGAACTTTTCGGCTTACCTGGGTTCGCAGGTAGGCATAGAGCAGCCCCACCAAGAGCCCTGCGATCACACCGAGTGCGATGTTGCGTACATACATCGGTCCGCCCTCAGCATCACCGGCCACAGCAGGGCTGATTACCGCCAACCGCACTGGGTCGGCGATTGCCACGTCGGACTCGTCGGGCGCAGGTATGGTGCCGTCCAGAGCTGCGACGGTGCCGGGAAGTGCCTGCGCCAGAGCGTTGGCGAGCTCCGCTGACGTATCGGCGTCGTCCGCACGCACAGTCACCGTCAGGATTGCGCTTCCGACAGTTGCGCTGGCTGTAGTCATCTTGCGCACGTCGGAGGTCGACATCTCCAATCCGGTGTTTCCAAGCGCGGTTTCGATGAGGAGGTCAGAGCTCAGCAACTTCGTGTATGCCTCAGTACGTTGACGACTTGTGCCATCGGTGTCCCCGAAATGAGGTGTCTGGTAAATCATCGCTGACGACTCATAGCTTGGCGACTGCACACTGGTCAGGATCACTCCGAGGAAACCTCCGACCAGTGCACCGGCGAGCAAAACCATCCATCGATTACGGATTGCGGCAACCGCTGAACGGAGCCATTCGTTGCCCACAGTGCCCGGCCGATATGCGGTATCGGCGAAGTTGTTGGTCAATTGATTTCACATTTCCTCTCGAAACTATGTTCTCCAGTTTTCCGGGGGAACTGCCCTCGCGCCGCAACGAACATGCAGACAAGCGTCAGGAGGACAAGGAAAACGGTAATTCCTTGGGTCAGTAGCTGAATACGCCAAACCTCGGCAAAGCAGTAAGCGACGACTCCCGCCGATCCGGCGACCACTGGACCGTATGTCTGGAACCGGCCGTAAACGTAGCCGGCAAGCGGAAACAAGAGGAGCGTGTATAGCCAACCCCAAGCTCCGAAATCTGCGTACATGTCAGCGAACGCAGAGTTGGTCGTGAAATTTGGTGCAAATGACACCGAAAACTCATAGGAGTCGGCGCCAAGTGACTCCTTGGCTCTGACCTCGTGCGCCGGGACCAGGAAGGTGGGGAGGGCGGCCGCCGCGGAGGTGACGACGCCCCCTGGCCTGTCGAAGGTTCCGCGCATGACTGCGTCCGACACTCCCATTGACACCTGAGCCGGCACGGCGAGGTAGGCGCCCGATTGATAAAGGTTCATCGCGATGGGGTTCGAGACGCCCGCGTCGCGGTAGTAGTTGCCGTTCCGGACGTAGTTGAGCGCCGTGAGCAGCGTGAACATGATCGCGATCGCGGTGATTATCTGCCAGGGACGTACCGATTTGCGGTCCGGACTCTCCGTTTGGCGGGGTACCACCGCTTGTATGACCACGTACACCACGACGGCCATCAGCAGCGACAGGCGAGATGCGACCATCGAGTTCGCCACCAGGAGGAAGCCAGCGAACAGCATGAATCCGAGGTGGAGCACCTTTTTTCGCCAGAGGTAAATGCTGATGGGCGCCGCCAGGATGGTCGCGTACCGAAGCGTCGCTATTCCGGCGGAGTCGGGGAGCGCCTCGGTGAACGCATTCCCGGTCTGGGTAGTCAGGGCGTCGACGATGGATGTCGCGGAGGTGATTCGGTAATACGCATACCCAACGCCGACAGTGGCGACAGCGAGGATGAGGAAAAAGTAACGTCGCTCGAATTTCGTGCTGGTGGTTCGCTCGATGACTTCGGGTGTCGGCGTCGTTCCAAGTCCCAATCGCCAACCGATGGTTGCCAGTACGACCACAGCGATGTACCAGACCGCAAGCAACGTCACGCCTGCAACTGTGAAAGGTGCGGGTTGAAGGAATCCGCGTAGATCCAGCCATGAGCCGGCCGGGCACCCCCCGGCCGAACACCAACCGATCAAGGAGGCCCAGGCAGTAAACGACCCCAAAACCGGCAACAGAATAATGACGGCCGGTGCGAGCCACCGTGTCGGCGTGCTGTTGTGTGGCGAATCTTCGCCGGCCACTTTCGGCACGAAATCAGAATGCATGTTTGTCTTGGTGCGTCATTGCGCAACCATTCTGCGGCGGGCTGTACTGAGTTTGCGATCGGTACTGAGACTTTGCTCGGCGCAGAACGACCTCGAATCATTCATCGCCGAGTTCCCTCCGTCATAAAAGTGGCTCGATCTCAGCGAGCACGGCAGCCGATCCGTCGCATACACTACTACAGGTGTCACCAGGAATTGTCTTGAGCAAATTGGATGCCCACTCGAGAAATATTGGGTTGGTGCGTCACGAAGTAGCCATTTCCATTTGTTCCGGAAAATTGGCTCTGCCTATCGTGCCTGCCGAGGCAGGGGAGTGCTGACGCGGGTTCGGTCAGTGGTAAACGTGAAGAGCGTTGAGCCATTGGTACAGATTGTCGCGGGATTGGCGCTCAATGCATTCCCGGCAATTTTTATCGCAGTGTTCGCGCGAGTGGCGCCCATCGAGCAACAGGGGCGTCTTGCTGTTTCGCTGGCGATCGGAACCTATGTGGCGCAACTGCTTTCAGCGTTCGTCGTAGAGTCCCGCCTGGCCACTCCAGAAGCTGATCACAAGATATCGATGCCCTGGTGGATTGCTTTGCTGAGCACAGTATCCGGGACCCTTCTCATCGTGAGTCCGACGGTTCCGCCAACTCCCGTCACGCTGATCGGAGTTTTGGGACTCTCGTCGGGCTTGTTGATGGCCCGAACTATCGGGGTGGTGCGGGGCAGATGGAAGCTGGAATCGGTGGCAGCGTCAATCCTCATGGTGGGCTGCTTGAGTGCTTTGGTCCTTGCCGTTCACGACAACTCCAATTGCGTCAGGGTTTTGGCGGCGGGTGCTCTATTGGCCATTCTCATCAGATGTTGGCCGTTGCCCGCCCACCGCGACCTGGGTTTTCCACCTGACTTGACCAAAGCTGCGTGGGTTACCGGAGAAACCGCGACTGTCGGGATGGTGCAGCCGGCATTGTCGACTTTCATCCTTGCAGTTCTCGGACCGTCAGCTGCTGTTGGCTTCCGAGTTGTCTCCACCATTTCGGGGATTCTCGAACCGATCCTCGCCTACGGCCGAGTCCGTCAACTCGCCCACGGGCACAAGGGAGAAGTAGCTCAAGTCGCGATGCTCCTGGTGGCCGGTACGATGGCAATTTTTATCGGCGCCTACCTGGGTATATGGAGTTTGATTTTCGGTCCGGCCTGGAACAGTTCACTGTATGTCGCTCTGGCAATCGCATGCGTGTGGAAGTTGTGCTTGCTCGTGACAACCATCCCCTTTGCAGCCCTGCGCCGGGCAGGGCGAACAAAGACGGTTTTCTGGCTGCGGGCGGCGAACACCGCTCTTTACGTGGTGTTCGGACTGACCTTCTTGTTCAGTTTCAACTCCAGCGCGGCGGTATTTCTCTCGTTTGTCATCACCGAAGTGCTCATGTTCGTTCCGTATCACTTGGTAGCAACGAGGTCGGCGCCGGAATACAACTCGGTCTTCGTCAGCGGAAAGCTAGCTCGACCCGCGTCCGAGAAGGCTTGACGGCTGCACTCCCGTCATTCCGCTCGTTTGAAGACTGCCAGCACGGTCAGCATCAAGATCTTGACATCCAGCCACAGGGACCAGTTCTCGATGTAATAGTTGTCCCATTCGGCGCGGTCGGCAATGGATGTCTGTCCGCGCAAGCCGTTGACCTGAGCCCAACCCGTGACGCCGGCCTTGACGCGGTGTCGCTCGCCGTAGCGCCGGATCTGCGCCTCGAAAAGGGCTACGAACTCGGGGCGTTCGGGCCGGGGACCGACCAGACTCATTTCGCCCCGCAGGACGTTGAGTAGTTGTGGGAGTTCGTCCATCGATGTCGATCGCATGAGTTTACCGATCCGGGTTCGTCGATCAGTTCCCTCGACGCCGCCCGGCGCGCTACCGATTTTCGGAACAAACGTCACGTCGTCTGGATCGGGTAGCCGCATTGAACGGAATTTAAGGCAGCCGAAGACCTGACCGTTACGCCCCACACGATCTTGAGCGAAGAAGATCGGTCCGGGTGAACTCCAGCGCACCAACAGCATGAGTGTGAGGAAGAGCGGGGAGATCGTGAGAAGGATGCAGCCGGCGACGACTCTGTCGCTGATGTGCTTGGCCCGGAACTGCCAGCCGCGGGGATTGGTGTGAGGCACTGACAGCAAGGGCATACCGCCGATGTGGTCGATGAAGCTCTTCGAACCGATCACCTCATACATGCGAGGCACAACCCACACCCGGAGTCCATGCCGGTGGGCGACGCGGACTGCTCTAGCCAGTAGCTCCCCGTGAACTGTTGTAAATGCGATGACGAGACGCTCGGCCTGGGTCTTCGCGATAGCGTTTTCCAGTTGGTCGACTGCGCCCAGGTAGGGAACCTGATCGGACTTTGTCTTTTGGTCGCCGAGTGCGGGGGTTTCGTCCGACAACACCCCGACGGGGTTCATGCCGTGTTCAGGAGCCGCGAGCATACGAGCGATCACGTGCTGGGTGATCTGTCCGGATCCGATGATCAACGTGGGGGACACGAGATGAGAGTGTCGTTGCAGGCGCCGTTGGACCACCATACGAACCAGGCGGCCGAACGGGATGAGGATGCTCGCGCACACCCACAGTTTCGTGACGGCGGCACCGGGACGATCGGTAATCCCCACAAGGGCCAGGGTGGACAGCAGAAGCATGGCCGCGATCGAACCAGAGGAGAGGACCCCGAAGGCCTCGTCGAGGAATCGGCGGTTGAGTGATCGACGATACAACGAGCGCGCGCCAATGACGATCACGAAAATAGGCACAAAGAGCGCGAGCCACCACAGGGGTGGATGCGGTGTACTTGACGTGGTCGCCCACCACCCTGCGAGTGCCACCGCAACCGACGCGGACAGCACGTCTATGGAAACAGTGATGACGGTGCTCAGTGGATCAGTGCGAATGAGTTGCTCGAATGTTTTTCGAGAATCCGAAGGCGTGGATGGGGGGCCGCCGGGGGTGGTCGAAAGATCGACCTCCAACAATTGTGGCAATTTCCCACTCCATTCACGACACTTAAACAATTGTGTGCACTCACAATTAATCACACTCATATGGGCGCAACAACATGGACCATAACAACCGCGCATGCTCGAGCGCGATGTGCTGTCTCAGTCGCCGAACAAAAGGAGTTCGGCGGCGGGTTTTTACTGGTCGAAGATTACGTTTTGGACGACGTCGGCAAGGTCGGTCATGATCTGAATCTCACCGCTCGACCAATGACGCGGTTTGGTGTCCCAGGCGCATAGCGTCCCCACCGGGTGACCTGCGTCGTCGACGATCGGGATACCGATGTAGGCCCCCACCACGCCGCTTTGGGCGGCCGAATGATCCCGGAGTACCGGATGGTCGACAATATCGTCGATTATGAGGGGGGATCCAGTCACCACCGTGTATACACAAAGTGAGTCGGGGAGGGCATGAGTCCGTTGTTTCCCGTGGTCGCCGGAGCGGGACGCGATCCCCGCAGTGACCTGCTCGACGGTGATCATGTTCAGGGCGGCGTTCGGAATCCCGACCGCTTCGATGGTCAATCCGACTACCTGATCGACATCGGGATGGGGTCCAGGCTCGATTAGTCCGGTGGCGTAAACCGCGCGTAACCGTGCACTGTCGTTGATCACCGACCACACGGGGGACTGCCCCTGGCTGACGGTCGCACGCAACCCTTCCAGAATTGCGACTAGAGCGGGATCCTGAGACGTCCCGGTCATCGCAGCAAGGTGCTCACGAGATGTGGTGCCGGTTGGCGCTGGGGTATCCGCGGTCGGCTTTTCGGGTTCGTCTGCGCTGTCACCATTTGAATTGTCAGGACTCGTTGCGTCGGTGGGGCTCGGTGGTTTCATTGCTCTTCTCTCGTGAATCGGTAGCAACTATATTTACCACCATGATTGGTCCGCTGGCACCGTATTACGAACGCCCATGCCTTTATCAAACTATTTCGTGTATCGCCGCGGGACTGAAATAGATGGGCAAACCCTCGGCATCAGAAATGGAAGTTGCGACACAACCGTTCTCGACCGAAGAGCCCGACTCCGTGAGTCACTGTAATGCCCCGCTCATCGTCCCGAGAAGGCGACGCCTGACTCAGTGTTGCCAAATCTGGACGATCGCCCATGCTCCCGCCGAAACCGGAATCTGGCGGCAATCCGCTACCAATGGGAAACTGATTCAGGAATTTTGTTGACGTGGGAGTCATTGCGCGTCGGGGCGGATAGCTGCAAGTTCCCTAGATCGGACTGATCGCACACGGCTAGTGAGCCGACACCGCAGGCGTCTGCCACTTTCAGTTAGCGCGAACGCGCTCGATCACCGAGACAGCGCCCTAGAAGTATTCAACTGTCGCGGTGCTGCGCGCCGACGTCAGCAAGGTGTCGTGAACGATGTTCGCCGGCATCTTCGTCGAACGGGCTTGCGTGCCGTCCGTCGAATCGTTCATCGAGAAGGAGCAGTCGCCGAGTGCAGTGGCGTCGACGGCTCCGTCGCATTTGATAGTGCGACCGCCAACAGCATCGGTGCGCCGACCGCGCAAACGATTCGGGCTACTGTCCGCGCAGGGCCTATGTGAATTTGAACCAACGAACTGCGCCGACCGTTCCGAGGGCAGCCCAGACGACGAGGACCAGGATCGCGAACCAGTCCATGGATGTGGCGAGGGCGGCGTCGAGTGCGTAGGCCAACGCTCCGGACGGAACCAACCGCACCAAGGTCTGTACAGCGTCGGGAATGTCGCCGCTGACAAAGACCATGCTGCCGATGCCTGCCATTGCGAACCACAGGATGTTGGCAAGTGCGAGAACGATTTCCGCGCGCAAGGTGCCACCGAGAAGAAGTCCGAGTGATGCGAATGTGATGGTGCCCAAAGCGATGACTACTGCGCCGAGCAAGAGTTCCGTAAACGTCGGACGCCAACCCAATGCCAACCCGATCGCGCCTAGCAGTAGCGACTGCAGCGCGACGACGATGATGACGGATGCACTCTTGCCCGCGATGATTCCCCAACGTGGAAGTGGCGTCGCGCCAAGGCGTTTGAGGGCGCCGTATCGGCGGTCGAAGCCCACGGCGATGGCTTGGCCGGTGAAAGCCGTCGACATCACAGCGACCATCATGACGCCGGGAAGTACGGTGCTGACCCGGGAATCGCCGAGATCGCCGATCGGTAGTAGCGACAATCCGATGAGCAACGTGATGGGGATGAACATGGTGAGCAGCAATTGCTCCCCGTTGCGCAGTAACAACGTCAGCTCGAGTTTGGTCTGTGCCGCCATCATTTTCGACGCGGAATTAGCGCGAGGATTGGGGGAGAAGGTCCCGGACTCGAAGCGGTTTTCGGCCAACCGTCGGTCCCGGGCGCTGTTCTGACTGTTCGACACTGTTTCGTTCACGATCTTGATTCCCGTCATCCCCTCAGATCACGACCCGTCAACTCGAGGAAGACGTCTTCCAAACTACGTTGATCGACGCGAATGTCGTTGATCAGTACATTCTGCTCAGCGCACCATGTCGCCACCGTCGCGACTGTCGACGGCTCGATCGCGCCCTCGATCAAATAAGTTCCGGGGTTGGATTCGGCGACGCGGAATCCCGCCAGGGACGTTGCCAAGGAGTCGACGCTCAACCCGGCGGTCGTGGTCAACCGCAATTGCCCTTCGGCGCCCTTGCTGGTCACCTCGGCCGGAGTTCCCGACGCGACGATGCGGCCGTGGTCGATGATGACCAACTCGTCGGCAAGCGCTTCGGCTTCGTCCATGAGGTGAGTGGTGAGGAGGACGCTGACGCCGTCACGGCGCAGTGCGTCGATCAATTCCCACACCAACAGGCGAGCCTGGGCGTCGAGGCCCGCCGTCGGCTCGTCGAGGAAGACGAGCTCCGGGCGTCCGACGAGAGCGCAGGCCAGCGACAGTCGCTGTTGCTGGCCACCGGAGAGGCGCCGGTACGGGGTCTTCCGGGCGTCGGTCAGCCCGAGCTTGGACAGGAGCCAGGTGGGATCGAGTGGATCAGCGGAGTAGGCCGCGACGAGGTCGAGCATCTCGCCGGCCTTGGATCCGGGATACGCGCCGCCGCCTTGGAGCATCACGCCGATCCGGGAACGAACTTCTCCGGAGTCTGCGATGGGATCGAGGCCGAGAACGCGCACCGTGCCTGAATCGGGTGTGACAAAACCTTCACACATCTCGACTGTGGTGGTTTTTCCGGCACCGTTCGGACCGAGCAGGGCAACGACCTGCGCGGATTCAACGGTGAGATCGATACCGTCGACGGCGCGCACACCGTCGAACGATTTGACGACACCTTCGATGCGCACGGCCGGCGTCGACGATCTTGAAGCTCTCGAGGTCACGGGGAATCAGCGTAAGCCCCCGGGGAGCCGACTTGGTCCGCTGGCCCGGATTTCGTGATTTCCGCTACTGGTTTGTCGATGCGCCAGGGAAGCGATTTACGGGTGATGTAGATCAACAATCCTGCGGTGATGATGGTGGCGACAACTGCTTGCACGATCATGAACGGCAGGTACTCGGCGCCGTTCGACATCAGCATGACACTGACTATCGACGTGAAAACCACGGCCGGTACTCGGAAGATCGGTGCGGTTGCCCAGGCTGCGAGGGGGAGTATCGCCCACAGGAGATACCACGGCTGGACAACCGGGAAGAGTAGAACGATGGCGCCCAGCGCAATGCCGAGTCCGCCGACCGCGTGGATGCGACCCATGTAGACGGCCATCATCATTCGGGCCGTGATCAGTACTGCGACCAGATAAGCGATGGGTCGGGTGATAGTGAGAATCGCCGTCGTGTGGTCGCCGAGTCCGAGGAGCACTCCGACCAAACCGGTGCCGACGCCCAGGATCGTGGGTATCGACATCCAGCTTCGAACGACCGTCGCAGTATTGAGCGTGTTGACCCAACCCATGCCCAGACCGCTGGCAACACTGATGAAGCCGATCACCACGACGGTGACCGCAGCCAACAACGCCGCGGCTGAGAAGAACGACTTCCAGTTCCCGCCCCAGCGGCGGGCCAATGCCATTCCGACAAATCCGAGCGCAAGGAGGGACGGAATCTTGACGGTCGCTGACAATGCGATTAATCCGGAACCGGCGATCAGCAACGCAAGTGAGCGTCCACGGATGGGGCCCGCACCTTCGACGGCTCGAAGCGCCACCTCGATTCCGGCGAGCATGAGTCCGAGCATGAGGGCTTCGTTATGGATTCCGGCAACAAGATGGAACAGCAGAAGCGGGTTTGCTGCACCGAGCCACAGCGAGCTGACTGCGGAGACCCCACATCGTTTGGCCAACCGAGGCAGGGCCCACACGATCAGTGCGACGCCGAAGAGGACGAGGAGGCGATGAAGGAAAATGCCGGCGACGATGTTGTCACCGGTCAGTGAGCTGATTCCGCGTCCGAGCCACAGGAAGAACGGCCCGTACGGAGCTGGTGTGTCTCGCCAGATCGTGGGAACAGTGCGAGTGAGAACGTGGTCGACACCGAGAGCAGCCTTGGGGCCGATCAAGTAGGGATCGAGTCCACGCGCCGCGATCTCGCTCTGCGCGAGGTACGAGTACACGTCCCGACTGAACATCGGCGGTGCGACGGACAGCGGAAGGATCCACAGCAGGAGCGTCCGGTCGAGCTGGGATCGGCTCATTCTCCGCGGCGCACCCTTGCGGCTGCGCAGATCGCCGACGGCAAAACGGCCCATCATCAACCACGCGAGTACGACGAGAACTGTGCCGGTCATCGTCATCGTGAGAGAAACGGTCGGCATGCGGCCCGGAAGGCTCAACACCCGCAGTCCGGCCGTCGGATTCTGGAGGACTGGCTGTGCGCCGGCGCCCAGGGCGCCGATTGCCATCAGTACCGAACCGGTGGCTCCGAATCGCCGAATCCCACGCAGCTGCGCGGTTTCTTTTTCGTTGAGCCCGGGTCGCTCGTCTTCGTCGCCGTGAAGAGCGGCCGTCATCGACTGTCGCGGCTTCGAACCGAAGGGGCGGACGCCGAGAACCGAAAGGGCTAGATGCTTGGGTTTGTCCAGCAGGATCGCGCGGGTGGACTGCGCGGTCGTCTTCTGCGTGGGGGTCTGTGGCACCCAGGAAGCGTAGCGGCTCCCTCTTTGTACGTAGACAGCTGCGAACAATGCGGGCAGTCCGACTATTCCGGAATGTAATGCAGGTTGCCCTTAGTGGACCTGCGCGGGTAATTCCGTCACACTTGTGTTGTGAAAAGAAATGCGACAGGTACTCGAAGTAAGGAAGATGCAGGTCAGAATGCTGCAGCCTCCTCGCAGAGTGCTGTCGCAACGCCGGTAACGGTGAGCGTCGAGGGGCAGACCCGTGCTGCAGTAGTCAAGTTGCTGCTCGAAGAGGGCCCCATCACAGCTTCCGAAATCGGCACTCGACTCGGCCTCAGCGCTGCAGGTGTCCGACGTCACATCGACGCGTTGATCGAATCCGGTGAGGCTCGCGCTGCATCGGCGTCGTCGCTCCGTCAGCGTGGACGTGGACGCCCGGCCAAGCAGTTTCAGATCACTGCCACCGGACGCGGCCGTCTCGGCCATGCCTACGACGATCTTGCGGGAGCCGCAATGCGTCAGCTCCGCGAAATCGGCGGAGATGCAGCAATCGAGGAGTTTGCGAAGCGTCGTGTCCAGGCAATCGTGGGAGACGTCGAACCGGCCGATCCCAGCGACGTGGCAAATGTCGAGGCGACGGCAGACGCTATCGCCGAAGCATTCAACTCCGTCGGATTTGCCGCCTCGACCAGGCCGGTGGGCAACGGCGTTCAGATCTGCCAGCACCACTGCCCCGTTTCACATGTGGCAGAGGAATTTCCGGAACTGTGCGACGCCGAACAGGAAGCGTTCCGTCAACTTCTCGGCACTCACGTTCAACGTCTCGCGACCATCGCGAACGGTGACTGTGCTTGCACGACACACGTTCCCCTCGTATCGAACGGGAGCAAATGAAACCTCCCGACCCTGTAGCCCCCAAATTTTCCCGTTAGTTCTTCACAGTCAGAATTGCTTGCCTCGCTTCGAACTCAGCCCTCGTAGCGAAGTAAGCAGCCGTCAAGAAACAAGACTCCGGAAGGAGCTCGCATGACCGTCACATCAGACCAGGCGACTACCACTGCAACTGCAGGCACCGAGCCGCTCACGCAGGACGAGGCCATTGCTTCCCTCGGTCATTACGGCTACGGCTGGTCCGATTCCGACGTAGCCGGAGCCAGCGCCCAGCGCGGTCTCTCCGAGGCTGTCGTGCGGGACATCTCTGCGAAGAAGAGCGAGCCGGAGTGGATGCTCGACATCCGTCTCAAGGCTCTGCGCACCTTCGAGAAGAAGCCGATGCCGAACTGGGGCTCCGACCTCGAAGGCATCCACTTCGACAACATCAAGTACTTCGTGCGCTCGAGCGAGAAGCAGGCCGAGTCCTGGGAAGACCTGCCCGAGGACATCAAGAACACGTACGACAGGCTCGGCATCCCCGAGGCCGAGAAGCAGCGCCTGGTTGCCGGCGTCGCAGCTCAGTACGAGTCCGAGGTCGTCTACCACTCGATCCGTGAGGATCTCGAGCAGCAGGGTGTCATCTTCCTCGACACCGACACCGGGCTCAAGACGCACCCGGAACTGTTCCGCGAGTACTTCGGTTCGGTAATCCCGGCCGGCGACAACAAGTTCTCCGCGCTCAACACCGCTGTGTGGTCCGGTGGCTCGTTCATCTACGTCCCCCCGGGCGTGCATGTCGACATCCCGCTGCAGGCGTACTTCCGTATCAACACCGAGAACATGGGGCAGTTCGAGCGCACCCTGATCATCGTCGACGAGAACGCATCCGTGCACTACGTCGAAGGTTGCACCGCGCCGATCTACAAGTCCGATTCACTGCACTCGGCGGTTGTCGAGATCATCGTGAAGAAGGGCGGCCATTGCCGCTACACGACCATCCAGAACTGGTCCAACAACGTCTACAACCTGGTCACCAAGCGCACCAAGGTCGAAGCCGGTGGATCGATGGAGTGGATCGACGGCAACATCGGTTCCAAGGTCACCATGAAGTACCCGGCCGTCTGGCTGATGGGCGAGTACGCCCGCGGTGAAGTTCTCTCCGTTGCATTCTCGGGCGAGGGACAGCACCAGGACACCGGCGCCAAGATGCTCCACCTCGCGCCGCATACCTCGTCGACCATCATCAGCAAGTCCGTCGCCCGCGGCGGTGGACGCGCGTCGTACCGCGGCTTGGTGCAGATCAACAAGGGTGCTCACGGTTCTAAGTCGACCGTCAAGTGTGACGCTCTGCTGGTCGACCAGATCAGCCGCAGCGACACCTACCCGTACGTCGACATCCGCGAGGACGACGTCACGATGGGCCACGAGGCCACAGTGTCCAAGGTCAGCGACGATCAACTCTTCTACCTGATGAGCCGCGGCCTGACCGAGGACGAGGCGATGGCCACCATCGTCCGTGGATTCGTCGAGCCCATCGCGAAGGAACTCCCCATGGAGTACGCGCTCGAGCTCAACCGCCTTATCGAACTTCAGATGGAAGGGGCTGTGGGTTAGTGACCACGCCAGAAACCGGTGTAATCGGGGCAGTCGCAGGGGAAAACCCGGCCGCTCCAGTCAAGCGAGCATCTACAGGCTCACCCATCACCAACAAGGGTGAAGCATTCGCGTCGTACGACGTCAATGCATTCGAGGTCCCCGGCGGACGCGACGAGATCTGGCGGTTCACCCCGCTGCGTCGTCTGCGCGGCCTGCACGACGGCAGTGCTGTTGCCAACGCAGCAGTCACCGTCGACGTCGAGGCTGGTGCCGACGTCACCGTCGAGACCGTCGGTCGCGACGACGAGCGTCTGGGCAAGGCCGGCGTTCCCGCCGATCGCATTGCGGCACAGGCATACTCGAGCTTCGAAGCGGCAACGGTCATCTCCGTTGGTGCCGAGATCGAGGTCGAGAACCCCGTTGTCGTCACCATGACGGGCCCCGGCATCGACAAGGTCGCCTACGGACACACGCAGATTCGTCTGGCTCAGTTTGCCAAGGCGACGGTCATCATCGATCAGCGTGGCAGTGGAACCTTCGCGGAGAACGTCGAATTCGTTCTCGGTGACAGTGCTCATCTGACCGTCGTCGCAGTTCAGGACTGGGCCGAAGACACCGTTCACGTGACGTCGCATCACGCTCGACTGAGCCGTGACGCCGTTCTTCGCCACACCTCGATCAGCCTCGGCGGCGACCTCGTTCGCCTGTCGGCCACGGTCAAGTACGACGGCCCCGGCGGCGACGCCGAACTGCTCGGCGTGTACTTCGCCGACGACGGTCAACATCTGGAACAGCGTCTGCTCGTGGATCATTCGCAGCCCAACTGCAAGTCCAACGTGGTCTACAAGGGTGCACTGCAGGGCGATCCCAACTCGAGCAAGCCCGATGCGCACACAGTGTGGATCGGCGACGTCCTGATTCGCGCGGCAGCCGAAGGCACCGACACCTTCGAGCTCAACCGCAATCTGGTTCTCACCGACGGCGCTCGCGCAGACTCGGTGCCGAACCTCGAAATCGAGACCGGTGAAATCGTCGGAGCCGGGCACGCCAGTGCTACGGGCCGTTTCGACGACGAGCAGCTGTTCTACTTGCGTGCTCGCGGTATCCCGGAGGATCAGGCGCGTCGTCTGGTCGTGCGTGGGTTCTTCCACGAAATCATCAACAAGATCGCTGTTCCCGAGGTGCGCGATCGCCTCGAAGCTGCGGTCGAAGCCGAACTCGCAGCTGTCGGCTCCTGACCGCCCAACTGCTTCTCATCTTGAAGGAATTTCATGACAACCAGTGAAAACACCAACTCTGTCCTCGAGGTTCGTGACCTGCACGTCCAGGTTGCCAACTCCGACGCCAACGCTGAGCCGATCCAGATCCTCACGGGCGTGAACCTGACGGTTCGCTCCGGCGAGACCCACGCAATCATGGGCCCCAACGGTTCCGGCAAGTCGACGCTGTCCTATGCCATCGCCGGCCACCCCAAGTATCAGGTGACCTCCGGTTCCATCACCCTCAACGGTGAAGACGTCCTCGCGATGAGCGTCGACGAGCGTGCACGCGCCGGCCTGTTCCTGGCAATGCAGTACCCCGTCGAGGTTCCCGGCGTCTCCATGTCCAACTTCCTGCGCACCGCTGCTACTGCAGTGCGCGGCGAGGCTCCCAAGCTTCGCCACTGGGTCAAGGAAGTCAAGGAATCGCTGGCCGAGCTCGAAATCGATCCTTCGTTCATCGAGCGTTCCGTCAACGAAGGCTTCTCCGGCGGCGAGAAGAAGCGCCACGAGATCCTGCAGCTGGGCATGCTCAAGCCGAAGATCGCGATCCTCGACGAGACCGACTCCGGCCTCGACGTCGACGCGCTGCGTACCGTCTCCGAGGGCGTCAACCGCTACAAGGAGCGCGAGAACGGCGGCGTTCTGCTGATCACGCACTACACGCGCATCCTGCGTTACATCGCTCCCGACTTCGTCCACGTGTTTGTCGGCGGCCGCATCGTCGAGTCCGGTGGACCGGAACTCGCTGACGAGCTCGAGACCAACGGCTACGTTCGTTTCACCGCGGACGCTTCAGCAACTCAGGGAGCATAAGCGCGATGACCACCTCGGTGCGTGCGCTCGACGTCACCAGGATTCGGAAAGACTTCCCGATCCTGGGGCGTACCGTGCGCGACGGAAAACCCTTGGTGTACTTGGATTCCGGTGCGACTTCGCAGCGGCCTCTCCAGGTACTCGATGCCGAGCGGGAATTCCTCACCACGTGTAATGCGGCCGTCCACCGAGGTGCTCATCAGCTGGCCGAAGAAGCCACCGATGCGTACGAAGACGCACGGACTCTGATCGCAGAGTTCGTCGGTGCAGAATCCGATGAACTGGCTTTCACGAAGAACGCCACCGAAGCACTGAACCTGGTGACGTACGTTCTCGGTGACGACCGGTTCGACCGGCATGTCGGACCCGGCGACGAAATCGTCATCACCGAACTCGAACATCACGCCAATCTTGTTCCGTGGCAGGAACTTGCGCGGCGTACCGGTGCGACGCTGAAGTGGTACGGCATCACCGACGACGGACGGATCGATCTCGATTCGCTCGAGCTCACCTCGGCCGTCAAGGTCGTGGCGTTCACCCATCAGTCCAACGTGACCGGTGCGGTCGCTCCGGTGGAAGAGTTGGTCCGTCGGGCGCGTGCTGTGGGTGCGCTGGTAGTTCTCGATGCGTGCCAGTCCGTGCCGCACATGGCAGTCGACTTCCATGCTCTGGATGTTGACTTCGCGGCGTTCTCGGGCCATAAGATGCTCGGCCCCACCGGGATCGGTGTTCTGTACGGCAAAGCTTCGTTGCTGTCCGAGATCCCTCCGTTCATCACGGGGGGATCGATGATCGAAACCGTCACGATGGAAGCCAGCACGTATGCGCCGGCGCCGCAGCGGTTCGAAGCCGGAACGCAGATGACTTCCCAGGTTGTCGGTCTCGGTGCCGCAGTGCGCTACTTGAACGACGTCGGAATGGACGCTGTTGCGGCACACGAACATATGCTGGTCGAAGCGGCATTGGAGAAGCTGTCGACCATCGCGGGTCTCCAGATCGTGGGTCCGAAGACCGCTGAGAATCGCGGCGGCGCAATCTCGTTCGTCGTCGACGGCATTCATGCCCACGATCTCGGTCAGATCCTCGACGACGACGGCGTTGCTATCCGCGTCGGACACCATTGCGCGTGGCCGCTGCATCGCCGCCTCGGTGTGCAGGCAACCGCCCGCGCGTCGTTCGCTCTGTACAACACCGTTGGAGAAATCGACGTGTTGGTTGCGGCGATCAAGCGCGCGCAGGAATTTTTCGGTGTCACAGGGGAGTTGAGCTGAAGTATGCGTATGGAGCAGATGTACCAGGAAGTGATCCTCGATCACTACAAACATCCCCACGGCCGCGGTTTGCGTGAACCGTTCGGTGCCGAAGTTCATCACGTCAACCCCACCTGCGGCGACGAGGTAACCCTTCGGGTCCAGATCGCGGACGACGGAAGTGTCGCCGACGTGTCCTACGACGGCCAGGGTTGTTCGATCAGCCAGGCGTCGACGTCGGTGCTCAACGATCTCGTGATCGGCATGCAGGTTACCGACGCGCTCGATACCGTCACTGCGTTCAGCGAGATGGTCAGCAGTCGCGGCAAGGTAGAGGGCGACGAGGATGTACTCGGCGACGGTATTGCCTTTGCCGGAGTTTCGAAGTACCCGGCACGCGTGAAGTGCGCGTTGCTCGGATGGATGGCGTTCAAGGATGCAGTCGTTCAGATAGTGGACGGCAAAACTGAATTGGTCGACACGACTAAAGGACAGGGATAATGACCGAGACACAATCAGAGCAGGCGTCCGAGGTGACTGCACCGGTCAACCCGAACCCCGATTCCACGGCGGAGTTCGGTGGCGCCCAGGGCACGGGTACCGTCCCGTCGCCGGAGCGCCTCGACGAACTCGAAGAAGCGATGCGCGACGTCGTGGACCCAGAATTGGGTATCAACGTCGTTGATCTCGGTCTGGTCTACGGACTGTACGAGGACGACGGAATTGTCACCGTCGACATGACTTTGACGTCGGCAGCATGTCCTTTGACGGATGTCATCGAGGACCAGGCGCGCGGCGCATTGGTGCGTAGCGACCTGTGCACTGACATGAAGATCAACTGGGTGTGGCTGCCGCCGTGGGGACCGGACAAGATCACCGAAGACGGCCGCGAACAGCTCCGCGCTTTAGGTTTCACTGTCTGACGGAAGCTCTTTCCTGCACGGACATCTTTGACGGCGAACGCCGGTACCCGATCAAGGTGCCGGCGTTTGTCGTTATGTCTGGTAACGCCGTTATGTGCTCGCGCGATGTCTACCATTGAAGCGCTATGCCCGTCTAGTGACATACGTCCCGAGGGAGATTTGTGTGAAACGCAGTCCCGGTCGAAGAAGCGGATTCGGAACATCACCCGATCGCCAGATACTTCGATCGAGCGAATTGTGTGCGCTCACTCCGCTTCAGCAGGCAATCTTCGATTCACAGCAACGCCGACCGGATGTTCCGCTGTGTGTCAGTCACTACGTTGATGTAGCTGGAACGCTCGACCTCGTGATCCTCCGGGCATCAATCGCGCAGTCCGCACGCGAATTCGGTTCCGCAGGCCTGACCTTGGAAATATCGCACGGCGTTGTAATGAATCGGATCGGCAGAAACGTGCCCGACCGCATCGACGTCGTTGATCTGCGCGCCGAAACCGATCCGGAATCGGCTGCCCAGAACTGGATGGGCAACGAATCCGTCCGACCACTTGATCTACTGTCCGATCCGCTAACCGGCAGCGCAGTTCTGGTGCTCGGCGACGCACGATGGTTGTGGTACACCCGAATCCACCAGATCGTGCTCGATGGGGCCGGATCGCGTTCGATGACTGCCCGCGCCGCCGAGGTCTACACAGCCCTGGTTCGCAGTACACCGGTTCCATTGACTTCGGCACAGTCGGTGCACTCGATGACCGATACCGAACAGGCGTATCGCGGGTCGACGCGATGGGACGCCGACCGGCAGTACTGGGATGCCAAACTCGCGGGCGCTCCGGTGCGAACGTCGTTGGCTGAGCCTGGTGCGGCGACTGGCGCGAAGCCGCTGGTCAGATCTGCGACTGTGCCGCCTGGTGTGACCGCGTCGCTGGTGCATCTCGCGGAATCGCAGAATGTCACCTTGTCGACCGTCGTGACTGCGTCGTTCGCAATGTATCTTGCGCGGATGACGGGTTCCGACGACCTCATTCTCCGTCTTCCGGTCCCCGTGAGGACGACGCACATCGTCCGGCGGTCGGGCGGAACGATGTCGAACGTTGTTCCCCTACGGCTGATTGTCGATCCTCGCGTCGGTGTCGACGAATTGTTGAGGGCAGTCAAGTTCGAATTGGTGGGTGCGCTGCGTCATCAGAAGTATCGGGACCAGCGGCTACATCATGGGCCGGTACTCACTCTGAATCTGTTTCCAGTTGTACTCACCATCGGTGATGCTCAGGGTGTCCTGCACGGGTTATCGGCCGGACCCGTCGAAGATCTGGACGTCGCGGTGAGCCAGGTTTCGCGGGACGCGGAACTTCAGATCAGTTTTGCGGCCAACCCTGATATGTATACGGGCGAAGTGCTGACTGTCCATCATCGACGGTTCCTCGAATTCGTTGCACACTTCAGTGCCGCAGAACCGCGGACCCAGTTGGTGGATGTGGACCCCCGTACCGGAACGGTCTGGGGTTCCGCAGTTCGGCACTCGCGGAATCTGGCCTACTGGAGCACCGTGCTAGCGACACCGGCGCCGGAACTGGGACTGCTCGCCGCGCCTGTCGGTGAGCGTTCGTCAGCAGAGATCGTGATCGGCCCGGAGTTGTACCGAGGGCTCGAAGCCTTGGCAGATTCGATGTGTACCAGCGTGTTCGTGCTGCTCCAGACCGCAGTGGCGGGTCTCTTGCGGCGGATGGGTTCGGCGTCGGAAATTTCGATCGGGATCTCGGTTCGAGGCTACGGAGCAACGACTGCAGACGAATTTGTGTCGATGTTTGCGAACCAACTTGTGCTCCGATCGGCGGTGGACACGAATGTGAGCCTGGCCCGATTGATCGAGCAGATGGATGATGTCATCGTCGACGCCTTGATCCACGCGGATATTCGCTTGTCTGCAGTGATGGCAAATGTGGGGGACGGGCATTCGGTCGACGCCGGTCCACCGTTCCGGGTTCTGGTGTCTGCCCAAGATCCCATCGATGCGCACCCGCAGTTTCCCGAAGTCATGGTCGGAATTCCGGTCGGATTCGACCTCGCCGCCATGCCGGAAGTATATGTGGCGCTGCCAATTCCTCAGCGAAATTCCGATCGACATCTGCAACCGATCGTCGGATTCTTCGATTGCCTTGCGTCGCCGCAGCAGGTCGACGGCCTCGCATTTCGATTTGTTCGCATCCTTCGAGCGATGGTCGACAACTCACATACTTCGCTCGGCTCCGTCGATCTCCTGCGTCCGGACGAGCGGAAAGAATTGATGGCTGTGACGCAACCGAACGCGGTGATCGGGGACCTCTCGGAAGGATTTGTACAGGTCGCGCTGGAGAATCCGGACTCAATCGCGGTGACCTCGGATGCCGATCGGATCACCTACGGAGATCTGTTCGAGAGGTCGAACAGGCTGGCGCACAAGCTGATCGACATGGGGGTCGAGGCTGAGACTCCGGTTGGTATTCACCTTTCGGGGTCGGTGAACACGGTTGTCGCGATCATTGCTGTGCTCGAAGCCGGGGGAGCTTACTTTCTTCTCGAGGGCAGTGGACCCGCACTGCGACAGGCTTTCATCCTGTACGACGCGCAACCGCATTGCGTCATAGCTGATTCCGAGATTTCTGGCCAGGTGGTCGTGAGTACCGACGTGGACGGCTATTCGTCGGAGCGTCCTCAACGCATGGATCGGGGCGGTGCGAATGCTCTTGCGCACATCCAGTACTCGGGTCGCTCGTACGGATTGAGCGTGACACACGGCGCCGCGATTGCGTCAGGGGACGCCGGAATCTGGGGCGCTCTGTTGCACGGCCGAACTCTGATCCCCAGCAACGACTTCCATTATCCTGACGGATTTCCGCCGGTTCGGGGTCACTCCGTCTATGTTCTGGACAACCACTTGTCTCCGGTGCCGATCGGAGTCCCAGGGGAGATCTACGTTATCGACGGCCACCTGCCGCGCGGATATCTCCGAAGACCAGGAAAAACGGCGGTGGATTTTGTGGCAGATCCGTTCAATCGTGACGGGCGCCGCCTGTACCGCACCGGCGAACGCGGTCGTTGGACTGCGACGGGGCAACTCGAGCATCTGGAATATGGCGTGCGGACAGCATCAGTGCGAGGCGTCCGGGTCGACCTCGACGAGATCGACGCCGTCATGACTGCGCTACACGGGATCGAAGATTCCGTCACCGTCGTGGCCGCCACACCGGCCGGTGGCGCCGTGATCACCTATGTCCGAAGCGCACACGCCGCTAGTTCGCAGTCCGTCGTCGCCCTCGACGTGCTAGCGGCACACGCAATGGATCATCTGCCGTCGTACATGGTTCCTGACAGCTTCCACATCGTGGATTCGTTTCCCATCGGCGCCGATGGACACATCGACATTGCTGCCCTTCCATCGCCGATCCTTGCGCCCACACCGGCGATCAGGCGCGTTTTCGGCTCTTCTCAGCGTTAGATTTGGCCTCGTCGACGCTGCGCTGCAAGGCAGCCACGAGGTCGACGACGTCCGCGTCCTCACCACCTTGATCGACTTCGGCCGCAGGTATGACCTTCTTGCCGCCATTCTCGATCATCTCGTCGAGCAGTCCGCGAAGTTGAAGTTGGTAGTCGTCGGTGAATTCGGTCGGATCAAAATCGCCCGCCATGCTCTCCACCAGGGTCTGGGCCATCTTCAATTCTTTGTCCTTCGGCTTTTCCACGCCGTCGAGTGACGGGAACTCCGCGGCGCGCACCTCGTCGGGCCACAGCAACGTCTGGATAACCAATACCCCGTCGCGAGCGCGCATCGCGGCGAGTCGAGTTTTCTGCCGCAAAGTGAAGTGAACGAGGGCAGTACGGTCGCTCTCCGCCAGTACCGTCGAGAGAAGTACATAGGCTTTCGGTGACGCCGAATCTGGTTCGAGGAAGTAACTCTTCTCGAAGAGGACAGGATCGATTTGATCGTTCGGAACAAATTCGAGCACGGGGATTTCATGCTTTTCAGCGGCCGGTAGCTTGGTGAAATCCTCGTCGGTGAGGATTACCCGTGAGCCGTCTTCCGCGTCGTACGCCTTGTCGATATCAGCGAATTGCACGGTGTTTCCACACTCCGAGCACACACGGTTGTATTTGATCCGGCCACCATCCTTGGCGTGGACCTGGTGAAACTTGATGTCGTGGTCTTCGGTCGCGGAATACACCTTGACCGGAACATTGACCAGACCGAACGCTATCGAGCCTTTCCAAATCGAGCGCATGGTTTCCATGATGGTCGCTGGCGGCCGATTGCGCGAGAGAAACCTCAGGTTTGCCGTATCGATTTCGGGTACTTGCATTGGATGAGGAATTTCACCGGTGCTCGAGTTTTCGCACTAGCGGCAGCGGTGTGCTGCGTTCCGGCGCTACTTGCTCCGGGGCCTGCCGTCGCTGAGAACGCGCGCACACTCACCATCACGGTGCACTCCGACGCGATGAATCGCGACATCTCCCTTGAAGTAATCCTCCCGGCTGATACGAGCTCACCGCGGCCGACGCTCTATCTGCTCAACGGCGCCGGCGGCGGGGAAGACAATGCGACGTGGGAAGCGCGCACCGATGTGCTCAGCTTCTTCGCTGACAAGAACGTCAATGTCGTGACCCCGATGGAAGGCGCGTTCAGCTATTACACCGACTGGCAGAAGGACGATCCGGTGCTGGGCCGAAATAAGTGGCAGACCTTCCTCACCCAGGAACTTCCGCCCGCGATCGATGCACGATTCGGCACTACCGGAGTCAATGCCATCGCCGCGATTTCGATGACGGCGACATCTGTTCTCAATCTAGCGATCGCTGCACCCGGGTTGTATCTGAGCGTCGGCGCGTACAGCGGATGCGCCGAGACGAGTACACAGCCCGGGCAGGATTACGTCAGGCTTGTTGTCGGAGCGCGGGGTGGCGCCGACCCCACCAATATGTGGGGTCCCTTTGACGGACCGGGCTGGCGTGAAAACGATCCCGTGGTCAATGCCGAGAAACTCCGTGGCACGGACCTCTACGTTTCCAGCGGAACCGGCCTGCCCGGTCCGTACGAGAATCTCGCCGGACCGGGCATCGACGGCAATGTCGGAACGCTGGCGAGCCAGGTGGCTATCGGCGGTGTGATCGAGGCAGCTGTCGACGGTTGTACCCATACATTGGCTGATCGACTCAATTCCCTGGGCATTCCGGCCACCTTCGACTTTCGGCCCACCGGCACACACTCATGGGGCTACTGGCAGGACGATCTGCACAATTCATGGACGATGATTGCGCGTTCGATCGGTGCCTGATCGCCAGGGCGGTCTTGCCGCGGAGCTACATCGAGACGATGCGAAGCACCAACGCGGCGGCCGAGAGAAGGCCGAGCATTGCCGGCGGCGCGATCTGGTGGTCGCCTGCCTTGAGGTGCGCGACGACTGCGCCGACGAAGTACAGGGTCAGCCCGATCGCGGCGGCGATTCCAATGGCGGGGATCCACAACCCGACCAGCAGTCCGATGATTCCGGCCAACTTGATCAGTCCGAGTTGCGGGATCCGATCTTCAGGCACGCCGAGCCCGGTCAAGCTCGCGACCAGCTTCTCTTCTCGTGTGAGATCGAGGTAGGCGGAACCTGCGAGGGTTGCGGTCAAGATCGCTGCGATAACGACATAGGCGATGAACATGGTCTGGCTCCAACGGTAGATGCGGGATGATCGTTGAGAACTATAAACGATTTATCCGAATCTACAATTTTGTCGCTGATACGGTAGGAGCATGTCAGCAGTATCTGAATCCGCGAACCTCACCGATCGACTCGGGTTCCTTCTGGCTACGCGCGGTGATGCCACCAAGGCGCGGATACAACTTGCGATGGGCGCTGTGAACCTGCCGCCGCGCCACGCCATGACGTTGATGCACTTGCGTGCCGGACCGAGGAGTCAGCGCGAGATCGCGGATATTCTCGAGATCGACCCGAGCCAGCTCGTCGCGATCCTCAACGACCTCGAGTGCAGCGGACAACTCGAGCGTCGCCGCGATCCGATCGATCGCCGTCGTCACATCGTGGAACTGGCCGAGGCCGGCGCGGCAACGCTGGAAGCCATGCAGTCAGCTCTCGACGAAGCTGAGCGCGAGCTGTTCTCCGGACTGTCTGAAGCTGATCGGGCGTTGCTTCGTGACTTGCTCAATCGGGTGTCCGTGACCGTCGAGCATGGCGACTGCGCCGGTGAAACGGTGCCGTCATCAGAGTCTTCTGCACCCGCCGCGGCGAGGAAGCCATGATCGACATCATCACATTTGCGGTGGCGGCCGCGTCGCGGCGATCGGACAGATAGGCGCGTTGCTGATCGACAGGTAGTGCAAAGAACCTCGCGAAGAAGGCTTCGACGTCCTCGGGATCGAGGGTGAGAAGAGCGTTCAGGCCGACTCGGCGCAGCGCGGCGACGCCCCTCGCAGAATGCGGCCAGAGTTCACGTAGTGGATCGTCCCCGCGCGCAATCGCCGACGCAACGATATCGGCTTCATTCAAGGCGGCCGCGACGCTGTAACCGGTGCCCGGATGCATCAGGCCGCCGCGCGCACCGAACCGGAAAATCGGTCCGCGTAGTCCTGGTGGTGGTTCGACACCGAATCGGACGCGTTCGACAGGGGGGCCTTCCGGTGCGACTACTCCGCGATTGTCGAGTCGGATATGCAATCGACGTTTCAGCTCGGTTAGCGGTATCGGCGGCCGACCCACCAGACAGGTTTCCTCGAGCAGCATCCGCTCGGAGTCGAGTGGAACGGCGTAGAGGAACGACGGTTGACCGCCGGCGCGAGTTCCGTTGTCTTGGCGCCAGTCCATGAACCAGGCGTCGTTGCCGTCGAGCGCCGGCTCGGCGCTGGCACGGTTGACGACAATTCCGAACGCGGTCTGTTGTGCCGATCGGGGAGTGATCGTGGTGCCACGGGCATCGACAACCACTGAGCCGACGGCGTGTGTGCCGTCGGCGCAGAAAACCGAAGCACGGGTCAGGCGAATGGCTTTGGTGGCGATGACCTGCATCGATGAGTTTGACAGTAATGATTGCAGCAATGGTGTATTCAATACGCAATATGTGCGATCGAGGGTTGTGACACATTCGGCCCACACTGACGGCCGTTCGATACGGGTAGACGCGACCTCGGCCGGCAACCAGGCCGGGAGTTCGTCCTCCCACGCCGCATAGGTCGCAGCCCATCGTCGCGACGGGTGCGGATCAACGAGAATCACCGACAGATCGTGAGCGATGCATCGCGTCGCCAAAGCCCGGCCAGCCGGCCCGCCGCCCACGATCACGACGTCAGCGGTCTGGATTCGAGGTGCCATCTGTCCACAATTGCATCTATTGCCTGCAACTCTCACTGTTAGCGGATTCACACGCTGCTGGTCGGCAGAGGCGATTCCTCACGGTAAAATTGGAAGTTCTTGTGTCTGCCGTCAGGCATCTTTCACCCGTAGTAGCCATTTTCTGAGGAGTTCTGCTTGATTACCGCCACTGACCTCGAAGTTCGTGCCGGTGTCCGCACCCTTCTCACGGCGCCCGGCCCGTCCCTGCGCATTCAGCCCGGTGACCGCATCGGTTTGGTCGGCCGCAACGGCGCCGGCAAGACCACGACGCTGCGCCTCCTCGCCGGCGAAGGTGAGCCCTACGCGGGCAAGGTTGTTCGCACCGGTGACCTCGGATACCTCCCGCAGGACCCCAAAGAGGGCGACCTGAGCATCCTCGCCAAGGATCGTGTCCTGTCCGCGCGCGGCCTCGACACGATGCTTCGCGACATGGAAAAGCAGCAGATCCTCATGGGTGAGGTCATGGACCAGGCCGAGCAGGACAAGGCCGTCAAGAAGTATGGACAGCTCGAAGATCGTTTCTCCGCACTCGGCGGCTACGAAGCCGAAAGTGAAGCTGCCCGCATCACCAACAGCCTCGGACTCGAAGACCGTATCCTCGACCAGCCGCTCAGTACCCTGTCAGGCGGTCAACGTCGACGCGTCGAGTTGGCACGCATTCTCTTCGCCGCATCCGACGGCAGCGGTGCGCGCTCCGATACGACCCTGCTCCTCGACGAGCCCACCAACCACCTCGACGCCGACTCCATCACGTGGCTTCGCGGGTTCCTCCAGAACCACGAGGGTGGCCTCGTGGTCATCAGTCACGACGTGGACTTGCTCAACGATGTCGTCAACCGCGTCTGGTTCCTCGATGCCGTCCGTAGTGAGGCCGACATCTACAACATGAACTGGAAGAAGTACCTCGACGCCCGTGCGACGGACGAGCAGCGTCGACGCCGTGAGCGCGCCAACGCCGAGAAGAAGGCCGGCGTTCTGCGGATCCAGGCAGCCAAGATGGGTGCCAAGGCAACCAAGGCTGTTGCCGCGCAGAACATGGCGAAGCGTGCCGACAAGCTGATGGCCAACCTCGACGCGGAACGTGTGTCCGACAAGGTTGCGCGGATTCGTTTCCCCGAGCCTGCGCCGTGTGGCAAGACCCCGCTCATGGGTAAGAACCTGACCAAGGTTTACGGCTCACTCGAAATCTTCACCGGAGTCGACCTCGCCATCGACCGTGGATCACGCGTCGTCATCCTCGGTCTCAACGGTGCGGGTAAGACCACGCTACTGCGCATCCTCGCCGAAGCTGAGAAGGCTGACGCGGGTGAGCTCATCGCGGGTCACGGTTTGAAGGTCGGCTACTTCGCTCAGGAGCACGACACCCTCGACGACGACGCTTCGGTGTGGGAGAACATCCGCCATGCTGCGCCGGATACGGGGGAGCAGGAGCTGCGTTCCCTCCTCGGCGCCTTCATGTTCACGGGCCCGCAGCTCGAGCAGCCCGCCGGCACGCTCTCCGGTGGTGAGAAGACCCGTCTGGCTCTGGCCGGACTCGTGTCATCTGCCGCCAACGTCCTGCTGCTCGATGAGCCCACTAACAACCTCGACCCGATCTCACGCGAGCAGGTCCTCGACGCACTCCGCAGCTACACCGGCGCAGTCGTCTTGGTGACTCACGATCCGGGTGCGGCGGAGGCCCTTAACCCCGAGCGCGTCATCCTCCTGCCCGACGGCAATGAGGATCATTGGTCGCAGGAGTACCTGGAGCTCATTCAGCTCGCCTGATCACACCTACGACAATGCCGGCCAACTCGATCAGAGTTGGCCGGCATTGTCGTATCGGTAGAAAGTTCGATGACGATTCAATCGCGATCAGCCGGTCGGGGAAGCAGCTCCAATCGCACTCGATCAGGAGTCGCTGGTAGGCAAGTTTTGCGTGTGCCTACTCGTCGAGAAACATCGGTAACAGTGTTCCGCGATCAACTCACCGCCCGAACCGATATCGCGACCGCGCCACAGTCTGCCCGTCCGAGCCAGTTCGCCGACGGTGTCAGCGACCGTGATCGGGTACACGTCTAGGGGGCACATTCGGAAAGGACTCGAGGGTGACTGACAATCCACGATCGATTGCTGAGCAGACCAGGGCTGTTCCTCCGGGCGACGGACAGGAGCGGTTCGCCGGTTACGGGGTAATGGGCGAGCCGTTCGCGAGTGGTCACTACTTGGCGATGCGGCACTTTCCTGCCAGCTCCGTCGGTAGCGGGTACGACTCGGTGTGGCATCGGGACCCAGCCGGAAGCTGGTTCATTTACAGCAGTAGTTCGCCCGAGGCTAGTTGCGCCCGATATTTCGGCTCGGCCGTCGAGGAAGCACGAACTGCAGAGATCGCGGTGACGTGGAGCGGTCCGTCCACGTTTACGGTGAGGGTGGACAAGTGGCTTGTGTGGGATCTCGAATTGGGCCGATCAGCTGCCACTGTCGCGATGACGACCCTGGGTGAACTCATGCCGGGCGCGTTGTGGCGGAGCAATGCCGTCCTGTCTGCGATGGGACGCGCCGCCGGGCCCGCGTTGGGCGTAGGTCGGGTGCGGCTGACCGGCACGACCCCGAACGGCCAGCGATTCCGTGCCAACCCGCGGATGCTGTGGACCGTTGACGGTAGCCGGGCGACAATCGATGGGGTGGACGTCGGACCGGCCGGGCCATTGTCCGTTCAGGCGCGCCTCGGAGACTTCTGGCTGCCGCAGCGGGGAATGTTCGTCGTGGGTGAGTCGTATTTCGACGCCTACGACGCCACTCGGCACCAGTCGGCCAGTCCCCGCGGCTGAGTTACCCCACCTGAGGTCCCTCCTGTGATTGAGGATTTCCTGTGCGAGCCGTGAAAATGCCTGGCCAAGGCCATCATTCGGCGGAGTCGACTGGGATGATCTATCTGACATTTGATGGAACGTGCCCCGAATTTGCGTGGTGGTGTAGCTTTTGGAGACCGTCGACCTGGCTCTCTCAAAGTTGGCATTCCAAAGGGCTCTGTGCCGTGGATGGGCGAGCTCAAGGTGCTCGAACGTGGCATTGGTCAGTCCGATGCTCGACTTCCTTCTACCTCGACCGGGATGCCCGCCCAACTGCGCGCTTTGTGCCTCTCGGCCTCGGGGTATTGGGCAATTAGGACGCTTGCGGATTCTGGCTCCGCGACGGGTGGTACTGCTGACGCAGAGTGTTTTCGTATTCTGTCAATCGGCGAACTGCATCGTAGTTGCCCATACGTTCTGCTCGGGCGATGAGGACCTCACAGTCGTACACCTGGTATTCGAGGGACATCATTTCCTTGCTCCTTCCGGTCGGTTCGAGTGACTCACGACCACCACTCGAACCATGACATCGAAACGGATGATGCACACCGGTCTACATACCTGGATGTATACCTGCATTCCGACGGACGGACTCGAACTGAAGTTTCAGCCAATGTCGAAGGCGGCGCACGTTGATACACATGTGATCGTCGCGCCCTGGGGATAAGCCCTCCTGTGGAGTCCGTGAGGTACACAGCAGGAGGGTATTCAACGTCGTGATGGGTTTGTCATGTCGCTCGATTCGTGTTGCGGCGGGTGTTGGAACGTCAGGACACCGAGGTCAGGACCTGAAGATCGTGCCGAGAATCGAGGGACCCAGTCGATGGCGGTGTCATCAGGGTGGTGTCGGCGGTTCCATCGCACCCCAGTTTCAGGTTAGGTAAACCCTCTCGCGGATCGAAACGCTATGCAAGAAGGCAGGTTTGCAGCCTTCAGTGCGCTTCGTGGATATTGATTTGGCACCCGCCGAGTGGGACGTTGGGATGCTCCCGGCGTTCGGGACCTAATCCGAAGCCAGGCCGTCAAGGCTAGGATCGATGGATTTGTTGTATCCTCCACGCCAAGCAATTCGGAGAGTGACACTGCAAGCAGAGGATTCCAATCGATGATTCTCCCCAAGATTCGGGACCCTCGCTTCGTGACGATCCGCCGCGGTGGCAGCCTCACTGATTCGGATCACCATCTCCTCGCACTGTGGGCGGCATCGTGCGCCGAGCACGTCCTCGACCTCTTCGAGTCGACTCGGCCTGATGACCCACGGCCGCGTCAGGCGATTGAGCATGCCCGCGCCTGGGTGCGTGGCGAGGTCAAGATGATGGAGGCTCGCGCGGCAGGTGGTCATGCAATGGGTGCGGCCAGAGACCTGCGTGGGGCGCCGCGGCATGCTGCGTACGCTGCCGGCCAGGCCGGAGCCGTCGGACACGTCGCCGCGCATGAACTCGGTGCGGCTGCCTATGCGATCAAGGCTGTACGGGCTGCTGCGACGGACGGCGAGGGTGAAGCTGCTGGGAGGCTCGAGTGCCAGTGGCAGCGTGACCAACTTCCGGAGGCAATTCGTGAGCTGGTCCTCGATGATCAACGGTTGCGAAACGATATCTGCTGGTCGGTGTTCAAATTCTAGGACCTTCGGCCCTGTGCGCCCTTTTGGTAGTCAGCACTACGAAAAAGGCGCACAGGGGCGAAGCCCCTAGTCCCGTCGCCGCACGGATTCTTCGACCAGATCGAGCACGGCTGACAGATTGTCTCCGGCATGGCCGGACGCGATGCGCGCGACGAGTCCGTCCAACACCAGATCGAGGTATCCGATCAGGACGTCGGTGGGGACGTCGTCACGCAGTCGGCCAGCTGATTTTTGGCGAGCGAGACGTGCGCTGGTCGCTTCGGTGAGCTCAGCTGACCGCTGAGACCACTTCGCGCGGAAGTCCGCATCATTCCGAAGTCGCCTGGCTATCTCCAGTCGTGTTCCCAGCCAATCGAATTGATCGGGCTGCGCGAGCATGTCGCGCATCACCTGAACAAGACCTTCTTCGGCGACGACGTCCGCCATGCGGCTTGCGTCCTCACTGGCCAGGGCGAGGAACAGGCCGTCTTTGTCCTTGAAGTGATGGAAGATCGCCCCACGGGACAACCCGGTCACTTCTTCGAGTCGGCGGACGGTGGCGCCGTCGTAGCCGTATTCCGCAAAGCAGCGGCGGGCGCCGTCAAGGATCTGACTGCGCCGTGCCGCGAGATGGTCTTCACTGACCTTGGGCACGTTCTTGTCCTCGTCTCGCGCTTCTCGGATCGCGCTTGTCGGATCATCCGATTCGGCTCCCGCAGAATCGTTTTCACCCATGAACCGGTACCTAACGCACACGGCGGACTCAGCAAGATCGCTGAGTCCGCCGCGCGGTAGAGCAGGCTGGCGAACTAGCCGCGGATCATGTTGCGGAGCACGTACTGCAGGATGCCACCGTTGCGGTAGTAATCCGCTTCACCGGGGGTATCGATGCGCACGACTGCGTCGAACTCGACCTTGTCGCCGTTCTCGCGAGTGGCGATGACCTTCATGGTCTTCGGAGTAACGCCCTCGTTGAGCTTCTCGACGCCGACGATGTCGAACGTCTCGATGCCGGTGAGTCCGAGCGAGCCGGCGGACTCGCCGACCGGGAACTGAAGCGGGACAACGCCCATACCGATGAGGTTGGAGCGGTGAATACGCTCGAACGACTCGGTGATGACGGCCTTGACGCCGAGGAGGCTGGTGCCCTTGGCTGCCCAGTCACGCGAGGATCCGGAGCCGTACTCCTTGCCACCCAGGACGACCAGCGGGATGCCGGCTGCCTGGTAGTTCTGCGACGCGTCGTAGATGAACGCCTGCGGCGCACCTTCCTGCGTGAAGTCGCGCGTGTATCCACCCGAGACATCATCAAGAAGCTGGTTGCGCAGACGGATGTTCGCGAACGTTCCGCGAATCATGACCTCATGGTTGCCGCGACGTGAACCGAGCGAGTTGTAGTCCGCACGCGCCACGCCATGGGAATCGAGGTACTGGGCGGCGGGGGTGCCGGCCTTGATCGGACCTGCCGGGCTGATGTGGTCGGTGGTGACCGAGTCGCCGAGCAGTGCCAGGACGCGAGCGCCCTTGATGTCCTTGACCGGAGCCGGATCCATCGTCATGCCGTCGAAGTAGGGTGGCTTCCGCACGTAGGTGGAGTTCTCGTCCCACTCGAAGGTGTCACCCTTCGGGGTTTCGAGATTCTGCCAGCGGCTGTCGCCCGCGAAGATGGTCGCGTAGGACTTGCGGAACATGTCCTGATCGATCGACGACTTGATCGTCTCTTCGATTTCCTGCGTGGACGGCCAGATGTCCTTGAGGAAGACCGGGTTGCCCTCGGTGTCGTTGCCGAGCGAGTCGGTCTCGAAGTCGAAGTCCATGGTTCCGGCGAGCCCGTAAGCAATCACGAGCGGCGGCGAAGCCAAGTAGTTCATCTTCACGTCGGGGGAGATGCGACCCTCGAAGTTGCGGTTACCGGAGAGCACGGCGGTGACCGAAAGGTCGTTGTCGTTGATCGCCTTGGAGACTGCCTCGGGCAGCGGCCCGGTGTTACCGATGCACGTGGTGCAGCCGTATCCGCCGAGGTAGTAGCCGAGCTTCTCGAGGTACGGCCACAGGCCGGCCTTCTCGTAGTAGTCGGTGACAACCTGCGAGCCGGGAGCCATGTTCGTCTTGACCCAAGGCTTGGTCGAGAGACCCTTTTCGACGGCGTTGCGTGCGAGAAGTGCGGCACCGAGCATGACCGACGGGTTGGACGTGTTGGTGCAGGACGTGATGCCGGCAACGACGACGGCGCCGTGATCGAGGACGAACTCGCCGGCCTCGGACTTGACGACTACCGGCTTGCTCGGACGGCCCTGTGCGCCGTTTGCCGCCGAGAGAACGTTGACCGCTCCGTCGTCAGCGAACGAGAGCGCAGCGGGATCGGAGGCCGGGAAGGACTCTTCGACAGCCTCGTCGAGCTGAGTGTGCTCGGCCGGGGCGTTGTCATCCACGTAGGTGTGGATGTCCTTGCGGAACGCAGGCTTGGACTCCGACAACAGAATTCGGTCCTGCGGGCGCTTCGGGCCGGCGATCGAGGGAACAACTGTTCCCAGATCGAGCTCGATGTACTCGGAGAAGACGGGCTCCTGATCGGGGTTGTGCCACAGACCCTGTTCCTTCGCGTACGCCTCGACGAGAGCGAGCTGCTCGTCGCTGCGGCCGGTGAGGCGCAGGTAATCGATGGTTTCGCTGTCGATCGGGAAAATCGCTGCGGTGGAACCGAATTCGGGGCTCATGTTGCCCAGGGTTGCGCGGTTCGCCAGCGGAACCTCGGCGACACCCTTGCCGTAGAACTCGACGAACTTGCCGACGACGCCGTGCTTACGGAGCATCTGGGTAGCGGTCAGAACGACGTCGGTTGCGGTGACGCCGGGCTTGATCTCACCGGAGAGCTTGAAGCCGACAACGCGCGGGATGAGCATGGAGACAGGCTGGCCGAGCATTGCTGCCTCGGCCTCGATGCCGCCGACGCCCCAGCCGAGCACGCCGAGGCCGTTGACCATCGTGGTGTGCGAGTCGGTGCCGACGCAGGTGTCGGGGTAGGCCTGTCCGTTACGGGACATGACGGTAGGCGCCAGGTACTCGATGTTGACCTGGTGAACGATGCCCATTCCCGGGGGGACGACCTTGAAGTCGTCGAATGCGCCCTGGCCCCAACGGAGGAACTGGTAACGCTCGCCGTTGCGCTGGTATTCGAGGTCGACGTTGCGCTCGAGTGCGTCGGCCTGGCCGAAGACGTCGAGAATCACCGAGTGGTCGATGACCATGTCGGCGGGGGAGAGGGGGTTGACCTTGTTCGGGTCGCCACCGAGGGTGGTGACAGCCTCACGCATGGTGGCGAGGTCGACGATGCAAGGAACGCCGGTGAAGTCCTGCATGATCACGCGGGCCGGCGTGAACTGGATTTCGATGCTCGGCTCCGCGGCGGGATCCCAGCTTGCGATTGCGCGGATGTGATCCGCGGTGATGTTGGCACCGTCTTCGGTGCGGAGAAGGTTCTCAGCGAGAACCTTCAAGGAATAAGGCAATTTTTCGGTACCGGGGACTGCCGAGAGGCGGAAGATCTCGTAAGAGTTCTCACCGACCTCGAGGTTTCCCTTGGCTCCGAACGAATCAATACTGGTGCTCACGTCTGCTCCACTCGTCTATGAGGGTCGCCACCGACGGGGCTGTGTCGGCAGCTGAAGCGAGGTACTTCTACTCGGCGTATCCATTGCCAGCTCACGCCAATCGCACAGTTCATCTTCGGAACTGTCTGAACATCGGAGCTGAATCGGACTCGGCCGAACCGAGGTACCTCTCGGTCTGAAGTCTAACAGTACGCTTGTCCTGTGAGACTTTGGGGCAACTCGACCGACACAATCTTCACGTAGTCTGCGAGGCTGCGCAACGCAGGGCGGACTGGGTGACCGGGCGCACAATCGATCAGAGTCGGGATGTGCCATGCGTCGATGTGACGCGGAGTTGCAGTCAACCTCAAGTAGTGTTCTTTCAGGCCCGCCACGGCTGTGTCACCGAATACCTCGGCGGCCGAGCCACCGACCATGACCTCGGATGAATTTCACACAGTTACGTTCTGGGTGAATCCGAACAGCACCCGGATGAGAGATGTCTGCTCCTACACACTTGGTCTTCACGCCCCTACAGTCGAGCCCGCCGCAGCATGTCGAGGTCCCGTCGAACGTCGATCTCGACGACGTTCTCGCGGACGTTACGCAGAGCGGAGTTTCCGCGCCGGTAGGCGATGTCGCCGCTCTGACCGCGGTAGTCGCCGATGCCCGTGAGCGTGGAATCGACTTGAGCGTGGTCGTGCTCGACGAGAACCCGGGCCGGGATACCGATCTGCGGGATCTCGCCACCACAGTCGGTGAAACCGAGGGTGGCACGGTCCTGGTCCTGAGCCCGAACTGGATGGGCAGCTACAGCGATTCCATCAGCCGAGTCCAGCTCGAGACTGCGCAGGATAGTGCGTTCGGCGACAGCGCAGCCAGCACTGCCGATCGTTTCTCTCACGAGATCGTCGAACCCGGGCCTCCGTGGGCGCTGTACACGGTGCTTTTGGTGGCAATCGTGGCGATCATTGCAGCTGTCACCTTTGTAGCGAAGTGGCGTCGGGAACCCGAAACCGAACAAACCGGGCGCGTCGAGAGTTCGGTGCAACGAACCGGCGGACCCGGGGGATCGGCGTAAGCGTCGCGCGACACGCAAAACTTCCACACACAATTCGTGAAAACAGGTACTCACCCGCATTTGGGGTGAGTACCTGCACTTTTTGGTAGATACGGCCATTCACCTGGCGAAATACTCTCTGTGTTATTTGTGGCTAAAGTTTCCAAAGTTCTCTCAAGTGTCGTACGGTGCAACTGGCACTTTTTGGGGAAGAAGTGTCGCAGAAAGACTGTTGTTGTTCGATGGACATTGCGTGACGCCGCTATTTTCGGGTGCCGGGCGTCGAAGTCGAACCGCATCAAGGAGAGCGGAACCGATTCGGCTCATGCTCACCGATGACGCCCCAGCGGCGTCATAGCTTCCTGCGCATTCCCTCCCCGCACGGATCGGCGACCCAGCGGGCCCGTGGCGAACACGCGAGGGAGAGTTATTTGTGAGGCAAGTAACACGTGGCGGACTCAGCCGTCGTGGCCCTTCCCGAGCGTCGGCCCGTCTGACACAGCTTGTAGTCGGTATCGGCATAGTCAGCGCACTGGTCGTCGGAACACCCGGCGTCGGTGCCGCAGTACCTCCGCCACCGCACAACCCCAGTGATTCCGAAATCGCTTCCGCAGATTCTCAGGTTTCGTCGAACGTCGGCACTGTCAGCGCACTGATCAACCAAGTTGCTGCAGCAAACGAACAATTGACGTCGCTTGACAACGAAGTTGCAATCAAACGCGAAGATGTCAACAAGACCCTGGTAGATCTGCAGAATGCACGAGGTGCCGCTGATACCGCGGCCCAGGCCGTCGGCGTCACCAAGCAAGCACTCAAGGACGCCGGGGCGCAGATCGACGTCGCGCAGACCGATTTCGACAAATACGCGCGATCGAGTTACGTCAAGGGCACCAACACGGCCTCGATCTCTTCCTTCCTCGACGCCAAGGGCCCGGGTGACGTCCTGGACCGCGCTCAGGTCCTCAAATTGCTCTCCAACACGCAGCGTGCCGTGCTCGACGGCTTGCAGCGTGCACGGACCGAGCAGGCCAACAAGGATTCCGAGACCCGTCAGGCCAAGCAGCAAGCCGATGCAGCCGCCGAGGTTGCCGCAAATTTGAAGGCCTTGGCCGAGCAGGCCATCGAGATTGCCCGCAACGCACTTGATCAGCAGGTTGCGAAGAAGGCTTCCATCGAAGCGAACCGCAACTCTGCACAAGCTCAGCTGGACGCCGCGCGCAATGCTGTTGTCGGGCTTCAAGGTCAGCGTCAGGCGTACGCAACGTGGGACGAGCAGCGTCGCGCCGAAGAAGCACACCAGGCCGCATTGGAAGCCGCAGCGAAGGAAGCTGCGGCGCAAGCTGCTGCCCGCGCTGCCGCCGATCAGGCCGCAAAGGACCGCGCTGCCGCTCTGGCCGCTGCTCAGCGTCCACACACCGCCGTCGAAGATCCGACTCCGACGGTCATCCCCGGCGACGATGACGAGGACACCACAACCGACACAGACACGTCGACTGACGAGGACACTCCGGTCGCCACGCCGAAACCCACCACCCCGAAGCCCACGCCGCCCACAACGACACCGAAGCCCAAGCCGACGCCGCCGGCTGTCGGTGGCAGTTCTGGAATCGAATCGGTCATCGACCGCGGAATGTCGCAGCTCGGTATTCAGTACGCGTGGGGCGGCGGCGACGAGAACGGGCCGACACGCGGAATCCGTGACGGCGGAGTGGCCGACAGTTACGGCGACTTCAACAAGATCGGGTTCGACTGCTCGGGTCTGATGATCTATGCCTTCGCGGGTGTCGGAATCTCATTGCCGCACTACACCGGCTACCAGTACACCGCGGGTACCCAGGTTCCGGCGTCGGAGATGAAACGCGGCGACATGATCTTCTACGGCCCCAACGCAAGTCAGCACGTGGCGCTCTACCTCGGTAACGGGCAGATGCTCGAAGCTCCGCAGTCCGGTTCCAGTGTCATGGTCTCGCCTGTTCGCTGGGGCGGTATGACGCCATATGCCGTGCGGTTGGTGTCGTGATCGCGACCAACAGCTGAGTCCTCGACGCCCCTGTTGTCTGGTTCGGTTGCCCGTGTCGACGTGGGGTTACGGCATCGCGGGCAACTACCTGGAATAGTTGGCGGGGAACGCGTTACTGTCGGAACTTTTCTAGGTGAAAGCGATGGATTCTTGGTGACCTCACGTGAAGATTCGATCGGATCGGTCGACGTAGACAAAGCGAGTGGAACTACTGGCGGGGTAGCGCCGTCTCTCGCTGCCGACGTGCAGACTTTGGAACGAGCGATCTACGAGGTCAAACGTGTCATCGTCGGTCAGGATCGTCTGGTCGAGCGGATACTCGTCGGCCTGTTGGCCAAGGGGCATGTGCTTCTCGAAGGTGTGCCCGGCGTGGCCAAGACGCTGGCCGTCGAAACCTTCGCGAAGGTGGTCGGCGGTTCCTTCTCTCGCGTGCAGTTCACTCCGGACCTCGTGCCTACCGACTTGATCGGTACTCGCATTTACCGTCAGGGACGTGAAGAGTTCGATACCGAACTCGGCCCCGTCGTCGCGAACTTCGTCCTTGCCGACGAAATCAACCGTGCGCCCGCCAAGGTGCAGTCGGCTTTGCTCGAGGTCATGGCTGAGCGCCACGTCTCCATCGGCGGCAAGCGTTACCACATGCCGGACCCATTTCTGGTGATGGCAACGCAAAACCCCATCGAGAACGAGGGCGTCTACCCGCTTCCCGAAGCGCAGCGTGACCGCTTCCTGTTCAAAATCCTGGTCGATTACCCGACGATCGAGGAAGAACGCGAAATCGTCTATCGGATGGGCGTCGCGGCACCGGAACCGCACCAGATCCTCGGACCCGAAGAATTGGTTCGCCTCCAACGCGTCGCGAGTAGCGTTTTTGTCCATCACGCGTTGGTCGACTACGTGGTTCGTGTCATCGCTGCCACCCGTACGCCCCGCGAGTTCGGTTTGGACGACGTCGCCGGTTGGATCGCGTACGGAGCATCGCCGCGTGCGACACTCGGCATCATCGCCGCCTCACGTGCACTCGCATTTGTTCGGGGCCGTGATTACGTTGTGCCCCAGGACGTCGTCGAGGTCATCCCGGACGTTTTGCGTCACCGCCTTGTGCTGTCCTACGACGCTTTGGCTGACGAAGTCACTCCCGACGCCGTCATCGCGCGGGTATTGCAGACTGTCGGTTTGCCACAGATCGCTGCACGCCCAGTGCCGACGGTGGCAGGACCGCAGCAACCCCAGCAGGGCGTGCCTGCACCGCAATTCACTCCGCCGGTCAGCGTCAACGGTCAGGGGAACGGCGCACCGGTCATGAGTCCTGATCCGATGAGTCGCCCGCAGTGACCGAAAGTCACCTTCCCGGACATGCGGGCGCACCGCCGTCGTTCGAGTCCGGTGAACTTCGTGATCCACGATTGACCGCAGCTTTGCGGACGCTCGAGTTGACGGTTCGTCGACGTCTTGACGGCGTATTGCACGGCGATCATCTCGGTCTGATCCCGGGGCCTGGTTCCGAACCTGGTGAGGCTCGCGAGTATCAGCCCGGTGACGATGTGCGGCAAATGGATTGGTCCGTCACGGCTCGTACGACGCATCCGCATGTGCGGCAGTCGGTGGCGGACCGGGAACTCGAGACATGGCTGGTGATCGACTTGTCCGCGAGCCTCGATTTCGGTACCGCGGGCTGTGAGAAGCGCGATTTGGTTGTTGCTGCCGCTGCTGCGGTGACCCATCTGACGAGTTCGGGTGGCAATCGCGTCGGAGCGATCATTTCCACGGGTGAACAGATGACGCGGATTCCGGCTCGTGGTGGTCGTGTTCATGCTCAGGCGATGCTTCGCAAGATCGCCACGACACCGCATGCTCCGGACGGGGTGCGCGGAGATTTGGTGGGCGCGATCGAGGCATTGCGTCGCCCACAGCGTCGTCGCGGGTTGGCAGTGGTGATCAGCGACTTCCTCGGACCCACGGATTGGGAACGACCGTTGCGCGCAATCTCCGGTCGCCACGACGTGCTCGGCGTCGAGGTTGTCGATCCGCGCGATCTCGAGTTGCCCGATGTCGGTGATGTGGTTTTGCATGATCCGGAGTCCGGCCGGACACGCGAGTTTTCGACTACTCCGCAGTTGCGTGCAGATTTTGCGCGCGCTGCGGCGGAGCATCGCGTCGAGGTTCAGCAGGCATTGCGCCGGTGTGGGGCACCGCTGATGTCGCTACATACCGATCGTGACTGGATCGCCGACGTTGTTCGATTCATCTCGGCTCGCCGCCACACGTATGGTGCCGGCGCCGGATCTGGGGGAGTTCGTTCGTGAGTCTTTCGCAATTCACTGCGCCGTGGTGGCTGCTGTTCCTGGCTGTTGTCATCGCGTTGGTGGTCGGTTACGTCGTTGTGCAGAAACAACGGCAGAAGCACACAATGAAGTTCACGAATTTTGCGCTTCTGGAGAAGGTGGCGCCGTCGCGTCCCGGCAGGTGGCGCCACGTTTCTGCCATCTTGATGGTGATCTCGTTGGTGTTCTTCACCGTGGCGTTGGCTGGTCCGACTGCAGACAAGAAGGTTCCGCGGAACCGCGCCACCGTGATCCTCGTGATCGACGTGTCTCTGTCGATGCAGGCCACCGACGTCGAACCGACTCGCCTTGCCGCGGCGCAAGAAGCCGCCAAGTCGTTTGCCGACGGTCTGACACCTGGCATCAATCTCGGGTTGGTCGCGTTTGCCGGCACGGCATCAGTCCTGGTGTCTCCCACGACAAATCGAGATGCAACCAAGATTGCCATCGACAACCTCAAGCTCAGTGAGCGGACGGCGACCGGCGAAGCGATCTTCACGTCGTTGCAGTCGATCGAGACGTTGGCTGCCGTCCTCGGTGGCAGTGATCAGGCGCCGCCGGCCCGAATCGTGCTGTTGTCCGACGGCAAGCAGACCGTCCCCGAAGGTGAGGACGACCCGCGTGGCGGATTCACCGCAGCCCGTCAGGCCAAGGACAAGGGCGTTCCGATCTCCACGATCTCGTTCGGCACGACGTACGGCCGTGTCGAGATCGAAGGTGATCGAATTCCGGTTCCCGTCGACGATGCGTCGCTCAAGGAAATCGCGAATCTGTCCGGCGGAAGTTTTTTCACAGCGTCGAGCCTCGAAGAGTTGCGCGACGTCTACGACACGCTCGAAGAGCAGATCGGTTTCGAGACCACTCGCGGCGATGCCAGCAAGCCGTGGCTGATCCTCGGAGTTTTGTTTGCCACTGCGGGTTTGATAGTCGCTCTGGTAACCCGCCAGCGACTGCCGTAGTCACGAACTGTTCCTCACTGTCCGTCAATTGCCGGTACTCGGCCCTCGCAGAATTGATAGGTTGATCGCCATGTCTACCCCCTCCACCCCTGTGGTGTCCGAACGGACCGTCACGACTCCGCGCTCAGTTCTCGTCACCGGCGGCAACCGCGGCATCGGCTTGGCTGTAGCTCAGCGCCTGGCAGCCGACGGGCACAAGGTAGCGGTCACGCACCGCGGATCCGGTGTCCCCGAAGGCCTGTTCGGCGTCGTCTGCGACGTCACCGATACCGAGTCGATCGACCGTGCATTCAAAGAGGTCGAGGCGCATCAGGGACCCGTCGAGGTCATCGTCGCCAACGCCGGAGTCACCGACGACACCTTGATCATGCGGATGAGCGAAGAGCAGTTCACCAGCGTCCTGGACGCGAACCTCACCGGCACGTTCCGCCTCTCCAAGCGTGCGACGCGTTCGATGCTACGTGCGCGTTTCGGCAGGTTCATCTTTCTCGGCTCCGTCGTCGGCATGGCCGGTCAAGCCGGCCAGGTCAACTACGCTGCGTCCAAAGCAGGCATCATCGGCATCGCGCGTTCACTGACGCGTGAACTGGGCTCCCGCTCGATCACCGCAAATGTTGTCGCTCCCGGCTTCATCGAGACGGATATGACGGCTGCTCTGGGCGACGACGTCAAGGACAAGGCCACCGAGTTCATCCCGCTGCAGCGCACTGGAAAGCCGGAAGACGTTGCGGCAGTAGTCAGTTTCCTCGCTTCCGATGATTCGGCTTACGTCTCGGGTGCGGTCATTCCTGTCGACGGCGGCTTGGGTATGGGTCACTAGCTATGCGGCACTAGCTCTGGCGTCTTCACACTTTCCATTCTTCGTTTCGTCTCACTTCAGGAGGACAACTCATGGGCGGTTTGCTCGAGGGTAAGACCATTCTTGTCACCGGCATCATCACCGATGCGTCTATCGCGTTCCACGTGGCCAAGGTCGCGCAGGAACAGGGTGCCAAGGTGCTGATCACGGGATTCGATCGTCTGCGCCTGATCGACCGCATCGCTCAGCGTCTGCCGCAGCCGGTGCCGCCCGCGATCTCTCTCGACGTTCAGAACCCCGAGGATCTCGCCACCCTGGCTGATCGCGTCCGCGAGTTGGCACCCGAGGGTATCGACGGTGTCGTCCATTCCATCGGCTTTGCACCCCGTTCGTGCCTGGGCAGTCCGTTCATGGATGCACCGTGGTCCGATGTGGCTGTGGCGCTGGAGGTTTCCGCCTACTCGTACAGTGCATTGGCCAAGGCCCTGATGCCGGTGCTCAACGACAACGGGTCCATCGTCGGCATGGATTTCGATCCGGCACGCGCGATGCCGTTCTACAACTGGATGGGCGTCTCCAAGGCCACTCTCGAGGCTGTCAACCGGTACGTGGCCAAGGAGGTCGGTGTGCGAGGCATTCGCTCCAACCTGGTGTCTTCCGGCCCGATCAAGACTCTCGCAGCCAAGGCTATCGCCGGCGACAGTACCGGCCCGGGTGCTGAGCTCGACAAGCTGAACACTGCGTGGGACGCCGCTGCACCCATCGGTTGGGATGTCGACGACCGCGAGCCCGTCGCCAAGACCGTGTGCACCGTTCTCTCGGATTGGCTGCCCGGTACCACCGCGTCGATCATCTACGTCGACGGTGGCTTCCACGCGATGGTTGGCTGATACAGGCAGTTTCTTTGGTTCGTCTTCGCTGGGATGTACTACTTCCCAGCGAAGACGAACCTCCTGCGCGATGTGTGGATCCTGGGACTACAGGGCGGGCAGTTTCTGATGCGTCGAGATTGCCAGCCTGTTCCAGACATTGATAGCTGAGACTGCCATCAACAGTCGGACTACCTGACTGTCGGTGTACGACGCCTTCACGCGTGCCCAGACCTCATCCGATACCCCACATTGCCCGATCAGCGTCACTTGTTCCGTGAATTCCAGGACGGCCTGCTCCGGCTCACTGAACCACGATTTCGCCTCCCGCCAGGCGGACACCACGTCCAGTCGACGTTGGTCTTCGCCGTCTTTTCGCGCCTCGGTGGCGTGCATGTCCAAGCAGTAGGCGCAGCCGTTGAGTTGTGAGGCGCGGATCTTGAGCAGATGGATGGTTTTGGGTTCGAGGTCGCCGGAGTGGATGTATTTTTCGATGGCGAGCATGCCTTTGTAGGCCTCGGGGTCCACCTCTTGGATGGATAGTCGCTGTGTGGAGTGCAATTGGCTCTCGGTGGTGCTCATATGTTCCTCCTCATGGCCGTTCAATCGCCATGGCTCGAGTACCCGGATTTCTCCCGGATAACGGCATCACGCAAGATTGAACACATGACCGCCAGTGTGGACACCTCGTTCGATGCTCTTCTCGTGTTGTCGTTCGGCGGTCCCGAGAAACCTGAAGACGTCAGGCCTTTCCTCGAAAATGTCACGCGTGGAAGGGGAGTACCGCCGGAGCGTCTCGACGCTGTGGTTGAGCACTACATGCATTTCGGTGGTGTCTCACCCATCAACGAGCTCAACCGAGACCTGATCGAGCGGGTTGAATCGGAACTGGCCAGTGCAGGGCTGGAATTGCCGATCTACTTCGGTAATCGCAATTGGCATCCCATGGTCGAGGACACTGTCGCAAAAATGCGCGACGACGGCATTCGCAACGCAGCAGTGTTTGCGACGTCGGCCTGGGGCGGTTACTCGGGGTGCCGTCAGTATCACGAGGACATTTCTCGCGCCCGGATTGCGGTCGGCGAGGGCGCGCCTACGCTCACGAAACTTCGCCAGTATTACGACCATCCGCTGTTCATCGGCGCTTTTGCCGACGGAGTGCGCGAAGCGCGAGCATCCTTGCCGGAAGCTACGCGCGATGGCGCTCGCTTGGTGTTCACCGCACATTCGGTGCCGATCGCTGCTGACAAGAATGCCGGACCGCCGGAACTCGGCGGCAACCTGTACAGCCGTCAAGTCGCGGAGGCTGCACGACTCGTCGCGCAGGCCGCGGGTGTCGACGATTTTGATCTGGTGTGGCAATCGCGATCTGGCCCGCCGCAGGTTCCGTGGCTTGATCCTGACATCTGCGATCACCTGGAAGTGTTGTCCACCAAGGACGTTCGCGCCGTGATCGTCTGTCCGGTCGGATTTGTATCCGACCACCTCGAAGTGGTGTGGGATCTCGATACCGAGGCCAAAGATAAAGCGGCAGAACTGGGTCTGGACTTTGTACGCGCTGCGACACCCGGCCGAGATCAGCGTTTTGCTCAGTTGGTGCCGACGCTTATCGCGGAGTTGGTGAACGGTGAAAGGCCTCTGCGACTGGGGAACGAGCCGTTGCTGGGCGGAACCACCAACGGTGTCTCCTGCGCAATCAACTGCTGCGCAACAGTGCAGAGGCCTTCTCGTTAAGCGTTGGGCTGCTTGAGCTTTCCGCACGGACCGGGCACCGTCGAGGTGCTGCGTGAAGTCAGGAGAGTCCTGACGATCTCCTGATCTTCGGCGCTCAGCGACTTGTCGATGTAGTTGAGGTGCGGCGCTCCCAGTTCGCGGACACGGCCCGCGAGGGTAGCGACAAACGACACCCTCTCTTCGTCGGCGCTGTTCGCTTCGTGGATCTGAAGGACGGAGACAGGGAACTTGCGCAGCGTGACGGGAAGGAAACGCGCGGCCAGAACATGGTCGACGTTGAATCCGGCCCAGACGCCCTGGTTTGCTTCGACGCATTCGATGTCGGAGTGGGCTGCACTCTCGCCGATGTACTTACGCGGCGGGACCAACTTCTTGGGTGCATGTTCCGAAGCGCCCTGTTGCAGGACGGGGTAATCGCCGTCGCTGTAGAGCCACGGCTGGCCCGCCATCGACAGGAGACGACGGGCGTCGAGGTCCGGGAGGTAGCGGGATTTGAGAAGGAAACCCACGCTGTCCACCGAGATGCCCAAGAATTCGGCAGCCTTCTGTCGGCTCATCGCGTATGTTGCCGGGACGGCTGGGTCGATCTGGATCAGGTTGACCATGCGAACTCCTGTAAGTGTTCAGTTATTGCGGTGTGTTGGTACAGCTGACATCACTAGTCGCCGATTATCAACCTCTAGCTAATTTTCGGCCTCTAGGTGAGTTTGATGTCACCCCGTACGTTCGCGTCGGTAGGTCGCTGGCGGTGTTCCGACGACGTGGGTGAAGGCGCGTGTCAGATGAGCCTGGTCGCTGAAGCCGAGTGAGTAGGCAAGCTCAGACCAATCGACCCGGTCACCGGAATGGGCGACACCGGCCACGTCGAGAATACGGAACCGTTGAATTACCCATTTTGGCCCGACGCCGACGTAGTCGGTGAATAACCGCTGCAAGGTGCGGAGACTGTAGCCGGCATGAGTCGCGAGTTGGTCGGCTCGGACTATGGCCTGGTTGTTGTGGGCTTCGGTAACCAGGGCGTTCACCTCGCGACTCTTGGGATCGGGAACTGGATTGGTCCGCAGGAGATACCGCTCGAAGGCGTTTCGTTCAGAATACGTGTCGCATTTGTTCAAGAAACCTCGTCTGTCAGGCACTTAGAGTTTTGGACATGAACTTCTCAGAGAGCGCGCAAGCCAAGTTTTCCATCGCGTCCTGGTCTGAATCCCTGGTCACGGACATCGACGGAACCGGGACGACTGCCGGCGACGCCTACTACCCAAAGCGCGGTGTTACCCAAGCTGCCGTGAGCTATTCGTACACCGGCGACCTCGAAGGAACCAGCACATTGGTCTATCTGATTGCCTACAAGGCGGATGCTGCTCCCGTTCTCGGACTCGAGCGGTTCGAGGGTTCGATCGGTGGACATGAGGGAACGTGCGTGTTTCAGCACATCGGTAGTCAAGATCAAGGAGCGGTGTCGGCGCGGGTAGAGGTAGTGCCGGGTCTGGGAACCGGGGGATTGGTCGACCTACGCGGCGTTGCAGAGCTGTCTATCGCCGGACACAGTGACGGTGGCTATCAGTTCGTTCTGTCCTACGAAATCGAGCGAAAGGAGTAACCGATTTGTCGCACTTGCAACGTCCGTCAATGGATACCATTTGGTCGCTTTGTGGCACTGTGGTTACCAACCTAGTTCGCGCAGTCGCGGATCCCCGATCCCGAAGTGGTGGCCGATTTCGTGGATCACCGTGCGTCGTACCTGCTCGATGACGTCGTCCTCGGTGTTGCAGATCGAACAGATCGAACGACGGTAGATCGTGATGCGATCCGGAAGCACACCCGCGTACGTCGTTGTTCGCTTGGTGAGGGGAATGCCTTGGTACAGGCCGAGCAATCCGGGCCGCCCCCCCTCGAGTTGGACGGTGACAGCAACATTGGCCATTTCGCGGCCTAATTTCGGCGGCAAACCATCCAAGGCTCGCTTGACCATCTCCTCGAACCGCGCGTCTTCCACTTCGATCATTAGCCCATTGTGCGGGTGCCAGGCGTTATTGGTGTGTCCATCTGGAAACAGTGCAGCGTACGGCTAAGTTGGTGGAGTGGCCGACGATCTGTACCAGCGTTACGAATTCACTTTCATCATTCCCTTGCTGACCCTCTCGCAGGAGCAGATGCTCGCAAACACCTTGGGAGGCAGGGTAGAAGAGCGCAAAGGCCTTCAACTGCTGACCCTCGCAGCAGAAGGCATGCGGGCTGCTACCACCGCGATCACTCTCGTCGACCAACTCGTCGGCGAAGGCGTAAGGCCGGAGCGGACCCATCCGGACCTAGTCTCGAGGCAGGACATCGCCGACCGAGCCGGAGTGACGAGGCAGGCAGTGGGGCAGTGGGTGCGCGGAGTAAGACAGGCGTCGACGCCCTTCCCTGTTCCCTACAACTCCGTGGCCGGAGGTATCTGGTTCTGGGGCGATGTTCTGGCGTGGCTGCGACCCCAGGGGTACGGGCAGGACACGGGCCTGCGCTACCCGACGTTGGACGAGCACATCCGAATCGACCGGCATATCGCGATCAATCACAAGCCGACCGGATAGCTGCTCTCCTGGCGGGGAGTCGTGCCTGACGCTCAGCCCAGAGCTACCGGCAGCAGGCCACGCGGAGTCTCTCGAGCGATCTGCTCGAGCGCCGAATCCAGCGTCGGAAACTTGAACTGAAATCCCGTGTCAGCGAGCACTCCCGGCTCGACCCATCGGCTCTTGAGTACAAGTTCAGTCTCGGTGCGGATGATCCGTGCGCCGAACTGCAACATCCAACTGGGTGTCGGCAACCCACGCCTTCGACCCAGTGTCGCCCGCACCTCACGCATCATTTCGTCATTGGTCACGGGGAAGGGCGTCGCGACGTTGACTGGACCAGCGATGTCCTGATGTTCGGCAATGTGGGTGATCGAGCGAACGACATCATCGATGTGCACCCAGCTGAACATCTGCCGGCCATCGCCCATTTTTCCGCCGAAGCCCATCCGAGCCAGATTGATGAGTGGGTTGATCGCCCCGCCGCCGGCGCCGAGCACGATCGACATACGTAGCGCCACCTTCCGTACAGGCGTGGGTGCATCGAAAAGTTCCTGTTCCCAGGCCCGGGCGACTGCGACGGAGAATCCTTTCCCCAGTTCACCGGACTTCTCGTCCATCGGCCGATCACGCGCGTCTCGATAGATCGTGCCGGTGCTGGCATTCACCCACAGTGAGGGCGGCTGCGACGTACGTGCCAGCGCGCGACCAAGTTGTGCTGTTGTTTCCACCCGCGATGAGAAGATCTCATCGGCATTGCGCTTGTTATACCGGCAGCTCACGGAGCGTCCGGCAAGGTTGACCACCAGATCTGCGCCGTTCAGAAGGTCGACGACCCCTTGCTCGTCGGACCAGACGGCATCGCTCGAGCCTCCCCGGCCGATGGTCCGGACCTCCATTCCGATCGCTTCGAGCGCATCACGGAGTTGCTGCCCGATGTAACCCGACGCTCCGCAAATAACGACGTGGTTCATGGCTTTGTAACCTGTTCTCTAGCAGTGGTATTGGCAATCAGCTTCGCGATGTCGCCGATCAGGCCACGGGCTACTGGCAATCGGGCGAGCTTGATTGCCTTCGCGACGACGGGGACAAGACCGTTGACCAGAGTGTGGGTACGCGTCTGACCAGGAGACGAGTCGGTAACCCAGTGCAAAGTTACGCCCAGATACGTCAGCCACAGCAGTGTGGGGAGCTGCGTTTCCAAGGATGGTGGCGTCCGTTGCTTCGAGGCTGTCAGAACCTGCCGCATCAGATCGATCGCCATGTCTCTCGCCTCGGTCGACTCGACTGAAAACGGGCTGGATCGGGATGTGGACGGTAGGGCAATCTGCAGGAATGAGCCGCCGAAGCCGTGATATGGACTCATGACATCCAGACCGGCGTGCAGAACGGTCTCGAGATTTTCCTCGAGCGAACCACCGTCGCGCAGGAGTGGAAGCGCCCGGTCACGGTGATCGCGCTGAATGACCACGTACAGCTCGTTGACGAGTTCGTCCTTGCCTGCGAAGTAGTAGTAGGCGTTACCGAGCGAGACGCCGGCCTCGGTCGCGATCCGGCGCATGGTCGTCGCCTGGAATCCGTCGTCCCGGAAGAGTCGTAGTGCCGTCTCGACCAGCTTTTCCCGTGTCTCGATCCCACGATCGCTCATGACGGCTCCCTCATTTGAACGTGTTCAATTTCAACATACGCCTGGGAGTTGAACACGTTCAATTGATGATCGCCGCCGCGCTCAGACAACTAGCAGCGACAGAGACTCGATTACGTTTCCATTGCGAATGGTGATGTTTATTCCTCGGGATATTGCCGAGTCGCGGGATAGTGGTTCACGACGGTAATCTGCTGAATCCGAGGAGACCTATGTTGGCACCAAAAGTATTGTCCGCGGGCCGAATTGCGGTCGTTTCCGCAGTAGTCGCGCTCGCAGCGGTGATCGGTTCGGGGTCAGGTGCCGCCGCTCCGGGGCCAGTTCAGGCCGGCGACACCTGGGCGGTAGCCGACGATGTCGCACGATGCGGCGTGGCACGCATCCCCATGACGGTGGGTCTGACCACTGGATGGCCGGGCGCTGAGGCGTACATCTTGCTGTCACCGGAGTTCTACGTACCTACGGAACTGCAGGGTGCTCCGCATCAACTGACGTCATGCTTGATTCCGGTCACCGTGAATTGGGAAAATCTCGATACGGGCGGGTCTGGCAGTCGAACGGTGTATCCGATGGACAGCCGCCCAGATCGCTACCAATCCTCAGGCAACGCGGCCACTGTCGCGTCAGGCGTCGGACGCGTCCGATTCTGGTTGAGCACCGCCACTCCCCACATCTCCGCACCCCCGATCGAAGCTGTCATCGTGCTTTGAGTGAATGGGCTTCACAGTTGGCTCGCGAGGATGTCGAGAACGGCCTAGCGGCTCCGTTCCAGGGGTAGACGCGGCAACTAGGGCCGCACACACCAAGGAGATCAGCATGACAAAGTACCTGCTACTCAAGCATTACCGCGGCGCTCCCCAGGCCGTCAACGATGTCCCGATGGACCAATGGACACCGGGCGAAATTGAGGACCACATGAAATACATGTCCGATTTCGCCACGCGACTCGAGACTACGGGCGAGTTCGTCGACGGCCAGGCACTCTCGCCCCAGGGCACGTTCGTCCGTTACGACGGGGAGGGTCGGCCGCCGGTCACTGACGGACCCTTCGCGGAGACCAAGGACCTGATCGCCGGCTGGATGGTCATCGACGTTGACACCTACGAGCGGGCACTCGAGCTCGCAGGCGAGCTGTCAGCCGCCCCCGGAGCGGGCGGCAAGCCGATTCACGAGTGGCTCGAGATTCGCCCGTTCCTGACTGCACCTCCGACGGTCACCGAGTGACCCGGCCGGCCAGGGCAGATCGAGTAATGGACGAAATGCTGCTGCGGGAGCTGACTCCCGCAGTGATCGGTATCCTCGTGCGCCGCGGAGTTGATTTCGCGACGGCCGAGGACGCCGTGCAGGAAGCACTCATCCAGGCCGTGCTGACCTGGCCGGACCGACCGCCGTCCGACCCGAAGGGATGGTTAGTCACGGTTGCTTGGCGGAAGTTTCTCGACGCCCATCGCTCCGAGGCATCCCGCCGCAACCGTGAACGGCTACTCGACCTCGAGCCAGCACCCGGACCGACAGAGACTGCCGACGACACGTTGCACCTCTTCTTCCTCTGCGCTCATCCGTCATTGACTCCAGCCTCCGCGGTAGCAATCACGCTGCGCGCGGTCGGGGGATTGACGACGAGGCAGATCGCCCAGGCCTACCTCGTCCCGGAGGCAACAATGGCGCAGAGGATCAGCCGGGCCAAACGCACGGTCCGTGACGTGCGGTTTGATCAGCCCGGTGACCTGGCCACCGTGCTTCGGGTGCTCTACCTGGTCTTCAACGAGGGCTACACCGGTGACGTCGACCTGTCGGCCGAAGCGATTCGGCTGACCCGGCAGTTGGCGGGATCGTCGCGCTCGCGGGGGACGGTGGTCGGTGACGAGGAAATCGTGGGACTGCTGGCGCTCATGCTATTGCACCATGCTCGGCGCGCGGCACGAACCAGGCCCGACGGCAGTCTGGTGCCCCTCGCCGAGCAGGACCGTTCTTTGTGGAACACCGAACTCATCGCCGAAGGCGTCGACATCCTGCAGGCAGCCCTGGCTCATGACCGACTCGGCGAGTTCCAGGCCCAAGCCGCTATCGCCGCGCTGCATGCCGACGCGCCGCGTGCCGAGGAGACTGACTGGGTGCAGATCGTCGGCTGGTACGACGAGTTGCTTCGGCTCACGGGCAGTCCGGTAGTGCAACTCAACCGGGCTGTCGCGATCGGTGAGGCCGATGGCCCCGTCGCAGGTCTTGCTGCTCTCGCTGTCGTGAACCCTGACCTGCCCCGTTACATCGCAGCCTCGGCGTACCTCCACGAGAAAGCGGGTGACCTTCTCATCGCGGCGCAGTTGTATGCAGATGCCGCCCGATCTGCCCCCAACCTTGCCGAACGTCATCACCTCACCCGACAGGCCGCGCGGATCAGTCAAGCGCTACGGGAGTGAGACACCCGCCGCACTGAAAGCTAATTTTGCGGGTACCCGTCAAACGAAACTCCTATCAACCGGAGCGACGATGACGACAGGCCCGAACAACAGCAGCCCGGCGGAGCGACGTGCGACGCCGGACCATCAAGTCGACGTAGTCGTGGTCGGCGGTGGACCGGCAGGCATGACGGTAGCGGGAGATCTTGCGCGCCTTGGCCGTTCGGTAGCGGTATTGGAGCGGTGGCCGACGATCAACCCGTCCAGTCGCGCTTTTGCGACAATGGCGCGCACGCTGGAGATGTTCGACGCCCGCCGACTGGCCGACCAACTACTTGCGACGAGCACGACCACCCCCGGCGTGAAGCTGTTCAACCGCGCGAAGCTGGACCTTACCCACCTGCGATCTCGCTACCAGTTCGCGATGATCACTCCGCAGACAAACGTCGACCAGGCTCTCGAGCGCTACGCAGCAGAGCAGGGCGCGGACATTCGCCGCGGTATCGAAGTTGTCGACCTTGCTCAGGATGGCTCGGGTGTCACTCTTGCCGCTCGGCACCGAGGCGACGACAACCTTGGCTCAAACGTGACGTGGCGAGCCACGTACGTCGTCGGGGCTGACGGCGCGCACAGCACAGTCCGCGACCTGGTCGGGCTCGAGTTCCCGGGTAAATCCGTACTGTCGTCGGTGGTTCTTGCCGACGTCAAGGTGACGGGCGGCCCGCACAATAGCGGCTTGACCTTGGGGGATACACCGAACGAGTTCGGATTTCTTGCTCCCTACGGACGTGAGGATGAGAGCGGTTCCTGGTATCGCTCGATGACCTGGGATCGACATCATCAGGTACCCGATACCGATCCGGTGTCCGAGGCCGAGATCGTGCGTGTGCTGAACCTGGCCATGGGACATGACGTGGGTGTCATCGAGGTGGGGTGGCATTCGCGCTTCCACTGCGATGAGCGTCAGGTCCGCGACTATCGCGTCGGCAGAGTCTTCCTTGCGGGAGACGCCGCGCACGTGCACTCGCCGATGGGTGCGCAGGGAATGAATACCGGCATTCAAGATGGCGTCAACCTGGCGTGGAAGCTCGGAGCGGTTCTTGCCGGTGCGGACGATTCCATCCTGGATACCTATCAGCGGGAACGGTATCCGATCGGTAAGCGAGTGCTTATGCAGTCGGGGCTGATGATGCGCAGCGTCATTGTGCACGCGCGCCCTGCCAGGGTCATGCGTAATCTGCTCGCGTCGATAGTGCTGTCGATCCCGAAGTTGCGCGACCTCATCGCCGGTAGTTTCGCCGGCACCGAACTGCGCTATCCGTCCGCGGCCGGGGAGAGCAAGGTGGTCGGAACTCGTGCCACGGAGGTTCCGCTCTACGAGGGTCGGCTAACCGAACTGCAAAGGCGCCCAGGGTTTGTCCTCATCCGCGAGCGCGACAATATTTCGACGATAGACAACGGAGGAACAGAGTTCCTCATCCAAGCGCGACGGACGGACGTCGGACCGGCGCTACTCGTCCGGCCCGACGGATACGTTGCTTGGGTTGGTTCCTCGACGTCAGTGTCGGGAAAGGAAGGATGGCGCACAGTCTTGTTTCAGTGGACCGGAGAATCTTCGTAATTGATTGTCCCAGTTACTCTTTCGATCGAACTTGATTAGTCGGCAGCTGGTCTTTCATCTCGGGGAGGTCTGCAGCCACCACACCCCCGCGCACTTCTACTGGAGCTTCGGCCCTCCAGTCGAATCGCCTGTGGCCCGCGGCTGGGACGTTGCGGTGCTGGAGAACGGAAGAATCAGCAGCGTCTACGGCTTCTTTCGCTAGAGATTCCTGACCTCTATCTGGCAGTCTTACTCCGTGGCCTGCACGTATGTCGCGTTCGGTTTTCCTGTGTTCGTCAAGGTTTTCTCGTTGATCAGGTCGCTCAGTGCGAAGGCGCCGTAGTTCGCCAATCGTTGTGCCGAACTGGGTGTTCGACCGTGAGCTGTTACCAGCATTCCGGCGATCTCCGACGCATTGGTGATGCTCAGATCCGATTCGTAGTCTGCCCCGGAACCGCCGTAGGTTTCGGCGACTCGATCGGCGACCTCCCGTACATCTTCGGTGGTGAAACGCATTCGAATAGAAATGCCCGTCGACGAGTCCTGTTCATTTTCTGGCCACGGTGTGAATGGGCTACCAGGGCTGAACGCGACGACAGCCGTCCTCGAGAAATCCGTTGTTCTCGTCCACCACAGACCTCCGACTACCGCCAGCACCACAGCAAGAACGATCAGGGTGCGATTGCGCCAGGCGAAGGATCTCATCTGTCAGTTGTACCGGCTGACGTGTTGATAGTTGCATTTTCGAGCCGTCGGCTACTGATTGCGGGCGCGATGCCGACGGACGGCCGAACGGTTTGCGCAGCGAACCGAGCAATAGCGTTGGCGGCCATTGCGAGTGACGTCGACAACGACGTTCTGGCACAGGTCACCGGGAGCGTCTCCCGCGGCGCATCTGCCGAGTCGGTGCATGCCTCGAGTGCTGAGGTGCAGTGCGGTCCCGACGCTGATGACGGCGAGCAGCACGTGTGAAAGTGTCTGGTTGTGGTCGCGGTAGTGCAGATGCCACCCTTCGTCGTTGTGGTCTGTGAGCCGCGGATACGCAGCGGCTGATGCCATATGGTTGTTGAGCAAGCCAGCCCGTTCTTGGGGATCACGTGCGTCGACGACCGTCAGCCAGGCGTCAATGACCGCGCGGGTTACCGCATGGTCGTCGACGGTGGAGTGGGGGAAGTCCATGGTCATCCCCAAGTCGCGCGTCCGCTCGACGATGCCCTCCCGGTCGGATGGCCAGTCGTTGGCCAGAGATGCGGCAAGCAGGACGGCATACTCGCCGTAAGGGTTTAGATGCATATAGCCATTACATCATTGTTGGGGCGCGATGATTCTTTGTTCAGTGCGTTGGGATGATTCCATCCCGGTCGGCTACAAAGATCGAGTGTTGTCACCGTGTTAGGCCTTTCCGACAGAATTCGCCTGGATGCGGAGCGGTCACGGAAAGCGCAATTCGGTGGCCACGAGCGACGGCCGGATGTTTCATGCTCCAGGATTCTCTGCCGGGGAACAGGGTCGGTTCGTGGCTTTGCAACGTCGTCTCTCCCGGCAGCAGAAGGGTTCGGCGAACCGGGACCGTACGAAAGCGAAGTTGGGGCGGTTGCGGCTGCGGCTGGCCGATCGCCGTGGTGATTGGATCGAGCAGACCACTACCGCCCTCGCGGACGCGTACTCGGCGGCGGCGGCGGTCGAGGATTTGCCGATCCGGAACATGACCCGGCGGGCGAAACCGAAACCGGATCCCGACAACGCCGGGGTGTTTCTGCCGAGCGGTGGGCGGGCGAAGTCCGGTTTGAATCGGGCGATCCTTGCCTCGTGTTGGGGGAAGTTCGCGCAACGTCTCGACCACAAGATGTCAGTCACCGAGGTTCCGGCCGCGCACACGTCCCAGGAGTGCTCGAAGTGTGGTCATATCTGTCCGGAGAATCGCGAGAGTCAAGCGGTTTTCCGGTGTCAGGGCTGCGGTTTTGAGCATCATGCGGATATCAATGCTGCGATCAACATTCGTGATCGTGGGTTCAATTTCGAATATCAACCCGGGGCATTTTGGGGGATCGGGTGTGTCAGTCACGCAAGCGTGCCGCACCAACCGTCTCGGTAGCGTGAGCTATCGGGGAATCCTCGTCCGTGAGGGCGGGGAGGATGTCAACTGGTGTGCATCGACATGGATCAGACGAGGCGACGGTCGAATGCGAGAGTTGAGGTCCCAGTCGCGATATCGACTGTGTAGGTCCGCAACCGGACCTCGTCGGCGTTCAGATCCATCACCATGAACCCGACGTCGGTGAAGTTTTGAAAGAGGGTGCGGCGATCGTCGGCCCGAGGCCCGGTCTTACCGTGGCTGTTCTTCGCGGTCGCGCCAGAGACGATCTGCCGGGTGCCCTTCGACTCGATAGTCGGCTCGAGTACCTGCATCGAATGATCGTGGCCCGAAAGGATCAACTGGCAACGGCCAACTACATGTTCTTCGAAGAACCGTTTGGCGTGCACGCCGTTCATCGGTTCGATCGGGATGCCGTCGTACTCGCCGGCATCACCGTGTGATCCGTTGCTCAGGTACGGATGGTGGGTACACGCGATCTTCCACTTTGCCGGCGATGCGTCGATCGCCGCGTCCAGCCATGCGCGTTGCTCATTCATGTACTGCCCGTCCACTGCCCAATAGTGCACAAACAGCGGCGGCAGATACGCTGCGAGCGGATTGAGATCCAGAACGAAGAACTCGACGACCGGATTTTCCTCCGGCACGCGCACCGAGTAGTACCGGCTCGGCATCCACCAACGGCGGGAGCGAGAGTGGTAGGCCACCTCGTCGTCCCCTCGCAACAACCATCCACCGTCGCCCGGAAAAACAGCAGTGTTGTCATGATTGCCCAACGCCATCGCCCACGGAAAATCGAGACCGTGGTTCGGATCCTCGAATTTCGCGGCAAACTGACCGTCGTCGACTCCGTTGGGGCCGAGCTCGTAAATGTTGTCGCCGAGCCCCAGCGCCATCGAGAGCGTTTCGCGGGTATGTAGTTCTCTGATCGCATCAGCAACCGCCCATTGTGCAGGCGTACCAGTGCCGGCATCCCCGGTGAGGAGCACTCGAAGATCGTTGTCGGTGGGAAACGGGAACTTGCCGTTGTCGGCGGCGGCATTGTTGAAATCGGTGGCGTTCGCGGTTCCCGACGCCATCGCTGCCACGGGTATCGCTGCTCCCGTGACGGCGGCACGTGCCAAGAATTTGCGGCGATCTATCGGGTTGGACTCCATCACAGGCCTTTGGTCGATTCGGTTCGGTGCGTTCGCAAGCAAACCCCTATATGGACGACCGTTCAACTCGAAAGGCCGGGCCAATGACGACGTTAACCTGCCGTTCACTCTGTTGTCTTTTGTTTCCGGCACTTTAGCGTCTACTTAAATCTCATACTTTCTGCCACCGACGTAGCCGATGTTGAAGATCCAAGTACTTGACGGCTACCCGTTGCACCTTGCGGCGCTGCGGGTTTGACCGTGCCCCACGCCGGCGCTCAAGGTGCAGGGATAATCATCGAACGGCCGAGCGTCTACCGCGACGATCGTGAACGAGCGCTCTCGCGAGCACAGAACTGGTTCAGTGGTGTCGCAAATCGGCCCGTCAGCAAGTTAACGAACAGAGCGATGCACCCACCGTGCATTGCCGTCGACTTCAGCGCGATCGTTGGCGGCATATCGGCGTCGGCGCAGTCGAATCCGCGGAGCGTCTCACGGCTCGTCCGTCGCGAAAATCCTTCCGGCCGTGACGATCACGACGAACTCGATGGTGAGCGAGCGCCGAAATCCGCCGAACACGGATACGACGTGACGGACTGACGAAGGCATGGGATCGGTGAGATAGGTTCACGAATCGACTTCGCCCGCCGCACCAGAGCGGCGGCGGGCAACGTGGTCAGTATGGGTGAACGCTTAGCCTCCGAAGATCGAGTTCAGGGATCCGAGGGATCCGGTGACCGTGAAGGTGTGGGTCAGTGCGGTTCCGGCGACGGCGGTGAAGCCGCTGCCGGCGGCCGCGCCATCGCTTCGCGCTGCCTTGCCCTGTCCGGCAGGTGCTGGTGACGTCAGTCCGCGACGGACGAGATGTGGTGCAGAGAATCGAGTGCACCCGATGAAGTGTCGCAGCGATTTCTGTTCAGTCATTGATTTCTTGTGCCCCGTTCTCACTGTCGGAGATTCGGGTCGATCAGTGCGGGATGTGCCCGGCTACCGTGAAGGATCCCGGTGCAAGTCCCGGAAGCTTGCCGCGGTAGGTGTTTCGTCCGGGAAATTCAGTGGCCGAGAGATCAGCGACCGGGCCGGGTTCAGCGGCGCCGTCGGATGAGGCGCAGGGTCGCTGTTCGTGGTGAGGGGAAGGTTCTTGTCACGCACGCGGTCGCCCACCCCAACAGGTCGGGGTGGGCGGTGCTGCTGGAGGTCAGGAGTTCCAGGTCATCGAGCCCAGGCTGCCGAATGATCCGGTGACTGGTGGGGTGGTGTCGGTGATCTCGAGGACCACCGGCAGTACGGCGTCAGTGCCGATGCCGATGCCGTTGGAGGCGGTGAGGGTGAACTCGAATTTTCCAACGGCGGTGGGGGTTCCGGAGAGCACCCCAGCCTCGGTGAGGGTCAGGCCGGCGGGTAGGTCGCCGATGGTGACGGTCACGGTGGGGGCGGGTTGGCCGGTGACGGTGAACGCGTGACTGTAGGGCTGGTCGAGGACTCCGGTGGTGGGGGTTCCGGTGAGGGTGGGTGCCTGTTCGATCGCGATTACCGACACCGAGTAGCTGCCGTTGTTGATGACGTAGGCGCGGGTCCCGTCGGGGGTGATCGCCACCCCGATCGGACTCGAGCCGACCGGAATGGTCCCGATGATCGTGTTGGTGGCGGTCTCGATCACCGACACCGAGGCGCTGCCCTGGTTGGTGATGTAGGCGCGGGTTCCGTCGGGGGTGATCGCCACCCCGTACGGATTCGCGCCGGCCGAGATGGTTTCGCCGCCTGTGTTGGTGGCGGTGTCGATGACCGACACCGTGCCGCTGCCCTGGTTGGTGATGTAGGCGCGGGCTCCGTCGGGGGTGATCGCCACCCCGACCGGACTCTGTCCGACCGGAATGGTCCCGGCGACTGTGTTGGTGGCGGTCTCGATCACCGACACCGATGCGCTGCCCTGGTTGGTGACGTAGGCGCGGGTCCCGTCGGGGGTGATCGCCACCGCGTTCGGAGACCCGCCGACCGGGACGGTCCCGGTGATCGTGTTGGTGGCGGTCTCGATCACCGACACCGAGGCGCTGTTCCAATTGGCGACGTAGGCGCGGGTTCCGTCGGGGGTGATCGCCACCGCGTGCGGAGACCCGCCGATCGGGAGGGTCTCGGCGGCTGTGTTGGTGGCGGTGTCGATTACCGACACAGTGCTGCTGACGAGGTTGGCGACGTAGGCGCGGGTCCCGTCGGGGGTGATCGCCACCCCACGCGGCTGGGTGCCGACCGGGATGGTTCCGGCGGCTGTGTTGGTGGCGGTGTCGATCACCGACACCGTGCCGCTCTGGTTGGTGATGTAGGCGCGGGACCCGTCGGGAGTGATCGCAATCGCAATCGGATTCGTACCGGCAGGGATCGTGGCGGTGACGGTGTCTGCGGAGGCCGGTCCTGCCCCGGCGGCGAGGGTGGTGAGTGCGATCGCGGCGGCGCCGATGCCCGCGAGGAGTCGGCTTCGCCGGGTCGGCGACGTCGATCGGTACATGGTGGCCATAAAAGGGTGTCCTTCCGGGGGATCCGCACCCCGGGGTGCGTAGCAGTCACACGGGAGGGGTGGCTACCACACCAGAACATAATGGACATCCGCCACGAAATGGGCCCGTATCGGGGTGGAAGCCTGGTGTCGGCTTCTCCGGCGATAGTGGAAGCTGCGGTATGTTTCGCTGATCTGCGCTGTATCTCGACACTGTGCCGGATCGGCTGACGGGGCGAGATCAGGGTGCCGGGAGACTGTCGGCGTCCCGCTCGGTGCGCGCCGATTCGATGTTCGTGTACAGGGCTGATCGCTTCAAACTTGTTTTTCGGCAGAGTGTTTCGAATGTGAACTGCCCGGTCTCGTAGGTGTACGGCAGGGATGCACGCTCTTTCGGGGCGAGTGTGTGTTGACGGCTTTTCGTCGTGTCGGCCGCCGCCGACGAGTTACCGGCATGGACTACTGCGGTCGCGGGATTCGGAGGTATGTTTCTCTACTGCGGATGCAGTACAAGCTGTCGGTGAAGTCGGTGAAGTCGGTGAAGTCGGTGGCCCGGGGTACGTTCGGGGTGAGGGGAATGTTCTTGTCACTTACGCGGGGCCACCCAACGTCGAAGCGATGACCGGGGCTCCGGTTGCGTGTCTTTCGGTGCGCCGCCGACGACAAATGGGGGTTCTTCGCGTTTCGCTCTGTGGGTGGTGCTGCTGGAGGTCAGGTCGTCGAGTTCCACGCTGGATGCCACGATCGATGGACCGCGACCCGTGGTCGGAGTCCGGTGGGCCCGACAGTAGATGACAGAAACTCGCGTATCGGCGTGAGATTGATGCCGGCGTTCTCACGAATCAACTCTGCAAGCTCTGAGGATGTACTGTCCGCAGTCACGTTCTCACGCACCGGAATTGTCGTGATCTGGCGCAGCCTCTGCCCGTTCGAGCTGCTCGATGCGGCTTTTGAGCCGGTCGATCGTCATGCGCACACTCCAGATGAGTTCGACGGTGCTCTCCTGCATCGGTCGAATGCCCATGACGGCGTACAGCTCACGCCACAGCCTCCGCTCCGAGGCGAGGTAGCCGGCGTACGTCGACTCCAGCATTAGCAGCTGAACTTCTGCCGGGACCTGCTTTTTCACATCCGGTCCGTACGGCGGCGGCTGCTGACCTCTCCAGGGCGACCACTGCGACTGGACCTCGACATCGCTCGTTTTGGCCAGTCTTTCCAGTAACTCGCGGCACGCCGCAGGTGAGGAAAAGACTGTTTCAAGGCACCGGTGATAGTCCGGGGGCACCATCTGCTTGTGTTCTGACATCGGTCATCGCTCCCGCTTGCTCCGTCCGGAGACGAAGAGGTCGAGCTTACACGCGATCCGACGAAGCAGTACTGACCCTGGAGGATGCCGACACTCGAGCATTCGTCCGATCTTGTCTCGAGAATCGCTGGGCGCGGTAACTTTTCGTCCAGCGGACGTGTCGGAGGCTGTCGCTACAGTCCGGCTATGAGGATTGAGCAGTTCGCCGACTCCCACCGCGAGTGAAGCAACAACCTCCTCCAGGAGCAAGTCGATTTATGCCCAACGCTGCCTCGCCTGAAACCCCAGGCTACATGTGCGGCAACCTACTTGGCGCCGCCTCATGGGTCGTTGGTCGGCGCTTTCGCGTTGTCAGGGGAGATGCGCCGTTCGGTCCAGGAAATCCTGCCCGCCGGAGAAGTACCGAAACGAGCACAAGCAGGCGCTATTGCCCGCTGGCCGGGTGGTGGGTTGCCACGCTTGCCGCCGCTGCCATTCGGGCGGATCGGACTGCGGCCCACAACGGTCGCAACATTGATTCGCGGGCCTGGATGGCAGATACGCTCGGCGCCTCGTTGGTGGAATCATGTTCCGCCACAGTCAATATCGCGGCAACTTGATCGGCGCTGTCGAGGACGCGCAGTGCTCGGGACGAGAGCGATTCCGGGTATCGGTGATGCGCATGCTCGGAGAGGGCCTCGGCGATTTTGGCACGAGCGTCGTCGGTGGGTGTGCCCGTGGGAACCGTCTGCAATTGGAGCAGCGCCGCTGCGGCATTACGGACGACCTCGCGCATCGAGTATTCAGCCTCACCCAACCCGATGTGTTCAGCCGGACCGGACACGTTCGGGACGGAATACACAGTCCATCTCAGAACGTCGGGTCCCTCGACAACCGGAACCAGACCGAACCCGGCGGATCCCGGTTCGCCGATCAACACGCCTTCACCGGTGGATAAGGCTGCGTCGGCAAAATCCGTTCGAGCCGGTAGGCCTCGGACATCGCCGGCAGCGGGCAGGACTAATCGCAATTCGGCCGGCGAGATGTTCCCGGCGCGTCGTAGTACCCGGAGCAACATCGGGGCGCCGCCGTCAGTGATGCCTGGCCAGCCGAGCCCGAGGGCCGCGGCAGTATCGGCGTCGGCGGCACCGATCAGATGCATTGGCGCCCACGCCGCGAGTGCGTCGATGACGTCGTCCGGCGCACTGTCACCGGCCAGCCATGACGCTGCCCACACTGTGAGTGTTGCGCTGGGGGAACTCATGTCAGAGGAGTTTAGTTCGGCGTGGCAACCTGTGCCGCGCGGGCATCGTGACCTAGCGTTATTCGGCGTGAGCGGTAATGGATACGGTGACATTTTTGCGGGCCATACCCGCGCCCAGAAGCGTGTGACGCCCCAGGTAGCGGCCGAACGCGACCTCGTTGTCGAAGACGTGGCGACGGGGTTCTGCGGTGCGGTAGTCGGGTTCGAGCGAACCTACGACGGCGATTTCGTGCGACTCGAGGACGGCCGGTCACGGACCCGATTGTTCGCGATGCGGGAGGCGGCGTTCCTCATGGACGGTTCACCGGTGACGTTGGTGCGTCCGGCGCCCAAGGCTGCTTCGGCGAAGCCGGCGCGGTCAGCTTCAGGTTCGACGCGGGTCGAAGGATTACGCGCTCGTACAGCGTTGCCGAGCCGGATCTGGGTGGAAGGTGTCCACGACGCGGCGCTGGTGGAGCGAGTGTGGGGACACGACTTGCGCGTGGAAGGTGTTGTGGTTGAACACCTCGAGGGTCTCGACAATCTGGGGGAGCGGCTTGCGGAGTTCGGCCCCGGTCCCGGCAGACGGGTCGGTGTCCTGGTAGATCACCTCGTCACGGGTTCGAAGGAAACGCAGTTGACGCGGGGGCTCGGTCCGAATGTGTTGGTGACCGGTCATCCGTACATCGACGTCTGGGAAGCAGTGCGGCCCAAAGCTGTCGGAATCGCTGCGTGGCCGAAGATTCCGCGGGGTGAGGACTGGAAGACAGGGATCTGCCGCGAACTCGGTTGGGGAACTCCTCAGGAGGGTTGGCGACGTGTCTACAATGCCGTGGAGAGTTATCGGGATTTGGAAGCGCCACTGATCGGTGCCGTCGAACAACTAGTCGACTTCGTAACCGAACCGAACTGACGGGAGCACGGCGCAGATCACACATTCTGGTTAGATGGTGTTGTGGCTGCACTTATTTGGCTTATCGGAGCACTCGTGCTCGCCGGCGCCGAAGCACTGGTAGGAGATTTTTTCCTGCTGATGCTCGCCGGGGGCGCGCTGGCAACTGCCGGCTTCAGTTCGGTCACGGATTTTCCCGTGTGGGTGGACGCCGTGATGTTCGGTGTGTCGTCGGCAGCATTGATATTGGTCGTTCGGCCTTTTCTGTTGCGGCGCTTCGGCACCCCGCCGCCCACTGCGATGGGAATTCAGGCACTCGAAGGCAAGCACGCCATCGTTCTCGAAGAGGTGGGCGAGCACGCCGGTCAGGTCAAACTGAACGGCGAAGTATGGACGGCTCGTCCCCTCGATAGCTCCGAGGTGTACCCGCCGGGCACCACGGTGACGGTGATGGAAATCAACGGCGCAACAGCAGTTGTCTGGAGGGGACCTTAAAAATGGCAGCACTCATAGTGCTCGGTGTGGTGGTGCTTTTCGTGATCTTGGTGGTCGCGAAGTCGGTAGCACTGGTACCGCAGGCTGAGGCCGCGGTTATCGAGCGGCTCGGCCGGTACTCGAAGACGGTATCGGGTCAGCTCACATTCTTGATCCCGTTCGCGGACCGGGTGCGTGCGAAGGTTGATCTGCGCGAACGCGTGGTGTCGTTCCCGCCACAACCGGTGATCACTCAGGACAACCTGACGCTGTCCATCGATACCGTCGTGTACTTCCAGGTCACCAACCCGCAGGCAGCGGTCTACGAAATCAGTAACTACATTGCCGCGGTCGAGCAGTTGACCACGACGACGCTGCGTAACGTCGTCGGCGGTATGACGCTGGAAGAGACGCTGACCTCGCGTGATTCCATCAACGGTCAGCTGCGCGGCGTACTGGACGAAGCAACCGGACGTTGGGGCTTGCGCGTCGCCCGTGTGGAGCTCAAGAGCATTGATCCGCCGCCGTCGATCCAGGAGTCGATGGAAAAGCAGATGAAGGCCGACCGTGAGAAGCGCGCCATGATTCTGACTGCTGAGGGTCATCGTGAATCTGCGATCAAGACCGCCGAGGGTGCCAAGCAGAGCCAGATCCTTTCGGCCGAGGGCAACCGGCAGGCCTCCATCCTCAACGCTGAGGGTGAGCGTCAGTCGCAGATCCTTCGCGCTCAAGGTGATCGCGCTGCCAAGTACCTGCAAGCGCAGGGTGAGGCCAAGGCTATCGAGAAGGTCTTTGCCGCAATCAAGGCGGGCAAGCCGACCCCGGAAATGCTTGCGTACCAGTATCTTCAGACGTTGCCGCAAATGGCGCAGGGTGATGCCAACAAGGTGTGGCTCGTTCCGAGCGATTTCGGCGATGCGCTCAAGGGTTTTGCGACAACCCTTGGTGCACAGGGTCAGGATGGCGTATTCCGTTACGAACCGTCCACAGCCGATGCGGATCTCCCGAAGCCTGAGGACGATTCAGCCGAGGTAGCAGAGTGGTTCGAGTCCAAGTCTGATCCGGCTATCGCAGAAACTGTGCGCGCAGCGGAAGTTGCTGCTCGGACACCTGTCGAGGATCCGGCGGCGGCTGTTCGATCGCTTCGTGACACTGCTCCGCAGGCTCCGGCGTCGGGATTCAACGAGCCTGCACTCCCACCGGCGGGCGAGAGTGCCTTCCCCGGACAGCTTCCCTTGCAGTCCGACCGTGAAGAGTTCCAGCAGAAATACCCGTACCAGGATCAGCCGCCGGAAGGTGGACCCAGGCACTGACCTGCTTGACTGACGAAAAGGCGCTGATCACGAAACTTACGTGATCAGCGCCTTTCCCGTTCCACAGACGGCGATCGCCCAGAGGACGCTGGCGAAGGTACCGATGATGAACTGTTCGGATGCATGCGGTTCACGCAGTTCGGGGTAACGCGCTAAACCCTTGACTGCCAAGACGATTGCAATACCTTCAGGCCACCCGGCCAGAATGGATACCGCGACGGCGACGCGCTCGAGCACACCGATGACACGGCCCCCACGCAGCGGTCCAGCATTGGGGGCGGGACTTCCGTCGGGTTGGCGTCGAGCAATCTTGAAGGTGGCCAATACGATTGGTGCTCCGGCCGTCGCGGCGGCGAGTACGCAAAGTACCAGCGTTGCTCCCAGCGCGAATCCGGTGACCGGCATAGTTCGAGTGGCGGCAAGCGCTGCAACACCGAGCGCGGGCAGTGACACCGTCGCAGACGCCCATTCGGGAATCTGGATGTGGCCACCACTGAGTTTCGGCATGGCAGCGGTAACAACCGGTGCTGCCGCCGCGAGCGCCAGCGCAATCAATGCCAGAACGACCATACTTTTTCGATCCCCCGCTTCGTCGAAGTGCGATGTTACTCGATGGAATCGGTAGTGGCTGAGTGCAATGCCGTCCGACGTCTGACACGATCCGAGGATGGAACCTGTCAGTGATGCGTCGGTCGGTGACTGGATCGAACCCCGCTTAACCAAGGGAAGGGCCGCAATCACCGCTGTGGTGTCTGCTGGCTTCGACGCCTAGTGCGGGTCCTGCATCCCATTGAAGTCGACGGAGAACGAGATCCTCGTCTGCCGCGATCTCGAAGGCTTTCCCATTAATCCGGACGACTCATTGCAGTACGACGCTGACCGGGTAAACCGGTGACCGTGGTGGACGGACTGTTGGCTGAGGCTGGGCTGAGCGAGTGTGCACAGTCCAACATTGACTGTATGCCAGGCTTCGGCGCATTCCTGATTATTTTCGTGATCATCGGAGTTCTCGTGGTCTTATGGCTGGGACTGGCCGGCTCCGCGACCGTCGCGATTGTTTCGTCGAAGATCGGCGTCATAGATCGATTCTTGTGGGTGGCTGTGGTGTGGGTCGTTCCTGTGGTTGGCGCGGTCGCCTGGTTCGCCCACCCGCGACGGTAATTTTCCAGGTTTTCGCTGATAGGTCGGTTGAACACAAGCCTGTGTCTGCTATTCGACGCAATAGGCGAATCCGAACCGGGGGTAGTCCCGTCGACCAAATTTGGACATTAAGGACGATTTTCCCTCGGGAATGGAATTCATTCTGTTACGGTACGGTTCGCTTTCTTTCGGCTGCGTTTAGTTGAGGAAAGTCAGCCGATGCCCCAACAGTTGGGGTTGACAGACTTCAATAGCAGACGCGAAGAGGCATTAGTCCGTATGAAACACGATGCACACACAACCCCGTGGTGGTCGATCGGCGAATGGCGCCTCAGCTGGAAGGTTTTCGCAGTCTTCGCAGTTCCGATGCTCGTCGCCGTCCTGCTCGGCGGCATCCGGATCCAGAGCGAACTGACCGATGCCTCGAACCTCAGCGTATCGGCTGAACGTACGTTCGCCCTTCCTGCGGCACTTCACTTGGAGCAAGCCCTCAACGACCTAACAGTCGCATACGCCTCCGGCGGCGAAATCAACACTGCCGTCGCGGAAGCCACAACCGCGATACAAGAATTTGCTACCGCCGGGATCGTGTTCCAAACCGACGCAGCGCTTTACGACCAGGTCTCTCAGACTGTTCGGAACAGCCAAGCTCTCGTCGACGAAGTTTCAGTCGGCTCACTATCTCCAGATCAACTGGTCTCCCGCCTCACCGACATGTCGAACCAGATCTGGACACCGTTCTCCGATGTCATGAATAAATCCCAGTTGCCACTTCTGAGTAAGCGCGGTGCCGAGTTCGAGGCGATGTGGGGGGCCCGTCAAACACTCACCAATCAGAGCATTTTGTACGGTACCGGCGACCTCGATCAACAAACGCGGACCATTCTCACTTCAACTGCCGGCGCAGAACTCACCAGCCTCGGCACACTCATGCGAATCGTCACGCCAGGCGGGGTGCTCCCGCCAATCGACGTAGACGTTGCCCAGGATCCCCTTGCCCTGCTGAAGCCAATGCAGGGATCCGCAATGAGTCGCATCGGCGAAATCGCTGCCACACCGTCGACGTCCCCTTTGAGCGGCGAATTCGGCATCGGCTTGCAATCCAGTCGCGATCAGTACGACGCCCTCGCCGAGGCCGCGATCGCCAGGTTCGTTGCCGCAGTGACCGCTGAAACCAGTGCCGCTCAATCCGCAGCTCTTCGCGACGCCGCACTGGTTATCGGTGCCGTACTCGCGGCCCTTGTCATCGCTTTGATCATCAGTCGCTCGCTGGTGGATCCCATTAGGCGCCTTCGGCTCTCAGCTCTTACGGCATCACGACACGGACTTCCGGACGCGATCGAACGAATCCGCGCCGGTGAGAATGTCACTGACCTCGAATTCCCGCGTGTCCCCATCGACACCCATGAGGAAATCGGACAACTTGCACGCGCTGTCGACGACCTGAACGGCCAAGCCATCACCCTCGCCGGTGAGCAGGCAACTCTCCGTCGTCAGGTCAACGACGTGTTCGAAACGCTCTCCCGACGCAACAAGTCCCTCGTCGAGCAGCAACTCAGCCTCATCGAGCAACTCGAACAGGACGAAGACGACCCGAGGCGCCTCGAGAACCTCTTCCGCCTCGACCATGTCGCCACGCGCATGCGTCGTAACAGCGATAATCTTCTGATCCTTTCCGGTGGCGAAGGACGACGCGTCCGAACCGTACGAACCGAACCGATCGCGCTCTTCGACGCGCTGCGCGCTGCCGTTTCCGGAGTCGAAAACTATGTGCGCATCGAGCTCGGACAGATTCCGTCTGCAGTGGTCAGTGGGCAGGCCAGTGCAGATGTCGTGCATCTGATTACCGAACTCCTCGACAATGCGCTGCGCTACTCTCCGCCCGAAACTCCGGTGACGATCGATGGCGCACGTACCAACGACGGTTCAGTGCTCGTGGAGATTGCCGATCTCGGTATCGGAATGTCCTCGGCAGACTTGGTCGACGCCAATGGACGCCTCGCGTCCGAAGGTGAGATGAGCCCCGAAACAGCCCGCCACATGGGACTTTTCGTCATCAGTCGTATCAGTCGTCGATACGGCATTTCGGTTCGCCTGCGCCCGTCTTACACCACATCCGACCAGAGCGGTATCACCGCCATGGTTCACCTGCCTGCGGCGTTGCTCGAGGCGCCCCGTGACAATGCAGTTCGACCGCCGACGGTTCCATTTGTTGCTCCGGGGTTTCCCGCACCTGCTGCGAATGAACCCGAGTACTCGGTCACAACTGTCCAACCCGCCGCAACTCAGGGGGGCGAGGCACCGTCAAGATCAGCCAACGGACTTCCGCTGCGCCAACCGAGCAATACCTTTGCGGTCACCTTGCCGCCACCTGTTTGGGGCGCACCCGCTGCAGCCGCGTCACAGTCGGCTGACAGTATGCGTCCCACGGCGAACACACTTCCTCGCCGTACTCCAGGGATCAGTGGGGTACCCGGCGTCGGTAATGCCCTCGGAACTGAACCAGCACCGGCACCGAGCGTCACGGAAACCTCAGCCCCTCAACGGGATACGAGCGAGTCCGGCGTCACGAAACCGGCGCCGCGGCACCTGTTCAACACCCCTAGCCCGACCAACACGGCGGCGTTCTTCTCCTCCCGGACGCGCGACGTGATACCGCCGCGTGTGGACGTCTTCAGCGAGGATGCTCCCGGGGCTACCTCTGACATTCCGCCGACTGCATCCCCGATCTTTGCCCGGATGGTGACCGAGTGGCTGGTCGATCCGACAGACGACAACTCGCGTGCCGCAAGCGAAAGCATCTGGACAACCGAAGCTGACGAGGGTTGGGTTGCGGCGCGTGCATCGACGGGTATGCCCGTCACCAGGATCTCCGATTCGGGTCTCCCGATCCGGGAGCGTGGTGCACGGCTGGTGCCGGGAACTGTCGGAACGGCAACTGCCCCTTCCCATTCCGGACCTCACCGTCAGAGCGCCGGCCCGGAAAACATCAGACGGGGATGGACTGACTACCAATCGGGCGTCAGCCGCGGACGACGCCACGCCATCAGTGAAAACAACACGTCCCTACACTCGACCACACATGTTCAGAAAGACGAAGGAGAACAGTGAATTCTGTCGGAGCCCCAGAAACCCCCCGTGCACTCGACTGGTTGGTATCGGGCTTTGCGCGTGACGTTCCGGGTGTGAGCCACGCGATCATCGTCTCGGCCGACGGGTTGTTGAGCGCGGCGAGCACCCACCTTCCGCTCGATCGTGCAGACCAGTTGGCTGCCGTGACATCCGGACTCGCCAGCTTGTCGGCGGGTGCATCACGTTTGTTCGACGGCGGTGCTGTCCTGCAATC
>NZ_JALGQH010000027.1 GCF_022810305.1 Rhodococcus sp. ARC_M6
CGACGAGGGCGCAATCGGATTCGGCACCGGTCAGCTGCGCTGACGGACCGTAATTTCCCACCCCCGACTCCAACATCCCTCCACCGTATTCGAAACTATGTTCGGAGACAACAGTCACGGGCAAATCAGTCGGAATAGTCCGAAAATGCTCACCACGGCTGGTCAACGTGTCTCGACGGAGTGCAGCACTTGCGCATCATCGAGGTGCGTACTGGCCTCCGGCGATCAGAATCGGAAGGCCAGAGGGACAAAGCAAATCATCACTCTTCATCAGGGCGAAGCGCAGCGGGGCATCGGTTCGAAGGAAACCGAAGGTGGGCGGTGGATCTCAACGCAGGAAGCAACCGAGATTGAATCGCGTAGGCGGCCATTGATGACTCGGCGGCATCATCGCTGATGCCGTAGTGAGCGCGCTAAGACCGATACGGTGTGCTCATGCTCTGGCGTTGGTTTGCAGTCGTGATCCTTGTGCTCGCTGTCGCCGGCATCTGGCGGGTGACCACCCCCGACCGACCTGTTGCCGCAATAGTCGACGCCGAGACGCTGGAGTGCGCGCCTCCGTATCCCATCGGCCCACGCCAGGCGACACCAACGGCAACGGTTCCCGACGGTTTCGTACCCGTCGCCGCCCTCACGTGCGACCCCTATGTCAGCGACGCCGTGGCAGCCGACCGTACCGTCAGCTTCTCTGCTCACCGTTGGGAGGGTGATTTCGGTCGGGCGGTGAAACTGCTGAACCGTTCGTCCGAGCACACGACCTGGTTTCCCGGCGGCTGCGGCGACAACTACAGCCTGGCCGTGCTGGACGAATTCTGGTTGGTCGACGATCGAGGCCGAGCAATACGGCCGGGGCATCCCTCCGACTCGTGTGGACTCCCGAAACCCGGTGGCCTGGCGGCTGTCAAAGAATTGACGTCGGTCGGCAGTACCGAACACCGAATAACCTTGTCCGACGATCAGATCTACGAACTGTCGCATTGCTGGCCGACGTACCGACCTCCCACAGCAGGTACCACGCTGCCGACATCACTGTCGGCGGGCAGCGGTTTCTGTCGATTCTCCTCCACCGAATTCGTCGGTACATCGTGGACAACGGAAACCGTTGACGGTCTCCCATCCGCACCCGACTGTGACGCAGTGGCCACCGAGGTGGCATCGAGGATGTACCTGGACGGTTTCACAAACCAGGAACGATTGCTCACCGTCGAACTCGACGGCTGCCACCGCGTCATCGCCGACGGCTACGCGCCACTGCAAGCGTCGGACGAACTGTTGGCGTCTTTCCGGTAGCGCTGCGCACATGATCGTTTGACGACCCTGTCCTGGCGAGCCCCCGGCAACGGTTCGAGGCGCACTAGATGCGGTCCGGTACCACCACTACGGGCTCGAGGATCTCGGCCCGCGATTCCGGCGCAGCGGCGCGCAATGCGTCTGCTGCTTCGTCATCCGGCTGAGCCTGCGATTCCACTTCGGCTTCGACCCGAGCGCGGTAGGTTTCGACTTCCCGCGCAACAGCCGCGGCGTCCCAACCCAGCACCGGCGCAACCAGTTCCGCGACCTGCTCAGCGCAGTTGACGCCGCGGTGCGCATACTCGATGGAAATTCGCAGACGCCGAGCCAAGATGTCGTCGAGGTGCAAAGCACCCTCGGCCGCGGCGGCGTACACGGCCTCTACCTGGAGGTAATCCGGCGCATCCGTGATGGGCTGCAACAACTCCGGGGTTTCCCGCCCGAGTTCTAGTACCTCGGTGATCAGTGAGCCGTAGCGGTCCAGCAGATGCTTGACCCGGTACGGGTGCAGACCGTACTGCTCACCCAATTGCATAGTCTGGTTGACCAAAGCGAAGTAGCCGTCGGCACCGACGAGCGGCACCTTCTCGGTGATCGACGACGCGACCCTGGACGGAATATCTTCGGACGCAACATCAACGGCATCTTCGGCCATGACGCGGTACGTCGTGTACTTGCCACCGGCGATAGCTACCAAACCGGGAGCGACTCGCGCCACGGCATGTTCGCGGGACAGCTTCGACGTCTCGTCGCTCTCTCCGGCGAGAAGAGGACGCAAGCCCGCGTACACACCGTCGATGTCGGCATGAGTCAACGGCGTCACCAACACCGAATTGACGTGGCCGAGAATATAATCGATGTCGGCTTTCGTTGCTGCCGGGTGAGCGAGATCGAGGTTCCAGTCGGTGTCCGTCGTACCGATGATCCAGTGGTTGCCCCACGGAATCACGAACAGCACAGACTTTTCGGTGCGCAGGATGATCGCAGCTTCGCTGACGATCCGGTCCCGCGGGACCACGATGTGAACACCCTTCGACGCCCGGACACGGAAACGGCCGCGCTGGCGTGAGAGAGCTTGAATCTCGTCGGTCCAGACGCCGGTGGCGTTGATGACCACGTGGCCCTTGATTTCAGCGGTGCGGCCGTCCTCGCAGTCGCGGACGCGGACGCCCGAAACACGATCTGCTTCACGAAGGAAGCCGACAACCTGCGTCGAGGTGCGCACCACTGCGCCGTAGTGCGCCGCGGTACGAGCCACCATCATCGTGTGACGGGCGTCGTCGACCACGGTGTCGTAATACTGAATACCGCCGGTCAGCGAACTACGTTTGAGGCTCGGAGACATCCGCAACGCACCGGCACGGGTGAGGTGCTTCTGCGAGGGCACCGATTTGGCGCCGCCCATTCGGTCGTACAGGAAGATTCCGGCCGCCATGTAGGGCCGTTCCCACACACGGTGAGCCAACGGGAACAGGAACTTGAGGGGCTTGACCAGGTGAGGTGCAAGCGTCGTCAAGGACAGCTCACGTTCGCGAAGCGCCTCCCGGACGAGACCGAATTCGAGTTGCTCGAGATATCGCAAACCGCCGTGGAACATCTTCGACGAACGAGACGACGTTCCCGACGCGTAATCGCGGGCCTCGACCAACGCGACCTTGAGGCCACGCGTCGCCGCATCGAGCGCCGTGCCGACGCCGACCACGCCGCCGCCGACGACAATGACGTCGAACTGCTGGTTTTGAAGCTGTTCCCAGGCAGCTTCACGCTGCTGTGGGCCGAGAAACTGCGCACCCTGCTGCTTACTCAACCCGGTCTCCTGTGAGTCGACGACGAATTCTGATCCAGGCTAGTAGCTTCATCCACATACTGCGACAGCGTTGGACAAGACAGCGCTCGAACCGAGGAGACGTGTGAACCAGTACATCGCCGCCATCGATCAGGGCACGACGTCCAGCCGATGCATGATCTTCGATCACGACGGTTCCGTCGTCAGCGTTGCTCAGAAGGAACACGAACAGATCTTTCCGCAAGCCGGTTGGGTGGAACACGACCCGGTAGCACTGTGGATCAACACCCGCGAAGTGGTGGCGGGCGCACTCGCGAAGGCCGACCTCACCCGCGCCGACATCGCGGCCGTCGGAATCACGAATCAACGTGAGACAACCGTGGTCTGGGAGCGCAAGACCGGCAAGCCGATCTACAACGCCATCGTCTGGCAGGACACGCGTACCGATCAACTCTGCCAGGAACTCGGTGGCGAAGACGGACCGGACAAGTACCGCGCCAAGACCGGCTTGCCCCTGTCGACGTATTTCTCCGGGCCGAAGATCCGATGGATTCTCGACAACGTGGACGGCGCGAGAGAGAAGGCGGAGGCCGGAGAATTGTGCTTCGGCACCGTCGATACCTGGATCCTGTGGCACCTCACCGAGGGCACGCACGTGACAGATGTCACCAATGCGTCACGCACGATGCTCATGGATCTCGAGACATTGCAGTGGGACGAGTCCATCTGCGCCGATTTCGGAATCCCGATGTCAATGCTGCCGGAGATTCGCAGTTCCTCCGAGATCTACGGTAAAGGTCGCCCGCGCGGAAACCTTGCCGGAGTACCCGTAGCCGGCATCCTCGGCGATCAGCAAGCCGCCACCTTCGGCCAGGCATGCCTGGCCGAAGGTGAAGCCAAGAACACGTACGGCACCGGCAACTTCCTACTGCTCAACACCGGCACGACGCCGGTACACAGCAAGCACGGTTTGCTGACCACCCTCTGCTACAAACTGGGCGACGCCCCGGCCGTCTACGCGCTCGAAGGTTCTGTTGCCGTATCCGGCTCCCTCGTTCAGTGGTTGCGCGACAATCTCGGAATCATCCAGAGCGCCAAGGACATCGAGCCCCTGGCCTTGACCGTCGAGGACAACGGCGGCGCCTACATCGTTCCCGCATTCTCCGGCCTGTTCGCCCCGCGCTGGCGCCCCGACGCTCGTGGTGTCATCGTCGGCCTCACCCGCTTCGTCAACAAGGGCCACCTGGCGCGGGCCGCCCTCGAAGCCACCGCCTACCAAACCCGCGAGGTCATCGACGCCATGCGCAACGACTCCGGCGTGACACTCTCCGCACTGAAGGTCGACGGCGGAATGGTGGTGAACGAAACCCTGATGCAGTTCCAATCCGACATCCTGGGCGTGCCCGTCATCCGTCCCGTGGTCAACGAGACAACGGCCCTGGGCGCGGCCTACGCCGCCGGCCTTGCCGTCGGCTACTGGGCCGATACCGACGACATCCGAAACAATTGGGCCGTCGGCAAGACCTGGGAACCTTCGATGGAGGAGTCCGAACGCGCGCGTCTGTACGCCGAGTGGAACAAGGCCGTCGAGCGTACGTACAACTGGTCGGACTAGACCAGAGTTGCGGCAGCGAAGGCGTCGCGCAGCTTCTGCGCGGCGTCTTCCAGCACCGCTTCGGGATACGTCGCAAAGCACAGGCGAGCCGAGCGGCTCAGATCTGCGTCAACCGCGAATGCGTTGCCCGGGACAAATGCCACACCATGTTCGACGGCAATATCGAGTACGGATGCGGTGTCGACCTCCGCCGTAGTGTCCATCCAGCAGAACATCCCACCGCGCACGGCCGAGAACCGCGCAGCGTCACCGAAGCCGTCTTCCAACGCACTGACCAGCGCCTTGGCCCGGCTCCCGTACGACGCACGCAGCATGTCCAGATGCGCGCCCAGCCACTCGTGATCCGAGAACAAGTCGGCTGCGATCTGCTGCGTGAGCGAAGAACCACACAAGTCTGCGCCCTGCTTTATCAGCTCGACCGCCTCGCACACTCGGCGATCACCGTGAAGCCAACCGACACGCAGAGCCGGCGCCAGCACCTTCGACGCACTGGAGAGCCGAATCACTCTCTCGGACAACGCCGCAACCGGAAGCGGCGGCGGGCCGTCGAAGTAGAGCTCACCGTACGGGTCGTCCTCGAGAACCCAGAAGCCGTATCTATCAGCAAGATTCGCGAGATGCGTGCGGCGTGGAGCCGAGAGAACGGACCCACGCGGATTGTGAAAGTTACTCACGGTATGAACAACTTTGGGACGCAGGCCACCTGAGAGTCGTTCTTCCAGTACCGCTGTATCCATGCCGTTCTCATCGACCGGCACGGGAACCAACATCGCCTGCGCAGTCCGAAACACCTGCAGTGCACCGGTATACGCCGGATCTTCCACGACGACGATGTCACCCGCATCGAGCAGAACCTGAGCCAGCAAACTCAAACCCTGCTGACTGCCATGTGTGACAACAACGTCGGAAGACTCGAGCACGCGGCCGATCTTGACGGATTCACGAGTAGCAATCACCTCGCGGAGGCGCCGTAGGCCCGATGTCTCGCCGTACTGAACGGACGACGCATCAGCGAGGGCATCGTGCGCGGCTTGCGCAATGCGTTCTCGTGGAATGAAATCCGGATCAGGCAGGCCACCGGCCAAGCTGATCACGTCGGGGCGAGCCGTCAATGTGAGTAGGTCACGGATTGCAGAACTACGGAGTCCGTCCATACGAGCGGACAGCGCGGCGTTTTTCATGGAAACTCCCAGGCAGGGGGAAGAATAAATCAGAGGAATAACACTCTGAGCCGCCGAGGGGTCTACGGACAGGGAGAGCGCCGAGGTACCGATCCATGATTCGACCGGTACCTCGACTATCCCACCATCACACCAATATGTGAAATCTAATTCTCAGATTCTAGGAATCAGTCGAGGTCGTCGTGGCGCATGAGCTGACGTGCGGCCTCGGTGATCGAACCTGTCAGTGAGGGGTACACGGAGAACGTCTGCGCAAGATCGTTGACGGTCAGGTTGTTCTGAACCGCCATGGCGAGCGGCAGGATCAACTCGGATCCGTTGGGCGCAACCACAACTCCGCCGATAACCACGCCGGTAGCCGGACGGCAGAAGATCTTCACGAAGCCGCGACGCAGGCCGGACATCTTGGCACGCGGGTTGGTGTTGAGCGGCAACATGACGGTGCGGGCGGGAACCTCGCCGTCGTCGATTGCCGCCTGCGTCACGCCCACCGTCGCGATTTCGGGGCGCGTGAACACTGCCGACGCCACCGTCTTCAACTTGATGGGGCTGACGCCTTCACCGAGTGCGTGGTACATCGCAATGCGGCCCTGCATGGCAGCCACCGACGCGAGCGGCAGCAGACCCGTGCAGTCGCCCGCTGCGTAGATACCCGAGGCCGTGGTGCGCGAAACGCGGTCGACCCGAAGGTAGCCGCCCTTGTCCAGCTCGATGCCGACCTTGTCGAGGCCGAGGTTATTCGTGTTCGGTACCGAACCGACCGTCATCAGGGCATGGCTGCCCTCGACCGTACGACCGTCGGACAGCTTCACGATGATGCCGTCCTCGGTGCGCTCGACAGCGTCTGCGCGCGCATGCTTGACCAAGATCACACCGCGTTCGGCCAAAGCATCTTCGAGCACGAGGGCGGCGTCGGCGTCTTCGCCCGGGAGCACGCGGTCACGGCTGGAGACGAGCGTCACCTTGACGCCCATCTCCGTGTACGCGGAGACGAACTCTGCGCCGGTCACTCCGGAACCGACAACAACGAGGTGGGAAGGCAGCTCGTCCAAGTCGTAGAGCTGGCGCCACGTCATGATGCGCTCGCCGTCCGGCTCGGCACCCGGGATGATCCGAGGGCTGGCACCGGTCGCGATCAGCACGACATCGGCGGGGATGGTGCGCTGCTCACCGTCGGCGAGGGTCGCCCGCACCTGGTGAGTGGCCAAACCCAGTTCCTGGTCGGTCAGTTCGGCACTACCGGAGAGGACCTCGACGCCGACCGTCTGCAGGCGAGTGCGAATGTCCGAGGACTGGGACAACGCGAGCGCCTTGACTCGGGAGTGAATCTTGGGGAGCGAGACTGTGGCCTGCTCGGGATCGAGCGTGATGCCCAGATCGGATGCACGACGCATATCGGTACGGATACCGGTCGATGCGATGAAGGTCTTGGACGGCACACAGTCGAAGAGGACACAGGCTCCACCGACTCCATCCGAATCGACCAGGGTGACGGTTGCGCCGTGCTGGGCAGCAACCAGCGCTGCCTCATATCCGGCAGGTCCGCCGCCGATGATCACGATCCGGGTCATGTGTCCTCCAAGTAATCAGGCGACCGACAGGGGTCTCCCGCCGATCTACTCACCTAAAACGAGCACGCGTGGGTCACGCTATTGCAGCGAACGACGTCGCGCAGTGCTTGCACCAGATTACTAGCGTGCAGTGGTCCGCTTCGCTTCACCCTTGCACCACCGTTTAGGCTTGCGCCCGTGTCGATTTATGCTGCATACGGTTCCAACATGCACCCCGAGCAGATGTTGTTACGCTGCCCACACTCCCCCATGTCGGGGACGGGATGGTTGCGTGGCTGGCGCCTGACCTTCAGCGGCGAGGACATGGGCTGGGAAGGTGCTCTCGCCACTGTGGTGGAGGACCCGGATTCCAGCGTCTTCGTCGTTCTCTACGACGTGCCGGAAGAGGACGTCGTAAGCCTCGACCGCTGGGAAGGCGCAGAGCTCGGCCTACACCGCAAGATTCGTGTGCGCGTCGACACGGGCGACGGCGCAGTACTCGCCTGGCTGTACGTCATGGATGCCTACGAGGGCGGCCTTCCGTCAGCGCGGTACATCGGAGTGATGGCCGACGCTGCCGAGATCGCCGGCGCTCCCGCCGACTACGTCCGTGAACTGCGGACGCGGAACAGCCGGAACGTGGGCCCCGGGAATGGTTTGACCGACTAAAGCAGTAGGAAGTACGCCAGGGCTGCCAGCGCAATAACTACCAACGCCGCGCTCACTCCGATCACGATACGTGCGTAGCTGCGCTTTTCCGGCTCGATCTCGGCCACCGCAACCTCGGGTTCGGCGACGACAGTCGCCGCCGCAACTCGTGGAACGTTGTCGAAGACTTCGGTGACGTCGTGTGACGGCGGCAGTCCGATGGGCACGATCTGGTGCGACGTCGAGGTAAAGCCGGCCGCAAGGATCGCCGCACCGAGCGCAGCGGACTGCTCCGGTCCGGGACCGAGTTCACAACGCACACTGAGCTTTTCTGCAACACCGACCGCAATTGCCGTCATTGCGGCTTTATCGCCCGCCATGTCGCCGTCTCCGGTGACAACTACGGCGTCGAGGTTCTCCGGCATCCAACCGAAGGCGCCGAGAGCCGTCGCGATCCGCGAACTCGGAGAACTTCCGTCACCCGCAAAGCCAAAGGCACGACCGGCCGCGACACCCGAGCGAACCAGCGTGACGGCCGCTCCCATGTCGTCGACGTGATAGATCCCGATGAGTGTTCCGGCCAGTGCAGCAATCTCGGATTCGAACCACGCCGACACCGCTTCGGCATCCGAGACGAGAGTGATGTGCTCGAGGCCCGCGTACACCAGCGAATCCCGCAGGATTGCAGCCGTCGACGAATCCCAGCGCGACGGGTACGTTGCCACGATGTCGGGTGCGCCGCCGTCGCGACCACCCCGATCAGGCAGCGGCTCGCATTCCTGCAGCAGACACCGAATCGAGGTTGCCACCAGATCCTCAGCGCGATAACGGGTATCAGCGCTTCCTGCAACACCGCTCGGATCTCCGACGCGACCGACGAATCCACTCCAACTCTCGGCAAATTCGCGACCCGCGCCCAACTCCGGCTCACCGCCGAGCACGGTTCCGCCGTCCTTGCGTTTATTGAGAACGGTATCTCGCACAATCACAACCGGATCAGCAGAGCCCGGGTCGTTCGACGCCACCACGGCCGTCGACACCACTGAGCCGATTCGCACTCCAACACCTATCGACATGCCCGTACCTTCACTCGAACCCAACGAAAAACGGTGCCCCCGACGGGAACCGGCACTAACCGAGAACTAGGCCCGCGAGAACCTTCACACCGACACCGAGTGCGCGCTCGTCCAAATCGAACGTGGGCTGGTGAATGTCGAGTTGATCCCCTTCACCGGACCACACACCCAACCGCGCCATCGCACCAGGAACCGTCTCGAGATACCACGAGAAGTCTTCTCCACCACCGGATTGCGGGGTGTCCGCCAGGGCGTCCTGCCCGACTGTGCCGATGGCGTCCTCGAACATACGCGTCGAGACTTCGTCGTTGACTACCGGCGGGACACCACGTCGATAGTTCAGGTGATAACGAACGCCGGTGGGGGCGAGCAGTCCGTGCACGATTTCCTCGACGAGCGGTTCGAGCAGTTCCCACGTTTCGTGATCACCGGTTCGGACCGTGCCGGTCATCATGCCGGTCTGCGGAATCGCGTTGGGAGCCTGGCCGGCGCTGACAGCGCCCCACACCATGACCGTGCCGGTGCGCGGATCGATACGTCGACTGAGCATTCCGGGCAAACCCGTGACCACTGTTCCGAGCGCGTAAATCAGATCGGTGGTCAGGTGTGGCCGAGACGTGTGCCCGCCCGGTGAGTCCAGAACAACCTCGACGGTATCAGCGGCCGATGTGATCGGGCCCAGTCGCACACCGACCTGTCCGGCCTCGAGTCGCGGATCGCAGTGCAGAGCAAAGATTCTCGACACACCTTCGAGCGCGCCGGCAGCAATGACGTCGAGCGCGCCGCCCGGCATCACTTCCTCTGCTGGTTGGAAGATCAAGCGAACCCCGACGGGCAGTTCCGGCAGCGACGCCAGGGCCAGACCGGCACCCAACAGAATCGTGGTGTGAGCGTCGTGCCCGCAGGCGTGGGAAACGCCGGGGACGGTCGACGAATACGTCGCTCCCGTCGCTTCCTGCATCGGCAAGGCATCCATGTCGGCGCGCAACGCGATCCGCGGTCCGTCCGGACCGATGTCACACGTCAGACCCGTGCCGCCAGGAAGAATTTTCGGCGAAAGACCGGCCGCTGTAAGTCGTGTCGCGACGAATTCCGTTGTCGCGTACTCGTGGCGGGCCAACTCGGGGTTAGCGTGAATGTGCCGTCGCCACGCGACAAGATCGTCGGTATGCGCGTGAATCCAAGTATCGATTGCCGCGTTCACCGGCGATCTACTCCTTCCAACAGGCGGGCGCGTTCCGATGGATCGGACGCTACCCGGACAGCAGTGCGGGCCAATGCGATTGCACCGTCGATGACGGCGCGATCAGCAGATTCCGTGACACAGGCCGCGGCGAACTCCGGTTGATGCGTCACTGCCCCAGCAGAATCCAAACCGATTACCGGGTGAATTCCTGGAATCACGTTGGTGACATTACCCATATCGGTACTGCCGAGCGGACGCGAGCGTTCCCATTCGAGTGCCAACGGCACCCGTCCCAGATCTGCGATCTGCTCGCGGTAGACATCCGCAAGCCACGCGTCGGGCGTCAGTTCCGTGTATGTCGGGGATACCGTGCGGATTTCGTGCGTGCAACCGGTGCCCAACGCCCCGGCAGCAAAACAGGCTTCCGCACGCTCGGACAGATTCGCCAGGGACTCCGCTGTCTCCGCGCGTAGGTAGTACAACAATTCCGAGCGCGCCGGAACAATGTTCGGAGCAGCGCCGCCGTCGCTGACGATGCCGTGAATCTGCTGCCCCGGCAGAAGGTGCTGCCGCAGCAGGCCCACCGCCACCTGGGCGAGGGTCGCAGCGTCCGCCGCATTGAGTCCGAACTCCGGCGCTGCCGACGCATGGGCTTCGCGACCGAAATAGTTGACCGCAATATCCGAGAGCGCCAGGGACGTAGCGCCGACGATATCGATGGGACCCGGATGCACCATCATCGCCGCGCCCACCCCGTCGAATGCACCACGCTCGAGCATCAGCACCTTGCCACCGCCGGTTTCCTCGGCTGGGGTTCCGATCACTCGAACGGTGATGCCGAGCTCATCGGCGACAGACGCCAACGCGATACCGGCACCGACAGCCGCGGCCGCAATGATGTTGTGCCCACAGGCATGACCGATTTCCGGAAGAGCGTCGTACTCGGCGCAAATCGCGATTACCAACTCGCCGCTGCCGTAGGTCGCGTCGAACGCAGTCGGGAGATCGGCAATGTCCCGCGTGATCGCAAAGCCGTGCTGCCCCAATAGCTCGGAAACTTTGGCTGAGCTGCGGAATTCCTCGAACGCAAGCTCCGGATCGCTGTGAATCGAATGCGACAGCGCAATCAGATCGGTCTCCACAGACCTGACTGCACCGTCGACATTGTGATTCACCGGATCATTGTCTCACCCGAACGAGAAGTTGCTCTTGTCAGTCACCCGTCCAAGATCAGCCAACACGTCACGATGAATTCCGGCCTTGATTCCGGCCAGGTTCTTGCCGTGCGTCGCTGTCAGCGCAGCAGCCTTGGCAACGGCTGCCGCGAGCACCGCGTCACCGTCCACGGTCTCCTGCACAATTCCGGCGGCAAGCGCGTCGACGCCTCCGAAACGACGGCCTGTCGTCATCGCCTCGACCGCAGCCTGCTTGGGCAGGCGACTGTTGAGGAGTGCCGACATTCCTACGGTGAACGGCATGTTCAAGCTGACCTCGGGCAAGCAGTAGAAACCGCGATCGCTGCGCATGATCTGGAAATCATGAGCCGTCGCGAACATTGCGCCGGCACCGAAGGCATGACCCTGGACTGCGGCCACAGTCGCCATCGGGAAGGCCAGGAGACGGCTGTAGATGGTGTGAACCTTGTCCAGGTAACCCGGCAGACCGTCGGCGTTGGAGAAGATCCACGTCGTGTCCAGGCCGTTCGTGTAGAACTTGCCCGTTGCCGTGGTCACCAGCGCGGCCGGACCCTCATGGGCCGCGACCTCGTCGAGCTTGCTGTGCACCTCGTCGATCCACTCGGGACTGAAGCGGTTCTCGTTGTCCGTTTCGCCCTCGTTGCCGAGGTACAGGATGAATACGTCGCCGTCGCGTTCGAGATAAGGCATGGATGGGAGACTAACGCCCCAGCGCACACTCTACGAACCGACCCGACTCGCCAGTAGGGTTGCTCACATGGGAACGATCGCCGAAGCCGCTGCCGCCGCTCTGTCCGCCATGACGGGAAGCCCGTCGCCGACCGTCGCCGTAGTCCTCGGATCCGGATGGACCGACGCGGCGGACCAGTTCGGTGAGCCCACCGCCGAAGTATCGATGGCCGACCTCCCCGGCTTTGCTCCGCCGTCCGCCCGGGGACACGTCGGCACCATCCGCACCGTCACCGTCGGCAACACCAACGTGCTACTCCTCCTCGGGCGCGCGCACGCGTACGAGGGCCACGACCTCGGCGTCGTCGTCCACCCCGTCCGCACTGCAATTGCAGCCGGCGTCGACACGGTCATCTTGACCAATGCGGCCGGCGGTATCCGGGAGGACTACACCGTCGGGCAGCCCGTTCTGATCAGTGACCACCTCAACCTGACCGCCCGATCGCCGTTGGTCGGGGCAGAATTCGTCGACCTCGTCGACGCCTACTCCCCCGAACTTCGTGATTTGGCCCGGTCCATCGATCCCGATCTTGCCGACGGTGTGTACGCCGGGCTTCCCGGTCCGCACTACGAAACTCCGGCCGAAATCCGGATGCTGCGCACACTCGGAGCCGACCTCGTGGGCATGTCGACGGTTCACGAAACCATCGCGGCCCGCGCACTCGGGGCGCGGGTTCTCGGAATATCCATGGTTACCAACCTCGCCGCCGGAATCACCGGCGCTCCGCTCGACCATCAAGAAGTGCTGGCTGCCGGCAAGGCATCTGCCGCCCGAGTGGGAAAGCTGCTGCACCAATTGGTCAGTGAACTGTGAACCAGGCTGTACAGGACTGGATCAACTCGGATCCCGATCCGGCCAGCCGGGCAGAACTGGAGAGTTTGCCCGAACATGAGCTAGCCGAACGGTTTTCATCACCGTTGACATTTGGCACGGCCGGATTGCGTGGTCCGGTACGCGCCGGCCCCCACGGCATGAACCTTGCCGTCGTCATTCGCACCACCTCCGGACTCGGAGCTTGGCTGAGCGCACACGGCCACGGCGGATCCCGCGTCGTCGTCGGCCGCGACGCTCGCCGCGGTTCCGAGGCATTCGCTACCGCTGCCGCAGAAGTCCTCACCGCGGCCGGGTTCGAGGTAATACTCCTCCCCCGCCCACTTCCCACTCCCGTTGTGGCATTTGCGGTTCGCCGGCTCGGCGCCTCCGCCGGAATCCAGATCACCGCCTCCCACAACCCGGCGACAGACAACGGCTACAAGGTGTATCTCGACGGCGGATCCCAGCTGGTTTCACCGGCCGACCGCGAGATCGAGAACGCGATCGCACGAGTCGGCGGTGCGTCGAGCGTGCCGAGAACTGCAGTATCGCCCGTCGACAATTCCCTTGTAGCGCAGTACATCAGCCGCCTTGCGGCGCTTCCCCACGGTCATGCCCGCAACATCCGCATCGCACTGACAGCACTCCACGGCGTGGGCGGGAAAACTGCGCTTTCGGCACTTGCGGCGGCCGGTTTCACCGACATACACGTCGTAGCAGAACAATTCGACCCCGATCCGAATTTTCCGACTGTCACATTTCCCAATCCCGAAGAACCTGGTGCGGCCGATGCGATCTTGGCGCTCGCCGAGCAGGTGAATGCAGACATCGCGATCGCACTAGATCCCGACGCCGATCGATGCGCCGTCGGGATACGGGACGGCGACGGATGGCGGATGCTTCGCGGGGATGAAACCGGAGTGCTCCTCGCCGATCACGTTCTCGCCACAGCACCACCAAACTCCTTGGTAGCAACAACAATTGTGTCGTCGACGCTCCTGTCGAAACTGGCACCGGCGCGCGGAGCGCGGTTCGCGAGCACTCTCACCGGATTCAAATGGCTGACCCGAGCCGGCGACGGCCTCGTCTACGCCTACGAAGAGGCCATCGGACACTGCGTCGACCCCGACGTCGTCCGAGACAAGGACGGCATTTCCGCTGCCGTCCTGGTCTCCGATCTGGTTGCCACGCTTGCCGAAACCAACAGAACGTTGCTCGATGTGCTGGGCGATTACGCCCTCGAATTCGGCTATCACCACGGGGACCAGGTTTCGCGCCGAGTGGCTGACATCAGCGCAAGGATGAGCCGACTACGAGCCAATCCGCCGGTCGAACTTGCCGGCGAAAGCGTCCTCGTCGAAGACCTTTCCCTCAACGACCAGGGTTTGCGCACCGACGCGATGATCTTCACCGGAGCTACGACGCGCGTCGTCGTCCGCCCGTCCGGAACCGAGCCCAAACTCAAGGTTTATCTCGAAGTCGCAATTCCGGTGAACAATCGCAGTGAACTCGCCGAAGCCCAGGCCGTAGCAAAGGCCCGGGCTGAAAAGCTCCGGGCCTTCGCAATGAATCTGTAGAAGCAGTCGCTACTAGCGCGGCCCGAACTGCCGATCGCCCGCGTCACCGAGGCCCGGAACGATGAAGGCGTTCTCGTCCAGGCCGTCGTCGATACTGGCCAAAACCAGACGCACCGGATGGCCCGACGCAGCCAGAGCGTCGACACCGCGCGGCGCCGCGACGACGCACACCGCCGTCACGTCGGTAGCGCCGCGAGCGACGAGTAGGTCGATGGTGTGCACCATCGATCCGCCGGTGGCCAGCATCGGGTCGAGAACGAATACCGGGATTCCCGACAGGTCGGCAGGCAACGATTCCAAGTACGGCACCGGCTCATGGGTCTTTTCGTCCCGCGCCATACCGACAAAGCCGACACCAGCCGACGGAATCAAAGAACTGGCCTGCTCGACCATGCCCAGACCCGCACGAAGAACCGGGACCAGCAGCGGAGGCTTCGCCAGACGGATACCCGTCGTCGCTGCGACCGGGGTGTCGACGGGGAATTCCTCGACCTCGGCGTCGCGCATCGCCTCGTAGACAAGCATGTGTGTGAGTCGACGCAGGGCCGACCGGAATGTCGAGTTGTCGCTGCGCGCATCACGCATTGTCGTCAGGAGGGCCGCTGCCAGCGGATGGTCGACCACGTGCGTTTGCATGACTAGAAGGATAGTTGCTCGGGAACCGACAGCGCTTGCGCGGCGTCCAAGAAAGGGAGACAAGCGCAACCGGGGGGAAGAGAAGTTGGACAATTTTGTAGCTCGTACCGAGGATATTTCAGAGTTCGGCTCACGACTGGGCGTCGTCGCCGACACCATCGCTCAGGCACGGGCCGACGCTGCCCGCAACAACCACACCGGACTCAATGCAGTCCTGGGGTTGATCGCCGAAGACTTCGTTCGTGTCACCGGGGACGCGCAACGGACTCACGTCGACGACCTCGACCGGCTCGGTGCCGTCATTTCCAGCGTCTCGGCAGCCACATTCGACGCCCATGACCTCTACCGAGGAACCGATGAAACAGTTCGCCGGACCATCGCAGAAGCGGCGCGAGCATGATCCCCGTCGACGCTCTGGCCCGGCCGATCATCGACCTGTTGCAGACGCTCGGAAGTGGAGTTACGGATTCGAACGGCCCCGATGTCGGAATCCGCATCGCGTCGGACGTCCTGGAAATCGCCTACCAATTGGGCTCGGCTGCGCTCGGCGAACTTGCCGGCGGCGGAACATCCACTGCCGGAATGACTGCAGCGAGCACGATTACCGAGCAGACGCAGGCATCCACTCGCGCCCTGACCGATCGTGGGACATCGATAGCCGGAATTGTCGACGAAGCGACAACAACGGTGTCGTCCGGCGTCAACGAACTGAACAACATCCTTCAGTCGTTTCTCACACTCGCAGTGCAAGCCGGACCGTCCTTGATGACCCCGCCCGGCCAGTTGATGCTTGTTTCGGCCGCATTCGAACATCTCGGTCGAGCGATTTCGGTCGTCGAGAGGATGCGCGGCGACCTCGCCGGATCCACCGACAAGATGTCCGAGATGGTTCCGTCGGTAGCGATTCCCGACGCTGTACCGGGAACCGGACCAAGCGTGTCGACTTCAGACGCCGTCATGGCGCCGCGAAGTTCGGATGCCGGGCTCCAAATCGACCTTCCCGACGGAACCGTTGCCTCGGCCCCCAACGCGGAAGCTGCCGCCGCGGTACGCAATGCCCTCACTCAACAGGGCGTTCCGTACGCCTGGGGCGGCACGACACCGGGCGTCGGCCTGGATTGCAGCGGGCTGACGCAATGGGCGTACGGCCAAGCCGGAATCGACATTCCGAGGCTGGCGCAGGAACAGAGCATCGGCAGTCCCGTCGATCAGAACAATCTCCTGCCCGGTGACCTCGCAGTCTGGGACGGTCACGTCGCCATGGTGATCGGCAACGGCCAGATGGTCGAAGCCGGCGACCCCGTGAGCGTCAGTCCGGTCCGAACTTCCAACATCGGCATGGGCTTTCACGGGTTAGATGTCAGAGTCTCACTGTCTTCAGATGAAGACGGCCCCAGAGAGTGCTACCAACACTCGATCTGAGGCCTCGGACCAGAGGAATAGGACTTCCCGTGAACCGTAGCAACATTGTATCGAGCCCTACCGACAAACTTTCCACCAGCGAAAACCTGCGTGAAGCTGCCGCCGTTTTCGCCATCCTTGCCACAACCTACGCCGTTGTCTACGGCGTCCTGAAAGCCCTCGTGGCTCTGGGTTGGTGCGCGTAACTCCTACCGGGTTCGTGGTGACGCTCAGACCGTTCCGGCCCCTGTAGGTCACCACTCCCCCGTTCGATCTCCTGCGCCCGAGAGCCATTTCGGGTGGGCCAGCTAGCCCCTGGTGCCGTCTCCCGTTGATGGGAAGAAGCAACCATTCCGATTGAATCCAGCCACCTGTTGAAGGCGAGCCCGGACAGGAACCGCGTGGCAGCGGTAGTGCTGATTCAAACATCCCGGCCTCGGCACCATGCGATTCATTTCCGTAGGTGCGGACCACACCGACCGATCGGCGACCAATCGACCGACCGAGCATCAGGTGAGTCCTCGTTCAAAAGCGAACGGGGAACGCCCTTCCCTCCTGCTCCCTGCACTCCCTCCCGAGTCATCGATTGCAAGCCTCCACAACACTTCTCAGCGCTTGATAGCGCCACCTAGACATGGAGTAACCCCATGACCTCAGTCCCGTTCAACAGCCTCGACATCGACATCGACGGCAGCTACCTAATCGAACACACCAAAGCTGCAATCACAGATTCCACACACAAGATCGAGATCACCACGAACAGTCACATCTCGCCTCTGCGCGGAAACAAGCCGACCGTGTACCTGTGCCAGACACACCTCAAGTCCGGCTCGATCGGCGACATCGAAATGAACCTCCCCAATGCCGTCAAGTTGCTTGAGGAACTTGAGAAGGCTGTGCAGATCCTCGAAGCGCTAGATCCCGACAATGTCGATGAGGACGATTCCACCCCTCCCGCGACGACAGAGACTGCCGAGCCACGGCCCGAAACTCCAGCTGCCACTGAGAAAGTTGAACCTTGGGTAGGCGTAGAACCGCAGAGCCTGAACACGTTCATCAGCAACGCAAATAGGACGACGCCGGCGGCGGATGCTGCGGCATGCACGGCATGGATGGCTCGTGCGAACCCCAGCCTGAAACCCGACCAGTTGGCGATCTTCTACCGATGGGCGGAACGGGCCCTGAATCCAGCCTCTTGACGCTCGAACTTTTGTTCGATATGTTACCAAACAGTGATGTTATGTTCGAACCCGAATCGAAAGGCTTCCCATGACTACCGCCACATACGGCACCATCGAAAATGACCACACCGACACAAGCCTCGTTGTCGGGCACGTCGGCGCAGACGGAATCTTCCGCGACATCCTCGCGCCCCGACGAGTGCACAGCCTCCACGTATCCGACCCGTCACTGAAGGTGTCAGAGAAGGTAATCCGGGATGCCGTAGTGGATGAACTCTCAGCACACGGCTTCGTTGCTGTCACAGGTTGGATCCAGCACAGCCCGATCGACGTGTTCGTGGATGCTGACGTTGCGAGGCAGGATCCATTACCAATGACCCGTTGGTCTGCTGAGGTAGCAATGGCCAGCTAGTTCCCCATCTCGTACGAAGCACCCCACCTATCCATCACGGCCAGGTGGGGTGCTTTGCCCCAAAATGACTCACGCTGAACCAAAATGCAACACCCACAACATTATTGAGTCACTCGCAACCACCTTGGCCAACCTTGTGGGATCGCGCAAAGTTGCTGGTCAGGAAGCATCTGCCCCAGACGTCGAGGATGTGACGATAAGCCAATTTCAGACCAAACAGTCTTAAATGTCCGAGTCATCTGATAACAATCACCACATGAACCCCACACACCCCGGCATCGTCACCGGCCTAATGACCTTCTCAAGACTCACATTCGCACTCGGAATCATCACACTGCTCATCGACATCGCAAACCCTCCCGAAATCTGCGTAACTTACAGCCAATGCGTCACAGGCGACCCCAATATGCGCGGACTCTTCCTCATCGCATTCGGCCTCATCGGCATGATCTCCGTATTCATGGCCGACAGGAAAATACGTAACCTCCTGATCGCCCAGTACGAAGAGGAAGAGTCTTCGACCCCCTAACGTAGAAAAGCGGGCACTGATCCGAAGGCCAAAGCCCGCACCCTCCGCCAACCGTCCCGGCAGCGCCTGCATCACCGATTTCGTATCGAGCCTGAACACACTGTTAGTTTTGCATCTCGTACGAAACCCCACCCAGCCATCACGGTTGAGTGGGGTTTTATCATGCCGTGACCGCACCGATCTGGTTAACGTGGCTGGTCAGGTCAGGATGCGGAAGCTTCCCACATCCGGGAACCTTCCGCGATCGAAGCAGAAGCCCCCCGACTGACTCAGCCACCCCAGAAGACATTCAATCCACCACGTGAGAGCCTTTGCCGCCGAAAAGGATTCGACGGAACATGCGAATCTGATTTTCAGTCACAGGAGGAACGTCCGAAAACTGGGCTTCAAGCCACTCCTCCATATCTGCCTTATCCTCTGCGACCCGCTCTTCGGCAGTTTTCCGCTTCGCCATATCGATCCCACCCCTCGCCGAAACGCATCATGACTGTGACCTTAAGCCGAATTCAATCTGGACGTGCCTCAATTGCCCGAACTCAGTCAGCACAAGAGTTGGGCGTCCCGTTTCATTCCTCTCGGGCATTCACGTTGCTGAAAAGGATTCTGCGAAACGCCCTGATCTGACCTTCAGAAAAAGGTGGCGCATCCGACAACTGTGCTTCAAGCCACCGATCCATATCTGCCCGATCGTCAGCGGCCCTCTCATCCGCAGTCCTCCGCTTAGCCATATCGACTCCCATCTCGTCACCAAGTTCGCACCACTGCACCGACTACGCCAACCCTACAAAATCCTGGTGATCGACACGCGAATACACAAGAATCACAACGAAGTTGGGCAAAATTAATCCCATATATGAGACGAGTTGATCGTCGCACAAACATTCGATACCGTGCACGCAAATACACACGCGACATGGAAGTCGAAAATGCCGAGAGCCAAAGCACCCAAAGCCAACACGACAGTCTGGCTGACAGCCCAAGAAGCCGCCGACTACGTCCAGCGCCACCGAAACACTGTGTGCCTCGCAGCGAAACTTGGCGAACTCAAGGGCTACCAGAACAAACCCCACAGCCGCTGGTCCTTCACCACCGAGGACCTTGACATCTGGATCCGGCGAGGAATACCCACTGGAGTAGCTTGGCCGACAGACCAGTCCTCGTGGCTGACGAGCGACGAGGCAGCCGCCTACGCACGCAGCAGCAGAAACACAATCACCCTGGCAGCAGAAGCTGGACGCCTGATCGGATACCAACGCAAATTCAAATCAAACTGGAGCTTCCTCCACAAGGACATCGACAGCTGGATCTCCCAAAACTCTACCCTCAGAACCACTTCAGACCCACGGAGATGGCTCGTCGTAGCTGAAGCGGCGGAAATCGCACGGTGTTCGAAAAATCAATTGACCATCGCGCTACAGACCCACGAGCTGCGCGGATTTCAACACAAACCTCGGTATGGGCGTTGGATCACTGATTACGAAGACGTAAAAATGTGGGTTAGCGGAGGTGAGCAGACCAGCGGTGTCTTCATCACCCCAGCGGAAGCTGCCGTACGGGCAGACTGCGTTCGCGAAGACGTCTACAAAGCACTGTGGGCGTCACGACTCCGTGGATTCCAGCAGGGCACTCTCAGTTTTCCACTCACCTATGGAAGTCGCCGGCGCTGGCTGATCGATGAAGTGGACTTCGAAACATGGCTAAAAAACCGAACCCCAAATGCGTAGCCACTGAATCAATCCTCGGATCGGAAAACCAAGAGTACGGTCAAGTGCCATGTCCATTGCTTCTGAGGCTAGGATTCGGCAGAAACATCATCCGAATACAGGCAGTAGGAGAAGTATGCGCAAGGTCGGCTTGTTCACAGTTTCTACGTTAGTCTCGATTAGTGCCCTCGTCGGTGGTGCAGGTTCGGCGTCGGCCGCGCTGGACACGAGCCCGGATGCCATCACTTCGACCACAACAGTCAATGGAATCAACGTTGTCGTGGCAATCGACAACCAGTCCGGCCAAAATGCTGTTTGCGATATTTACGGCGAGTTGGTCGGCGATACCGAACGCAAGAAGGCTTTCGAATCCGGCGGCTGGACCGTTCAACACAATGTCTCGTACAGCTACGGTTGGGACGTCGCGCCGGGCGAATACAATGTGTACTGGGCCTGCTGGAATAGCTACGGAACCCCGAAACTCATATGGGGTTCGGATCACCGACGGGAGCTGTCATTCCCGTCTGAGCCTGGTCGCATAACAGTAAGTCGACCGACGAACGACACAGGTTCGCTTGGGTCTCTGTCCATCTTCGGCAGCTAGTTTCCCTAAACGCAGAATAAGCCCCCACTCCTCGGAAGAGTGGGGGCTTTGTCAGTTCCAGCGTGAGGTTTGCGGCATCGGTTTAACGCACGATGGTGTGCGTATGGTTTGCCCGCAGCGGAGGCAGAAGAAAGTTGACGGAAATCCGTCAGGTTTAAGCCGCAACAGACATACCCAAAGTTTCGCACACCAGTTCGAACAGTGCTACCGTGAACACGTTGGGCGGGAGACGGAAGGGAAGCCGTCGATGATCGCCCACACCACAACTGAATAGTCTGATGGCCATGCACGTTTTCCTTCCGGTGGGCGTGTGTGGCCATTGGCATGTGAACGCAAAAATGCCCCCAACCTCGGAGTGAGATTGGGGGCTTGATGCTGTCAGCCTTTCGGCGGCGGCATGACGTAGATCGCTTCGGGCTGCTTCAACGGGATGAGGTCGGTGTCGGGTGAGTCTTTCCACCTGTACGCCCACGAGCCGTCAGCGAGCTGAATCGTTCCGGGTTGACCTGTGTCCGGGTCAGGAGTGAATGCCATACCGCCGATTGTTCCAGATCCAACCCGGGCAATCCTGGGCGAACGAGAGACCTAAGTCCTGGGTATTCCGACTGTCCGGCATGAGATGCTTCGCGGTATGAGTGAAATCGGATTGCGCATCCTTCGTCTTCAGAAGGAATTCCTTGACCGTGGAGAGGCAGAGTGCACGGCAGCCGAGTTCAACAAACCGGAATGGGAACCTCGGAACGAAGACGTTATTGCCGCCGATTATGCGGCCGCACTACTTGAGCTACTCGCTACGCACCCAATCGCTCAATGACTAAGCCTTACAGGGACGCATTCCGCACCTGATCCATCGTCCGCACCGCAACCCCAGACGCCGCAATGTAATCCACAAGCGCCAGATGATCGGCAGTTGCCACATCATTCGCGCCGACCTTGGTTGTGAGTACGTCGTGGAATACGAACACCAACCACGATTTGTTTGCAACCGCCCGGTCCACTTCAGCTTTCATCTGCGCGAGCGTCAGATTCCCCGGATTCTGTGCGTAGATCCGCGTCGGGATCGACGGGTTCTGCTGCTCGTCCGCGCCGGTAGCGGAGAAGCGGCCCAACGCGAGACGCCCGGTGCCGTAAAACTTGCGGAGGTCGAACTCGGTCGCTGCATCTACCGTTCCATTCGGATATGCGAACGAGGATGCGGCGTATCCGCGGGCCTGCTGCCACGCCCTCAGTGTCGTGAACTCAGCCACTCGTTCCGCAGAGGTCATTCCGGTCACCGATTGCACATGCTTCGCATACGTCGAAGCATGCGCCCCAATCTCCCAGCCGCTAGTGAACGCGAGCGCATCACACTGTGCCGTCGTGAGATAACCGGCCTGCCCGAACCGCTCCAAGATCGGAAATAGCGTGCCCGCGAAACCGTACTTGTCGAGGTGCGGTCGGACGACGGTGTACGCCGAAGCGAACGTGTCATCGTACGTAAGTGACACAACACCGCTCGGAAACAGTGGCACCGGATCGGGCATCGTCTCGAGACGACCCAGCCGGACTGTCGCAGGCACGCTGCGATCATTGACCAGCACCCGAATGTTGGTCAACGACCCACGGACAGGTGAGCCTGTCGCGACCGCAATCGACCACGGCAACGAGATCGGAACCCACTCGCCCGCCTTGAATGGTCGCTGAACTTCGGGGATGCCAGCGGAAGAGAAAAACGATTCGAGCGTGTAATAGCTGGTGAAAGCGGGCGCATCCGACAGCATCACGCGAACACGGTTCAGTGTGTCCGGCGCATCCACTTTGACCCACAGTCGGTACATGCGTCCGACAGGAATCGCCGGGATGCCCAACTTCTCCACGATCGTTGACGCGCCAGCACCAGCAGTTGTGAGCCGTACCGATTGCGTGCCGAATGCGAATGCGGAGGTGTCATTCAGGTTCGATGTACCGCCGCCAGCGTTCTGCACAGTCCAGCCGTGGCCGGCCTCAAAGTTTGTGACGATGGACGTGTCTTGTCGACCGAATCGGGGCACACTTCCCTGCCCGAGTGGGGCAAACTTTTTCGCTGCGTCCGCTTTGGCCATGCCGAGGGTTACGGGGTCCATGTCAGCTCGCAATCCCGGTCAGGTTGCCTGAGCCGTCGTAGGTGTAGGTGCGTGTTTCGCCTGAGCGGGTGTCGGTGTGCACCGAGCCGTCTGGGTTGTAGGTGTATGTCGTTGTGATTCCGGCTTCTGTGACTGTCTGTACGTTTCCGTTGCCGTCGTACGTGATTCCGGTGGTGGCGAATGCCGGCGCGTAGGTGCTGTTGCCCACGTCGAGTATGCGGGCATCGACAGCCGTCTTGGTTGCGGTTTCTGTGGCGACTAGTTGCGCTACATCTGCGTCATCGATTGCGAGGGGCGGCAAATCCCAGGACACTGTAGACCCATCCGTCAAATGCACTGTGCCATCAGGATCTATCGCCGCAATACCTGCACCCGGATCGCCTGGTGCGCCCTTTGTGATGAGTACACCTGACACGGATGCGCGTGACACTGCTGTGGATAGGTTGAGCGGCGGCATCTTCCCTGTCTCGGGATTAACAGGCACCATCGGTACAGGGCAAGTCACAGTCGGTGAACCTGGCCAATCGCCACGGAACGAGTATGTCCACGAATTGTGGGGTTCAATGTCCGGGTCATCCGTGCAGACTAGGAATGCGCGCATCACGCCCTCAGCATCCAAAGTCACTGCATCAGAACGGGTTGACAAAGTCAGTGCGGGATCGACACTGTTCACCACCACCTGACCGGCAGCAGGAGTGATCGTCACCTTCCCCACCTGCGGCACAGAAGTAGCCGTGCCATCCTCCGGTGTCAAAATGAGTTTTTGGTTGGGCCAGATCACTTCTCGGCGGTCAACCCCACTCGGGATGGCTGCGGTCATAGGTACTCCTAAAGTTTTTGGGCGTAAGAAAACCCCCAACCTCTTTGCGAGAGTGGGGGCTTGGGCATGCGGGCTATGTGCTGAGTACGGCTTGCACTGCGGACAGGATCATGCCGTCTGAGATGACACCTTGATCGAGTCCAGGCTGCTGCACGTCTGATGCGATGGCGCTGGCCCATGCTTCCGGCCAGCCGGGTTGTCCTGCTACACGGATGGCGTTGCGGGTGGCCCATTCTCGTGGACCTCCACGCGTGAACATCGGGACGGGTGGGAGGGTTTGTGTCGCGGCACATGCCGTGATCCTGGCGACGATGTCCGAGTTTTGGCTCATTGCGTGCTGATCTGCGTAGGTCATTATTCTCCTAGGGGTTGTGCCAGGTGAGTGTGCCGTCCGGATGGCGGACGAGATACAGGGAGTTTGGCTCTGTGGTCGGTGGTAATTCGGTCACGACATAGGTGTTTTCGATGCCGAGTTCCCTCAGCATTAACCCGACGGTGCCTCCACCCATCGCTAGACCTACAGCCACGTCAAGCGTTTCGTCTACGGTCAGTCCGACTTCCACAGGGACGCCATCTTCTGAGCCAAAGTCCGGCATTTGCGTCGACCACATCAGCGGCGCTTTGCCGTCAAGTTCGTCCGCGATCTTGCTGCTGGACCAGGTGGTGTCGAGTCCGGTTGTGCCGTCATCAATCCCAGCGCCACCGCCGCCGCCTGAACCGGGATCACCCTTCTCGCCAGGCACGCCCTGAATGCCCTGAACCCCTTGAATGCCTTGCGCCCCAGACTCGCCAGGAACACCCGGCGGCCCCTGCAAAGTGAGTACACCACCCACAACAGGCCGCGACACCACAGACGTCAAATTCAACGGCGGCATCCGACCAGTCAACGGATCAACATCCACCAACGGCACAGGACACGTAACCGCAACCGCACCAGGCCAATCCCCACGAAACGTATACGTCCAAGAATTATGCGGCTCAACATCAGGATCATCAGTACACACCAAAAAGGCGTGCATCCGACCATCCTCATCCAGAGTGACTGTGTCAGAACGAGTCGACAAAGTAAGCGCCGGTTCAACACTCGTCACAATGACATGACTAGTAGCCGGCGTAATAGTGACTTTGCCGGTTTGTGCGACTGTCGTGGCCGCACCATCCGCGCCCGTCAAAATCAGTTTCTGGTTCGGCCAAATCACTTCGCGCCGATCAACACCGGACGGAATTGTTGCCACCATAGCGGCCTCCTAAAAGTTTGTGGCACAACAAAACCCCCGACCTCACGCAGAGATCAGGGGCTAGTTGCGCAAGGTCAGACGATACTCAGGAAAGTGCCTTCATCGACCCTGTTGGCAGTGAAGGCAGAGTTCGCCCAGAATGTGAGTTGGTCACCTGCCGCCACCGTGACAGTTGTCGGGTCAAGGGTTAGCGACATCACGCCAGACACCGTGCCATTCCCAGACTTTGAGGCTAAGACCGTGGCACCCCTTCGGATCTCCATCTGGTAAATTCGAGTGTTGTAGTTCGAAGCAAAAACCACTTTCGCATTCAGCACCGCACCAGATTTACTGCCAGCAATAACGAGCGCATTCGATGTCACAGTGCTGTTTGCGTCGGCCGTCCATCCGGCCACTTGCGTCATGCCCTGTGGGATTAACTGATTCCCGGTTTTAGTCATGCCCTGCGGCTTGAGCGCCGAATACACTGCCTTCCAAACGCTTCCATCCCACACATGCGAAGACGCAATCTGCTTCCACACGCTGCCATTCCACACAGCCCTACTAGTGACCTTCTTCCACGCCGTGCCATTCCAGACGGATGCTGGCATTACGCCTCCGTCACATGGAAGACCGCGCCAACGAATGCGCCCGAACCAGGCAGAACAGTCCCATACTGCTGCGCATCACCACGCAAAGCAGTCGTAGATGTAGAGCCGAGCGCAAGATTCGAGGTGCCCTTCGCCGCCAACGCAGCATCCAAACCAGTCACCTGCGCAGTCGTATGCGTATGAGTCGCCGCAGCCTTGCCATCCAATGCAGTCTGCAACCCAGTAACATTGCCAATCGAATGAGTGTGCGCAGTCGGAGTACGCGCATCAACCAAACGCCCATCAGAACCCTGAACAGCACTATCCGCCCTATCAAGAGACGCCTGCACAGACGTACCAAGCTTCAGCTTAGTGACAGCGCCATCCTGAACCTTCACAGTCGAAATCGCGTTATCCGCCACCGAGCCCGTCGCAATCTCATCAGCAGCAGCCTCAGCCCGATCCGCCTCAGCAAACGCCCGATCCGCCTGCGCCAACGAAGCAGTCGCAAACCCGCCCGACGCCGCAGCACTAGCCGATGCCGCACCAGCCTGCGCGCTTGCAGTGCTCGAAAACTCCTCAGCCTGCACCTTCGCAGCAAGAGTCGCATCACGAGCAGTAAGCACCGCCTGCCGGTCAGCCACAACAGCCGCAGCAGTCACATCAACAGCAGCCTTCGCAGCAACAGTATCGGCGCGAGCAGCATCAACCTGCCCCTTCGCAACCAACGTTGCATCCTTCGCCGCAACCGAATCCACCTTCGCAGAATCCGCCGCACCCCGACTCACAGCCGCAGCAGCAGCATCCGAAGCCGCCTGAACCAACGCCGGCACAGTCACCTTCGGAAGCGCAGTACTGTCCTCCAACCCGAACTGCAACTGATTGCCACTAATCGCAACAGAATTGACAGACAAGCCACGATCCCCACGGAACGCAGCACCCGCACCCACATCAGGCCAACCAGCCGTACCGTAAATGTAAAGCAGCCCATCCGTATTCACCACAAACGCCGTACCAAGATCCCAAGGACCAGGCCCCAAATCGGCATACGTAGGCACCGAACCAGAAAGGTTCACACCATCGCCAATATCGCCCTTGTCGCCCTTAACGATCACCTTATGCTCAGCGATGATGATCTCTTCAAGCTCAAACAGTCTGTGCGTACCCGACTCCGGGATCATCACATCATAAGTTTTGTTCCAACGCTGAGCAGAAACCCGCACCCTACACGGGCCAGGATCCAACGCAGGAGACGACATCACACCATTCACAGTTCGAACAGTCACCTCACGCCGCGTAATCACCCCCGTACCATCAGAATTCGGTCGCAACGGAATCCCACAAAACAGCACACTCACGTCATCAGGCATCAACGCAATATCGGCAAAGTTCTCAACAATAATAGTCACATCTACCCCTGACCCGTATCCCCAGTATTGGTATTACGCGAAATATGTTTCACCGTAAGACGATTGAGAGTCGGCCCACCAATAACGCCGCGACCCGCAGCGAGGACATTGATGTAAACCTGCACCTGGTAGCCCGCAGCAGGCACCACCACAGAGGTGACATCGAGAGACGAAAAAATCTCCTTGTCTTCCATCCTGGTGCGGGACCGAGAAAATATGGACCCATCTGGCCGCAGCACCCGTATTTCCCACTCTGTCACTCCACCTAATCCGGTCCAGTCCACCCAGATTTTGCATTGAATGTCCCACAGGCCAAGGTCATCGAGAATGATGCGGCCACCAGAAAGATGACATTTCTTCATCGGCCCAATCTGATTCGTGAAACTAAACTGCCCTACCGCCGAGATCCCAGCCGACGTGTTCGCATACGCCGACCCGTAATCCTGCAGCGGCGACAACAGTCCGACCTCGTTGTTTAGGTCCAGTTGGCCATCACGAATCTCCTCAATCGGATTCTTCAAATTGATCTTAAACTCGTCTTGCGCGTTACCGAACTTCGACTTCACGCCGCCAGACATTTGCGACATAGCGTCCGATTCAGTCATTGCTTGCCACGCCGCAAACCCGCCCGGACCTAACGAGCCAGCCGGCGAACCACCACCAGGCATACTCACAACACATCACCCCCAGCCCGCTCACGCCGCTGAATACACACCAACACCACAGTCATCCACACCAACGAAACAAAACCCAACCCATACAACACAATCCGAATCACATCCCGACCCGGATACCCCGACGAAGTCACCGCCGACAACGACACCTGAAACAACACAGTGCACATCAACGCATTCGCCGGAAAAAACACGCGCCCAACCTCATTCGACCACCAACGAGACCGAACACCATAAAACAATGTGAACACACACATCGCACCCGTAAGCGCAACCAACAACCAATTACCGGCATCCCTCAACATCACCGGCCCTCCATACTTGCCCGCATCAGCTCACCAAAACCATTACGCCGCAACTCCTTCTCCACCCCGCCCGACACACGAGCAGCATCACGACGCTCGCGCTGAGCCTCAACCAGGCGACGCTCACCAGACACCTGCAACAACCGAGCCTCATCAACGCCAGCAGTAGCCACACGGCACCGCCTCTTCCACGGCCACATCATGTGACACCTGCCGCACGCGGACTTTCCTGATTAGCGCGGATCGCCTCCAGAATGTGTGTCGTCAATTCGCCCGACACCTTCTGCTCCGAAATCGTGGAAGCCTGCGTAGCAGTGATCTGCTGTTCAGTTGTCAAAGCTCCACGCAAGTAACTGATTTGGTAGTCACGATCTGCGACCGCCTCTTTATGTGCTGTGCCGGTGACCAGTACGCCGCGTGCGAGCATCATCATCACTATGAGGAGGATGCCCACTACGCCGATACCTTCTAGTGGTAGCGCCGACAAAAGCCCTTGCATCTATCCGGTGCGGCGGGATCCGAGTTGCAGTTCCAACTGCGCCCGAATCTGATCGACAGTCGGCGCAAGATTCGACTGCACCTGATTGGCTGCAGCGATGCCCTGACTGATCACATCGTTCACTGTTGGCAACTGTGTGCCACCAACAAACACCGTTGAAGTCGCCGGAGTCTTCGTAACATTAAGCCCCGCAAGCAAGGTCGCCACCGAGCCAAGACCCATAGCGACATACGTCAGAATGTTGCCCGACTGCCCCTCAGTAAGGATCCCGGCAAGGACCAAACCTGCAAGAATCAGACTCGCTGCCCCATAAATCGCAAGACGGATCTGCGGAAAAGACTGCACAAACTTCAACATCACTTACCCCCAACAGTCTTGACCAACAGTGCAACCTGCTCAGTCAACTTTTCGACAGCCTTCTCCGTGCGATACGCCGCAGCATCAACCAGCCGCAAATACGTCACCGCATCAAACGAGACCTCAGGATTGATCAACGACGGCTGAGGAGTCGTCAGAAGTTTGAGCGTCTCGCCCACAGCCTCAGGCAAAGTGTTGTCGCGCAGAGGATCCTGCTTCGACTTCCCCAAGAACGGCCAACCCCTCCCCTCAACACCAACAAGCTGATCCTGCACAAGTTCCGGCACACCCATCTGGGCACCTCCTACTGAAAGAATTTTGGGAAGAATTGCGGCACCCGCATCACCTGCGCGATACCAAAAAGCACGCCGATCATCAAGACCATGCGTGCCACCATTAACAGCACGAGTCGCGCCAAGCAGATCATCATTGTCTGCGAACCCGTTCATGTTTCGGGCGACAGTCCAATACCAGACTGCCCCGAGGAATCCGTAAGTCGGATTAGATAATTCGGTCGGATTGTCCACGAAGTAGGTCGGCGTCGGCACGTAGCCTTCGCTGTGCGCCCACGCCGAAACCTTGCCGTAGTTGTAACGGCCAGTGATCTGAATCGGACCGCGCCCCTTGAAGCGGACACCATCGCCAGGCTGTGTGTTGCCCAGGTCAGTACGCCACTCATACTTTTCGCCGGAAGCGATCTCTTCCATCCACTGCAGCCCGCCAGACTCATGCCCAATCTGCGCGCACCACATAGTTGCCCGACGCTCCGAAGTGCAACCAGCCTGAACCATCGCCGCATTAAACGCCGGACACAACTCCTCATAGCGCGCCGGCGAAACACGGTTACCCATCACCTTTGCAAGTGTCTGTGCATCCATTACGTCACCGGCCCAATCAACTGCTCAAGAATCGGCAACCAAACATCACGAGTTGGCGCAACCGGTTCCGGCATCTTCTCGTTCGGATACCTCGCACCCGCAAGCCAAGGCTGAGGATCAAGACGATTCGACCCCGGAGGCGACCACACGAAACGGTGCACCTCAAAATGCAGATGCGGATCAACACCACCATTAGTGGAAGAGTTCGGATTGATATATCCGATGCGCTCCCCCGCCCGCACCCACTGCCCCACACGAACCTCAGGGATAATGTGCCCATAGACAGTCAGCCCAGCGCCAGCCTCAACGGGATGGTCAATGTTGATCCACTGACCAAACCCCGACGCAGGACCAGCAGCCGTGACAGTGCCATCCTGCGCCGCAAAGATCGGCCTATTCGCCGAACCCCCAGCGCACCCAAAATCTGCACCCCAATGAGTGGCATTCCAGCGGGAACCGAAACCAGAAGTCACATAGAAATCGTTCTCGACAGGCATGCATCGACTAGTCATTGACGGATCCCCCTCGCCGGCTGATTCGCCAACAACGCATTGATCCGCAACTGATCCCGAATCACCGCACACCGATTCCCCGGAACACTCGACTGCGCACCCTTCGCCGGCACACCAACCTCAGCGCACACCGCCAACACATCAGCCGACGTAGCACCAAGCCGCTTAGCCAAATAGTGAACCTTGATCTTCTCCGGCCACTTCGGTGGTTCTGACACAGCCGCAGGCGCTTCCACCACATTCGGCTCCTCAGGCTCCATCGCCAAAGCCTGCCGGCGAACCTCATCCGACATCACCTTCGACAACGACATAATGTCAATACCAGGACCAGCATCCACAGGCGGATGATCCTCCCAAACCCCGGCAGCAAACATCGGCGAAATATCCCCAGACAGGGGCGGGTTATACCAAGTGACCTGCTCACCAATACCCGGACGGGCACCGCAATCCCACAGTCGCTCCGAGATGTCCATGAAATACTCGACCGGCCACGGAACCACAGCGCCCTTCATGCCAGGCAACGCCATCAACATCCACAGAAACGCTTCACGCGGATTCTCCGGATCACAATTCTCTCTCGTAGGCATCTCGCCCAAAGTGAAACCCATACCGCTCCTTCAGAAAACGCCCTGCGTAGCCAGAGCGGACATAGCCTTCTCGAGTTGTTCCATCGCCCGCTGCGCAGGATCCCGCAAAATCGAGTTATCGCCCACAACAGGCACCCACTCAGGTGGCGTATTTTCGTCCCACGCCAACACAATTGAGCGGATCCGATCCACATACATGTCACCAGTCCAGTCGCCAGTAACTTGCGCCGAAATCCTGTCCGACAGCCACACATGACCTTGGCCTTGGTCGCCAATCAGCCAAGGTGAACCGTCCAAGATTGCAACCTCATGCGCGAACCTTGAGCGAGTTGCCCAAAACCCTTGCCTCAGAACCATTAGCGACGACAGCGTATAAGCCTTGTCCGCGCCGTCCTGGAAGTATTCGTAATACCGGGACCAGCCAGAGTTTTGCGCCCGCTCAGTCGATTTCACAGACATCCAAGCGCCAAGCGTGTCCGTATACAACGGCTTCAACACCGCATCCGCCACACCACCCATCGGTGGCACGCCCGGAATCATCGCCGTCAAATCCCCCACCATTTGCACAGTGGCACTCAATAATTCGTTGATCCCCGGGGCTGAGTGACCTCCGCAGTTCACCTGAATGCCCTTGGCGGGAATGCGAGTGAACTTCGATGTTTGGATGCCCGTCTCATCACCCATCAGATAGGAGACGTACGGGGCGACCTTGTTGGTACTCTTCTTGCCCGGAACCGAATATTCAGACGGCATATTCGTGTCGTTAATCAGCGACTCAGTCGAATCAATAAAGTCGGATGCGAAATCAGCGACCGTGCGCCGGAAACCATCCCACTGATTGCCGCCATTCGCAGTGCCCGTGTAGTAGCCGGACTTGTCCACAATGTCGATCACCAGGCAGCCGTGACGCAAGTTCGCGCCAGGCCACGGAGGCGGATCCCCCTCCAAGAACCTGCGAGTCACAATCGACAACTCGGCATCCTCCAAGATGGGCTGCGCGACATCAAGCCACGTCTGCCACCTCGAAACCACCAGCCCCCAAAGGATTCCCTCATTCAGATCATCCATGAAACTGTGCGGCATCACCGCCACAGACCAATTTGACATGTTCAAACCGGAAGTCCAGGAAGACAGTTTCAGCGGATCATCAGGCAAATGCCAGATCGAGGTTTGTTCACGCATAACTTGCAGAAACAGGCTTGTGAGGAGCGCCCAACGCGCACCCCCTGCGAGCATAAATACTCGCGGAAACTGCACTGCCGCAGGCAGGAACGCGTTCGACCAGATCTGATACCACTTCAGGTTTTCGACGTCATGCAGAAACCGTGCAACCAAAACAACAGAGCCATCCTCGCGGGACTCAACCGACATATCCTCAAGCCGGCCAGCCCAACGAGCACCATTCTTATCGACCGTGATGTGTATGTTGCGTTTCTCGCCGCGAGCCATACGGCCCTTCTCATCCCACATCCAACGAGCGGTGTAATGATCGAACGGAACCTCAATAACGCCTGATCCGGTGTCGTTGTCTTTCCACTCAAAGTTGCCCATGTATTCGGCGGCAATCTCACCCTGCCAATGCCATTCCCCGTCCCACAAGCGGACTAGCGGAGGCTCTAAACGTTGAAGCGTTTCGCGGCGTTCCTGCTCTTGTGTTGCCGCCCAAATCTGATTACATCGCTCTAGTAGCGTCCCCTCAAGAACTGCCATCTAGCCACCCCATTTCACTCTAAACCCCATGGACGGCTCCACAATCGGGGCATACGCAACTGCACCCCAGCGCCCGCAGACGCCCCAGAAACCGACACAGGAACCCTCGTCGGCGGCGTATACGGCGGAATCGCATACAACATGCGCTTCCCATTCGTACGACCAGCAATATTTGTATTCGCAAACGACCGCACCGGAATCTTCATCCGCGACACATGAACCGTCGCCCCACCACCATCAGCAGACGTGATCGCCGGAACCGTATACAGGCGTTCCGAATCGTCACGGCCAGACTTGAAATCGACACCAGGCACACGCGCATACTCCGGGCCAGTCCACGAAAAGTCCGGCAACTTGAAAACGCCTGTACCGTTGCAAATCCAGTCGGGTGTCATTGGCTGGTCAGTCGGGTTCGAGATCCAAACAAACCCCGAACCCGAACTGCCAGACGTTAATTCCCAATGCGCCGGATGCTGCTCCGAACCCATGTAGTCATCCTCAAACCACATGGGCTGCATCGCCGCAGTCAACATCGGCGCAACACCACGCTGCATCAACAGCGGATCAAACTCAGACTCAAACCCAATCGACTCCGACAACGCCAGACGCAAACTCCGCGCCCCCGACAGATCAGTAGTGATCTCCATCCGCGCCAACTGCGCATCAGGATTCCACGGATCCAACTCATACGAAAACGCTTTCCGCACAGCTGAATCCCGCGACTCCCACCAATCCGACTCGCTGCCATGAACATGCAGGCCGAACGACACATCCCGGATCATGTACTTTTTGCCGAGATAGTTTCCGCCAACCTGACGGGCACCCTCCCTGCTGAAAGTTTTCACCGGGGCGTCATAAAAGCCCTTCATGTCCGTAGCGAGTTCAACACCTTGCTCGCCTTGACCTTCGCCCGCGATGCGCATGAAACTTCCATCCGCACCGTGAATGTCGATCGTTGCTTCACGGACACTCAATTTAGAACCTCGATCCCGCACTAAGTGCCCTTGTGTTTTCGAGCTGACGGACCCGGCGCGCATTTTCTTCTACGTCGCGGGTGTGGAAGGTGTAGCTAGCTCTCGGTTGTGATGCGAGTGCCCGAACTTCTGCTGCGAGTGCATCCAGGCCAACGACCTGCGCACCGTCACCGCCCTTGGTTGCTCCGCGCATCAACGCGAAATCCCTTGACAGATTGAGCCGTTCATCGCCGGTGAGCATCCACTCCTCAGCACCCGACAGATTTAGTGCCGCAGTACCGTGAGGAACCGGGCCGCCACCATCACGCAACACGGTCGGCAGATTCAGTGCATCCGCGAGACGTTTCTGCCAGTCATCGCCACCAATGTTGAGCATGTTCTGCCAGCCAGGAACACCCGGCGTTGTCGGCAACTGCCCATCAATCTCGGCCTGACTGAACGAAGGTGATGCAGAGGCTTCAGACTTAGGCTTGATTCCCATCAAACCCTCCCAGTCCGTTGTGATCCAACGAGACTCAGACAACGCACTAGGTAACTGCTCAAACGCTGCATCGACGAGAATGCCGGTCACATCAGCGCCGTAACGCTTCACCCGATCCTTCAAATTGAATGTTTGGCCGCCATCGCCTTCCTGCTTCGCCTTCGTGCGGGCATTCTCAGCCGAATACACCGCCATATCCGCCTTCTCCTTATCCAGAGAAGTGGAAGTGACATCGGCATACACTTTGTCTCGAGCCAACTGCGCATCAATGACACTGATTTCAGCGTTGCGCGCCGAGATCGCATCCTCAGACATGCCCCCAGTCAGTGTGGGTGCGGGACCGATAGATGTTCCCTGTCCTGCCCCGTCACGCTTCTGCTCAAGTTCTTTCACCTTGAGTTCAGCGCGCTGCACCTTCAAGTCGGACTGTTGCTTGTCGGCGTCAGTCTTCTTCGCATTGCCGTTCGTTTTGGTGCGATCTTCCTGCGCCTGAATGACAGCCACACGAGCAGACTCCAAAGCCAAAGCATCCTTCTCAGTCCACGGATTCGTCTGTGTCGCACCGCTATAAGCAGCACCAGCACCGCCATTCAACGAAGCCTGCAAAGCGGGACTCAACGCAGCATCAGGCAGAAAATACTGCCGAGAAAACTGTGCGTCGTCATACCCTGCAGCGGCACCACCGAACGTGGACCCCGAATTGGAGCCACCATTCTCCACATTGATCCGCGAACCATCCTTGAAGAACAAGGTGCCCGCCATGTGTTCATCACTGACACCAATACGGAAGTGCCCGTCATTGCCGCCTGGCTGCATCCCCTGCAGATCCCCACCCAGAATTGAGTAGGTTGTCCACAATCGGCGCGGCTGCTCATTCATGCCCGTTGCAGCGATGTGCGACATGTACATTGAGCAGTCCCACGGCCCGTACGAGTATCCGATACCGGATTTGGCGCGGGCGAAGTCGATCATGCGGTCTAGTCCGTCGCCGCCGATTGCCCCACCCTCAGCGAAACCTTGAACACGGCCCTGCGCCAACGCTTCACGGAATCGGTAGACGCCTGCTTGTCCGCCCATGTTTTCGACATCTTGCACGTCGAGCATGTGTTCGCCTGGCATTGCCAGGATTGGAACAGAGTCCTTACCTGGTGTACCGCCCGTAATCGGACCGCCCAATGCGCGAGGAGTGACGCCATACATTGCACCAAGCGACGTCGGCATTGCCGGACCGCTCGGAGGCTGGATGATGTTCTGAATGATGTCGACGCCAATACTTTTGCCCTGATTGGCAGCGAGAAACTGGTCGATCGCACCCTGGGCCTCAACTGTGCCAGTCAACTTGACGTTCGTGACCAATTCCTTCGGAAACAGCCCGTACTGATTAGCTAGCGCCTCAGCCTTCTCGCGCGTCCACCCAGCCTCAACGCGCTGACGAATGAACTCATCCCGAACACGCTGACCCGCAGCCTCAACCGCCGCAGCAGCATCGCTCTGGCTTAGGTTCTGCTGGCTGGCGGACTGCCTCGCAGTTGCACCGGCATTATCAAAAGCCGTCTGAACGCCCTTCATCGCGTCACGAAGGCGGGAGCCCGCAGCAGTGCCGGTACTGATCTTTCCCGAAGCGTCTACAACGCTATTGCCTGCCTCTGCAGCCGCTTCACCAAACGAACGCATCGCATCGTCCGCCTGCTGCTGCGCATCATCGACACTCATCTGATCGCCACGCAGCTTCGACAAACCGCCGTTAAGAATGTCGATCTTGTCCGCAGCACCGCCAGTAGAATCGCCGAATGCCTTCATCGTTGACGACATCGTGCCCAGTGCAGTTGCCGTACCTGAAGCATCGATGAAGCCAGCGGCAAGGTCGATCCGCTTCTGCGACTCGGCTAGTTTGCGTGCCTCTTCATCAAGTTTCTTGAAGTCCGCCAACGCATTCGCAGCCTCGTTGGCTTTGTCCTTTGCACCACCGATGTTAAGTAGCGATCCAAGAGCTGAAGATGCGAATCCTTCAGAGCCCTTACCGACACGTTCCTTGTTGATATCGGCTTCGAGTCGAGCCTGCTCCTCAAGAACAGCGAGTGTCGCCTTCATCTCGGAGCGGGAACCCGCCAGTCCCTTGGCTGCAGTCACACCCGAAACGCCGACGGCTTCTAGGTATTCCACGAGCGAGCGACCGGTGCCAGCAAGCTTCGCACTTTCTAGAGCATTGGCTGCTGCTCGCTGTGTGGTGGCGTTAAGTGCCCCGTTGGATGTGTGGAGCGCTTTGCCCAACTCTTCAGCGGACTGCTTGAGCATCCGGTTGTGCTCGGCAGCTTTGCGTTGATTCGACGAATACATCGACAGCGCAGCAATTGCGACTCCGATGCCGATCATCCAGGGGCCACCAACTGCATTGAGCAGATTGCCGCCCATGGTCCTGAGTCCAGAGCCTGCAGCGGCCATTGTGCCGAGAGCGGTACCGAAACGCTGCGCCCCGGTAGAAGCTGTCACGAACGATTGACCGATCCTCGACAGGCTTCCCGAGCCCGTTGACAGCACCTGCATTGAACCTGCGAAGCGTCCGACACCCTGCCCTGCCTGACCGGACAGGGTAGTGAATGCACGAAAGTTTCCGCCAGCAGTCTGCAGAGATGTTCCAAGGTTGCGAACATTCCCAGGAATGCCTTGGATCCGGGTGCCGAGACCGTGTGCAGCAGTCGCCATTCGGCCCATGTCGCCGACATTTTTGGCCATAAAGCCGGATGTCGCCATCGACGCCAATTTGAGAGCTACGAGCCCAATGGCCACAGCCTGAATCGGGCCAGGGAGGGAGCCAAACGCCCCGGCCGCAGCAGACGCAGCGCCAACGATTGGTGTCACTACCGCCAACACAGTCACGCCCACGCCAGACAACAGCGAAAGTCCGCCCTGCAAAGTGTCAACAGCGCCACCCGAAGTCATCGCCCCCTCGGCGAGCTCAACTAGCCCATCCTTGATGCCCAATGCCATCTCGCGCACTGAGCCGCCAGCGCGCACAACATTGTTGAAAGTCCCTGACAGCATCGGCAGATCCGACAACGAACCCGAAATGACCTCATTGAAACCAGCTAGCACACCGCCCGAATTACCGAGTGCCACATCAAACTTGTCCAACGCGCCATCAGCCAAACCGACAGCAGCATTACCGAACGAAGCCAACGGCCCATCAACCAAGTCATACAGCTGCAATTGCAATCGTTCAGACGTGTTTTCAATCTTCTCGAAAACGCCAGGCAAACCCTGATTTTGGGCTGCAGCAAGCTCAAACGCGCCACCCGCACGGCCAACAGCCGCAGACATGCTGTCCCAGCCCTCAACGCCCTCATCCGCCATCGCCGTAGCAGCACGAACAGCATCAGTGCCGAAAGCCGTAGATGCCGCCGAAGCGAACTGCTGAGTCGTCAAATTCTCCTGAGCCTCAGCCAACTGCTCAGTGATTGAACGCATTCCAACGAACTCGCCAGCCGCGTCGAACGCTTTCAACCCCAACTCATCTAACGCAATAGCCTGCTGCTTGCTCGGCGAAGACAGTGAAATAAGCATTGTCTTCAATGACGTACCGGCATCAGACCCGGCCATGCCATTCATAGCGAACATGCCGAGCGTTGACGACGTGTCCTGCAAAGAGACATTGAGGCTGTTGGCGACTAGACCGCCCTGCGCCAAACCTGCTGCGAAGTCGGTGATTTCACCACTCGCCGCGTTCGATACGTTTGCGAGAGTGTCTGCAACCAGCGAAGCGTCTTTAGCTTCAAGCCCGAATGTGTTGAGCGCCGTGGCTTGAATCTCCGATGCTTGTGCCGCGTCGATCTGGGCCGCAGCAGCTAGCGCGAGACTGCCCTTCGCTGCTTCCATTGACTGCTCAACTGTCAAGCCGCCCTTGGCTAACTCGGTCATCGCTTGAGCGGCGTCATTCGCGGATGTGCCTGACAGTTCGACATCGTTGCCGAGTTCCATCGCACGCTGCTTGACTGCAGCCATCTGCTCGCCAGTTGCCTGAGAGACGCCAGAGAGAGTATTCAGAGTTCGTGTGAACTCGTTGCCCTTGTCGATGATCGAAGCGAACGACACCGCCGCACCAGTGAACGCCAGAACGCCCGCAATCTTCCCCGCGAAACTAGATGCCGCGTCACCAGCACCCTCCAAGCCCTCCTCAAACTGTGAGTTGAATTCGGAGAGGTCTGCTGCGACCTCGACATCAATGCGACCACCTGCCATAGGGGCCTCCTTCAAGAAAATTCAGCCCAAAAAGCGCCGGCTTACGCAAGAAGCTGTCAACCGGACGGATTGGGCAATATGATGAGCGGAATATCCAGCACAGAAAGGCGTGCCATGATTAATGCAGCGAAAAGCCCCGGATTCTTCTCAGAGATGGGGAAAGCGTTTACGTCAGGGTGGAAGGCTGCAGACAATCCGCCCAACGCAACTCCGAAGGCAAAGCTGGAACCGAAGCTCGCATTTGGCTTTTTCACGCTGCAAGGAAAGTCGCTCACGCACCAGGCGGTCACCTATCCGGTGAAGGGTGCTCGGGCGACCGTAGAAAGCGCAGCTAGCGCCAAGACTCGGATGACTGCGACGCGAGTAGTTGGTGGAGCTATCGTCCTAGGCCCACTAGGAGCCCTACTCGGAGGAATGGCCAAGAAGGATCAATCCAAGATTTTCCTGATTGTTGAAATGGCTGATGGCACAGTGATCACCGACCGCGCCCAAGCCCGGCACGAAGCGGTTGCTCGACGCTTTGCGGGGGCAATCAACACAGCTGCTTCCCGCTAGCCGGTCTGCCACTGCCCCACCATGTCCGCAAGCCGAACCTTCTTCGGCCTCGCAGGCTCCAACGCTTGACGCTTCTCCAGAAACTCGACCACCAGCACAGACATATCCTTCGCGGAACGCTTCCCCACCGGAGGCAACACAGGAGTCGGCGGCGGCTTAATGCCCTCACGCTTCCGCCGCTCCCGCTCCCGCTTACGCTCCGCCTCAGCAGCCTTATCATCAGGATCCGACACCCAATTCGCGTACTCCGAATTCAGCCAGTAGTCATCCCGATCCACCAGCATCGCAATGTTTTCCGAATCCCGCTTCTCCGCCGCTAGCCACTCCACCACCGCATTAACTTTGATGATGGAATCGGCCAGAGGTTCCGCTAGGACGCTGCGGAGGTTTCTTCCGTAATACCGTTCACACCCTGCGGTGACTGCGCTCCATCCATCCCGCGAGCCGAGGCAGGCAAGAGCGCGAATGTTTCCCCCGAAATGAGGTTAGACATATTCGCCAACTTGTTGACAATCTTCATGGCCTGCTCGATAGTGAACGTGCCCAGATGCTTCGCAATCGCCGCACCACCTTCCTTGCCGGCAATCAACTGCATCGCCAACTCAATCTGGTCGGTACGTAGCAACTCTGAGAACTGGATCGCTTCCGTGCCACTGTAAGAGCGCCGAATATCGACATTCACATCCACGAGTTTCGCTCGAACCGGAGGCAAATCTTCGGTATCCAAAACAGACAGAAGATCGAACGCGTCATCAACAATCTCATCCACAACTTCAACAGGCTCAACCACTTTCGGCTGAACCTTCGGGGTGGACTTGCGGGGGGTGCCAGGCATTACAGAAACTCCTCAGATCAGGGTGCGAGCGGGTTAGTGTTAGTCAGCAACTGCACCGGCGACAACGCCAGCAGTTCCATCTCAAAGCCATCAATCTTGTCGCCACCAAGCGAACGCGGAGGCGGAGTGAACAAGGTAGCTCGCTCGCAATACAGCACCTGCTTGTCATCCTCATCCTCAAGGCGCAGCAGAATCGCAAACTCCTCCGAATCGCCGATAACCCACTTGTGCACCTCATTAGGGGCTGTGCCAGTCGTAACAATCTCGCCGCCCTGCAACAGAGTCAACACAGTCGCCTTCGAATAGTCGACAGGCTTCAGCTTCAGGCGATCAGAGCGGGGGCCGCGAGCAATCTTGTACGAAGACTGCCGGTAATTCCAGATCGGCAACTCCTTCGTATCCTGGCTAGGGTTCTGCTCAAACCCTGCCTCGATGCCGCCGAACGCATCCCACACAACACCAGGCGCAGTGCCCGTAGTCGGCGCAAGAGCGAACGGATCAGTCGGAACAGCAGTACCAGCGGGAGCGCGGAACGCATCCCCATCCTGCCAAACATAAGCCTTATTCGGATCTGCATAAGTACTCACAAAAAACCTCCAAAAGTGTGCCCACAAAAGGGCAGAAAGTAGTGAGTCCCAACTCCGAATGCGCCTGGCAAGGTAAACATTCGGAGCGGGACGTTTGAGACGCCACACATAGGTGGCGAGTTAGCGGACAACCATCGACATGTCCCAGCGCACAATGGCGCGGAACAGCAGGTTTTCTGGGCCACGCTCAGAATCGACAGCCGTTATCGGTCCATCAATCCAACGAGCAACCCACGAGGCATTACGGAACTGCCGGCTAGCTCTCGGCGCTTTATGCACCAGGCGGGCCGCAAGATCGGCAATATTCCAGGCCAGTTCCTCGGGATCCATGTCCCCGCCCAAGATTTCGAGCTTCGGCACCCACACATCGCACTGAATCATCGGTTTGCGGTGCATCGGATCAACACCGTAATTCGAGGGAGCAGACAACGTCACAAACGGGCCTGTCAGCGGATCCGGGATGTCACGAGTCGAAATGTTTTCCGCCGCAACATGCGTTGTGAACTCGTCATGGTTGATCAGAAAATCGCGGATAGCACCCGGAGCGAACGGCGTAAACGGCGTAACCATCAGCCCCTCGATCCACGAGGCTTAAACCCCGAATACTTGCCATGCTTACGGGCCGCATTCGTCAGCGAAGCAATCCCCCGCATCCTGGAAGTGCCATACTCTTTCCAGAACGCCTTGGGGTCTTTGTCGGCCACGAACACGCGGTTGCCTTCGACGGTAATGCTTGCGCCACCAGCATATTCGCCCTTACGGCGCGGCGCTGTAGCCTCGAATTCGGATTTGATTTGCTCCGCAATGTCCTTGCGGCCTTCGGTGGAAATCCTCCGAGCATCGCCTTGGGCTTTGTCCCGGTAGATCGTCACCCTAGCCATTAGAGGCTCTTGGGTTCCGGCTTCACATCAAGCTTCACCAGCTTGGCCGGCTCAACCTTCACAGCCGCAACACGCTTCAAAGCCTGTGCCTTCAAATGCTTTTCATACGTCTTCGAGAACTCATCCGTAGAATGGACACCATCCTCATCCGTAAACGAAACAATCGCCATTAGTTACTCCTGGTAGTCAGATGAACTCCGCACAATCGCGGAAATGTATGCAGGTTTGCGGGAACCGCGAGCAGGACGCCGAACCCGAGGTTTGCCAACAACTGTGAACACGGTGCCGTCCTCATCGCGAAACTTGGAACGTGGCACAGGGTGCGGAACCAGCCCCGGATCTAGTAGCAGCACATATGAACTCACCACATGGCCGTCCACAAATTCGACGTTGCCAGCATCAACAGATGACGACGCCAACTGCCGTTGCTGCAACAGCCCAGTCCACTCAATCTCAGTAGGTGGTGTGGGTCGCCGATTACCCGTAGACGAATCAATCTCAGGGGGATTGTCCTGCAACAACACCCACCGCTCAGGCAACTTCTTCATCAGCCCGGCACAATCGAAAACGCGCCACCAAACTTGACACCCACAGACGGATCCAACAACTCCAAATCCGCCGGCGAAAAGTAAATTAGTGACGGATCCACATCCGAATAAGTCGTACTGATTTCCGGATACTGCTCAGAGCGGACCCGCAAACCGATCTTGATCGCATCCACGGCACGAGCGACCGCCGTGACAAGGACGCCCGTAACGAGCACAGAACTCAGTGAGCCTTGCGCGATACGAGCATCAATGTCTAGCGGGTATGCCCGAAGTCGAGCCGACGCGAAATCGATCAGCGACTCGACCTGAAGGCGTTCAGTGTCATCGAAGGTTTCCCCTAGACGATTCTGAACGTCTTCGACCATGATTAGCGGGCTAAGCGGTGCCGTCATTCGATGCAGCCTTGCGGCCAGCAGCCTTCACAGGCTCATCGGAAGCGACCTCCACGATCAGGCCGCCATCAGCGAGCCGCTCAATGTCATCTTGCGAAACATCGATCGGCACAGGAGCGCCCGCGTACAGCATCTTCAATTTTCCGTCCGCGCCATTCACCCCAATAAGTGGAGCATTCACAACATAAGTCATGGTCAGACCGCGATTCCGGAGATCTTGATGGCGGCACCGGGCTCGTTCACGTAAGGAACGCAGACACGGCGGCCACGGATACGCCACTGATCGTTGTTGTCATCGCGAATCGACTTCGTTTCAACAGTGTCGCCGGCATAGCCTTCGCCCAGCTTCTCGTCACCAATACCACCAAGGGCATTCGTGTCGATGATCCAAGCGCCAGCGGCAGGCAGGTTCGGGGTCGGAAGAATCGTCAGACCCGCGATAGTGCGGAACTCGCCCGTGTACACAGCATTGGTCTTGTCCTCACGCGCCATCAGGGTAGATAGCTTGTCATCAGACGCAAGCAACGCCCAAGTCAGGTCATCAACGACAATCACATTGGGGTCATAGCCCTTGTTTAGGCCAATCACCTTCGCCTTCGCGAGCATGATGTCGCGCAGGATCTTCGAAGACGAACTCCACACACCGTCAGTGACACCTTGCGTGGCAGTGACCTGCGAAGCGATCAGCGACAGAGACAGCGAATCAATCGTCTTAACAAGCTGATTGACGATCGAATTGAACGCCTTCTCGACTGGGGCGAAGTTAGATCGCTTGATCTTCTCGTCCGTGATCGGAACGTCCTGGCCCCACTTGGTGACCCGAACAGCCTGCGGAACACCCGAACCAACGCCCGCGAGCGGGTACTCAGAGCCAGGCGAAATGGCCTGTGGTGCACGATCGGTGTAAAACGGATCGTCCTGCTCGAAGACGATAGCGCCACCCTTAACGTCCTGACGGTCAGTCAGAATGAAATCGGAGATGAAACGCTGTGCCGCAAGCTCATTGACGCGCTTCGCAACCAGGGTGGGATCCGCGAGAAAGCGGTTGGTGGTTACGCTGTCGCCAGAGAATGTGGGCGGACCAGCGGGATAGGTAATAGCCAATTTTCGGCCCTCCAGAGCCTAAAGAAGCCCACCACAAGAACTGTGGGGCTTCGAAGAATGAATTGAGAGAAAGTGCGGCACTCAGCGGAGCGCGACGACGACCTTGCCGCCAGCAGCAGCCGAAATGGCAATGCCAACAACCTGATCGAAGGTGCCTGCGCCAGCGGTTGCGACAGCGCCAGCAGCAGCAGTGATCACATTTGCGCCCGCCACGATCGCGCCAGATGCCGTCAGTTCGTGCACGCCGCCACGGTGGACAGTGACCGTCTCGCTAATGGCGGCATCAAATGCTGCAACACCAAACCAGGCAGCAGAAGCAGCACCAGCCGGGGCAACAGTGTTATTGCCGGAAATTGCAACAACCTGTCCGCCAGTTACAGCAGCAGATGTTGCGATCGGCACATCAGCGCCAGGCTTACGAATGGGAACATAGTCAGCCATAAGGGTTATCTCACTTTCGATTCGGGTAGAAGGACTCGTAGAGCACTTCGCCCTCAGATTTGGGTGTGCCAGGCTGCGGACCCGGAGATGGGACCGGAGCAGGAACGCGAGGAGCGTTCGGATCAATGACAGCCGCCGGGGCCACCAAAGTTGGCTGCAGGATCGCCCAGTCAGCCGCTAGTTCTTCGGGGGTGGAGCCTTGGAGTCGGTTCACCCATTCGCGGGGAACACCGTTGTTGTAGGCGAAGTTCAAGCGCAGGTTCTCTTCGGTCTGCTTCGCTGCAGCAGCAGTTGCATCGTTCGCAACCTTCTGTGCCCGTTCAAGTTCCGACAGTTTCGCGTTCTCGGCGGCAAGCGCATCAGCAGCAGCCTTATCGGTCAACGCCTTCAACGCCTTCTCGGCCTGATCTGCACGCGCTCGTTCCGCATCAAGCGCCCTCTTGCCGGGGTCACCGAGACCATCCGGGTACTGCGGATCTACCGTCGCGGCAGGATCAACAGCAGGCACAACAGGAACTACAGGTGCAGCAGGAACAGGCACAGGGGCCGGAACCGCTACAGGCACAACAGGATTAACAACAGGAATAACATCGGACATGGGTAAAACGCCTCCATCGCGGGGGAAATTGCCCGAACCGGATCGCCCGGACGGGAAGAAAATGGGTACAAAAAAGGCCCCGGAGCGGAAAGCTCACAGGGCCTTAAAGTTTGAAACTAGAAAGTCATTTGGAGAGTTGAGACGCCTGAAATTCGGCGAGGCATCCAGGGCACCAGTGGATGTCTCCGTATGCATGGCCTGGACCCTCATGTCTGGGGACTGGCACAAGCTTCACTGGCACACTCTCTTTCATTGGAAGGATGTCCCGCTCAATGCCGTCGATAAACTTGGTCAGCAGCTCATCTGCCTCATCGTCATCCATGTCACTGTAGAGCGGGCCTTCTTGCGCGAGAAGGTCACTGAGCCGGTTCCACAACTCGTTACGCTGATTCATGTTCAACGCGCTCACAGTTGGCCTTTCAGTCTGAATATGTCCGGCAAGGAATCCCATCGACTCGCACTAGTGCACGGCGGGGAAGGAGAGTAATTGACTGCGGTCTTGCAGGTTCGACAGAGGTTTAGCTGCCAGCCTCGAAGTTCCACACCACACCACGCGCAGCGCCGCCGGAATGCAATCTTCGCTGCGACGAGTTCTGCGGGCTTGCTTCCAAACATCGGCAAGACGTTACCTTTCAACAGATTTGGGGCTACGTCATGTAGCCGTACAGTTTGAGCAGACGCAACGCATCCGCACGATCAGTAGCAATCTGGTAAATACCTTCTGGTAAAAGTCTCGGAGCCTTAGCCTCGAAATACCTACGACCACGAACATCCGTCCGACGCTCCGCATAACCAGCCTGCGACATCGCCTGATACGCAACACCACGACGAGTCTTACCCTCATCCGTAATCGCAATATCCTGGCCATAGATGCGTTCTTTCTTCAGTCGGCCAGATGGAATCCATCCGCGAAGATTGGTTTGCGCCGTAGACATACCGCGCCGAGCATTAATGACCTGATTCATGTCAGCGCCATCGCGGATCGCCTGCGCCCCAGCCTTAGTGAACTGCCGATCCTGCGCATCCGGAGTCATCACATCGAAATACAGTTGCGGGTCGGTACGTAGATCGCCAGACTTGTTTTCCGTCACCGGAATATGTCGGCAATCGCAGCCAGGGTGCCGGTCAAACCCTGCGTTGTACTTGTAATACTTGCCAGCCAGCAGGACGCAGCGAGAGCATGAAGGCGGGTTCAACATCCGCACATAGCCGACCTTGTCCCGAGACGTGATGTGAAGCGAAGTAGCGGCACGGGAAGCGTCAGCAACCTGCACCTGCAGCCTCGTAAGCAACGCTGTCAGGCCAGAACCCCACGCCTGCGCAGTCGATAACCCCTCAGCAATACCGCCCTTAGCGGTAATCACAGCGCCATACATCAACGAATCAAGCGCACGCCCATCAGACGCAACACCAACCAGACCACCAAGCTCAGGCGCAGCATCCGCAGCAATATCAATCTCAAGCTCATCCAACACATCAGCCACATACGCGCCAGAACCAGCCATAGCCCGACCCTGACCCGCCGCAACCAACTCCAAAAGCATCGGCAAATTCCGGTCAAACCACACATCAAAATCAGGCGGCGGACGAGAACCCCACAACTCAGCAGCAACACCAAGAACCTCAGCCGTAATCCCCCGCTGCTCCGCATAATGCGCGGCAGCAGCATCAGGCAGCATTAGCCTTCACAATCCCCGCAATCTGCGACGCCGGCGAAGCCTTAGAATCCATCTCCCGCATCTGCTCACGCTGAGTCGCACTGTAACCAAGATCAATACGCGTCTGCTCCAACGGAACCAACCCAGACTCATACTTCTTCACAGCAGCATCAGCAACCTGCGCAACAGTCGGCGTAGACGGATCACGCCACACCGTCTCCAACTGATGATCACGATCCTCAAGATCAGGCTTCCCGCGCAAAAACATCAGATTGATTCTCTGAACGTCCTCCCACGCACCACCCAAGAAAGTATGCTTCCGCTCAATACGCTTCACCAACTGAGACTCCGACGAACGAATCGCATCAGCAGAAGGCACATTATTTCCACCAAAACCCATATAATGGGGCGGCAAAGCAGCAATCTGAGAAGTCAACTGCGCCAACAGTTTGATCGTATTATGGAAGTTCGCCAGATCAGCCTCAGGGAACGTACCAACCTTGACATTCGAATCCTCAGACGCCCACAAACGGCCCTTAATCTTCGACCATGAAGACACCGGATTGCCATTGCGGTCAACGAAATCGGACTGCTTCAACCCGAACGCCCAACGACGCGGCATCGCATGAAACTCCGCCGAAGTCATCATGTCCGTAGCCATCTTGTTCGCCGCATCAGCCAACGGAATAATGTCTTTGAACTCGGTGACACCATCAGGACGCAAGAGGCGTGGCTTATTCACAAGCGGCACAACAGGAACAATGCCGAAATTGTGTTTGTCGTTGAACGCGCCAGGCTTCCACGCGCCAGCATCCTTGACGAACTCCGCAGTTTCAACCGGCGTGTACACCAAAATGTGCTCGACCTCGTCCAGATCCTTCCACTTCTTGATAGCAGCAGAAACCTTACGAGTCTTCGGATCACGTTGCGCCCACACCTGAAACGGAGACTCAACCGTATTGCGAGGCGGCTTGTCCGCTTCTTCGTTCTTGTTGATCAGCACATATGAACGGCCCATCGCCAACGACTCCAAGTGCCCCTGCTGAGACTGCTCATCCATGTCATTGTATTGCCAACCAGCCCACAACACTTCATCCTCGACATCAGAGTCCGCATACCGGAAACCCTCAACATCCAAACGGTTTTCGCAAGCATCAGCAACCAGACGCGCCCAATTTAGAACCAGCTCAACCGCAGTCTCGCCCAGCTCCTCCTTCATCGCCTCAGACATGTACTTGAGGGGCTGCTCACCCTCCAAATAGTTGTCCCACTTCGTCAGATTCGCAACATCGGCCGTCAAACCCTTCTCAAGAACCGGGATCAGATCAATTGGTGCAATAGTGTCGGCCATCGGCACAACCACCCACTTTCAGAAAACAATCATTCGACTAGACGGGGCATCCGACCAGCCAGACTCACGAGCATCCGCCGCAGCCTCATGCGCCAAAATGGAAGCCATTGCAGGGTCAATCTTTTGATGATCCGCAGGCTTACCCAACACATACTTTTGGCCAGGCTTCGCAACCTTGCGACAGTTCGCCAACGCAATCGCCGTAATCGGACACCCATCCTGGGAAATACGGCCACTAGCTAAGTCGGTCTCAAAACGCCTGATGGCGTGAAACATTCGATCAATCTTGTTTGTCGGCCACTCCGACACATGCTCATCGCCGTGAGTCAGCGACCAATCGCCAATCTCCGAATACCAGTCCTGCGGATCGCAATAGAATCTGCCTACACGCCACGTCGAAAAGATTTCATCCACAGCAGCATTCACTTCGCCACGCGGAATCTGACCACCCCACTCATCCGGATTCCAGATCGCCGGACGCTTGTCAGGCCCGTACCGTGGGGTGAACTGCAAACCATCGCGAGTCTCACAGCGGATGGCGGTCCAGTCATTATTTTCACTGCCGTCAAAATCCGGCACTAACAGCCGTACCCGGTTCAGGGTTAGGAAGCCAAAGCACCAACATCACCCCCGAAACCTTCAATAACACAACAGAATCAAGCAGCCAACTCATCGTTCACGCCGGCATACCGCAAGTCCCACAAGCCCTCACGAAGCCACGAACCATGCCCATACACAATGCGATTACCAAAAAAGCGTTCAGCCTGAGCAGGATCACGCTCCGCCAACTCAGACGCATCAGCCTCAATGCGATCCAAATCCACCCAAAACGAATCCCCATACACAACCCGATGAATCTTCCGACGATCAGCCTTATTCGTCGCATACTTCAAACCCGGAGGCCCCTGCAAAAAATCTCGATAAATATCATCCGACTTCGACTCATACGTCTGCTGAGCCACCGAATTCTCCGACGGATCCCAAGCATTCGTAGTCTCAACCGCACGACCACCCATACCAGCAAGACCACGCCGCTGCGTATCCGCCAGATTCCAGCCACCATTCGACTTCGTCCACGTACCAGTCTCATCCTGAACAACAAACGTCACACGCTGACCAAGCCGCGAACGAGCCTGAGACGTAACAGGTTCAATCGAACCGCCACCAGGAATATTGATCCGAGTCAAACCCGTATCAGGAATCAACGGCGACAACGAATCGCTGTAATCAATCATCGGCACCAAAGCGTCATAAACATTGCCAGTCTGATCCTCAGACGCCGCAGTAATCTGAATCAGCGGAGTAGACCAAGGACGGCCAACAGGCTCCCCGAAAGCATCCCAGCCATCAAAAACGACCGGCCCCACCGCCTCCGCGCAAACAAGCGCAGCAGAAAACGGCGACTTCCCCCACTTCTGAGGACGAACCAACTGCGACCGGCGATACGCAAACGCCGAACCATGACGGCGCGGATCAGCATCCACCCGAACCCGATAATGATTCAGCAGAAACGTCCACATCTCATCAGTCAACCGATACGGCTCACCCATCTGATCCATATCCGGGATAACACAATGCTCCTCAATCCACTCACCAACCAAACCTCCAAGCGACGGAACCTCACCCAGCTCCTCCGGGCCTCTCCACGGCATCGCCAGCCACCTTCAATCTGCGTCTCGCCTTAGAAGCGGCAGGCTTCGAATCACGCTTACCAGCAACCTCATCCGCAACCACTTCCCACCGAAGACGCAACATCGCCATCGGAGACAAACCCAACCGATCCTCCAGCTGCCGCACCTCGCCCAGAAGAGTCGCCGAAATCGTTTCAGGACTCTCAACCAGACCAAGCACCATCACATAACGAGCAACCAGGCGAACCATCCCCTGCCGCTCCCACTGAGCAGCCTGAGGAGTCGCCCAAAACTCATGCCACACATCAGGACAATCGGACGCATACGGCCACACAGGAGCCTCACCAACACGACCCTCAGCCGGCAACTGAACCGTGTTCGCAATAGGGGCATTCCGCCGCCGAGTTTGATCAGAAGGTTTCGGAGCAGGACCAGGCATAAGCACCTCCTATCGACTCGTGGAATGCGTACACATCTTTTTCGTCCTCATTCGCGGTGATTTTCGTTTCACCGTTTTCGACCTACGTCCCTGGGTGGGTCATGCGACCAGTAGGAGCTGCTCACCGCCTCCACGATCACCTTTGATGCTGTTGCATAGGAAGTGGGCTGCCCTGCAGTTCAGAGGCTCGTGCGTGCCGCCTGAGGCCAGCGGAATGACGTGGTCGATTGTTGGGGCTTTGGGGTGTGGGACGACAGCTTTGCGGTTGATTGCCTTACCGCATAGATGGCATTTCCATCCGTCTCGTTCGAAGACCTTTTGGGGTGAGACGTTTGCTACGAAGGCGTTGCGCTTGATGGCTCGCCGGCGGTGCTTGGCTTCACGCTTGGCCATGAGTCGTGCGGTCTCGGTGCATGTGGGTGAGCATGTGCGTCTGGTGTACCTACAGGTAAAGAGGCTTGAGCATGTGACACATTCGCTGATGTAGACGCGCATTGACTTGATGGCGCTTCGGCATGTGAGGCATTGGTCTACGTCGCAGTGTCTTCCGATGAATGGTTGCCGGCAGAGTTCGCAGTCGCGTGGGTAGACCACTGAGGATCGGACGGGTTCGGCTTTGCCGGTTCTTCCTGTCCGGTCGTAGCGTGCGAGGTTGACGCATCGGTAGCCGCAGTACTTGGCTGTTGCTTTGAGTGTGCGGAATGCTGTGTTGCAGTATGTGCAGGTCTTGCCGCATTGGGTGCGAGTAGCTCTCTGCTGCAACTCAGTTGGTGGCCTGTCAAAGAATCAGATCGGAAGAATTGTTTCGAAAATTTGATTCAGAGTTTTGTTTGGGTTCTAGGCGTGCGAGCTTTTGTGATGCCATCGGCTTTCAAGTGCACGTCGGGTATTACATGCATGGCATGACTGAACTAGATTCTCAGACCTGTTGTCATCCCGGATGCTGTTGACGTGATCGGCTTCTAAGTCGACCATCCATTCGACAGGTGTTTTGCACCAGTGACAATCGTGGACGCCAGGCCCGATGCGGGCGTAGAGAACCCTTCGATGCTCGTACACTGCACCTCTACGGTCAGCTAGCGGGTGGAACGGTTTTCCTAGGAGGACGTATCCTTCGCTGTGTGACCAGTGCCTGCCGATTCGTGACCGATCGGTGTTGACATCCCCGTATCGATGTTTGCGCATCGCGTGGGTTGAGCACAGCGATCGTGCTTGGTAGCGGTTCTGAGTGCAACCGTCAACAGAGCACTCTTGAGATTGGTTGGCTGCATTGTCTCGGGGAGGCCGACATCCTGCGGAACAGTACTTCGCTGGGCGACCAATTCTGTTTCGTGTGAACAGTTCTCTGCACGTGATGCACTGCTGTTCTGTTGTTGCCATGCCGCCCCTTTGGTTGTTCGGTTACGTTGTCCTCGGCGGGGTGTGGCAACTTCATCTAGGTGTATCTGTTTCCGCGTGCTGAGTTGCATGATCTGCAGCGGATGGTGAGTGGTCCGTCTGGTGCGCCGCCGTTGGAGATTGCTGTGTTGTGGTCTGCTGTGAGGTCTGCTGCTGGGTGGGGTTGACGGTTCTCGTACCCTGGGCACCAGTTGCCTTCACGTGTTCGATGTTCACTGACTGCTTCGGCTCTGCGCTTCTGTTCGGCTGCTGTGCGTGTGCGCTTGGTGGGTGTGGTTGCCCGCTGGTATGCGTCACGTGCTGCTCTGTGCTCACGGCACTCTGCCTCTGGTTGCATCGAGGGGCATCCGGGTTGTGAACACACTCGTGTGCGTGCTCTCGCCATCAGCGCTCACCCCGTAGCCATTGGTCCAACAGTCGGTCTGCGTAGGGTTCGAGGACTGCTAGTGCTGAGAGGTGTAGGTGTTGGTGCGCTTGGTGGATGAATGCTGCTGTGTCGGTGAGGTGTTGGGTGAGGGGGTTCATTGTGTTGTTGCCCTCTTCATTTCCGCCGATTACTGCAACTCTGCGGCCCTCTGCGTCTTTGCCGTGAGACGCACGTTCGACACGAAACGGATGAACGACCCCTTGGGAGCGTCCGGTTCGCCTGGCATGTTCACTGTCTGCAAGTCTTGGATCCAACCTGACTTACTCAGCGATCTCCCAAACCTGTGGTCTTCTCAGCCACGACGGTGGGAACATGTCACGATGACTCAAATTGTGACAGCGCACATCAATGAAAATGCAGATACATACACGAATGTACGGCTCCGTTGGGTTGCCGTTGAAGGCGAAGTTGCCCTCGGCATTCTCACCGCAAAGCGCCGTCCCGTCCTAGGGTCGGAAGAAGCAGAAACCTACACATACGTCGAGATCATTTACAACGCTAGTGACGTCAGAAGGGTCGGGTTCGACCTCGCTGTCCGCGCAAAGGCAGATGGCATGAAAAAGGGCCAGCCCCTGTATCGAACAGGTGTCGCCACCGAAAAGGGTGAATCGACGCTCGAAGAGGCTGGAATCGAAATCTCTCCTGATGCAAAGGCAAGCAGCTTCAGCAAGGGACCACTGGCACGGGAGAAGGCCATTGCGCTGGGCGATTCTGCACTGCAGTCGGCGGCAGATGATCTCGGGCTTAAGGTGTGGACATAATCGCAGTTGGCAGCAACTTCTCTGCGGTACAAAGCAGGTGGTTGCCTAGCTCAGGCAACCACCTGCCGGGTGGACAACGGGAGTCACCACAGCTCACCATCATCAACACCATCCACCACGGCAGGCCCATACCTGTGGACACTCACACCGACGCATGAGCTAGTACCATGTGCGAGAGTTAAACTCGGGTGCAACGTATTTCGCAAGAATTGGCTTGCCGCTCATGCCAATCACTTGACCGATGGCATCAGCGGAACGTTCTGCATGGGAACGCTTCTTGGCGGTTGGTCCACTTTCCGCTTGTGCGTCGGGCGTCGCACAAGCGCCTTGACTGTTGGTAACTTCAGCCCCTCGCCGCTGTCCATCTGATTGGCGCTTTCTCGCTTTGGCTTTGACCTTCTCCTCAATCTTCGCCGCCAACGCCATCTTCTCCGAATGTTCCGCGAAAAGTAAAAGGACCCAGCCTCGTGGGAAGCTGGGTCATAGGTTTGTGGGGGCAGTTATCGTCAGCCCCGTAGACGTGTGCGCTTTTCCAGATGGCCAGTGCGGTCGAGCCGCGCCACGATGCCATTGAGCGCTATCGGTCGTGCGGGTGGCGTTGAATGTCTAGGCAGCCCGCTGCAAACCAACTCATATCATCATCATTGCATTGTCATGTCTCACACCGGTTTAAGGCGCGATTGTCATGCCTCGATGAATGCGCCACCCAAGAATTGGGCCCCGCGATCATCCATAAACTGGACCAGCTCAGTTGCTCGCTTCTCGAATGCCTCAGCCGACCCAGCAACCACCCGCGCGTTCGCCTTACGTGCGTCGATGAGGGAATCGATGCTTTCGACTGTCAGATACCTGCACGAAACGAATTGTCCGTCGACGCGGACAGGTGCCTCCAGGATCGGTGCCGACTGACCCCACAGGGAACCGTCACTACCTTCTGTGATGATTTCGGCGAGGAGTTCAAAGTTCCGGGCGACGAGTTGCCGCTGTCGATCCGCGAACTTGCTGTGATGACTCCGTGAAAGCAGTTGTGCCAGATCGGGTGTGCCGAGTCGGCCAGAGTCCAGCTCGTCCCTAAGTGCGTTTGCTGCTCGATCGTCGAGTTCGGTCGAATCAATGCCCACCGAACCTGCGTCCGAAACAATTTGGCTCTTGATCTCTGTTAGGTATCCATTGATCACGTCGGTCATTTGCTGGTCACCCATGCTTTCATCTCGTGTGCGAACTGCAATAGTGCGTCGATCTTCTCTTCGGTAAATGCGCTGTTGTGGCGCTCGTCCAGGTCGGCGGGGTCATACGGTTGCATTCGTTCGTGCATGTGCCCTGCGCTCGACGCTGCTACTCGGATTGCTCGCGATATTCCATTGAAGTAGCTAGCTTGGGCATCGCGTTCCGCTTGCTCTGCCTCACGCTGCTTCCGCGTCTCTTCTCGGTATGCGGCCCATGCCACGCGTGGCGTCATCACCCCATCATTGACGAGGTCAAGAAATTTGGTTTCGCCGGCGATCGTGAGGTCTGCGACAATCTTGGCGTTGGCTTCGGCTTCTGCTGCGGCCTCATCCTTTTCACGGCGCACCTTCTCGCGGGCCATGATCTTGTCGCGCTCGGCGCTGGTACGGATTGCATCGGCCAACGTGAAAGCTTCTTTGATGGACAATTCGCCAGATGTGACACGAATGGCCAGGTCAGGCTTGTAGTCCAAAATTATCCCAGCCCACGATAGAAGCTTGCGCGGACCCTCGCTATCGGAACCAGTTCCGATATCTATCGCCCCGCGTCGCCATCTTCCATCTCCACGCCGCCCGTCTTCGAGGTATACAAGGGCGTCACACATCGCGCGTTGGCCTGAGGTTAGATTGCGTCGAGCAGAGTTGCAATCGATCACATACTCAGCAAAATCATCGCCTTCGTATACGACGACGGTCGGAGTAACTCCGGCCCGAGCGCAAGCCTCCCGTCGATTGCGCCCATCCAGAAGTAGGCCGTCGAGGGTGACCACGATTGGATTACGTAACCCGTTCGCACGGATCGAATCGGCAAGTTCACTCAACTCTACTTCTTGGAGCATGGGGAACTTTTCTGCGTACGGGTGTATGCCTACGATGATTTCGTTGATTTCGTTCATGCACTTCTCCTTGATCTCAGTCAGCGAAACTTCGCCGCTGCGCCCGATTGCGAGGGCAGGATGGACTAGCAGTCGAAGTAGGCCAGTGCAGACTTCGGCCTTCCCGCACTTTCGGGTTGCCTGTCCGCACTGAAGAGGCCGCTCGCCTTATTGGTCTCGCTTTGCTGTTTGATTCGAAGTAGTTCCGCCAGTAGATAAGTCGCGTATCGACCTTGGCCTTGTTGCTCAGGCTTGTATTTTGATATCCATCGGACGACTGTTTGGGTTGATCGCGAAAGTCGCTCGGCAGCTTCGTAACGCGTGACCCATATAGCTGGATTCATGCAGTGACTTTCTTTCTGGAATAGGTGAGTGCGGATAATTTTTTGCACAAAGAAGCCACCCTGAACTCTGGTTCGTGGGTGGCTTGTTTCTGCTGTCTGGAACGGCTCAATCCGTTACAAACCAATAGTGACATGTGAACGTGCCACACCGGTTTACGTCAGGATGCGACTGTGCCTGCACGGAACAATGCCGCCAAGCGACTCCAACGTTCTTCAGTCAAAGGTGGTGCGGTTGCGAGGAGTTCGGCGACGCGCGGATCTACAGGTCGTTCGAGTACGGCTGTGGTCATGATTCTCCTTGTCGTAGTGTCCTTCGAATTTCCACGAGGCTCGGCGAGTGCCATATCTACCAACCCATAGAGCCTTGGGGGTTACTGCGCCCTCGGTCCGAGCGCATAGATCGCAGCCTTTCCATGCTTGGCCCCGGACTGCCCACTGGACAGCTTCAAGAGCCAGCGAAGCTCCACGAGTTTCGCCAACGCCGTCCTGATCCGTTGCCGATTGAATCCTGTGGCGGCTTCGACTTCCCGCGTTGGGCATGTGACTGCCGTTCGCTCGCGCCGTGCGATTTCGCTTGCTACGTAACACAATGTCGCCCGCTGCGGCTCATTGAGGCCCATGTCGAGATCCGGATCGTCAAGCAGATCCACCACGGCAAATGCCTCTTCGACAGCTTTCTGTCTCATGTCGTAACTGTTGTACGGATCGCTCAGGTGTTCTTGAGCTTTGCTCCACGCGTCATTGAACGCCCGTGCCGCGCTGCCGACTGGAAACTCTTTCCCCTTGTGGTCCACGGAAAGCTGTCGCCACAGACCAGACTTGAGCGGATCGCACACATGGGACTCAGTTCTTTCACGGCTCCACCCTCGAAGCTGAGTGGCCATGCAGATCGAGACGAGCGTCCCGAACTGTTCGGAGCGTTTACCTTTCACCCCATCGTGCACCGCGTCGACGTACCGGGCGGGGAGAGCTTCATCGAGCGACTGAGAGACTGGTGGCACTTCTAGGACGCCGGTGGCCGGCATAGGCTTCCTCTTCGTGATCTTGAAGGGCTTCGTGGATTTGATCTGCGAGCGCTCGGAGTGCTGTCGGACTCATGGCCCACACTCCGGCGGATCCGTTACGGCGTTGGCGAGAAATCAGGAACCGCTGAAATGGTTTGTGGCCTTCACGGGCCTGAACCTCTGACCTGACTGTGAACTCGGACATTTACGCGAGCACCGCCCTGTTGAGGGCGTTCAGCCATGCTCCGGCAACGCCATGTTCGGATCGGACGGTGGTGCTGGCGTTGAATTCCTCGAGTACGTTGAGGGCGTCGAGCACTTCTTTGCGTGTGCATCCTGCGTCTCGCGCTAGGTTGTCTTCTAGGCCCATTTGCTGATAACCTCCTAGGATCGACTGCAATCGATCGAGTAGATACGTGTGTGTGCACCACAGGCCCGGAAATGGGTATGCAGTGATCAATCTGATGCCACTGTGGAATTGACAAAGATCACCCACGATTCGAAGCATGGGCAGAGCTGTAGCCGACAATCGACCTAAGGAATGACGTAGCAAAATCGCGTTGTGCGGTACTACGTCGAGATAATGAGCGGCTGTGCGTGGGCTGTCATTGCAGCTCCGGCGTGCGTCTCAGTGCTCAAGACACTACACCTAGTGGCCGACAGAAACACATAACGCGACATGTTGTGAGTCGCATTGATGGAATTCCCAGGTCGCCCCAGATCAGCCCCCGTATTCCCGAGCACTTATGCGGCGCGTCGGCGTGTCGCCCGTCACATATCTCGTTGTACTTTTCGAACCCTGATTTCGTCCGCAGACAGGCAATTTATTGCCGATCACCTTGTCGGGGAGCATATCTAGCGGATTACTTGTTCCACGGCCAGCGTTCCGCGAACTAACCCATTAAGCCCCAAAAGCTCTATGGGTTGATTGCAACCCTGGGACCGTAGACCCACCCCCTGCCATCACTGGCGGCATCACTCGTGGGATTCCGTCGAGCATCCGTGGGATTTACTCGAGGGAACTTCCTTGCCCTTCGGTTACGAAGTCGGGTTACACGGAGGCTGAGAAGCGCACGCTTGCACTGTCTCTCAATATTGACCGGCGACATTTGAATCGGGAGCAGAAGCGGGCACTGATTGCGGAGTCCATCAAAGCTGATCCACAGCTCTCGAATCGTGAGCATGCCAAAAGGATTGGCGTTGACGACAAGACTGTGGGAACCGTCCGAAATGAACTCGAATCAACTGCGGAAATTCCGCAGTTCGACAAGACCATTGGGGCGGATGGCAAAGAACGGCCCGCATCGAAGCCTCGCGCAGTGGCAGAACCTGAACCACCACAACACAACCCGCTGCCAGCCGACCTTGAACCTGAAACTGAAGTGGCGCCAGGGATGACCGCCGGCGAACTCGACCAACTCCGATAGGTTTTTCGGTGATCGCCGCAAAACTTCGAGCGGCACTTGCCTAAGCTCATGAGGATTCCGTAAGGAACTTCCTTGCGTTCCCTCTGAAACTCCTTGCAACAATCTGCTGCAAACTGCAAGATCTCGTCAGACGAGAAGCTCCAGATCCTTACATGCATCGAGGAATCCGAAGGGAATCCACAGGGACGAAACACAATAACCGCAGGTCAAGGCACAATCGTTCGACATAGACTGTCACGCAGCCGCCAACGAGAGCACTGCTCACACCGCAAGTGGTCAAGCAAAGCGGTAGCAGAACCCAAGCAAACCGCTACCAAGCTCCCAGCAGGGTGCTAGCTAGTGCTACAGATGGTCAGAAATTCCAAGCCTTCATCGGATGCAATGAGAACACTCAGAAGTGTGGGAGTCCTCGCGAGAGTTCCCGAGGGTGTCGCGAATTCTGATTCCGGGCTGGTCGTAGACAACCAGTGCGCCCGTGGGCCCACAAGTACCTACTTCCGCCAGGTGATCTGGACATACTCAGGTTCAAACCGGCGCAGACCGCGAGGCGACTTCAAAACCACCACGTCAATCAGCGACGCAATTACCTGCCCACGCAGATCCGCAGACATCGCATCCCACCGTGACCGCAACTCATCGCCCGCCAGAATCAAGTCAGCCAAGGGCGACACAGACCGGGCATCAGCCAGCTCATCGTCCAGCTTCGCGACCTTCACCCTCAGGTCCTCGGTGCCACGGCGCAGTTGAGACCCATCGATAGCGCCTTCTGCGAACATTCCCGCGAGTTGATCCATCCGAGACTGCAGTCCATCGCGTTCGGTCTGCAGGGCAGGCAGGTCGCGGTCGCGGACGTCAAGCATCAGTTTCGCGTCGGGCATCGACAGGCGACCCAACACCACCTCGTCAATCCACGCGTCGAGGGCTTCACCTTGCCGTGACAGATGGGCCGATTGGGTGCATCTGTAGTGCATCGAGCCACCAGCGTTGAAGGTCATTGTCATCCGCGATTCGCAGAGTCCACACTGGTAGACACCTGAGCCTTGGTGTTTCCGCTCGCTGCCCAATCTGCTTGACCGTTTCGGGTCTGCGAATAGCGCGAGCAATGCGTGATGTTCGTCGCGTTCGATGATTCGTGGCCAGTTTCCGTCGCCAACGATTCGTCCACGGTATTCCTGCAGAGAGGCATAGCGCGGGTTGGCGAGGATCCGACGTATTGACGACGCATTCCACTTAGGGGCAGACCCCTTGGAGACATGCCCTGCCTCATTCCATTCGCGGGCAACCTGCCGAAGGCTCTTGCCTGAGAGGACATCGGTCGCTGCTGCCCGGATTGCTTGCGCTTCGACCTCAACTGTCGTTGCTCCATCTTTGGCGTATCCGAAGACTTGCCGACGTGCCCGCCACTGGCCGGATGATGCAGCCTGTTCGTGTGCACGGACCATTCGTTTCCGGGCGTGATCAATTTCGTGGCGTGCGACTGCGCCGACGATGCGGGCGTTCATTTGTCCGGCTGGTGTGGATAGATCGATCTCGCCGGCCTGCACGGTTCGGACCACAATCGATAGTGGCTCGCAGAGTGAGATGAACGATTCGAGCTCGACTGGGGAGCGATGGAGTCTATCAGTGTGCCAGGCGATTACGGCTCCTGCGCGGCCCCTCTGGAGCGCTTCGAGCATTGCCATATATGCGGGTCGAGGCTTGCCTGAGTAGGCACTCAGATCGTTGTCCGTGAATACCTCAACGACTTCCCAGCCGAGCGTTTGGGCGAGCGCCTCGCAGTCTTCCCGTTGCCGGTCAACGCCAAGCCCGGATCCTTCACGGTCGGCGGAAATTCGGCAGTAGACGAGTGCGCGCATGGAAGCATCCTAGACCGTGACGCTTGACATATATAGGGCTTCTACCGACCGACCGAATGAGTAGGAACATGCAGAATTCAGCGCAGCATCAGCCAACCGTCATCACTGCCGTTGCCGCAAATCGCAGCGGCACCATCGCCCTTCGAGCTACCGAGCAGGCCATTCCGATCGACCTCCGAATCCATCAGGAAGAACTGCGGTACGGCGGGTCGCATCTCGCTCGGAACATCCTGGCCCTCGCGAATCGAGCCGGGCTCGAAGCCGGTGCCCGTCACCGCATCGAATTGGAAGGAAGCGGGGTTCCCGACGCCATCTTGACCGCCCTGGGACTCGCTACCCGGGAGCAACTCGCCGAGGCCCAGGACGCCGCGGAACAAGCTGCCGCTGCCCCGACGACCTGGATGCGTGCGATATGAACGAGATGGACCGAATCATGGAACGCGCCAAAAGTCAGTGTGGGCTCATGCAGGACGCGGTCGGCGACGTCGATGCCATCCGGACAACCGCGTCCAGTGCCGACGGCACCGTCGTGGCCTGTGTGAACGGCACCGGCACGCTGGTCGGACTGACCATCACGGATGCAGTGACGGCGATGGACTCCCGCGCAGTAGCCGCTCTGACGATTGCCACCATCCACCAGGCTGTTCACCGCAGCGGGATCGAACGCGAACGCCTCCTGAACCGGCTCCACAGCTCACTCGGCGAGGTGTGAGCTACCCGCGCTATACCTACGGCGGTTCGATGGATAGGCTTCCGCCCATGGCTGGAGACATCGTCCCTATCGAAATCGGGCTCACCAACGGAGACCTCGTCACTTTGTGGGCGCCACGGTGGCGTGAGGGAGACGAAGAGTGGGAGGCTTTCCTCGGCCACGAGGAAGACCTCTACGGGTTCGCGTCGGTCGCCGAACTCGCAGCATTCATCCGCACCGATACTGACAACGACTTGGTCGACCATCCCGCGTGGAGTGTCGTATCCGGCCTCTCCGCAGCGGAACTCGAACCGGAAGAGAACTTCACCTTCGATTTTGTCGGTGTGCCTGAGCTTGCTGCCGGTGACCCTGAATCGTTGGTCGTCGCAGAACTCGAAGAGACCCTCAACATGGCCCGCAACATCGGCGAGGTCTGCGACCTCGACCCGGTCATCCGATTCTTCAGCGGACACCCGATCCTGGGCGCACTCGCCACCGGCGCCGGCACATTCGAAGGCCGCGAAGGTCTCGAAGTGTGGGATCAGGTCGGGGCTGCCATCGCCAAGGACTGGGACAAGGTTCTCGACGCCATCGACACCGTGGTCAAATCACCCGATGTAGATGCTGCCGCCGTCGCTGTTGCCGAAGCCGAACTCCTCGCTGCCGCCGAGAACACCGTTGACGCCGACGACGTTGCCGACGAGAGCGAAGACGAAGAATTCGACGAGGAAGATGAAGACGACGACGACTTCGAGGACTCCTTCTGGGAGTCCGTCGGCGTTGATCCGGTCCGCATCATCACGTCGGCCGACACGCTCTACACCCTGCGCTGCTACCTGAACGATCGCGCAGTCTTCCTCGGATCGAACGGACTGATTACGGTCTTCACGTCCGAGCGCAGCCTCGCCCGGTACCTGGCAGACAACCACGAACACGATCTGGCACAGGTTGCCACCTACGGCGACATCCAGAACGCCGCAGTGGACGGTTCCCTCGAGATCGAGGTCACCGACGAAAACGTTTACGTGCTGCCCGGTATTGCCGACGACCTGGCCGCGGGCCCCGAGGCCATCGACGCCGAGCAACTCGAACTGGCCGTCGAATTGTTCTCCGATGCAGCAGAATTCGCGAACGACGACTCCGTTGACTCAGCTTTGGCCGGCTCCACGGAACTGGGCTGGTATGTCTCGTACCTCCTCAATCCCGACCCCTCACGGATGGCACCCAACCCGCCGTTCGTCGTCGAATCCGAAGCCTGGCGCACCCTCGATCGCGAGTTCGAAGCCCGACTGCGCAAGGCCTGACCTACCCATCAAGCCCGGTTACCCGATCAACACCGCGTAACCGGGCTTGATGACGTCGTCGATCAGGGCAAGCCGCTGATCGAACGGCAGGAATGCTGATTTCATGGCGTTGATCGTGAAACGCTCGAGGTCGACCCAGCCGTAACCGAAGGTGTCCACCAACGCCGCCATTTCCCGGCTCATGCTGGTATCGCTCATGAGTCGGTTGTCGGTGTTGACGGTGACGCGGAAGCGTAAGTCGGCCAACAGCCCGAACGGATGGTCGGCCAACGCTGCGACCACTCCGGTCTGAACATTGGACGTCGGGCACAATTCCAACGGAATTCGCATGTCGCGCACGTAGTTCGCGAGCCTACCGAGTTTGTGGTTTCCGTCGTCTGACGCAGAAACATCGTCGACGATCCGCACTCCGTGTCCCAGTCTGTCGGCGCCACAAAATGCGATGGCCTCGTGAATCGACGGCAACCCGAAGGCTTCACCGGCATGGATCGTGAAGTGGGCGTTGGCATCACGCATGTACTCGAAGGCGTCGAGGTGTCGGCTCGGCGGATTCCCGGCTTCCGCGCCGGCAATGTCGAATCCCACCACACCGCGGTCCCGGAACCGCACGGCAAGTTCGGCGATTTCCCGTGAGCGTGCCGCGTGACGCATCGCAGTCAGCAGACACCCGATCCGGATCTCCCGGCCCACCGCGCGGGCAGCGGACTCCCCGGCCCGGAATCCTTCGAGTACGTGCTCGACCACCTCGTCGAGAGTCAAACCTTGCTCGAGGTGTTGTTCGGGCGCGAATCGCACTTCCGCGTACACCACGTTGTCATCGGCCAGATCCTCCGCGCACTCCCGTGCCACCCGAGACAAACCTTCGGGTGTCTGCATGACAGCGACGGTGTGCGCAAAAGTTTCGAGGTACAACTCGAGGGATCCGCTGTCTGCTGCGGTCCTGAACCAGTGTGCGAGTTCCGGAGCAGTGTGGGCGGGAAGATCCTGATATCCGCACTGTTCCGCAAGTTCCAGAACGGTCTGCGGCCGTAAGCCACCGTCGAGGTGGTCGTGGAGTAGAACTTTGGGCGCCCTACGGATCGAGTCCAACACCGGTGCGTTCATGCGTCATAAGCTAACCCGATTCGCCCGATATCCGCTCGATGAGCAAGGGCACCTCAACGAAGTCCTCGGCGCCGCCGACCGCCCAACTTCCGTCCAGGCTCCGGCGGGCGGCGCCAAAGCGCTCGGGAGTGTCGGTGTGCAGTGTCAGCAGTGGCTGGCCGGCACGTACCCGGTCCCCGGGCTTTGCGTGCATCTGCACTCCCGCCCCGGCTTGCACAACCTGGCCCTGGAACTCGCGTCCCGCGCCCAGTTTCCACGCTGCGACACCAACACCCATCGCATCCATTCGGGTGACGACACCGTCACGTTCGGCGGTGATCACCTCGGTGTGTCGGGCCACGGGCAACGTCGCATCCGGATCGCCGCCCTGCGCGGCAATCATGGCGCGCCACCGATCCATCGCACTCCCGTCGGCCAATTTCTGCGCGGGGTCGACGTCGTCAATTCCGGCTGCGGACAACATTTCCCGGGCGAGTGCAAGCGTCAGTTCGACGACGTCGGACGGTCCACCGCCGGCCAGTACCTCCACCGACTCCCGAACTTCGAGCGCATTACCGGCAGTGAGTCCCAGCGGTGTGCCCATTTCGGTGATGCACGCCGTTGTGCGTACACCGGCGTCGTTGCCCAGTTCGACCATGGTGCGGGCCAACTCTCGCGCGTCGCCGAGTTCCTTCATGTACGCCCCGGACCCGACCTTCACATCCAGCACCAGGGCGCCGGTCCCTTCGGCGATCTTCTTGCTCATGATCGAACTCGCGATCAACGGAATGGACTCCACTGATCCGGTCACGTCGCGGAGAGCATAGAGCTTCTTGTCTGCGGGAGCAAGATTCGCACCGGCAGCACAGATAACGGCCCCGATCTTCGGATCCGACAGAATCTCGACCATCTCGGCCGTCGACAGGTCTGCGCGCCACCCCGGAATAGCTTCGAGTTTGTCGAGGGTTCCGCCCGCGTGCCCGAGTCCCCGTCCGGACAGTTGCGGCACAGCCAACCCGCAGGCAGCGACGAGCGGCGCGAGCGGAAGCGTGATCTTGTCCCCCACACCACCGGTGGAATGTTTGTCGACGGTCGGGCAGGGCAAGTCCGAAAAGTCCATCGCGGAGCCGGATTCGATCATCGCTCGGGTCCACCGACTGGTCTCCGAACGAGTCATTCCTCGGAAATAGATCGCCATGGCGAGAGCGGACATCTGCTCATCCGGGACAACCCCCGCGGTGAACGCCTGCACGACCCAGTCGATCTCCGTGCCCGAGAGTTCCAGCCCGTCACGCTTGGCTCTGATGATGGAGACGGCGTCAAACACGACGAAGCCCTTCTGCTTGTTCGGGTCCGAATGCTTCCGGCAGCAACTCTGCCAACTGCCTCGGCCCTCGAGATGTGTCGACGAGGAGTTCTCCCCCGCCGTGTTCGAGCAGGAGCTGCCGGCAGCGGCCGCACGGCATCAGAATTGCGCCGTCGGCATCACAACAGGAGAAGGCAATCAACCGTCCACCGCCGGTCGCGGCTAAGTTACTCACCAGTCCGCATTCCGCACACAGACTCAAACCGTATGAGACATTTTCCACATTGCATCCGGAGACGATTCGACCATCGTCTACCAGTGCAGCGGCCCCTACCCTAAACCCGGAGTAGGGGGCATAGGCCTGGCGCATCACGTGTCTCGCGTTGTCGCGCAACAACTCCCAGTCGATTTCACCCATGGTTCGTAATACAATCACGTCGACTGAATGGATGCAGAAAGCGGACCGGAACCGCCACAGTGACATTGGAAAGGCAAACCTTACAAAAGGTTGGGTGCGTGTACGAACCCCACGGCTGATTAGTTCCCCGTTTCACATAGGTTTAGAGTCTGAGTCAAGTCGGTTCAGGACCCCGTCGAGCCCGGGCTGAGTACCTCGAAGCTCTCTGCAAGCTCGACGCGTCCACCAATGACGTTGGAGGCACAGCACTCGATGAGTACTACGACTGAAGCCGCTCCTCAGAAGGAGCGCACGAGGTCGCTTTACCGGGGCGACCCCGGAATGTGGTCCTGGGTTCTACACCGGATCACAGGCGTCGCAACTTTCTTCTTCCTATTCGTACACGTTCTCGATACGGCACTCGTGCGGGTCAACCCCGACACGTATGACGCCGTCATCGACACGTACAAGACTCCCCTTGTCGGTCTCATGGAGATCGGCCTAGTCGGTGTGGTCCTCTATCACGCCCTCAACGGCGTGCGTGTGATGCTCGTGGACTTCTGGTCGAAGGGCCCGAAGTACCAGCGCGTCATGCTCTGGACCATTCTGGCGATCTGGTTCCTGGTGATGATCCCGGGCGCCGGACGCATCCTCATCAACATGTTTGCGGAGCACTGACATGGCGACTTCTACTCACGGACCCGAAGCCAAGACTCTGGGCACCTCCTACGACCGTCCGGCAAGCCTGGACAACCCGCGGTCCCCGCGGGTTAAGTCGCGGAGCAACTTCGAGCTGTACGCATGGCTGTTCATGCGCTTCTCCGGCGTTGCCCTGATCGTCCTGGTCCTGGGCCACATGTTCATCATGCTGATGCTCGACGGTGGCGTTCACCGTCTGAACTTCGCATTCGTTGCAGGCCGCTGGTCCAGCCCGTTCTGGCAGGTCTGGGACCTGTCGATGCTCTGGCTGGCGCAGCTTCACGGCGGCAACGGCCTGCGCACGGTCATCGCGGATTACTCCCGCAAGGATTCGACGCGTTTCTGGCTGACCACGATCCTCGTCATCTCGATGATTCTGATCATGGCCCTGGGCACGTACGTCATCTTCACCTTCGACCCCAATATCTCGGCGAGCTAGGGGAGCACAGACTTCATGCAGGAACATCGTTATGACGTGGTCATCGTCGGTGCCGGCGGCGCCGGCATGCGTGCGGCCATCGAAGCGGGCCCTCGCGCCCGCACGGCCGTACTGACCAAGCTCTACCCCACCCGCAGCCACACCGGCGCGGCCCAGGGCGGCATGTGCGCCGCACTGGCGAACGTGGAGGAAGACAACTGGGAGTGGCACACCTTCGACACCGTCAAGGGCGGCGACTACCTCGCTGACCAGGACGCTGTCGAGATCATGGCCAAAGAGGCCATCGACGCGGTGCTCGACCTCGAGAAGATGGGTCTGCCGTTCAACCGCACACCCGAAGGCAAGATCGACCAGCGTCGATTCGGTGGCCACACCCGAGATCACGGTAAGGCCCCGGTTCGCCGTGCGTGCTACGCCGCCGACCGCACCGGCCACATGATTCTGCAGACTCTCTACCAGAACTGCGTCAAGCACGACGTCGAGTTCTTCAACGAGTTCTATGCACTCGACATCGCCATCACCGAGACCGAGGACGGCCCGGTAGCTACCGGCGTCATCGCCTACGAGCTCTCGACCGGCGAGCTGCACATCTTCCACGCCAAGTCGATCATCTTCGCGACCGGCGGCTCGGGACGCATGTACAAGACGACGTCCAACGCGCACACCCTCACCGGTGACGGCATGGGCATCATCTTCCGCAAGGGCCTCCCCCTCGAGGACATGGAGTTCCACCAGTTCCACCCGACAGGGTTGGCTGGTCTGGGCATCCTGATCTCGGAAGCCGTTCGTGGCGAAGGCGGCATTCTCCGTAATGCCGACGGTGAGCGCTTCATGGAGCGCTACGCCCCCACCATCAAGGACCTCGCTCCGCGTGACATCGTCGCGCGTTCGATGGTTCTCGAGGTCCTCGAAGGCCGCGGCGCCGGCCCCAACAAGGACTACGTCTACATCGACGTGACGCACATCCCCGAGGAAGTTCTCGACGAGAAGCTCCCCGACATCATGGAGTTCTCGCGCACCTATCTCGGCGTGGACCCCGTCAAGGAGCCTGTGCCCGTCTACCCGACGTGCCACTACGTCATGGGCGGCATCCCCACCAAGATCAACGGTGAGGTTCTGCGCAACAACACCGAGGTCGTCAAGGGCCTGTACGCCGCCGGCGAATGCGCCTGCGTCTCCGTGCACGGTGCAAACCGTCTCGGCACCAACTCGCTCCTCGACATCAACGTGTTCGGCCGTCGCGCCGGCATCGCTGCCGCCGAGTACGCGAACTCCACCGAGTTCGTCGACATGCCCGAAGCTCCGGCCACCATGGTCGAAGACTGGGTCGGCGTTATCCTGTCCGATCACGGCCACGAGCGCGTTGCGGACATCCGCACCGAACTCCAGCAGTCGATGGACAACAACGCATCCGTGTTCCGTACCGAAGAGCGCCTCACCCAGGCCCTCGCGGATGTGCGTGCTCTCAAGGAGCGCTACAACCACATCACGGTTCAGGACAAGGGCAAGCGCTACAACAGCGACCTGCTCGAGGCCATCGAACTGGGCTTCCTGCTCGAAATGGCAGAGGTCACCGTCGTCGGTGCGCTCAACCGTAAGGAATCACGCGGCGGACACGCTCGTGAGGACTTCCCGGATCGCAACGATGCCGAGTACATGAAGCACACGATGGCATACAAGGAGGGCGACGGCCTGCTCTCCGACATCCGTCTGGACTACAAGCCGGTGGTACAGACCCGCTACGAGCCGATGGAGCGGAAGTACTGATGGCTACCCTCGAGAAGAACGAAACAGAAGCGCCGAAGCTTCCCCCGGTCCCCGAGGGCGCCGTCATGGTGACTCTCAAGATCGCGCGAATGGACCCCGAGTCGGGCGACGGCCAGCGTTGGGACAGTTTCCAGGTTCCGGCTCTGCCGACCGACCGCATGCTCAACCTGCTGATGTACGTGAAGGGCTACCTCGACGGCACCCTCACGTTCCGTCGTAGCTGCGCACACGGCGTCTGCGGTTCCGATGCCATGCGTATCAACGGTGTCAACCGCCTGGCGTGCAAGATCCTGATGAAGGACATGCTCCCCAAGGACGGCAAGCCGGTCACCATCACCATCGAGCCCATCCGCGGCTTGCCGGTCGAGAAGGACCTCATCGTTGACATGGAACCCTTCTTCGACGCATTCCGCGCCGTGAAGCCGTTCCTCATCACGACGGGCAACGCACCGACCAACGAGCGCATCCAGAGTGCTCACGACCGTGCGCGTTTCGACGACACCACCAAGTGCATCCTGTGCGCTTGCTGCACCACGTCGTGCCCCGTGTACTGGAGCGACGGCAGCTACTTCGGTCCCGCTGCCATCGTGAACGCACACCGCTTCATCTTCGACAGTCGTGACGAAGGCGCTGCCGAGCGTCTCGACATCCTGAACGACAAGGAAGGCGTGTGGCGTTGCCGCACCACCTTCAACTGCACCGACGCATGCCCTCGTGGCATCCAGGTGACCAAGGCGATTCAGGAAGTCAAGCGCGCACTGTTGTTCGCACGCTAGATCTTTCGAGCTACACCGCTCGAGCTTCGACGAAAGCCCACACATCCATTGTGCGGGCTTTCGTCGTATAGAAATCAACGCAGCGCCGTCATCGGCGGTGCTCCTCGTACTCGTCGGCGGTCAAGGACGTGAGATGAAACGTCGCATGCCGCACAAGCGTACGAGCGCGTCTCGAGCTTGCCTCGATAGTCGCCCTTGGCGTGCCGGAACCGTGTCTGCCGGGCACTGAGGAGCGCACCGGTTGCAGCATGACCTGTGGGAGGCCATTTGCCTCGGTCCGACAACACCACCGCTGGCGACACCATTCGCGCCGGAACTGCCGTACTCCGCCGCGATTTCGATCTCGGAACAGATCCACTCGAACGGGTTCCTGACTACAAAAACTTCCTCGGCCGACTCATAAATATTCCGCTACTCGTACGCCTACGCGACCAGGGGCGCCTGACCGAAGCCGACCTACAGCCAGACGCCGACGACGCCGCAACTGCAGATTGAACCGAGCATTAACGGCTCGGCCGCGGCCGAGCCGTTAATACTGGACACGAAGCTACCCATTCATCAGACGTATGCCCGCTGCGGCTTGGCCCTGGTCACGCTGGAGCATTCGACATTCTCTGTCTCAGCATCTTCTGTCGCCTAGCGGTCGACATAGTCGCGAAGCAACGCAATCATCTGCCGGAACTGGGTAATGGTGTGCGGCGGGACAGCGTCCCGGTTGAAATGCATAACGTCGTTGCGCACCTTGCGGAGTTCAGCCAGCCCCTTTAGGAAGGTCTTGCGGTCGAAAGGCCAGTCCAACGACTTCCAGGTGTCCTCGTGTGACAGGACGCGCTCGTAGTGACCCATTGTCAATTGTCCAAAACCCTCGATTGCCTGGCCTGAATCCCCGGCGCAGATGGCACTGACGGTATCTATGTCGACATTGTTGATCAATACCCGACGAAGGATCTGATCGAGCTCACCGATCAAGAGAAACGGAGTCGCCAATGCACCGTATGCAGCAACCACGTCCGCGGTTGTCACGATTCCAGAGATCTCATTCTGCGGTCCCCGCACCAGCGCGAAGTCAAATTTCTGCAAGTCAGGCAGGACGTCAATAAGCTCCTTATCATAAGGATGCTCACGCGCCTCGATCGTGGCGTCACGGAGTGTGGCGTCAGCATTGCGATGGCGGGCGCGCGCGATCGACTGCCATGTGACCGCTCCCTTCACAGTCCTAGGTCCGGCCAACACCGGCAGTTGGGAGTAATCGTGGAGATACATCTTCGTGATCGCTTCTTCGAGAGAGGAATTCGGACTCACCGACACCACTTCGGAATTTGCAGAGCTGATGTTGCCGAGAGTAATACCGATCTCGTCCAGTCCGAGAGGGTCATCGCGTGCGGCATCTTCCTCCTCTTGGTCAGTGTCTGTGCGCCGCTTATGAAGAACGATCAAGTCCTCGACGCCGACCTTGAGATAGTTCGGTGTCGTGACCAAGTCATGATTAGTTAGGTCCGCGTCGATCTCATCGGTGACGATCTGCGAGCGCGTCGTTGCCCTCCAGAGTTTGAGGAATTCGAGTACTGTCAGCGGCTTGCCCTTGCCATCGACGCCTGCAAGGAATTCCTGCCGTTCACGAATTTGCCTGTCTTGCTCCGTATCCGCGAGCTGAGACTTCTGCTGTTCGAGCAACTGCTCACGAAGCCGGTGGAGGTACGGACCGGACTCCCCAACCTGCCACGCGTGCCAACCGTCCAATGACACCTCGGCGACGTTTGACGCAGCACTTGAAGGACTGGTGTATCGGCGCCCCTCCACTCTCAGCGAGCCGTCCTTCTCGACGATCGCCTCGTACCGTTCTCCGGCGCGCGGTCTCGAGAAAACCAATGTCTGCCCCGGTTCGAGCAGACCTGCCGTGATCAGTCGGCGACGCGAATACGGCGCCCTCCGATCAACAGCTGCTTCCTTCTTTCCAAGCTACCCATCTCGTATCTCGACTCCTCCGTCAACGACGCTGTTCAGCTTGATACACTGCATGATTCACCAAATTCTTCTGGCGGCTCGAGCTCCGCGCAGGTCAGGTCAGGTCAGGTCAGGTGACTGTATCTACATACTGCATGTCGGGCTGGCACATCCACACCACCTTGGCTCTATACGGTGACAGAAGACCCATCCGCATCGTCAACTTTCACGATTCCAATGTTCCTGCAATCGCTCGTGCTGTGTCCGCAGGTCGCGGTGTACCTGAGATAATCGCCCGCCGAAGGGTCCCTGTCGCCGTATTGAATTCGGCTGGCTGTCGTACCCCAATGCCATGATCTGTTCGTAGTGGTTGCCGCGGCAACTCGTAGTGGTTGCCGCGGCAATCCAAGTGTGAATCCTTCGAGGAAGGCGGTGATCGTGGTGAAGCGGATCGTGATGATCAAGCTCGCCGTCACCGACGAGCAAGCTGCCGCGTTGAAGCAGACGCTGCTCACCTGCAACCGAGCTGCCGACGTCGTTTCCGATGTCGCTCAACCTGCCTCTGATCGGCGTGCGTTCACGTTGCACGAGTCGGTGTACACGCAGATCAAGGCGCTCGGTTTGTCGGCACAACCAGCGGTTCGGGTGATCAAGAAAGTCGCTGCTGCCTACGCCACCCGAACTGCGAACCTCAAAGCCGGAAACTACGGCCGACCCGGTTCGACGCAGTATGCGGGTGTGGCGGATTCCGCAGTTCGTTTCCGCCCGCTGGCGGCGCAACCGTTCGACGATCGGTGCCTGTCGTGGCACCTGGACTCCTCGACCGTCTCGATCTGGACGACCTCGGGCCGAATGAAGGGTGTGCGGTTCGTGGGCGCGCCGTGGCAGCGGAAACTCCTCGCGGACCGTAAAGGGGAATCGGATCTGGTCTACCGCGACGGCCAGTTCTATCTGTACGCCACCATCGACCAACCAGCACCGACACAGGTCGTACCGGCGAAGGATCCGGTCGATGGTTGGTTGGGTGTGGACCTCGGGATCGTGAATCTGGCGGTCACTACCGACGATGATCCCGCTGAGCTTGATGTGCGGTGGTCCGACGGTGCTGTCACCGCGCGCCGCACGAAGAACCAGGTGACGCGGACGGCCTTGCAGAAGGTGGGTACGAAGTCCGCGAAGCGGAAGTTGAAGACTCGGCGACGGAAGGAACAACGGTTCGCCACCGACGTCAACCATCAGTTGTCGAAAACAATTGTTGCTCAGGCGCAACGCACCGATCGGGCTATCGCGATAGAGGATCTATCGGGGATTCGTGATCGGGTACGGCTGGCCAAGAAACAACGAGCACAGGTGCATTCGTGGGCCTACGCCCAGTTGCGCAACTTCGTCACTTACAAAGCGGAGATGGCCGGGGTGCCGGTGCAGGTGATTGACCCGCGCAACACGTCCCGAACCTGCTCGCGGTGTGGGTTTTGTGATGAGAAGAACCGCCGCAGCCAAGCTAGGTTCGTGTGCCGAGAGTGTGGGTGGACCGCGCATGCGGACCATAATGCTGCCCGTAATATTGCTGCGCTCGGGCATGAAAAGTATTGGGCCGCTCAATCAACCGGCCTATAGTAGCCACCGCTCTAGCATCCAGCTAGGTCAGTGAGCAGCAAACCTGGCCCTTAAGGGTCGGGTAGTTGATCTGGTCCCCCTCCTGATACGGGACCACCCACCCCGTATGGGCATAGCCATGTTCGCCGCCCGGCGCCTCCATAACCATGTCCAGAGACACGAACTCCGTCACTACAACCTTGCCCATACCGATCTCCTGCCGTCTGCACCGATCGAATAGCTGACGGTTTCACTGTGCCAGAGCGTGCGGCGATTCGGTGGTTGCGCACTATTCGCCTAACCTCGAATAGCGATGAAGTGGACTCGAGCGTGTGCCGTGGTTGTTGCCGGAACCCTATTTTCCGGAATCGGAGGGGTGTCGGGAATAGCCGGGGCTCAGCCGGCTCCCCCACCACCGCCTGCGACGTCGGCACCTTTCACAACACCGAATACCGACAGTTGCCCGTTCACGATCCGCCCGGCTCCCGCCGTCGACCTCTCCGAGGTGCCCGCGCCTGGAACAACTGCGCCCGCGCCGATGCCAGTTCCGTCTGATCCCGTCGGTGGAGATCAGCTCGGCGGTTGTGGTGTCATCCTGCCTGCCGGCGCTCCTCCCTTGCCCGCAGATATCGCCGCCTCCGGCTGGGTACTTGCCGACGCGAACACCGGTGAAGTACTGGCCGCAAAGGACCCCCACGGCCGCTACCGCCCGGCCAGTACGATCAAAATGCTTTTGGCTCTGGTCGCCCTCGACGAACTGAACCTCGACACTGTCATCACCGGGACCACTGAGGACGCCAATGCCGAAGGCAGCGCAGTCGGTATCGGCAAGGACGGGACCTATACCAACCGCCAACTGATGCAGGGTCTTGTCATGGCTTCGGGCAACGACGCCGCACATGCGCTGGCCCGCCAACTCGGCGGTGACGCTGCAGCTGTCAAGAAAATGAATGCACTCGCAGCCGACCTCGGCGCACTCGATACCCGCACCGCGACTCCCTCGGGGCTGGACGGGCCGGGAATGAGCAGCTCACCCTACGATCTTGCGGTGATCTTCCACACGGCACTGCAGAATCCGACGTTCGCGGAACTCATCCATACCGAAACCGTCGAGTTTCCGGGATTCCCCAAGGATCCGACGATCCCCGAAGATCAGGACCGCCCCGGCTTCACTCTCGCCAACGACAACCAGTTGCTCTACAACTACGACGGAGCGATGGGCGGCAAAACCGGGTTCACCGACGACGCCCGACACACGTATGTCGGTGCAGCGCAGCGGAACGGTCGAACGCTCCTCATCACGTTGATGGGCGGCGAAGCAAAGCCGATCCGTCCGTGGGAGCAGGCGGCCCGCCTTCTCGACTTCGGATTCAGCCTCTCCCCCGCGATGACCGTCGGAACCTTGACCGATCTCACGTCCACTGACGAGAAATCCGACGTGACAACCACGACCGCGCCGGTGCCCCTGGGTGAAGTGTCAGCTGCCGGAGCAACGCCAGGCAGCGAGTTCAGCACGACTGCCCGCGCCGCGATTATCGGCTCGGGCGCCGCGGTTGTTCTCGGGTTGATTGTCGGTGCTGTCGTATTGAGCCGTCGACGACGCTGACGCTCAACGCGGGCGACGACGGAAGACCCCTGAAAGGCCTAGCCCGGCAACGGCGCCCGTCGCAATCAAGGCCGCTGTACGCGACGGGGAAGCACCGTCCATAACAACGATCCGCGGCGCGATAATTGCCGGATCCGGTGGCGGAATATACGCCAACGCAAGGCTTTCCTTCGTGGTCGCAGCCCACGCGGTGCAGAACAACAACATTCGCGAGGCCATGAACACGAACACCAACAGACCGATGATGGGACCGAAAGCTACTCCGGCAGGACCGCTGCTGACCGCCGAAAGGTAGATCGCACCAACCTGTTTGAATACTTCGAACACGAGCGCCGCCATCAATGCTGCCCGGGCGGCACTACGCAGAGTGACCGGTTCTCGAGGCAATCGGGCGATTACCCACAAGAACACAGCCCAGGTTGCCAGTAGCGACAGCACCGTAGTGACGATCCGTAGGCCGACACCGACGCCGGTGATGTTCTCGAGATTGAGCCACGTGATGACTTGGTGCGCAACCGGTCCGCTACTCAATGCAGACAGACCGAGAGAAACGATCAGTGCCAGGCCAAGACCGACAAGTGCTCCCGCATCCCCGAGTTTGGTACGCACAAAGCCCTTGGAATCACGCTTGCTCTCCCACATCGCGGTAAGTGCGTCCCGAACGTTGGCCATCCAGCCGAGGCCCGCATAGGCCGCGCCGAGAAAACCGAACACACCAACGCGGGCGCGGGCATCGATCGCCGACTGAATCAAGGAGTTGATGGTGTCGCCGAGGCTGCCCGGGATCGATTTGGTGATCTGTTCCTGAATCGAGTCCAGATACTCTGGATGACCGGCCAGGACAAAACCCGCAACCGCAAACACGACCATGAGGATCGGTATCAGTGCCAGCACACTGAAATACGTGATACCGGCCGCGTAGTAGTCACCCTTCTGGTTCTGGAACCGCAGACCTGCTCGCACCAGATGATCCAGCCAAGGACGGGCCGCACGCTGTTTGTCGAGGAAACTCGGTTTCTCGACAACAACGGCATTTCCCACGACACCTTCATCGGCCACTGCGCTCCCCCTCAAGTCGTGTGTGTGCGGTCCGATCAGCCCTTGGGTGTCAGGAAGCCGACCTTCTCGTAGACGGTCGCGAGAGTGCTCGACGAGACCTCGCGAGCGCGGTGCGAACCGGCTGCGATGATGCGGTCTAATTCAGCTTCGTCGGCAAGGTAGCCCTCCACCTTCGCTTTGAGCGGGGTGACGAACTCTGCCAGAACTTCAGCGGTATCGGATTTGAGATCGCCGTAGCCCTTGCCTTCGTAACCAGCCACCAGCTTGTCGATCGGGACACCCGAGAGAGCCGACTGGATGGTCAGCAAGTTGCTGACGCCGGGCTTGTTCTCCTGATCGAAGCGGATCTCGCGCTCGTTGTCCGTAACCGCGGACTTGATCTTCTTGGCGGAGACCTTGGGGTCGTCGAGCAGGTTGATCAGACCGGCGGGGCTGGCCGCAGACTTGCTCATCTTGGAGGTCGGATCCTGCAAGTCGTAGATCTTGGCCGTGCCCTTGATGATCTGCGGTTCAGGGATGACAAATGCCTTGCCGTAGCGCGAGTTGAAGCGGCCTGCCAGATCGCGTGCAAGTTCGAGGTGCTGACGCTGATCCTCGCCCACCGGAACACGCTGCGGGCGGTACAGCAAGATATCGGCAGCCATCAAAACCGGATACGTGAACAATCCGACGCTGGCATTGTCACTGCCCTGCTTGGATGACTTGTCCTTGAACTGCGTCATCCGACTGGCCTCACCGAAACCGGTGATGCAGTTCAGAACCCAGGCGAGCTGAGCGTGCTCAGGAACCTGACTCTGAACAAAAACTGTTGCGCGATCCGGATCGATACCGATCGCGAGAAGCTGAGCCACAGCAACTTTGGTGCGTCGACGCAGTTCCTTGGGATCCTGCGTCACAGTGATGGCATGCAGATCCGGGATGAAGTAGAAGGCGTCGAAATCGTCCTGCAACGGTACCCACTGCTGCAACGCTCCCAGGTAATTGCCGAGGTGGAAGGAATCCGACGTCGGCTGGATACCGGAAAGCACGCGAGGCTTGGTTGTGGGCGTCTGTTCTGCAGAGGTCGACATGGTTCCGATCTTTTCACGAGGTAGTTTCAGCGCGGCGCTGTGGTGTCCGGGTAGTCGAGTTCGAAGAGTTCGGCGGCAAAGGACTCCGCGCGATCGGTACCGAACTGGTAGGCAGTCCGAAATGCTGTCGGCGCCCATTCTTCGGCGTAGAAATCCATGGACTCCCGGAACCAGGCCACCTGATCCGGTTCACCGCTCAGCAGCAATTCGGCGTCGCTGACCAGGACGACAAACCCCGCGCCGAGGCCGAGCACGTCGTCCAGATCACGCATCACGTCATCGAACGCGTCTTTGTTGCGCCCGAAATGGGACGGGAATTGGAAGGCCGCCGCAAACTCGTCGTACACCCGCGAAATGGTCTGCATGCGCGCACCACGAACGATGCGGACGACATAGTCGGCAGTGCGTAGGTCGCGTGCCAACTCGTCCAGTCGCGCGGGCTCAGCCACCACTGCGACAGACGTGACATCCGATACCGGATCGAGCCATCGGTCCACATCGACGCGTCGTTGATCAGACATCAGCGAATCCTTGTGAAGGTGTCGTAGTGGTCCAATGTGAACCAGGCGGAACCATCGTTTCCGGTCACGATGCGTTCGGCATCACGGCCCTGACCGTTCTTCTTCGGGTTCACGTCCCACTCCTGATAAACGACGCGGCCGCCGCCCGCACCGACCGCCGGCAACCTGCCCTCGCTGTTGCGGAAGGTGATGCCGCCCTTGGTTCCTACCGAGTTCGCAGAGTCCGGCCAACGACCGGCGTCGACCTCCACCAGAGTCGCCAGAACCCGGGCCGGTGCATCGCTGGTGGCCTGCTTGGCTGTTGTCGTCTGCTTGGCCGTGGTTGGGGAACCAGCCTTGGTGGTGGTTCCCGGTTTGGCCTGCGTCGACGACGCCGCCGAAGTCGACGTGATTGAACCCGCCGTCGCCGAACTGTCGGAGTCCTGAGAGGACAGCACCATCGCTAGAACAACGGCTATCACCGCGACGACGACGGTGCCTACGGCCTTGAGTGTCTTGGCACTCGGCATATCGCGCCCCTACCGGTACGAGACGGTAACGGGAGCGTGATCGGACCAGCGCAGATCGTAGGACTCGGCGCGTTCCACCTCACCGGCCTTGGCGCGCTCGGCAAATGCGCGAGTGGATACCTGGTAGTCGATACGCCAGCCGGAGTCGTTATCGAAAGCCTTCCCACGATACGACCACCACGAGTACGGGCCCTCGACATCGGGATGCAACGTCCGGAACACGTCGACCCAGGGCGATGCCTCGGAGAAGAGGACATCCATCCACTCACGCTCGCTGGGCAGGAATCCGGAAGACTTCTTGTTGCCCTTCCAGTTCTTCAGGTCTGCTTCCTTGTGCGCGATGTTCCAGTCGCCACTGACAACGACATGCCGTCCGAGCGTTTCGGCTTCAGATGCCGTGGCTGACAGGTGCGCTGCGAACGAGTTCATGAATCGTTCCTTCGCCTCCTGCTTCGGAGTTTCGGCTTCCCCCGTCGGCAGGTACAGGCTCGCAACCGTCAGATCCGCGAAGTCCGCCTCGATGTAGCGACCGGCGTCCTGAAACTCGTCGTCGCCGAAGCCGATGCGGACGGCCTCAGCTTCGACGCGGGAGAGGATTGCCACACCGTTGCGTCCCTTCGCCGACGGCTCAGCCGAGACGAGGAACCATCCGTTCGACAAGGCAGGTTCGAGAGTCTCGTTCAACTGCTTGTCCGACGCCCGAGTTTCCTGGAGACAGATGAAATCCGCGTCGGTCTTCTCGAGCCACTCGAGCATTCCCTTGCGGGCAGCGGCGCGAATGCCGTTGACGTTCACAGAGGTGATCGTGTGTGGCGCGAGAATATGGGAGTCAGCTTTTTGAGGCACGGCAAGCACCGTAGCCGATGGTGCCGACGATCTTTCAGTTTGCCGCTCTACGCGCCATAATTACCGCCGCTGCCAGCACAACAAGGCCGGCGACGGCAAGTAGCGATCCGACTGCCGCCGGTGCGGTGTATCCGTATCCAGCCGCGATGACGACACCGCCGATCCAGGCTCCGAAGGCATTGGCGATGTTGAGCGCTGCATGGTTGAGCGAGGCTGCGAGAGTCTGAGCGTCTTCGGCGACGTCCATCAAACGCGTCTGCAATCCGGGGACCATCGACGAACCGGCCAGCCCGATCAGGAACACGAATACAAGAGCTGTGTACGGATTGCGGACCGCGAGAACAAAGATCGCCAGCACGATTGCGAGCGACGCCATCGAGATGAACAAGTTCTTCATCAGGGCGCGGTCAGCCAGGTATCCGCCGACGAAGTTGCCGGCCACCATGCCCAGGCCGTAGAGCATGAGCGCAAGCGGTATGAAAGAGGTTCCCAGTCCCGAGACGTCGGTCAGCGTCGTACTGATGTATGTGTACACCGCGAACATTCCGCCGAATCCGACCATGCCCACGATCAATGTCATCCACACCTGCGGACGGCCCAACGCCCCGAGTTCGGTGATCGGGTTGCTGGCGGGCATCGCGTCGAGTCTCGGAATCCAGATGAGCAGCGACAACACAGTTGCGACACCGATCACCGCGACCAGCGCGAAGGCACTACGCCACCCCACCGTTTGGCCGAGCCACGCTGCAACCGGAACGCCGAGGACATTGGCCACCGAGAGTCCCATCATCACCATGGCTACGGCTTTGGCACGCTTGCCCGGCTCGGCCAGGTGCGCGGCGACCAACGCCGCCACACCGAAGTACGCGCCGTGAGGCAAACCGGCAACAAATCGAGCCAGTATCAGCGTCTCGTACGACGGCGCAAACACGGAAGCCGCGTTGCCGACGGTGAAGGCGACCATGAGGGCAATCAGCAATGTGCGCCGTGGGATGCGCGCTGTGAGCGCTGCGAGCAACGGAGCACCCACAACCACCCCGAGCGCGTACGCGGAGATCACATGGCCGGCGGTGGGCTCGGAGACACCTAGTCCTGTTGCCATCTCCGGCAGTAGACCCATAGCGACAAATTCGGTGGTGCCGATGCCGAAACCACCCAGAGCCAGTGCAAGCATGGCCGCGCGCCGCCCGGAACGAGCACCGGAAGAAATGGCGGGTGCGGAGGCAGTTGGCGAAGTCACTGGTCAATTGTTGTCTCGAGGGTGGTTGAACTTCCAAGTGAGAGCGGGTGAGTTCACTCACGTGAGAGCGCGAACACTCCTCCAAACGCAGGATGGGACGCCCGGAATATCCGAGCGTCCCATGCGATGAAGCTGTGAAACTAGCGTGCTGCCATTGCCTTCTGCAGGTTTACGTCGAGCGCACCGAGGAATTCTTCGGTGGTCAGGTAACCCTGGTCGCCGCCGACGAGCATGGCGAGGTCCTTGGTCATCTGGCCTGCTTCGACGGTCTTGATGACAACGTCTTCGAGAGCCTGGGCGAAGCCGATGACCTCAGGAGTGTTGTCGAGCTTGCCACGGTGCTCGAGCCCACGGGTCCACGCGAAGATGGACGCGATGGGGTTGGTCGAGGTGGGCTTGCCCTGCTGGTGCTGACGGAAGTGACGCGTCACGGTGCCGTGAGCAGCCTCCGCTTCACAGGTCTTTCCGTCCGGTGTGAGCAGAACCGACGTCATGAGGCCGAGCGAGCCGAAGCCCTGGGCCACGGTGTCGGACTGGACGTCGCCGTCGTAGTTCTTGCATGCCCAGACGTAGCCGCCCTCCCACTTGAGTGCGGAAGCGACCATGTCGTCGATGAGGCGGTGCTCGTAGGTCAGACCTGCGGCATCGAACTCAGCCTTGAACTCAGTCTCGTAGACGTGCTGGAAGATGTCCTTGAAGGCACCGTCGTACGCCTTGAGAATGGTGTTCTTGGTGGACAAGTACACCGGGTAGTTCTGCTGCAGACCATAGGTGAGCGACGCGCGAGCGAAGTCACGGATGGAATCGTTGAAGTTGTACTGTCCCTGAACGATGCCGCCGTTCTCGGGGAAGTTGACCAGCTCGTGCTCGATCGGTGCGCTTCCGTCCTCAGGCGTGTAGGTGATCATCACCTTGCCGGGGCCGGGGACCTTGAAGTCTGTGGCGCGGTACTGGTCACCGAATGCGTGACGGCCGATGATGATCGGCTTGGTCCAGCCCGGGACGAGTCGCGGAACGTTCGAGATGATGATCGGTGCGCGGAAAATCGTGCCGCCGAGAATATTGCGGATCGTTCCGTTCGGGGAACGCCACATCTTCTTGAGCCCGAATTCCTCGACACGATCCTCGTCCGGCGTGATCGTGGCGCATTTGACGCCCACACCGTGCTTCAGAATCGCATGCGCGGCGTCGATGGTGACCTGGTCATCCGTCTCGTCGCGGTATTCGATCCCGAGGTCGTAGTACTCGAGGTTTACATCGAGGTACGGATGGATCAACTTGTCTTTGATGAACTGCCAGATGATGCGTGTCATCTCGTCGCCGTCGAGTTCGACGACGGTGCCCTCAACCTTAATTTTGGACATGGGTGTTTCGCGTCCTCCTAGGAAGTTTCCCTGGTTACACGGTTGCGGTCACACTTTGTGAGTGGGTCCGCGATCGGTTCGATTATCAAATCTAATCGGTGTGGGCTGATCCCGGGAGATGAGTCCCAAACAAGACAAGCGTACTGCTAAGCCTGAGAGTCGCAACCAGCAGCCCCTTCCCTTTGTCTCTACTGACCGGTAACTTTTACCTGCTAGTGGGCCACATCGCTTCGAACGACCACACGTAACGGCACGCACTTCGACCCGCGTCGTGCGCCGCCTTCACTCCCGGTAGAATTCGACTCGGTCATGAGTACCAGCGTCAAGCCCCGGCTCGCTGGACGGCAACCCTCCAACCGCGGTGGGGTGCCCCGGGTGATGACCAGGTCTCCTGAGGCGGGTCTGCGCACGCGCACATCCACTGCAATTTCAGGTGACAAGCGCGGGTCCGACAGGGACGGACCCCAGACCGGGCCGAGCCCTACGGAGGTTTTTCAGTATGTGTCGCACTTGTAGATAGGCCCCAGCACGGGGCGGCGATCATTCGCCCCCGTCCGACATCTATCCGTCTGACCACTGGAGTACAAAAATGACCGACAACACCGCTGACTGGTCCTTCGAAACCAAACAGGTCCACGCCGGCCAAACCGCAGACACCGCCACCAACGCGCGCGCACTGCCCATCTACCAAACCACCAGCTACGTCTTCGACAGCACCGACCACGCAGCAGCCCT
>NZ_JALGQH010000088.1 GCF_022810305.1 Rhodococcus sp. ARC_M6
AAGATCGCTGCCCTCGGGGTGGCCCTGCGAGCGTTCCCCGCCATTGCGGCGCAGTTCGATGCCAGTGACCTCACCGTCGACCATGCCGCGCTGATCACCGCATTCTGCGAGTCTCCACCCAAAGGGATGCCGGACCGCGCCTTACCGCACTGCATCAAAACCCTGCTCGCCGCAGCCTCCGGAGTGGAAGCGACCACCACGAAACTGCGGTACGCCATCGCCGTCCTCGAGCGGATCTTCGAATCCGAGGACATCCCGGCCGGGGAAGACGACGACCGCAATGAGTTGCGCATCGCGCCGACGTTGAACGGTCGGGTGGTGATCAAAGGTGAGTTCGATGCGTTGACCGGCGAAATGCTTCTCTCGGCGTTGTCGGGGTTGTCGATGCCGACCCCTGCCGCGGACGGGACTCCGGATGCGCGGTCGGC
>NZ_JALGQH010000089.1 GCF_022810305.1 Rhodococcus sp. ARC_M6
CGTTGACGATGGTCAGGGGGGTCCAGCCGTGCATGGCTCCGCGGGGGCGGATGGTGTAGCCGTTGGCGTGGCCCCAGTTGGCGAGGCGGACTGCGTCTTCGGGGGTTTTGGGGGCGCAGGTCCAGATGGTGTCGAGCATGATTTCTTTGGACCAGTTTTGGTAGGCCTGTTGGTAGAGGGCGATGCCTTCGGGGAATGCGGGGGGTGTGGGGAGTGTGGGGACGGGGCCGGCGGATCCGCTGCTGCCGCTGCTTCCGGCGGGGATGGCGTAGGCGGGGGTCCAGGTGCCGGTGAGGGTGGTGGCGGCGACTGCGCTGGCTCCGGCGGCTGCGGCGATGAATCCGCGGCGGGTCAGTCGGGTTGTTTCGTTGTGGGCCGTCATGGTGGGGCTACTCCATCGGGG
>NZ_JALGQH010000090.1 GCF_022810305.1 Rhodococcus sp. ARC_M6
GACATGTCGACGATGAAAAAGTCTGAGATGAAGCACTTCTGGGGCCCCGAGATCGCCATGGTCTTCCAGGATCCGATGACCTCGCTCAACCCGTTCAAGCGAATCGGTACGCACATCACCGAATCCTTGAAGTTCCACCTCGGTCTCAAAAAGGCCGAGGCGCGCGACCGCGCCGCCGAATTGCTGACGATGGTGGGTATCCCCGAGCCGACGCGTCGTCTCGACCAGTACCCCCACGAGCTGTCCGGCGGTATGCGTCAGCGTGTGGTCATCGCCATGGCGTTGGCCTGCGAGCCGAAGCTGCTGATCGCCGACGAGCCGACGACAGCTCTCGACGTGACGGTGCAGAAGCAGATCCTCGACCTGCTTGCCTCGCTCAACGACAAGCT
>NZ_JALGQH010000091.1 GCF_022810305.1 Rhodococcus sp. ARC_M6
AGGCCCATCACGGCCAGCTGGACGCTGACGGGAAGCGCGGACGTGATTGCCGTGAGGACATCCTGCTGCGGCGGGACCAACGAATTACCGAGGTCGCCGGTGACGGCGCTTGTCAGCCAGTCCCAGTAGCGAACGAACAGTGGGTCGTTGAGACCCAACTGCTGACGCACTTCTTCGTATTCGGCGGGGGTACGACCCTCACCCAATACCGAGACAGCGGGGTCACCGGGGATCAAGGACGCCAGCACGAAGGTTCCGAAGCTGACGAGCAAGAGCACAATGACGAGCTGGCCCAATTTCTTACCGATTGCGCCGATGTTCATCGATTTCGTCTCCTTCGGACAGCTAGCTCGCAATACACAGCAGTTCCTCGTATTTCAT
>NZ_JALGQH010000092.1 GCF_022810305.1 Rhodococcus sp. ARC_M6
CCTTCGAAAACTTCGTCCGCGACAACGGCCGCGCCGAAGCCATCTGGTACCCCTTCACCGACAAACCGTGGATGAAGGTGTGGTCCCTCGAACCCACCAAACCCGCCACCTCCCGCGAAGTCACCGGACCCTACAACTACATCTTCTCCGACAACCTCCCCGAACCGCTCACCGACATGATCGGCGCGATCAACGCCGGAAACCCCGGCATTGCACCGGCATTCGGACCCATGATGTACATGACCACCGTCGCCGGCCTCGCCGTCACCAACGCCAACGACATCTGGGGCTGGTCCAAAGACGTCCAGTTCTACATCAAAGCCACCACCCTCCGACTGACCGAAGGCGGCGGCGCCGTCATCACCTCC
>NZ_JALGQH010000028.1 GCF_022810305.1 Rhodococcus sp. ARC_M6
CGCCACGCTCCTCTCGAGCCAGATCGTCCGGTCCTTTCGGTGTCGGCTGGCCGCACTAGGGACATTAGCCACGGAGGCGAATAAACGGTGGAGCGAACCAGCCGACCTATCAATCGTGACACTGGCTTAATCGGTGTTTCGGCCCGACAAGCTGAGTGAATGCTCAGCGAGGGAGGTGCCGAGATGACGACACTGGAAGATGTGACGAAGAAGAAGGCCGAACCGCCGTCGGCGGAAGCCGCCGCTGCGGCGGAGTTGGTCCGGTTGGCGAAGGAGCAAGGTCTGTCGCTGACCGGACCGGACGGCCTGCTCAAACAGTTCACCAAAACCGTTCTGGAAACCGCGCTGAACGAAGAGATGTTCCCCAAGGACTTCGTCCAGGGGAGACCCCTACTCACACCTCGGCCACGACAAGAACCAAGCCCAGCCGGACCGCGAATCGACGAACATTCGCAACGGAACCCGGTCGAAGACGGTGTTGACCGAAGCCACCGGCCACGTCCCGATCGAAGTCCCCCGAGATCGGGAAGGGACATTCGAGCCGCAGATCGTCAAGAAACGCGCAACGACGATTGAACGGTGTCGACGAAATCGTGTTGTCCTTGTATGCCAAAGGATTAACGACCGGTGAGATCTCCGCTCACTTCGCCGAAATCTACAGAGCTTCGGTCTCGAAAGAAACCATCTCGCGGATCACGGACAAGGTACTCGAGGAGATGCAGGAGTGGGCTGCTCGGCCGCTCGACGAGGTGTACGCGGCGGTTTTCATCGATGCGATCGTCGTCAAAGTGCGGGACGGGCAGGTCGGAACCGGCCGATCTATGCCGCGATCGGCGTCAGTCTCGACGGGCACCGGGACGTGCTCGGGTTGTGGGCGGGAACGGGCGGTGAGGGCGCCAAATTTTGGATGTCCGTGCTGACCGATATCCGTAATCGGGGTACTCGGGATGTGTTCTTCCTGGTCTGCGACGGGCTCAAGGGATTGCCGGAGGTGGTCGAGCACGTGTGGCCGGCCACGACGGTTCAGACGTGTGTGGTGCATATGATCCGCAACACGTTTCGTCTGTCGGGTCATCAGCATTTGGACGCGCTCAAGCACGATCTCAAGCCGATCTATACGGCCCCGACCGAGGCGGCAGCGTTGGCAGCTCTCGACGATCTCACCGAGCGATGGGGCAAGACGTATCCGGCGATCATCCGGCTATGGACCAATGCCTGGCAGGAAATACCGTTCCTCGATGATGACACCGAGATACGGCGAGTTCTGTTTTCTACCAACGTGATTGAGTCCCTCAATGCCGCTATCGGAGGGCCGTGAAAGCGCGTGGCCATTTCCCTACGGAGCGCGTGGCCATTTCCCCACCGAGGCGGCCGCGCTCAAGTGCCTCTATTTGGTGACGCGTTCACTCGACCCGACAGGCAAGGGTCAGGCACGATGGACAATGAGGTGGAAGCCTGCTCTGAACGCGTTTGCGATCACGTTCGCCGATCGTTGGCCCGGATCGGAAACTTACTGATGGAAACCGGCCGAACACCCTTAACGCGACAGACCCGCCGCGATCGCTCCAAGCTGTTTGTTCGCATCAAGGGCCAAAACAATGGCGTCTGCGACCGTGTCGCTGGGCACAGGAATGTTGTTGACATAGATCGCGAAGACGAGCCGGCGGCCACTGTGCGAAGTCATATACCCAGCAAGAGCTTTCGTGGCGAGTTGCATTTTCCCGTTGGGTGCGTCGACCAAGGTGCCGGTTTTTGCGCGGATCTGTCCGGCTGCCGGATCAGTGCGATTGATGACATCGGCGAGCGATCCATCGAGGCCCAGACTGGGCATCGAATCGTAAAATACTTCGAAATCGTCGCGGCGGGCGAGGGCTCGAAGAAGTTCGGTCTGTGCCCGAGGTGTGGCTTTGTCTCCGGGTAGGCCTTGGGCGTCGACCAAAGTAAACGACGCTGGATCGATACCATTTTTTGCGAGGAATTCTCGTTCGATCTGCATGCCCTCTTCGTAGGTCTGGAGACCTCGCTGCGCTGCCATCAGCGGCGGCAAGAGATTCGCTCCGAGGTTGTGGCTGACCTTGTTGATCAGCTTTGCGTATTCACTGAAGGGAGGTGAGGTGTACGTCGCCGAGACAGGCAGTGCCGTCACGTCATCCCGGGACGGAAGTATGTCGCTGGGGTTCGGACCCAATGTCGGCGCGGTGGTTGTGACGCCGTGGCGGGCAAGTGCCTCGATCAGCAAGGTCCGTGCAAATGCCGGAGGGTCTGGCACTTGGCAGGTTGCGACGAATGGTGCTTTCGCATCAGCGGGGACAGTTCCATGCACGATGATGTGCCCGGAGTCGGCGGCATTGACGGTGACCGCAGGCTTGGTGCCAATCGGTGTTGTCATCACGTCCGACTCGACAGTGAAGGCTCTCTCTGCCGCGCAGGTACGCAAGATCAACAGGTTGGTCTACCGAACGAGGATGGGACCGAGAGGTAGAAACGCCACCAACGCACCGCCAAAGGTCTAGGTAGAGTTGCCACACCCAACCGAAGGGATCGGCGATGGCGAGATCGCAGGACGACCACCTGATGGCGCTGATTCACGCCGAGCGGGCTTCGTTGGCCGAAGACCTGTCAAGTATCAGCGACGAGCAATGGAGACACGGCACATTATGTGGCCAGTGGGACGTCGAGCAGGTCGTCGCCCACCTCACCGCCGCTGCGAGCCTCAACCAGTGGCAGTGGGTGCGCAGCATGGTCGGCGCGCGATTCCGTCCCGATGTGCATAATCAGCGTCGAATGCTGGAGTATCTGGGCACCACCTCTGAAGAGACACTCGAACGATTCCGTGCCGTCATCAACAGCAGCACAACACCTTCCGGGCACACGCCGGCCTACCTCGGCGAAGTCGTCGTGCACGCCCAAGACATCCGCCAGCCGCTCGGTATTCCCCGGACACCGAGCGTCGACGCTCTGACTCCCGTAGCCGAATTCTTCGCCCGACGTGATTTCGCCGTACCCAGTCGTACCCGCGTCGCCGGCCTCCAGCTCCGCGCGGACGACGGGCCATTTGCCACGGGCACCGGTCCCCTGGTCACCGGATCGACTCTTGCCCTCGTGATGAGCATGGCGAGCCGAGTGCCTTACGTCGACCAGCTCGACGGCGCGGGTGTGCCGACTCTGCGCTCACGCATCAATGGAACAGCCGATCCCCGGAACTGACGAGGCGGCGCCACCCTGGTGACTGTTCAGATCCCGATCCCCGATGCGGCGCTACTCAAGACAGAAAACATCGTCGCCAGCCCGCGCTGACGGATCGGGAATAATGTCGGCGCACCTCGCGATACCAGCCGCGCCGGATGTGAAATCCGAAAGCTGCGGACACACGTAGACGATCGCAGAATGGATCAGGTATTCGTACGCGGCAATGTCCGAACGACGGGATCCCTGAGCCTGAAGTGATTGCCACACACCGACGGTCCCTTGCTCCGCGATCGACGTACCGCGCCCAACCCGATTCCCTGCCTACACGTACCCGGAAGGTGCCTGACATTCGTTGCCGAGCGCACCCTCGAAGCCGTCGGCTAACCTTCTGACCGTGCGTCGTCCGATTGCTGTACGCGGGGTTGTAGTCGGCCTGTGCGTATACGCCTTCGCCTTCGTCGTTCGATCGCCAACGGCTCTGTGTTCCGGGCACGAGTTTCCGTCTCGTACTGAGTTCGGCTGGACGGGTTCGACCTTCGTTGCCGAGCACTCCCGGACATGGTCACCTCTGGTCAGTGCAACGTGCCGAGCAACCGAGTCGGACGGGTTCCAACAATCGGTGGTCCTGATCGATTGGCCAGCCAACATCGTCGCTGTGATCGGTCTCGTAATCGTCGTTGTGTCGATTGCAGGTCGGTTCCACTCGCGATCGACTGGCCACTGAATCTCAGTTCGACAGCCCTGTGACGGGAAAGCCGAGTCGGACGACGTACTAGAGTGCGCCGCCAGCAGGAGATCCAAATTCATTCATCGCCAATTCCCTTGCTACCCAGAACAAATTGCACGGAATCTCACCGGCATCTCGTCGACTACGGGAGCGGAATGATCGCCGCCGCCAGTGCCGAAGGCGGTGGTAGTTTCAGATGCGTAGTGACAGGTTCGAGACCGATCTCCGGTCACTCTGCGATGAGCGGCAGATCCTCGGTATCGGGCAACGGCTTCAGCTCGAAAAGGTACTCCCGCTGGTACATTTCAGAATTCTGGTGCCCCTGGCCGTCTCTATGCCGAATGGGTTGAAGGACGGAGTCCTCGAGAGCTCTCAATCGGAGAGGTCGACCATGGGTCTCGCCCGGCCGGCGCCTCCCGCTTTCGGGATCGGGGCTCGCCGGCGCCGTGTACTGACGTAACAGCGCATCTGCATGAACACCCGTTGCTACCACGACAACGGCGAGTTCGAGTCCCGATGTGTAGGCCACAATCGACCGTAGCCCCAGTGTCACCCCATCCACTTGGGCCAACAGTCTCGGACCGTGCGCGATTGCACCCAACTCTTTGGCGCCGGGCGGCATGAATCGTCGATACCAGACCATTGCGTGAGCCTGACACACTAACTGGCTTGCACGTCGCGGTTCAGTCACCGGACTGCCGCATTCGCATCCTCGCCTAGTCTGAGGAAATGGTGCACCGAGGCGTGTTCGATCCCAACGACCGCGACCTGTTCAACGAGCAGCGACGACGATTCGACTGGAGTCTTCTACAGAACGGCAACGTGCACCGCTACGACACTGCGTTCCAACTCGACAGCGCCTGCAACCGCCTCACCGATCTCGGCTACCTCGTACACCGCATCGACGCCCATCCCTGGATAACCGTCGCGGACATGCGCACGGCATTCGCGACATTTTCGCCGCACAAGCGCGCTTAGCGACTCTCTACGCGCACCCGATGCTGTGTCTGATTGAATCCACGCTCGGCGACTATCCCCCGGTCGGTGGTTGTCCCGTCTCCCTCGGCAGCGTCTGGGACGTCGAACCGGATCCGCCGGCGCCGTTCCACAACGGAGACATCGTCGAGCATGTACTGCAGATCCACACGGACGTAGTCGGCGCCGCGAAATACGTCGCCGCGCTGCGCCCAGTCCTTTCCGACACCCTCACCACTTTCGGTCGCTGGCAGATTCTCAGTCCCGTTCCGGCCTCCGAGCGCACCGCAACTCTCCGCACTGAACACCGACTGGAGCTACCTACCCCGGGAAACCTGTTGTGGGAGATATATATTGGACTCCGCGGAAACGGAGACCACACCATCCTCGGCGACCAACTCGTCCACTCCCTCTCCGCCGCTGGAATGCACTTCGATCAACTGATCACCCGGTTCTACGCAGCGGGGACCGAGGAACAAGAGCACGTTCTGAGCCGCTACCTCAACCTCCAACATCACGATGACCGATAGAAAATCACCGGTACGCCTACATGAGTGCCCGTTGTACTGTGAGCCATGCCAGTACTGACTAGTCGTGCATTCAAGGTTTGCGCATTTGCGCTGACTGCCGTCGTCACGGCGACCTATCTGTATCTGGTTTTCACCTATCGCAGCGCCAATATTTTTGCGCCACCGGAACGCATCGGGTCTCTGGGACGCACCTATCTGATCAGCAATTTTCCGCCGCGCAGTCGTGAAGGACTCGACCAGCAATATTCGTCGGGGCTTCACGAGCACTACACCCTCGAACGAGTGAGCACCTTCCCTTTGGTCCGCTCTGTCTACCAGTGGCAGAACGCCCAAATTCGCGGTCAGGCAACGTCGGGTGCTTATCTCGAGTGGGGCGACGGATACATCAGTTACTCCCTCTCCGGCGGCCCCTGATTAGGCGCGGTCCGGTTGTCGGCATGAAGCCACTGAAGGCGCATGACCGTAACGATGTGCGTCGCCTTCGTGCCTGTTCTGAATGTGCATGTACAACGGCACCATTCGAATCAGCTGCCCTCTAACGTGGAGCTTCTGCGTTGCTCAGGCTCGGATCCAGCGGCCGTAGCACCGTGATTCACAAGGCCGTCGCGCCATCGACACGGGAGGTATCGGGATCGGGCCTTGCTCGAAACGGATCCGACGTCGTCGAACGATGGTTGTATCGTCAGGTGCGGTGACCTGACGCCCGAACGCTTCGCCGTTCGGACCCCCTAGTGCGTCGGGAACAACATGAACGACCAAGTGCGCGAGGTAATTCAACGTCCTCGAACGTTGCGCGTCTCCGTCCCCGGATGGGTCATCGGCGACGGATCATTTCCCCGCGCTGCAGTCGGCGACGTAGTCGATGTGTCATTAGTGCTCTATTCAGCTGGCGATACGCCTTCGGTGTGTGATGAAACGCGAACGGCAAACGCCTGCCCGGCATACGGCCGCGCGCCGGTGACCGGCCCTGATGGTGCTCTTCGTTGGCTGCATCTCGTTTTCGGCGATGGGTGGAGCAGTCAATGGTGGACCGACCGTGCCGTCCGCGGACCGGTAACCCTCACCGGCGTTTTCAGCGCAGACATCGAGGACGACCGAGGCCGAGACAGACCCGGCCGGGTGTGCGGTCGCGTGCGTCGAATCCATCTTGTCGAGCGACGAGTGCGGCGCCTCGATAACGGCTGGGGCCAGATTCCCGGCTGGGACCGATTGTCGGAAGTGGACGCAGTCCCCAACGACGTCGACTGGTGGCCGACCGAAACGACACGAGACGGCGACTTCGTAACAGCGGGCGTCCTGGTCGAACTCGACCTGAACGCCCGATCGGACAGCAGACCAGCCTTCAGGGCCGGCGCTGTCGCTGTTCACGAGAACATCGTGTGGGTCATGCACGCCTCGGATCCGATATTGCTTCGAGTCGACGCCTCACGTGGCGGTCCGCCGAGCATCGTTCGATATACCTTGCCTCTGCCTATCGAGATCCTCGATGAACTGTGGACGCGCCGAGTCCACGCCGACGGCAATGACGGCTGCTGGATCACCTCCCCGCACGACATCCACCGCTGCACGCTCACTGGTGACGGTGAGCTGAACCTCGATCGCTACACCACTGCAGGTGGCTGGGCCACTACCGTCCACCAGCACAAGCTCTACGTCCTAGGTCGGTCAAGAGCCTGGCTGTCCAGCGATCGACGATACGGAACCGTGCGCACCGAACCGGACCTTCATCGTCTCCATGCCCTCGACGAGACGACCCGCCGCCTGATGCCCGTTACCGATCCAGAACTGGAGCGCACCGTTAGGAAAGCGGCGACCCGAGCGGATGTAGCGGTCGATAGTGACGGGGCGAAATGGAGCGTCGCCGGCCCCGGGGAACTTCGACGCATCAACCAACGGACGAGCGATGCCTCGACAGTCGCCCTGTCTGGACCGAGCAGAACCGGCGTTATCCGCGTCACGACGCCGGATCCCTATACCGACCCGATCAACGCCGACATCGTCGCAGCCATCACCGTCGACCCCACACGCCTGAAGACCGCGCACCCACCAACCGAAACCAAGGACTAGAGCGGACACAGCCACTCACCGAGGCCGGGCGGGTATCGATCACGAACACAAGTTAGAGCACGGAGCCGCACACCTCGTCCTCGTAGGCGGGGTCGCCCGTCCTCCGCGGTGTTCGACGCAATGCTCGCCGGGTGGTGGGTGCGCTCGGGCCAGTCGCGGACTGCTCCTGCAACTGTTTTGGAGGTGTCGGGGAAACCTGTCTTATCCCTTCTCACCGTCGAGGGGATGAAACAGTTGACCCGCTCCCGAGAGAATTTCCTAAGTTGCCTCCACTACGCGGTCACTCCGTTGCGGCGTTTCGCGATGGCGACAAGGTCGTCGATCGTGAGTTTGTCCTGAAGGTATTCGACGAACACTTCTTGACTGGCGGCGTCCATCGTGCGCCCTTCGAGCGCCATAATCGGAACCAACTTGTTGCACTCGGCTCGGGCCTCTGCTTCGGTAAGACGGTTCATAGCTCCGACTCCTCCGGGTGCTCCACCTTGCTCACAGCGTCTTGCTGTGGAACTTCTTGCTCGTCCGACCTTCCTGCGACTCGTACACTTCGTGCGAACAGTTTTCGCAATTACACATTCGTGACGGTTCATTCAGACCAACTACTTTGGAGTATATCGAGCACCTGAAGTCTTTCCGTTTCATTCAACAGGATCGACAGCGGTGAGAGGTTCCGCATCTCACGGTCGTGCTCGTCGTCAGATTCGACGACTGCGCGGACGGCCTCGATGTCGTTGTCATCGACGATGCGTTCCCACTCATCGAGGCACCGGTACAAAGATTTTCCGGTGACATGACGGCGAATGTTCTGCACTTTTTCTCGCACACGAGCGGTATTCACCGGTAGATGTTCACGCTCGATTTTGTCGAGAACAGCGGCCTGCAGGAGTTTCTGCCGGACAACTTTGCGTGTCACGACACCCATCTTCGGCTTCCTCCGTGTCGGTACAGCGCTCGTGATCCGGCGGTTGTCCGTTCAGAGTAAATCGAAGCACATCTGCGCCGGGATGGTCGGTAGAATCTTCTGTCGAAGAGCCCGGATCGGCCTCTGCCACGATGTGCATAAATATCGAAGTTCCTTCCGGTGTATCGAGGTCCAGCGCACTCCAGTGCTGACGGGGTCAGCTGAACCCGCCTGCATGCGCGGCGGTGTTCCCCGGAGATATGTTCCCGTCGGCCCCACCCTCGTCACCTGCAGTGCAGGCCACGGAAGAAAATCCTCCTACCTGCCGCTTTCGCTCAGTCCCTGATGCCGAGACCACTGTCTGCAGCGTCCCAACGGACAAAACTTGCGCTCCCCGTCACAAAAGGTGATTGACGTACCTCGATTCTTGGTTTCTAATTGTCATGTTGCGCAAATAACGCACGGTTACGTTCGATAGTTGCATTAACCCAGATGGGGAGTCATGGAAACCACTCAGGACACCGAAGTACTCATCGTCGGCGCCGGTCCCGCCGGCCTGATGCTTGCCAATATCCTCGGCATGTACGGCAAGCAGGTCACAGTGCTCGAGGCCATGGATGCACTCATCGATTACCCGCGCGGCGTCGGACTCGACGACGAGTCCTTTCGCACCATTCAGACGGTGGGCCTGGTGGAGGCAATCCGCCCGCACACCAACCCGCAGCACATCATGCGACTGGTCAACGGGTCAGGCAAGGTCATGCTGGTCAACAACCCGCAGACCGTTGAATTCGGCTGGGAACGCAAGCATGGTTTCATCCAGCCCGAAGCCGACAAGGCTCTCTACGAGGGGCTTGCCCGCTTCGACAACGTCCGGGTGCTGTTCGGGCATCTCGTCGAGAATGTGGAAGAAGACGGACAGTCCGTCACCGCGATCGCACTGGTAGCAGGGCCGGACGGAACCGTCGAGGAACGCCGCTTCAGTGCGCAGTATCTAGTGGGGTGTGAAGGCGGCAAATCACCGACCCGCAAGCGTCTCGGCGTCAGCTTCGAGGGCGAATCACCCTCCACCCGTTGGCTTGTCGTGGACGTCAACAACGATCCGCTCGGAACCCCCAACGTCTTCCTGGGTGCAGATCCGAAGCGCCCCTACGTATCCATCGGTTTACCCCATGCGGTACGACGCTGGGAGTTCATGCTCCACGACAACGAAACCGAAGAACAGGTCACCGATCCGGACTACGTGAATGCCCTTCTGGCAGATCATGTTCCGAACCCATCCGAATTGGACTTCATTCGTCGGCGCGTCTTCACCCACCACGGCCGGGTGGCCTCCAACTTCCGCAAGGGTCGACAGCTGATCGCCGGCGATGCCGCGCACCTGATGCCGGTGTGGATGGGCCAGGGCTGGAACTCCGGAATGCGTGATGCAACAAATCTGGGGTGGAAATTAGCCACCGTCTTGTCCAGCCAGGCGGACGACGCCCTGCTCGATACCTACACATCCGAGCGTAAGGACCATGCGCAAGCAATGGTGGACCTGTCGCTGACCTTCGGCCGGCTCATCAAGATCACTAATCCGGTCGGAGCAGTACTCCGCGATGCCGCATCGTCAGTGCTCAACCTGTTCCCCCCGGTCAAGAGCTACTTCGCGGACATGCGATTCAAGCCGATGCCGCGGTACACCACCGGCGTCCTTGCTGATCCGAACACGCAGGAATCGGGAAGTGCCGGCGCAAAACTCACCAGCAAACTCATCCCTGTCCTGACGGCCAACATCAAGAACTCCCCCGTTGGCGTTCAGTTTCCGCAGCCGCGTGTCAACTCGCTCGATGCGCCGGATCAACTGCTCGACGACGCGATCGGCAACTGGTGGTCGGTCATCGTCTGGGGCAACAACCCCAAGGACGTCTTGCCGCAGGAATCGCTCGACAAGTTGTCCGCACTCGGCGCCCGTCTGGTCGCGGTTGTCCCGGAGACCCAACGCGAATGGGCTGAGAAGCGAATGGATTCGGATGTGCTGGTCCTGGGCGATCACACCGGCCGACTCAAGAAATGGTTCGACGACCGACCCACTCCCCTGGTTTTCCTCCGCCCCGACCGGTTTGTGGCGGGAGCCTGCCTGACACAACATGCTCCGGCAACGCTGGACTCAATTCTGAAAGCAATGCGGTTCAACGCATCCAACACCAGCAGCGAAAACCGGATCCCGATAGCTCACTAGCCCCGCCTCGATTCACAGCACTGACCTCCCGAGAAAGCCAGATACTTCATGACAACAACCGAGATTCCCGCATACTCCACCGACGAATTCTTCGGCCTCGAAGACAAATGGATCGAAACCGCCGACGGCGAACTCACCCATTATCACGAACTGGGAGAAGGCACGCCGATCCTCTTCCTACACGGGTCGGGAACCGGCGTCACCGCAGCCGCAAACTGGTGGCTCAACCTTCCGACCCTCAGCGAACAGGGACGTTGCATCGCAATCGATTCCATCGGCTACGGACAGAGCGTCGTTGCTCCGAACACGGAATACGGCATCAAAGAGTGGGTTCGCCATGCCGTGCGCGTGCTCGACGCACTAGGTATCGAGAAGACGTGGATCGTCGGAAACTCCCTCGGCGGCTGGCTGGCTTTCCAGTTCGCAATCGACTTCCCGGAGCGCCTACTGGGCATCGTCTCGATGGGTACCGGTGGGGCAAAGCTGACGGGCGCATTGGCCGGACACTCCAATCCGAACCTGACGGAAGAGGGCATCCGTAAAACACTCGAGCTCTTCGTCGTCGACAAGTCCCTTGTCACTGACGAATTGGTGGCACTGCGGTACCAATCGGCACTCAACGACACCGCGTCGGATCGACTGGCCGAGGTCGTTGCTGCCCGTGACCGTGACCGCATCGAGCTACCCCTGGACTTCAAGGTGTTGTCCCGCTTGGATGTTCCCGTTCTGCTGATCCACGGTGTCCAGGATGTTGTCATACCTGTTTCGCGGACATGGGAACTGCTCAACGTCATCCCACATGCCGATTCGCACATCTTCAGCCAGTGCGGTCACTGGTCACAGGTCGAGCGTGCCGAAGAGTTCAATACGGTTATCACGGAGTACCTTTCCTCTCGGGGTGTGAGCCGGTCATGAGGCAGGCATTGCTGTGCATGTCGCACAGTCCCCTACTGCACCACCTCGATCCGCCGACCGACGTCAAGGCTGCGGTGAACGCCGCATTCGACCAAGCACGCGCCTTTGTTCACAATTTTGATCCCGATGTGATCGTGAACTTCGGACCCGATCACTACAACGGCTTCTTCTACGACCTGATGCCGCCGTTCTGCATCGGCTACAAGGCAAAGGGCAGCGGCGACTACGACTCGTTTGCCGGTGAGCTGAACGTACCGGAGGCTATGGCCGAGGACCTCGCGCAGTACGTGATGGATCAGGGCCTCGATATCGCGATTTCCCGTCAGATGGAAGTCGATCACGGTGCGGTGCAACCCATGGAGATCATCTATGGTGACGTCGCATCCAAGCCGATCATTCCAGTTTTCGTCAACTCCGTGGCCAGGCCGTTTGTGAAGGTCGCGCGGGTACGCAAGTTCGGTGAGGCTATCGGCGAGTATTTCAAGAACTCGGACAAGAAAGTCCTGTTCATCGGGTCCGGTGGCCTCTCGCATGACCCGCCGGTACCGCAGATCGCCACCGCCAACGAGGCACAGCGCAAGATGCTCACCGACGGACGGAATCCAACGCCGGAAGCGCGGGCGGTGCGGCAACAGCGGGTCATCGATACCGCAGTGAAATTCGCCGCCGACGAGGCGGACATCATGGACCTGAATCCGGAGTGGGACAGAGGATTCCTCGATGTTTGTGCATCGGGCAACGTCGGAGACTTCGATCGATACACCGCCGACGACATGGATGCGGTAGCGGGCCACTCCTCACACGAGGTGCGTAACTGGGTCGCTGCGTATTCAGCTCTTCGCGCATGCGGCGAGTACGAGATCACCTACGAGTTCTACCAGCCGATCAAGGAATACATTTCCGGCTTTGCCGTCACGACAGCGATCCTCCGGGATATCTGATCCTTGCCACGCGGGCGAAGCCCCCTCCACCCTTATGAAAGTAGATCTCGATGGATGTTCGTGAAGCGATTCGAACGCAACCGATGCGTCGATACCAGATTTCGACGATCGCAATCTGTTTGATACTCAGCATGATCGACGGTTTCGAAATCCTCGTCATGGCGTTCGTAGCGCCACACCTAGGGAAATCTTGGGACATCAGTTCCGTCGAGATCGGCTATCTGCTCAGCGCCGGAATCATCGGTACAGCACTGGGCGCAATCTTCATTTCCCCACTGGCGGACAAGATCGGTCGGCGCAAGCTGGCAATCTGGTGTCTGGTCGGCATCACTGTCGGCATGGCCCTTTCAGCCTGCGCCGTCAACGTCCCGCAACTCGTCGCCTTCCGCGTGTTTGCAGGCTTGGGCATCGGCGGTTTGGTTGCCAATCTGAATGTTCTGGTTTCGGAATTCAGTTCGGACAAACGACGGGGCACGGCACTCGGAATCTACGGTGTCGGATACCCGCTCGGCGGTGCTGTCGGCGGCGCGATCTCCGGCGTCCTGATTTCGGTCTTCGACTGGCGATCCGCATTCATCTTCGGCGCAGTCATCACCGCGATCATGTTGGTGGTCGTGGTCAAGACGCTGCCCGAATCGATCGAATTCCTGATCGAGAAGAGGCCCACGGGTGCTTTGACTGCGTACAACCAGATCGCGGACAAGCTCGGTTACGCCCGTTCCACTGAGCTGCCGACTCCTATTCGCGCAACGGAACGCGTCGTACGCGATGGACTGTTCAAGGGAATCATGTTGCGACGCACGATCTTCCTGTGGGTCGGATACTCGTGTTTGATTGCGTCCTTCTACTTCGCGAATACCTGGACACCTAAGTTGCTCTCAGACGCAACGGGTGACTCGAATATGGGCGTGACTGCCGGTGTACTCGTCAACGTCGGTGGCGTCATCGGTTCGATCATCTTTGCCGGACTGTCGATTGTGTTGCGGCCCAGGATTGTGACAGCGCTTCTCATGTTCGGCGGCGTGCTTGCGTTTGTCGGCTATGCCACCGGATTCCATATCGTCGCACTGGCTTTGGCGCTCGCGGTGCTCGTCGGCATTTTCGCGAACGGAGGCATCACAGGCTTCTACGCGATCAGCCCGCCCATCTATCCAGCCGCGGCTCGCGGGACCGGCGTCGGCTGGATGATCGGGTGCGGTCGAACAGTATCGATCATTGCCCCCATTCTCACCGGCTACCTTCTCAACGGCGGTTGGACACCGAAGTCCGTCTACATGATGTTCGGTGGAGTCTTGGTGGTGGCCGGTATCGCGACGCTGCTACTCGACGCCACCTATCGCGGCCGTAGCGAGAACCCGGAGACACCGGAGGCGAGCCGGGAAACCAATACGGCCGACGCAATCTCCGCTTGAACCATGTGACGATCTGCCGGCATTTCCCAAGGGAATAGAGTCCATACTGTGACTTCAGAATCGAATGGGTCGTCCGTCAAACAACCAGGCTCGCAGACACTGGCCCGCGGCTTGCAGGCTCTCGAATTGGTGGCCACCACGCCCGACGGGATGACCATCCAGGAAGTTGCCGAAGCGCTGGGCGTCCATCGGACCATCGCGTCGCGATTACTCACCACAGTCGCCGACTTTCGGCTCATCAAACGCAGCACGGACGGTAAGTACCGCGCCGCTGGTGGATTGGCAGCACTGGCTCGAGACCTTTATGCCGGATTACGGGACGAAGCAACACCGTTGTTGCGCAGACTCGCAAATTCCTTGGGCGCGAGCGTCGCACTGTTTGTCGCCGAACGCACCGAGGCGGTAGCGGTCGCGGTGGTCGAACCGAAGAACGCTCGCTACTGGGTATCGTTCCGTGAGGGTGGTCGCCATCCCATAGACCGCGGCGCAGCCGGCTATGCGTTACTCGCCGGTCAACCTCCGCTTCCCGGCGAGTCAAGTCGGGTAACCGACGCCCGCCGCGACGGTTACGTTCTCAGCTACGGTGAGGTTGAGCCTGGCTATTGGGGACTCGGTGTACCCCTGAAACAACCAGCCAACGAGCCGGCCGGATGCCTGACCTTGATCACGGCATCTGAAGAACTCGCCCGAGCCGCTATCCCCGAGATGATCGCAGCTGCAGACAAACTGAGCGGCGGATCTAAGTAAGCACCTCGAGCAGCCGGTTGCACGGCGACAACGCTCAGTGGTGTGCCGTCGACGCGACCATCGCCAGAGTGTCGGCGAACTGCTTCCGATACGACGATGGGGTGGTTGCGAACGCGGATACGAAGTTCTGCCGGAAGGTGACAGCGCTTCCGAATCCGCATGCGACTGCAATGGCCTCGATGCTCCAGTCTGTCGTTTCCAGGAGAACACGAGCCTCGCCCAGTCGTTGCTCGAGGACCCAGCGTGCCGGTGTGGTGCCCGTGGAAAGGCGAAACTGTCGTACGAAGTTTCGTCGGCTCATCCGCGCCTGGACCGCGAGTCGGTCGACGGAAAGGTGCTCGTCGAGCCGCCCCAGCGCCCATTCCAGAACCTTCGCAACAGCCGTGTCGCTGGCAGGTTCCGCGAGGGGTCGCTCGATGTACTGAGCCTGCCCACCCTCTCGATGCGGTGCGACAACAAGACTCCGAGCCACCCGGGTGGCGACTGCCGATCCTAGATGTTTCCGCACCAGATGCAGGCACGCGTCGATAGAGGAAGCCGTTCCTGCAGAAGTCATGACATCGCCGTGATCGATGTAGAGCACCGATTCGTCTAAGCGGATGCTGGGGTGGCGTTCAGCGAGTGCGGGCATCATCTCCCAATGAGTGACAGCCGAGCGGCCGTCAAGGAACCCTGCGTCGGCGACAGCAAAAGCGCCGAGGCACAACCCGACGATCGGAGTACCGCGAGAGTGCGCGTTGGAAAGCCGCGTTCGCAATTGCTCGCTGATCGGCGAAAGTGGCAGCGGCCATGAGGGAATGACCACAATATCGGCCCAGTCGAGTGTGCTCGGTCCCGCTACGTCGCCGATCGAATACCCCTCGGCGGTGCGGACCCCGCCTGGTCGATCAGACCAAAGTCTGGTTTCCCAGTCAGGTGCGAGCCCGAGACGACCTACCTCGCCGAACACCATCAGCGGTGCTGCGAGGTGGAACATCGTGATGGTGTCGAACGCGTACACGGCAATTCGCATGTGATCCCCAGAATGTTGGCCCAAAGTCATCGAAAGTATGCACCCGTGCCACTCACTGTTGCCGACGACCTCCCGAAGAATGGATGAAGAGCGCCGGCGCCGCCGACGCAAAGCAGAACCCGATCGACCTTCCCGGAGTGATCAACTGTGTCTATCCCCCGCCGTGCCCTCATCGTTGTCGACGTCCAGCAGGAGTACTTCGACGGACCGCTGCAGATCCAGTACCCGCCGCGCGACGAGTCTCTGGCCAACATCCTCAGCACCGTCAAAGTTGCTGTTGCGAAAGAAGTCCCAGTCGTCATCGTTTCTCACCGAACACCCGTAGGCGCCCCAATTTTTGCCGAAGGTACGGCCGGTTGGTCGCTCCACCCCGAACTCGAGGAACTCGTCGATCCGGCGTGGATGCAGGTACAAAAGCAGTACGCAAGCGTGTTCGCCGGGACCGGTGTCGCCGACTGGTTGCGGGAGAGAAGCGTCGACACCATCACGATCGTCGGCTACATGACAAACAACTGCGACCTTGCGACCGCAGCAGAGTCCGACGCCCTGGGGTTCTCCGCTGAGATTCTCGCCGACGCCACCGGGTCGATCCATTTGGCCAACGAGGCAGGGCAGGTATCAGCCGAGTCGCTGCACAGGACACTCATGGTTCTTCTGCACTCGAACTTTGCTGCAGTCGCCACGACAACAGAGTGGGTCGACGCCGTACAGTCCGGAGTGACTTTGCCCAAGAGCAACCTTGTGGTGTCAGCCATCCAAGGACGCGAGGCGACAGTCAATTAAGCGTCCAATGTCAAAGGACCACAATCGGTTCGGGGACAGTGCATCCTCGCCGACGCACCAACGCCACGACCGACGCGACCAACCGTCCTCACCATTAGTGTGATCGACGTGTCGAATCGTGCGACACTCGGACGGTGAATCACACCAGCCGTGGAAATTCGCAACTTCAGCGACCGAGACTGCTGCATGTCGGCATACTCCTCGCAGCAAGCTTGATGTTGCCCATGCCTCTCGCCGCGGCCACACCCGCCGCAACAGGACCGGCCGGCTGCGTACCGTTCGGGACCGCCCAACTTCCGCCCGGGGCGCCCTCCGGCGGAGGCCGAGTCGGACTGACCAATCTGCCGACGTTCACCGGCCCGGCCGCCCCGACATCCGTCGAGGTTCGCACGCCGACTACCCAGTTCAACCGGTTCTGGGACTTCACACTCGTTGGCCACGACCTGCTCACCCGGCCACGGGACGCCGGTTCGCCCTCAGCCGAGCCCTGGCGATACGTGCCGATGCCCGAGTGCCTGCGCGGGCGCCTGGTCGGGATATCGCTGGACGACGACGAACTCGTCGCGGTCGACGACAACGGCTGGATCTACACGATGGACAACGCGTCCCAGGACCCGCTGTTCTGGAACTGGACCTCTGCGTGGGGCGCACCCTTGTGGGCCGGCCCCGGCCGGCAGCTACCCGGGGACCGACCCAACGGGTGGGCGTTGAGTGTGTCCTCGCCGTGGGACAACCAGACCTTCACCGATATCGCGGGACGAATTCATTACGTCGGATACGGCAAGATGACGATGCTCCCCGCGTTGACCGGGGACGGCAGCCGCATCACCTACGCGGACCCGTGGCTGCCCAACGACGACAGCTACGAGATCGGCGGGCCACTCGGCGGACGGTTCCAGGCCGAATCGTTGTCGGGGGCCGGGTCGACCACCTTCGTGATGAACAAGTACGGCGACATGTACACCCGCACGTTCGATTTCGACTCGTCGGGATCCGACTCGATCTTCTTCCGCTACAGCTGGGACGACCAGTCGGACAAGCCTACCGCCCCCAATCTCGTCGTCGAGACGCTGGACCGCAGTACCGCCGCGATCCAGCTGCCGGCGCCGGAGTGGGTGCACCAACCCAAGATTCCCGGCGAGATCACGTCCGCGATCAGTGTGCACTCTCTCGGCCCCGGACCGAATCGGCGCGAGTTGCGCGTAGAGGGCCGCAGCGGCGGCGAATCCGGTTTCTGGCACAAGGATCTCGTGGGCGGGGTGTGGGAGTTCACGTCGACCGGCGCAGACCTCCTCGGTACGCCGATCGAGAACTCGCCGACGGACCGCTCGACCGACACTTTGGCCCCCGCAGCCCCCTGGAACCTGTCCACGACCCTTCCGGCCCGTGACGGCGCCATCGACGGTCAGACACTGATCGACATCGGATTTCCGTACACAGTGGTGGATCCGCGCATGTTGGACGCGATCGGCCAGCACGCGCAGCCGTCCGGCTACCGACTGGACGTGAACCACTTCGACCCGGTCGCCACCACTCGGACCGCGACCGTAACCGCACCGGATGGCTCCGTCATTCCGGTCATCCTGCACACCGCCGACGGACTCCGGATGACACCCCGCGCAGCCGGCCTCGACGCCAACCCGCGCCACCTCGTCGGGGCGATCGAGATCCCGGCGGACTCGTACGCGGCCCGAGGATCGAATCCCGCGTTGGACGCGTTTGTCCGGGACTGGATGCGCGGCCGGCATATTGCGGCGATCACCCTCAGCGCCACCGACCATGACCTGGTGGTCCGCTGACAGGGCAGTGTCCTGCGGTGACTACCGGTGAGCTGATGGAGTTGGCCGAAACTGGAAGGATCGAAGCATGAACACGTTTCAGAAGATCGCTGCCGCAGTGAACAAGATCGTGTTGGCCTCAACCCACATCCCCGTTCTGGGGAAGTACGCCAGCAAGTCGATGGTCGTGCTCACCTACACCGGACGTAAGTCGGGTAAGACCTTCACGCTCCCGGTGTCGTTCACGCAATCAGGAAACGAACTCACCATCAGGGTTGCCCTGCCCGACAAGAAGAATTGGTGGCGCAATTTCCGGAATGAAGGCGCCCCGGTAACAGCCACCCTCAACGGTTGCGGCCGCACCGGACACGCGGTCAGTCACCGTGACGCCCGCGGCCGGGTAACCGTCACCGTGACGCTGGATCCAGAAAATCGCCCCACGCACTGAATAGTGTGCGGGGCGATCACCGACCAACTCTACTGGCCGCTGACTCGAATCACTCCGCTGATCGTTCCCTGCAGGTAGTCACCCGACGAGTCGATGAGCGCCGACATCTGCAACGTGTCGTTGATCATCGACCCGGGCAGGTCACGCGTCGTGACAATATTTCCCGTTTCCGGATCGATCACTGTGAAAGCGAATCCGTCGGCCGGCGAAGTATCACCGGAAGGCGAATTCACTTGACGCACAACGGTATACAGATTTCCGTCGGCAGTTGACAGATGCGGCACAGCCGAGCTGCGAGCATCGTTGTTCCAGACCGTGTGGCAACCTTCACCGTCGACGTCGATGTCAACTCGGGTCATTCCGCCGGTAAACGGTGCACTGGCGGGGACGGTGGGTCCGGCGCCGGCAGGCTGCGCCGGGTAGGGATATCCGTAAGTACTGGCAACAAATACGGAATTGCCGATGCCGATCGGCGAATTCTCACTGCCCGGGCCCCCGGTGGTGAGAACTGGTTGGCTGCAGACAGTTTCACCGGTCGATGCGCGGTAGACGAGTAGATTCACCTGAGTGTCGGCACTGTCGACAATGGTCAGGTAGTCGGATCCGTTGGGACCGAAGTAGGTGGGCGTCGAACCGGTTCCCCAACTGAGTTGGCCCGGCTTGCGCGCACTGCCACGATCGTAGGGCGCACGCCAGTCAATCGCCGGTGCGCCATCCTGCGAAGCGCTGAGCTGATACAACGCGTGGGTAGTTGCGACGGCAGTACCGGTCGGCGAGGTGGAAATACTGTTCTGCACTCCCTCCCCAGCAGGCAGCTGCAGAGTCCGGGCGACGCCTCCCCCATCCACTCGTCCAACCAGGCCGGCTCCGGTCGCGAACCACACATTGCCCTGCCAGTCCGGGGCCAGGCCGGTAACACTGTCTCCGGCCGGGATCGAACCACTCAGGTCGACGGACTGATCGACGTATAGTCGCCAGGCTCCGTCCGTTGACTGCTCGTGCTTCACTCGCACAAGTTTGTTGTCACCGAAGACCGCAACAAGCCGGTCCTCGTTGTCCACGTAGGCGTAGACGCCGCCGAGCAGGCTACTTTTCGGGAATTCGAGCTGCGCCACCGAAGCGGCGGGCGCCGACGATCCGGCCACCATACCCAACGAACCCAACGAACCCAACGAGCCTGTTTCGAAGTCGGAAGTGTCGATCAGATGCAGGGTCGGAACCTGTCCGAGAATGCTGGTGCACAACGCCAAAACCAGTCCGTCGGAGCCTTCGAGCAACGTCGGGCACGCTGATGCCAAGGAAAGCGACTCCACTGCCAGTGCCCCGTTGCCCGGACCAGCCAACGGGGTTGCATCCGAAGAACCTGCGTCGCCGTGCATCGTCGAGGTTCCCAGAGGTCCGAGGAACGGGTTCGCGGGGGCAAGTGGCCCCCAGGTGGGCAGCGCCGTTGCGGTGCTGGCAGAAGCGGTAATCAGCACAGCCGTCAGTGCTGTCAGAGCCAACCGGCCCCTTACCCCCGTCATCGGGGCGTTGTACCGCAACTTCTGCATCGCTTCTCCATTTCGGTTATTCGCTGAGAACGGGCAATGTCCGTCATTTCCGGTTCGAGTGGACCACACCAAGTTTCCGGTCGCGCCGTTTCCCGAAAACCCGCTCCGCCCAATCGAGCCCAGATGGGGTGAATGTTCGTTATGTTCGGAGGCCGTGGTTACCCTCGTAGAGCCTGTCCGGTGCGGACTTGATCGGTGCAAAACTAGTTGGAGCAGACCTGTCCGACGCAACCTTGTCCGGCGCTGATCTGACCTGGACGGACCTGACCGGATGTACCCGACCGCAGAACGTCGCTGTCCCACTGGATACGTCCATTACATTTCCCATCGGCACGACCACTGTGACCTGCACTGTCCATAGCATCCGGGCTGGTTCTCCCTCGATCGGTTCGGGTACCTTCACCTTCACCGTCACCGTCACCGTCACCGTGAGCGATCGGAGTTCGTCGACCGGATCGCTGGGATCGCTCAGTCTTTTCGGTAGCTGAATGAGCTGAAATCTGGCCAAGGTCAACACCTCCGGAGCAATGTCGGGCGATTCCTCGCGAACACAGCTCCGGAGGTCTTTTGTGCCCACGTACGAAACCGTTGTAGGTCCCGTGGCTAATGATCGAGTTCTGGACGAGTCTGGAATGAGGACGACCATCAGCCTTTCAGCGAAGGGACACGCCATGACACTCTCGACTACCCGAGCGATGCACACCGCCGAAGCGGGTGGCGCATTCGTTCGGACGCAGGTCACTACCCCGCCGCCCGGACCAGGCCACGTACGCGTCACCGTCGAGGCCTGCGGCGTCTGCCATTCCGATGCGATGATCACGAGCGGACTACTTCCCGGCACAACATTTCCGCTTACCACCGGCCATGAGATCGCCGGCCGGATCGAATCGATCGGAGACGGAGTTGACGGCTGGACACTCGGCCAACGGGTTGCGGTCGGCTGGTACGGCGGTAGCTGCGGGTATTGCGACGCCTGTCGTGACGGCGACGGAGTCAACTGCGCCAAGTTGCAGATTCCTGGTGTCGCTTACCCCGGAGGGTTCGCGGATTCCGTCGTTGTACCCGCGATTGCACTGGCAGCCATTCCGGATGAGCTTTCTGCCGTCGAGGCAGCGCCACTCGCCTGCGCCGGAGTAACCGTGTTCAACGCCCTGCGTCGCAGTGCCGCACGAGCTGGCGACGTTGTCGCGATCCTGGGGCTCGGAGGGCTGGGCCACCTCGGCGTGCAATTCGCTACCCAGATGGGCTTTGTCACCGTCGCCATTGCCCGCGGTGCCGAAAAGTCTTCATTGGCAAAACAATTGGGAGCTGATCACTACATCGACAGCACCACCGAAAACGTCGCACAAGCACTGCAATCCCTCGGCGGCGCGAAGGTCATTCTCGCGACGGTCACCAACGGCGAGGCGATGACCGCCACCTTCGACGGGCTGGGAAGACGGGGCGAACTCGTCATCGTCGGAGCAACACCAGATATTTTGCAGCTCAGCGGATTGGAGTTCATCAACAACACCAAGAAGATGTACGGTCATGCGTCCGGAACCGCACTCGACATCGAGGAAACTATGCACTTTGCCGCCCAAACCGGGGTGCGGGCCTGGACCGAGGAGGCGCCGCTGGACGATGCCGGGACCGCCTTCGAGAAGATGCTCACCGGCAAGGCCCGCTTCCGCATGGTCTTGACCACCGGAAACTGAGGTCACGCAGCAGTAATCGCCAGCCCGACGGTGCCGGTCTTGCCGCGACGAAGGAGGCTGCCCTTCATGGTGATCCAGCCGATGATGCCGTACCGACGGGCAATGACATCGCGCGCGTGATCGGTTCCGGGTCCATCCAGAATCTCCGCCTTTGCGGCTACGGGCTCACCTTTGGGATTGCCACGAGCATCACACACGGCAATCGTCACTGACGGATTTCGCTTGATCCGCTTCACTTTGTACGAATCGGTGACCGTCCACATCAACAACTGCTCACCGTCGGGCGCAGCCCACAACGGCGTTGCGACGGGTGTGCCGTCTTTGCGGAAGGTGGTAAGCAAGACGTATTTGGATTCGGTCACTCGTTTGAAGTCTGGGTTCACCCCTCGAGGATAGGTGTGTGCAACAACAAACAGGCAACTGGAAACTTCAGATAATCCCCAGCGACCGCATCACCGGTCTGATAATTGACCATTTGTCCGATAAATGCCGAAATTGGGCGCCTTCTCCCGGCCTCAATGCATGAGAAAGACCAACCTCGAGCTATTCTTTCGTTAACTGTATTAACGAGGCTTCTGGAGTCGATTTTTCATCATGCAGCGTCGAAATTTCTTGAAGGCAGCCGGAGCTGGCGCGACGGTTGCCGCTACAACGCTCACATCCACCGCGGTCGGGCACGCAGCACCATCGCCGCAGCACGCGCTGCCCATGGGCAGCGATCACTACCGCAATCTGGTTCCAGAACTGTTCGTTCCGTCTCCGCCGGCGCCGGCTCATTCGGAAGCCATCGTCATCGGCTCCGGATTCGGTGCCAGCGCAACGGCACTGCGCCTCGCGCAGAACGGCACTGCGGTCACGGTCTTGGAGCGCGGTTTGCGCTGGCCACGGGATCCGTTTCGTGAAATCCACACTTCCGACCTCCTCGCTGACGGCCGTGGTGTGTTCCGCCGGACGTCGTTCACCAACCTCACCGGCCTGCCGGTGGTCTGCGATTACTTCAGTGGAGTTCTCGACGCCACCGACTACGAGAACATCTCGGTCTGGCGTGGAGCTGCCGTCGGCGGCGGTTCCGTCATCTTCACCGGTGTGATGATTGCGCCGGAGCGGAGATTCTTCGACGCTGTCTTCGGTAACTCGTTGAGCTACGACGAGATGGCATCCACCTGGTATCCCAAGGTCCGGCAGATGCTTCGGCTCAGTCCCCTACCCGAAGATTTGTATCAGTCAGCTAATTTCGGCCATTCACGTCGCTGGGATCAGGACGCCCGTCGCGCAGGCTTCGACCCGCAGCGCGTTGACGGAATCTGGAATTGGGACGTTATCCGATCCGAACTCACCGGTGGAACCAGGCCGTCAGCCTCTGTCGGCGAGACGAACATGGGTAACTCCAACGGCGCCAAGTTCGACCTCAACCAGAATTACATTCCGGCCGCCGAAGCAACCGGAAAAACCACCGTCTGTTACGGCCATCAGGCGCTGAGCATTGGGCGTGAACGCGACGGACGATACATCGTCGAGGTCGAATCAAGCGATCCCACCGGGATGGTTCTCAGCCGTCGCACCATCACCTGCGATCGTCTGTTTCTCGGAGCCGGATCGATCGGAACCTCCGAACTATTGGTACGCGCCCAAGCTACCGGTGCATTGCCCAACCTCAACGAACACATCGGCAAGGGTTGGGGAACCAACGGCGACGGCGCCATGGTGCGTTCCTTCGGATTCAGCGACGGCAATGCCCAGGCCGCACCGTCCGCTTCGCGTATCGTCGACGAAACCGGAATGCCTCTCTCGCTCGAAAACTGGCATGTACCAGGAGTACCCGTCAATATCGGCCTGCTCGGCAGCCTTGGTATGACCCTCGATTCGCAGCGAGCGGATTTCACCTACGACGCCCAGTCCAACCGCGTCGTTCTGAATTGGCCCAAAAACGGCAGCGCCGCAACCGTCGAAGCGCTGCGCGCAGTGCAGAACAAGATGTCGATTGCCGGCACAACTCTGCCGGGCGCGCTGCCGCTGGCGCAGGACGTCAACTCCTCGTTCACCGCTCATCCACTGGGGGGCGCGGTATTGGGCAAGGCCACCGACGGATACGGCCGGGTCAAAGGATACGACGGTCTGTACGTCATGGACGGCGCTGCGATTCCCGGCAGCACGGGCACGGTCAATCCGTCACTGACCATCACTGCATTGGCCGAGCGCAACGTTGCGGAGATCATCCGGTCGAAGCGATAGTCACTGCCTCCGGAATGAGTGGGCTCTGACCCCGATCAAGACGCGGCAGTCGGGCGAGAGGAGCCAGTATCGGCCGTCGATTTCGAGTTCGAAAGGTCCGTCGTCGAGATGCGCGACGGTCCCCGATTTCCACTCACCGATCACTGCGCGAATTGCGGCCTCGAGTTCGGCATGTGACGTCCGAGGTATGCCGCAGATCGGGGCGTAGGACTGACGCACCCGCGCGGTGAGGTGCACGGAAGTGGGCTCGAAGCTGTCGGCAAAATCTGCCGTCGACACCGGCGGCCCCACCTCGGGCCGAGGAGCAGTCGATTCCCCGCGGTTCTTGAAACGGGATTTCACGCCGCTCTTGACCTGTTCCCAAGTGCGTTCGCGATGCACAGTGGAATAGCCGGTAATTGTGCCCCTATCAGGCGAAAGGACCAGTGCATAGCCATCTCTGGACATCTGCAGGTACCCGCCGCCCGATAGGAATCGCGCAGATTTGAGCAGAAAATCTTCCAGCATGCTGCGCAACTGAATCTCTGCAGCCTTCAGATCCCCACCGTGGTGGTACCGGAAACTGTCCACGGCGCGCAGCGAGACGCGGACGTCCGCAACATCCTCGATCGTGATGTCTCCGACGGGCGTGTCTTTCGACATCCGGATGTGCTTGGACGTCCCGCGCGGTGAACCGATCGAGACGGGAGCCTTCGAGTATTCCGAACGCGCGAACCCGTGACAATCACTCTCGCGGCACCAACCGTCGTAGTTGATGGTCTCGTTGGTGCACCGGACACCGTCCCGACGAAATCGCGTGCAAACAGCCATTCAGACATTATGCGCATACCTGCTGACAACCTTTGGGACGCTGGGACTACTCGCCTTCGAGTTCGCCTTCCGTCTCCAAATACACCTGACGCAGTCCGTCGAGCGTCTTCTGCTCTGGGTGCTCCCACATCTTGCGCTCGGCGGCTTCGAGCAATCGCTCGGCGATGCCGTGCAATGCCCACGGGTTGGATTGCGTCATGAATTTCTGGTTCTGCTCGTCCAGAACATATGTCTCGGCCAGCTTCTCGTACATCCAGTCCGCAACAACGTTGGTGGTGGCGTCGTAGCCGAAGAGGTAATCGACGGTAGCCGCCATCTCGAAGGCGCCCTTGTATCCGTGGCGCCGCATGGCGTCGAGCCACCGCGGATTGACGACGCGCGCCCGGAAGACTCGTGCCGTTTCTTCCGAAAGTGTGCGTGTCCGAACCGACTCCGGCCGGGTGCTGTCACCGATATATGCCTCGGGAGACTTTCCGGTCAACGCGCGCACGGTGGCAACCATGCCGCCGTGGTACTGGAAGTAGTCGTCGGAGTCGGCGATATCGTGTTCACGGGTGTCAGTGTTCTTGGCCGCCACATTGATTCGACGGTAGGCGCTACGCATGTCGTCGGCAGCGGGGATGCCGTCGAGGCCGCGACCGTAGGCGAAGCCGCCCCAGTTGGTGTAAACCTCGGCGAGGTCGTCGTCGCCGCGCCACGTCTTCGAGTCGATCAACTGGAGCAAGCCGGCCCCGTACGTCCCGGGCTTGGAGCCGAAAATACGAGTGGTCGCGCGCCGGGCATCACCGTGTTCGGCAAGATCTGCCTGCGCGTGGGCTCGGACGTAGTTCTGCTCGTCCGTCTCGTCGAGTGCGGCAACCAACTGCACGGCGTCGTCGAGAAGTGCCAGAACGTGGGGGAACGCATCACGGAAGAAGCCTGAAATGCGGACAGTGACGTCGATACGAGGGCGGCCGAGTTCTTCGAGATCGATAACCTCGAGGCTGACGACGCGCCGACTGGCTTCGTCCCACACCGGACGGACACCGAGCAGTGCAAAGACCTCGGCGATGTCGTCGCCGGAGGTACGCATCGCGGCGGTCCCCCACACCGACAAGCCGACCGAGCGCGGGTACTCGCCGTGATCAGCCAGGTACCGTGCCGCGAGGGATTCGGCCATCGCCTGACCGGTTTCCCACGCCAAGCGAGACGGCACTGCCTTGGGGTCGACCGAGTAGAAGTTGCGGCCTGTAGGCAACACATTGATCAGGCCGCGCAGCGGTGAACCGCTGGGGCCGGCAGCGATGAAACCGCCGTTGAGCGCATGCAGAACCTGCTTGATCTCGTTGTCGGTCTGACGCAGACGCGGCACCACTTCGGTGGCCGCGAACTGCAAGATCTTCACAACCATCGGGTCATCGCTGAGTTCCTCGGCAGCAGAAGGATTCCACTCGGCTTCGGACATTGCGCGGACCAAAGCATGTGCCTGCGCTTCGATGTCGTCGACGCGATTGCGCGATTCGTCGCCGTCCTCGCTCAGGCCTAGCGCCTCACGCAGACCGGGAACTGTTTGTTCGCCGCCCCACATCTGGCGGGCACGCAGCATCGCGAGAACGAGTTCGATTTCAGCGTCGCCCTGCGGTGCGCGGCCGAGAATGTGCAGGCCGTCACGAATCTGGACGTCCTTGATCTCGCACAGCCAACCGTCGACGTGCAGGAGCATGTCGTCGAACACGTCTTCTTCGGGCCGCTCGGCAAGTCCGAGGTCATGGTCCATTTTGGCGGCACGCATGAGCGTCCAGATCTGCTGGCGGATGGCCGGCAGTTTGGACGGGTCGAGAGCCGAGATGTTGGAGTGCTCGTCGAGAAGTTGCTCGAGTCGGGAGATGTCGCCGTAGCTTTCGGCGCGCGCCATCGGCGGAATCAGGTGATCCACCAACGTTGCGTGCGCGCGACGCTTTGCCTGCGTTCCCTCCCCCGGGTCGTTGACCAGGAACGGATAGATCAGCGGCAGGTCGCCGAGCGCGGCGTCGGTCCCGCAACTGCTGGACATGCCGAGTGTCTTGCCGGGCAGCCATTCGAGGTTGCCGTGCTTACCGAGGTGGACGACAGCGTCGGCTCCGAATCCACCGGCCTCGGGTGCAGCGGCAATCCAGCGGTACGCGGCGAGATAGTGATGGCTCGGGGGCAGATCGGGATCGTGGTAGATCGCGACGGGCTTTTCACCGAATCCCCGGGGCGGCTGGACCATGAGCACGATGTTGTTGAATCGCAGTGCAGCGATGACAATTTCACCCGCGGGGTCCTGCGAGCGATCAACATAGAGCTCACCGGGAGCCTCGCCCCAGTGCTCTTCGACTCCGCTGCGCAGTTCCTCCGGCAGGGTCGCGAACCATTCGCGGTACCGCGATGCCGAGATGCGGATCGGGTTGCCTTCGAGCTGCTCGGCGGTAAGCCAGTCGGGATCTTGACCGCCGGCGGCGATCAGAGCGTGGATGAGGGCGTCGCCATCCTTTGCCGCGAGACCCGGTACTGCATCGGGTCCGTCGACGGGTCCGAGATCGTAACCAGCGGAGCGCATTTCGGTCAGCAGATCGATGGCACTGGCCGGGGTGTCGAGGCCGACAGCGTTGCCGATGCGGGCATGCTTGGTCGGGTAGGCCGAGAGCATCAATGCGATACGACGCTCAGTTGTCGGGATGTGACGCAACTTGCCGTGGCGTACCGCGATGCCGGCGACGCGGGCAGCGCGCTCCAGGTCCGGTGCGTACGTGGAGAGTCCGTCGGCGTCAATTTCCTTGAAGGAGAACGGCACCGTGATGATGCGGCCGTCGAATTCGGGAACGGCGACCTGCGTCGCGACGTCGAGCGGGGTCAGCCCGTCGCTGTTCTCTTCCCAGGTTGCGCGGCTACTGGTCAGGCAGAGTCCCTGCAGAATCGGGACATCCAACGCCGCGAGAGCAGCGACGTCCCAGGCTTCGTCGTCTCCACCGGCTGATGCTGTTGCCGGCTTGGTTCCGCCGGCTGCCAGAACCGTCACGACCATGGCGTCGGCGCGTCGAAGCGTGGTGAGAAGCTCGGCTTCCGCCGTGCGCAGCGATGCGCAATAGATCGGGAGGGCAGTTCCACCGGCGTCAGCGATTGCATCACATAATGCCTGGATGTAGCGAGTATTTCCGGCCAGGTGCTGTGCGCGATAGTAGAGAACCGCGATGACGGGGCCGCTGTTTTCGGCAATTTCAGGGGCAAAATCGGCGATGCCCCACGCGGGAAGCCGAGCCGGCGGATCGAAGCCGTGACCGGTGAGCAGGACTGTGTCCGAGAGGAAATGATGCAGGTTCGCCAGGTTGTGCGCGCCACCCTCGGCCAGGTAGTTGTGCGCTTCTGCAGCGACACCTGCGGAGACGGTCGAGCACTCCATGAGATCGGCATCGGGCGCGTGCTCGCCGCCCAGAACGACCACGGGCAGACCACTCGCCAGGACCATGTCCAGGCCGTCCTCCCAGCTCCGACGGCTGCCGAGGATGCGAACGACAACGAGGTCGACGCCTTCGAGCAGTGGCGGCAGGTCTTCCGAGACCAGGAGTCTGGACGGGTTGGCCCAGCGGTAGGAGACGTCGCCGCCGCGCCACGCGTTCGGCGATACGTCTCGGCCGACATCTTGGCCGGCGCGTGCGCTCAGCAAATCGGTGTCGGACGTCGAAAGCAGAAGAATCACGGGTGAAACCTTCCTGGGGTTTCGCGCCCCGTGGCCAAGATCGGTCATCGACGGCAGTTGAGGGTCTGACTCGTGTTTACAAACGGAAACAATCCGCTCGATTCACTCACAGTGGCGCGACCGCACCGGTTTCTCACCGGTTTCCTCAACTACTGTCACGTATGCCGGATGATGCTACCGGTCAGGAGTCCGCGTACCTGACGGCCGTACCCTGGAACCATGCCGAAGGACCGTTCACAACCAGATGCGTGCCCCGGTGCACTGCAGGTTCACCAAGCCGCCGACGGCGCATTGGCCCGCGTGCGCCTACCCGGCGGAGTGCTGACACCGCCACAGTTGCAGACCCTCGCCGACGCCGCCCGCACGTTGGGCAACGGGCAGCTGGAACTCACGTCACGTGGAAACATCCAGCTGCGAGCGGTCAAGGACCCCAACGCTTTTGCCGAGCAGATCGCGTCGGCCGGGCTGCTGCCGTCGGCGACGCACGAGCGCGTCCGCAACATTCTGGCCTCCCCACTCTCGGGTCGAATCGGCGGCGTCGCCGATATCCGGGGCCTGGTCACGCAACTCGATTCTGCGGTTCAATCCGATCACGCTTTGGCTGATCTACCTGGCCGAACCCTGTTCACGCTCGACGACGGCCGCGGCGATATCAGCGGCTTGCACGGCGATTTCGGTCTCCACGCGCACAGCGAAACCGAGCACTCGTTGGTTCTCGCCGGCCATCGCACCAGCCACCGCGTCCACGAGGACGACGCCATCTCGCTCCTACTCGACGCAGCCCACGCCTTCCTCGCAGTTCGAGACAAGCACTGGCGTCTCGCCGAGGTACCCGACGGAGTCGCCCGAACCATCGACCACCTGGGCCTCGGCGCCGAATTCGCCGGTGCAATCGACCTTTCTCCCGACGCCGGTCCGGCGATCGGGTGGCTCGAACAGCGAGACGGAACTGTGGCTTTGGGCGGCGGACTCCAGTTCGGACTCCTCGACGCACGGCTCGCGGAATTCCTCGCCGCCATCGAAAGACCTGTGGTCGTGACCCCGTGGCGCTCGGTTCTGATCTTCGACCTCGACGAAGGCGCAGCCGAGCAGGTAGTGCGCGTGCTCGCTCCGATGGGCTTGATCTTCGACGAGAACTCACCGTGGCTCGACGTCACAGCCTGCACCGGAAGCCCCGGATGCGAAAAGTCGCTCGCCGACGTTCGATCCGACGCAATCACCGCCGTCGAGCAGGAGAAACTGCCGATCGAAGGCCGTCAACACTGGGCCGGCTGTGACCGTTCGTGCGGACGCCCCCGCGGGGACGTAGCCGATGTGATCGCCACCGAAAACGGTTACCGGGTGAATCCGACAGTTCGGTGATGCCTCTATCGTGTGCCACATGATCGAGTACATCCGTGACGGTGCGGAAATTTATCGCCAGTCCTTTGCCACCATTCGGGCCGAATCCGACCTGAGCCGTTTCCCGGCGGATGTCTCGCAAGCTGTCGTGCGCATGATTCATGCCAGCGGACAGGTCGATCTGGTTGACGACATCGCGTTCACGCCGGGCGTCATCACTGCTGCCCGGACCGCACTGCGAAATGGTGCGCCGATCTTCTGCGACGCGAACATGGTCGCCGCCGGAATCACCCGTAAACGCCTCCCCGCGGACAACGAAGTAATCTGCACCCTTCGAGATCCGCGAGTTTCCGTACTGGCAGCCAACATCGACAACACCCGCTCCGCCGCCGCGCTGGAACTGTGGGGATCCAAGCTCGAAGGTGCCGTCGTGGCAATCGGCAATGCACCGACAGCACTGTTCCATCTTCTGAATCTGATCGAAGCGGGCGGGCCTCGGCCGGCTGCTATCGTCGGCGGGCCCGTGGGATTCATCGGCTCAGCCGAATCGAAGGAAGCACTGATCGAACATCCCAGCGGCATAGAACATTTGGTACTCCGAGGCCGACGCGGTGGCAGCGCCATCACTGCGGCCGTCGTCAATGCGATTGCGAGCGAAGTAGAATGAGCGAAGGCAAGTTGTGGGGTGTCGGCATCGGACCCGGCGATCCCGAGCTGGTGACCGTCAAGGCTGCCCGCGTTATCGGTGAGGCCGACGTTATCGCCTTCCACTCGGCGCGGCACGGCAAGAGCATTTCCCGCGCGGTGGCCGCTCCGTACATGCGCGAAGGCCAGATCGAGGAACACCTCGTTTACCCCGTTACCACCGAAACCATCGATCATCCCGGTGGATACCAGGGTGCAATGGACGAATTCTACGAGGCCGCCGCCGAAAGGTTGGCCGTACATCTGGCTGCCGGACGCACCGTCGCGCTACTCGCTGCCGGCGATCCCCTGTTCTACAGCTCCTACATGCACATGCACAAACGCCTCGCTGATCGTTTCGAGGCGGAGGTCATTCCCGGTGTCACGTCGGTGAGCGCCGCGTCGGCTGCTCTCGGAAAGCCGCTGGTCGAGGGCGATGAAATCCTCACCATCCTTCCCGGAACCCTCCCGCAGGCAGAGCTGACCAGGCGACTCAAGGAGACCGACTCGGCCGCGATCCTCAAACTGGGCCGCACATTCCCGCCGGTCCTGAGATCGCTCGAAGACTCCGGCCGACTCGCCGAAGCCCACTACGTCGAGCGGGCCAGTACGACACGTCAACGCGTCGAAGCTGCGGGCGATGTCGACCCCGGAGGTGTGCCGTACTTCTCGATCGCGATCGTGCCGAGTCCGTCGAACAACCCTGTTCGACAGGAGAACTCGCGCGGCGAGGTTGTCGTGGTCGGCCTCGGCCCCGGCGACACCGCCTGGACCACCCCCGAAGTGGCCCACGAACTCTCACTGGCCACCGATCTCGTCGGCTACGGACCGTACGTCGACCGCGTCCCGACACGGCCCGGGCAGCGTCGCCACTCCAGCGACAATCGCGTCGAAGCGGAACGCGCAGCCATGGCCCTCGACCTCGCCAAGAACGGCGCCCGTGTCGCTGTGGTCTCGTCCGGTGACCCTGGCGTATTCGCTATGGCTGCAGCAGTTCTCGAAGTTGCCGCCGAAGACCAGTGGTGCAATGTTCCCGTCCGGATTCTTCCGGGAATGACGGCAGCCAATGCCGTGGCCAGTCGCGTCGGCGCTCCCTTGGGACACGACTACGCCGTGCTCTCACTCTCTGATCGCCTGAAGCCGTGGGACGTCGTGGCGCGTCGTATTTCTGCTGTCGCTGCCGCTGACATGGCGTTTGCCGTCTACAACCCAGCGTCGAAGTCGCGTACGTGGCAGGTCCAGGCAATGAAGGACCTGGTCCTCGATCACCGCTCCCTCGAAACACCCGTGATCATCGGCCGCGATGTAGCCGGCGCCGAGGAGTCGGTTCGGATTGTCACACTCGGGGAATTAGAACCGTCGGAAATCGATATGCGGACATTGTTGATAGTCGGCTCCTCGATGACAAAGGTCGTCGACACCGGATCCGGACGGCAAGTGTTCACGCCGCGCCGTTATCCCTAACTGATCGTGAAGGATTTCACTCGCTCAGAGAGTGAAATCCTTCACGATCACAGCGCGTATATAGCGCCGCGTCACCCACTTCTGCACCAATCGACCAATTGGGGCACCGAGCCGTACCCACCAGGTCCCAGGTTTGGAGAATGCGGTGATTTCGAGGCGAACCTGTTTGCTGACCTCGTCGAATATGACGATGAACGACTCTTCCCCACATTCCTGGTGGCCGCGACGCGTTCCGTACGCAAATCCCCGACGGTCGGGCTCGTCCACGACGTAGACAACACGTACCGGAATCGACACCGGGCCGAATCCGAACGTAGCGTCCTGCCCGGCCACCGCCGTCTGCGCTGCCGACCGCACCCGCAATCCTGCCCCGCGGTGCATCCCCCAGGTCATGACAGTATCCGCGGCAGTCGAGAAATCTGCGCGGCCCGACCCAACTATCGCGCTCTCGCGAACGTGGTGATAGCCGGCCGGCAGTTCACCGCTGGTAGAACCCACTTCGGGATAGGTCAACGGCTCTTCGGTCATCTGGGCAGTCTGACACGGCTATGCCGCCACAGGTACCCAACGACTCTTGACCAACGTGTCGACATCCCCGGAGAGTGCATCGGACACTATTCCGGGCAAAATCAATTTCCACATCTCGTCGACACGTTCCGTGAGGTCCGCACGCCGAGCAATGACATTGGATACCAGTTGAACTCCGGTAAAGGCCGCCGGAATGAAACGTCCCAGCGCACCGATGTCTACTGAACCCTTGATCTGACCTGCGTCCTTAGCTCGCTGTGCCAGATCGGTACTCGCCGCGATCCAATCCGCATACGGCTCAACCGGGCCTTCGAACGTGCTCAGTTCCAACGTCAATCGAATACCTGCCCGGACAATTGGCTCCTCGACTATCTGTCGAGCCATCTCGTGCGTGAGCATCACCAATTGTTCGAGCGGAGACGAAGAGGTAGCCGAAATCGCCTGAACAGATTCGATCGACATCCGATGCTGCTCAGCGATGACATACTGCGCCAATTCGTCTTTCGACGCGAAGTGGAAGTACAACGCACCCTTCGTGGTACCGGCACCCGCGACGATGTCGCTCATACTTGTGCTGCCGTAACCAGTCTTCTCGAATTGTGCTGCCGCACCGGCGACAATCTGCTGCCGAGTCAACTCGGCGCGTGCTTGCTTGACCACTGAAACCCCTTTCACATTCTCGAGGCCCCACCCCCGCAAACCCTTTCGGTTTGCACCTACTTTCCGGCTATACCCAGAATATTCACAATTCCCCCAACTTATCAGCGTTGGACTACCGGTAGATATTTCGTAAACCGATAATCCGCTGGTGAGAGCCTCATAACAGTGGAGAATCAATTCTCCCTGATGCGCTTTCGTCGACCCGCGCGCGATCGACCAGCTCTCCGACCAGCACCGTCAGTTCCATCATCTGGTTGGAAATTTCGTCTCGCAGAATACCTACCTCCATTTCCGATACAGCGCCTGACGCCGAATCCATCGACATCAACAATTCGATGTTGGTCCGCAGGGCAGTCAACGGAGCCAACAAGTCCTGACCAGCTTCGGTAATCAACCCGCGTTGACGAGTCCGGGATTCCGACAACGTTCCGAGCATTCGATTGAAACTCACAGTCAGTGACGCCAACTCGTCGTCCCCGGTGACGGGTATCGGTGTCAGATCATCGGTAGCCGCGACGCGCTGTGTTGCCGCGGTCAATCGAGAAATCGGCCGCAAACCGGTGCGCGCCACAGCATCTCCCGCGGCGTAGGCGAGGGCAATACCCGCCGCACCCAACGCAGCCAACACAACCGCGAGCCGTTTCAACACCGAACGCGTCGGACCCAAGGACTGCGCCACGATCAACGTCTGACCTGCGACCGACGGACTGACGAGGACCCGATAGGCGTCCAGCGTCGCAATCGTGGGACCCGACGCGCGGTGTGCAATGGATTTGATTGCGTCACTGCTGGTACTGAACGGAGGCAGGCCGGGAGTGGCGGTCACCAACGCCCCGTCCGTTGTTACCAATCCGACAGCCTGAATCACTGCGGTGTCGGCTCCCGCGGTCAACCCCAAAACCGGTGTGACCCCGCCGAAGTTGACGGTATCGACGATTGCCTCAGCCGTCCGTTCCAATTGACGATCGACATTGCCTTGCAGATACGCGTTGAACACGACGTACACGGAAGCCGCCGAAGCGATCACAGCGATCGCAACCAAGCCTGCCGTGAGAAGTTTCACTCGGGCATGGAGCGTTCGGACATGGATCGCCGAATGCTGGCGACGGCCGAGAGCGGGAACGGACACCCTCATGTCCGACCTCGGTGTTTGTTGCCCGTTCCCCACATGTTTCCAGTATGTGCCGCGAACCTTAGACGAACCTGAAACCGACCAGATGGTGTTGTCATCCGTCCTCTGAACCTCGGACAGACTCGAGCCACTGCGCGGCCATATCCGGTGAATCGAAGGTGCGCGCACCCGTCGGCGCCAGTGGGCGCACCACCATCACCACGGGGAGTTTCAACTGTCGTGCAGCAACAATTTTGGCGTACGTCTGATCGCCGCCGCTACTCTTGGTCACCACGACGTCGATGTCATGGCGCTGCATGAGCGCGACCTCTGATTCCACGTCAAACGGCCCCCGCGCCAAGATCAACGTCGACGACTCCGGCATCTCGCCACTCGGCGGATCGATGGACCGGATCAGAAAATCTACGCCGTGAACGCCGGCAAACGCCGATACACCTTGCCGGCCGATTGTCAGGAACGGGCGCCTGCCGAGTGTCGGTGCCAATTCCGCTGCATGATCGAGATCGCGTGCGGGAAGCCATGTGTCACCATCACATTGTGGCCACGGTGGACGTCGGCAGATCGCAAACGGAATCGAACAGGCCGCGGCGGCCCGGTGCGCATTGGCGGTGATACGAGCAGCGAAGGGATGCGTAACGTCCAGCACAGCCTGAATGCTGTTCTCGTGCAGCCATTCCGCGAGCCCTTCCGCTCCCCCGAATCCGCCTACCCGAACTTCACCCTCAGGCCACCGAGGGTCGCGTACACGACCCGCCAGAGACGTCACAACGTCAAGGTCGGACGAATCCGCCAAGCTGGCAGCGACTTCGCGTCCCTCACCAGTGCCGCCGAGCACAAGCACACGGCGCCGGCGTTGCTCGTTCAGTGCGTAGTCCGCTCACGCGCAGCCGAGTACAGGTAGCTGTCCGGGAAACCTTCCGCTGTCAGCACCCGGCCCACGATCACGACAGCGGTTTTGGTGATGCCGGCTTCGTGCACCAGGCTTACGATCGATCCCAATGTTCCGCGAACCACGATTTCTTCGGGCCTCGACGCGAATGCAACGACAGCCACCGGGCAGTCCGACCCGTAGTTCTCGGAAAGTTCGGAAGCGATCTGCTCGATCCGGTGCGCCCCGAGATGAATCACCATCGTTGCGCCGCTTCGGCCGAGCGAGCGAAGATCCTCACCGTCAGGCATTGCCGTCGACAAGGTGGACACCCGGGTCAGAACAATTGTCTGCGATACCCCCGGCACCGTCAGTTCACGGCCCAGCGCGGCGGCAGCGGCAGTAAATGCGGGAACACCGGGAATCATGTCGTATCGGACTCCCGCGGAGTCGAGGCGTCGAGCCTGCTCGGCCACTGCACTGAAAATTGACGGGTCGCCGGAATGCAACCTCGCGACGTCATGCCCAGCGGAATCTGCGGCGATAAGCAGCGCCGTGATCTGTTCGAGGCTCAATCGAGCCGTATCCACAACCTGCGCGTCGGCAGGGCACGATTCGAGCAGTTCTGCTGGCACCAGGCTGCCCGCGTACAGACACACCGGACTGGAAGCAATGATTCGCTGCGCGCGCACCGTGATCAAATCGGCCGCACCGGGCCCCGCACCGATGAAGTGGACGGTCATTTCGAGTTTTCCTCCGACTTGTCGACGCCATCTTCGAGCGTCAGCTTTTTGGTAACCGACCACTGCACCACCGGCAGTTGAGGTCGCCACACGTTGAATGTTCCCAGGGGTTCGGCACGCTGCACCTGCAGCCTGCGCAGAGTTCCGCCGTAGCGCGTGAACCACTCCAGTAGCAGCGCTTCCGACTCGGCAGTGACCGCGTTGGCGACGAGCCTGCTGCCGATGTCGAGCGCAGACCAGCAGGCGTCGAGCATTCCAGTTTGGGTGACGCCGCCGCCGATGAAAATCGCATCGGGACTACGACGCACTTCTGCGAATGATTCGGGTGCCGTGCCCAGCACGTCGAGAGCCGGGACACCCAATGCCTGGGCATTGTTCTCGATCTGCGAAATGCGGGACGGAACACGCTCGAAAGTTGTTGCTGTGCAGCGCGGGTGAGTTCTCATCCATTCGATTGCGATGGTTCCGGAGCCGCCGCCGATGTCCCACAAATACTCGCCGGGTGCCGGTGCCAACGCACACAGTGTCAGAGCGCGAATCTCCTGCTTGGTCATCTGACCGTCACCGGAGAATGCAGCGTCGGGAAGTCCGGGGGTGCGAGTCAGCCGGGGGCGGGTGCCGTCCGAGACACATTCCACCGCAACAATATTCAATGTATCCACATCCACGGAGTCGATATCCCAGTCCTGCGCTAGCGCAGCGGTCCGCGATTCGTTCGGACTACCGAGTTGGCCCAGGACCGTCAAGACAGATCGACCGAAGCCTGATTCGGCCAACAACGCGGCCACCTCACCCGGCGTTGCGCTGCCGTTGCTCAAAATCAATAGGCGAGCTCCCGCAGTGACCGCCGCCAACGCTGTCGATGCGCCGCGATTGACCAGGCTCACCAACTCCACATCCGCCGACGCCCAGCCCATTCGCGCACTGGCCAACGCAACCGACGACGGGTGCGAGAACACCCTAACGTTGTCTGCGCCCAACAAACGCACCAGCGTGACGCCGATCCCGTGGAACATCGGATCGCCGCTGGCCAGCACACAGACGTGCCGATCAGCGTTGGCCTCGAACAAACCTGGTAGTGCCGGGATCATCGGCGTAGGCCACACGATGCGGTCATCCGGCGCGCCCTCGACAGTCGGGATTAATTCCAGTTGCCGAGGTGAACCCATCAGCACCTGCGCTTCCCGAACCGCACGCTTGGCGGCGTCCGACAACCCGTCCCACCCGTCGGCACCCAAGCCGACGACAACAACGGGCTCATGCACGATCATCGCGGCATCCGCCGCCAGATCGATTGCGGCAGAAGGCGCATCACAAAGAACACAGGCTGCAGGATCCGGGGCACCCACACCCTCGTAGCCCCGGATTTCAGACCACGAACGACGGCGTCGGCAACCTGTGATGGTGTGCTCGACATCGGTGCGGGCGTCATGCCCTCCGTCATCTTTCCGATCACGAATCCCGGCCGAACCAGCAGCAGTTGAACTCCGGTACCGTGCAACGCGTCGCCTAGCCCGCTGGCAAAACCGTCCAAACCTGCTTTGGCCGAGCCGTAGACGTAGTTTGCGCGACGCACCCGCACGCCCGCCACCGATGAGAAGACCACGATCTTGCCGCGGCCTTGACGCTTCATCAACTCCGCCAAGTGAGTCAAGATGCTGACCTGCGCGACGTAGTCAGTGTGAACAACAGCGACAGCATGTGCGGCATCGTTTTCGGCGCGCGACTGATCACCGAGGATGCCGAACGCCAGTACGGCAATCGAAATCGGTCCATGGGCGGCCGTTACCTGCGCAAAGACCGATCCATGACTCTGAGTTGCGTCGGCATCGAATTCGACAACACCGACCGCGGCAGCTCCGGCGTCCAGCAGCATCTTGGTCTGCTGTTCAAGTTCACCACTCCGCCGCGCCGCCAGCACGATCCGTCGACCAGGCGCCAGGCGAACGGCTATCTCCAGGCCGATCTCACTGCGCCCTCCCAGTAGGAGAACCGTCTCGGCATCTTCGTTGTTTGCACCCGCAGTCACTGCATTAGTCTCCTCGATTACCGTCGTGGCATGACCATCACCCCCCGCACTACGGCCGCGCTCTCCGAAGACGGTTTGGCCTTCGTCCGCGAATACCATCTCGCCACCCTGACGACACTTCGCCCGAACGGCACTCCGCACGTGGTTGCAGTCGGGTTCACCTGGGATCAGGAAGCCGGAAAAGCCCGGGTCATTACGAGTGGGGGCTCCCAGAAAGCTGTCAACGCGGCCAGGGGTGGTTACGCCGCCATCGGCTCCGTCGACGGCGGACGCTGGCTCACATTGGAAGGCCCGGCCAGAGTGCTCGACGACGCCGAATCCGTGGCCGACGCCGTCGAGCGTTACGCCGAGCGGTACCGCCAACCGCGCGTCAACCCGGCCCGAGTGGTCATCGAAATCGACGTGGCCCGCATTCTTGGATCACCGGCCTTCAAATAGGACATCAGCGGACGGCTGGTGGGCCTACTGTTCTCACTTCCGGCCGGTGCACTGTTAGGCGTCATTGCGATCCTCGTCGGACGGGCCATCCTCGCCTTCATTCCGCAGCAGACCGTGCACCACCGGTCAATTGGTTGGCACTCGCATTCGGGACTGCGACAAGCACGATGAAAGAAGGAAGGATCGGTGAACACGTACGCGATACGGTCTGCCCGCGAGAGCGATCTCATCGCCATACAGAGCATCGAGCGGGCCGCCGGACTTCCATTCACCGAGATCGGAATGGCTTTCGTCGCAGGCGATGAACCACCGTCGATCGAGGCACTCAGGGAGTTCGTCGTGTCCGACAAGGCTTGGGTGAGCACCGATCTCGACGACAAGCCGGTCGCATACCTACTTGTGGAGATCGTGGACGGCAACGCGCACCTCGATCAGGTGTCGGTGCACAGCGACTACGCACACCGCAAAATCGGGCTGGCACTGCTCAACCATATGGTCGAGTGGGCACGCGAGCATGACCTACCCGCCGTCACACTGACCACCTACACCGAAGTGCCCTGGAACGGGCCGTACTACGAGCGGTTCGGCTTCCGGTACCTCGCAGAGACCGAAGAAACGCCCGGATTGAAGAAGATCCGGGCAGCAGAACTCGCGCACGGCTTGGATCAGTGGCCTCGCGCTTGCATGTTCCGGGCGCTCTGAGCGTGAGCAACGGACTGCGAGCCTTTTGACGCAATTAGCCCACGGGCCGCTCGGCGTCGGAAATAATGCGTCAATGGCCAACTCCGCGCGCTATCACCGGATCGGGAGTTCTATGCGTGACGTGACCGAGTTGGCTCATGACGAGCGGGCCCAACTCGCGACGCTCCTGCATTCTCTGACCCCACAGCAATGGCAGGCGCCGTCGCTGTGTGCGGGCTGGACCGTCCGCGACGTCGTTGCCCACATGCTCAGCTACGAAGAGCTGAGTCCGGTCGGGGTCGCTCGCCGGTTCACTCGCGGCTGGTTACGATTCGACCGAGCAAATGTGATCGGGCTGGACGACTTCGCCGGGCACAGCCCGCACCAACTGCTTGACTTGCTCGAGCGCAGCTTGAAACCTCGAGGACTCACTACCGGCTTCGGTGGCCGGATCGCCCTAGTCGACGCAATGATTCATCAGCAGGACATTCGCCGCCCCCTCGGCATTCCCCGCGACATCCCGACCGAGCGGCTCGTGCCCGCTTTGGACTTCGCACGCATCGCACCCCCGATCGGCGCACGCAGACGGATCCGGGGCCTCCGGTTGGTCGCAACAGACCTCGACTGGACCGCGGGACGCGGGCCTGACGTCCGCGGACCAGGCGAAGCTCTACTCATGTCTATCTCCGGTCGCCACGATGCCACGGACGAACTCGAAGGCCCCGGCTTGGCGACTCTGCGCGGCCGAATCTGCGGCTCACGCCGCGCCGAGAACTGACATGCTGAACTAGAGAACTGTCAACCCGTGCGGACGGTTGTTGAACGATTCGCAACCGTCGGCGGTGACAACCACGATGTCCTCGATGCGGGCACCCCAGTTGCCGCTGAAGTAGATTCCCGGTTCGATACTGAATGCCATACCTTCGACCAACTCGATGGTGTTGCCCTCGACGATGTACGGCTCTTCGTGCACCGACAAACCGATACCGTGGCCGGTGCGGTGAACGAACACCTCGGCAAGCCCTTGCGCTGCAAGCACTTCGCGGGCCGCAATATCCACTGACTCAGCGGATACGCCGGGGCGGACAGCGTCCACGGCCGCCTGCTGCGCGGCTTCGAGAACCGCGAATTGCGCGGCGACGTCTGCCGACGGCTCCCCCATGCTGTAGGTGCGGGTGGAGTCGGAGTTGTAGCCGGGCTCCACCGGTCCGCCGATGTCGATCACAACGACATCGCCATTTTCGATCACCCGGTCCGACACCTCATGGTGGGGATCGGCGCCATGAGGGCCCGAACCCACGATGACAAACGCAGCCGCCGTATGACCCTCTTCGAGAATTGCCGCTGAAATCGCCGCAGCCACTTGAGCTTCCGTTCGTCCGGCGATCAGGAACTCGGCCATCCGTGCGTGCACGCGATCGATAGCCTGCCCCGCCCGACGCAATGCATCGATCTCGGCAGCGTCTTTGACCATGCGCAGTTCCCGCAGTACTGCGGTCGCCAGGATCGGCAGCGTACCCACTGCGTCCGCCAAGGGAATGAGGTGAAGCGCAGGCATTGCGTCGGTGACGGCCACCTTGGCGCCGGCCGGCAGCAACCCAGCCACGATGGCATACGGATCAACACCGTCCACCCAGTCGAGAACATCCAAGCCGAGGTCTCCCACTGCAGATTCCTTCAACGACGCCAATTCCAGCCGCGGCAGCACAACCGACGCCCGCGCGCCGTCCGCTGCAATGACCAGGGCCGTCAGTCGTTCGAAGGAATCGGCCCGCGAACCCGTCAGGTAACGCAGGTCCGGCCCCGGTGTCACCACCAGACCATCCAAACCAGCTCCCCGCGCCAACTCCGCGGCGCGGGCGATACGAGAGCTGTAGACGGCAGAAGCGAAACGTGAACCAAGGTCAGCGGGAGAGTTCATGGTGTCCAGATTAGTGCCGACAGGCACGGTGAGTAGTGCCGACTGGCAAGATACTGAACATGAGTGGGCCTTTGCTTCTCCTTGACGGTGCCAGCCTGTGGTTTCGTGCGTTCTACGCACTGCCCGAGTCGTTTGTCGATTCCGAAGGCAGGCCGGTCAACGCGGTACGCGGATTCACCGACATGGTCGCGTCACTGATCACCAAGCACCAACCGAGCCGCCTTGCGGTGTGTCTCGATCTCGACTGGCGCCCGCAGTTTCGCGTCGACGCCGTACCCACGTACAAGGCGCACCGGGTCGCAGAAGGCTCCGACGGCTCGTCTGAGGAAGTACCCGACACTTTGACGCCCCAGGTCGACATGATCAAGGACGTTCTCGCAGCTGCCGGTATCGCAACCGCCGGTGCGGTAGGTCTCGAAGCCGACGATGTCCTGGGCACTCTTGCCGCCACCGAACGCGACGATCTCACCATCGTCGTGAGCGGTGACCGCGATCTACTCCAAGTTGTCACCGACGACTACGTACCCGTCCGGGTCCTGTACGTGGGCCGCGGATTATCCAAGGCCGAGCTCTTCGGACCTGCCGAGGTAGCCGAGAAATACGGGGTGCCCGGCGACCGCGCCGGTGTGGCATATGCGGAACTTGCTGTGCTGCGCGGAGATTCGTCCGACGGCCTACCCGGAATCAAAGGTGTCGGCGAGAAAACAGCCTCGACGCTCATGCTCCGATACGGTTCGCTCGCCGAAATTCGTACGGCCGCAGATGATCCCGCGTCGGATATGGCAAAAGGTATTCGCGCGAAACTTACGTCACCGGAAGCGAAGGCGTACCTTGACGCCGCATTGCCGGTAGTGCGCGTGGTCCGGGACGCGGACGTGCAGTTCTCGAAATCAGATGTACTCCCCGCAGCGCCGGTGGACCCGGCACGCTTCGCAACTGTGGCCGCTGCACTGGGAATCGAACGTTCGGCAGGCCGGCTTGCCGCTGCGCTCGAAGCTGCAGCGGCAGGCCGATCCGACTGATCAGTTGGGGCGAGAAACTTCGTATGTGCCGGTGTCGTCGACAAACGTCACCGTCACGGACTTCTTCTCTCCTGAGATCGAGAGCGTGCAGGTGAACTTTCCACCGGTCTTGATTTCCTGACCGGACGGGCATGAAACGTTGCTGACGCCCTTGGCCCCGTACGACTCAGTGACGATTTGCTCGACACCCTTGGCGGCAGCGTTCTGATCCAGCGTGTTCTTGCCCATCATCACGAAAAGGCCGATCACAACACCAGCCAGGACGACAAGTACACCGAGCGCGGCAAAGATCAGTGGCTTCTTCGACTTTGCGCCCTGGGGCGGCGGTCCTTGGTTCCACTGCACCGGTGCGCCGGGCACCGGTCCGCCGGGTTGGGCGCCCCACGCCTGTTGCTGCTGCGGGGCAGGCTGCTGACCCCAGGCTTGAGCCTGGTCTCCGGCCGGCGGCTGACCCCACTGGCCGGGCTGCGCTTGGCCGGGCTGTCCCGGCTGCTGGGGCTGACCCCATGGCTGCGGCTGACCGTAAGGCTGGCCTTGTGGCTGCCCCTGCGGTTGGCCGGGCTGTCCGTATCCGGGCTGACCCCACGCGGGCTGCCCTTGCGGCTGTCCGCCCTGAGGCGGCATCGGCTGTCCCCCTTGCGGCTGTCCCCACTGCTGCTGCTGAGGTGGCTGCTCACCGGGACCCCACTGCCGATTCGGATCGTTCGGTCCGTAAGGCCCGCTCATCTTCGCCTCCACTCGAAATCTGTCAGTCACGCTCGAAAGCTTCTGCCTTCAGTTACCGCGCACACGCCACTCCTGCGAATCCAACCACACAGTCCGCGATCAAGCTGCGTCGACGGCAACTACCCCGCGGCGAATTGCCCCAACCGCTTTGGCTGCAGTCTTCGCGACCTCGGGATCTGTCGATGTCAGACGCACCTGGTCCAGTAGATCGATAACCTGACGGCACCAGCGCACAAAATCGCCCGCCGAGAGCGCCCGACCCTGCATCCCTGTCGCAACCAATGCCTCGACCAGTGAGTGATCGCTTGCCCAATGGTAAACAGCTGTCACAAAACCCAGATCGGGCTCTCGCGTCGGCGGCAGTTTGTGACGTATTTCGTCGGAACGCAATTCACTCCACAGCCGCTGTGTGTCGTTGAGCGCGAGGCGAATCGCTTGGCTCGGAACCCGATCAGCGGTGTCGCCCTCGCGCCGTGACTCGAAAATGACCGAGGACACAACTCCGGCGAGTTCTGCCGGCGTCAGCCCCTTCCAGATGCCCGTCCGCAACGCCTCGGCCACCAGGAGGTCGCTTTCGCAGTAGATTCTGCTCAACCGTCGACCTGCTTCCGTCACTTCGGGAGCCGATTCCGCGGTCATGTATCCGCGTTCCTTCAGGAGCGAAACAATGCGGTCGAAAGTTCGCGCCAGCGAGTTGGTCGTGGCTTTCGCTTTCTCACGCATCGTCTGAGTTTCGCGTGCCAAGCGGTTGTACTTCTCACCGATTCGCCCGAGGTGATCGCGGTCCGGCCAACTATGGCACGGGTGTACACGAATCGCACGTCGCAACGACGCCACCTCTGCGTCCTCGGAAGCGCCGCCTTTGTGCCGCTTCTTGCGCCGCGGTGCGGTGATTCCGGTACTACGTAGCGACGACGCCAGATCACGCCGAACGCGTGCGGTGTGGTGATCCACCAACTTCGGCAATCGCATTTCGCCGATAACTTCTGCTGCCTCCGGAAAATCTGCCGCCGACAGCTTGCCTGCCCACTGATCCTCGGTCAGAACCAGCGGCCGCGGATCCTTGGGATCATTGTCGGGTACCAACACCACGGCAGTACCGGAATGTCGGCCGATGGGAATCGCGATCACATTGCCGCGCCGCAGCGTGCGCAATGATTCGACAGCGCTGTCTCGACGGTCTTCACGGCTTTCACGCTCGAGTTTGCGCTCACGCGCACTCAGTCGCTCGCGCAGGGACGCGTACTCGTAGTACTCGCCGTCGACTCCGCCCAGCTTCTCCTGCAACGCTTTCAGAGCTACTTCGTTGCGTTCGATACCTCGAACCAGGCCGACCACCGAGCGGTCTGCCTGGAACTGTGCGAATGATCGTTCGAGCAGCGTGCGAGATTCCTCGGCCCCCATCCGATCGACAAGATTGATCGACATGTTGTAGGACGGCTTGAACGAGCTGCGTAACGGGAAGGTTCGCGTCGACGCCAAACCCGCGACATCGAGCGGCTCGACGCCGGGCTGCCACAAAACAACTGCGTGGCCTTCGACGTCGATACCTCGACGGCCCGCTCGGCCGGTGAGCTGTGTGTACTCACCCGGGGTGAGTTCGGCATGCGTTTCGCCGTTGTACTTGACCAACCGTTCCAAGACGACCGTTCGAGCCGGCATGTTGATGCCGAGGGCCAGCGTTTCGGTGGCGAACACCGCTCGCACGAGACCCTTGACGAACAATTCCTCGACTGTTTGCCGGAAGGCCGGCAACATCCCGGCATGGTGTGCTGCCAGGCCGCGCTGCAGAGCCTTGCGCCACTCGAAGTAGCCGAGCACTTCCAAGTCGTCCTTGGGAAGTTCTCCGGTGTGTTTGGTGATGATCGCGTCGATCTCACGCACCTGCTCGGGTGTGGTCAGATCCAGGCGTGAGCGCACGCACTGGGCCAGTGCGGCATCGCAGCCGGCGCGCGAGAAGATGAAGGTGATAGCCGGCAGCAATCCGTCTTTGTCGAGTTGCGCGATCACGTCGGGCCGTGGGATCGGGCGGAAGTCACTGGCATTCTGATAGTGACTGCGCCCGCGTCCGCGTGGCTGCCAGCTCTCCACCCGATCGAGTGCCTGACGTTGCTTGACGTGCCGAACCAGATCCTGATCGACGACAAACGTCTTGGGACCTGCCGACGGAAGACTGCGACTGTCGAAGAGATCGAAGATGCGACGGCCCACCATGATGTGCTGCCACAGCGGAATCGGGCGCGTTTCGTCGACCACCACTGTGGTGTCGCCGCGAACCGTTTCCATCCACCCACCGAATTCTTCGGCGTTGCTGACCGTCGCGGACAAACTCACCAAGCGCACGTCCTCGGAGAGGTGCAGGATCACTTCTTCCCACACCGCGCCGCGGAACCGGTCAGCCAGGTAGTGAACCTCGTCCATGACGACGTGAGAGAGCCCGCGAAGTGCTTCGGAATTGGCGTACAGCATGTTGCGGAGAACTTCGGTGGTCATAACCACGACGGGAGCGTCGGAGTTGATGCTGGAGTCTCCGGTCAGCAACCCGACTTCGCCGGCTCCGTACCGCTCGACCAGCTCGGCGTACTTCTGATTGCTGAGCGCTTTGATGGGCGTCGTGTAGAAACACTTCCGCCCAGCAGCCAGCGCCAAGTGGACGGCAAACTCACCCACCACCGTCTTGCCGGCGCCCGTAGGCGCGCACACCAGAACGCCGTGACCGTCTTCGAGGGCCCGGCAGGCTTTGATCTGGAACGGGTCGAGTTCGAACTTCAACCCCGACACGAACTTGCTGAGCTCCACGTCGGAACTCTGTTCACTATTGCTCATAACCACCCCGTCAGCGTTTCACACGTGGGCGACACGAAATTCACAGCGTCACAGGGCTCACAAAGTGTCGGCACATGGCTCACAACGTGTCGGTGAAGTCCTGTCCGGATGTGCTCTCTCCCGCGCCTGACTTGGGCTCGCTGGTTGCCGCAGCCTTTGCCTTCGATTTGCGTCCGAACAGACCGGTCGATTCAGCCTTCGGCTTTGCCGGTTCGTCGAATGCCGCATTCAGATCCGAAGGCGCCGTAATCGACGACGCTTCCTCGTCCGAGAGTGCGCCCCAGTCCTCGCCGGCCTTCTTGGCCTTTCGGCGGTCGTTGATCCTGGCGATCTGAACTGCGAACTCGAACAACAAGGTAAGTGAGAGCGCGAGGGCGATCATTGAGAACGGGTCCGAACCCGGAGTTGCGATGGCAGCAAACACGAACAGACCGAAGATCAATCCGCGACGCCACGCCTTCAGACGCTCGTACGTGAGAATGCCCGCAAAGTTCAGTACAACGACAAGAAGCGGAATCTCGAAGCTCACGCCGAAGATCAACAGCAAGTTGATGATGAACCCGAAGTACTCGGAACCACTCAATGCGGTGATCTGGACGTTGTCACCGATGGTCAGGAGGAAGTGCAGAGCTTTCGCAACCACCAAGTAAGCAAGGACAGCGCCGAGCATGAACAGACCGGCACCGGCGGTGACGAACCCTACTGCGTATCGACGTTCCTTCGAATACAAGCCCGGCGTGATGAACGCCCACAATTGGTAGAGCCAAATGGGGCTGGCCAGCACGATGCCGGCTGTGAGGGCCACCTTGAACCGCAGCATGAACTGCTCGAACGGACCCGTTGCGAGTAGGCGGCAAGCGTCGTCCGAGGTGAGGCTTGCGCGACTCTCGACAGGAAGGGAACAGTAGGGGCCGGTGAGCAAGTTGCCCAGGCTCTCGAGCCCGAGCAATGTATGCGAGTACCAGTAAAATCCGAATGCTGTCGTGATGATCACGCCGAGAAATGCGAACAATAATCGAGTCCGCAGTTCATACAGGTGGTCGATCAGCGACATCGTGCCGTCGGGATTGACCTTCCGCTGGCGGTTACGCGGGTCTAACGGAATACGCACTGGTGCATCCTGCTCTTTGCGTCCTGGTCTTGGTCAGCAAACAACCGGGGTGAACAAAATTCTCACCCCGGTTAGAACGCAGCGTGTACTAGAGCGACTTGATTTCGGTCGGCTGCGCGACAGGCGCAGCTGCACCGTTTGTCGCGACAGTAGTGGCCGGAAGCTGAGCCGGAGCCGGAGCAACGACGGGGGCAGCGGTGGTCGCTGCATCGTCGTTCTGCATTTCCTTCACTTCACTCTTGAAAATGCGCAGTGAACGGCCGAGCCCTCGAGCTGCGTCGGGAAGTTTCTTCGACCCGAACAGAATAACGACGACAACAGCGACAATCAGCCAATGCATCGGCTGCATTGCACCCATAACGACCTCCCATGATCAGATTCTTCGATGCTACCGGACACAACCGGCGTGCGGATGCGTAAATTCCCAACTGTGGCTACCTTTTACCTGTTTGTTTCCTGTACGCCATCTGTGAAGGCGCGTTACGAGCCGATCGTGTCGTAGGCATCGAGCGCCGCGATTGCCCGGTTATGGACCTCCACGACCAGTTCCGGCGGGCCGAGGACTCGGACGCCTTCCCCGAATCCCAGCACCAACCGTGCCATCCATTCGAGTGTCCCGAAACTCATTCCGGCCTCGACGCTGCCGTCGTCGTTCACTTTCAGAACGTCCATCGGGTAGTAGTCGAGCATCCACACGCAGTTCTGGGCCACGAACAACCGAGCTTCCGGTAGCGAACCGTCGCCACTGAACAGCTCCAAGCTGGAATCGTCAGCCAAAGCATGCGGCGGCGGGTTCGACTCTTCGTCGAGTTCTACCGCGTCGTCGATGCGATCGAACCGGAACAGCCGAACGCCCTCGGCCTGCCGGCACCACGCCTGCAGATAGCTGAAATTGTCGACCAATACGATCCGGACCGGATCCACGACTCGCTCGGAGACCGCATCCCGCGACGCCGAGTAGTACGTCAGCTTCAGCGCCTGTCGATCCGCCAAGGCCGCCCGCACTGTTGTCGTGACTGGCGCTTCGGCGACGTCGACGTCCGGTTCGGATTCGCTGCCACGACCCGTCGCCTGCGCCGCAGCAGAACCTGCGGCATCCTCGATCTTGGCAATCGCCCGCTGCGCAGCCGACGGATCCACCATCCCCGGCATCTCGACCAACGATCGCAAGGCGATCAGCAAGGCAGTCGCCTCGGTCGACGTCAGCCTCAATGGACGGTCGATGCCCGCTGAGAACGTGACTTCGATACTTTCCTCGGAAAACGACAGATCGATGAGATCGCCGGGTCCGTACCCAGGCAGACCGCACACCCAGAGTTGATTGAGATCGTTCATCAACTGTGTAGTACTGACACCGAGTTCCTCGGCGGCCTCGGCGGCACTGATACCCGGATTCGCAATGAAATAGGGGACGAGGTTCAGTAATCGCGCCAGCCTCGACGACAAACGATTACTCATCGATTGGTTCCCTTCGACTCGACACTTGCCGACAGCGAAGCCGCGCCGTGAAGTTTCGCGACCACATCGGCGCGCAGATCCGGTGGATCCAATACCAGTGCGTCGACGCCGTGGCCGGCGATCAAACGGGCTGTCCATTCCCACGAGCGGACGGGGATCGACAAAACGGTACCTTCACGTTCGGTCAACGTCCGATCTGTCGATGACGATGCAAGCCTGCGCAATTCGTGGGCCCGGTTCGCCGCCACCCACACCGTTGCGGTACCGGTGACGACACCTGAACCCGTTACGCGGTCCACTACTTCCCGGAGATCGAGTCCCTCAGGTTTGTGAACTGCACCGGCCGGACCGAATTCCCGAACGTCATCGCCGATGCGTGAAAGCCGAAATGTTCGAACGGCATCACGGTCGACGTCGTGTCCGACCAGGTACCACTTGCCGTTGTGGGTGACGACTCCCCACGGTTCGACAGTGCGTTCGGTGAACGGTTCATTGAGCGCGCCTCGGTGCTGGAAATGAACTGCGCGCCCAGCGTCGACTGCTGCGAGAAGCTTGCCCAATGCGGGTTCGGAACCTCGGGTGCGGGCCGGGATAGCAGTGACCGGGGCAGCGGGAACCTCGCCGTCGACCTGCACACCGGCCGCCCGAAGTTTGAGCAGCGCACTCTGTGCCGCGGCGATGAGCTCCGGAGATTCCCACAACTGCACTGCAACGGCGACCGCCGCAGACTCTTCGCTGGTCAGATCCACATCCGGAAGCTCATAGGCATTCCTGTTGATGCGGTAGCCCTCAACCGTCGAAAACCGTCCAGCAGGACCGGTTTCCAACGGAACACCCAGGTCACGAAGCTCATTCTTGTCGCGTTCGAACATTCGACTGAACGCTTCGTAGTTGGCGGAATCGTTGTAACCCGCCACCGAGTCACGGATTTTCTCCGCGGTGAGGAACTGCCTGGTGGACAGCAAAGCAATCACCAGGTTCATCAACCGCTCGATCTTCGATGTCGCCACGCCGAAATCCTAGTGGCTCGCCGGTAGCGGGTGCGCCCAAGCGCTACATCGACGCGATGAGTCTCTCCACTCTCTCGTCGACGGAACGGAACGGGTCCTTGCAGAGCACGGTCCGCTGAGCTTGATCATTGAGCTTGAGATGTACCCAGTCAACAGTGAAGTCTCGCCCGGCTGCCTGCGCTGCGGTGATGAAATCGCCGCGAAGTTTCGCGCGTGTCGTCTGAGGTGGGTTGTCGACGGCCTCGTCGATGGTTTCGTCCTCCGTGACCCGCTTGACCAAACCCTTACGCTGCAGAACGTCGAAGACGCCCCGGCCACGTTTGATGTCGTGATAGGCCAGATCGAGTTGAGCGATTTTCGGATCCGACAGATCGAAGCCGTGACGATCCTGGTAGCGCTGGAACAGTTTGCGCTTGATCACCCAGTCGATCTCGGTATCGACCTTCGCAAAATCCTGCGCTTCGACGGCGTCGAGCATCCGGCCCCACAGGTCGACTACCTGCTCGACCTGCGGATCGGGTTCACGATTCTGGAGGTGCTCGACGGCCTTGGAGTGGTACTCACGCTGGATGTCAAGAGCACTCGCCTGGCGTCCGCCGGCCAATCGGACCGGACGTTTGCCAGTGACGTCGTGGCTGACCTCGCGGATCGCGCGAATCGGGTTGTCGAGTGCAAAGTCCCGGAACGAGACTCCGGCCTCGATCATCTCGAGAACCAGCGCAGCCGAACCGACCTTCAGCATCGTGCTGGTCTCGGCCATGTTGGAATCACCGACGATGACGTGCAGGCGACGGTATTTCTCGGCGTCGGCATGCGGTTCGTCTCGCGTGTTGATGATCGGGCGTGAACGCGTCGTTGCCGACGAGACACCTTCCCAGATGTGCTCGGCGCGCTGAGAAAGACAGAAAGTGGCGGCCTTGGGTGTTTGCAGGACCTTTCCGGCCCCGCAAATGAGTTGTCGTGTCACGAGGAACGGCAGAAGGACATCGGAAATCCGCGAAAACTCGCCGGCTCTCGCGACGAGAAAATTCTCGTGGCAACCGTACGAGTTCCCGGCTGAGTCGGTGTTGTTCTTGAAGAGGTAGATATCGCCGCCGATCCCCTCCTCGGCTAGTCGCTCTTCCGCGTCGATGAGCAATTCTTCGAGTACACGCTCACCCGCGCGGTCATGATTGACCAACTGGATGAGGCTGTCGCACTCGGCCGTCGCGTACTCGGGGTGCGAACCTACATCGAGATACAGCCGGGCTCCGTTGCGAAGAAAGACGTTGGAACTTCGCCCCCAGGACACCACGCGGCGGAAGAGGTACCGGGCAACCTCGTCGGGGCTCAGTCGCCTGTGCCCGTGAAAGGTGCAGGTAACGCCGAATTCCGTCTCAATACCCATGATTCGTCTCTGCACACTTCGACAGTACAACCAGAATGCCCGCTTCACCCGTGTAGTCGAGCGGCCGTCAGATCACGAGTCGACAACGGACACAACCGGCATAGGGTGGCCAGGTGAGAAACATTCGTCGAAAACTTGTACGCACCGACGCCAAACTGATGGAAAGCACTGGCGCGCTTCAACCTTCCGGACTTGATTCGGCTATGCGTTTCCTCTCGCGCGCCGCGAATCACGGGGTGTTGTGGATGTTCGTCGCCATGGTGATGGCATTGCTCGGCGGGCGGCCGAGACGCGCTGCGGCTCGCGGAATGCTCGCGTTGGCCGGATCGAGTGCATTCGCCAACGGAATCCTCAAGCCGCTGTTCCCCAGACGCCGGCCCCCGGCCCGGGTGTGGCTCAATCCGAAGCGTGGAGTCGAAATTCCCACGTCCTCGTCATTTCCGTCCGGGCATTCGTCCTCGGCCGCAGCATTCACGTCAGCCGTTGCAATGGAGTCCCCCGTCGCGGGCGCCGTCATTGCGCCGCTCGCTGCAGCCGTCGCCTATTCGCGCGTGCACAACGGAGTGCACTGGCCATCCGACGTCTTCGCCGGAATCGCCGTCGGCGGGGCTGTAGCTGCGGGAACACGCCGCTGGTGGGCCGTTCGCGACGAAGAACCAGCCGACCTCGGTCCCGAATGTGTCGTACCCGCACTGCCCGGGGGCAAAGGGCTCGTAGTCTTCACCAACCCGGGGTCTGGCGATGAAAACGATGGCATCGTTGATTCGATTCGCGCATCACTCCCCGACGCCGTCATCGTCGAATTCGACCCGGATATCGACTTCGACAAGCAGATCGAGGCGAAGATCGCCGAGTTCACACCTCGTGCCTTCGGTGTCTGCGGCGGCGACGGCACAGTCGTCACGGTGGCCGACGCGGCAACCCGACACGAAATGCCGCTCGCAGTTTTCCCCGGTGGCACCCTCAACCATTTTGCCCGCGACGTAGGAGTCGTGGATGTCGACGACACCGCTCGGGCCATCGAGACGGGGCAGGCCGCATTTGTGGACCACGCGGTCGTGACAACCGATACCGGGGTGAGCGCACGGTTTCTGAACACCGCCAGCCTGGGCGGGTACCCGGACGCCGTACGGTTGCGCGAAAAGTGGGAACCGCGCTTCGGCAAGTGGCCGGCCGCTGGAGCCGCGATGATCCGCGTACTCGCAGCCGCGGAGCCGATGTCCGTCACCATCGACTGTGTGCAGACCAGCATCTGGATGCTCTTTGTCGGGAACGGCCGCTACTCCCCCGGCGATCAGGTTCCGATGTCGCGTCCCGAACTCAACCGGGGACTACTCGACGTGCGGTACCTGCGCGCAGACCGGAGACTCTCCCGCACTCGACTGCTGTTTGCCGCTGCAACAGGAACATTGGGCAGTTCGAGGGTGTACGTTCGCGCGCTGGTTTCATCACTGTCGGTGAATGTGGCTGACAGTCCGGTCGCTATAGCCACCGACGGTGAGGTGGTGGCAGACGCGCGCCGGTTCGATTTCGAGACCGAACCGGGCGCGGTGGCCGTCTACAGAATTACGCAGAACTAGCTCAGGAGGATGCGTCGCCTTCGGCGGGCGGCGCATCCTTCTTTTTGTCTTCGGTATCCGCAGGCGGCACGGGAAGCATTGCTTCCAGTGCCTCACCCGAGATCCGTTTGAATGCGCGACGCGGACGATTGTTGTCCAGAACGGCAACCTCGAGCGCCTCGACGGTCAGTATCCGCGGTTCCGCTTCGGCCGTTCCGACTGGTGCCGGCCCGCCCTTCTGCAAAGCCCCGACCGCGATTCGCACTGCGGATTCCAGATCGAGATCCCGCTGGTACGTCTCACGCATCGCCGTCACGATCGGCTCGGTAGTGCCGCCCATGACAACAAACGACTGCTCATCGGCGATCGAACCGTCATACGTGATCCGATACAGCTGGGCCTGCGTGCTACTGCCGAAACGGCCGATTTCAGCGACGCAGATCTCGACCTCGTACGGTTTGGGCTGCTCCGTGAAAATGGTACCCAGCGTCTGCGCGTACGCATTGGCCAGCGAGCGCCCCGTCACGTCACGGCGGTCGTACGAGTAGCCCCGCATGTCCGCGTGCACGATGCCGGCACGGCGCAGATTCTCGAACTCGTTGTATTTTCCGACTGCCGCAAATCCGAGACGGTCGTACAACTCGCTGACCTTGTGCAACGCCGTCGACGGGTTCTCCGCGACAAACACCACACCGTCTCGGTACGTCAGCACGACAACACTTCGCCCGCGGGCAATTCCCTTGCGCGCCAACTCCGAACGATCCCGCATGATCTGTTCGGCTGATGCGTAGTACGGCATCGTCATAACGCAGAATCCCCTTCCGGACTATTGAGCGCGGAACGCGTCGCCACAATCTCCCGCGCGATCTCGGAGGCCCTGGCCGCCGACAGTTCTACCGCCCCGGCCGCAGTGATCGTGACCGCCGTGGGATAGATACCGCGCGTCAAATCCGGACCACCCGTCGCGGAGTCGTCGTCGGCCGCGTCATAGAGCGCTTCGACTGCCAATCTCAATGCAGTGTCTTCGTCGATACCCGGCGAATACAACTTCTTGAGAGACGACTTTGCAAACAGCGAACCCGATCCGACGGCGTGATAGCCGGCGCGTTCCTCGTACCGGCCACCGACTACGTCGTAAGACACGATGCGGCCCGCAGTGAGCGGGTTGGCCGCATCAAGGTCGTATCCGACCAGAAGCGGCACTACCGCAAGCCCCTGCATGGCTGCACCGAGATTGCCGCGCACCATCGATGACAAACGATTTGCCTTGCCGTCGAATGTCAACGACACGCCTTCGATTTTCTCGTAGTGCTCGAGTTCGACGGCAAACAACCGCACCAATTCAATGGCGATGCCGGCAGTGCCCGCAATACCGGCGGCCGAGTAGTCGTCGGTGACATATACCTTCTGCACATCGCGACTGGCGATGAGATTGCCCATCGTTGCCCGACGATCTCCGGCCAGAAGCACACCACCGGCATAACTGATCGCGACGATAGTGGTTCCGTGCGGAGCGAGATCGCCCCCGCCCATGACTACACCTCCCGTGTCGGCGAAACGGTTCTGCGGAAGATGTTCCGGTGCATGCACTCGAAGATATTCCGTGAACGACGACAGATTGGAGCCGAAGCTCAGCCGTGTGTCCCCGTCAGCTAACCGGGGAGCGCGACCGCCCGTCACTGGCCGCCCTTCTGGACATACGCGCGAACGAAGTCCTCGGCGTTCTCTTCCAGCACATCATCGATTTCATCGAGTAGGTCGTCGGTTTCAGCAGCTAACTTCTCACGACGCTCCTGGCCGGCACTACCGTCGCCGCCCGTGGTTTCGTCGTCTTCGCCGCCACCGGCACGCTGCGTCTGTTCTTGAGCCATCGCCGTCGACCTCCTTATGTGAAGGGAGCTCTCGCGAGCATCCTGTTCGGCCCAGCAGAGTCGGTAACTGATCCCGCTCGGACCTTTACCCTACCGAGCGGCACCGTCACGTGCCGGGAGACGCGACGATGAATCTGTACGGGAATCAGTGGGTGAGCTGATCCACCAACTCCGCTGCGCTGTCGACAGAGTCGAGCAAGGCACCCACATGGGCTTTGGTGCCGCGCAACGGTTCCATAGTCGGAATCCGGATCAACGACTCACCGCCGAGATCGAAGATCACCGAATCCCAGCTTGCCGCAGCAATGTCTCCGCCGAATCGTCGCAGACATTCACCGCGGAAGTACGCGCGCGTATCGGTCGGAGGATTGCTCACTGCGTCGAGAATCTGCTGTTCCGTGACAAGCCGTTCCATCGATCCTCGGGCAACCAAACGGTTGTAGAGCCCCTTGTCGAGGCGCACGTCCGAATACTGCAAATCGACCAAATGCAGGCGCGGCGCAGACCACGCCAACCCTTCACGGTTGCGGAAGCCCTCGAGCAGACGCAATTTCGCCGGCCAGTCAAGAATGTTCGCGCACTCCATGGGATCCCGCTCGAGTAGATCGAGGACCATCGCCCACTTTTCGACAATGTCGTCCGCCCGCGGGTCTCGATCAGTCTCACTGTCAAGGAACTTCGCGACGCGATCGAGGTAAATCCGTTGCAGTGCAAGACCTGTCAATTCCCGACCGTCAGAGAGCGCGACAGTTTTGCGCAGCGTCGGGTCGTGACTGATGTGATGTACAGCCGTGACCGGACGGGCCAATTGCAGATCCGTGAGGTCGACTCCCGCTTCGATCAGATCCAGAACCAGAGCCGTCGTTCCTACCTTGAGATACGTCGACATCTCGGCCAGGTTCGCATCGCCGATGATGACGTGCAAACGACGATACTTGTCAGCGTCCGCATGGGGTTCGTCGCGAGTGTTGATGATCCCGCGCTTGAGCGTCGTCTCGAGGCCGACCTCGACCTCGATGTAATCGGCGCGCTGCGACAGCTGGAAACCGGCTTGGTCGCCGGACTGCCCGATCCCGACGCGTCCGGAACCGCAGATCACCTGACGCGAGGCGAAAAACGGCGTCAGTCCGGCAATGATGTCATTGAACGGGGTATCGCGCGAGCACAGGTAGTTCTCGTGAGTTCCGTACGACGCACCCTTGCCGTCGACGTTGTTCTTGTACAACTGCAACCGCGGCGCACCCGGAACACTGGACGCATGCCGTGCGGCGGCTTCCATGACCCGTTCCCCCGCCTTGTCCCAGATCACCGCGTCGAGCGGATCCGCGACCTCGGGTGCTGAGTACTCCGGGTGCGCGTGATCGACGTACAGGCGCGCGCCGTTGGTCAGAATCATGTTTGCCGCACCGATCTCGTCGGCGTCGATCACGGGAGCAGGCCCGCTCAACCTCCCGAGATCAAAGCCGCGGGCATCACGGAGCGGCGATTCGACCTCGTAGTCCCAGCGTGTGCGCCGAGCCCGGGGAACCCCCGCGGCCGCCGCATACGCCAACACCGCCTGGGTGGACGTGAGTATCGGATTAGCCGAAGGCTCACTGGGTGAAGATATTCCGTACTCGACCTCGACACCGATAATCCGCTGCATAACTTCGAGACTATGCGATCGAGCATCAATACCCGCAGTGGTGGCACAGTAGTAAGAATGGATCAGCCGCCTGCCGCCCAGCCGAACCCGTCGGACGAGGTTGTCGCCGTCTATGACCGAGACGGCAATCCAATCGGCCAGGCGCCCCGCTCAGTCGTCTACCGGGAGGGGCTGTGGCACGCCAGCGCCGGTGTTCTGGTGCGCTCCACCGACGGGCAGCGCGTGTACGTTCACCGCAGAACTGCCTGCAAAACCGTCTTCGGCGGCCATCACGACTGCATCGCCGGTGGCGTCGTAGATCCGGGAGAATCCCCTTACGAGACCGCTGTGCGCGAGGTGGGAGAAGAACTCGGAATCTTCGGCGCCAAGGATGCTGCCTTGGAGCTGAAGGAAATTGCGCGAACTTCGTGGGACGGCGAGTGGGGCGGACGCCCACTGCGGTGCCATCTGTTTGCCTTCGAACTCAGCTACGACGGTCCGATACACCATCAGCCCAGCGAAATCGCCGACGGATGGTGGTGGACGCCAGAAGAACTCGACACCCACCTGCGGGATCCGACGTGGCTGTTTGTTCCCGACACCCGTGTCCTGCTGGCCGACTACTGCTGGCGATCAAACACCCTTCAGGAACCCTAGAGAGAACGCCACCTTCGGCCCGGGCGCCGGCGGTTTCACCGGTACCAAACTGACGATCGGCTATCAGATCGGCTACCCCATCTCTTGCCCGGTGCGATCGTCGTCGTCAATTCGCCCAACCTCGACTGGACGCTAGCGACGGACAACCACCTGAATATCGGAATTGCGTCCAATCCGACGCGTGACCGGGCGGGAGGGACCGCGGGAATCGGCGGCAACATCATTCCGTCTCAGCAACGATTCAGCCCGTCACTTGTAACGGAAGCTGATCGAGCATCTGTACTGACGACCCGTCCCACAGATAGCGCACGATCACCGGACCACCGGTGGGATCAGCGGTGACGTCACCTGGTTCCAGCCACTTGTACTGCACCTCCACCGTGTAATCATTTCCACCGACCACCTGGGTGAACGCGGTCGGCTTCGCGGTCGCGGTGCCGAGATACTCGCCGCCGGCAAAGAACAAGACGTTCGTCGGCGAACTCCCCGTTGCACCCTCGATGTCAGCAGTCACCCACACCAAAGTCGAGCAGGGCGCGCCCGCCGACGTGGCCCGCCACGACCGACCAGAAAATGGTTCGAGCGATTGAACCGCTTCGCTCACGACCGGCGAACTGATATCGACGCACGCCCGTGCCTCCGGAGGCACGTATGCAGGCGGCGGAGGTGTCTCCGATTCAGGAGCGTCGACGACAGTCGAGTACTGCGAACTTGCCGATGGCATTTCTGACGCGGGAACAGTAACCGGAGTCTGGCTCACCGAAACGGGCACGGTTGACGACGATGAACCCACGCTCACAGGACCATCGGTATCGACACCGGAACACGCGGTCAGGGCAAATGAAAAGAGTCCCACAGCGACAAGCAACTGACGATTCCTCATACAGCGTAAATCCCACTCAATCCACTTACTGTTACACAGCATTGGGGCTAAGCATGAGCGATCCACACCGATTCGAGACGTGTGAACCTTCGTTTTCGCAGTGAATCAAACGGCTGAGCGGCGGGCGACGATCGCACCATGAGGCCGGTAGCCGGGGCCGGTTCTCGTATGCGTCTCGATCGTCTCGAATCCCGCCGCGAGCAGCTCTAACCGCAATCCTTCCACGTGCCACCGATACGCCTCGACCACAAGATGCGCGAACGGCTCGACCGCCGCGCCCTCGAAGAATCCGAGCAGTAGGCCACCGCCTGGTCTGATGCAGCGCACGAACTCAGCCAATATCGTGCGCACCTCCGCGGGCGGCGTGTGGATAACAACAGGACCATCGATTCCCTGCGACCAGACCGACACCAACTCCCGATCCGCGCAGTGCACCGAATCCATCGATCCGAAAGCGTCGACGCACTCGTCTACCCTCTCGGCATAGGCATCGCGCACACGATCGATGTGCATGGACCGAATCCTAGACTGCGAGAATGTCTCTCAAACATAGAAGACTGCCGAATCAGATGTTCTTGACCAGCGGCAGAAACTGACGAAGTCATTTCGCGACGTCAATGACCGTTGTAGTCTCGGGTGATGGCACTCTCCGAAATTGAGCGTGAGCAATTCCTGGCCGAACCCCATATAGCGGCGCTGTCGGTATCGAATGGTTCCCAGCGCGGTCCGTTGACTCTCCCCATCTGGTATCTCTATTCGCCCGGAGGAACTCCTTGGGTTCTGACAGGGAAGGGCTCGGCAAAGGCCCGCCTGATCGAGTCTGCCGGGCACTTCTCACTCATGGCGCAACGACTTGAACCGACAATTCGCTATGTGAGCGTCGAAGGCCCCGTCGACCAGATCGTTCCGGGCACGGACGAAATGTTGGTCGAAGTGTCGCGGCGGTACCTGGCTCCGGACAAAGTCGACGGGTATCTCGATTTCGCGCGTTCACAATTGGGCGAGCAAGTCGCTATCTACATGACTCCACAACACTGGCTGTCTGCCGACCTCGGACAAATCTAAGACCGCAGACCGGTTACAGAACGACGCAGTCAGTCGCGGACCGGGTCGTCATCAGGCACCATCGGGGGCATCCCCGCTCAGTCAGCGGGCGCGTTCGACCCTGGCTTCATCCCACACCGGAGACTCACTCTCGTACACGTTCCCATCCGAACCGAAGACAAGGAACCTGTCGAACCCACGCGCAAACCAACGATCATGGGTGACCGAGATGACGGTGCCGGCGAACTGCGCGATCCCCTGCTCCAGAGCGTCCGCCGAATGAAGGTCGAGGTTGTCGGTCGGCTCGTCGAGCAACAGCATCGTGGCGCCGGAGAGTTCCAGGAGCAGGATCTGTAGGCGTGCCTGTTGACCACCGGACAGATCGTCGTACTTCTGCTCTGCGGCTAGGGACAGTCCGTAGCGATCGAGAGCCCGGCTCGCCGCTTCGCGACCCATCCCATGTCGATGCTCGTCGCCCATGTGCAGGATCTCGAGCAGCGTGTTCCCGGTGAGGTCTGGCCGAGAATGCGTCTGGGCAAATAGTCCAGGACGGACCCGAGCGCCCAGCGTCGCTGTGCCGCCATGCTTGACCGGAGCGATGTCGAGTGCCTCGACCGGTAAGTGCTCGGTTCCCGGGTCGGTTCCTCCACCCGCCAAGAGTCGCAGGAAGTGCGACTTCCCCGACCCGTTGGAACCCAACACGGCAACTCGATCTCCGTACCAGATTTCGGTATCGAACGGCTTCATCAACCCGGTCAGCTCCAGATCTTGGCATACCAAGGCGCGCTTGGCTGTTCGTCCACCGGAGAGTCGAACGGTCACCTTCTGCTGCAGCGGAATCGCCTCAGGTGGTCCCGCCGCCTCGAACTTCGCCAGCCTGGTTTGCGAAGCGTGATACCGAGCAGCGACGCCGTCGTTAAACTTCGCCTTCTCGCGCAATCGGAGAACCAGCGCACGCAGTTTCACAAGTTCTTCGTCCCAGCGCCGACGCAGTTCTTCGAAGCGAGCGTTGCGATCCTCACGAGCTTGGTGATAGCTGGCCAGACCACCACCGTGGGTCCACGAAGTAGCGCCGCTGATTCCTGGTTCCAGGGTGACGATGTGAGTTGCGGCGTTGGCAATCAGTTCGCGATCATGGCTGACGAACAGGACCACCTTCGCCGACTCCGAGATCGTCTTTTCCAGCCATCGCTTACCCGGCACGTCGAGGTAGTTGTCCGGCTCGTCCAGCAGAAGTGCGTCGTCAGGCCCGGCGAACAGCGCTTCCAGGACCAACCGCTTCTGCTCTCCCCCACTGAGCGAGTCGGCTGCTCGCCACTTCGCGAGGTCGTACGACACACCGAGAGCCGAAGTGGTGACCTTGTCCCAGAAGTCTTCCGTTTCGTAGCCGCCCACGTCCGCCCAATCAGCCAGAGCGTGCGAATACTTCATCTGAGTCGACTCTTCGTCGCGCTCGATCAGCGTATTCTCCGCGGTTTCGAGTGCCAGCGCTGCATCGCGGATCGGGCCCGGTGACACAGACAGCAGGAGATCACGCACGGTGGACTCGTCACGAACCTGACCGACGAACTGGCGCATCACGCCCAGCGTTCCTGATCGCGTAACAGCACCTTCGTCTGCGGTCGCATCCCCGGAGATGATGCGGAGCAACGTCGTTTTTCCGGTCCCGTTCGGGCCGATCAGCGCAGTCTTGGCACCGTTGCCGACTCGAAAGCTCACACCGCTGAGCAACTGTCGACCATCGGGGAGGAAGTAATCGACATCGGCAATGTTGAGGTGAGTCACGGCATCAAGAGAACCCTACCCACGTCCATCTGCCAAACCATTAATTCACGGATCAACCCAGACACCGCATTCGAGTCGGAGTAGACCACGCCGGTGTCGATCCACTTGGTGTGCAGCTGTTGGGATTTGAGAAATTCTGCACCTGCACGAAACGAATCTGCGCGTTTCGCTTCGGGCGGCAGCGAACGTGTCTAGATTCAGGGTCATCTGCGTCCACATCGCGGCGCTGCCTCTGAAAGGACCGACGATGCAGTTCAACCTCGCAGACGTTTTCGAGACGGTCGCCAGCTCCGTACCGGATCGCGTTGCCTTGACCTACGAAGGCGAGAACTTCTCCTACGGCCAGTTGGACGCGGAGGCCAACAGGACCGCCCATCTGCTCACGCAGGCAGGCGTCTCCCGGGGCGACCATGTGGCCCTGTTCCTGAAGAACAGCGTCGAACACGTCACCTCAATCCTTGGATTGATCAAGATCCGCGCGGTGCCGATCAACGTGAATTACCGGTACACGCCAGCCGAACTCGAGTACATCTTCACCAACTCCGACTCGGTCGCAGTTGTCGTGGAACTCCCCGAACATCAGCGTGTCCTTGCTTCCCTGCTCGACGCGTGTCCGATGGTGCGGACGGTGATCGTGATTGGCGACATCACCACTGAACTGCTCACGGCCGCGAATGCACGCGCAGTGTCCGTCGTTTCCTTCGCCGAGTCCCGCGAGTTGCCGTCGACCGGGGAGTTCGAATCCCGCACGGGCGACGACCTGTACCTGCTCTACACGGGAGGGACCACCGGATACCCGAAGGGCGTCATGTGGCGGCAGGACGACTTTTTCCGTAAGCCGCTCTCGGGCGGAAACCCGTACGGCGAAGGGGCACGGCAGGATCTCGCCGAGATCGCCAGTGCTGCAAAGGAATTTCCCGAACTCTCATTCCTCATTGCCGCACCTCTCATGCACGGTGCTGCGTTGTATTCGCTGTTCACGTTCTTCACCCTCGGCGCTCGCGTAGTCCTGCGGCGTGATTTCGACCCCAAGAAGGTCGTCGAAGCGATCGAGAAGGATTCGGTGCAGGTGATCCTGATCGTCGGCGACGGCATGGGGATGCCGTTGGTCGACGAGATGGAACGACGCAAGGGTGAGGTCGATTTCAGCTCCCTGTTCTCGATTACTTCGGGTGGCGCAATCTGGTCCACCAGCGTTCGGGACCGCATGCTGGCGGTCAAGCCGGACCTGCTGTTGCGGGACAACTTCGGCGCCTCGGAATCAGGTAACGACGGCGCCTTCTCCATCGACGAGGCCGGCAATCTGCGAATGCCGCCCTCTCCGAACATGGTCCTGGTCGACGAGCGACTGAACGAGATCCCTGCAGGCTCCGAGGACGTGGGTTACATCGCGCGAATCGGCAACGTCCCGCTCGGCTACTACAAAGACGAGGACAAGACTGCTCGGACCTTCCCGACCCGCGCGGATGGCACCCGTCTGTCGGTGCTCGGCGACATGGGCAAGGTCGAAGCAGACGGCACCATCGTCTTTCTCGGACGTGGCTCGCAGTGCATCAACACCGGCGGTGAGAAGGTCTTCGCCGAAGAGGTCGAGGCAGCCCTTCACGCACACCCGTCAATCGTCGACGCACTTGTCGTCCCCGCACCCGACGCGCGTATGGGGCAGCAAGTCGCAGCGGTGATCGCCACCTATCCCGGGTCGCCAGAACTAACCCTGGACGACGTTCAGGAACACTGCCGTAAGACGTTGGCCGGCTACAAGATTCCCCGCACGATCGTTCTGGTCGAGGAAGTCAAGCGAACCCCAGCCGGAAAAGCCGACTATCGCTGGGCGACGACTCTGGCGTCCTCCTAACTCGGGAGGGGTTCCCACGCGATGACGCACGATCGATTGGTCAAGACGCGGTCGATGATGATCCGGACCTAGCGCTTATCGGTGCCGCGATAGCCGAACCAGCGCTCGCTGACAACCATTCAGCGAGCAAGGTCTGCCACGAACCGCAATGGCAGCGCAGGTAAGTGACCGTCCCTTCACTCGTCCGATGCCGAGATTCGACCTCCCAGCGGTGGATGCAACTGACCGGTGCGATCCCTGTTTTTGTCATGCGACAAGCATGATGTAAGGGCCTTATGCATCTCAACCCTTACATGACGATGCGATGACACTGGCAGCAGACGATCCCAGAACTGGCCGCCACCGACCAACGCACCGAAGTCCGCACTCGATTCCAGGTGTGGGATCAGGTCAGAGGCCATCGCTGCCTGACCGACTAGTCCGCGTGATCCTCCGCTGCATCCGAAAACTGCTGCACTCCAAACAACTTGACAATGCCACGCGAACTACGTTGTACCCGCCTGCGTCTCGGATAATAGACCGGCCACTCGACCACGGGAGCGGCACCCGAAAATGGTCGAACCGGTGTGCCGGCACCTCCAGTGCGCGCAGAATGAGAGTCGGCATACACGCGAACGAACCCCGGGAGCAGTGCGATGATCCGACAACAGCTCGGCCAAGCAGTGATGGTGATCGCGCTCGCCTCCGCGGTCGTCGCGACCGCGCCCGCCCAAGCGCAGGCCCCGTCGCCAGTCACGGCACCGGGCACAGTGACCACAGCAGATCCCCTGCCACCATCCTTCTGGATCCCCGGCGCCGTCACCGGATCAAAGCTCACCTATTGGTCTACGGGACCGCTGAACCGGCCCGCGTTGAGTACGGGCGCGCTCTTCCTCCCGCCCGGCGACCCACCCGAAGGCGGCTGGCCGGTGGTCTCGTGGGCCCACGGCACCGTAGGTATTTCCGACAAGTGCGCTCCCACCGTGACCGGGACCGTCGGCAGTCCATACCTCACGAACTGGCTCTCGCAGGGCTACGCGATCGTCGCGACCGACTACGTGGGGCTCGGCACGCCGGGAATCCACCCGTATCTGGACGGACCGTCGGAGGCGCACAGCGTGATCGACATGGTGCGTGCTGCGCGTGCGGTCGAACCGTCGCTCTCGCCGCAGTGGGTGGCACTCGGACAGTCTCAGGGCGGCCAGTCCGCGATGGTCACGGCAGCGATCGCGACGCGGTACGCACCCGAACTGGACTACCGGGGCGCGGTCGCGACCGGGGCGCCGTCGAATCTGGAGAACCTCGCACCGCTCGTGGGGCCGGGCTTTCCCCGATTGCCACTGACCGGCAGCACCGTGTTCGTGTCGTACATCCTGGCGGGACTCCGGGCGGCGAGACCCGATCTCGACATCGATCGTTACCTGACACCGCGCGGCACCGATGCCCTGGCCCGAGCCGAAACCGACTGCTACGAGGAAATGGCATCGGACCTCGGCAACATCACAATCGGCGATCTGGTAAACCGGCCGCTCGACGATCCCGCGGTGCTGGCCGCTGCTCGCGGCATGCTGGAGATCCCGACAACCGGGTACGACCGGCCAGTCTTCCTCGGGCAGGGGCTGACGGACGAGATGGTGCCGGCGCCGCTGGCGTTGAAACTCGCGGCCGAACTCGCCGCCAACCGCCAGCCAGTCACATTCCGCACGTATCCGACGGGGCATATCGAGACGATGCGGGCTGCACTCCCCGAGAGCCTCTCCTTCGTCCGGAACCTGTTCGGGCCGTAGATAGGTCGATGCTCAGCTCGAGGCCAGGTTCTTCAGTGCCAGAGGCACGGGACATCGGCCCAGTTTGCCGGAAGTCAGTCCACCGAACAGATGACAGTTGCCCCCAGCCTTCGGATCGGAGGCCTTTTTGCGTTGGCGGACTACTTCGCGAATACCTATCCGATCACTACGACCCCCACGGGGTTTCAGCCGCCTCACGGAGGTGCCCAGCCGCGTTCTTCCTCGATGGAAACTGTTGTTGCACTGCATGATCAGCATCAGTGGGTAGAGTCGAACACGGCGCTCGGCTCAGATGATATCGGGATTCCATGTAACGACCGCCCAGATCACGAACACGTTGAGCGCGATGATCGTGATCGCCCACCAGGGGTAGTAGGGCAACCACAGGAAATTGACGACGATCGAGATACCGCAAATCACCAGGGCGCCGACCCTAGCCCACGTCGACCCTGTGAACAACATGACACCGACCGCCACGATGATGACACCGAGGACGAGGTGGATCCATCCCCATGCGGTCAGATTGAGCTGGTAGATGTACTCGGGGCCCGCCACGATCAAGTCGTCCTTGGCTATCGCGGAGATGCCCTGCAAGAATTCGAGCACACCGACGGTGACGAGAAGAACCGCTCCGCCTAACGTCGCGGTCTTGGCCAGAGCTTGCTTGACTAGTATTTCCTCGGACATAGCCGCCCCTTTGTGGTCTCACGTGCGAAACCGACGGGCGCCACTTCCATCTCCCCGCGCGGGATCGTGCTGTCCGGGTACCCGCTGGACCGCGCACGAACCGCTCCGCACACCGGAACAAACAGAACGCGATCCGGACGACCCGGCGACACACTAAGGCGCGACCGACGCCCTGAGAATGGCCGGCGATGATGTAGGCCGAAGTACACGAGCCACATCGCGTCGCAGTCTCCGCTCTTGACTGCGAGTGCCGACGCATCGCGTCCGCCTGCATAGATAGGTGTGACTGCGGCCGAGATGTCCGCTTCCGAACCGGAGGCGATGACACCTTCTTCGATGAGTCCGGCAGTGGGATACAGAAATCCGGATGTCGAACTCGGGTCGACGAAGCAGACCTTTTTGCCTCCCATACCAGTTATACGTGAAAGCGACCCGATAAACCCTCGGACGACTAGAACACGACACCAACCATCTTCCGCACTCGAACCGCACCACCAGCTCGTTCGCCTTCACCCGAGGCAAGAATGTGGCGTAGCTGGATCAACAATCACTGCATGAACCTCACCGACGAACTCCTGCCCGCAGACCTTGTGACCGCCAGAGCCTTGACCTGCAGGTACGGTCAGTTTCGCGCTCCGCCAACTCACGCTCGCGTAGTCCGACCAGTTACACCCTTTTCCCGGCACTCCCCCGAAATCTGTTCACCCGTCATTGATTTCGAAGAATCAATCATCTAGCTTTCAGCCGTATGGAACAAGGAATCCTTTACGTCACCTCCTGCCCGAGCTCTCCCGAGCGAGAAGCCGAGTACAACGAGTGGTACGGCCTACATCTGCGCGAGGTCTGCGCAATACCCGGATTTACAGGAGCCCGACGATTCGCTCCGGTGCAGGATGACGGCCCGTACGTTGCGGTGTACGACATTGAGGCCGAAGACATAACCGAAGCGCTGGCTGGTCTTTACGCCGCAACCGCCAAGGAGGGACAGATGCAGCTCTCGGATTCCATGCAAATGGATCCACCTCCCACGATTCGACTTCTCAGACTGTGTGGGACCCACGCGGTGAATCGCTGACTGCCTGGTGCGCGGCGGACTGCAGGGCCAAGAATGCAGTTCGCGGCTACCGGCATTCTCCGGGATCGGAATGAATGACATCGCAAGCTAAGCGTTCTGCGGAGTGTGCGGCGTCGGTCCGCGTTGCCCAGCAGAGTGATCCGACGCCATCCCATCCTCATGGACAGCAGGCGAGTGTGCGGAAGCAAGAACGGCCGAAAGAATACGACGAAGCGACCTAGTTCACCACTGCGACTAGTCCCAATTAAGAACGACGAGGCTTGAGACGCCAAGCGGCCCTGAAGAACCTGCACGCAGCTCCTCGCGAAACCCTGACTTGCCGCGTTCCCTCATACAACGTCATGATCGACAACCACACAGAATCCGTGATCGATCGAGGACTCTTCCAGGACCCTATCCTCCTCATCGATCCGGGCCGTCGTCCCCCAACACCACTGGCCGTCGAACTCAATCTTCTTCATCGACTCGGCACACCTGGATCAGAGGCCACAGGGGCTGCTCAATCCTCAACGAGGACGGTCCGCTCGGACTTCGACCGTGACATCGAGGCCACGCGGCAAGGGGCGCGGTTCAGTCCGACGTCAATACACCCTTGAGGACGCGACGTACTACGGGCTCGAACATGTCGCCCGGCTGGTCGGCGCCTGGATCCGAAATATGGAGCGCCGCCGCAAGATACGGATGATCGCCGACTGCGGCCGTCTTGTGCAAGTACATCACCTGAGAGATTCGACGCTCCTGACTTGCCGTTCCGCCACCGACCTCGGCGCGGGCGAACTGCTGGACAAGCGTGTTCAGAACGGCGATCGCCTGCAGCTTCACCGGCCCCGGCACTTCAACCACCGCCATAGCGCGCAGCGCATACTCGAGAAAGTCGATTCCGCGAGGGCCGACGCGCATCGCCTCGACCGGAATATCAAGCAGCCACGGGTATCTCACGTGGACGCTTCTCGCACGAGCCGCGAGGGCGGTGAGGTCGTCGATCGCCTCGCCGCGCAGCGCCACATCGAGGTCGATCTCGCCGGCAGCGGCATCCACCATGAGGTCGAACACTTCGTCGTGCCCCGCCACGTAACGGTACAGAGCCGACTGACTCACCCCGAGTTTCTGCGCGATCCGGCGGGTGGAGACTGCGGACAATCCCCCCTCGTTTGCAAGTTCGATCGCCGCGTCGGCGACATCGTTGCGACTATGGGCCGGCGCCGGACCGCGTTTGCCGTACGAGCGTTCCCACACTGTCGTGTGCGGTTGCTCCATTCCGGACTGTGTCACTCGACGCCACTCTCCATTCGTTGTTGTCTGTCGTGACCTATACTAAAACTGCGTTCACTGAACACAATAAAGGGAGGTTCAAAATGGCACTCGACAACGCATGGGGACCGCGGCGATGGGCACAGAACGAATCGGTACGTCTAGCGTTCGATCAATTTCGGCCGGAATTCAGCGGAGAACCGCTGCTGATCGCCACCGGGCTGGGTGTCAATCGGCACTCGGTTCCCGACGGGTTCTGTGAGCAACTGGCCGAACACGGTTTCGCTGTCGTGCGGTACGACCAGCGCGACGGCGGAGAGTCGACTCACCTGCCGCCGACGGCCGTACGAAACCCGATCGCCGCGCTGCTGGCCAAACGCGGTGAGGCATACACCGCCGAAGACATGGCGGACGATGCAATTGCGGTGATCGACGAACTCGGCTGGAGCTCGGCGCACGTGCTCGGAGTCTCGCTCGGTGGCGCCCTCGCGCAACGCGTCGCCCTTCGGCATCCCGACCGAGTGCGTTCTCTCACGTCGGTCGCGGCCGTCCCGGGCGACGTCACCGGGTTGCGCACATTCCGCTACATCCGTTTGCGTACTCTCTCGAAGTTTGCGCGCCTCAAGTTTCCTGATACCAGAGAGGGCGCAATCGAGGCCGGCCTCGCGGTCGCACGGCTGCTGGCGTCTCCGCGCCGCGAGTTCGACGAGGCCGCAATGCGCGCACGATTGGAAAGCAATCCCGACCCCGGGGTTCACGACCAGGAGGCACAGAGCCGACAGATCGGCGCCCAGTGGAGCGGACCACCGATCACCGCGATCACGCAGCCCACCCTGGTGGTGCACGGTGAGGACGATCCTCTGATCAAACCCAAAGCCGCGCATGCCATCACGGCCAGGATTCCCAGCTCACGCATGCTCATCCTCCCCGAAGTCGGGCACGACCTGCCTGAGCACTCATGGAAACCGCTCGCTGCTGCAATCCGCAAACTTGTAGGCGGCCTGACGGTGCTGGGCGCGTGATCCACCACATCGATCACGCGCCCATCAGTTTTCAATTCACCTCACACGACCCCGACGGCACCTCAGACGAGTCCGACGAGAAGCTTCAGCTTCAGGTTCACGATCGTTGCCATGTCAAGCCCGAGCCCGTCAACAAGATAGCGGTCGAATGAACCGTAAGTGCTGTCCAATTCGTCGAACGCTGCCTGCAGATAGCTGGAGTCGACGCCGAGAAGCTGACGGTAGACCTCCGCGTACTCCGGTCCTTTCGCTGCGGCGATCCGAGCTAACTTTGCCTCGATGGCTGCCGCAGAGTACTCATTCGTGAGCAGATAGTCCGCCATGATGGTCTCTCGCGGGACACCGGCGATGCTCAGCAGCAGTGCCGATCCCCATCCGGTGCGGTCTTTGCCGGCGGTGCAGTGAAATACCTGCGGACCCGGGGTGTCGGCGAGTTCGGTCAACAGCTGACCGAATCCGGCGCGCGAGACGGGATCGCTGACGGTGGACCGGTATCCCGACTGGACATACTCGAGGGCTTGCTGCTTCGTGGTGATGGAGGCGACGTCACCGCTCGGATCAGCGGCGAGGACCTGAATCTTCTCGTAGCGAACGCCGTCGGGCAGGGTGTTCGGGTTCGCGGCAATCTCGCCCTCGGTGCGCAGGTCGTATACCGCCGTCAGATGCAGCGATTCGAGGGTCGCCAGGTCTTCGGCGTTTGGGGTGATCGCGTTTGCGCGGTAGAACACGCCCTGGCGTACATGCAGGCCGCCGGTGCCGACGTAGCCGGATCCTGTGCCTGCGACATCGCGGAAATTGTCTATCGATGCAAGTCGTGGTGCCACAACGGCGGACGGTGCACTCGAGCCGAAGTCCGACGACCCGAATGACGGGAGGGTGCTCGGCTCGGCGGTAGCACCAGTGGTGCCGGCGAGCAGGAATGAACCTGCCGCAGCGAGTGCGACGCACGTCCGGGCTTGTTGACGCAAGGCGAATGGTCGGTGTGGCATCGAGTGAAGCCTTTCCAGTAGCGTAGATAGATTCCGTAGCAAGCCGTGTTTTCTAGACCTCAAGATGTTTCGTGCCCAGTGGATTGCACTCAATCGCACCAGCCTCGGCGGGTTGGATTCGTGCGCACCTAATGGCACCTCCGGTCCTACGCAATCGTGCAGGAAACTCAGTGACCGAAAAGGGCGTTGCCCATTCACCGAGACGTAGAAAGTCGAATATTCGTCGGATAGCGATCATCGATTCCGACCTCATCCCGATCTTCCACACCACCGCGCCGTCACGTGCCTGCTGAACCCAGAACAACCGTGACCCATCACTGTGACCGAGTCCAGAAGAAACAAGAAAAGTCCCCCGAGCATCGCAGAAATCGGTGAGGTCTGCCGCAGCGGCAGCAATCAAAGGCTACCTGCTACTCTGCGGAGCGCACGTCGAATTCGCTTATATACGTGCATGTTCCAGCCCAAGCTCGGCCGACACACCTGATTGCCTGACCACGCCAAGGAGATCCGATGACCGAAATTGCCGCGCTAGTCAACTCACTGCTCGAGCGAGTGCAAATACTCGAAGATGAGATTGCGATCCAGAAGCTCATCACCGCGTACGGTCCCGCCGTCGACGCCGGAGAGGCAGACAAGGTCGGCGCCATGTGGACCGAGGATGCCGTGTACGACATCGATATTCGTAACCTGAACGGCCGCGCCGAGATCATCGAGATGGTCCGCACTAAACCCCACCAGGACTACATCAACACCGGTTGCGGTCATCTCCTGGCCCCGCTCAACATCGTCGTCGACGGAGACAAGGCTACTGCGACAGGCCATTCTCAGTTGCTACGACGAAACGAAGGCGACGATTCGTTCCGCGTCTGGCGTGTCGCAGCGAACCGATTCGATCTTGTGAAGGTCCTGGGCGAGTGGAAAATCAAGCAACGCACCACCCGACTACTCGACGGAAGCTCTCCCGCTCGTGATTTGCTTGCCCGGGCCGACAACTGATCAGGATCTCTGGGCTGTAGCTACGCTCAGTCGGCAAGGATAATGATTTGTGTTGGATCGTCCGAACTTCCCGACCACGTCTCTCCCCAGTTTCACCGCGATTCACCCAACGCGGGCGATTTACACCCGCGACATTGGATCCGGTCGGACAAAGACGGCGTCACCGCGAATATTGACATCAGCACCGCCATCGAAATATCGTCCATCCGGTGACGTCCGAGTTCTCTTCACCACACGGATACCCACTATCTGAGTGCACTGCTCCCCTGCCGTTGGACTGAGAAATCCAGTTCCGAGGGGCTGTTTATAGCTCCTCTAATGAGAGCTATCGGACTCCGTATGAGGCAGGGTGGGGTCGGTGGTCGCCGATCCAAGTACCGGGCCGGGAATTCCATCCCCCGACCCAACAGCGGGAGCAGGCTATGAAACGCTTCACATCGGTCGCACACGCGCAACGTTCCCGTCCGCGTACAGCTCGATCTCACCGCATTTCCGGCCCTGCCAGCATCGACTGACCGCGCCCGAGATGGCCAACCGATTCGTGGTCTAGCAGGAAGTCACCGCGAGCGGTGTTGCCTCCTGAAACGTGTACAACCCCAACGGGATTACATCGCCGCTCACTCCAAACGACGACGCCGCCAGTTCTTTCAATCAACGTGACAGTGCCCGCAAGAGGTGCGCCGCCGCGCGTGGCGAAGTATATGAGCGTTCAAGGGTCGAGACTGCTCTGGGCGAGTGCCGCATGTGACTCGAAGGCTTCGTCGAGGATGGTGACCCAGTCGAGAGCCCCCTCGTGCGCGCACCACTCATCGTCGGCGAAGCTGACAATAGCCAACGCGATAGCGGCGGTGAGTCGGACATTGCGGTCGTCGGGGGACGCGACCTGCCGTTGAGACAGGCCTGCGGCGACCTCGTGCTGCCATCGTGCGGAGACCTCGTGATACCGACCACGCAACACCGGAGTCGCGGCCACGACACGATGCTGGCGAAGTCGGCGTTGTGGATCGTCGTGGGGATCTTCGCGCACATGGAAGGTGCGTAGCACCTGGCGGATCGCCTCGAGATCCGGCTCATCTGCCGGCCGAGCCGTGAGCGCAGCGCAAAAGTCCGGGGTCGCGCTGTCTGCGTCGATGAAGAGGATCTCGTCCTTAGACCGGAAGTATCGGAAGAAGGTCGTCACCGACACCTGGGCGTCGGCAGCGATTTCCTCGACTGTGGTTGCGTCGTAGCCGTTTTCGGCGAATCGGCGTAGCGCGGCATCGACGAGGCGATTGCGCGTTGCAAGCTTCTTACGTTCTCGTAGGCCCATAGTGGCTCCAGACTACGGCTGACCGAGGGGCACCTCGGCGTGAGCCGACGCGGAGCTGACGGCGGCGTCCTCGGCGCACCCGCCACAAAACTGGTAGTTGACTAACATATGTGAGTCAGCTTACTCTTCGGTGGCGGCCCGAAGACCCGGCACCGGAGATGACAGTGCTGGGGCCAACCCGAGGCGTGGTGCTCCATATCGGACGGCTGGGCGGCAGGGCAGGACTGGCCCGGCGCTAACCACTGATGGCGAGAAGGCGCCGAGCCTTCGTTAGGGGCGCGCTAGTAGGTGCCACTGGACGTGGATGCCGGAGCTCGCTATTGAATTGATCAATTTCCAAGAAGGAGATAGCAATGAATTCGTCTCAACTGGCCAGTGATCCGCAGGTCCTCGATCCTCATCAAGGCAGAAATCTGCGCGTGACGCCGTTGAACGCCAACATCGGGGCGATTATCGAAGGGGTGAGCCTCAGCGACCTGAGCGATGATGAGTTTGCCGATCTTCATCAGGCCTTGCTCAAACACCATGTGGTCTTTCTCCGCAATCAGCACCTCTCCGAGGATGACCACGTCGCCTTGGCGAAACGGTGGGGCACTCCCATGGCAAACCCGGTGGCGCAGCTCATGGGCGACGATACGGTGCTGCATTCTGTCGAGAACACCGCGACGAAGCGGCCAGCCGCAGATGGATTCCACACGGACCTAACCTACTGGCCGGAGCCGCCCAACCTGGCGATCCTCTGCGGTCTGGACATCCCGCCCGTCGGCGGTGACACCCTTTGGGCCAGTCTGTACGCCGTCTACGACAACCTCTCTGACGAGATGAAGCGGATCTGCCAGAGCCTGCGCGCTCTGCATAAGCCCTCCGAGCACTTCATTGAGGCGAGCGTGGAGGTGTACGGCCGGGAAGCAGAGCAGATTATCCGGGAGAAACTCAAGGGCTCCGTAATGCCGTTGGTCCGCACCCATGAGGAGACTGGGGGTCAGGCGCTGTTCCTGAGCTCTTTCATTGATCAGATCGTCGGCATGCGCAAGCCTGAGAGCGACGTGCTGCTCGGATATCTGAGCAATCTCGTGGAAAACCCCAACTACCAAGTCCGCTGGCGTTGGCAAGCCGGTGACGTCGCGATTTGGGATGAGCGCTGCACAAATCATCGTGCACTGTCGGATCACTACCCGCAGTATCGGCTGATGCGCCGTTGCACAGTCGAGGGCGGGCGTCCCTTCTACCGTCCGGACGGAGCGTCGGAGCCCTTGTTTGAAGGAACCTTCGCCTGACAACGGTTCACTCTTTAGGCGAACTGCGCACAATTTCTCAATTGCTGGTGCGAGGTCGGGTCGTGCCGATACGCACGGCCCTACCCCGCGTCAAAGAAATCGTCCGAACTGGTAAACCACAGATCATAGACAGGCCCCGAAAGGTCGACGTAGCACTGCGACCCGCGGACATGATTGAAGGTTGTGAAGCAACCCGACCGATGCCCCAGGCCACCTGCGCCTACGTGTCGGCCCCGCTCGGAAAACCCTCATCCTAGCTAGCTGTCGGGACACCGGCACATGAATCGGCACCCGACAGCAACTGAGCTGCAACAGATTAAAGCCAGGATGACATCAGCGACTAAGACTTTGTCGTCTGTGCTGCCAGATACCCAGCAGGAAAGAGTTGAATTCCAGATGGAACGAACGGAAACATCGAATTACATCGATTATGTGAGCGCCCTCGCTACCCCAGTTCAACGCGAAGGTGAAGAACTGACCCGAAGGATTCTGGAGACAGACGCCTACCGCAACGCAATTCGACATGTCGAGATGCTCTACGCGGCGGACCCGCAGGGCTCGACACCGGCCGGAAAAGCGACGATCAGCAGGGCTGCCCATTCCCTCGCTACCGCAGTGACCCAATATGCAATTTGCGCAGACCCCGGTGATCCGAGGCTCATGTGGGGCGTAACCGCTCCACACGAGTTTCAAGGACTGAGTTCCCCGAGGTCCGGTTTCGGAATCGAGAACCCGGACAATGTTTACCGGCACGCAGCCGTATCGGGCGCCTCGACCTACGAGATTCGCGGGAAGGTCAACTATCCGGGACCGACAGAGCAGCATTTCGAGATGCGCGACGCTGTCCCCGGGACCACCGCCCTCACCGCCGAAGGCGGCGTACAACTCGCAGGCCTGCACAGCGATGACATCGTGGCCACGGCAGACGGCTCCTTTGTCATCACACTGGACGCCCAGCCTGCCAACGGGCGGAGTAACCACATCCAGATCCCCGCAGAGCAGGATTCGTTCTTGATCATCCGGGATCTCTTCAACGACTGGTCAACCGAGAATGTTGTCCGACTCGATCTGGTCAGGACTGCAGGTCCTGCGGCTCGCGAGCAGCAAAGCTTGGAACAGCTCACTACACGTTCGGTGGAGTTGCTGACGCAATTGGCGCCGTTCTGGCTCGACTACTTCAACCAGTACTTCTATACCGAGGCAGCGAACCATGTTCGGTCAGCCCGCCGCCGTCCCGCAGGTCGCGGACTGTCAACGGGGGGATGGTTTGACGTGAACGACGGAGAAGCGTTGGTTGTCACCGTCGATCCTCTGGGTGCTAAGTCCCTCGGTATTCAAATCTCTGACCCGTGGGGAGTAGCGTACGAGTACATCTGCCGAACGAGTAGCCTGAATACTGCTCAAGCAGAGGCCAATTCGGATGGAACGTACTCGTTCGTCATCTGCCGTGAGGATCCGGGCGCCTACAATTGGCTCGACCCCGACGGTCATAATTCGGGGATGGTTGCCGTCCGTTGGCAGTCCCTGCCAGCGGAGGCTGCCATCAACTTGGCCGTCCGCAGCGTCGAGATTGTAAAACTTGAACAGCTTGTCAAGCGAATGCCTGCAGGTACTTCCTTCCTCACAATGCAGCAACGTGAACAACAGCAGTCTTCGAGAGCCAACGACTACGTACGTCGGTACACCGGATAGCGCAACTATCGGCTCCGGATCGAGCCGATTGGGTCGCACGTTGTGATCGACTTGTCGGATCGACCTTGCGGGCAAGATCCACCGCGGGACTCGATTCGTCTCTTCATAATCGAGCGCTGCCAATCTCGAAAGTAGTTCATACCAAAAGCACTTCGATTCAGATGACTACAGCAGGAACTTGGAACAGTCCCACGGACGATTGTGAGTTCTAACGCGGAAGCTGTCCTCAATCGGGTCCGATGTCCGCCACATTCCGATGAGCGAGACAACACGACATTCATCATGATCCACATCACACAAAGGGGAATCTTCGCGGAAGATTCACCGATTAACCTATCTGGAGGCGTCACATGAGTCGTAGATCCCCTCGCCGCCGATTGACCGCGGTCACCCTGGCGATCACCGCAAGCATGTTCCTGGCGTCGTGCGCCGACAACGGTTCCAGCGGCGGCGGCGGTGAGACCGTCGAGTCGGGTTCCGCGCTCAAGATCGGTTTGGTCAACGAGCAGGCTGATCTTGGCACCCCCACCAAGGGTGGCACGTTGACGTTCAGTGGCTTCTCTTCGGTGACGACGCTCGACCCCGCCAAGAGCCAGGTCGCTGGAGCTGCCGGCGGCAGTGAACTCGGCGCGATCTACGACGTCGTGATGCGCTACGACCCCATCAAGCAGGAGTTCGTCCCGCAGTTGGCGGAGTCGCTCGAGCCGAGCTCGGACAGCAAGACTTGGACATTGAAGCTTCGTGACGGCGTGACATTCAGCGACGGAACACCTTTGGACTCGAAAGCCGTCGCCGACAGCATCACTCGTTACGTCACCAACAAGGGACCGCAGTCCAGCCTCTGGGCCGCCAAGGTCACCTCGATGGATACTCCGGACGCGACGACGGTTGTCTTCAACCTCGTTGATCCGTGGACCGGCATTCGGTCGATGCTCGCTACAGGTCCGGGCATGATCGTCGCCCCCACCGCCCAGAAGGGCGAGATGTTCACCCCCATCGGCGCCGGTGCCTTCACGCTTGAGAAGTTCGCTCCCAACGAGGAACTGGTTCTGGCTGCCCGTCCCGATTACTACGGCGGCGCTCCGAATGTCGACAAGCTCAAGCTGATCAGCATCGTCGGCGCTCAACCCACCGCCGAAGCCCTCAAGACCGGCGGCATCGATGCTGCCTATATGCGTACGCTCACCCCGATCCTCGATCTGATCGAGAGCGGTAACCCGGGCTTCATCGACATCCCGTCGCTCGGTTACATCGCGAACGTGAACATGGCTGAGGGTCGCCCCGGCGCGGATCTGCGCGTTCGTCAGGCAATGGCACTGGCCATCGACCCGGACACGCTGAACACCCGCGTCAACAACGGCAAGGGCCTGCCCGGCCAGGTCATCTTCCAGGACACCTCGCGTTGGCACAACGATGTTGCGCCGATCGGTGTCGACCCGGCCAAGGCGAAGGAACTGCTCGATCAGGCCAAGGCAGACGGCTTCGACGGCAAGATCACCTTCCTCTCCATCCAGGAACCGTCCTCACAGGCAACAGCTCTCGCTGTACAAGCCATGCTCAACGCAATCGGGTTCGACGTACAGATCGAATACGTCACCGGCGCAAGCGACGTCACCAAACGCGTGTTGGTCGATCATGACTACGACATGGCTACCGGCGCGCTCAGCCTCTCCGAGGCCGACCCGTTCGAACGGCTGTACGCGAGCCTCAAGACTGGTGGCCGCAACAACTCCACCGGCTACTCGGATGCTCAGATGGACGTTCTCCTCGATCAGCTCGGTGTCGCCACCACAGACGAGGACAAAACGGCCGTCCTCGCCAAGATCCAGCAACGTGCCACCGAGACCGTGCCGTGGCAGATTTGGGGCAACGTCCCGACCTTCGACGTGTGGAACAAGAACGTTCACGGCCTCATGCAGAGCATCGACGGCATCATGCTCTTCGACGAAGCATGGAAGAGCTGAACCTCCTGTCTCACGGACTCCGCGAAGCCAACGGGCATTCCGATGTCGTGGCTGTGAATCGATGCCCGGAAAGTAGGGACACTCCCACCAGTTCAGAATATTCACCTGGCCCGTTGCACCCATTTCGACAGTATTGAGATTTCGACGAAGACGAACACAGAAGAGGGACACACGACCTTGAGACGACTACACGCAAGCACAACCCGGCCTGTCGCCGTCCTTGCCGTTCGAGTGCTCGGCAGTTGCGCCTCGCCGGAGATTCCCTCATGATTTCGCCGGAGCGCGTTCACCTGCCGGTCGAGGCATTCACCTTTCTTGCCGACACGATCCGGGATTTCCCCGAGAAATTCGCGCAACTGCCGATGCCGGCGCATGCCATCGATACCGCCGAAGGAAGTCGACTGTTCCTACGATACCTATCGATCGGGATCGATCAATTTATCGAGTATGCCGACCCCGCCTACCCCGACTTCTATCAGAAGACGCGTGCAGGTGTGCGAAAGTTTGCGGGCGACAGCCCTGCACAGTTATACGACGCGTGCCCCGTGTCGTCGGAGTACCAGTACATCGTCACCGGAAACATGCTTGAGACGAAGCTCATCGAGTTCACCGTCTACTCCGGCGATTTGAGCGGCGCGAACAAAACACCCCGCCGTCTCATCGATGCGATCACAGAAGAAGACATCGATACCGGACCGGACGGCAACTTCACCCTCACCATTGCCGCCGGACATGTCGGAGGCAACGGGCTGAGGCTCGACGACGATGCCAGCTCCCTTTCCGTTAGGCGCTATCTCCGTGATCCACGCCTCGACAAGCCGCGACCGTTGTCGATTCGCAGAGTCGGTGGTCCGGTGAACCCGCCGCCTGTCACCGCCGATACCCTGGCAGTAGGTCTCGAGCGCGCCGCACAGTTCGCCTGGTTCAACACTCGGATCTGGGCGGAGTGGGTTAGCAAAGACAAAGCAGAGAAGCTGAATCAGCTCACTCCCATGCACGACTCGGGCGACATCTTCACCCCAGCCGGTCACAAGTACCTGAACGGCTATTGGTCGATTCCGGAGGGACACGCGCTACGCATCTCGTTCGCGCCACCAGGTGGCGCGTACTGGAGCTTCGTCCCGATGAACTACTGGATGGAGTCCCTCGAGTGGCGCTTCGGAAACCGCGTATACGCGACCAGCTTCGACACCACAGCGGACAAAACCGGACGCATCGAATTGGTTCTGGCGCACAAGGACCCGAAGATTCCGGGCGCAACCTGGTTGGAGACGTTGGGACACAGCGAGGGAGCAATGGCGTTCCGATTCGCACGCTGCGACAACGAGTTACCGGACACGACGGTGGAACTCTTTCGCCTCGAAACAGATTCAGGAAAGGGGCGTAATTGCTGAAGTTGGAGCGATACTGACGAACGGGCTTTCCGAAGTGATGGGACCAGGCGTCGCCCAGGAATGCGTGGAAACCAAAGACGGACTGCACATCTGGGAGGATCACTTCTACCCCGAGGTGATCGACCCACTCACCGGCGAGGTACTGCCTGACGGCAAAGTGGGAGAACTCGTGTTCACCTCACTCTGCAAAGAAGCTCTGCCGATAATCCGTTATCGTACAAGAGATTTGACGAGACTTCTACCCGGCACTGCGCGTTCGATGCGACGGATGGAAAAGATTACCGGACGCACCGACGACATGATTATTTTGCGGGGAGTCAACCTGTTCCCGACTCAAATAGAGGAACTCATCCTCGGGGTACCGACACTGTCCCCCCAGTTTCAATGCGTACTCGATCGCCCGCAGAGACTCGACCGACTGACTGTGCGTGTTGAGATGCGTCCTGAAACGACGACCACAGCCCGAACCGCAGCGTCGGACTCGCTGCGAACGTTGATCAAGAACCGGATCGGAGTATCGGTCGAAGTCGACGTACTCGACCCGGAAGCGATTGAACGCTCAGTCGGCAAGGCTCGTAGGCTGATCGACAACCGGCCGAAGTAGCCGAATCCACCACAGACGCAAGTGACAACATGCCATCACCGGCGACATTTTCGGAGCATCTGACCACACCCCCGCAAGGGTTGGCGGTTCACGACAAGAGCATTGCACCCTACGAGGGAAATGCTTAACTCAGTGCAGCATTCCTGCACGACTTGGCACATCTGGAAGTAGGCCCAGGTAATGCCTACGACCGTGAACTGATCGATGCTCGCGTTGGCGCAGACGCCCACTGAACGGAGTCGCCCACCGCCAGGCACCTGTTTCCGAAGCTCCTACGACATGATTATGTCGGACAACGCGAAGTCGACGCGACAGCACACCGCGGGGCCCGTGGGCGTCGTCGGCGCAGCACGCTGGCAGGGGCTGCCCGAACTTGGCGCACCAACGGCGGATTGTCTCGTAGCTGACCGCAATACCGTGTTCGAGTATCAACCCCTCGACTTCACGGAAGCTGAGCGCAAACCGATAGGTTCGAGTGCCGAGATTGTGGGTGGACCGCACATGCGGATCACAATGCTGCCCGCAATATTGCCGCGCTCGGGCATGAAAAGTATTGGGCCGCTCAACCAACCGTGACAATAGCAGCCACTGCCCTAGTAGTACTTTGTTAGGTCGGGAAGGTGTGATGACACAGCGGGCAGGTACCGATCCAATGAGCAAGTGCGCGTTGAAGTTCGCGCACGACACCGTAGAGGGTCAGTCCCGCCCACCCACTTTTGG
>NZ_JALGQH010000093.1 GCF_022810305.1 Rhodococcus sp. ARC_M6
ACCGCGAGCGGCAAGCCCGCTGCGGTTATGCCGGCCTTCTCGTTGGCGACCAATGCCGCTGTACCTTCCGGCGTATCCACCGGGTAGTGGCACGCGAACGCATGGCTGTCAGATGTGTGGTCCCCGGGTCCCCCGGGTGCCAGTGCCGGATCTCCGGTCAAGCAGTCGTCCTGCGCGTACTTGCAGCGAGCTGCGAAGCGGCAACCGGTCATCGGCTTCGTCATGTCCGGAAGTCCACCCGGAATAGTCTGCAGCACCGTGTGCGTCGGCGATTCGAGTCGCGGAATCGCGGCCATCAGCGCTTCGGTGTACGGGTGACGTGGACGCGTGAACAGTTCTTCTGTCG
>NZ_JALGQH010000094.1 GCF_022810305.1 Rhodococcus sp. ARC_M6
AGTTGGACTGGCCAAATAAGAGCCTAAGCCACCAGGGCTTGAACCCGGTATTGCACCGGGCTCAGGCCCTGGAGCTTTGTGGAGATGCGTTCATGGTTGTACCAGTGGATGTAATCGTGCAGCGCCGACAGGTCTCGGCGGGCGGTCTCTGCGTTTGGGGCGTAACCCGTCCTCGCCCTCGTCGCGGTACTTCCGCGCCCACCTCTCGATCAGTTTCGGCGACGACAAGACGAATTCCTTGGCGAGCTCGACCTTCGTCTCGCCAGCGAGGAAACGGCGCACCACATCGAGTTTGAACTCGAACGAGAACGATTCCTTGTCCGGTTTGGTCACCAACGCTC
>NZ_JALGQH010000095.1 GCF_022810305.1 Rhodococcus sp. ARC_M6
CGGCGGCAACAATGGCGGCGGCAACAATGGCGGCGGCAACAATGGCGGCGGCAACAATGGCGGCGGCAACAATGGCGGCGGCAACAATGGCGGCGGCAACAATGGCGGCGGCAACAATGGCGGCGGCAACAATGGCGGCGGCGGTAATCATTGCCACCACCATTGCCCGACCGCGACCACTCCGGTAGTGACGACCACGACGGATCCAGAGGTGACGACGACCACGACGGATCCAGAGGTGACGACGACCACGACGGATCCAGAGGTGACGACGACCACGACGGATCCAGAGGTGACGACGACCACGACGGATCCA
>NZ_JALGQH010000096.1 GCF_022810305.1 Rhodococcus sp. ARC_M6
GCGCGATCATGCAGTTGCCCTCGCCCACATCAGGTTCCATTCGCCTCGGCGACGTGGAGATGACGGCGCTGGATCCGGAAGAGTTGCGCCGCAGCCGTACTCAGCTGCAGATGATTTTCCAGGATCCGATCTCGTCGCTGAACCCACGTCGTAAGGTCAAGGCTCTCGTCACCGAGGGTCCGGCCATCTGGGGCGGAAAAGACAAGGCAGCCATCGAAGCTCGGGCCCGCGAGGTTCTGGCGGAGGTCGGCCTCGATCCGGACATGGTCTGGGATCGCACGCCGCGCGAGCTCTCGGGTGGTCAGTGCC
>NZ_JALGQH010000097.1 GCF_022810305.1 Rhodococcus sp. ARC_M6
GGCCGTGCGACGTGCGGGAAGTCGCCATCACGGCATCAGCGGAAATCCTACGGCTGGAAGCCATCCGGGTTGCCGCGGTCGATGCGTTAGCCCTTCATCCGGACGAGCAAGTGCTGTGTTACCGCGGTGTCGGCCGCTGGCTGGCCGCGAACACGATGTTGCAGAATGCCGCCGAAAATAAGATCGCTGCCCTCGGGGTGGCCCTGCGAGCGTTCCCCGCCATTGCGGCGCAGTTCGATGCCAGTGACCTCACCGTCGACCATGCCGCGCTGATCACCGCATTCTGCGAGTCTCCACCCAAAGGGA
>NZ_JALGQH010000098.1 GCF_022810305.1 Rhodococcus sp. ARC_M6
CACCCGCGAGCATCGGGGTGTCGATGATGCCGGGAGCAATCGTGTTGACGCGGATGCCGAACTGCGCGAGGTCGCGGGCAGCGGGAACCGTCATGCCGTGCACGCCACCCTTGGAAGCGGAGTACGCGATTTGGCCGATCTGGCCCTCGAACGCGGCAACGGAGGCGGTGTTGATGACAACGCCGCGCTGACCGGACTCGTCGACGGTATCCGTCTTGGACATAGCGTCGGCAGCCAGGCGCATCACGTTGAACGTGCCCAGCAGGTTGACGGTGATGACCGTGCGGAACA
>NZ_JALGQH010000099.1 GCF_022810305.1 Rhodococcus sp. ARC_M6
GTCGGCGGCGGACAGGTCGCCGGCGGCGGGCCTGATTCTGGAATAATGCTCTGATGCGAAATACCCCGAAATCAGAATCCTTGCTCCGTGCGCAGTCGGATCGGAAGGAGTCCGGCACCGCCCGAGGGCACCGCGACGACGGCGTGCCGAACTCGGATGGCGACTCGGAAGCCTCGGAGTCGGGGTCGCGTAGTCGCAGTGCCGCGATGCGGTCGGCTCGGGAGGACCTGTCGGCGCATGCGCGTGGGGTGGAGAGCATGAACGAGGCGTTGCACCCTCGACACGATT
>NZ_JALGQH010000100.1 GCF_022810305.1 Rhodococcus sp. ARC_M6
GGCCGCTCCGTCGGGCGTCACTTCAGACATGGACACGACGACTCCTCGGGTCAAGATAGGTGTACAGAACATCGACGAAACTATTGACGAGCACGTAGATGACGGCGATCACGACCACCGCACCCAAGAGCATCGGCGAGTCGCCCTGTTGCGCAGCGCGAACGATCAGGCTGCCCATTCCGGGTAGTGAGAACAGCGTCTCGACGATCACGGTGCTGCCGATCATGCCGCCGAGTGCCAGACCCATCATGGTGATGAGCGAGAACG
>NZ_JALGQH010000101.1 GCF_022810305.1 Rhodococcus sp. ARC_M6
GGCCGCTCCGTCGGGCGTCACTTCAGACATGGACACGACGACTCCTCGGGTCAAGATAGGTGTACAGAACATCGACGAAACTATTGACGAGCACGTAGATGACGGCGATCACGACCACCGCACCCAACAGCATCGGCGAATCGCCCTGTTGCGCAGCGCGAACGATCAGGCTGCCCATTCCGGGTAGTGAGAACAGCGTCTCGACGATCACGGTGCTGCCGATCATGCCGCCGAGTGCCAGACCCATCATGGTGATGAGCGAGAACG
>NZ_JALGQH010000102.1 GCF_022810305.1 Rhodococcus sp. ARC_M6
AGGATTCGGTGATGTGCGTACCGATTCGCTTGAACGGGTTGAGCGAGGTCATCGGATCCTGGAAGACCATGGCGATCTCGGGGCCCCAGAAGTGCTTCATCTCAGACTTTTTCATCGTCGACATGTCGCGACCGGCAAAGGTCACGGTGCCACTGATATCGAGCGCCGGACCCTTCTGGAGCAGACCCATGATGGTGCGACCGAGAACCGACTTACCGGAACCCGACTCACCGACGATGCCGAGAGTTTCACCTTCGTTGA
>NZ_JALGQH010000029.1 GCF_022810305.1 Rhodococcus sp. ARC_M6
CCGGCTTGTACCGCGTGGGAGGATAGAGCCATCGAGATCGGGACTTCGATGTGAAACCCGGATCGATTTTGTTGGGAGTTTGTATGGCGCAGGGCATCGTGAAGTGGTTCAACGGCGAAAAGGGCTTTGGTTTCATCGCTCCGGACGACGGAACACCGGATCTGTTCGTTCACTTCTCTGAGATCTCGGGCAGCGGCTACAAGTCGTTGGAGGAGAACCAGCGGGTGGAGTTCGAGGTTGGTCAGGGCCAGAAGGGTCCTCAGGCCACCGATGTGCGCACTGTCTAGTCACAGACCATAAGAAGAGGGTCGCCCCCGCAAGGGTGCGGCCCTTTTCTATCTCAAAGGCTGCCCCTTCGATGTTATCGGGTTGACCGACCGTCTGTGTGAGCCGACAGTTGCTGTTATCGCATTATTCCGGCGAATATGCCCTCATAACAGCAGCCGGTAAAGCCGTGGCTGATCCATGTCCAGAAGGTATCCAAGCCGAGAGGAAAAATCCCCTGGGATAAAATCAATTTCCGTTCTCCGTCGAGCAGCAGCGACGGACCACCTACACCCCAGCCATGCGATGCTGCATCGGCCACGTCGAACAGATAGGTCGGCCATGCCCCTGACAGTGAAGTACTCCGAAAAATACAACGACGCGCTGATCGCGCTGGCAACGGTGACCCACCGCCCGGCCAATATCGTCAACATCGCCGACGACTACGCCATCCGTGTCGACCTCGAATACAACCGCTACGCTATCGCGACCAACACGCTTCGAGGCTTGTCCGACGACCCCGATGCCAACGGCACGTGGTTGGTTCGCTTCTTTCAATCCAGTACCGATGTCGAACAGGATCAACTCCTGGCCGAGGCCACACATCAATGGCTCATCGATGCTTTCGATTGCGCTCTCGAGCGCCTCGAAGCCAAAGGCAACACGATTGTCGCCGACGCTGACTTCGGCGATATCAGCCGCTCGGACACGTCACCCCCAGCTGATGTCAGCGGCCTAGGCAATCAGGGCTGAACGTCGACCGATTCGCTCAACTGAGCAATCCGCGCGGCCAAGGCTCCGTTTTCGGCCTCGAGCGAGAGAATCAACTTGACCCCCACCAAGTTGACCCCGTCGTCGATCAATTCGGTAATACGCCCCAGCGTAACCAGATCCGCTTCGCTGTAGCGGCGCGTTCCACCATCGGTGCGCCTCGGCGTCAACAGTCCTCGTCGCTCGTAAAGCCTCAACGTCTGCGGCCCGACTCCCGAGAGTTCCGACATCACCGAAATCCCGTACACACCGCGCAGTGAGCGCGGTTGAGGTTCCAACATTGCAGTGAACCTCCCAGTCGTAATCGGCGACCACGCAACCTTAGCACCCATCTGCACTAAATCTATTACCTGCGACATAGATTTTTTTCGATCGAGCGGGAAAATCTTCCTCCAAATTCGAATAAAGCTCAGCATTTATGCTGGTCAAAGCCCGAAATGCGCCGTGTAATCCAAGTTTTCGCACCAGTTTTCACTCGTCCGGTGTTGCCAATTATCTGCATCGTCTGATATAGATTTAAGGCGCTTGAAAATGCACATACGTAAGCCACTACACCCTTTTGAACTCGGGAGCATGATGACGACGATCGACATCCCGCCCGCTCAGAGCGGCGAGATCACCTCCGCCAGTTCCACCTTGAACACTGCTGAACTCAAGCTGAGAATCGCCTTGATGTTCGGGGACCCGGTAACGGACGAGTTGGCCGCAAGCATCGGCTGAATCGACGGAAACGATCTTTGGTGACGATGCCGCAACTATCCGCGCCCACCCGCGCGAACGGTTCGCCATCCCGACGAGAGGAAGACATATGTCCGAATTCACGGTACCTGGACTGAAGACTGACGACGGCGCGAACGTTGCCGCAGTTCTGCAGGAACGTCTGAGCGCGTACAACGATCTTCACCTGACTCTCAAGCACATTCACTGGAATGTCGTGGGCCCGAACTTCATCGGCGTACACGAGATGATCGATCCTCACGTTGATGTGGTCCGCGGATACGCCGACGACGTCGCCGAAAGGATTGCAGCACTGGGCAACTCCCCGAAGGGCACCGTCGGCGCCATCGAATCCGACCGCACCTGGGACGATTATTCCGTCGGCCGCGATGACGCACGGGCGCATCTGGCCGCATTGGATCTCGTCTACACCGGTCTCATCACCGATACCCGTGCAGCGATAGATTCCGTCGGGAAAATCGATCCGATCACCGAAGACATGCTGATCAGCCAAAGCGCTCAACTGGAAAAGTTTCAGTGGTTCATCCGAGCCCATCTGGAGAATTCCGTTGGAAGCCTTGTGCACGAAGGCAGTTCGACGGAACTCGGCGCAGCCGACAAAGCCCGCCAAAACTGACTCCGTCGTTGTGCCGGTGCGGCCGGATACCGCCGCCCACACCCCATCGTCGATATGTGAGGAAACTTCAGGAATCATGACGCGCCGCGAATATCGAATCTTCCAACTGCAGCAAGGGTTGCTGGCTGGTTCGATCATCATGGGAACATTGCTCGGCGCCGCGACTCTCGCGTCCATCTAATAGTCGATGTGCAACCGTTTAGCGCAGCAGTGACTCGACGGGCACAGTTTCCTGTATCGCAACACGCCTCCGAGATCCTCCGAGGTGCTGCTATCGATAGCGATCCGCAACCTGACGAAGTCGACGATCGACTCGACTTGCATCCCAGAATGACTCGCGCCCAAGGGGTTCGGGCTCATGCACTATTTACATCTAAGGAGACACACTCGTGCTCGGACTAGGCATCATCGGATGGATCATCATCGGCGGACTCGCCGGCTGGATCGGCAGCAAGATCATGAAAACCGATGCCTCCATGGGCATCGTGCTGAACATCGTCGTCGGCATTATCGGCGGCCTGATCGGCGGATTCCTGCTCAAACTGTTCGGTGTCGACGTCAACGGCGGCGGCCTGATCTTCAGTTTCCTCACCTGCATACTCGGTGCGGTGATCTTGCTCTTCCTCGTCAAAGCCGCCACCGGCCGACGCTGACACGTACCGCTGGAGAAGAGCGCCCACGGCGCATCGATAGCGGAGTGAGCGGTGGATCGATCACCAACCGATCCACGAACAAAATAGATCGACACCCTCCCGAAAGGATCACGATCACCATGGCCGATTTCATCGACAAGGCAAAGCACAAGGGCGAAGAACTTCTCGGCGAAGCAAAAGAGAAGATCGGCCACAAGACCGACAACGACGACCTCGCCGCCGAAGGCGCCAAGGATCAGGTCTCGGGTAAGACCAAGCAGGTCGGCGACGATATCTCCGACGCCGCAAGCGATATCAAGGACAAGTTCACCAACTAGGTAGCGTTCTGCGACGAGAACGAGCAGCAGTACCCACCTGTCCCCGTAGTCAAGAGAATTACGGGGACAGGTGCCTGCGCCGCATACTCGTATCGTGTTCTGCGACGTGAAAATTTCGTATCGGTAGTCACCGGTATGTACATCGGGAAACCGTATGAGAGAAAAGGGTTCACCGTGATCGTTCTGGGCATCATATTGGCGTTGGTCGGCTACTTCACTTCGATCAGCATTCTGACGACGATCGGAATCATCTTGGTTGTTGCAGGTGCAGTCTTGACGCTTCTCGGTACTACCGGTCGCGCAGTGGGTGGCCGCAAAGTCTGGTATTGATCCACCGTATAGACCCTGCATCGCCACATATTTTTCATGGGCAATGCACATGCAATAGCTCCCGCCGCTCTGTTTCGGTCATCGACGCAGATTTTCGGCACATCTGGAAAACTCCGGTGAACCCTGTACGAAAAGAAGTTCGACAGGAACTCGGCACACCCGAGAAGACCCATCAATGCTGAGCACACCGTTTTGCGGGATCGGTCGGCTACCGACGAATGACAGATCAACATCGGAAGGATTGAAAATATGCTGGTACGTCGAATTGCTCGTCCTTTGCTCTCCACGATCTTCATCGCCGGGGGAATCGATGCCCTGCGCAATCCTGCTCAGCGAGCAGCCAATGCAGCGCCACTCATCGACAAATCCGTCGACATGCTGCCCGGAGCAGTCACACAGAAGGTGCCTGCGGATCCGGAAACTCTCGTCAAGATCAACGCGGTCGTCCAGATAGGTGGCGGCGCGCTGCTGGCCAGCGGTAAGGCGCCGCGACTCGCCTCGTTGGTACTCGCCGGCAGCCTGGTGCCGACCACGCTCGCCAACCATGACTTCTGGAACGAGACGGATCTTTCGTTGCGTGCGACGCAGCGCAGCAACTTCATCAAGAATGTCAGCTTGCTGGGCGGATTGATGATCGCTTCCGTCGACACGGAGGGAAAACCGTCGCTCGGCTGGCGTGGGCGTCGCGCTGCCAAGAAGGCGCAAGCTTCGATCTCGGCCGCACTTCCGTTGGTCGCCGCGCATACCGATCACACGGGCGATCGCGTCGAACATGCCTTAGCGGTGGTGTCGGGGCGGGGGTCCGACCTCGCCGAAACAGCGAAAGCACACGGCACGGATTTGCTGGAACTAGCCAAAGAACGTGGTTCCGGGTTCGCGGAGATCGCGAGCACACGTGCTGCCGAACTCGGCGACGTTGTCAAAGAGCGTGGCCCGGACATCCTCGAGGTCGCGCAGAAGCGTGGTTCCGAACTGGCCGAGACTGCACGTGAGCGGAGCGCCGAACTGGCCCAGCTGGCGAGTAAGCGCGGCACTGAATTCGCCGAACTGGCAAGTAAGCGCGGCACTGAATTCGCCGAACTGGCGAGTAAGCGCGGCACTGAATTCGCCGAACTAGCGCTAGAGAAGAAGAACGAGTGGGCCGAGACCGCATCCGAGCAGGCCGAGGTGCTGAGAAAGCGGGCTCGTCAGCGCGCCGAAGCAGCCCTTGAAGATGCTGGCGACAAGAGGGACGACTTGACGCGCTGATTAGTCGAAAGGCTAGGCCACTGCAGCAGATGGTATGGGCTTGATGGTTGATCAGCCCGTAGCTCTCGGCATTACCCGGTTGCTCGTCCGTTCCTTGTGTCGGCTACTTTTTGTGGCCAAGCGCACCTGCCTGGGGTGTGGACTGCACCTCCGAAGGGAGCACCATCAGCGCCGTCGAACGACCTAACCCGCGCACGCAACGCTCCCGGGCCGCCGCCGACACGATCATCAACACGATCGTAGTCGGCGCGTCTCCATACGGGGTGGCGATCACCCCCGACGGCACCGGTGTCTACGTCACCAACTACTACGGCAATTCGGTGTCGGTGATCGAGACCCCAACGGGCACCGTCACCACCACCATCGGAGTCGGCGCGAATCCTGTCGGGGCTGCCATCGCCCCCGACGGCACCCGCGCCTACGTCACCAACCAGTACGGAAACTCGGTGTCGGTGATCGAGACCGCCACGGGCACCGTCACCACCACCATCGCGGTCGGAGCGCAACCGTGGGGGGTGGCGATCACCCCCGACGGCACCCACGCCTACGTCACCAACGAGTTCAGCAATTCGGTGTCGGTGATCGAGACCGCCACGGGCACCGTCACCACCACCATCGCGGTCGGAGCGCAACCGTGGGGGGTGGCGATCACCCCCGACGGCACCCACGCCTACATCACCAACAAGGGCAGCAATTCGGTGTCGGCGATCGACACGACCACCCATGACGTCACCGCCATTGTGGTCGGAGCGCAACCATGGGGTGTGGCGATCACCCCCGACGGCACCCACGCCTACATCACCAACAAGGGCGGCATCTCGGTGATCGACACCGCCACTATCACCCTCACCACCACGCCCCTCGGAGTAGGCGCATCTCCGGTCGGGGTAGCGATCACCCCCGACGGCACCCGCGCCTACGTCACCAACTACTACGGCAACTCGGTGACGGTGATCGACACCGCCACTGGCACCGTCTCCACCACACCCATCGCCGGCGGAAGTTTTCCGGTCGGGGTGGCAATCACCCCGGACGGCACCCGCGCCTACGTCGCCAACTGGGGAAGTAATTCGGTGTCGGTGATCGCGATCGACCAGAGCGCCACTCTCACCGGACACGGGAGCACAACAGCTGCGCCGTGATGCTCGCCCGTCAACGCGAACACCATGGCCGACAGCGCAATCGGGGAATCGAACACCGAACCTGCGCACACGAAACCAGAATCAATACGGCCCGGCCGGCACTACCAGATCGGCCGAATCCCGGACCCAGCTAGTAAATTCGTGGATGGTTCACCGGGCATGTGACGAGAGCGTTGCTGTCGAGAATCGACGCGGAACCAGCTCAGCCTGTCACGGTAAACGCGACAGATTTGGCAAACGCGATCAAGGCCAAAGTTCCTGAAGTCGTAACTGTCATTACCTGCACCGAGTCGAACGACCCTGACAATCTGATCGGCCGACCCAACGGGTACACGAGCGCGGCGCTACTGCAAGATGCCCGGGCGCAGTCAACCGACCTGAGTAACGACTCTGGTGTGGTCATTGAGGTCTTCGCGACGCCGGAAGCGGCGCAGAAACGGTCCGACTACATTCTGTCGATCCTGACTGCATCGCCAATATTGGGCAGTGAGTGGAATCACGTCAGCGAAGCCTCGCTGATGCGGGTGAGCGGAAAGCTGCCGCCGAGCGCGAACGACGAGTTCGCGGTGGCTTGGAACAACGGCCGACCCTGAACGACGAAAGCACGCCGCTCGATCAGCGACGATCCGAATAGTCAATCGAAACCCTCAACCTGGCTGGTTGGGGGCTTCGTCACATCCGCTGCGTCTGTGGCATCGCGCCAAACACACTGCGGTGTCAGCCATCCGACGAACGGTATCGGTTGGATTCGCGAGAGACGAGTGAATTTCCCAGGTACAGCTGATGCGTCTGCCCTTCAACCGTCAGGGAATTCGGTCAGTTCCAGAAGTTGTCTTCGCCGCGGCCCGCGAGATCACCATGCACGATCGGATATTGGGGGTTCTCGCGAACAGCGAGGTCGAAGGCATCGGTCGCGGTCATGTCGTCGAGGGCCATGTGTATGAGTCGCCATGCCAGAGCATTTGCTGCGGGGTGGTCTGAGTCGTCGAGCCAGCCGAGTTGCAGGGACTCTTTGTCGTCGGTCCATAGGACACCCAAATTCGGGATGCGCTGCCAACGACCGGAGCCTTCAGGTCTGCCACCGAAACGCCGGCCGACTGTCACATCCTTCAGGGGGTAGTCGGTCAAGAACTTGTTGCTCCCCGGCCGCCGCTTCGCCGAGGTTTCGGGCGCGGCCGCAGCTCTGGCTGAACGCTCTACGCCCTGGCGTCCGATCACTTCATGTTCGGTCCGGGCCTCGATGCCCAGCTCCGACGTCAGCAGGTCGCGCAAGATCGTCGCACTAGCCATGAGCAGCTCAACGCCTTCCGTCGGGCAGTCCTTCCAGTAGAGGTCAATGGCGACGGAATATCCGTCGCACTCGGATGCGTGGCGGTCGATGGTGTAACAATCGGGGTGTCGTCAGCCATCCGATTGACGACGGACTGCACTGCACCAGGTCGATCCCGTCGGGAAGGTAGACGCGGGTATCAGTCATGTCGTGGAATCCCGTCGAGTGCTTCGCCGTACCCGCGACGCTTCAAGCTTTTGACCAGTCCATCAGTCCGCTACTGTCTCGGCGAGTCGTCGCTCCAAGAACGCCCGTTCCGGTTCACTGCCAACCACATTCAGCGCCCGCTGATAGGCCGATACTGCTGCGTCAGTTCGACCCAACCGGGCCAACAGTTCGCCGCGCGCGAGATGATAGGGGTGATAGTCGGCAAGTTTCGGCTCCTCGGACAACTCGTCCAAAGCTGCCAGACCCACTGCCGCACCATCGCGCATCGCCACTGCGACAGCGTGATTCACCGCCACCACCGGCGAGGGTGTCAGTGTCAGAAGCACTCCGTACAACGCACAGATCTGAGGCCAATCCGTGCTGTCCACGTCCGCTGCCTCATCGTGCAGTGCTGCGATCGCGGCTTGCACGCCGTACGGCCCCGGCGCTCCCCCCGTCAGTGCAACAACAACCAGATCGCTGCCTTCTTCGATCATCGACCGATCCCAACACTCACGGTCCTGATCTTCGAGCAACACGATGCCGCCACTCGAATCCGTTCGCGTATCCCGTCTCGCGTGTACCAAAAGCATCAGCGCAAGTAGCCCGGCAATCTCGCGCTGGTCGGGAAGCAACCCGCGCAAGATTCGCGCCAACCGGATGGCCTCCACGGCCAAGTCGACGCGCTGCAAGTCCGGACCGGAACTGGCGGCGTAGCCCTCGGTGAACACCGAATAAATCACCTGAAGAACACCCGGCAGACGCTCGGGCAGTTCGTCGACGCTTGGAGTTCGGAACGGAATCCTGGCCTCGCGGATCTTCTTCTTCGCTCGAACAATCCGCTGCGCCATCGTCGCCGACGGCACCAGAAACGCCCGGGCCACTTCGGGCGTCGTCAACCCGCCGAGGCAGCGCAAGGTGAGTGCGATCCGGTCATCTTCGGCGAGAGCCGGGTGCGAGCAGGTGAAGAACAGTTGCAATCGTTCGTCCGGCAGCTCACCGTCGGTATGAGGTGGTGCTGGATCGGCTCGATCAGCATCCAGCTGCAATACCGCCAAACGTGCCGCATACGCCTGGTCACGCCGAAGTCGATCAACAGCCTTGCGACGCGCCGTCGTCAACAGCCACGCACCCGGTTTGGCGGGCACTCCGTCCACCGGCCAGTGAACCAGGGCAGCTTCGATAGCGTCCGAGGTGACTTCCTCGGCCAGATCAAGATCACCGAAACGGCGGACGAGCGAGGCCAGCAGCCGTCCGCGTTCCTCCCGGAACACGGACTCGACCGAGGTCCCGGCCTGCTCGTCCACGTCGAATCAGTCCCCAAATCCGGCCAACGGACGAACTTCGACGCTTCCGCCGTCGCGGGCCCCGGGGCAACGCGCAGCCCAGGCCAGCGCCGCGTCCAGATCAGGTACATCGATGACGTCGTAGCCACCGAGGATTTCGCGGGTTTCGGCAAATGGCCCGTCGGTGACGGTCTTTTCCCCGGACTGCGAGACCCGAACCGTCGTCGTGGTGCTCAGATCAGCAAGGGCGTCACCGGACACCCACACGCCGGCGTCCTTCATCTCCTTGTCGTAGAGCTGCCAGTCCTCGAACGTGCACTGTGGTTCGGTGTCGCCACCGGGCGCGGTGTAGATCAACAACATGTACTTCATGGCTGGCTCCTTGGTCTGTTGGTTTTCTTGCTTACAACATGACGACGAACGGATGTGCCCCGAATCGACAGCCGACCCGAAAACTTTTGGGGCGTCTGTACGTCTGCTAACGCTAGGGTGAAGTTTATGTCCGAACGGGACCGGGACGACACCGGAAAACCTCTCAACGCGCGGCCGCGCGACGGTCTGGGCCGCCCATTGCCGCGCGACTCGGCGGATGGTGTTCCGCGGATTCCCGACGACCTGAGGTTGCCACCCGACGAGGCGATCACCGAAGCACAGCGACTCCTCGACCACGGTATGCCGTTTCACGCACATGAGATCCTCGAAGGCGCGTGGAAGAACGCACCCGACGAGGAGCGCAACCTGTGGCAGGGATTGGCCCAATTGGCCGTCGGCCTGACACACCTGCTGCGCGGGAACTCCAAAGGCGCGGCTTCCCTCTTAGCCCAAGGACACAATCGCATCAGGCTCTACGAGGTAGAAAGCCCACACGGTCTGGACATCCCCGGCCTCTTGGTCTGGTCCGAGCATTTGCTCGCAGAAATCGATCGCCCCGGCGATTTTCCCGCCCCTCCGATCCCGAGGTTGAGAATCCCCTGATGCCCATATTCCCCATGTTTCCGCTCGGAACCGCAATGCTGCCGGGAGAGGTGTTGCCCCTCAACATCTTCGAACCGCGCTACCGAGCGCTGGTAGAAAACGTACTCGAGGCTGCCGACGGCCCATTGTTCGGAGTTGTGCTCATCGCCCGCGGGCACGAGGTGGGCGGCGGCGAATCACGCCACGACGTCGGCACTCTCGCGCGTATCGAATCCCACGTCGCGATGGGCGCGGGACGGTACCAGTTGTTCTGCCGCACCGAGGACCGCATTCGGGTCAATCGCTGGCTGCCGGACGATCCGTATCCGCTGGCCGAGATAGAGCTGTGGCCGGACGAGAACAACGGAACCCCGGTTACCGCCTACGAATACGACTCTCTACTCGAGCGTATCGACTTCATGTACGGGATGCTGGGCAAGGTCGCATTGCGGGCCGGAGAACCATCTCCCCGAATGCCTGTCCCACCTTCACCTTTGGATCCACTGGGATCTCGGCTCTACGCCCTGGCTCGCAGCCTCCCGATGGGCGACGCCGATCGCCTGGCGATGTTGACCTCGCCAGGCGCCGACGAACGCATCCGCGCATTGTCCGAAGCAGTGGAAAACGCCATCGAGGTGGCGCAGTTCAACTTGCTCTAAATCTCAAGCCATCGTCTGGCCCATATCGATGACGATCTTCGTTCCGGTGACGGCGCGCGAGAGATCCGTCGCGAGGTACATCACGGCGTTCGAGATGTCTTCGACGTTGGTGCGCCTCACGGAGGTGAGCGGCCAGGAGTAGGTGCTCATGTACTCGGGGTGCTCGGTGAGAATTTTTCCGACGTTGGGGTCGTTACCCATCTCGGTTTCCACAGCTCCGGGGTGGATGCTGTTGACACGAATGTCGTAGGCGCCCAACTCGGTTGCTGCAGTACGTGCCAGTCCGACCAGACCGTGCTTGGCAGCGGAGTAATGCGCGCAACCCGGTGCTGCCGCGACGCCCGCAGCGCTGCTGACGATCACGATGGACCCGCCGTTCCCGGCCTCGATCATTGCGGGAACCGCGGCCGTCATGGTGCGCCAGACGCCATTGAGGTTGATATCGACCAGCGTCGACCACTGCTCTTCCGGCATCTCCCAGAAGCGGCCCCACGTCGCGATACCCGCATTCGCGATCACGACGTCGAGGCGACCGAACTTTTCGACGCCGGCTGCCACGGCGACGCGCAGCGCCTCGAGGTCACGCACATCCGCAACGGCGGTGAAGATCTCGCGTCCTTCTGCTCGTACGAGTCGGGCGGTTTCTTCGAGATCCGCTTCCGTCGACGCCGCGTATCCAACGTCCGCGGACACAGGTGCGCACACGTCGACGGCGATGACGTTCGCGCCCTCACGTGCCACCCGCACTGCGTGGTGGCGGCCCTGACCCCGCGCCGCACCGGTGATGAAAACGACCTTGCCTGCCAAAAGTTGTGTCATGACCAGCACGCTAGCGGCGCGTCGTGAACGCCGGTGATCTGTTCCCGCCCAACGGAAGGTCAGCGCGAAGCCGCGTCCTTGGCCGCAAGAAATCCGAAGACCATGCTGGCCCCGATCGGATTTCCGCCACCGGGATAGACGGTGCCACTGACCGCTGCCATCGAATTGCCGGCGGCATACAGTCCGGGAATCACCCGAGAATCGGAGTCGAGGACACGGGCATTCGAGTCCGTTCGAAGCCCACCTTTGGTCCCGAGGTCGGACAAGCCGAATGCCGCAGCATGGAACGGGCCTTTGGTGATCGAAGCCATCGGCGACTTACCTCCGGTGAATGCACGATCGTAAGGTTCGTTTCCACGATCGAAATCTTCATCGTTTCCGGACTCCGCAAACATGTTGAAACGTGCGATGGTCCCCGGGAGTACCTTCTCGTCGACGCCGATCTTCTGCGCAAGTTCCTCCAACGTGTCTGCGGTTTGCCATAACCCAGCGTCAACGTAGGCAGCAGAATCGACCATTGGCTGAGTGGATGCCTTCACCGGAGGAACCAGTCCCTCACGATCGTCGTAGATCATCCAGAACGGCAGATCCACTGTCCCGTGGCCCATTGCCGCAATGACTTCGCGGCCGAGTCTGTCGTAGGGCGCCGACTCGTTGACGAATCGGTGTCCGTTCGCATCGACGAAAATACCGCCGGTGAAACACAGTGAGAATGCCGATCTACCGTCAGGATGCGTCAGTCCCGGTGACCACCAGGCCTCGCCCATCAGATCGACGTCGGCACCGATGTCGATGCCCGCACGGATCGGTATTCCGGTGTTGGCAGGAGCGCCCATCGAGCCTTCGACGGCTCCGGGAACACCGAATCGAGTGCGCATCTCGGCGCTCTGCTCAAAACCACCGGCAGCGATAATCACTCCGCGCTCGGCGCGAATAGTTCGCCGCTCCCCCTCCACCGACACCACGACGCCCACCACCGCGCCGTCTTCGACGAGATAGTCCTGAAACTCGGCATTGGCGCGCAACTCGGCACCAACAGCCTGCGCAGCCAGCAGGAACCGGCCGATCAGTGCTTGGCCGCCGGTTATCGCGGTTGGAAGTGGAAGGCCCAACCGATCGGCGCCCAGAGGTGGTCGCAGACTCTGCCGCAGATCACCCAATACCTCGGCGTCGAGTGGGGCCGGAATGATGTGGCGCCCACCCGCACGCGCTTTCGGCGCATTGCCGAAATAGTCGGGCCACGGGAGCACTTCGAAGGCTAAGGCGTCGTCGAGTTCGAGGTAGTCGACCAAGACCGAACCGGTCCGAAGGTAGCTTTCCTGCAGGTCTTTCGGAGTTCGGTCACCGACTACGGCCTGGAAATAGGTTCGTGCGTCGTCGAGGGTGTCGTCGTCACCGGACCGTCGCAATACTGCGTTGCAGGGGAACCACATGCCGCCGCCCGAGTAGGCGGTCGTTCCACCGAATACGTCCGACGCCTCGATCAGTATGGTACGCAGACCTTCTCGGGCAGCGGTGTACGCGGCACACAATCCGCCGCCGCCCGAACCGACAACCACGACGTCATATTGCTCGTTCTGCATCGACTGTCCACATCCTTCTCCACCCGAGTTGGTCTCGTTCACCACTCATGGTCACCGCAGCACTGCCCAATCCAACATGTTTTCCCGATAGTCGAGATGAGTCGAGATGAACCGTCTCTCGATCCAGACCCTATGGACTACTGGCTCCACTTCCGGCGCATTCGGCCTTCCGCGATTACTCACTGCTGGACTTGGCCGACAACTTCAGCGGCCACCTCATGGTCGATCCCGGACGCACTGTCCCGGAGAACTGAGCATCCGGTGGAGCACACTGCGGCATGGAACCAGCAATAGCGTCCGCCCACCGGGACTGAAAATTGAACGTGTCCCACGTCACTGCCACTGTGGTCAGACAGCGGCAGGTAACTCCTGTCTCCGACGCAGGTGAGGACAATCAGCCGTGAATGCAACCGTCACATCTGCCGAGGTCAAGCGACCGACTCGAGAATCCATGCTTGGTCGAGTGACCTCGATCGTCGACGCATACACCTCACCGAACGAGCGACTCAATCTCGAAAAACTGGCATCTCGAACCGGGTTGCCGCGCTCTACTACTCACCGGATTCTTGTAGAGATGGTGGAACGCGATTGGCTCATGAAACACGACGGCGACTACCGTCTCGGCCCTCGGGCACTGGGCACCGTCGGACCGGAAGTGGCGCAAGCACATGTGCGGATCGCGGCCAACGACATCATTCACGAACTTTATCTTCGAACTGACACGGTGATACATCTCGGAGTTCTACACGGCGGACACGAGTACTTCCTGGACAAGATGGGCGGCCCCCTCGCCCGTGTATTTCGCTCACGCGTCGGTACAAAATTTCCCGCGCACCGAGGAGTCGGTGGACGCTCCATGCTTGCCATGCTCGCGCCGGAAGAAGTCGATCCGATGATCGAGAAGAATCTTGCCTCTACAGATTTCGACGGCCCCAAGAAATTGCAGGCCTTACATGCCGAACTTGCGCGCATCCGCACATCGCACGGCATCGCATATCAAGCGAACCACAAGATCCCCGGGTTCGGTTCCGGAAGAGGTACCAGTTTAGGTTGTGCGATACGGACTCACGACGGCGCAGTGGTATCACTGTGCGTCGCAGGTGAGGCCGGGAAGGTTCATCTCGACCGCGTCGCACCGCTGGTCAGGAAGGCAGCCGACGACCTCGCTGCCGCGATCTGACCGTTCTCCCCTCATTGCGATCCATTCAAATCACTCACTCGCTCACACATTCAATCGAAAACAACTAGACGAAAAGGAACCTCCCTATGACGACGTCAGTACCCGTTTCCGACGATTCGATCCGAGAGATCGTTGCCGAGGACTCGCCCACTCGATTCGCCCGAGGATGGCACTGCTTGGGGCTTTCTCGTGAGTTCAAGGACGGAAAACCTCACTCGATCAACGCTTTCGGCACCAAGCTCGTCGTTTTCGCCGGAGAAAGCGGTGAGCTGAAGATCCTGGACGCGTACTGCCGTCACATGGGTGGCGACTTGTCCCAGGGTGAAATCAAAGGTGATTCGGTTGCATGTCCGTTCCACGACTGGCGCTGGGGCGGCAATGGCAAATGTACGGGCATCCCCTACGCCCGCCGCGTACCTCCACTAGCGAAAACCCGCGCCTGGCCGACGCTCGATCAAGATGGAATGTTGTTCGTCTACAACGATCCGGAGGGCAACCCGCCGCCGCCCGAGGTTGCGCCTCCTCGCATTCTCGGCGCATTGTCCGACGGTTGGACGGACTGGAAGGGCTTCAAGCAGATCGTCGTCAACACCAACTGCCGTGAACTCATCGACAACAACGTCGACATGGCCCACTTTTTCTACATCCACAAGTCATTTCCCACGTTCTTCAAGAATGTTTTCGAAGGCCATGTGGCCGCTCAGTACATGAACGGAGTTGGCCGCGACGATTTCCGTCGGCCCGCCGCGGCCGGTGAACCGAAGCTGTCCGGAAACAGTTCGTCGGCAGCGTATTACGGCCCGTCGTTCATGATCGACGAGTTGACGTACCACTACGAGAACTTCGATATCGAATCGGTTCTGCTCAACTGCCATTACCCGATCGACGCGAACTCGTTTGTGTTGACATACGGAGTCATCGTCAAGAACTCCGAGCATCTCGACGGCGCCGCGGCGACCAATATGGCTGAGAGCATGAGCGGGTTCATCAGCACCGGTTTCGAGCAGGACGTCGAAATCTGGAAGAACAAGGCCCGCATCGACAATCCGCTTCTGTGCGACGAAGACGGACCGGTGTACCAATTGCGTCGGTGGTACGAGCAGTTCTACGTCGACGTCGCCGACATCACCCCGGACATGGTGGACCGCTTCGAATTCGAACTCGACACCACCCGCCCGGTCGAGGCTTGGCGCCAAGAGGTTGCCGATAACATGGCGGCACGAGTGTGAGCAGCGCCGCGCAGATCACGTGCGGGACTTGCTCCGGCAGCGTCACTGTCGAGAAGAACAGTTGGCACCACACGACGGTGCAGTGGGATGCGGATACTCTCGCCCGCTGCACCGAATTGAGCGGTCCCGACACCGCCGTCCACAATATCGCCGGGATGCGGGACTGCCCTCGACTCCGCGAAGCCATCAAACGTGCGGTAGTCGGCGGAGAATTCGGCGACTTGGACTGAGCTAGCTGACGATCACGACGTGCAGATTGCGCGGGCCGTGGACACCTTCGACTCGCTCCAATTCGATGTCGGAGGTGGCCGACGGCCCGCTGATCATGGTGGTGGGCCGCTCCGGTGTCAGCATTGCCATCGCTTCCGGCACACCGACTTCCACGCTCTCGCGAAAGACCACGCAGATGTGTGTGTCCGGCACGAGCGTCAACGCACGACGTCCCTGATCCGGGCCGGCATCAAGAAAGATGGTGCCGGTCTCGGCGCAGGACACCGCCGATCCGGTAATCACCGCATCCAACTTCTCGAGTTCGGGAGCGGGCACGTCCGAACTGTCTACGACCAGCTCGTCGTAGAAATCTGCTACCCACGACCGGTCCAGGCCGGCCGGGATTCCGACGACCTTCAATGAGTTGGCAGCAAGAATGTCAGCAATCGTTTCCGCGATAGCTGTTGCGGCGCACAGGTGGACGGACGCCTTGTAATCCACCAACCGATCGACAAAAAGTTCGATACGTTCGATATCGGGAAGCGTTCTGCCGGTGCGGTAGTTTCGCGGGATTTCCATCTCGACTGTCGCTCCCGGGATTCCGGCTGTCGGTGGAGCCAAGACAATCGCATCCCGAATGCGTCCGAGCACCAGATCACGTGAATTCACTTCTCTGCCTTCCCCTCGCTGTCTGGATGCGCTCCGCGGCGCGCCTGATCCAGTGCCGCGCGGCCTTCGTCGGAGTCCCACCAGGACCGAAATGTTTGTTTGGGCGGTGCCGGAATGTCCCGAGCTGCGGTCCAACCGTTCAATGGCGGCGGGAGCGTCGAGATCTTTCCCTTCTTACCGGCCACGATGCGGCCCAGCCCCGCAGCCTTCTGCGCGGCCGTCCACCGCGTCGACGACGACATCGCGTACGACGCGGCCTTCATCGCCAAAGCCTCTGCGGTAAGACCGGATTGCTCAACCTTCTGATGACGCAGTTCCACCAGCAGCGACGGGATGTCGATCTTGACAGGGCACGCGTCGAAGCAGGCCCCGCACAGCGTCGACGCGAACGGAAGCGTCGAGTTCGGGTCGTCCTTGCCGTGCATGCCCGCCAATTGTGGTGTCAGCACAGCACCGATCGGCCCCGGATAGGTCGATCCGTACGCGTGGCCGCCCGTGCGCTCATAGACCGGGCACACGTTCAGGCATGCCGAGCAGCGGATGCAGTTGAGTGCTTCGCGGCCGATCTTGTCGGCCAGTGCTGCGGTGCGCCCGTTGTCGAGGAGCACAAGGTGGAACTCCTGAGGCCCGTCGCCGGGCGTGACGCCGGTCCACAGCGAGGTGTACGGATTCATTCGCTCACCCGTCGAGGATCGCGGCAGCAGTTGAAGAAAGACTTCGAGATCCTGATACGTCGGCAGGATCTTCTCGATCCCCATCACCGTGATCAGGGTCTTCGGCAGTGTGAGGCACATTCGACCGTTGCCCTCGGATTCGACGACTGTGAGTGTTCCGGTGTCGGCGATCCCGAAGTTGGCACCCGAAATCGCGACCGGTGTAGTCATGAATTTGTGGCGCAAGAACTTTCGGGCAGCGGCAGCAAGTTCCGCCGGGTTGTCGCCGAGTTCCGGATCCACGTCGGGCATTTCGCGGAGGAAGATTTCCCGGATCTCCGAGCGATTGCGGTGGATCGCCGGCACGAGGATGTGCGACGGTTTGTCGTGGCCGAGTTGGACGATCAGTTCGGCGAGGTCTGTTTCGTAGGCCGTGATGCCCTGCGTCTCGAGGTGCTCGTTGAGTCCAATTTCCTGCGTTGCCATCGATTTGACCTTGATGACTTCATCGGAGCCGGTCGCCTTGACCAGTTCGGTCACAATTGCATTGGCCTCGTTGGCATCTGCTGCCCAGTGAACCATGCCGCCGCGTGCGATAACTGCAGCTTCGAATTGTTCGAGCAGTTCCGGCAACCTCGCCATGACATCGGTCTTGATCGCAGACCCCGCGTCGCGCAACTCTTCCCAGTCGGGTAGCTCGCCGGTCACGTGAATCCGCTTGGCCCGGATGGTGTGTGTGGCTTTGCCGATGTTGCGTCGCAATTGAGCATTCGCCAACTCGTGATGCGCAGCGGCGGGAAATTTTTCGGTGCCGCGGAGGAATCCTGCCCCTTCGGGCGAACGCGGCGGGAAGCTGGGCAATCCCAACGTCACGGTACTCATGCGTGCACCCGACTTTCCACCGATGCCAGGATTTCCGCGAGGTGAATGGTCTTGGTACCCATCTGCAACCGCGACAGACCACCGCCGATGTGCATGAGACACGACGAGTCTCCCGCGCTGCAAAACTCTGCTCCGGTATCGGCAACATGGCGAATCTTGTCGGCCAACATGGCCGTCGAGGTTTCGGCATTCTTGATCGCGAAGGTGCCGCCGAATCCGCAGCAGGAATCCGCTTCGGGGAGTTCCACCAGATCGATGTCACGCACGTTACGCAGCAACTGCAACGGCTTGTCTCCCACTCTCAACATGCGTAGCGAGTGACAGGTCGGGTGATAGGTGACGCGATGGGGGAAGTACGCACCGACATCGGTGACGCCGAGGACATCCACCAGAAACTCGGAGAGCTCGTACGTCTTCGCTTTCACCGTCTTCACTTGCCCGCACAGAGATGCAGTTCCGTATCGCTCGGCAACGATCTCGTGCTGATGACGAACCGAGCCCACACACGATCCGGACGGAGCGACGACGGCATCGATCGAGATGTCGCCGAATGTGTCGGCGTAGTTCGCAACCAACGGCAACGCTTCCGGCTGATAGCCGGTGTTGACGTGCATCTGCCCGCAGCATGTCTGCCCGGACGGAAACACGACGTCGTGCCCGAGCCTGGTGAGCAGGAGGGCCGTGGCCTTGGCCGCGTCGGGGAACATCGTGTCCCCGATACAGGTGGCGAACAGTGCGACGCGCATGTGATCTCCGCAATCTGTCGATGTGGTCAGACCACAGTAAAGCACGGTCAGGGGCCTAGGTAACCGGAATACCCCGAAAAATAGAAAAATTCGCACAACACTCGATTGTGAGCCGGGTCATGGTGTACGTTCCTGTGGTCCGACCACACAGACCGTCATTGCAACCGCTGACCTCGGCGGTGCCGTCGTCAGGAGATACTTGTGGCTACCGAATTACTCGCGGTGAGTTTCACGCCGTCCACCACCGCGATCGGCGGGTCGTTGACCGCGTCTGCGCTCGTCGGGCTTCTACCCTTGGCGACGTTCTTCGTCCTGCTCGCCGGCTTCAAACTCAAGGCGTGGTACTCCGGACTCGGCGCATTGGCCGTCGCAGCAGTCGTCGCTGTCGTCGGTTTCGACATGCCCACGTCACTGACTGCACTGTCTGCGCTCCAAGGAATCACCTTCGGACTTTTCCCGGTGATGTGGATCGTCGTTACCGCAATCTGGTTCTACGAATTAACCGTAGCCAGTGGACGTTTCGAGGATCTACGACGCGTATTCAATACCGTCGGACGCGGCGACATGCGAGTGCAAGCCATGCTTATCGCGTTCTGTTTCGGCGGAATGCTCGAAGCCCTGGCCGGTTTCGGCGCACCGGTAGCTATTACCGGCGCAATGCTCATTGCTCTCGGCATGCCGCCGATTCGTGCCGCTGTGACCGTCCTGGTTGCCAACACTGCACCGGTTGCCTTCGGCGCCATGGCAATTCCGATCACCACTGCCGGAAACCTGACCGGCATTCCGGCCACCGAGATCGCCGCTGTTGTCGGACGGCAAACCCCCATTCTCGCGCTGTTCGTCCCCCTCTTGCTCCTGTTCCTGGTCGACGGCAAACGCGGCCTGAAGCAGGTCTGGCCCATCGCTCTGGTCACCGGCGCGGTATTCGCCTTCGCCCAGTTCTGGTGCTCCAGCCATTTCTCGTACGAACTCACCGACGTGGTCGCTTCACTTGCCGGACTCGCAGCGGCCGTCGTCATGCTTCGTTTCTGGCACCCCAAGACGCCTGACGATCAGCGATCCAAGGTCGAACCCGAGCACCTCGGCGCACCGCGAACCTTCATGGCACTGTTCCCGTACCTCCTGGTTGTCGTGGTATTCGGCGTCGCCAAGCTGTGGACTGCAGGGTTCGACCTCGCCGGCTGGTTGAGCAGGACCGACCGCAGGATCGAATGGCCGGGACTGTACGGAAACTTGCTGACGGGCACCGGCGATCCCTCGTCGAGCGCGATCTACACGTTCTCCTGGCTCTCGAATCCCGGCACACTGCTGTTGATCTGCGGTGTCATCGTCACGGCTGTGTACGGATTCTGGACACACGACGGCCGGTTCCCGCTGACTCCGAGACGGTCGGTGGCGACCTTCGGAGCCACCGTCGTCAAGATGCGCCTTGCCATTGCTACCGTCGCCACGGTGCTCGGCCTGAGTTACGTCATGAACCAATCAGGACAGACAGTGTCGATCGGCACCTGGCTGGCCGGCACCGGTGCGGCCTTCGCGTTCTTCTCCCCGATTCTGGGTTGGCTGGGCACCGCCGTGACTGGCTCGGACACGTCCGCGAATGCACTGTTCGCCAAACTGCAGCAGGTCGCCGGCCAAACGGCAGGTATCGACCCGACCCTGTTGGTGGCTGCCAATACCTCCGGCGGCGTCGTCGGCAAACTCGTGAGCCCTCAGAACCTCACGATCGCCGCCACGGCAGTCGGCCAGATCGGCAGCGAACCCATCCTGCTGCGCAAGGTCATCGGATACAGCCTCGCCATGCTGCTCATCCTGTGCACGCTGGTGTATCTGCAGTCCACACCTGTCCTGTCGTGGATGCTCCCGTAGGCGCCACCTAGGCTCTTGGCTCATGCCCTCCGATTCGAGTCCACGCGCGTGGGAACAAGTTCTGAGCCACCTGGAGAAGAGGCTGACGTCGGGTGAGGTCCGCCCGGGTCAGCGTCTTCCCGGTGAACGCATCCTTGCAGCAGAACTCGGTGTCGGCCGCTCCTCCGTGCGGGAGGCGTTGCGCGTCATGGAAGCACTCGGACTTCTCAAGGCGCAGACGGGATCCGGCCCGACGTCGGGTGCCATGATCGTCGCCCGACCCACCGGCGGCATGACCATGCTGATGCGCATGCAGGTTGCAGCACAAGGCTTTCCGGTTTCCGACGTCGTAAAGACGCGTTTGGTTCTCGAAGCCGAGGTCATGGCGACACTTGCCCGCTTGCAGCCCACACCGGACCTCGGTAGTGCCGTCGAACTGCTCGACTCCATGGAGAACCTCGACCTCACCGCAGACGAGTTCCTCATTCTCGACGCCCAGTTTCACGTCGCAATGGCAGATGCCGCGGGCAACCAGGTTGTCGCTGCGATGATGGCCGGCCTGCGCGAGTCCATCGAGGCCTACGTGCTCGCCGGAGTGCAACTCGATTCCTGGCCGACTACCTGCTCACGCCTGCGGCACGAGCACCGTGGACTGGTGGAAGCAATCCAGGCCCGAGACCCGCACCTCGCCCGTGAGCGGATCACCAGCCACATCCGCGGGTACTACGCCGAAAGCGCTCACTCGGGGAGCTGAACCGGGAGTGGTAATTGCACCTCCCGAAGTCGTGTACTGTTGGTTTTACACCGACGCGGGGTGGAGCAGCTCGGTAGCTCGCTGGGCTCATAACCCAGAGGTCGCAGGTTCAAATCCTGTCCCCGCTACAAAGATGGCCCGTAAGTTGCGATTCACTCGCAACTTACGGGCCATAGTTTTATGTCTCGGTGTTCTATGTCCAGGTCAGGACCCCACCAACTGAGCGACCACTATGTAGTTGTCGTCAGTCGGCTCCCCATCACGGACATCGCAATTGGCGAGGATCAAGCGCCCGGCAACCGAGTCGCGCAACTCATGCACCCCCAGCAGAGTCCCCTTGTGCAGTGGACCAGCCGTCTCGACGGAGTACTCCAGCACACCGGCCGACGTACTCAACACAACGCGGTCACCGGGTTCAACCACGCCCAAAGCCCGGAACGGGGCAACTCTCGTGGAGTAGTTGTGTCCGACCACCACGACGGTTTGTGTAGCCGAGGTGCCCGGCATTCCGCTTTCGCCCCACCACACCGGAAGCTCGTCCACCGGGTTCAATTGCTGCCCACTCTCCCCTCCCCGCATCAATTTCTCGGGGTGCAGTGGACTGCTCAGATAGGTCACTCCGTCGGGTGATCGCAGCTCGATGTGGTCAGGTTCCGCCGGTTCGACAGTCGTAGACGCCGGTGGAGCCGCAATGTGCGACTCCACCGGCGAACGATCCGGCAGCAACCCTGCCCCGACGCCCGAGCAGCCTGGCACCAGGATTGCCAGCGCCGCCACCGCCATCAGGTGGCGGCATTTAGGAAGCAGTGCCGCCGCGCTTACGACGAATGACCACTGTTCCGGCTGCTGCAGCCACGCCCACAACTCCGACGCCGGCCAGAACCAGCGGAACGCTCACGCCACCGCTACTCGAGGAATCACCGAGCGCAAGGTCAACCGGCGGCAGTCCACCCGCGAGTGCCTGGTCTCCCTCAGCATCGGTGACGTAGTAATCGACGACGTCGAATGCGCCCTTGTTGTTGTAGTAACCGACCAGCTTTACCCCCGTCTTGTCGACTACCGCTGTCGTGTCGTCGACCTTCGTGACACCCGAACCATCGGTCGTCTTGTCGCCGATAACGACGTCGTTACCGATACCGGTTCCGTTCTCGATATCCTTGTCGGCCTTCGCTTTCAGATCGTCGAGGGCCTTCTTCGCAGCGTCCGACTCGCCCTGCGCCGCAGTTGCCGCGGCCTGAGCCGCCTTGGCTGCAGCGGCTGCCGCATCGGCAGCGGCTTTGGCTTTGTCTGCCTCGATGTAGAGATCCTGCGCCTTTTGGCTCGCGGCCGCGGCAGCTGCTGCCTTCTCCGCTGCCACCTTGGCCTTGGCATCGGCGTCGGCTCGCTTATCTATCGCAGACTCCCCGGCTGCGTCGGCGTCAGCTTGCGCCTTTTCTGCGGCAGCCTTGGCGTCCTCAGCTGCCTGCTTGGCTGCGACGGAAGCTGCTTCTGCGTCGTCCGCCGCCTTCCGTGCATCCGCAGCGACCTTTACTTCGTCCGCCGCGTCCGACTCAGCGGTTTTAGCCGCGGCTTCGGCGTCGGCAGCAGCCTTCTGCGTTTCCTTAGCTGCGACGGCGAGCTTCTTGGAATTCCAGGCCGCCTTCAGAGCTTCAGCCTTGGCTGCAGCTGCCTTCGCGAAATCCCACTTCTTGGCGGCCTCTTCAGCTTCCTTGTTTTTGTCCTCGACCAGCTTCGTGTTGGCATCCACCGCAGCCTTCGCCTCGTCAGCCTTACCCTGCAGTGCGATTGCCTCTGCCCGGGCCTTCTCGGCTTCCGCGATCTTGGTTCCATCGCCGGCCTTCGCAGCCTCTTCGAGTTTCGCTGCGTTGGCTGCAGCCTCATCAGCCTTCGCCTGCGCCGCCTCCGCAGCTTGCTTGGCCTCCACAGCAGAACTAGCCGCCGTCTTGGCGGCGTCTTCCGCTACCTTGGCAGCCTGCTCGGCCGTCACGGCCTGCTCCTTGGCCTGAGTCGACTCCACGGCGGCTTTGGTTGCCTCGACGCTTGCCTGTGTCATCGCGTCAGTCGCCTTCGCTGACGTGTCAGTCGCGGCAGTCGAGCCCTCCCCTGCCTTTGCTGCCTCGTCGGCAGCCGTCTTGGCTGCATCGGCGGCGGCTTTGGCCTTGGCTTCCGCCTCCGCGATAGCTGCGGCGTCCTTGTCGCCGGCTTCTGCGACCGGTGCACCGTCGGCAGCCTTGGGTGTCGCAGTCTCGGTATCTACCGGTGTCGTTCCGGTTCCCGCATCGGCGCCGGGCGTCGGTTCACTGTCGCAGGGTGTCTCCGCACTCGGTGTGCAGGTGGCATCAGGCTCCGCCAACGCTATGCCCGAACCACCTACCGCCACTCCGAGCGCGAGAACAGCTCCGACGGCCGCAGCGCGGACCCTCCGAGAATTGGCAACGGATTTCTCCGACATTCGCACAACCTTTCAGTCCTCTTTACGAAGACGGCATTTCCGGCATGGACAACCTTTACTTCGCCAGGAAATACAAAAGCGTTACGACCGGTTGGTCCGATAACTTTGAGGGAGGGCACGACCGCTGCCACATCAGGATCGGGGAATGCGTCCCATCAGGTAAAACTCCGGATTCGGCAGCATTCCGGAGAAGCTGGCCATCCTGTTACTAAGACCGAAGAACGCAGTGACAGCGGCGATGTCCCAGGCATCCTCGTCACTGAAGCCGTGCTCACGCAGTGCATCAAAATCAGAGTCGGCGATCTCATGCGAAGCGGCGTTGACCTTGGTAGCGAAGTCGAGCATCGCACGTTGACGGTCCGAAATGTCGGCAGTTCGATAATTGACTGCAACTTGATCGGCGACAAGCGGCTTCTTCTCGTAGATCCGCAGGATCGCACCATGCGCCACAACGCAGTACGTACATTTGTTAGCCGCAGAGATCGCAGTGACGATCATCTCGCGGTCACCCTTGGTGAGCGCTGAGTCGTCCTTGAGCATAATCGCGTCGTGATAGGCGAAGAACGCCCGGAACTCCGCCGGACGACGCGCGAACATCAGGAAGACATTGGGAACAAAACCTGACTTTTCTTGGATTTCAAGAATTTTCGTCGAGATATCCTCGGGAAGATCCGTCAGTTCGACTTGCGGAAAACGGTCGGTCACAGTGCCTCCAGAGCGTCAGCCAATAATCAAATTAAGATAATGACGATTAACTGAGTTGTCCAGAGCTTTCCGACGAACTATGCCCCGACATGCGCGGCACCGGGATCACCCAGTTCGCCGCGCAGACCTTCGAGAAACAGTCGCAACAACTCGGTAAGTTGCCCTTGCTGCGACTCCGACAGCACTGACACCAACCGTTCCTCGCGTCCGAGAACCTGGTCGACCAACTGCTCGACCAGTTCATGACCGGCGCCCGTCAGGGTCACGAGAACAACTCTCGACCCCTCCGATGCGGGCGATCGCTCCACCAGGCCCGACGCTTCAGCACGGGCAAGCCTTTGTGAAATTGCGCCGGCTGTCACGCCGGTCCGCTCGGCGATCTGACGGGTAGTCAGTTGATATGGCTCGCCGGATCTGCGCAGAACGCTCAGCAGGTCGAGAGTCGCCGTGTCCGCGCCTACAGCGGAAAGCACACGCCGACGATCCTCCCCCAACAATTTTGCGCACATCCACAGCCTGGTGACGATGCCGATCCCGTCGACAGGAGTTCCGGGCCGCTCTCTGGACCAAGCCAACGCAATCGCATCGACCTCATCATTCGGATCGTATTCACTAACCATGCGACACCTCGTTTAGATCTAAATGATAGGTTTTCATATAGACCTAAACGTAACTCATCGGAGGCAGACATGACACGCACAGTTCTCATCACAGGTGGCGGCACAGGAATAGGGCGGGCCGTCGCAGCAGCATTCGCCGACAATGGTGACGCAGTCGTCATAACCGGTCGACGTAGCAAAATCCTCGAACACGCAGCTGATCAACTGGGTCCGAATGTTCAGGCGATTGTGTGCGACAACTCCGACCCGAAAGACCTACAACGGTTGCAGCAGTCGCTATCGACATCAGTGGACGTCCTTGTCCACTGCGCCGGCGGAAACACCGATTTCGATCGCCCTTCCCCCACCGACCTCGAGACGCTGGCGGCATCGTGGCGCGCAAACCTCGACTCCAACCTGCTCTCGGCGGTCCTGACCACAGCCGCGTTTCGCGGCGCCCTCGCCGACGGCGGCAGCGTAATCACTATCGGTTCGATAGCTGCAGACAAGGGTGCGGGCGCGTACGGAGCCGCCAAAGCCGCTGTTGCAACATGGAATATCGATCTGGCTGCCGAACTCGGCCCCGAAGGAATCACAGCCAACATCGTGTCGCCCGGATACATCGCGAACACCGAGTTTTTTCGCGATATCCTCACTGACGAGCGGCGTGATGCGTTGATCGAATCCACAAGCACCAAGCGTGCGGGAACACCGGAAGATATCGCGGCCGCAGTCTTTTTCCTTGCGTCATCAGGTGCCCGGCAGATCACGGGCCAGGTACTGGCAGTGAACGGCGGTGAACGCACGAGTCGCTGACTAGCCGAGATGTCGCCCGAAGAACGAGTCGATGCGTTTCCAGGCATCTTCAGCCGCAACAGGGTCGGGTCCGACGCCGAGGATCCGCTCCAACGGACGCAACACCTTGGGGCCGGCCTCCGCATCGTTGAGAAACGCGTGTCCAGCAGTGGGATATTCCTTGATGTCGTTCTCGACGCCGGCTTTGTTCAGCGCCGTTTCCAGTTTCAGCGCGGCTCCCCGCAAGGACGGATCGCGCCTGCCGAAACTGCCGACCACAGGACATGAATCTGCTACTGCCGCATCGAGTTTGCGCGGAAGTTGACCGTAGTTCACGGATGCCGCATCGAAATCACCCGCGCTGACCATCGCAAACCCGCCACCCATGCAGAACCCGATGATACCGATCTTGCCGGTGCAACCGGATGACTCCATCAACCAGTTTCGTGCCACTTCGATGTCGACAAAAGCTCGACCCTGTCCACGCAGCATCGACGTCATGGTCGGCACAAGACACCGCTTCGCGCCGCCCGCGCTGTACAGATCGACGGCCAAGGTCAGGAATCCGGCAGCAGCCAACCGCTTGGCCTGCCGCTGCATCACGTCGTCGAGCCCGAAGGCCTCATGGATCATGACCACTCCCGGCCACGGACCGGGGCCCGAAGGTGCCTCCAGAATTCCGCGTAGCGGCTGCGAACCGCCAACTACTGCGGAGCGCCCGGTCAGATCGATGTCCACCATCAGCAGATAGTAGGCCGAACAGGCGATTCACTACCCGAACCGACGACGATTACCGGACCCGAAATGACACCAATTGCCCAACCGAACGTCCCGAAAATGATCAATTTATGCCTTCTGAAGTGCCTTTTTTGCACGCCACGGTGCGCAAACTTGCGCGGCATGCAAAGATGGAGGTATCGAGATCGGGACTTCGATGTGAAACCCGGATCGTTTTGTAGGGAGTATTTGTATGGCACAGGGCATCGTGAAGTGGTTCAACGGCGAAAAGGGCTTTGGTTTCATCGCTCCCGACGACGGAACACCGGACGTGTTCGTTCACTACTCTGAGATCTCGGGCAACGGCTACAAGTCGCTCGACGAGAACCAGCGTGTGGAGTTCGAGGTTGGCCAGGGCCAGAAGGGCCCCCAGGCTACCAATGTGCGCGCTGTCTAGTCAGTGACACAGAAAGAGGGTCGCATCCGCAAGGGTGCGGCCCTCTTTTGTATCTGGCCCTCTTTGCATCCTCCGGCCTGACGGCTACTGATCTTCGGATCGAGCTTTGATCACCGCTGACACCGTGGCTTCGATATTCGATTCAGCTGCAGCCTTGTCGACGCCAAGGTCGGTGAGAACACCGGAACCGTCTTCCAGTTCGAGCAATGCGAGCAGGATATGTTCGGTGCCGATGTAGTTGTGCCCCAACCTGAGGGCCTCGCGGAAGGTCAGTTCGAGAGCTTTCTTGGATTGAGCGTCAAAGGGAATGAGCTGAGGTAGCTCATCCGCTCCCCCTGCTGCCAATCCGCTGGTGACGGCGTCGCGCACCGCCTCGAGGCCTATCCCCTGCGCAACAATCGCCTGAGCCGCCAACGCCTCGGGATCCGTCAGAAGCCCGAGAATCAAATGCGCCGGATAAATCTCCGCGCTACCGGTTGCCCGAGCTTCATTCTGCGCAGCCATCACTACGTTCTTGGCGCGAACCGTAAATCGACTGAATCCGTCGTTGGGGTCCATCAACTTGCCTTCGCCCGGCGCTTTCGGCACAAAGCGCTTCTGCGCTGCTTGCTTGGAGACGCCCATGCTCCGCCCGATGTCGGTCCACGACGCTCCCGATCGGCGTGCTTGGTCCACGAAGTGCCCGATGAGGTGATCGGCGACTTCACCGAGATGATCTGCTGCAACCACCGCGTCGGACAATTGGTCTAACGCATTGGTGTGGACCTTCTTGATTGCGTCGATGAGGTCATCGAGTCGGACCTTGTTTGTCATTTCTACCGGCTTGTCCATGCGTCAACCATAGGTTGACGATCCTGGCATCGTCAACCCCGGGTTGACGCCACTTTCAATTGGCCCCGAGCACCTGCCCGGACCACTCGACCAATGGGGTCAGCGCGCGCCAGGACTTCTGAACCTCTTTGAGCGTCCGCGGGCTGTCCAACCACGACGGACTGGGAAAACTACGGCTCGCAGTCAAGGACTTGTGCCGCAGCAGTTCAATCCTCGGGTGGTCGACGGTGTAACCACGTGGCGCAGTCTTGAGGGTGTCGCCGCCGACAGTGAAGCCGGCCTTCTGCACGTCCGCGAGAATCTTCTCGAGTTCCGGGCCACGAACGTCGTCGTCGACGGCGGCGCGATAACGCGCAATCGTTTCCGACGTACTGCCGTAGAACCCGCCGGCCACCATCAATCCCGCGGGGTCGATCTGCACGTAGTAACCGCAACTCTGGGCGAGACTTACAAAGGCACCCTGGTGCGTCTTGTACGGAATCTTGTCCTTCGAGAATCGCACGTCGCGATACGGACGGAAGAGCTTGGCCGTTCCGAACTCGTCTTCGAGTTCCGCGACGAGCGCTGTCATGGGACGACGAACCATCTCGTCGTACGTATCTTTGTGCGCGGCCCACCAGGCCTTGCTGTTGTCAGCCTCGAGATCCTCGTAGAAGTCGAGTGCGGCAACGGGTATCCCGGTGAATGCGACCATGAGGCAAGCCTACTGATCGAAACCGTTGACGACGCAACGGGAATTGGATGCAATGAACGCATGTCCGTCAACAACGAATACCGGAACGGTGCGCCATGAGCCGAGCCTCCGAGTTGATGATCGATATTCCCGGCGGCACGGTCGATCTGCGCGACGACCGCAAGGGCACCATGTGGACTGCTGCCGTCCAACCGTTTCGCTTGGCACGCTATCCGATGACTACCGAAGTGCTACAAGGTGATTCATCATCGGCCGCCAACACTCCGGCAGTCAATGTGTCGTGGATCGACGCGGTGGCAGCCTGCAACAAACTCTCAGCGGACGACGGCCTCACTCCCGCTTACCTCGACATCGACAGCGACTCACCGCAGTGGGATCGGCAGGCCAACGGGTACCGTCTCGCCACAGAAGCGGAATGGCAGTATGCGTGCAAAGCCGGCACCACGGGATATCGCTACGGCGAGGTCGCCGATATCGCTTGGTACAGCGACAACTCCGATGGCCATGTCCACCCGGTCGGCCTGAAGGAACCCAATGCTTGGGGCTTGTACGACATGATCGGCAACGTCTGGGAATGGTGCTGGGATCTCTACGATCCCGAGGTCTACGGCACCTACCGCATCTTCCGAGGAGGCAGTTGGGCCGAAGAAGCACGTGGTTGTGGGGCAAGCGTCCGTCGTCGTAGCCACCCGACTTTCTCGATCGACGACTTGGGCTTCCGTATCGCCCAATCTGCAGGTCCTGGCGAATAGCATAGGAAGAATCCGCGTACCGGAACCGGTCGGGAGAGAGGGCGCAACCATGCAGCGTGAAGAGTCGTCGTTCACCGGCGTATCCGGCACCAAGATCGTCTACGACGTATGGACTCCGGATCGTGAGCCCACCGGCGTCCTCGTCCTGTGCCATGGTCTCGGCGAACATGCTCGCCGCTACGACCATGTGGCTGCCCGACTGGGCGAACTCGGCCTGATCGTGTACGCCCCGGACCACCGCGGACATGGACGGTCCGGCGGAAAGCGCGTCCATTTGAAGGAATTTTCCGATTTCACCGACGACGTCCACACTCTGTTCGGAATCGCGACGGCAGCACATCCAGGCAAGGACAAGTTCCTGCTCGGCCACAGTATGGGCGGCGCTATCGCGCTGAGTTACGCACTCGATCACCAGAGCGACCTGAAAGCGCTGGCACTGTCCGGGCCGGCCGTGATCATCGCGACCGGTACACCCAAGATCGTCATGCAGTTGGGTAAGTTCCTCGGCAAGTATCTCCCGGATGTTCCGGTCGAGAGCCTGGAAGCAGCTGCGGTGTCACGCGATCAGAATGTTGTCGACGAGTACAACGCTGATCCGCTGATCCATCATGGGAAGGTTCCGGCCGGAATTGCGCGCGGAATGATCACGGCGGCAGAAGGATTCCCGTCCCGCCTGCCTTCACTGACCATTCCGGTTCTGCTGCAACACGGATCCGCCGACCGCCTCACAGATCCGGCCGGCAGCAAGCTGGTTGCCGACCTGGCCGGATCCACGGACGTCACATTGAAGGTGTACGACGGCCTGTACCACGAGATCTACAACGAGCCTGAGCAGAAAGAAGTTCTGGACGATCTTGTCGAGTGGCTACGCCCCCGCGTCACCGGCGCATAGTTCGATGACAACATGCGGGATCCTGCTTGCCGCCGGCGCAGGATCCCGCATGGGTACACCCAAAGCTCTGATGGTCGACGCCGACGGATCATGGCTATGCCATGGAGTCTCGGTGCTGCTCGGCGTCGGCTGCACTCCGGTGATCGTTGTACTCGGAGCCCAAGCCTCGGACGCCACAGCACTCTTGCCCTCCGATTCCACGAATATTCTTGTGGTGGAATCGGACTGGCAGAAGGGAATGAGCGCGTCACTGCACGCCGGCCTCGACGCCGCACACAAGCTGACTGTCGATGCCGCCGTCGTCACCCTCGTTGATCTGCCGGATCTCAACGCCGGGACCGTAGCTCGCATGGTCGGCCCGACGCCCGTTCAACCGAACACCCTCCGGCGCGCGGTATTTCACGGCAGTCCCGGACATCCCGTCGTCATCGGGCGGGACCATTGGGACGCCCTGATCAACTCCTTGACCGGTGACGCCGGCGCCGGCGCGTATCTGCGCGAGCACCGAGCAGAACTCGTGGAATGTTCCGATCTGAGTACGGGCCAGGACGTCGACTATCCGCCGGCGTAAATCAGGCGCTCAACTGCTGCTTCGACGCCAAGGTCCGCTCCAGGAATGCGATGGAAAGATCGACGATCGTGCGACCCTCGCGCAGGGATTTACCGATCACCGGGAAGGCATGGATCTGCCCGCTCCAGATGTGAGTCTCGACGGATTGGCCTACCTTGATGAGGTTTTCGGTCATGATTTCCACATCGGGACGCATCAGTTCGTACTCTGCAGCGACCAGGAATGTCGGCGGGATCAGGCTCGGGTCGGCATTGATCGGGGACTGTGCACCGACAATCTCGTCCGGTCCGTCCAGCCACCGATCCTTGAGTTTCTCGACCTGCGACATCGGCAGGTACGCATCCCGTTTCATGAAGTCGGGGTCATGCTCTTCGAGGTCGACGTTAAGTAGCGGCGAGTATCCGATAACCGCGGCCGGCCGGATGATTCCACGCAGTGCGGCGATTTCGGCAACCTTCATGGCCAGGTATCCACCGGCCGAATCACCCGCAACCACAATCTTGTTCGGGTCTTCGGCAGTCTCGAGGAGAGCTGTGTAGGCCGCCATCGCATCCACCACCGACGTCCCGATCGAGCCTTCGGGTAGCTGGCGGTAGCGGACGGAGATCACCGGGACACCCGCCTTCGCGGACAGCAATCCACACAGAGCTCGGTGTGTGGCAAGGCCGCAGAAGATGAATCCGCCGCCGTGGAAGTACAGGATTGTGGCACCGGCTAGCTCACCTGTTGCCCGGCGGGGATGTGTCACCTTCTCACTGGAAACCCCACCGAGCCGCAACGGTTCGATGTCGAGGTTCTTGGGCTTCGGCAGGCGGTCGGCCAGCGCGTCGAGGCGTTCCAGCTGCCGGATTCCGCGGTCACTGGTCGGCCAGAGCGTGAACATCGGCTTCACGAACGTCCTGGTCACCGCGAAGATGAACCGTGCTCGCGGGCTCACGTCCCAGTGCCAAACCGTCGAATCTCGCGTCCGCATAGCGTCCTCCCAGGTCAAAGCGTTTTGTGTATTTGAGTTACACATACTTTTCAGAGAACGATAACCGACGAGCATCCACGAGGACAGGTGCGCTCCAAAAGTCTCAGTATCCGAGCGTCTCCAGTCTCCGCAGGATCTCTTCCACGATCACGGCAGGACTGCCGCCCACGTCCACGACGATTGCCTGTTCGTCCGGGTCGATCGGTTCGAGAGTAGATATCTGCGAGTCCAGAAGCGACGGCGGCATGTAGTGGTCGAGACGCGCCGTCAACCGCTGGCCGATCTGATCACGCGAGCCTGCGAGATGCACGAACACCACATTTTCGCCTCGCAGGACGTCCCGATAGCTTCGCTTGAGCGCCGAGCAGGTCACGATGCCAGGCTCCCCCGCATCGGTGTGTTCGGTGATCCACCGAGCGATCTTGTCCAGCCACGGCCAACGGTCGTCGTCGTCGAGGGGATGTCCGGCAGCCATCTTCTCGATGTTGGCTTGCGGGTGCAGATCGTCGCCCTCTTGAAGGTCCCACCCCATGGCACCGGCAATCATTCCGCCGACGGTTGATTTACCCGACCCCGAGACACCCATTACGACGAGTACCGGATTCTTCTGCGCTATTTCAGTAGTCATGTTCCAGCCCTAGATGATTGCGCTCAGTACAAGAACGCCGGCCAAACCGGACACCGAGATGATGCATTCCATCACGGTCCACGTCTTGAGGTTCTGCACGACGCTGACGCCGAGGTATTCCTTGACCAACCAGAACCCGGCATCGTTGACGTGGGAGAGGAACAGGGAGCCCGCTCCGATCGCCAGCACCATCAGCGAGACATGAGTGGACGACAGATCTGCGGCTACCGGAGCAAGAATGCCCGACGCGGTTACGGTGGCAACTGTTGCCGAACCTGTTGCAACGCGGATCAATACGGCGACCAACCAAGCGAGGAAGAGTACCGGCAGGCTGCTGCCCTTGATGGCGTCGGCAATCACGTCGGCAATGCCCGTGTCGATGAGTACCTGCTTGAAGCCGCCGCCGGCGCCGACGATCAAGAGAATGCCGGCGATCGGCGGAAGCGAACTTTCGAGAGATTTGGAGATGGCCTTGCGGTCCATTCCACCGCCGCGGCCGAGGAGCACCATGCCAGCCAGAACTGCGAGACCCAAAGCGACAACGGGTGTTCCGAGGAAGTCGAGCACCGATTTGGGGAGCGCATCTGAATCAGGAGCGATGACGTCGGCAAACGCTTTGCCGAGCATGAGCACCACGGGAAGCAGGATTGCGGAGAGAGTGGCTGCGAAAGACGGCCTCTGTTTCTTCTCTTCTTCGCCTAAATCTTCGCCGGTGACAAAGAGATCCGGAACTTTGACATCAACCCACCGTGCGGCGATCTTGCTGAATACCGGACCGGCGAGAACAACGGTGGGGATGGCAACCAGCACACCGAGCGCCAGAGTGAGCCCGAGGTTCGCGTCCAATGCGGAGACCGCAACGAGCGGGCCCGGATGCGGTGGGACCAATCCGTGCATTGCAGAGAGTCCGGCGAGCGTGGGGATTGCGATTCGGATCAACGACTGGCCGGAGCGCCGAGCCACCAGGATGATGACCGGCATCAGGAGCACAAGTCCGATTTCGAAGAACATCGGCAGGCCGATGACGGCACCGACCAACGCCATCGTCCACGGCAGCGCCGCGGCACTGGACCGACTGACCAAGGTGTCGACAACTCGATCGGCACCGCCCGAGTCGGCCAGCAATTTGCCGAACATCGCCCCGAAGCCGATCAGGATGCCGACGCCACCCATCGTCGAGCCGAATCCGGTGGCGAATGCGGCGACAGATTCAGCGGACCCGAGACCAGCAGCCAGTCCGACGCCGACGGCTCCGATCGACAGGGCCAGGAAGGGATGCAGATCCAGCCAGGTGATGAGCGCGATGATCACGGCGACGCCAACGACCGCGGCGATGATCAATCGAGCATCGCTACCAGCGGGGACGATCTCCGCCGCCAGCAGTGCTGTGGTGTTCATAGGGACTCCAGTCCGGTGAGTGATTGAGGTCACTGTTCCTTAATTAACCTACAATTTCAAGACCAGACACTAATTTGTAGTATTTATCGACCTTGCAGCGGGCTTATCCATACGCGTGGGACCATCTATCCATGACAGCCGTCCCGTTTCAGCAACTGCACGACTCGATGCTGGAACAACTGGGTCAGGACATCGTGGGCGGCGTCCTGAAACCGGGCACCACCATCTCCGCTGACGAGGTCGCGACCCGCTACGACGTGTCCCGCACCGTCATCCGCGAAGTCGTGCGGGTTCTCGAATCACTCGGTCTGGCCGCGGTGCGTCGACGCGTCGGGATCACCATCCTCGGATCGGAGCATTGGAATGCACTCGATCCCACTGTGATCCGCTGGCAATTGGCCGGACCCGACCGATTCGAACAGCTGTCGATCCTCAGCGAGCTGCGCTCCGGAATCGAACCGCTGGCTGCCCGCTTGGCAGCGGCAAGGGCCACCCCCGAGCAATGTGGTGCGCTCACCGCGGCTGTCATCGGCATGTCAGCTACCTCCCGCGCCGCCGACACGGACGCGTACCTGGGTCACGATGCCGACTTCCACCGCACCCTGCTCGCAGCGTCGGGAAACCCGATGTTGCGCGCAATGTCGCAGATCGTCGTCGAAATTCTCGAAGGTCGAACTCGGCATGCCCTGATGCCCCACGAAGCCGATGCCGAAGCGATTCACCTGCACGGAGTGGTGGCGTCGGCCATCCAATCAGGCGACGCTGACGCAGCCGAATCTGCGATGCGCTCGATCGTCGCGGAATCCGCGGGTGCCGTCGAAACCATGCGCACCAGCGCACCGCCGCCGGCTCACCAGTAAGTCCAGACACAGACTCTGCGGATTTGCCCCGCAACCGCTCCGCAAGTGGAACGCTTGGCCTCATGACATCACTCGCTACCTCGAACAGCGCACTCTGATGGCCCGCGCGGTACGCGTCGTCGTTCTCGGCGCCGGATCCTGGGGAACCACCGTCGCCGGCCTTGCTGCCCGCAACACGCCCACGTTGCTGTGGGCGCGAAACGAAGACGCTGCCGACGAGATCAACACCAATCGAACCAATTCCAAATATCTCGGCGACCGAAGACTCGCCAAGGGACTGAGAGCAACGTCCGATCTGGTCGAGGCAGCCCGCGAAGCCGACGTCCTGGTGTGTGGGGTGCCTTCGCATGCCGTGCGCTCCACACTCGCCGAGATCTCTGAGGAGGTGCGCGCGTGGGTGCCGATCCTGTCGCTGTCCAAGGGCCTCGAACCCGGGACTCGTTTGCGTCCGACCGAGGTAATCGCCGAATGCCTGCCCGGCCACCCGGTCGGCCTTCTGGCCGGTCCGAACATCGCCAAGGAAATTGCCGACGGCATGGCCGCCGCATCTGTCGTCGCGACGCAGGACGATCGCGTCGCCGCTGCCCTTCAACCACTGTTCGCGTCCGCAGTGTTCCGCGTCTACCGGAACACCGACGTTCTCGGGTGCGAGCTTGGCGGCGTTCTCAAGAACATCGTCGCGATCGCGTCCGGCATGGCCGACGGACTGGGCGTCGGTGACAACACGCGCGCCATGGTCCTTGCCCGTGGACTCGCGGAGATGACCCGAATGGGTGAAGCAATGGGCGCCAATCCGCGAACCTTTGCCGGATTGACCGGCGTCGGCGATCTGATTGCCACATGCATGGCCCCGACGTCACGTAACCGTCGTGTCGGCGAAGCACTCGCGCAGGGGCTGACCGTCGAGGAAGCAGTCGCCAAACTCGGTCAGGTTGCCGAGGGCGTCAAGACTGCGCCGACAGTTATGGCCCTGGCTCGGGAATTCGGCGTGGACATGCCCATCGCGGCTGAGGTCGAAGCTGTCATCGCCGGCCGGCAGAGCGCGAACGACGCCTACCGCGGCCTGCAGAAGGTGGCGGCCGGTGGTGAGGAAGACATAGCGTGATCAAGATCTACAGGTATCTAGCTAATCAGCTAGATACCTGTAGATATGTCAATTGAACTGCACCCGAAATTCCTACCGCCCCAGCGCAGTCAGCAAATATTTCGCACTTCCGCCGGCGCCGCCATCAGCCCGCAGATGCACTGGTCGGCTTCCGACGTTTCATCTCGGTCACCACCCCGGATACGCCGGCAATGTCAGCGGGCGAATATCACTGAACACTGTCTCCGTACCGTCCTTCGGAGTGTCCGGCACAACCGTGAAACCCCAATCCATACACGGCCATTTGGACGACTGATTCCCCCCCAGCGTTACCGACCAACCCGCAAACACGTCCTCCGTCAAGTACTGCCACTGCGGCTGATCACCGGGATCCGCAACACCGGGGTCTTGCGTTCTCGGCTCGAATAACACATTCCCGATCCTCGGTGGAACCGGTGCCCTCTCGAAGGTCACCTGATAGCTCGATGCCGGCCCACTATCACCGACATACCGACCATCATCCTTCAGAACCGCAGACCGGGAGTCCTGAGCGCATACCGTCGCACTGAATCCTGCTGCTGTATCAACGATCTCGAGAATATGCCAAAAGTGAGTTCCCACCAACGGTCTATGACTGAGGTTCGGGTTAGCGTAGTAACGCGCACGTTCTTTCTCAACCGCATCCGCAAAGCCCGGATACGTCGCCGACAACCCAACCATGAATCCGATCCGATCCGATTCCTTCGCCGCCCGCACCATCCGTCCACGCCCATCGAACAGATCCACCCCAACCCCAGAGGACCACACCACCGTGGCATCCCGAACCCCTACCGGGCCCGAATCAGGTTCAACTACAACAGAAGACGACGCCGAGCGACTCCGCGAATCAGCTTCCCCAGAACACCCCATCAATACGGCGGCCACCAAGGTTCCGACCGCCATGACAGCACCCAGTCGACTACATTTCACCTCGGCCACCCATTCGCCCGCTGATTACCCACACCATTGACCAGCATCGTATTGAACGATTCACCCGCGCCTAAGTGGTCGGGAAAGATGATGCCGCCGACTGCAACACCAGCACTATCTGCGACTCGGAGATAGTCCAATCGGTCAATACCCGATACTCCGGCCGTTTCCAGCGCATTCGGAATCATCCCCACCGTTCTGTCTAGTCCGACAGCGCGATCCATCTCGTCCAGGGTCATAAGCCGCCCATCCCGAACTAACCCCTGGTTCAGATCATTGACGTCCACGCGACCGTCTTCGACCAGCGCGCTGAGCATCGAATGCATCCGAATATTGTCGATGCCGAGTCCGGTCGTGAACGATTCACCGGAGTAGCTTGGAGTAGCACTCACTGCCGCTCCTGCACCATTGACGTAGTCGTCCTGCAACATCAGCGCCACAGAATTGGCGAGCGGATTGATCACCGCCCCACCAGGAATGAAGCTCACTACACCCGCCGCTAACCACTGACTCACCCCGTACGCTTCCGAACGTTGTTGTCGCAGCGCAGCGTCTGCTGCTTCACTGTCGAGATTACGATCAACTACCTCGGCCCCTAGCCCCGCCTCGACCAGGGCATGCAGATTTCCGGAACTGTAACCCAGTAACCAAGAATCCTCACCGTTCACAGCTCCAACGGCAAAAGCCTTATCCAGCGCCGAGGCCTGCGCCAATGCCGCACCATTGATAATCCCACCCGCCTTCGGATCACCATCAAGCAACGCAAACACCCTCGTCGCCTCCACCGGACCAAGATCGCCGAAACCCCCGGTACCCGTGTACTTCTCATCGACTCCCACCATGTCGCCCACGTACGGGGCCAGAGCGCCCGCGACCTGCTGGGTGAAGATCGGATTCAACTGCCCAATCGACAAATCACCCGGCGGATTTTTCGGATCGGCAATGTTGATCAACGAAGCAAAATTGTTGCCACCGATTCCCGAGTCCGTAGTCGAAAGAAACTGCGTCATACCGAAAGCCGCTTCACCGGCCCGCGTCGCACGGTCCACGTCTACCGGATCGTTCGGATTCTCCACTACCGCATCGGCATTGATCCAACTCCCCAACCCGCCAACGCTGGCACCATCATCGGGCCAATCGTGTGTCGATAGCGGCAGCAGCACACCGTCCCGATTGAAATCCATCGGACTGCCGTCCGGATTGAGCCCGGTGAGCACTTGCCACGACGAATCAGGGTTCCGCACACCGATATCCAAGAACTGCTCCATGGTGCGCTCGTAGTCCATGCCATCTGGCAGGGGAAAGATGAACCGCCAGATTTATTTGATACATCGGCCATGTGCGCCGCAACTCGATCGAACTCCACACCCAACTCCGCGCCCGGCTGATGCCCCGGCGTCGCTTCGCCCAACAGGTCACCTAGCCGACCGATGTCTGCAAGATCCCGTGCGCTTCGTTCGACATTCGGATCCGGTTCATATCCGTGGTAGACCAACTCCCGCACCGACGGCGGGACCTGCCCGTACCCGCCGGTCTCGGTTCCAGTTCCCACTTTTTCGTCGGAGAGCGTCAACAACCCGTTTGCCAGAGCATCAAGTCTCCCGCCCGCTTTCGGATCACCAGCCTGTTCTTGCTCACGGAACTGATCCGCCAACGCGAGCAAATCGTCTTTACCCACAGCGTCGTAGAAACCACTCAAATAGTCGAATGTCTTCTGCGGCATATCGGCAATAGCTTCACCTTGCGCGATCGCGTCGAGTTGCTCCGGCGTCAACTGCGCTTGCACCAGTGCGTCACTGATGCGCGCCCGATCCGCAGCGGTAGCCTCTCCCGAACTGATCAACGCGCCATCGACACCACCTTGCGCACCCGACAAATCGCCGCCACCCGACGCCAAAATCGGATTGGCCCGCAAACCTCCAACCGCAGCATCAAGCGCGGAGGCTGCATCACGATCTACCTGATCCAGGTTTTGCAGGGCCTCTTTGATCCGCCGCTCGTGCTCGCGGGCATTCTCTTCCAGCACTCGCTTTGCTACCGCAGCCCCCTCCGGGCCTGCCTCGGCTGCAATCCACAGGTACAAATCAGGTGGCACCGTCACCGAACCGTCATCAGCTATCACGAACTGCGCGCGCTGGGCATCGCTCACACAATCGAGAACGTACTGACGTGCCGCAGCGATATTCACCGAACCTGCCCGGGTCGCATTCGACACGTCCGCCAACGACGACACCAACCGCCCTGCACTCGATCCAATTCCGTCGCCAGTGCGTCGCATTGCGTCGCCACCGATACCGCGCCAGAATTCTGGTGAATCCAGCACCCGGTTTGTAAATCTGCTCCGCTTGTCGTCGAGCGTCTCTGACGCACGTGACCACAACTCGGATTGAACATCCAAGGCTGACGTATCCCACGCCCGCGCCGTCGACACCGTGATGGTCATATGCTTCCGTCCCCAGCGCCGCGAACTCCCGCACCAACCGCAGAATCCGTCTTCTCGTAGCTGTCCACGGCACTGCTGGAACTCACCGCGACTGCCCCTACACTCGCTGCCAATGCCTCGACAGATTCATTGAGCAATCGAGCGATATCGCTGCACGCCGGAGCCACCATCGAGTCCGTCAAACCGGATCGCACCTGATCTGCGGCCGCCTCGACATCGACGTCTGCTATCTCACCGCCCACCCCTTCGGCGTCCGAGATGAAACGCCGCGCTTCCCCAGTATCCATCCATAATTTGTCCGACATTCGTTTCCCCACCCCGTGTTACAGTCGAGCGCCAGTTCACAGCGCACCCTAACACTGACCTTCTGACGCAAATCGGATCGGTCGTGAATACTGTTGCAGCACTGGTAAATAGGCACCAATCAGCGACACTTCCGCGGGGGGAAGCAATGCATATTCACAATTCGGAAAATAGCGACACGGCCGACAGAAAATGGGTACGCCGCGAGAAGCTGACCGAGGCACTCACCCACGCGCGCGGGCACGCCTCCGAACATGGCGTTCAGGTCTCCGTCGCAGCCAATGGCGAACTCACCGAACTGAAGATTCCTGAAAATGCAATGTCGATGGGTGGGCACCAACTGGCCGGCATCATTTCGCGGTTGACCGCTCACGCTCACCAACAAGTACGCTCAGCCGCGCTGCTGGCCCTGAAAGAGTTACAGAACGGCACCGAGGCTACTCACGCAGCACCCCGACATGGACGGTCCGGATACGACGATCATGGCCAACTTCCTCCAATCCTCTTCTCTCCCGTTGAATCTAAACCGGACGCAGGATCCACCAGCCGCCCACCACCAGAACGCCGACATTGACCAGTAAGAACAGCGCCACCCACACAATCGCGGGTATCGGCGAAAGCCTCGCCAGTTGATCGGCGTCGGAATCCGGTGCACCACCACGCTGCATGCGCTGACGCTGAAGTTCCACCACCGGCCGCGGCCCAGCGAAAAGCAGGAAGAGCGTCAGGAAGTACGCGGCAGCCACCTGCTGTTCCGGAGTCCCCCACCACACCAAAGCAAACAGCACCGCGCCGACCACCGCCAGTGAGAACACCCCGTACAGATTGCGGATCAGCACCATCATCACCGCGATCACGAACAGCCCGATCCACAGCACCGACACAGCGCGCTGCGCACCCAACAGGGCGGCGGCGCCAAGGCCCAGAATCGACGGCCCCACGTACCCGGCGAACGTCATGAGGATGACACCGAAACCCGTCGGCTTTCCCGACGAAATCGCAACTCCCGACGTATCCGAGTGCAGCCGAAGACCTTTCAGCCTGCGCCCAACCAAGACCGCAACGATGAGATGGGCGCCCTCATGTGCAATGGTCACGACATTGCGCGCAACCCGCCATAGATGCGGTTCGAGGACGATCACGACAGCCAACAGCGCCATCAGTGGAACGACCCATGCCTGTGGCGCGGGACTGATCGCCGCAACCCGATCCCAAGCCGTCTGCAGCGCGTTCATTCCGCCTGCCCACGCAGGTAGCGGCCGAAATGCGGAACCGTGAATCCGATGGAACCCCGCTCAGCCGAGTAGATCAGACCCTTCTTGATCAAACCGTCACGCGCCGGCGAGAGCGACGCCGGTTTACGGCCGAGTTCGACGGCAATCGCCGACGTCGCGACCGGACCGTCGTCACCGGAAAGATCAGCCATCGCGCGCATATATTCACGTTCCGCAGGAGTTGCTCTCTCGTACCGTGATCCGAAGAATCCGACGGCCAGCTCTTCCTCAGCCGTCGGAGCGCCCACCCGCACATCGTCTTTGGTGATCGGACTCGACGCGGCCACATCCCACGTCGCTTTTCCGTAGGCCTGAACAAAATACGGATAGCCGTCTGCCGCGTCGTACAGCGCGTCGAGCGCTTCGTTCGTGAACTTGACGTCCTCACGCTCGGCGGGCGCAATCAATGCCTGGTCTGCAGCTTCCCGTTCGAGTCGATCGATCCGGTGATAGCTGAACAGCCGCTCCGAGTAGCTTTTCGACGCCGACAACACTGCCGGCAGATGCGGAAGTCCAGCTCCCACAACGATGAGCGGCGCGCCGTCTTGGCTGAGCTCATGGCACGCGCCGCAGATCGCCGATACGTCCGCGGCACTGAGGTCCTGCATCTCGTCGATGAAGATCGCGATCCCGACGCCGACATCTCGCGCCAGCGACGACGCTTCCATCAGCAGTTCCACCAAGTCGATCTCGATGTCACCGCTGTCCGCTCGGCCCTTGATCGCCGGAGCATCGATGCCGGGCTGCCAACGCTCGCGCATTCCTTTGTCCGCCGTCGCGCGTAGCGCAAAGGATTTGAGGACACCCAGAAACTGTTCTACTCGCTCCGGATCACGATGTGACACCGCAATTTCCCGCACTGCCATGTGTAGAGCGGACGAGAGGGGGCGTCGTAAATCTTGATCGGGGCGCGCCTCAATTTTGCCGGTCCCCCAGCTCTTCGAGATGGCGGCCGACCGTAACTGGTTGAGCAGCACAGTCTTTCCGACACCACGGAGCCCGGTCAAGACAACACTGCGCTCGGGTCGTCCTCGAGCAATTCGCTCGAGGACGACGTCGAAGGCATCGATCTGCTTGTCGCGGCCTGCCAACTCCGGCGGCCGTTGACCGGCACCGGGGGCATATGGATTGCGTACTGGGTCCATGCCCACCGACGGTACAAGCCGACTAGCCGAATATGTCGCTCTCTAGCGCGTGTCCTAGAGAGAACTACGAAGCGCAATAACCCAAGGTCGGTGTTAGCCTGCGGCAACCAGGGGGGCTGGTTTCGAGCTGCCCCCGGCTCAGCCAATCAGGGGGAAAACAATGTCACAACCAATTTCGCTTCGTCGAAGGCTCGCCATCTTTGCGGCGGCAGCATCCGCATCGACATTGCTCGTAGCCTGCTCAGATGCCACAACTTCGTCGAGCGGCGGCGCATCATCAACTTTGGCATCTTCGCCCAGCGCAGCGGCACCATCAATGACAACAGCCCCATCCACAGCAACAGGATCGGCTACGGCGGCGGACCCCCAACTCATCGTGGTGGACGGGCGGACGATAGCCGTACCGCCGGGCATCAGTTTCCCGGAGAACACCAAAATCGAGATGTCTTCGATGAACCAGCTCGTACTGAAGGCGCCTCTCCCCTCGGAGCTTCTCGAGTTCTTTCGCACCAGCCTGCCAGCCGCGGGCTACCTGATCGTCGACGATTTGGGGGAGATACTCAGCTTCTCCGGCAAGGGCTGGACTGGAACCGTTTCCTCGACGGGAACGGACACTTACATCTCATACAAGCAGTCGAGTTCTTCCACTAGTGCGGCGCCAGCTACGGGCTCAGATATCGCGGCCGATCCAGAACTCATCGATGTAGACGGGCGATCGATCGTCCTGCCCCCAGGTATCAGCTTCCCGGAGAACACCAAAATCAAGGCATCGTCGGACGGATACGTCACGCTGAGCGCACCCGCCCCCGCTGCGCTTCTCGACTACTTCCGAACCAGCCTGCCAGGCGCGGGCTACCTGATCGTTGACGATTTGGGTGAAGTACTCAACTTCTCAGGCAAGGGCTGGTTCGGAACTGTAGCCACCACAACCGACGAGACCACGATCTCGTTCAACCTATGACATTGCCGATGCCGAACGGGGTGTTGCCTCGATTTGCGCTAGGACCCGAGGCTGAAAACGTTACTACCCGAACCGGTCTCGAAGTCGCTGCCTGTGAGACTGCCGCCGTTGCTGCTGCCGAGCTCACTGCTTCCGGCCTGGATTCCTGCCTGGATCCGGAGCACTTCTGCGATCACGTCGTTGAGGGTTTCGAATCCCAGGTCCTCGAGTGATCCGGAGACGCTTCCAGCGCCACCGTCACTGCTGCCCACACTTCCGCTACTACCCAGACTGCCCAGTGGACTTCCCACGAAGACGACCTCCGGCAAGCTGATCGTCGGAATCGGAATGTTTCCACTGATGAGACCAGCAGTAAGTTCGGGGATCGACACGCAAGCGCCAACCACGCCGTAGATGCCCGGCGACACAGTCACGGTCTCGGTCAGGCTTCGCTGCGGAAGAACGCCGAACAGACTCAAGGGGCTTTCGACCAGTGGGTATTCAAGAACGCCTGGTGTCAGGATCGATGCGGGGTCGTTGATGATTCCCGGCAACTTCTGGAGATCGACAACTGCCGGCGTGCAATTGACGAAGCTGAGAGGTCGATTCGGATTCGAAATCGTGAAGGTAATGTCGGCGCCATCCACACTCACCTCCAACGGCGGCGCGAGTGGCGCTGCCACGGCCGATGTAGTTCCGGCGAAGGTCAATCCGATAGCTGCTGCCGAGCTGACAGCAACTCCTCCGAGCACACGCTTGAATCCACGACTACGCATTTCCGTACCTCCGGACAACTCGGTCAACTAGAACTTCCAGAACAATAGACCGCTCAGTCGGGAAATGCGTGGTGGAAAAGCCAACTGCGCCGGACTCGGGGGAATTGTCACCCGAGTCCGGCGCAGCTGAAGAAAATTACTGTGCGCTTACTTTCACTTGCCGAGGATGCCCGACAGCAGTCCCATGATGTCGAAGCCCTCGAGGCTACCGCCACTGAGGCTTCCCAGATCGATGCCACCGAGGGGGTTACCGATCGTGATCATCTTGGGCGCACCGAAGGCAGGCTTGATGGGGGTGACCGTCGGGTCGACGCATGCACCGATCACGGCGTACATTCCGTCAGGAATATCGGCCACAGCCGCCGTCTTGGTCTCGCCCGCGACAACACCGAACAGAGACTCGAGATCTGTAACCTGGGGGTAGACAACAACAGTCGGGTCGAGCAACTTCGTCGGATCATCGGCAATGTTCGCCGCTTCGAGCGCGTTGACGACAAGCGCCTGGCACCGCGGTGCCAAAGCCCCATTTTCGGTGCTGTTGTTGTTGACAACCGTCAACGACAGATCGTTGTCGACGAGCGTGTAGGTCACTTCGGGCGCCGTAACAGCGGCCGACGCGATCGCCGGGCTGATCAGTGCTGCGCCACCTACAGTTGCGGCAGCGACAGCCACAGCGCCTACTACGCGACGAATTGTAAACTTGCCCTCTACCTGCATTGACGACCCTCTCGTTGGTTCTGCGGCACTCGGCCGCAATAACCTTCGAAGTGTAAAATCAGACGAACGTCCAATTCGGGCAACTCGTACAAATGGGACCAAGGCTCGTGAACTCGGGACGATCGTCCCGCTGCGGATCTCCCTAGAGACCGCGCCTCGCCAGGATCGGCCGGACACCTTCACCGAACTGGTATGTCTCCTCGAGATGCGGATAACCCGACAGAATAAAGTGATCCAAGCCGATTGCCGCGTATTCGGCGATCCGGTCGGCAACCTCCTCATGCGAACCGACCAGCGCAGTTCCGGCGCCTCCGCGCACCAACCCGACACCGGTCCACAGGTTCGGCGAGATCTCCAACGAGCGCGCACCGATGCCCGTCTTGTACGCACTTCCACCACCGTGCAACTCGAGCATCCGACGCTGCCCTTCCGAACTTGATCGAGCGAGATTCGCTTGCGCCAGTTCGACGGTCGCCGGATCCAAGGCACTCAGCAGACGATCGGCCTCCGCCCACGCCTCTTCGGCTGTGTCACGACTGATGATGTGCAGACGAATTCCGTAGTCGAGGCTTCGGCCCTGAATCTCAGCCAGATCCTTGATCCACGCGATCTTGGAGGCAACTGCGGACGGGGTTTCACCCCAGGTTAGATACGTATCGGCAAAACGCGACGCGACGGTGCCCGCTGCCGGTGACGAACCCCCGAAAAAGATCGGCGGAACGGGATCCGGAATCCGATGCAAGGCAGCGTTTTCCACACTGATGTACTTGCCGGAGAAATCCACGGGACCGTTCCCGGCCCACAACTGCCGAATCACGTCGAGAAATTCGCCGCAGCGCGCGTATCGCTGGTTCTTGTCCAGAAAGTCTCCGAACGTTCGCTGCTCGTAGTCTTCGCCGCCGGTCACCACGTTCAGGAGTAGTCGGCCGCCGGATTGCCACTGGAACGTCGCCGCCATTTGAGCCGCCAACGTCGGACTCAACAAACCTGGCCGGAGCGCAACGAGGAACTTGAGGGTTTCGGTGGTGTCCACCATCATCGCCGTCGTCAACCAGGCGTCCTCGCACCACGCTCCGGCCGGAGTGAGGACGGCTTCGAATCCGTTGGCTTCTGCTGCAGTTCCGATCTGGTTCAGGTACTTCAGCGTCGCCGGACGGTCCCCGGACATCGAACTCCCATGCCCGCCTGCCATCAGGTTGCGGGAATCGCCGTAGGTGGGCAGATACCAGTGGAAACGCAGAGACACGGCAGTTCCTTTTGTCGACGCCAGCAAGCAGAGGTTTCCATTACAGTGCCCGGACACACCTCCGGTCAGGGTTGAAATCACGGAGATTCTTAGATCACGCATCCGTGAACCGGTAAATATTCATGAATCTTGTCTATTCACTAGAAATTGTTAGAAATCCCTGTCAAGAGAATATTTTCGAATACGTCGCTGCATCGGATACATCTGTGTATCGTTTGTGAAATCCACCGAACCGGAGGTACCGATGAGCGATGTGGCTGCCTTACCGCCCAAACGCGTCACCAAACGTAGAGGTCAGACGCGCCAGCGACTCCTCGACGCAGCGGCGGAGGTCTTTGCCGACGAAGGGTTCGGACGCGCGACGGTCGAGCAAATCTGCGAGCGGGGTGGGTACTCCCGAGGGGCCTTCTACTCCAACTTCGGTTCCCTGGACGAACTGTTCTTTGCCATGTGGGAGCAACGATCCGCCGCAATGCTGGCAGATCTGAAAAAGGCGAGCGCGGCAATCACTGCCGGCCCACTCGACATAACTTCCGCCGTCGCGCGGATCGTCGCGGTAGTCCCCGTCGACCCACAGTGGTACCGGATCAACGCAGAATTCACGGCTCACGCACTTCGCAACGACGCCCTCCGAACCGCGTTGGCCGACCGCGAAGACGCGATCCTGCAAACCTTGCTACCAATCGTCGAATCTGCACTCCGCGATATCGGACGAAAAGTAGTCGGTGATCCCACGGCACTCGGACGGGCCCTGGTAGCAATCCACGACGGCACCAGCGTGCAGTGCCTCGTAGACACGGACACCGGTGCCGCATTTGCGCTGCGCCGCGATATTTTCACTCGAATCCTGCTGTCCTACAGCGCATCAATGGAATCCAACCAGTCAGAAGAGGAGTTGCTGTGAGCGAACATGCTGACGTCATCGTTGTCGGGGCCGGGCTTGCGGGCCTGGTCGCCACCTACGAACTGACTCGCGCGGGACGCAAAGTGCTTGTCGTAGAACAAGAAAACGCGGCCAACCTCGGCGCTCAGGCATTCTGGTCATTGGGCGGGCTTTTCCTCGTCGACAGCCCCGAACAACGCCGACTCGGCATCAAGGATTCTCTGGATCTGGCCATGCAGGACTGGATGGGCACGGCCGCCTTCGACCGCGACCGCGAAGACCACTGGCCCCGGCAATGGGCCAAGGCGTACGTCGAGTTCGCGGCGGGCGAAAAGCGAGAGTACCTGCACGACTTGGGACTTCGCTTGATGCCGAACGTCGGCTGGGCTGAACGCGGCCGCGGCATGGCTCTCGGTCACGGTAACTCCGTTCCCCGATTCCACCTCACCTGGGGAACCGGCCCCGGTGTCGTCGACGTATTTCTCGACAAGGTGATCGCGGCGCAGAAACGCGGACTGGTCACGTTCAAGCACCGCCACCAGGTCGATCAACTCGTACTCACCGACGGTGCAGTCACCGGCGTTCGCGGCACCGTTCTCGAGCCGTCCAACGCCATTCGGGGAGTCGAAAGCTCCCGTACACCAATCGGGGAATTCGAGTTCTCCGCGCAGGCCGTTGTGGTCACCTCCGGTGGCATCGGCGGCAACTACGAACTGGTGAAGAAGAATTGGCCTGAGCGACTGGGTAAGGCGCCGGAGCACATGCTGACCGGCGTGCCGGCACACGTCGACGGCCGCATGCTCGAGATCACCGAATCCGCCGGCGGCAACATCGTCAACCGCGACCGCATGTGGCACTACACAGAAGGAATCCAGAACTGGAATCCCATCTGGCCCAATCACGGCATCCGGATCATCCCCGGCCCGTCGTCAATGTGGTTCGACGCCACCGGAAAACGCTTGCCGGTACCCAACTTCCCCGGTTTCGACACGATGGGAACCTTCAAGTACATCCTCGATACCGGCTACGAGTACACGTGGTTCATCCTCGATCAGAAGATCATCGAGAAGGAATTTGCGCTGTCCGGTTCGGAACAGAACCCCGACTTCACCAATCGCGATTTCAAACTCCTGCTCGAACGCATCAAGAAGGGCGCACCCGGCCCGGTCGAAGCATTCAAGCAGAAGGGCGCAGACTTCGTGGTGCGCAACAACCTTCGCGATCTGGTCGACGGCATGAACGCGCTCACCGACGAGCCACTCCTCGACTTCGAGGACATCGAACGGGAAATGATCGCCCGTGATCGTGAGGTCGACAACAAGTACAGCAAAGATTTCCAGATCACCGCCATCCATGGTGCCCGCAACCTGCTGGCCGACAAGATCGTGCGCGTCGTCGCACCGCACAAGATCCTCGACGCCAAAAACGGTCCACTGATCGCAGTCCGCCTACATCTACTCACGCGCAAGACCCTCGGCGGCCTGGAGACCAATCTCGACTCACAGGTCATCAAGGCTGACGGCAGCGCATTCGACGGACTGTATGCGGCCGGTGAGGTCGCCGGATTCGGCGGCGGCGGAGTGCACGGATACAGCGCCTTGGAAGGAACGTTCCTCGGTGGCTGCATCTTCTCCGGCCGAGCAGCGGGCCGAGCGTTGGCGCGAGACCTGTAACGAGCGAGGTGCACCGACGGCGTCAACTTTAGGGTTGGCGCCGTCAAAATCTCGTCAACAAGGTACTCAGTGCTCCCGATCGGTCCGGATACTTGTTCGGTGAGACATGCAGTGATGATCGGTCACGCCTTTTCCTTTCGCCCACCAGCTCTTCGCCAACGGGCCCCGCGCGCAGCGAAGCAAAGTCTCCGCGAGCGTCAAAAGCTCTCGGTGGCCACAGGTTTGGCAGGGCTTTCGCTCGACGCGATGGCTTCGGTTTCGTACGGTCCCGAGGCCATTGTGTTGGTGCTGGCGCTAGCCGGCGGGGCCGGACTCGGGTTCACTCTTCCGGTAACTATTGCCATCGCGATACTGCTCGCGATCTTGGTGGCGTCGTACCGCCAGGTTATTGCTGCCTTTCCGGAAGGCGGCGGCGCCTACGCCGTCGCCCGGAAACACCTGAGCAAGCGGGCCAGCCTGACTGCTGCCGCGTCGTTGATCATCGATTACACACTCAATGTCGCGGTGTCGATCGCTGCCGGAGTGGCGGCACTGACGTCGGCCTTCCCGGCTCTGTTGCCGTACACGGTGTGGATCGCACTGGTAATTCTCGGCGGCATCACGGCGCTGAATTTGCGCGGTATCGCCGAGTCGGCGCGAGCATTCATGCTGCCCACCGCCATCTTTCTGGTCAGCATCTTCACCGTGATCATCGCGGGACTGTTTCGAGATAAACCGGCAGTCACTGTGTCTGCGCCGTTCCTCGTCGACAATGCGCACACGATCGGGGTTCTTCTACTCCTCAAAGCGTTTTCGAGTGGTTGCGCCGCGTTGACCGGCGTCGAGGCCATTGCCAATGCCGTACCGAGCTTCAAGAAGCCGCGGGTGCGCACTGCCCAGCGCGCCGAGGTCGCATTGGGAGTCCTGTTGGGCACCATGCTGATCGGACTCGCGGTGCTGATCGAAAAGTTCGCCTTGGCTCCGGTGCCCGGAACAACAGTCCTGTCCCAGCTCACATCCGCTGCTCTCGGAAATGGCGTCGGATACTACGTCGTCCAGTTCTCGACCGTAGTGCTGTTGGCCCTCGCTGCGAACACGTCCTACGGCGGACTACCCAACCTGATGCGAATTCTCGCCGACGACAATGTTCTTCCGCATCGCTTGAGCCGAAAGTCGTCTCGGGACGTCTTCACGTACGGAGTTTTGGCCCTGGGCGTTGCCGCTGCACTGCTTCTGATCGGATCCGCCGGCCAGATGAATACGCTTGTCCCCCTGTTTGCGATCGGTGTGTTCATTGGTTTCACGCTCGCCCAGTTCGGCATGGTGAAGCACTGGCTGACCCTGCGGACCCGCGGCTGGAGATGGCGCTTGGCCCTCAACGGTTTCGGCGCTGCGTTGACCGCGATCGCAGCGGTGGTAACCACCGCAATGAAGTTCACCGAAGGCGCCTGGCTGATCGCGCTCGCGCTACCAGTACTCGTGCTGGGCATGGAACGTATACGCGGCGCGTACCAGCACATCGGGGAACGTCTGACCGTCAGCGCCGACAAGAGCGCCTCTCCGACAATCGGATACAAGCCGGCCGTGCTGGTTCCGGTATCCGGATTGACGACGCTCTCGTCCCGCGCCATGGACGCTGCGTACGCCATGTCGTCACAACCGATCGCCATCCGAGTCTGTATGGAGCACGAGTCGACGGCCGAGTTCGCTCGGAGATGGAATGCGAAGTACCCGAATTCGCGGCTGATCATCATCGAGGACACCGAGAACTCGGTGGGACTCTCACTGTCCCGGTACATTCGGGCGCATTTCCCCCATCGGGAGACGTTTGCCGTGATCGCCACTCTCGACCCCGCTACGCCGTGGCACCGATTCCTTCCGCGCCAACGCACCGACGAGGTTGCCGACGCATTGCGCAAGCACACCGATGCCGTGGTCTGCCAAGTGCCGGTTCGGATCGATCCGGCGTTCCGAGATCCTGCATTGCGCGCCTAGCTACAGAGACGTCCCGAAGAGCATGCCCAGCAGATACGTTGCGCCGGCCGCGCCGAAACCGATGGCAAGTTGCCGAAGCGCACGCTTGAAAGGCGGACCACCGGAAAGCAATCCGACCACCACACCGGTGCCTAGCAGGGCAATGCCGACCAGAACGGAGGCCACAATGAGTGCGGTCAGGCCTTCCAAACCGAACAGGTACGGCAGCACCGGAATGATTGCGCCGGAAGCGAAGAAGCAGAAACTGGCTAACGCAGCACCGATGCCGGTACCGACCGCCTCGTGGGTGTCCTCGACATCCATGGATCCGAAGTTGTTGTACTTCAACGCCTCTGCGGCGCGAACTTCAGCTTCCTCTTCCGTCATACCGCGAGCCCGATACACCAGCGCCAACTCGTTGGCGTCGACATCGAGGAGTCCGACGGCGTCTCTTGCTGCCGCTCCCGGCGTGGAGGCCTCGAGTAATTCACGTTGGGAGCGCACCGAAACGTACTCGCCCGCTCCCATCGACAGAGCACCGGCCAGGAGTCCGGCCATGCCGGTGAGTAGCACGATCTGGTTGGAGACACCGCTGCCACTGATACCGAGGACCAAAGCCAAGTTGCTGACCAATCCGTCGTTTGCCCCGAAGACCGCGGCTCGGAACGTTCCCGAGAGTCTGTTGCGGCCACGGGTGGCCAGGGCCCGCACTACTTCTTCGTGGATTTTTTCGTCGGCGCCCATCGACGCGGTGGCGTCGGCATCATGTGGGTAGGGCGACCGGGTCTCGGCGCGTTGGGCAAGGGCCAGAACAAAAACCGAGCCGAATCGCCTTGCCAGGAAGCCGAGTATGCGCGTACGGATATCACCTCGCATCGGCTTGCCCACGTGATCGCCGAGGAGGGCTCGCCAATGGGCCTCATGCCGGCCTTCCGCTTCGGCCAAGGCAAGAAGGATCTCGCGCTCCTCACCGGTCCGTCGTCCGGCAAGGTCTCGGTAGACAGCTGCCTCAGCCTGCTCATCCGCTAGATACCGGCGCCACCGCTTGATGTCACGAGGCTGGGGATCGGGCCGTGCATCCGGAATCGGCGACATCGAATCTCCTTCGTACTCGGCGGCGTGGTTCTTGTGTGGGGTTCCTGTGCGGGCATAGTTACCGCATTCCCGCACATCCCAGACCTAATTCGGATATACCGGACACACGTATCGGATGTCTGGAGGAGCGAACACTATGAGTCCAACACAAACACGTCGGATCGTCCTGTTCGCGGCACCTCTGGCCGCACTGGCCCTCGTCAGTGGTTGCGGATCCGACAGTTCTGATACCGCGGCAAGCTCCTCCGTTCCCACCACCACCGCGGCGCTGCCTACCTCCGCGGCGCCGGCACCCGCACCCGCACCCGCACCGACCACTCATGCCCAGCACTCGCAGGCCACCACAACGATGGTCCCGAATCCACAGAACTGCACCGTCGGAGAACTGACCGTGACACTCGGACAAGCGGGCGGCGCGGCAGGCTCCACCGAACTCCCCTTGGTCTTCACCAATACAAGCTCACGAACCTGCAACCTCGACGGTTTCCCCGGCGTCTCATATGTCACGGTCGCCTCCGGGAATCCGGTGGGCGCGCCCGCGACCCGATCCGGCTCCGGTTCCGTTGTTTCACTTGCCCCCGGATCTGCCGGCACCGCGATGGTTCGTGCCACCAACGTCGAGAACTACCCGGCAGATCAGTGCGGTGTCACCGAAGTTGCGGGGCTGCAGGTCTACCCGCCCAACAGCTACGATTCCGTCTTTGTCCCCTACCCCACCAAAGCCTGCTCGATGACCAGCGCAAACATCAATCAACTGAGCGTCGCACCGGTCACCAGCTGAGAGTTACGGCTTGACGCGTCGTAGCGCTGAGAGCGCGCGGAGTAGGATAAGACCTGAAAGAACCAGTACCAGAGCAGCTTCCATCAGCTGGAATCGATGGAACTGATCGGCTGAATGGTAGCGAGTCTCGAAGTGGTCGACGCCCTGCTCACGCAGGCAGACCTCCATGTCTCGGCCCTCTTGCTCCTGCAGCACCTCGATCCGCTCGTCGTACTGGGCGTCTGTCTCGTCAGGTTTCCATTCGTAGGCATCGGAACCGAGATTCGTCCAGGAGCATTCGTCATAGCGAACGTCCACGAAGTTGCCACGGATGTCGGCGTTTCCACTCTCGATCTCCCAATCGATACCGGGGACAACGTCATCACTCGTGTACAAAGCATAGGAACTGGATCTGTCCAGCGGTGAAGCCTCGATACTCAGCGGTGCGTAGTGCGGCCTGGCGACAAACTGAAACACCGCCAGAACGACAACTACACCGACCATGGTCAGTGCCATTGCGCCGATCGAACTGCGCACCATCAAGGCAAGGGCTGCTCCGAGCACGAGAGCCATGAATGTGTAAGCACCCAATGCTAATCCACTGGATTGAAAGAACGGATACGTCAAGTTCGAGATGTCGGGCAACTGACCACTACCGGATACAAATACATAGCTACCACCACCGTCCGCGGCTCGGGTCCACTCGAGAACAAAACCGAGTAGTGCTGCGGCAACGGACAGCGGAACGAAGACGACGAGCACTCGCATCCAGAACCAGCGTGCGCGACTGACAGACTGCGTCAATCCCAGAACATGAGTGCCCTGTTCAATGTCCCGGGAGAAGACCGTTACACCAACCAGCGCTCCCAGGAGCACGGGAAGCAGCGTTGCAATCACGGTGGTCATAATCTCGCTGACGACGCCGCCGATCAATGCCGTAACGGCCAGCGCGGCAATGATTCCCAACGATATCGTGAGCGATGTCCGATGGTGACGCCAGGTTACCCAGATCATGCTGACACCTTCGCTTCTGCGCTCAGATGCCCGAGCACTAGGTCGTCCAGAGTTGCGTCGTCGATTGTCCAGCCAGCAGATCCACTCGGCCTACGACCCTCGACGAGGTGCGCATTTCGTCGGAGCCCCTTGTCGGTATGCACCACTGTGCCGGCGCCCACCACATCCGACGGATCCCCGTCACCCACCAATACGTAATGGGCAGAAACCAATTCATCCAACGGACCGGAGAGTCGAGCATTTCCGTCGCCGAGGAGAAGGAGTCGATCCGAGACGTCGGCCAGCTCGGAAATGATGTGAGAGGACAGCAATACGGTGGTACCGAATTCCGCGACGTCCTCAAGCAACGAGGACGCGACCGACCGCCTCGCGACAGGGTCCAGATCTGCCAACGGCTCGTCGAGGAGCAGCAGTTTCGGCCGGCGTCCGAGCGCTAAAGCCAATGCCACTCTTGTCCGTTGGCCGGGAGAGAGATTCTTGGCCTTCGCGTCGAGAGGAACGTCGGCCCGCTCTACCAAACCGAGCGCATACTTCGCGTCCCAATGATCATTGGTGTGTGCACCGAACCGAAGCAGCTCAGCGACAGTGAATTTGGGGTACAGCGGCTTGTGCTGCGCCAGATACGCCAAGCCCGGACTGATGCCGCCGCGACTCGGTTCCGCGCCGAGCACGGAAATCGAGCCGTGATCCGGCGCCATCAAACCCACTGCCACATTCATCAGGGTTGACTTGCCGGCGCCGTTCACTCCCACCAGTGCCGTGATACTTCCCGTCGCCACCTCGAAGGTGCAGGCGTCGAGAACCTTCTCGCGCCCGAAGCGCTTGTCCACGTCTGCCATGGTGAGCGCAGATTCTTGCTCGGTCATGGTGCCTCCCCCTCTTCTCCGGATGACTCGGTTTCGGATGACTCTGTTTCGGTGAACTCGCGTTCGAGTTCCATAGCTACGAGCGCCTCGATGTCTGTTCGCTCGAGGCCGGCGGCCACGGCGTCCGAGACCCAGCGAGACAACTCGGTACGTAGCGCGGTGCTTTCTGCCATCCCCGGCTTGGCCAAGGACTTGGTGACAAATGTTCCCAAGCCCGGCCTCGGCGTAACCAACCCGTCGCGCTCGAGTTCCTTGTACGCCTTAAGCACGGTGTTGGGATTGATCGCGAGCGCACCCACGACGTCTTTTGCAGTAGGCAGTCGGTCACCGACCTGTAGGTCGCCGAGACGGAGTGCCTGCTTCACCTGCACAACCAATTGCACGTAGGTGGGAATGCCGGATCGGCGGTCGATACGGAAGTCGATCATCCGAACCCTTTCACTAGTTCATTAGTGGAATAGATATTTACCCTACCTTTGCTCACCAGGTCAAGGCCTTTGCCCTTCAGGTCAAGAGCCGGCACCCCTGTAAAGTGCAGATGCCCCGGATTTCCGGGGTGCCACGCTGCTTGTGAAGTCCGGTGCGATCCCGGCACTGTCGACGCAACTGTGAAGTCGCCCGGATTTTGACGAGGCGAACGAGTCAGGTCACCCAGCTTCGTGGCGACACGATGGTCCTCGGACGAAGGACGCTCGTGCAGCCCAGCCTCCTGGCCGCGCCGCATGGCGACCTTTATCCACTATTGGAGGGGTGGCTGTGAGCAGTCGGCCGACACGAACGTTCCGATCGATTTTTGCTGCGCTGGCGGTGAGTACAGCCCTGTTGGCGGGCGCCTGCAGCAGTTCGACATCCGACGCTCCCACGACGACGGCAGCCTCCGACGGATCGTTCCCGGTGACGGTTGCATCCGGTTCCACCGACATCACCATCGAGACGCGTCCGCAGTCGATCGTCTCCCTGAGCCCCAGCGCCACCGAAACACTGTGGGCCGTCGGTGCCGGCGATCAGGTCAAAGCCGTCGACAATCAGTCCGACTACCCTGCCGGAGTTCCCGTCACAGATCTGTCGGGCTTCGCTCCCAACGTCGAAGCCATCCTCGGCTACGCGCCCGATCTGGTCATCGCCTCCGACGACATGAACGATCTTGTCTCCGGATTGAAGAAGGCCAAGGTTCCGACGCTCTTGCTCCCCGCAGCAACAAGCATCGACGACGTCTATTCGCAGATCGAACTGGTCGCGACAGCGACGGGCCACAAGGATGCCGGCACGGATGTCGTCAGCGATATGCGCACCAAGATCGATGCGGCGGTTGCCGGAGTTCCGGCACGGCCACAGCCCCTGACCTACTTCCACGAACTCGACTCCTCGCTCTACACCGTGACCAGTACCAGCTTCATCGGGAAGATCTACGGCCTGTTCGGAATGAAGAGCATCGCCGACGCGGCCAATCAGGGCGATTACCCGCAGCTTTCGGCGGAGTTCGTGGTCCAGGCCAATCCTGACCTGATCTTTCTGGCCGATTCCCAGTGCTGCGGTGTCACCGCGGAAGCTGTTGCAGCACGGCCGGGTTGGAACGGCATGAAGGCTGTGACCGGAAATCAGATTCATGTGCTCGACGAGGACCTTTCCAGCCGTTGGGGACCCCGCGTCGCCGACCAGGTCCAGGCTGTTGCCGCCATCGTGGCGCAGGTTCCGACGGTCTGAGTTCCCTGATGCCAAAAGCTGGTCTCGCGAACCACCGGATCGCCGCTCTTGTCGGTGCCGCACTCATTCTGTGTGCGTCACTGCTGATCGGTGTTCTGGTGGGTCCGGCCGGTCTGACTCCTGATCGAGTCATTCTCGAACTGCTCGACGGCATTCCGGGCGTCCACATCGATTCCGGTCTCACCGTTCAACAGCAGGCCATTCTGTGGCAGATCCGACTTCCCCGAGTTGTCCTGGGCGCGTTGGTCGGAGCGATGCTGGCGGTGGCCGGAGCCGCCTACCAAGGTGTGTTCCGAAATCCGTTGGCAGACCCCTACTTACTGGGCGTATCCAGCGGCGCCGGTCTAGGTGCAACGCTGGCCATCGTCTCCGGCGGCGCACTGGGCATGTTCGGAATTCCCATGGCCGCCTTCGCCGGTGGCGTGCTTGCAGTATTCGCAACCTACGCGCTCGGACGCAGTATCGGCGGCGCCCAGAATGCCGTGGTCATCATTCTCGCGGGTGTTGCGGTTGCAGCCTTCACCAATGCAGTGCAAACCTTTGTGCAGCAACGCTTCGACGATTCACTGCGCGAGGTCTATACGTGGCTGCTCGGCGGATTGTCGACGGACGGTTGGTCAGAGGTTCTGGTTGTCATTCCCTACGTCGTGCTGGCGTCTGCTGTCATTCTTGTTCACCGACGGGTGCTCGACGTCATGGCTGTCGGCGACGTGGAAGCCGCCAGTTTGGGCGTGGATCCGGCTCGGTCGCGGCTCATTCTGGTGCTTGCCGCCACCCTCGGAACGGCCGCAGTGGTCAGTGCCAGCGGCCTGATCGGCTTTGTGGGAATTGTTGTTCCCCATGCAGTTCGACTTGTCGCCGGACCCTCGCACCGCCTGCTCCTGCCGCTGTCCCTGATGCTGGGCGCCGCGTTCCTCGTCCTCACCGACGTAGCCGCGCGCACCTTGATGTCGCCCGCTGAACTTCCGATCGGTGTCGTGACAGCCATGATCGGTGCGCCGTTCTTCCTGTTGGTCCTACGCCGCAGCCGGGTATCGGCATGACGACGCCCGCAGTACATTGCCGAGGCCTACGAGTGATGCTCGGCGGCAAGGACGTAGTCGACGGCATCGATCTGGATGTCTCCCCGGGCGATTGGGTAGCCGTGGTCGGCCCCAACGGCGCCGGCAAGACAACGTTGATGCATGCCTTGGCCGGGCTGATCGTTTCCACCGGTGAACTCACTGTGTCCGGTCGCAGCCCTCGGAGTTCTTCTCGTAAAACTATGTCCCAGGTTGTCGCCTTGATGCCGCAGCGGCCGGTGGTACCGGAAGGCGCAACGGTCACCGAGCTTGTCGCGCTGGGCCGTACGCCGTATCTACGACGCTTCGGCACCGAGACGTCCGCCGATCGCGCCGTGATCAACAACGTCATCGAGCGCCTGGACCTCACTGCTTTTGCCGCTCGCCGCGCAACCGAACTTTCCGGTGGAGAACTCCAGCGCGTGGTTCTGGCCCGCGCCCTCGCCCAAGAGCCCAAGGTGTTGCTTCTCGACGAGCCGACCAGCGCCCTCGACATCGGGCACCAGCAGCAGGTCCTCGACCTCGTAGAGGCAATGCGGCTGTCCGACAACATCACAGTGATTGCCGCAATGCACGATCTCACTCTCGCCGGGCAGTACGGGCAGCGCATCGTGTTGCTCAATCAAGGCCGAGTCGTGGCCGACGGAACACCGTCCGACGTTCTGCGCGCAGACCTTCTGGGCGAGGTGTACGGCGCCCGCGTGGAAGTTCTCGATCGACCGAGCGGACCCGTTGTTGTACCGATCCTCCAGAAGAATGCCCGCTGATGGAGCTGGTTATGCTCGGCACCGGCGCTGCGGATGGCTGGCCGAACCCGTTCTGTACGTGTGAATCCTGCTCCTGGGCTCTGAAAAATGGTTCCGTCCGAGGCCATACCGCGGCGCTGTTGGACAACCAGATCCTTGTGGACTGCGGACCCGAAGTACCGCGTGCCGCTTCGCGATACGGCAGAACCCTCGCCGGTGTCTCACACATTTTGCTGACCCACTCACATCCCGATCACCTGGGCCCGATGGCACTACTGTTCCGGTCTTGGGCCTCTCGCACCGAACCGCTTCAGGTTCTCGGACCGGCCGACGCTCTTGATCTCTGCCGCGATTGGGTAGGACCGCAAGACCCGGTCACCTTCGTTCCACTCGTTGCCGGGCAGTCGATAACGCTGGACAAGTATGTTGTTCACGCTTTGGCTGCGACTCACGAAGTGCCGACGTTGTTGTACGACATCACCGACACAGACGGAACCCGAATCTTCTGGGCAACCGACACCGGTCCACTTCCCGAGACGACCATCGCCGCAATTGCAGAAGCGGACTTCGACGCCCTCTTCCTCGACGAAACCTTCGGAAACAAAACCGATCACGACACCGGGCACCACGACCTGCCCAGTTTCGCTCGCACCGTCACAGCACTACGCGACAATGGCGCCGTCACAGACCGAACCGATGTCCTGGCCGTTCACCTGGGACACCACAACCCACCGCTGCCGGAACTCACTGAGACTCTGAGCTATTCCGCCGCAAGGACAGTGCCTGACGGAGCCGTACTGCGGCTACGGATGCCAGTACCGCATCGCACCCTGATCACCGGTGGCGCCCGCGCGGGCAAGTCCACCTACGCAGAAAGTCTGCTTGCCTCCGACAAACACGTCACCTACATCGCCACCGGAGATCCCGACGACGACGATCCCGACTGGACCGACAGGATGGCGTCGCATCGCGCGCGGCGGCCGGCTACCTGGACGACAGTCGAAACCAGTGGTGTGTGCGAAATACTTTCCGGTGCAACCGAACCTATTCTCTTCGATTGCCTCGGCACCTGGTTGACTGCGCGCATGAACCGACATGACGTGTGGGCGAGCGGCGATACCACTGCGGTCCACACCGATATCGACCAGCTTCTGAAATCCTGGGTAACCTGCCCAGTTCGGATTGTTGCCGTCACCAACGAAGTTGGCAGCGGAGTGGTGCCGGAAACCAAGTCCGGCAGAATGTTCCGCGATCTACTCGGAATTCTGAACGCTCGGATCGCTGACGCTTCCGAGTCGGTCGTACTTCTGACAGCGGGCGTACCCACCCGACTTCGCTGACACTCAGATAAGACCGGTGAGTCGACGTGCGCAGTCGAACAGGAACCCCACCAATTCCCGGTCGTCCGGTGTAACGCGCTCGAACGATCCCTGAATGCACAATCCTCCGGCTACCAGGTCCGCATGATCCCGAACGGGTACCGCCAACGCTGATCTTCCGATTCGACATTCCTGAATCTCGAATGCAAACCCTTGCAATCGAACCGAGCGCAATTGCTCGGCAAGTTCGTCTCGATTGTGAATCGTGAACTCGGTGAGGCGGCGCAGTTCCAGATCGTCGAGAATCCGCTCGTCGTACGCGAGTAATAGTTTGCCCAACGCATTCGAGTGAATGTTCTTCGACAGCGTGGTTATCCCGATGATCTCGTGATCCGGATCCTTGTCGACAAATCTCAATCGGCCGGCGTTGAACGAGGCAACATGCAACCCGTAGCGCGTGTGAGTGCGCATCTCTTCAACCTGATCATGCAAGGAAGGTGACGGACCACTGGCCGAGGCAGCATGTGATGGCTCAGCCGTTCGCCGACCCAACGCAAAGCCGGATAGATCCGGTACCCGCACAAGAAATCCTTCTGCCACCAACAGATTCAACATGCGATACGCGGTAGCCGACGGCACGCCGGTGAAGGTCGCAATCTCCTTTGCCGTTGTCCCCGGCCCCAGATGAGCAACCGCTTCGAGCATCCCGAGGGCCTTCTGAACTGCTCGGGGTTGCTGACCACTGAAGTGGGCGTCTTCAGTGGTCCGATTGCCGACTCGAGTGCCGGCGGTGGCCCGACCGATGGTCACTCTCTCTGCTCCGGCAGGCCGTTGCCGAATACAGACCGATCCGGAACCAGGTGTGGCCGACCATCGCCGTCGATGAGAAGTGTGCCTGTTCCCGGCAGTAGATCCACAGTCTCGATACTGTCGAAAGCACCCACCGCCCGAAGGCTTTCCGGCCGAACGCGCCGGAGAATCGCGCTCCAGATCGTTCCGGATGCGGCAACTGTGGCTACGGCAATCACCAAAACCCACACCCCGTGAGCTACCCCGTCAACAACGATGTAGACCAGCAACCCAGCGCCCGCAGCACTTACCGACAAGGCGCACAGACGTGTCGGCCACGTGTGCTCACCGATTCTGCGCAGAAACTTCCAAGACGCGAAGGCCACCAACGTGTATGCACAGACCAGTGCAGTTTCCACCACTCCGTCGAAGAATCCCGAATCGTCGCGGACCGCGTCGGAGAATACAAGCACGCCAACCGTGCTCACAGACACAAACGCGATGACGGCAACGTACGGGGTTCGGAATCGGCGGTGCATCCGCGCGAGCGACGACGGCAGTACCCGCTCGACTCCCATCGAGTACAACAATCGCGAACCTGCTTGCGCGCAACCGAGAGTGCAAGCCAACCATGAACACGTCATGCCGATCTTCACTGCCAGCACAACTCCCGGGCCGGCGCCCGATGCCGTCCCCTCGAAGTAGGCACCGACGATCGTCGCTCCGTGCCCGGTCATCGCTGCCCAGGCGGCAAACACGAACAGGACCCCGCAGATTATCGGCGAAATCAGTACTGTGCGAGTGACGGTAATCAACGGACGCTTCGATTCGGGCCCGAAGAATGCTGCGCTCTCGAATCCGGCCATGCTCAGTACGGTCAGCATCGCCAAGAACGGGACAGCGCTCAACGACGGATTCGGAAGCGCCACAGTAGTTGCCGTGTCGGTCCGAGTTGCCAGCATCACTGCGATGATCAGGATCAGCGAACAGGCTTCGACAACCAGAATCGCGCGGGTGGCAAACCGAACTCCCCGTACCGCGATCCAGGCGACGGTGCCGGCAATCAGAATCGTGACGATCCCGGCCGGAACTGGTCCTTCGAGCTGTGGACCGACAATCGAAATCGTGTCCAGCAGACTGGGAACTGCTTGCGAAAACACGGACACCGAAATGCCGAGATACCCCAGCACCAAGGCAGTTCCGGCTGCCAGCGCAGCTTTGGTACCGGATCCCTGAAAGACAAAACTGTAGAGTGAACCGGCAGCGGCCAACCTGCGAGTGAAGTGCGTAATACAGAGCGCAACAAGAAATACCGCGGACGTAGTTGCAGCAATGGCAACCAACCCGACATACCCGGGGCTGTACGTGATCATCCAGAACGCAATGAAGACCATCCCCGTAGCGGGTGCGATCGTCGACAAGGACTGGCCGAGAAGGTCAATCGGCGTCAATCGGCGCCGCCCCAGACCTCGTAAGGGCGAGTACACCGGATCGCAGTCCTGGTCGGCACTTTGAGCCCGCACGATTGCCGCCCGCAACGCCGCAGTCACCGCCATGCCTCACCGTCCATTCTCCGCCGTTGAAGAACGGCAGCGTGTTCAATATCCAATTCTTCTTGCGGGCATATCTCCGATGTCGGTCAAATTAGTCCGCCTATGTTTCCGGACGGTTTCCACCGTGGCGCGCAGTGCTGATCCAAGTGAGAATCCGCACGACAGTTTCAGCATCGGCAGATACCGCCGGACGCTCGTCGAACCTGATGCTCCAGCAGAATATGTATCGCTACCTGCATATTTGCCCATTCTCATCCAAGAAATGCAATCCCACTTGCAACTCCCCCGGACGTATCCCCACCGAAGCATGTTCGCCGTAGAACTCGTACAAGATGTGTCCCACACGTCACTGCTACTGCCGAGAAGAACGGAGGAATCATGGACTTCACCGTCGTAACCGCCTCAGCGATCATCGGATTTGTCCTGCTGCTTGCCGGCATCCCCAAGCTGACGGACCACGAAAGTGTTGTGCGTTCGATACGTGGCTACAAGATCCTGCCAGGCGTGCTCGAAGCTCCGGCGGCACGAGCACTCCCAATTGCCGAAACCGCAGCAGGAATCCTTCTGGTGACGGGGATTGCCCGGCAGTGGGCGGCCGGAGCTGCCGCAATCATGTTCACGTCGTTCTTTCTCGGGCTCACTGTCAACCTTCTCCGTGGTCGCCGAGACCTTGACTGTGGTTGCTTCGCTTTCGGACTCGGCGAGATTCCGCGCATCGGATGGTTCCATGCGGTACGTGCCGGAATCCTTGCCGTTGCATCGGTGGCAACTGTTGTGATCGGGAGTTCAGCGACAGTGCCACTTCAGGCTGCTGGTTCGGCCCTCGCCCTCCTCCTGGTATTGGCGGGCGTCGCAGCCGCGCAGATCCGATCTGTCGTCCATCTCGGAAGACGCCCGGTCGACGACTACCTCTCCGGCGCTTCCATCCGCTTGCGGGCAGCGCAAGCTACCTCGCGTAACGGCGCTTGACCTACACCCTCTCACCACTGACTGCGCAAAGGCAGGACTATTGCGATGACTACTTTTCTGCTCGTAGCAACCGTGATCCTCGTGATCGCCGTGGCCATTCTGTTCATGATGATGCTTGCCCTCGCACGTGAAATCGGCCGAGTGCAAGTACGACTCGGCCCCCTCGGCGCCCGGATGATGGATACCGGACCCAAGGTCGAACAGGTGGGTCCGTCGTTTGCGGGTCTGATCGATCAGGAAGGTCGAACCGTCGGAGTCGGCGGCCATCGCGACAAGCCACAGCTCCTGCTGTTCACGGCGCCGAGCTGTTCGACCTGCAAGAGTCTGCTTCCCGGACTGCGGGCGATGGCCCGAGCCGAATCCGACCTCGACGTCGTCATTATTTCCGACGGAACACCCGAAGAACACCGAGAGTTTCTGGCCGGCAGTGGGATCGGCGATGAGCTCAGCTACATCGATGCTCGAGACGTCGGTATCGCCTACCAGGTGGGCACAACTCCGTACGGCGTAATCCTCGACGAGCACGGCAAGATTCGCGGTAAGGGCCTGTGCAACCACATGGCTCAGGTGGAGAGCCTGCTCAACGCCCTCGAATCCGGCACGCCCTCACTCCAACACCTTCATGCGCGGGCGAAGTCGGGCAGCGCGGCCTGACCCAGAGTCTGCTCGTTCCTCTTCACGAATCAGGAGAAAATCGTTGGACGACAATGTATTCCCACAACACAACATGACCGAGAACCGATATCCGGTGGACGAGACAACCGTACAAGCGCAAGCCGAATGGATGGCGGGCCAGGGCGGTTCACTGACCAGTCGCGCCGGTCGCAAACTCTCCGAACGTGTCTCACGACGATCGATGATCAGTCGAATCGGCAAGTGGACCATGGGCGTTTCCGGAGTTGCACTGATCAGTACCTTGCCGGTCACGCGCACCGCGTTTGCCCAAGAAGCCGCGCCTCCCGCTCCGGCGCCCGGCCCGGAACCGCTTGTTCCCGTCTACGACGGTAAGGATCCGGCCGAATGTGAATACTGGCGCTGGTGCAACATGGATGGCACTTCCTGTGCTGCCTGCAACGGTGGCGGCGTCACCACCTGCGCTCCCGGCAGCAAGCCCGGTGCGGAATTCTGGGTAGGGTGCTGTACCAATCCGGATACCGGTAAGACGTATCTGATCGCATATTACGACTGCTGTGGTGCGCCTTCGTGTTCCAACGCGTTCTGCGGTGAGCCTGACATGCAAGCAGTGATGTACAACCCGGTAGCAGGCAGCTACGACCAGGAAATCATCTGGTGCGTCTCCGACGAGTCCCAGGCGTACACGTGCACGATGGCGCCGATCATCGGCGAGGACTGCCAGACCCGTCCCGCAGAACGCCCGAAGGTCGGTGCCGGATCATGACCACTTCCCGATACCGAAAATTCGCCCGACCCGCAGTCGCCGTACTCCCACTCACTGTCGTCCTCGCCCTCGCCGGATGTAGTTCGTCCGACAACGACGAATCGTCCAGCGCCGGCGATGTCACCTACCCCACCGTGCCGTTCACTGCGCCGGGCGAAGGTATTTCCCTCGGACACGACGATCAGGAGATCGGCGATACCATCCCGGAGCCACTGCACGTCGGTTCCATCATCCCGATCGCAGCCGATCGACTTCTCGGAGTCGAAGGCGGGTTCGGGAAACTCGAACTCAGCGTCAACGTCATCGATCCGAAAACCGGTGTGGCCGAAAGCCGCATCACCGTCGGACCGGGCATCTGGGACCCGGTCATTCACGGATTTGTCGGGGCCGCGCCCGAAGACCCCGCAGTGCTCGCTGCTGAAGTGTGGAGGCCACGAGGTTCCCGTGGCGCAGCCGATTTCACGGTCAGTACCTACTCTGGCAACCTGCTGGAACCGGCCGAGGTCGAACTCCCGGATGTCGCCCGCGTGCATTCACGTCCCGGATCCAACGCGGTCACGTCCGATGGCAAGTTCTTCGTCACCTGGGATGACGGTCTGTACGGCATCCGCGTCGTGGATCTGGAGAAGAAGGAAGCCAGCGGAGCCCTGCAAATCGTCGGTTGCGGACCCTTTACCTGGATGGTCGGGCACGAACTGTACAGCGTGTGCGAGGACAGCCGTGAGCTGCTCCACGTCTCGATCAGCGACGACGGCGTTCCGACGGAGACTGCCCGAACCAAGGTCCTGCCCGACGATTTTGTCTCCACCCGCAAGGTCACCTGGGCCCCTGACGCACAGAAAGCGTTGCTCGTCAGCGAGAACGGCGATGTGTACGTCTTCGACTTCTCCGACGGACTACCGAAGGAGACTGTCAAACCGATCGGAAACGCGGGCCAGGATTCCGGCCGTTTCTCCGAAAATGTTATCAACGCCGACGCCACCCGTCTCGCAATTGCCTACACCGACAGCGCTATTCACCCGGACTCTGCCCGCGGTGGCTCGTTGGTCAAGATCGATCTCTCCGACGCCGCTACGTTCACTCCGGTGAAGAGTCTCTCGCTCGCGGATCTCGGTCTCACCGATATCAAGAGCATGGTCTTCTCGGTCGACGGTGCCACCTTCTATGTACTCGGTACCGGACCGGAAGTCGACGGGTCCGCACCGCAGAAGATCTTGGGCTACAACGCAACTACCGGTGAACAGGTCAGCTCCGCTGAGGTCTCGGGAAATGTCGGTGATGTCAGCGGATTGATCACGCCGGAAGTCATCCGATGAGTGTTCCCGGATCCGGTGCACGCAGTTCTATGCCGGTACAGTTGGGGCGTCGCCGATTCCTGAGCCTGGGCGCGCTTGGTGCCGCTGCTTTCGGAGTCGGGGCTGTGGGATCGATCGCCGGCTGCAGTTCCACTGCAGCATCTCCGGCGCAGCCAACCGATCTCGACTACATTCTGCCGACCGATCCTGAGGTTGCAGCCGCAGAGTCGGCGCGAGCCTGGAACGGAAGCACCGCTGCATTTGCATTGACCGCCGGATTCTCGACGGTTGATCTGGGCGGACGCCTGGTCGATACGTGGACATACGGAGGCGCTGCTGTGGCGCCGGAGCTACGTTTGACCGCCGGTGACCGTGTCAAGATCGCCGTCCACAATGCCCTCGAGACTGAAACCACGCTGCACTGGCACGGAATTCGCATCCGCAACGATATGGACGGGGCCGCACCCACCACGCAGGCTCCGATCGGTGTGGGCACGACTTTCGACTACGACTTCGTCGCCCCGGATCCGGGAACACACTGGTATCACTCACACAGCGGACTACAAGCCGATCGTGGTCTTTTCGGTGCCATGATCGTCGAGGATCCGGAGGACACCAGTGGGGCAGATGTTGATGCTGTTCTGGTACTCGATGATTGGCTCGACGGGCTGGGCACGAGTCCGGATTCTGTTCTGATGGCACTCAATCCGGCAATCGCCGGCGGTCACGGCGGACACGGCGGTGCGGCATCGGCTCCTGCGGAGCATTCCGCAGGCGAGATGACACTGGCGCAGCAATTAGTGAATGCCGGCCACGGCTCGTCCGAGGTTCTCGGCGGGATGACACAGCACATTGCTTATCCGCTGCATCTGATCAACGGGCGACCGCCCAATGATCCTGCCGTTGTCACCGCCGCCGCCGGCGCTGTCCTCAGGTTACGAATCATCAACGCAGCAGCCGAGACTCCGTACCGGTTCGCTGTGGCGGGACATGAGATGACGATCATCGCGGCCGACGGTTACGACGTGGAGCCTGCCAAAGCCGACACGATCATCGTCGGCATGGCCCAACGCTACGACGTACTTGTAACAGTGAAGTCCGGATCGTGGCCGATCGTCGCGAAGGTCGAGGGCCGCGATGGCTACGCGTCGACGGTCCTGCGTAGCAACGACGCATCTGCCCTGGCGAATCCTGATGTGGGCGGATCAATTCCGGAACTGGGCGGCAGGCTGGTGCTCGAAAGTTCGCTGCGCCCCGCACAAGCCGTGCGGCTCGAGACGAAGGCACCGGACCGCGACTACCGAATCGAGTTGATCCAAGCCGGTGATCGATACGTCTGGGGCATGGCCGGGGCGGATGCGGGCAAGTTGATCATGAAGCAGGGTGAGCGCGTTCGCATCACGATGAAGAACTCATCCACAATGTGGCATCCGATGCACACTCACGGCCATACGTTCGCTGTTCCGGGCTACGGCGGACTTCGTCGCGACACCGTCAACGTCCTACCTGGCACCGAACTGGCCATCGAGTTCGATGCCGACAATCCCGGCGAGTGGATGTTCCACTGCCACAATGCCTATCACTTCGAGGCGGGCATGACCGCAAACCTGCGTTACGTCCGCTGACAAGAACCAATTTCGGGAGGATCTCTCATGAAAAAACTCGTACCTGCTTTCCTCGCCGCCTGCGCCGCATTGAGCCTCACCGCCTGCAGCAGCGAGAGCACTGCGTCCACCGAACCCGCCGTTGTGATCGAGGTGAAGAACATGGCCTACACGCCGGCGTCGGTCACCATCCAGAAGGGCCAAACGGTCGAATGGAAATTCAACGACGGTGGGCTTCCCCACGACGTGGTCGGTAACGGCGCATTGGAAGGAAAGCTGAAGAGCGAGCTACTCACTGAGGGCACCTTCTCGTACACGTTCGACGACGCCGGGACCTTCACCTACCACTGCACGCCCCATCCGATGATGGTCGGCACCGTGATCGTTCAGTAATGAGGAGGTGGATCGCCGGCTTCGGCATTATTGCCGCGGCGGCATGTATTCCTGCTTGTGGCACAGAAGATCCCGCTCCCGACGTCGTGGTCGAGATCAGCAATGTTCAATTCAGTCCGATGGATGTCACGCTCGAAAGGGGCAGCACGGTCGAGTGGCGCTTCGACGACGGCGGACTCCTCCATCATGTGGAATCACCGGGACTGTTCGACAGTGGCATCACCGGCGACGGCACCTACCGGCACACGTTCACCGACCCGGGTGTCTACGAGTACACGTGCTCCGTGCATCCCTACATGACCGGAATCATCACAGTCCTGTGATCACTTTTCATGAACTACATACCTTTTGGAGGTTCTGATGACTACCGTTCTCTCACACGGCCCACTCGAGACTGATGTCCCCGACATCCGCCCTACCCTTCAAGGCTCGGTTGGTACCGCCACCCGGGTGACACTGATCGCCGCGGGTGCCGCAGCCGGCGCCGGCATCGCAATCCTGTCGGGCCCTTCGAACATCACCGCTTTGACGACGGCAGTCGTCGGGGCAGGGTTGGTGACGTCACTGGCAGCCAATTGGTCTACCTGTGGCATGTCGGTCGCCGGAGTGGTCGCCGCACCGAAACAGCCTGACCGCAAGGGCTCTTCGACTCCCCTCCGCCGGCTCGGCTGGCACGCACTGGGTTCCGTCACGACAGGAGCCGTGACCGGAACACTGATCGGCGGCCTCGGTGCCGCTGTCTCCGGCTATATTCCGATCGGCTGGGCTTTGGCTGCCTGGGCCGTCCTGGCGCTTGCCTACGGACTTCACGAGTTGGGTGTCCTCAACTTGCCGACTCCGATGCGGCGCCAACAGCTTCCGCGTCATCTGCGTCGAACGATGGCACCGTGGAAGGTTTCACTGATCTTCGGCGCAATCATCGGTCCAGGATTCTTGATTTTCATCCGATCCAGCGCGTACTACCTGCTGGCGCTCGGCGTCATCGCCTCGGGTTCACCGGTCCTTGGTGCCGCCCTCTTCACCGTCGTCTCGCTCGGCCGGTGCATGCCTAGCCTCGCTGCAATCGTGCACACCCGACGTGGTGGCTCGATGCCCGGATTCCTCTCGATCATGTGCGTCGTTGACCGTCGGGTCCAGAGTGTTACCGGCGCTTCACTGATCGCATTGGGGGCCTTCGCCGCTGCGTCCTTGATCTGAAGTTCTACCGAATACGTATGGCCGGTGAGCATCTCGCGCACCGGCCAGACGTGTGCCCACTTCCGGGTCATGCTGTGTCACTGCACGTTCAATGTCACCGCACCTTCAATGTCACCGCACCTTCAATGTCACCGCACCTTCAATGTCACTGCACGTTCAATGTCACTGCACGTTCAATGCCATCTGCACAGAATCTTCCCGCGGAGTGGTGACCTTGGCATCGCGACCCCACAACATGTCCAGTGCTGCTTTCGGTTTGGCGAAAATCCATTCCCGAGCAGCATTCTTGACCAGAGTCGGCGTCGAGCAGCCGCAATCACTGTTCACACCGTGCGCATCGATCCCGGCATCGCGACACAACGCCACGGCCCGGGGCACGTGATATCCCTGCGTGACGATCAGAGCATCATCAATGCCATACGTATGTATTGCCCGAAAACAGGTGTCGTAAGTGTCGAGTCCGTAGGGATCCCCGACAACCCGACGCTCATCGATACCCTGCTCCACCAGGTAGTTCGTCATTGCAGCGATCTCGTCACCCGACGCGCCATTCGCGTCGCCCGACACCAGTACCGCACGCGCCTTCCCGTCCTCGACCAGCTGAACAGCAGCGTCGAGGCGACCTCTCAGGAAGGCCATCGGCTTCCCATCCTTGATTTGTGCGCCCAGAACGATCACCACCGGAGCTTCCGGCGCGTCCGCCACGTCGGAGGTATGCCCAGCCGACGCGACAGAAATCCAGACAATGGTGCCCACGTAGAAAACGAGGCCCAGGGCAACGAGACCCACAATCCATCGCTTCACTAGCGGAACAGATTCGCCACAAATGGGATCGTGTCGGCCTGCGACTCGACAAACGCACCGCTGTGATCGGTGTTGTAGGTCTTGAATGTCACCGGCTCACGATTGGCGACCAATGCCGCGACCAACGAAAGTGCTGACGGTGCAGGTACATCCACGTCGAGCAGCCCTTGGCCGATGAAGATCGGACGGTCGTAACCGCTCGTCGGAACACCCATGTAGTCGTTCAGCAGTCCGTAGAAATTCGGGATCTGATTCAGTGGCCTCGACAAAAGGTCTCCGAGCACCAATTTCTTCGACGCGTCGTCCAGGTCTCCGGCACACAGCTTTTCGGCCAAGTCCACGTTTTCCCGGCCCAACGGAGTGAGGTACGAGTTCAGGTCGATTTCGGGATGCGCCTCCCGGAAACCGGCCAAGATGTAGAGCGCATACGACGTCAGGCCACCGCCGAGTGCAACGGGCGGAAATCCTGGTCCGGCCGGCTGGAAAGCCAGTTCGATGTTGGCGGGCACACCCGTTCCGACGCCGCCGCGGTAGTCGAGCGAATCGCCGCCGTATTCGGTGGCATATCGCGCTGTCGTGATGGCTGCTCCGCCGCCTTGCGACTGTCCGACTACCGCCCAACGATTCGAGATGGACGAATCGATGGCGCGAGCGGCCTTCACGGAATCAACGACGCTGTGCGCCTCCACTTTTCCGTCCAGGTACGGCATGAGGCCAGGAGTTCCCAACCCCACATAGTCTGTCGCGACAATTGCGTAGCCTTCATCGAGCCAACGGCCGAGGTACGGATAGTCGCGATCGGGCAGGCCGGGGCCGACAAGCGAAGGCGCACACGAGTCGTCGAGACCTGTGGTTCCGTGTGCCCACGCGATGACGGGCCAGCCACCTTCCGGAGCGGGGCCGGCGGGAACGTAGTAGGCGCCGCTGCTGAGCGCGGGTTGACCGTTCGAGCCAATGGTCCAGTACGTGAATCGCTTCGCGTCAGCGGTCCCGGGAATCCAGAGGTCCTTGGGCAGCGGTTCACTCGAGACCACCGTTCCATCGCCCTGTGAAGCGCTGGGAGCTTGCGCGAACACACTGGGCGCGGCGACGACGGAACCAATCGTGGCAGCGCACAACGCCGTGACGGAAAAACGAACTAGCGACCTCGACTGGAACTTCACGTGAAGACAACTCCGATTCCTTCGACGCGCTACTTACGCGTCATCAAAGCTCATCGTAAAACGTGGTGCCGATCCGTGCGGCTGATTGTCAGCGCACCAACAACAACGCCGACCACCACGCCGATCAGTGTGTCGACCACACGCGCCACTGCCGAGTCCGTCGTAATGGGCGCATTGAGCCCGATGAGCACCAAGGCCATGGGCGTCACAGCCATGGATGTCAGGGCATAGTTCTTGATCACCGACAGTTCCGCCGCTACCTGGAAGATCACCACCGCGACGACTGCTTGCCAGTAGCCGAGAGTCATCGCGATCAGAACGACCGCAATGACTGCCCCGACGACATTGCCGGCCAGACGCTGAATTCCGCGCTGGACTGTCTGCTTGTAGTTAAGCCCCTGCATCGCGGCAACCGCACCCATCGACGCCCACGTCGGATGCTCGAGGCCGGCGCCTACCGCTAACCATCCCGCAAATGCGGACGCCAGAACGATACGAACTGCGTTGATCCGGACCTCACGCAAAAACATTCGCGTCAACCCCGCGACAAAGTAGCCTTCCGGCGCTGGAATTTCCGAAGCCGGTTTCAGCGCGTGCTCGATCATGCTGGACCGCTTGAGCTTGCGAAGCTCCTTCTCGTGCAGAGTAATATCGTGAATCAGTGTCGGGTCGCCGTGCTCACGCCATGCCTCGACCGCCGCTTCTGCTTCGTCGAGCACCGCCACCAATTCACGGCCGTGATCTACGGTCGATTTGATCCGACCACTCGACGCGGTGATCGAGCGCGCACGAGCAATGGACGCTTGCGCAGCCACAACACCAGGTTCACCGGTTTGCTCTAGTCGTCCAACTGCCGCTACCGCTCGTGCAACGGCCAGCCGCGCCGGACCCATCGGCAATACGAGCACGGGGAACATCGCCGCCATCCAGCCCACCAGCACACCAAGGGCAGCTGCAAGGATCAATTGCATCAAACCTGAAGCAGTAGAGGTAAATCCGGCCGCACCCGCCGCAGCAAACACCAGGATCACCGGCCCCGGTCCTGTTATCTCGAAGCCCGACATGAAGCAGTACGCGGCACCTGCCAGCAGCGACAGCGCACCAATTTGCATCCACACCGGAACCCCGACCAGTCCCAGTGCGCCGCCCACAGCAACGGACGCAACGAGCGCAACGCCTACCATCGCGAGCTTGCCGGCCAGTCTCGGATACGGCTCATACCTGCCGAAGGCTGCACACACGGCCCCGAGTGCGGCAAAACCCGCCAATTGCTGATAGCCGAGGAGTCCACCCACAATCAAGACGACGGCTGCGGCTAGCCCTACCCGGATAGCCGGCGCAATGGTCGCATCAGCGGGCCCGATCCGAAATGCTGCCCGCCAGGTCGATCCGGATACCGAGTGAGCCAACGCATCACTCGAATGTTCGAAGCGGCTGGTGGCAGTTTCGGTCGACGTCATCGACCCAGCATACATTTATTTCACGAGTAAATTACTTGTGAAGTACTATGAATTGAGTCGCTAAGATGTACTCATGGCGCAGGCAAGCAGTTCCGAAGACGACTTCATCGACAAAGTCCGTCGTGAATGGAAGCGCACCTACCCCGAAATCGACACCTCTCCCGTCGAGGTGATGGGCCGTATCTCTCGCATCAGTTCGCAGTCCCTCCACCAGTTGGATCGGGCACTGGCTCCGAGCGGAGTCTCCCGCGCAGAGTTCGACGTCATGAGCGCACTCGCACGCAGCGACCGCCCATTGCGCGCCAGCGAGGTCACCGCCGTCACCATGTTCAGTGGCGCTGCCACCACCAAACATGCCGATCGACTGGCCAAGCTGGGACTCGTGGAGCGTCAGCGTTTCGAGCGCGATGGGCGAGTGGTACTGCTGACGTTGACCGAAGCAGGGCGCGCTTTGGTCGAGGCGGAATTCCCTCGGCGAGTCGAACGCGACCGCCAACTGCTGTCCGGACTCGACGCGAACGAACAAACACAACTCACGGCACTGCTGAAACGGATCTCGATCAACATCGACGCCGGACTCTGGGACTGACACGAGACTCTGGGATTACCACGGCGTCAGCGTCCCGGCGGAAATCCACCCGTCGCAATCGGACCCCATGAATCGACGGTGACGCGGATCAGGCTCTTGCCCTGCTTGCGCATCGCCTCGCGGTACTCATCCCAGTCAGGGTGATCACCGGCGATCGAACGGTAGTAGTCGACCAAGGGTTCCACCGATTCCGGTAGGTCGATCATCTCGGCCGTTCCGTTCACCTGCACGTACGGTCCATTCCATTCATCAGAGTGAATACACAGCGAAACAGCAGGCGTACGACGCACATTCACCGCTTTGGCCCGCTCCGGGTAGGTGGAGATGACGATGCAGCCTTCGCCGTCGACGCCACACGTGACCGGCGATATCTGAAGTTCACCCGACTTCTTTATCGTCACCAACGTGGCACGGTGCCGCGGCCGAATGAACGCGAGAAGTTCAGAATGCGAAACCCGATCTGCACTGGCAATTTTCGACATAGTTTCAGACTAGGTCTGAATTCGATACCGATACAGGTGTTCGGTCAGGGCATCTCGATTGTCTGCGCCCGGGCGATCTCACCGATCGCCGTGGCGATGTACGTTGCCTGCGGTTTCTTGGTGCCCGCAGACAAACTGCCCATCACCAGTACTGCTGAACGTAGATAGGCGCCGTGGCCGATCCGGAAAGAGTCGTCTTCCAGATCGGAGATGCCGAGTGCACCGGTATAGACCGCAGCCAAGGCTTGTACATCCAGATCGGGCAGCCACGTGATGGTGGCCTTGGCACACGCAGTCAAGGCGTCCTGCACGTCTTCGCTCGAGAGCCCGTCCGGATGCGTGTCTTCAAGTAGTTCACGCACGATGGCCGCATGAACGGAGCTGACCTGCTCAAATGACAGATTCTTCAATTCGTCGACGGCGTCGGTGAGCGCGCCACTGTTGGCGGCGCGCACTGCTGCCAATGCATCAGCTGTCGCGTCGGCGATATTGCGGGCAACCTTCGGCCACTCTGTCGGCCAACTCGGTGTCGGCAGACTCTGCTCGGGGTTCACGTTCGGTTCTCCTTCATTCGCGCTCGCGCGAAGCTTGTCATGCGGTACCGACAACTGGAGACTCCACCAGCCCCCGTCACGTGAAGCGATCCAGCAGCGCCATCGCGTTGTGCGGCGCAAAACCTTTCATGTCGTTGTCGAAGTAAACGAACACGTCGAGCCCGTCGTCCCTCCAACCTCGAAAACGTTCGGCCCACTCATCGAGGGCATCGTCTGTATAGCCACTTGCATACAGTTCCTTGTCGCCGTGCATCCGCACATAGACAAAATCGCTGGTCGGCGTAGTGATCTGTGGATATCTTCCGGCCGTATCCGCAACGACAAATCCGATATCGCGTTCCCGCATGAGATCCACCGCTTCGGGCACAGCGAAGCTCGCATGTCGAGCCTCCACGGCATAACGGATCGGGAGTTCGATCTCGGTCTGCGCAAACACGCGGTCTTCGGTCAGCTTCTCGTCGTGACGGGCAGCCAATTCCGCCGCCTCCGTCGTTGTGCGCGGAAGGAGATCAAAAAAGTTCGACAACCGTGCGGGTTCGAACTGCAGCGTGGGCGGCAGCTGCCACAGAATCGGGCCGAGTTTCGGGCCCAATGCCAAGGTGCCGGCCGCGAAGAAATTAGCCAGCCCCGTTTCAGCGTCGAGGAGCCGCTTCATATGCGTGATGTACCGGGCGCCCTTGAGGGCGAATACAAAACCGTCCGGAGTTTCACTACGCCACTTCACGTAGCTTTCGGGCTTCTGGAGCGCATAGAAAGTGCCGTTGATCTCAATGGAGCTGAATTGCGCTGCGGCATAAGCCAACTCCTTGCGGTGCGCGAGACCCTTCGGATAGAAGTCCCCGCGCCAAGCTGGGTACGTCCACCCCGAGATACCTACCCGGATATCTGCCACCGCTTCAGACTAGACGCCCGATACCCCGGCACTGAGTGCAACGGAGACCGGCACAACGGTCAGACACACCACTGCCGCGACAAAAAGTGCGATCACGAGTCGACGATCCCACTTTCCACGGGCGCCACTCGCAGCGAGCATGAAAATCACAAAACCAACACAGACAGACACGATCGTCACGATCACGGGAGTACCAACCATGCGTTGATTGTCCCCCACCCCATTGTGGGTATGCCCCTCGGAGGTGAATACCCCAGCCGTTAAAGACCCAGCCGTTGAAGACCCCTGCCGACCAAGGAGCGGAAATGCCGAAATACCTCTGGCAAGTGACCTACTCGACGACCGGTGCCGCCGGCCTCCAGAAGGAGGGCGGTAGCGCACGCCGCGACGCCGTCACCCGAATGGTCGAAAGCGTTGGCGGCACAGTCGAATCTTGCCACTTTGCGCTCGGCGGCCACGACATGTTCGTCATAGGCACTCTTCCCGACAACATTGCCGCGGCGGCATTAAGCATCCGAACAGCCGCCGAAGGCGCCGCCCGATCCGAATCCATCACCTTGCTCACACCGGAAGAAATCGATGAAGCAGTCAATCGCCGTACCGACTACCGCAAACCCGGAGCGGAATAGATCCAGATCACAGACAGGTTGCACCCATCATGACTGACGCGAAGCAGACACCTGACCTGGGCACGTACGGAATCTGGCGAGGCGCTGCCGGGCTGAAACCCGACCTGGGAGTGGCTATCGAGAAACTCGGCTACGGCACCATCTGGATCGGCGGTTCACCGCACGCAGATCTTCGACTGGCAGAACAGCTGCTCGACGCGACCGAGCACATCACCGTGGCGACGGGGATCGTCAACATCTGGTCATCACCGGCTGCTGAAGTTGCCGAGTCGTACCACCGACTCGAAGCCAAGCATCCGGGGCGGTTCCTCCTCGGAATCGGCATCGGGCATCCCGAAGCCACCGGCGATTACTCGAAGCCCTACGCCACATTAGTGTCCTACCTCGACGAACTCGATGCGGCCCAGGTTCCGGACTCTCGTCGAGTTCTTGCCGCGCTCGGCCCTAAAGTACTGAAGTTGTCTGCTGACCGCGCTGCCGGCGCGCACCCGTATCTGACAACGCCAAAGCACACCGCCGAAGCTCGCGAAATTCTCGGACCGTCGAAAATCCTTGCACCGGAACACAAAATTGTTCTCGAGACCGATCCAGAGAAGGCACGGGCAATCGGCCGTCCGGCTGTCGCCAACCCCTACCTCCATCTCCGCAACTACACGAACAATCTCGAACGTCTCGGTTTTGCACCTGAGGAAATTGCCAACGACGGCAACGACCGTGTCATCGACGCTCTGGTGGCATACGGAACGGCCCGCTCGATCGCGCACAGGCTGCGCGAACATATCGCTGCCGGAGCCGATCATGTTGCAATCCAAGCTCTTCCCGCAGAAGCGGATCCTTTGGCGACCTACGAAGCATTGGCCGCCGAACTTTTCCGCTGACCAAGGAGCAAGTAATGAAGTTCGTCATATTCGGAACCGGACTCATCGGCAGCCAAGTCGCATCGAAGCTGGGTGAAGCTGGACACGATGTCGCAGCCCTCGGACGTCGATCCGGAATAGACACCACCACCGGCATAGGAATTGCGGAAGCAGTCGAAGGTGCCGACGTGGTCGTGGACCTCACCAATTCCCCGTCGTGGGAAGACGACGCCGTCCTGTCGTTCTTCCGCGAGTCCACGAGCCACATCCTCGCTGCCGAGGAAGATGCCGGAGTGAGGCACCACGTCATCCTTTCGATCGTGGGTGCCGACCGACTACCCGACTCCGGATACATGCGAGCCAAGGTCGCCCAGGAAGACCTGGTCAAGGCGGGACCGATTCCCTACTCGATCGTCCGCTCGACCCAGTTCTTCGAGTTCATCGCCGGCATCGCCGATGCCGGGACCGTAGACGGCGCTGTCCATGCGACCGAGGCACGCTTGCAGCCGATCGCTTCGCAGGACGTCGTGGCCCACCTCGCCGAGATCGTGACGGGCGCGCCATTGAACGGCACGACCGAAATCGCCGGCCCCGAGCCTTTGGGTATCGACGAACTTGTCCGAAGACTGTTTGCCGCCACCGGCGACAAACGCACCGTGACAACCGATCCCGACGCCGGATACTTCGGTGCAAGACTCGACGACTCGGAACTCACCCCCACACCGGGCGCCAACGCTTGGATCGCTCCGACCACGCTGGAGCAGTGGCTGCAAGAGCACGTCTAACGCCTGACGACATGCCGGTGCAACGCACAGTGATCTTCAACCCGGCGGGTGAGCACGCGTGTGCAGGCTTCGCATCGGCGAGAATCTGATGCGAAGCCTGGCACGTCTGCAGTTGTGGTGCAACATAATTCAGGTGCGTAGCAACTGACCCGGACGCAGGGTTGATCGTCGCGGCCGCTGCACCGGATCAATCCCCGCCGGCGGAATGAACCACGGCTTCCGATCCGACCCCATCTTGATTTCCCACTGCCCCGCAAAACCGGCCTTACGGTGGATCAGAGTGTGGTGCGCTCGGCACAGCAATGTGAGGTTGTCCATCACCGTCAACCCGCCCTGCGACCACGGCCGAATATGGTGCGCATCGCACCACGCCGGAACCGCATCACACGACGGGAACGCACACCCCTTGTCGCGGGCGATCAACGCCGTCCGCTGCGCCGCCCCCACCAACCGTTTCAACGGACTCACATCGAGCGGGGCACCGTTCTCATCCAGCAGCACCGTCGAGAGCATGCAGTCGCACGCCAACATCCGGGTGCGGGTGATGCTCAGCGGACCCATCCACGGCATGTGCCCGACATCGAGATCGTCGAGGTCCTCCAGATCGTCGAAGCCCCACACCGGCGCATCCTCGACGTCAGTCTCATCATCGGGCGTAGCCAAGCTCGACGATGCAGTGCGCGTGCTCGCGCAGTCCCGATGCTCCGCAAGATCTTTCGCCGTCACATGCACATTCACATGCGGACGCTGACCACCGTCCACCCCGGTCGCCGCATTGTCGAGATACCGGCGAATCAACTCCGTCAACGCATCCGCCGTCCGCTTGGCCGCCGACCGCGCATCCGGAGTC
>NZ_JALGQH010000002.1 GCF_022810305.1 Rhodococcus sp. ARC_M6
ATGTGGAATCCGGCAGCATCCCGACTGCACACGGGTCGACCGGTCATATTCGGATACTGATTCGGGCCGTGAAAACATGATCGGCGAACCGCTCAGGCCGGCAGCGGCCTCTCATGCAAGATTGAGGCTAACAGCGACTAGTACAGCACTGACCAGCGTGAGCAGGGTCCGCATGTAGGGCCTTTCAAGAGTTCCGACAATTGTCAGATTGAGGCACAATGACCTTTTTGCCCGACGGTGCTAGACAATAACTGCATTTTGGACATCCGTCCATCTTTTCGTGAATCTTGCTTGAAACGCCGACTGATAGCCACAATTGGACGGCCCGGATCGACCCGGCGGCGGCGACTTCGACTCCCCTCTGATCTGGATTCGCAAGCACCAATTACGCCCAGCGGTTGCCCGTACGTTCTCAGTACCAGTCGCGACGGCAGGTTCGGCGGCATTGCCACCGACTTAACCTTGCCGCGGGCCGCAGGCAAGCACACGATTCTTCTCAAAGTCGTTGCATCCCTGATGGTTACACCACAATGCACGACACAGTGGCGATTGTCGTCGCATCGGAGGCGAATACTGGCGACGGCACCGCCACCCATACCGCCGAGGTCCCTCATCGAGTGAATCCGAAGGCACCGCGGCGACCGAACGGTCACTCGGTGGCGGTCGGCGATGGATCTGTTCTAGGCTTCGCAGCCCCGATCCAGGTATTCAGCCTGAACTACTATTGCGAGGTCGCCGAGAATTCGCACGATGTCGCCGACGACCTCTGCTCCGCAGGATCCGAGAATCATTGTTGCGCAAGAAGATCATTGCCCACAATTGGAAGAAAATGGCAAAAAACTGGCTGCGAACTGCACAAAATCAATAGTCGCCTGAAGCCGTTCCTTCAACTAGCGGTCTAGTCTGGACTCAGCGCAATGAGGCTATGCACTACGTCACAACCGAGGAGCAGCCCGTGGTATACGACAAAGCTCTCGTAGAACGCATCCGCGACGCTCTCGAGCACGAGACCGGCGTCAGTGAGGTCAAGATGTTCGGTGGCCTGAGTTTCATGGTCGACGGGCAGTTGGCGGTCAGCGCAAATTCACACGGAAACCTCATGGTCCGATGCGAGCCGGACCACGTGGACGAACTGCTGACACACAAAGGCGCACATTGGGCCGAAATGCGGGGAAAGCCGATGAGCAAAGGTTGGCTGGAAGTTGATCGAACCGGCACAAGTTCCGGTAACGAGTTCGACGCTTGGATCCAAGAAGCACTGAACTTCGCTCGATGACACCGGACTCGACAAATCAAAAATCGCGGGTTCGGAGTGCGTGAATATCGATGCGGCTCAGCGGATATTGCCAATTTGATCAAAACCAGCGGGGCGGACTTTAGAATCCGAAATACGCTCGAGAGAAGCTCGACAGCGGCGTAAGAAATGGATGGTCCACCGAGTGACATACTCACCGAATCGACCGAATGAACAATATGCCGTCAGAAGTCCGCTGGAACTCCCCTCGACAATGCCCAACAATTTCCGGCCGAATCTGATCGTTTCGATTTGGGCCTGTACGGGCATCATCTTCGGAAGCGTCGGGCCATGGATGACGAGCCACACGTCAAGCCGGACCGGCGTTGACGAATGTGGCTCGATCACCCTCATCCTCGGCATCTGTGCGTCAATTGCTCTGCTTACACATCTTTTCCGCGGCATCACTCCGGAAGTGAAGAATCACTGGGTAGGCCCCGTGGCTGGGATCGCTGTATTGATCGTCGCCGGGGCCAACGCTGCGACCATCCTTCAGCGGGGCATCGACATCGCCGGAATGACTGTCGTCCCGTCAATTGGATGGGGACTTTGGCTGGTAGGCGCCTCGGCGATCGTTCTGTGCGTCTCGTCATCGACTGTTGCACAACTCATCCGAGCGCAGGCAACCGACTAACCGATCAGCAGCAAGACGAGCCGGTGGGCGCACTCGCATCGTTTTCGGTAGCGACGTTTTCGGTGGTAACACAGCATGCGTCACCGGAGGCCACGACGTCGAGGTGTACCGGGCTGGAACCAAAGGTCTCGGAGTCAGCCAAAACCGTGTAGACCTCCCACTTTTCCCCGGCCGGCCCCGTGACCCACACCTTGTCCTGCGTCGCGAAGCAGCAGGTCGTACCGATTTCCTCGTCGGTGAACAGACCTTCCTCGGTCAGCCGGGCGATCTCTCGGTGTACAGTTTCGCTGGATTCCACCTCGACTCCGAGATGGTTGATGGTCCCGCCGGTTCCAGGGTTCTCGAGAAGTACCAGCTTGAGTGGCGGCTCGGCGATCACGAAGTTCGCGTATCCCGGCTTAAGTTTCGCCGGTTGGGTGTTGAAAAGTTTCGAGTAGAACGTGACGGCCTGATCAAGGTCGTCGACATTGAGGGCAAGTTGAACGCGGGACATGGGGACCTCCACCTGTGTGACATATGTCGAATTACCCATTCAGTATGCGCCACCTTTTTGACGTATGTCAAGGAGGTGGAGCATGATGGGACACATGCCCAAGGCCCTGCCCGTCATCGACACAACCGCACCGATCTGCTGCTCCCCCGTAGCCGCCGGACTGATCTCCGATGACGCCGCATTGCAGGTGGCCGTCCGACTCAAGGCACTCGCAGACCCAGCACGCATCAAGCTGATGTCGATATTGCTGACACATTCCGACGGCGAAGTCTGTACCTGCGACCTCGCCGAAAGCGTAGGACTGAGCGAATCGACAGTCAGTCATCATTTGGGTCAGCTGAAAAAGGCGGGCATGGTGATCGCCGACAGGCGGGGAATGAACGTCTACTACCGAGCGCGCCCCGACGCCTTGGAAGCGCTCCGCCTGGTACTGGATCCCAACTGCTGCAACTGATTCAAGATATTGACGGCGAACCTAGCTACGGCGCCACCCACCCCCGATCGACAGAGGAAACCTTGCCGAAAGGAAGCCTCGCCGATCCGCCATGCCGGCGCCGCAGCAGTGAATACCGGAATCAAGATTCCGGTTAGGCTGCTATTCTCCCTGAAGCGGAACTTCGATTCCGCTTTGCTGGAGGAGCAACTTCATGAACGAGACACCGCCCCAAAAGAATGCAGCCGTTCCCTACCAACTCACGTATCTGGTACTCGCGCTTGCCATCACGGCCTACTCGTTGTTGCAGTCATTGGTCGCACCGGTACTGCCGCTGCTAGAGCAAGACCTGCATACCGACCGAAACACCGTGACCTGGATCCTGACGGCATACTTGCTGGCCGCGGCCGTCGCCACCCCGATCCTCGGTCGCATCGGTGACATGATCGGAAAGAAGAAGGTGCTGACCGCAGTACTGGCCATCGCCTGCATCGGGTCGATTCTCGGGGCATTGGCATCGTCGATCACCCTCATGATCGTGGCCCGAGCAATTCAAGGAATCGCGGGCGGCGTCATCCCCTTGGCGTTCGGGATCGTCCGCGACGAATTCCCGCGAGACAAAGTGACCGGAGCGGTGGGCGTCATCTCTGCATTGATCGGCGTCGGCGGCGGTCTGGGTTTGTTACTGGGCGGCCCGATCGTCGACAGGCTCAACGCGCACTGGCTGTTCTGGATTCCCGCTATCGCCATCGCTGTCGCCGCAATCGCGACACACCTGATCGTTCCCGAGTCCCCGGCACGAACTTCCGGCCGTGTGAGTTGGATTGCGGCCGTACTACTCTCGTCCTGGTTGATTGCCCTGCTCGTCGCAATCAGTGAGGCCCCCAAGTGGGGTTGGGCGTCGAGTTCAGTTCTCGGCTTGCTCGTGGCAGCTGCCATTCTTGCAGCGCTGTGGATGAGGTGTGAACTACGCAGTGACAGTCCACTGATCGACATGGCAATGATGCGCATCCCCGCAGTGTGGACGACCAACCTGGCGGCATTGCTGATCGGCATCGCAATGTACTCGATCTTCGCCTTTGTACCGGCCTTCCTGCAAGGAACACCGGAAGCCGGCTACGGTTTCAATTCGTCGATCACCGAATCCGGCTTGATCGTGTTACCACTGTCCGTGGCATTTCTTCTTGCCGGCATCGGTTCCGGCCCCCTGGCGCATCGTTTCGGAGCGAAGGTAGTCCTGGTTGGCAGTTCGGTTGTCGCAAGCGCATCTCTGCTGATCTTGGCATTCGCACACTCGGCGATCTGGCAGGTGATGCTGTCGATGCTCCTGATGGGAGCAGGTTTCGGCCTCGCCTTCTCCTCGATGTCAGGCATCATCGTGCACGCAGTTCCCTCACACCAGACGGGTTCGGCCAGCGGCACCAACGCGAACATTCGCACGATCGGCGGTGCGATCGGCTCGGCGATGATGGCCAGCATCGTGACCGCACACCTACTTCCCGACGGACTTCCCACTGAATCCGGCTACACCACCGGGTTTGCCATCCTCGCAATCGCCAGTGCCATCGGCGCCGCCGCGGCACTACTCATCCCGAGCAAGCCCACACCCATCACGATTCCCTCTGACATACAACTCACAGATACACCGAACACCGCTACTATTTCGAACTGACATGGCGACACAGAAGACTACAAGTGACAAACCGCTCCGCAGTGACAAACCGCTCCGCAAGGACAAACCGCTCCGCAGTGACAAACCGCTCCGCAAAGACGCGGCAGAAAACCGCCGACGGATCCTGGATGCCGCGGCTCAGGTGTTCTTCGCCTCCGGCCTCGACGCTGCTGTTGAAGAAGTTGCCCGCGTTGCCGGTGTCGGCGTCGGCACATTGTATCGACGGTTCCCCAGCAAGCAGGCCCTGATCGATGAATTGGTCGGCGAGATGAGGCTGGGTTTGGCTGCTGCAGCTCGCGAGGCGACGAGTCGAGACGACGGGTCCGGACTCGAAGCACTGGTGCTCGAAACCGGAAAACTCCAGTCGGTGCAGTGGGCGTGTCTGCCGCAGTTGTGGGATCACTCGAATGCAGAACCGGATGCCCTCGAAGAGTTTCGCACCCGCACCGCCGAGCTTCTCGAGAACGCACAACAGTGTGGTCGCATCCGACGCGATATCACTCCCACCGATATCAGCATGTTGTTCTGGGCGCTGCGAGGTATCAGTGAGACATCGCATTCCATTGCACCCGAAGCCTGGCGGCGTCACCTGGAGATCGTGTTCGCCGGCATGCGGCCGGTGGCCGACGGACCCTTTTCGACGCCATTGCAGGTGAAGGCGCTCTCTGCCACGCAAGTTCGCACGATCAACCGGTAGGTCGTCAGCCGCTTTGATCCTGAAGGATCTCACTCGGTGAGCGAACAATATCCTTCAGAATCACGAAAGGGCCTGCGCCCGGTGCAGCACCGGATTCAGGCCCTTTTCGAGTGTGGTTCCTAAGCAGTGCTACCCAGGCTCGCTGAGTCGAAGCTGCCGAGCCCGGTGCTACCGAGACCGCTGCTGCCGACGCCGCCCAAAGTGAGTGCGTTAGCGCTTCCCGCGTTGAAGAGCTGGAAAACTACGTTGATGACAACGGGGTCGCCGGTGAGCGGATTGATGAACACAGGGTGACCTGCTTTCTGTTTCGCGAGTAAATCGCATGTGAGCGTGTGGAACGGCGGTGAGTGTCAAGACCCGCCGAGACTGCTGAATTGAACACTTCCGGCACTGCCGAACGACACCACTGAGCCGTTGCCGAGGCCGAGTGCCTGGGAAAGAGAGCTGAAGTCGATTGCCAGGCTTCCCTGGAGGTACTGACCGTAGTTCACGTTAATTCCTGTCTGCGCCGCGGCGGGGTGATGCGAGCGGGTAGAGCGATCAGGGTGTGGGCGGCGTGGTGGTGCCGCCACCGCCGAAGAGATCCGTATTATCGGTGTACAGGAAGCTGCTGCCCGCGTTGAACAACTGCAAGACAGTGTTCACGACGACGGCCAATGCGCCTGTGGTTGGTGAGGAAATCATGTATTTGCTCCTGGTCTCAGCGGGGGCCCTGTCAAGGCCACCCCCCAAGTTGGGGGGCTAGAGCGGGGTCCCGTGCGAAGAATTCTGCACAGGACCCCGCGAGCAGTACTTAAGCTACGCCGCCACCGTCGACCGAGCCGGTGTTGCTGCTGCCAGCGTTGAATGCCTGGAGGATGGTGTTCAGGAAGGCACCGAAGACTGCGTTACCCTGGCCGTTGTTCATGTAGATCCCCTTTATTGTTACCGGTTTGTGCGGTGATTCGCACCACACTTTTATAGCCCGCTGGGGAGTGGGAAAGTGTGACGGAAGCACCAAGAGTGGAAAGTTACTAGTGAGTTATGTGAGGTTTCACAGTTTCACTGGACGAATGTCCACATCGGTGCTGGCGAAGGCCAGAGAGATCATTGCAGCACGCAGTTTGAGCAGCTCAGAGGGCAGAGTCGGGTCCAATCCGGTCAGGTGAGCAATGCGCTTAATGCGGTTGTCGACGGTGTTCGTATGCAGTCCCAGCGCCGATGCGGTGCGCTGTCTGTGCTGGTCGTTCGCCAGGTGCACCGACAGCGTCTGGAGCAGCTCCGGGTTGTTGTCGAGCGGTTTGAGCAGGTTGATCAGGCTGTCGCGGCCTGGGCCGCCCCGAGTCAGCTGATATTCCAGCGCGAGGTCCTCCATCCGATATGGACGGGCCGGCAGTCTCAGCCGTCGGACGAGGTTGGCCAACTCTCGGGTGGTGGCCTCGGCGGCCGAGATGTCCTCGAGCGCGGAGTTCTCACCGATAGCCGTGATCTCCACCCCGATCTCCTCCTTCGCCTGGCGGATTACCTCACACACCGATCCCCAGTGGGGCGTGCCCTCGATGAGCACCAGACCACGTTGCGGCGCGGGAGCCTCGAGCAGTGCCGCCCCGAAGTGGGCGGCAATCTTGGCTTGCACTGCAGCCAGGCCGCGGTAGGCCTGGATTCGATGGTGCGCACCGTCCTTGACTCCCGGACGAGGCCGCGGCAGGCTCACAAGTAGCCGCAGTACGAGATAGCTAGGCGTGAGCTCGATGCCCATCTGCAACGCGAGCTGAGTGGGATCGTTTCCGTCCAGCATCGCTTTGACGAGAGCGCCGGCCGAGTACTCCTCGAGCTCCACGCCGGCTGGCATAGCAGCCAGGTAGCTAACCGAGACGAATGAGTGAAGTCGCTGCGCGGCCGCGAACAGGAGGTGGTTGAGCTCCTCGAGATTTGCGGAATCCTCCTCCTCCGCCCGGCTCAGAATGAGGTTGCGGAAAGCGGTAACCCCCTCATCCATCAGAGCGAGAATTGCACTGAGTGGGACCCCTTTGCGCGCCTGCCGGACAGTCAGGGTGTAAATGCTGTCCAACTCGTCGTCGGTCGGGAGTTTCTTGTGGTCCATGAGCCGGATCGTCAGTTGCAGACCCTGCGCGGTCGCCGCGACCAAGTCCTCCTGCACAGATTCCATGCGGAAGGACTTGAAGATCGGATTCTCGCGGGAGAAGTGATTCACAAGTTCCGCCGCCAGCGGGACGAAGTCTCGGACAGCTGCGGAGGCTGGTTTACCTCCCAGCATGAGCGGCCCCAGGGCTTTCGGCAGAGCGGGGGTGTTCAAGAGCGCAGGTGTGTTCAGCAGAGCAGGGGACATTGCGGGCGGGCCTCCTCTAGACATGTACGTCGCGTGGCGCGATGGCCAACGGCTCGGCGCGTTACGGAGTGCGGAACCCGCTGCGGTGAACGAACTTGATGTCCCATTCGCCACTAACGTCCGCCGTGCCCGATTGCGCCAGGCGTTGTGATGTCTACCACATGAACGAGTGTCCAACTGTGAAATGGACCAATGAGTAATGGAACAAACTATCCCGATCGATCCCAGTGGAGTAGCGGTGGAATTACCCGGTGGATCGACAAAGCTGTCCGTCGTATCCGCATCACTGCGCGCCGGTAATCGTGGGTGGGTTGAACACCCGCGTGCCGACCTACCCGCTGTTACGCAACGCCGTCGCCAAACCGTTCATCGTCAACTGAATACCTCGCCGGACCTGGTCACCCTCGTCGCCCGATCGGTAGCGCCTGATCAACTCCACCTGCAGGTGATTGAGCGGTTCCAGGTACGGGAAGCGGTTGTGAACCGAACGTTCGAGACCAGAATTGTCGGCAAACAGGTCGTCGTATCCGGTAATCGACTTGTACATACGAATGGTGCGTTCATGCTCCTCGGTGACCATTCCGAAAACCCGTTCACGCAGTTCGACGTCCGGAACCAACTCGGCGTATCGAGCAGCTAGTCCCAGATCGGATTTCGACATCACCATCGCCATGTTGGACAGCACGGTACGGAAGAACGGCCATTGCTCGTACAAACGAGTGAGCGTCGCGAGGCGATTCGGATCGCCGTCGATCCATCGTTCGAAAGCCGCACCCGTGCCGTACCAACCGGGGAGCATGACGCGTGACTGGCTCCAGGACAGCACCCACGGAATCGCACGTAGGTCGGAGATCGCCTTGGTCTGCTTACGCGAAGCCGGTCGGCTTCCGATATTGAGGGCACCGATTTCGGCGACCGGCGTCGACGCCTCGAAGTACTGAACAAATCCTGGTGTGTCGTGGACCAATTCGCTGTACGCGGTACGAGCCAAGGCCGCCAGTTCGTCGAGGACCGCATAGGCGGCGTCCGCGCCGCTGCCGAGTCCTTCGACATCGAGCAGGGTTGATTCGAGAGTGGCCGCGATCAGAGTTTCGAGGTTGCGATGCGCCAATCGAGGTTCGGCATACTTGGCTGCAATCACCTCACCCTGCTCGGTGATGCGCAGCGAACCGGCAACAGCCCCGGGAGGCTGAGCGAGAATCGCTTCGTAGCTTGGTCCACCGCCGCGGCCGACGGTTCCACCGCGGCCGTGGAAGAGCCGCAACCGGATTCCGCTCTTTCGGGCGGCCTCGACCAAATCGAGTTCAGCGCGGTATAACGCCCAGTTGGCAGCGAGATATCCGCCGTCCTTGTTCGAGTCGGAATATCCGAGCATCACTTCCTGACTCTCGCCCCGCGAAGTGACGATGGCTCGGTAGATCGGAATATCGAGCGTGGCCAACAAGGTCGCGGCGCCGCCTTGCAAGTCCTCGATCGTCTCGAACAGCGGAACGATCCCGACGGGGCATGACGGTGCGCCTCCGACACCGGGGTCGAGCACGCCCACCTCTTTGAGCAGGACTGCAGCCTCGAGCATGTCGCTGACGGAGGTGCACATGCTGATGATGTAGTTGGGAATCGCGCCGGCGCCGAGCACTCGCACAGCATTCGCTCCGGCCGCCATGATCGCCAATTCCTTGGTGGTCAGTTCGGAGAACTGCGCATCCGGAGAAGTGAGCGGTCGCCTCGTGGTGAGCTCGGCGGACAGCAGTTCCACACGCTCCGCTTCGGAGAGCGACGTGTAGTCCGGATGGACGCCTGACCATGCGAGCAGCTCGGCGACAACGCTCTCGTGAACGTCGGAGTTCTGACGCATATCCAATCCGGAGAGGTGAAACCCGAACACTTCCACTGCTTCTCGGAGACGTTCGAGTCGATCATCGGCGATGGTCGCATCCCCGTTGCGGCGCAGCGACATATCGATGATCGCGAGATCGCGTTGGAGTTGCGCGGGTTCGGCGTAAGCCTCGAGTCCGTCATCGGACCCATGGTCCGGCAACTCCCCCAACACGGAAATGCCGGTGGCACTGAGCCGTCCCCGAATACCGCGAATTGCACGGCGGTAAGGCTCGTCAGCGCGGAAGGCGGAATCGTCACCCGACTTCGATGCCAGAAGATCCAATTCCGGAGTCACCGAGACAAGCCGAGCCGACATCGACAGTTCACGTTCGAGATGCTCGAGTTCAGCCAAGTGGTGCTGGATCGCGGTGGCCGCAGCCCGAGTAGTAGCGCGCTGGACGATCTCCCCCGTCACATACGGATTACCGTCTCTGTCACCGCCGATCCAAGAACCGGGACGTAAGATCGGCTCACGCAACAGATCAGCGTCAGGCCAGCGACCTCGAAGTGCTTTGCGCACTTCGGCATTGATCTTGGGAATGACCTCGAACAGGGCCGCGTCGTAGTAACGCAAACCCACTTCAATTTCGTCTTGAATACGCAGGCGCGAGAGTCGAATCAACGCAGTCTGCCACAGTGTGAGAATCTGCCGACGCAAATCCAGATCAACGTCGGCGGTTTCGTCGACGCTCAAGGCTGTGCGTTCACGAAACCGCATGAGTTCCGTAATACGGGACTGGGTCTCGAACACGGTCCGGCGCCTGGTCTCCGTCGGATGAGCAGTGATGACGGGTGACACCAACGCGCCGCGCAATGCATTTTCGACAGTCGCCGAATCGATATCTGCGCCGTCGAGCTTGGTGTAGGTGGCGGCAAGAGTGCTGTCACGCGGTGGCTCACCGGCGTTGATATGAATAGCGCGGCGACGCTCACGGTGGATGTCTTCGGCGAGATTGGCGAGCAACGCAAAGTGGCTGAACGCTCGAATGACCGGGATGGCATCTTCGGTGCCGATTCCGGCGAACAGCGATACCAATTCTGCGCGGTCAATTTCACTACGACGAACCCGGAACGATTCCACCCGGGCACGCTCGACGAGATCGAACACGGCATCACCGGCTTGCTCCCGAACAATTTGCCCCAGAATTCCTCCGAGAAGCCGAATGTCCTCGCGCAGTGGCTCAGTGGCTTCACGTGGTGTCTCACGCGGATGGTCTGTGCTCTGAGCGGCAAATTCGGTCATTGTTCAATTATCGGCCGAAACGCAGAACCCCGCTCGATGGCGGGGTTCTGCGTCAAAAACGTGATTCGGAAAGGAGGTCAGGCGAACTTGATCTCCAGGCCGATGCCGACGATCGAAATGAGCCAGATCAGGGCAGTGAAGACCGTCAACCGATCAAGGTTCTTCTCGACAACCGTCGATCCGGACAGGCTGGATTGGACACCTCCACCGAACAGGCTCGACAAACCGCCACCCTTAGCGCGATGCAGCAGCACCAGCAGAATAAGGAGCAAGCTGGTGACGACCAGCAGGATATCCAAGAACAGTTTCATGTCTGTCTACGTCCACCAATCCAATAGGGACAACTACAACCGATAACACCATACAGGCGCATGCAGCTAACCCGACCACATACCCGTCTCGGGCATGTTTCCACACCGTAAGTCCACCCACGTCACGATCGAAAATCTCGTTCGGTGGTACCGAACACATCACGAACCTTATCGCCCGCTAGTTTCGAGTTGACGCGACATTACCTCCGAAAGGCTAGTTTTGATGCTCCCCCACACCAGTACCCCGACGGCAACCGCGAGCGGCAACAGCACCCCTCGCCTCGAATCCATCCACAACTTCCGTGACGTCGCCGGACATGGGTATTCGACAGAGACTGGAAGCACACTGCGGCGTGGCGTTTTCTACCGCGCCAACGTCATCACACCAACGCCGGCGGACATGGCCGTGGTCGAGTCACTGGGATTGACCGCAATCTACGATGTGCGCTCCGAAGCCGAGGTCACCGAAACCCCGGATACCGTGCCCTCCGCCGCAACCTACACCAATATTCCGATCCTGCCGGGAACAATTCAAGACTCCGCGATCTCCATCCGAACCATCGATGCCGCACAGGATTTCATGCGGCTCCTTAATCGGAGTTTCATCACCGACGGCGTCACCCGGGCAGGGTTCGGTCAGTTATTGACCGCTCTCGCAACAACTCCGGGGCCTCAGCTCTTCCATTGCACTGCCGGGAAGGATCGCACCGGCTGGGCGTCGGCACTGTTGCAAACGCTCTCCGGTGTGCCGCGCGAAACCATCTTCGACGACTACCTCCTGACCAACACCTACTCCGGCGCCTATGTCGAGGCAACGGCAGAACGCATCGCAAAGACAGCCGTGATGGGACGGGCAGATGTGGTTCGCGTCATGCTCACTGTCGACGAAAGCTACCTGGGTGCGGCATTCGAGCAGGTCGAAGCGGATTACTCGTCGATCGAGAATTACCTGCACTCCGGACTGGGGCTCACGGCCGACACCATCGGAGCCCTCGAGACCAAGCTCGTCGGCTGAGTACACAAACGACCGAGTACGGAAAAGACTGTGGGCGCGTAACCGAAATGGTTACGCGCCCACAGTCTTTGACAATCAACTAGCTAGAGTTACCTCAGCTGGGCAGTGTCTCAGCTAGGCAGTGGCCCACCGGCTGCAATTGCAGACAGCGTGGCAAACTCGTCCGCCTTGAGCGAAGCACCGCCGACAAGAGCGCCGTCGACGTCGGCTTGGCCGACGATCTCTCCGACGTTCTTGGAGCTGACGCTACCGCCGTACAGGACGCGAACGCCGGCAGCGACCTCGGCGTCGGCAAGCTCGACGAGCGTTGCACGAACAGCCGCGCACACTTCCTGAGCGTCCGCAGCCGAAGCGACACGACCCGTGCCGATGGCCCAGACAGGCTCGTACGCGATGACGATCTTGGAGATCTCCTCCGCGCTCAAACCTGCCAAGGACCCCTTGAGCTGTTCCACGTTGTAAGCGACGTGATCGCCGGCTTCGCGGATCTCGAGGCCTTCACCGATGCACACGATCGGCGTGATGCCGTTCTTGAGCGCAGCCTTCGCCTTGGCGAGAACCAACTCGTTGGTCTCGCCATGCAGGGTGCGACGCTCCGAGTGCCCGACCACGACGTAGGTGCACCCGAGCTTGGCCAGCATGGAACCGCTGATCTCGCCGGTGAATGCGCCACTGTCCTGCGCCGAGACATCCTGCGCCCCGTAGGTGAGCAGAAGCTTGTCACCGTCGACCAGCGTCTGGATGCTACGGATGTCGGTGAACGGCGGGATAACCGTCACGTCGACCTTGTCGAAATACTTTGCAGGCAAGGCAAAAGCGATCTTCTGCACCAGAGCGATAGCCTCGAGGTGATTCAGATTCATCTTCCAGTTGCCGGCGATCAACGGCTTACGTGCCATGTCGGATCAGCCTTCCAGTACTGCGATGCCGGGAAGCTCTTTGCCCTCGAGGTATTCGAGGGAAGCGCCACCGCCGGTGGAAATGTGCGAGAAGCCTTCGTCCGGGATACCGAGCTGACGAACAGCCGCAGCTGAATCGCCGCCGCCGACAACACTGAACGCACCCTTGCTGGTTGCTTCCACGATGGCCTCGGCGACACCACGGGTGCCGGCCTCGAACTTCGGGAACTCGAACACGCCCATCGGACCGTTCCAGAACACCGTCTTGGCTCCGGTCAGGATCGCCGCGAAGCGCTTGACCGACTCGGGTCCGATATCGAGACCCATCCAACCGTCGGGAATCTCGTTGAACGGCACGATCTTCGACTCGGCATCAGCCGAGAAGGAGTCTGCGACAACAACATCCTGAGGGATGTGGATGACGTCCGCGTACCGGTCCAGGAGGTCCTTGCAGGTGTCGATCATGGATTCTTCGCAGAGCGAATTACCCACGGACAGACCCTGAGCCGCGAGGAACGTGTAGAACATTCCGCCGCCGATCACCAGCGTGTCGACCTTGGGCGCGAGCGCCTCGATGACAGCGAGCTTGTCCGAAACCTTGGATCCGCCCAGAACGACCGCGTACGGACGCTCCGCTTCCTGCGTGAGCTTGGCAAGTACCTCGACCTCGGCACCCACCAGGTAGCCCGCGTAGTGCGGAAGCAACTTCGCGACGTCGAAGACCGAAGCCTGCTTGCGGTGAACAACACCGAAGCCGTCGGACACGAATGCGCCGTCGTCGCCGACCAACTCGACCAAAGCCTTGGCGAGCTTGACGCGCTCGGCCTCGTCCTTGCTGGTCTCACGCGGATCGAAACGAATGTTCTCGAGCATCAGAACGTCACCGTCGGTGAGTCCCTCCGAACGAGCCAAAGCGTCCTGTCCCACAACGTCACCGGCGAGCTGCACATTGCGACCGAGAATCTCGGCCAGCTTGGCGGCTACGGGTGCGAGCGAGAACTTGGGATCGGGCTGACCGTCGGGCCGTCCGAGGTGCGCGGTCACGATGACCTTCGCGCCGGCCTCGGCAAGTGCCCGCAGGGTGGGCGCGGATGCAACGATGCGACCCGGGTCCGTGATTTCTCCGCCATCCAACGGGACGTTGAGGTCGGAACGCACCAGTACGGTGCGCCCCTCGACCCCAGCATCCAGCAGATCCTTCAGCGTCTGAACTGCCACTGTAATCGAAACTCCGCTCAGAGTGACTTGGCGACGAGGCCGATGAGGTCGGCCAGACGGTTGGAGTAGCCCCACTCGTTGTCGTACCAGGAAACGATCTTGACCTGGTCGTCGATGACCTTCGTCAGACCCGAGTCGAAGATCGACGAATGCGGATCGGTAACGATGTCCGAGGAGACGATGGGAGCGTCCGTGTACTTGAGGATGCCCTTGAGGGGACCCTCGGCTGCAGCCTTCATCGCAGCGTTGATCTCGTCGGCGGTAGCCGGCTTGCGCAGCTGTGCGGTGAGGTCGGTGACCGAACCCGTGGGGATCGGCACGCGCAGTGCGTAGCCGTCGAGCTTGCCCAGAAGCTGCGGGAGAACCAGGCCGATTGCCTTGGCTGCACCGGTGCCCGTGGGGACGATGTTCAGGGCAGCTGCACGGGCGCGACGGAGGTCGCTGTGCGGAGCATCCTGGAGGTTCTGATCCTGCGTGTACGCGTGGATCGTGGTCATCAGACCCTTGACGATACCGAACTCGTCATCGAGAACCTTGGCGATGGGGCCGAGGCAGTTGGTGGTGCACGAGGCGTTGGAGATGATGTTCTGGCTGCCGTCGTACTTGTCGTCGTTGACGCCCATGACGATGGTGATGTCTTCACCCTTGGCCGGAGCCGAGATGATGACCTTCTTCGCGCCGGCTTCGAGGTGACCCTTGGCCTTTGCAGCGTCGGTGAAGATGCCCGTGGACTCGACGACGACGTCGACGCCCAGCTCGCCCCAGGGAAGCTCGTTCAAGGGGCCGCGGTGCGCGAGTGCCTTGATGCGCTGATCGCCGACGACAATGGTGTCGTCGCCGTCGAGCGAAACGTCGTACGGCAAACGGCCGAGGATCGAGTCGTACTTGAGCAGGTGAGCGAGAGTCGCATTGTCGGTGAGGTCATTGACCGCGACGATCTCGATATCAGTGGTGCCCAGCGCCTTCTGCGCATCCACCGCCCTGAAGAAGTTACGTCCGATACGGCCGAAACCGTTAACGCCAACCCGGACAGTCACAATTCGCTCCTTAGAGGATGATTCTGGTGTGCAACTTGACCCACGCATGATCCGAGCTCGTGTGTGCACGACACGGACGTGGGGTTCATCGGTCGATGTGACTCTTACCCTAATGCGCGCGCCTCGAGCGCGCGCAGCCCACCCTGAAGAGGGGCAGGTGACGGGCTGGTCAGCCCTCTTCGAGCAGGTCCGAATTGACCGCGGATTCGGTATCGGGGATACCCGTCTCCTTCGCCTTTCGGTCTGCCATCGACAGCAACCTGCGGATCCGTCCGGCGACGGCATCCTTCGTCATCGGGGGGTCTGCCAGCTGACCCAGCTCCTCGAGTGACGCCTGCCGATGTTCGACGCGCAGAGCGCCCGCAGCGGCCAGATGATCGGGAACATCCGCACCGAGGATTTCCAGGGCCCGCTCGACGCGTGCGGCAGCAGCTACCGCCGCGCGGGCGGAGCGTCGCAGGTTTGCGTCGTCGAAGTTGGCAAGGCGGTTGGCTGTGGCACGCACTTCGCGGCGCATCCGACGCTCTTCCCAGACCAGTCGGGTGTCCTGAGCACCCATCCTCGTGAGGAGGTCGCCGATGGCCTCGCCGTCCCGGATGACGACGCGATCGGTTCCGCGTACTTCGCGGGCCTTTGCGGAGATTCCGAGGCGACGAGCTGCACCGACCAAGGCGAGTGCAGCTTCGGGTCCGGGGCAACTGACCTCGAGCGCCGACGAACGGCCGGGCTCGGTCAGAGAGCCGTGGGCGAGGAACGCACCGCGCCACGCTGCTTCGGCGTCGCCTACGCTGCCGCCGACAACCTGCGCGGGCAGTCCGCGAACGGGTCGTCCCCGCAGATCGAGGAGTCCCGTCTGACGTGCGAGCGCCTCGCCTTCCTTGGCGACGCGCACGATGTAGCGGGCGGACTTCCGCAAACCGCCGGCACTGAGCACGTGAACGTCCGCGCTGTAAGTGAACAGGTCGAAAATCTCACGGCGAAGCCGACGCGCTGTGGAACCCAGATCGACCTCCGCCTCGACGACGACGCGCCCACCGACAATGTGGAGCCCACCGGCAAATCGGAGCAGTGCGGAGACCTCAGCCTTGCGGCAGCTGACCTGAGTCACCACTAACCGGCTCAGTTCGTCCTTGACCTCCGCTGTCATTGCCACGAAGTGTTCTCCCTCTGTTCTGCTGCTGAATGGTCTGTGGACTCCCCGTTCGGGGAGTCGAGTTTGCCTACGCACCCGGCCAGTTCGGCCAGGACCTCCGCGAGCCGCACCGGATCGTGTACGTGCGCTGACCCGGCTGCGGGGTCTGCGACTTCGGCGTAAACGACCTCGGCGCGGAATTGATTGGCTGCGCGAGCCAGATGTTCACGCTCGCGGCCCGCCGGTACCGAAGCAGAATCGACAACTACGTAGTCGACCCGGAAATCGGGCACATGCTGGGAGAGTACGTGCAGGTGACGCTCGGCGGAGAATCCGGCGGTCTCCCCCGGTTCCGGCGCGAGGTTGAGCACGAGCACTTTCCGCGCTGCGGTAGCCGAGAGGGCTTCCACCAGTTCGGGGACAAGCACGTGGGGAATGACACTCGAAAACCACGAACCGGGACCGAGCACCACAAGGTCGGCTTTCCCGATCGCGGTCACAGCTTCGGGGCTGGCAGGCGGACTCGCCGGCAACAGGCGTACGCGTCGTACCTTGCCCGGCGTAGTCGCAACGGCCACCTGACCCCGGATGCACCGACTGACGCGCGGATCCTCTTCCAGACCTTGGACGTCGGCTTCGATCTCGAGCGCGATCGGCGACATCGGAAGTACGCGCCCGCGCACACGCAACAGCCTCGCCATCTCGTCGAGGGCGAGGACAGGATCCCCGAGCACCTCGGTCAGACCGGCGAGAATCAAGTTGCCCACCGAGTGACCGGCCAGCGCACCGACACCGCCGAAGCGGTGCTGAATGGTACGAGTCCAGTCTCTGACCTCGGGTTCGTCGGCAGCCAACGCTGCGAGCGCCATCCGGAGATCCCCCGGCGGAATCACACCCAATTCGGCTCGTAATCGGCCCGAGGATCCGCCGTCGTCGGCGACGGTGACCACGGCTGTCACGTCGGAGGTAAGCCTGCGGACAGCTTGAAGCGTCGCGAACAATCCATGCCCGCCGCCGAGGGCGACTACCGCCGGTTCGCTGCGACTCTGCGATACAGATTCGGTCATTCGCGGCCCAGATCTCGGTGCACGATGCTGACCGCGAGGTCGTCCTCACGCCCCAACTTGTGGGCAAGAGCTTCGGTCATAGCCACACTTCGGTGCTTTCCACCGGTGCAGCCCACAGCAATTGTCATGTAGCGCTTTCCTTCTCGACGATATCCGGCAATCGTCAGCTCGAGCAGATGCAAGTAGGTATCGAGGTAGTCTTCGGCGCCGTCCTGGGAGAGGACGTAGTCGCGGACGTCGGCATCTTGGCCCGTGTGATCACGAAGTTCCGGAATCCAGTGCGGATTCGGCAGAAAACGAACGTCGCACACCAGATTCACGTCGACCGGTAAACCGTATTTGAACCCGAACGATTCAACTGTGACCTGCATGGTTCGATTGCCGGCGTTACCGAAAGCCGTCTCGATCTTCTGCCTCAACTGGTGCGCTTTGAGCGATGACGTGTCGATCACCAGATCAGCAGCAGCCTTGACCACTGCCAACTGCCGACGCTCCGCAGCAATGCCCTCCGACAATGTGCCGTCGCTGCTCTCGTTCTGCAGTGGATGACTACGACGAACGTGCTCGAACCTCCGGATCAAGACGTCGTCCGACGCCTCCAGATACAGGACGCGAGTGTGAATCGGTTCGGCTTCCAACTGGGTGAGAACCGAGCCCAGATCTCCGGTGAAAAGTCGGCTACGCACGTCGAGTACCACAGCGAGGCGATCGACCGGCGGATCCGAAGTGAGGCTCAGTCCGACCATCCGCGAAATCAATTCCGGCGGCAGGTTGTCCGCGACATACCAGCCGAGATCCTCGAGGACCTTGGCCGCCGTACTGAGCCCGGCGCCCGAAAGCCCGGTCACCAGAAGAACGTCCATGGTCCGACTGTCGTTTGCGCTGTCTGTGATCACTCGGCACTCTGCCCTGTCGTCGGCCTGGATGATTCGCTCGACGCAGAATCCGGTACGTGCCGGACCGACTGATCCGACATTACGAACTCTACGGCCTGTTTATCATCCCCTACCGAGCCGGACTGTGCGACGGCTTCAGAGTCTGCCGGTGTGGAATCGGGGGTCGTGGAATCGGAACCCAATGCGCCCCGGACCGCGCGTGCGGTGGTCGCGCCGATGCCGGGGACCTCCATGATCTCCTCGACTGTGGCCGTCTTCAGATTCGCGACGGATCCGAAATGTGTCACCAGGGCCGTACGCCGTGTCTCCCCCAGCCCCTTCACAGCGTCGAGCACCGACGCCGTCATCCGCCGTGAACGCTTACTCCGGTGGAAAGTGATGGCAAAGCGGTGCGCTTCGTCGCGGATCCGCTGCAGCAAGTACAGCGATTCACTGGTGCGCGGCAAGATCACCGGATCTTCCTCGCCCGGTACCCAGACTTCTTCGAGCCGCTTGGCCAGGCCGACAACTGCGACGTCGGTGACTCCGAGTTCGTCGAGGACCGCCGACGCTGCGTTCACCTGAGGTGAGCCGCCGTCAACGACAAAAAGGTTGGGCGGATAGGCGAAGCGCCGTGGCCGGCCTGTTTGTGGGTCGAGTGCCGCTTCGGGCGCAAAATCGCCGCCGTCAGCATCCATACCGGCGGCGGAGTTCGCCAGAATCCCCAGGTCGCGGTTGTGCCGCAGGAAGCGGCGACGCGTGATCTCGGCGATGCTGGCGACGTCGTCGGAATGTCCGTCGCCGGCAGCCTCACGGATCGCATAGTGCCGGTAGTCGGATTTGCGCGGCAGGCCGTCTTCGAAGACGACGAGCGACGCGACCACGTCCGTTCCCTGTACGTGGCTGATGTCGACACACTCGATGCGCAGGGGCGCGGAATCCAGATCGAGGGCTTCCTGGATTCCCTGCAACGCTGCCGACCGGGATGTGAAGTCGCCCGCACGCTTGAGTTTATGTTGCGCCAGAGCCTCTTTCGCGTTGCGCTGGACGGTCTCGGCAAGATCCTTCTTGTCGCCGCGCTGGGGAACCCGCAATTGCACTTGCGAACCCCGGAGTCCACTGAGCCACGTCTGGAGCTCGGCGGCGTTGGGCGGAAGAACCGGGACGAGTACCTCTTTCGGTACCGCACTGAGCCGGACCTCGGGATCAGAACCTGGTTCGAGTGCTGCCTGCTCGCCGTAGAACTGGGTCAGGAACTGCTCGACCAGGATCGGGAGGTCGGACTCGGCATCGAGAGCCGCCCAGTCGATAGCGTCGCCGGCCTTCTCCACGACCCAGCCGCGTTGACCGCGCACACGTCCGCCGCGCACATGGAACACCTGAACAGCAGCCTCGAGGTCGTCGGTCGCAAACGCGACCAGGTCGGCGTCGGTTCCGTCGCCGAGCACCACAGCCTGCTTCTCGAGCGCCTTACGCAAGGCCCCGATGTCGTCACGCAAGCGAGCTGCAGTCTCGAAATCGAGTTCCTCGGATGCCTGCTGCATCTTCTTCTCGAGGTCTCGGACCAACTTGTCGGTGCGGCCGGCCAAGAAATCGCAGAAGTCCTCGACGATCTGACGGTGTTCCTCGGGACTGACCCGTCCGACGCACGGCGCCGAGCATTTGTCGATATATCCGAGCAAGCAGGGGCGGCCGATCTGGCTGTGGCGCTTGAACACTCCGGTGGAACATGTCCGGGCCGGAAAGACGCGTAGCAGCAGGTCGAGTGTTTCCCGGATCGCCCAGGCATGTGAATACGGGCCGAAATACCGGACACCTTTGCGCCGCGGACCGCGGTAGACGAACAACCGCGGGAACTCTTCATTGAGCGTGACGGCCAGAACCGGATACGTTTTGTCGTCCCGATAGCGGACGTTGAACCGCGGATCGAATTCCTTGATCCAGTTGTATTCGAGTTGCAGCGCTTCGACTTCGGTACTGACAACCGTCCACTCGACGCTGCCGGCGGTGGTCACCATCTGCCGGGTCCGAGGATGAAGTGTGGTGACGTCCGCGAAGTACGAGTTCAGACGCGAACGGAGACTCTTGGCCTTGCCCACATAGATGACCCGACCATGCGGATCACGAAATTTGTACACTCCAGGCGCCGCCGGAATAGTTCCGGTAGCGGGGCGGTAAGTCGAAGGATCCGGCACAGTTCCACGTTAGCCGTCGCCACCGACCGATTCGGAAACCGCACTGCTGTGCGCCCCGAATCGGCCGTGGCGTACGTCAGTTTTTCCGGTTCGCAGCGGGCGCGTATCGCTCGGCAATTTCGCGAAACTTCACCACTGCGTCGACGGCGCGCTCACCATCGTTGGACTGGATTGCCATCACCGGCATGTACTCGTCGTCGGGCAATTCGACGCGAGCCCAAGCCGCGCCGTCGGGGAAGGACAATCCTTCGAACAGATCCCAGTCGACTATCTTCTCGCCCAGAATGTTGCGCACCGCGACGCCACGCTTGCCTACTCGCACACGAGGTCTGGTGAGCAACAACACACCGCCGGCCAGCGCGCATCCGATGGTGGCCATCGCGATCTGATCGGCGGCACGGAAGTACACGCCAGTCTCTCCATGGTGCAGCGACAGTGCCAGGCCGACGTGAACGATGACCAGGAGAACTGCGACTCCGATCGCGTACCGCGCCGACTTGTGCGACTTTGCGACAAGTTCCCAGTTGTCGTCAGGTGTACTCATCGAAACGAATCCTCGGTCCATGGCTGTCGGAGATGGCGCAGTGTGACTGCTGTGTCGAGAGCGGCGGCGCAAGCCTGCGCACCCTTGTCCTCGACACTACCGGGCAAACCGGACCGATCAAGGGCTTGCTGTTCGGTATCGGTGGTCAGAACACCGTTGCCGACGGGAGTGCTCTCGTCGAGCGATACCCGCGTCAAACCGGCAGTAACGGCGTCACAGACGTATTCGAAGTGCGGAGTACCACCGCGAATAACAACACCCAGTGCAACGACGGCGTCGTGCGTCCGCGCCAAAGCCTGTGCTACGACGGGCAATTCGATGGCACCGGCAACACGAACCAGAGTCACGTCCTTGATCTGAGCCTGCGCAGCCACGCGCTGAGCACCCGCGATCAAAGCCTCGGAGATGACCGGATGCCACTGGCCGGCGACGATTGCCAGCTTGAGGTCCTTGGCCTCGGAGATGGCGAGCGTCGGCTGTCCTTCGCCGCTCACACCGCACCGTCCTTCTGGCTCGCCTCGTACTCGTCGAGACCGATCAGGTCGTGACCCATCCGGTCACGCTTTGTACGCAGATACGTGAGATTCTCCGCATTTGCACGCAACGGCATCGGCACACGGTCCGTGATCTGAAGTCCGTAGCCGTCCAGGCCGACTCGCTTGGCCGGGTTGTTGGTGAGCAGACGCATCGAGGAGATACCCAGGTCGACGAGGATCTGCGCGCCGATTCCGTAGTCTCGAGCGTCGGCCGGTAGGCCGAGTTCGAGGTTGGCGTCGACGGTGTCGGATCCGGCGTCCTGCAACTGGTACGCCTGCAGCTTGTGCATCAGACCGATGCCGCGTCCCTCGTGTCCACGCATATACAGAACGACGCCGCGGCCTTCCTGCGCCACCATGTCCAGCGCAGCGTCGAGCTGAGGACCACAATCGCAGCGCAACGAACCGAAGACGTCGCCGGTCAGGCACTCGGAGTGCACGCGAACCAGTACGTCGCTGCCGTCGCTGTCGGGGCCCGCGAGATCGCCGCGCACCAACGCAACGTGCTCGACCTCGTCGTAAATGCTGGTGTAGCCGACAGCGGTGAATTCACCGTGACGCGTGGGGATGCGAGCCTGGGCAACCCGGACGACGTGCTTCTCGTGCTTACGACGCCACGAAATGAGATCTGCGATCGAGATGAGCGCCAGATTGTGTTCGTCGGCGAAGACTCGCAGCTCATCCGTCTGAGCCATGGCGCCTTCGTCCTTCTGGCTGACGATTTCGCAGATGACGCCGGCGGGGCGGAGGTCGGCCATGCGTGCCAGGTCGACAGCAGCTTCGGTGTGCCCGGGGCGACGGAGAACTCCGCCTTCCTTGGCGCGAAGCGGAACGACGTGTCCGGGACGTGTGAAATCGTTGGCGCCGGACTCCGGATCAGCCAGAAGACGCATGGTCGCTGCGCGATCGGACGCCGAGATGCCGGTACCGATGCCTTCGCGAGCGTCGACGGTCACCGTGTAAGCGGTGCCGTGCTTGTCCTGGTTGGTGGCGTACATCGGGGGCAGGCCCAGACGGTCGCAATCCTCGCCGTCCAGCGGAACACACAGGTAACCGGACGTGTAGCGAACCATGAACGCCACCAGTTCCGGAGTGGCTTTCTCGGCGGCGAAGATGAGGTCGCCCTCGTTCTCGCGATCCTCGTCGTCCACAACGACAACAGCTTTACCTGCAGCGATGTCAGCTACTGCGCGCTCGATACTGTCGAACCTTGTCACGTGCTCGCACTCCAAAGTCTTGACTTTTCACATCATCGAATACAACGAGTGCACCCGAGCGGGTGCACCCCAACCCTACGACCAATCGGACGGGTCCGATCAGGGGAGGTCCTACCGACCGGCGGCGTGCAACCGCTCGACGTACTTCGCGATCACGTCGACCTCGAGATTGACCGGTGTACCGACCGTCGCAGTGCCCAGCGTCGTCAACTCCAAAGTGGTCGGAATCAGCGAGATTTCGAAGTACTCGAAACCACGGTCGCCGCCCAACGCCGACACGGTGAGCGATACACCGTCGACCGTGATCGAACCCTTCTCCACGACATAGCGCGAGAGGGAGTCGGGCAACGAGATCCGCACGATCTCCCAGTTCTCGGACGGCGAACGCGAAATGACGTGACCCGTGCCGTCGACGTGGCCCTGCACGAGGTGCCCGCCGAGTCGACTGTTCAATGCTGCCGCGCGTTCGAGATTGACGCGACTGCCGACGCTCAGCTTCGACAGACTCGAGCGGTTCAACGTCTCTTGCATCACGTCGGCAGTGAAGGAACCGTCCGCCAGGACGTCCACGACAGTGAGGCACACACCGTTGACTGCGATCGAATCACCGTGACCCGCATCGGAAGTCACCAATGGTCCACGCACCGTGAAGCGTGCGGAATCCACCAAGTCTTCCTTTGCGACAACTTCGCCGAGTTCTTCCACAATTCCTGTGAACACGCTTTTCTACTCCTCGTTCCCCGGAGCAGAACTCTCCGGAACCAGACTCAACAAAATATCGGGACCGATCGTTACCGCGGACTCCAGACGGAACCGACGCGCGTCGGCAATGGTGTGTACTCCGGCGTCGACCAGTGCCGAAGCGCCGGCGCCCAGCAGGATCGGTGCGATGTACGCCTCGATGACGTCGACGTACCCGGCAGCGAGGAACGCGCCGGCCAGCCGCGGGCCACCTTCGAGCAATACGTCTGTGTACTCGCCGAGCGCTTCGACAACCTCGTCGATGTTGTCGGTGTTCAGCAACAGGGTGGGCGCAGCCTCGTCGAGAACGGCTGCTGTCGAAGGGATTTCACGCTTCCCGACTACCACTCGCACGGGCTGATGCGCAGCCAGCTCTCCGTTCGGTTGACGCGCCGTCAACCATGGATCGTCCGCAAGAACTGTGCCGGTTCCGACGATTATGGCATCGATCTGGGCGCGCTGCGCATGCACCCGGGCGCGTGCCGCCGGACCGGTGATCCACTGACTGGTCCCATCCTCGGCGGCGCTGCGACCGTCGAGACTGGCCGCGTACTTCCAGGTGATGTGCGGACGCCCGGTGCGCTGTTTGTGCAGCCACGCCCGCAGCGGGCCGGCTTCGGCCTCGGCCTCGCGCAATCCTGAGGTGACGGAGACTCCGGCACGCATGAGCGTCGCCGCTCCCCCGGAAGCCTCAGGATTGGGATCGCCGACGGCATAGACCACAGCTGAGATACCGGCGTCGATCAACGCCTGCGAGCAGGGCCCGGTCCGCCCCTGATGGTTGCAAGGTTCGAGGGTGACAACGGCGGTACCACCGCGCGCGGCAGTACCGGCTTCGGTCAAAGCCACGATTTCGGCATGCGGACCGCCGGGCGGCTGCGTCATCCCGACGCCCGCAATGGTCCCGTCGGCCGCCAGGATCACGGCACCTACCGGCGGATTGGGACTGGTGAAACCGCGTGCGGAATCTGCTGCGGCCAGAGCGATCTGCATCGCGGCGTCGAGGTCAGCACTCGACGCCTGCGCGCCTTTTGCCATGTTCTCAGACCGACAGGGTCAGGTGGTGCGACGCCAAAGCTGCCTGCGCGCGGAGCTTGCGCACAGCTTCCCCCGGATCGCTGGCGCCATACACAGCGGAACCGGCGACGAAGCAGTCGATACCCGCCTCGGCTGCCTGCTCAATTGTCGACGCATTGATGCCACCGTCGATCTCGACGAGCAACTTGAGCTCACCGGAATCGACAAGCTTGCGGATTGTCCGCGCCTTGTCGAGTACCTGCGGCATGAAGGACTGACCGCCGAAACCGGGCTCGACGCTCATGATCAGGAGTGTGTCGAAGTCCTTGAGGATTTCGAGGTACGGCTCAATCGGGGTACCGGGCTTGATGCTCAATCCGGCCTTGGCGCCGGCGGCGCGGATATCGCGAGCGACCGAACGCGGATCGTCGGTAGCTTCGGCGTGGAACGTGACGTTGTACGCGCCGGCCTCGGCGTACGGCGGCGCCCAGCGCTCCGGGTTGTCGATCATGAGGTGGCAGTCGAGCGGAATATCCGTCGCCTTGAGCAGGCTCTCGACGACGGGGAGGCCCAGCGTCAGGTTCGGAACAAAGTGCGCGTCCATCACGTCGACGTGAAGCCAGTCGGAGCCGGCAACAGCGGCCGCTTCATCGGCTAGGCGAGCAAAGTCTGCGGACAGAATGGACGGTGCGATCATCGGGGAAGCCACGTGCCCGAGTTTAGCGGTGACGCCACTCCCCCTGTGCACGCACGTCGGCGGCGGAGACGACTGTCAGTGATTGACTGCTGCGCGGAGCTTACGGACCTTGCTCGGGGCCTTGATTCGCCACGCGTCCTCGAGCATCTCGGACAGCTGAATCTCGTCGATCAGTTCGAGATGAACGAGGATCGAACCGTGGCCGTGATAGTGGTCGGTGGTGAAAAACGGTGCTTGACCACTGGCGAGTAACGCCTCTTTTTCGTCCAGACCACACATCACTACCAATGCGCCTTCGGCTTCGGCGCGCAGACGCACAAACGTCTTGCCTGCCACCTTGAGTGCTGGAGTGTTGTACGAGGTCGATTCCTCCACCGAAGGAAGTTTCGACCCGAGCACAACAACCTGTTCCCACGTAACCATGGAGGGAACCCTACGACTCTTGTGCCGGGAAGCAAACCCCTGTGCGCCTTTATTAACCGCCGGCGGCTGATAAAGGCGCACAGCGAGCTAGGCCAGCGGCTTGCGCAACGCCGCCATGAACATCGCATCCGTACCGTGGCGGTGCGGCCACAGCTGAACGGAATTGCCGTCGCCGACGTTCGGAACTCCGGGAACCAATTCCTTGGTGTCGAGTTCGACAACGCCGTGACGTCGTACGGCATCAGCGACCACTGCGAGGGTCTCCGTCAGGTGCGGCGAGCAGGTGGAGTACAGGACCACGCCGCCGGGACGAACCAATTCGATTGCTGCTGCGAGCAATTCGCGCTGCAGCTTCGCCAGCGGAGCCACGTCCGACGGCTGACGACGCCACCGAGATTCCGGGCGACGACGCAGTGCGCCCAGGCCAGTGCAGGGTGCGTCGACGAGAATGCGGTCGTATCCGGGCTCGAGTCCCGATTCGCGGCCGTCGGCAACGTGCACGTCGACGGGAAGCTCACGGGTGGTCTTGCGGATCAGCTCAGCGCGATGCGGAACCGGTTCAACGGCGTCGAGGCGTCCGCCTTCGATACCGGCAAGGGCGCCGAGGAGTGCGGCCTTACCGCCGGGGCCGGCACAGAGGTCGAGCCAGCGGCCGGCGTCGTCACCTTCGAGCGGGGCGAGCGTGAGAGCGCGGGCGACCAACTGACTGCCTTCGTCCTGCACGCCGGCCAGCCCCTGACGGACTGCGTCGAGCTGTCCGGGGTCGCCCCCGTCGAGGTGGACGGCGTACGGCGAGTAGGCGCCGATCTCGCCGCCGGTGACCAGTGCGAGTTCTTCGGCCGAGATTTCACCGGGACGCGCAACGAGGTGCACAGCCGGACGAGCGTCGTCCGCGATCAGTACGTCTTCGAGCTCGCCGGCGGCTGCGCCGAGCGAATCAGCGAAGACCTGCGCGATCCACATCGGGTGCGCGTGCTCGAAGGCGAGGTGCCCGATCGGGTCCTTCGGCGCCAGCAGTTCCACCCACTCGTCCTGCGTACGCTCGGACACGCGGCGCAGAACAGCATTGACGAATCCTGCTCGGCCCTGGCCTGATTCGGCCCGCGCGAGATCAACGGACGTCGCTACAGCGGCATGCGGGGCAACGCGGGTACGCAGCAATTGGTACGAGCCCAGACGAAGCACATCGAGGAGGTTGCCGTCGATTTCCTCGACGGGCCGCCCGGACGCATGCACGATCACGGCGTCGAGAAGGCCCTGAGCGCGGGCTGCGCCATAGGCCAATTCCGTGGCAAGGGCAGCGTCGCGCGAGTCCAGCTTGCGGTCACGCAAGAGGCCGGGCAGAACGAGGTTGGCGTAGGCGTCGCGCTCGCGAACTGCGCGCAGGACGTCGAGTGCTGCCAAACGCGGCTTGTCGAGACCAGCCGTCGGATCGGGCCGCTCCACCTGCTTGGGCTTGTTGTTCCGGGACCCGTTGCGCTTGCCGCCCGGGCCTTGCGTCTGCCGTGCTGGTCGTCGTGATTCGGTCATGCTGCCTTTACCTCCGCGTCGAGTCGGGCACCGCGTGCCCAGTCCCCTGCCGACATCAATTTCTTGCCCGGGGGCTGTATCTGCCCGAGTCGTACCGCAGTCGTCGCGGTACCGATGTAAAGACCATCCTTGCGCACTGCGATCTCGCCGACGTCCAACACCTCGTCCGTTACCGTGACAGGTCCGACTTTGACCCGGAGGTCGCCGATCATCGTCCAGGCACCGGGAGCCGGCGTGACAGCCCGAATATGGCGGTCCACCGTCAGGGCGGGAAAGTTCCAGCGCACGCGAGCCGCGTCGACAGTTACCTTCGGAGCGTAGGAAACGCCGTCGACGGATTGCGGAACCGCGTTGATCTCGCCGGCTTCGATAGCGTCCAGAACGGATTCGAGCAGGCCCGCTCCACCTTCGGCCAGACGCCCGAGCAGATCGCCCGCAGTGTCGGTGTCGCGGATACGTTCCGTCATCACTCCGTAGACCGGGCCGGTATCCATACCGGCTTCGAGGCGAAACGCGCTCGCGCCGGTCACTTCGTCGCCGGCACTGATCGCTGCCTGCACCGGCGCGGCGCCGCGCCAGGCGGGAAGCAATGAGAAGTGCAGGTTGACCCAGCCGAATTTCGGTATGTCGAGAATGCTCTGTGGCAGCAGGTTTCCGTACGCCACGACAGGTGCGCAATCCGGTTCGAAACTCTTGAGTTCAGCCGCAAATTCGGGGTCGGACGCCTTGGCCGGCGTCAAGACGGGGATTCCGTATTCGTCGGCAAGCAGTCCGATGGGTGAGCGGGTGACCTTGCGGCCACGACCGGCGACGGCGTCGGGACGCGTCACTACGGCAACAACCTCATGGTTGGCCGACTCGATGAGTCGACGCAGTGAGGGAACGGCAGGTTCCGGGGTTCCGGCGAAGACGACGCGCATGTCAGCCCTCCCGATTCTCAGGGCTGGTCAGACTGTGATCAGCCCGCTGGCCTATCGAACGTGGTGGACTGCAACTCACGAAAGCGCTCCCGAATGTTTGTGTGGATGGAACTGTCAGTCTAAGGAGTGCTGCCACCGGTTTGTACCGCACGGCACATCGAACACAATTCTCAGCAAGTTCTTTGGTGAGAACGCTGCAGATTCACCCGTAGACGGTATTGACTGTCCCTGCCTCCACCACTTGGCGTCGAGAAGCAAGAAGCACATGCACCGACCACACGGAGGTACTTCATGGCAGGCATCGACAGCAAGTTCGACAAGGCATATGCAGGTAAGTCCGTCGAAGATTTGGCCGATGCGCCAGCGGCAGCCTTGAACGGCGTAAGTGATTCGGATGCAGAGCATTTGAAGGCTGCATTCAATATCAAGACGGTCCGCGATCTGGGTACCAACAAGTTTTTCCTGTGGGCGCAGGCTGCCGCCAAACTCGCTGAGTAGTCGAGATTGACCGCAGTGGTCGAGCCGACCTCAGGAGTTTGAGTCGATGACCACCTGCAGAATATCCGCGCCGAGCGGTACGGCCGTGCAGGATACGTGCCGCTCGGCAGTCGGATCGAGTGACGTACGAATGATGTCGATCACGTACGGGTCGTAGGGCATCCGGAAGTGGCCGGTCAGGTTCTGGGGGCACACGTCCTGGAGGACGATGTTCTCCGCTCCGGGACCCCGTAAGGCGATGTTGCTGGACGGCTGAATCATCTCGTCGACCCGCGAACCGATGGTGGTGTAATGCACCCCCGGCACCGTGTCACCGCCGTCGTTGAGGCTGCGCAGCAGATCGGATCCCTCCATCTGTTCACTGACAGCGACGGAAAAGGTGTCCCGGACAAACTCGTCGGCGCCGGGGATCGCACGAACGATCGGCACGAGTCCGAACATCACGCCCCCATACGAGGGCGACGCCAGCCCGACCCACTGGTCGACGAACTCTGATCCACCGAGCTTGTTGATGTAGTACCGAGTCACGGTTGCGCCTTGCGAATACCCGACGACGTCGACGCGATCAGCCCCGGTCGCTGATCGCACTTGATCAACGAATGCACTGAATTCACCGGCGCTAGAGACGATATCGCCGACGCCGTAGGTATCTTTTTCGGAATCTTTACCGTAGTTGAGCGCGAAGACGCAGTACCCGTCAGCCGCGAGTGCCGGTGCAACGGCCGCCCAATCGGTGTAGGCCTGAGTATCGGTTCCGTGCGCGAGAAGTACTGGCCGCGGATGCGCCGCACTGGGCTTGCAGTCGAAATTGTTGGACCCCGCCGGGGCCAAATCCGGATGTCCCTCGGCATATCCGGTGGCCGCGTGACGGGTAGTCTGCGGTGGCCCGACCACCGTCGGAGTGACGGCACCCGCGACACTGGGCACTGCCATCGCAATTGCAGCCGCCATCGAAAACACCAGTCCCGCGGACCTGGTCACAACCGTCATAACTCGATACTCCCACCTTGAAAAGCACTGTGCAGAAACAGATCATAAGGTGCCAACCGACCGGTTACCCTACTATTGCCGGTTTCTTGATAAATACCGAACCTGCCACCGCAAGTAGGGAAATGACGCCACCCCACAAGAATGCGGTGTGGATGCCGGACTGCTGCGCTGCAATATCGGAAGCACCGTCGGCAAGTTGTGAAGCCGCTGTGTTCGACATGATCGTGACGAACAGCGCTGTGCCGGCTGCCCCGGCCAGTTGCTGCCCGGTATTGAAGATCGCGCTGCCGTGCGAATACAACTCGGACGGAACCGACCCCAGCGACGACGTCATCAACGGCGTCATGACCAAGGCGAGACCCGCCATCAGCATCGAATGGATGCCGACAACCACCGGAAGAGCGGTCTCCGTATCGAGGAGCGTCATCAGCCACAATGCGCCACTGACCACGACCACACCGGGGATGACCAACGGGCGTGGACCGACACGGTCGAATACGCGTCCCACGAACGGCGCCAGAACTCCCATGAGTAGACCCCCGGGAAGTAGCAACAAACCGGTCTTCAAGGTGTCGAGGCCGCGCACATTCTGGAGGTACAAAGGCAACAGGATCAGCGCACCGAACAGTGCCATCATGCTGATCGCCAACATGGCGAGTCCGATGCTGAACGTGGGAGTGAGGAAGGGTCGCAAGTCGAGCAGTGCGCGTCCACTCTCCTGCCGAGAGAGCTGACGCAAAACGAACACGACCAGAGCGACGACGCCGACCACCAGCGGTATCCACACCGGCACACCCGATCCTTCGGCAGAGTGTCCGATGCTGCCGAGTCCGTAGACGATGCCACCGAACGCAAAGACGGACAAGATAACTGACAGGCCGTCGAACGGAGCCGCGCCGGTTGTCGTGAGGTTCTTGACCAATACCGAGCCGATGGCAAACGCGACGAGTCCGATCGGCAATACGATCCAGAACATCCAGCGCCAGTCCAGTGAGCGCAAAATCACACCGGAAAGGGTGGGGCCGACAGCCGGAGCGACGGCAATCACGATGGAGATGACGCCCATCATGGCGCCGCGTTTATGTACGGGGACAACACGCAGGACCGTGGTCATGAGCAGTGGAAGCATGATGGCGGTGCCGCCGGCTTGGACAACGCGACCCACCAGAAGCAGTTCGAATCCGGGTGCAATTGCCGCCAGGAACGTGCCGACACTGAAGAGTGTCATGGCTGCGGCAAAAACTTGTCGGAGTGTGAATCGCTGGAACAGGTAGCCCGTTGTGGGGATGACGACCGCCATGGTCAGCAGAAACCCGGTGGTCAGCCACTGCGCCGTACTGGCAGTGATGTCGAGATCTACCATCAGACGCGGCAGTGCAACGCCCATGATCGTCTCGTTGAGGATCATGACGAATGCGGCGACCACCAACACGCCGATCAACAATTTGCTGCCGCGGTCAAGATCGTCCGCGTGAACCGCGTCCGATTGAGCTTCTGTCTCTTCAATATGCATGCGCTGCTACGGACTCTCTGAATTTAGTCGACAAACAAATCTATTGATTCAACAATATCGACCATTTCGAGAGTCACCGTCAAACTAATTTCGACGCCGGAACCCGGAGCGACCCCGGCCGCGACTGCCTGATCGCAGCCGCCGGGCACTCGCCTGAGACCTCCACTCCCGGGAACGCGCACAGATACTCCCGGGAATGGATGTCCGTATCAACGATTTACAGCAGATCCGAAATCTCCGCGGCAATCTGCTCCGGTGTCACCGTCGACTCGAAGCGGCGGACCACCGCTCCGTCCTGATCGACGAGGAACTTGGTGAAGTTCCACTTCACCTCGTCGGTACCGATCGCTTCGGGGCGAGTCTTGCTGACGTGGTCGAAAAGGAATCCGATTTCGGGTCCGAACTCACCCGGCGCTTCGCTGCGGAGGTGCGTGTACAGCGGGTCTGCGTTGTCACCGTTGACCTCGAGCTTGGCGTGAACGGGGAACGTGACGTTGTAGGTGGTGCTGCAGAATTCCTGGATTTCCGCGTCCTGACCGGGTTCCTGGTCGCCGAACTGATTGCACGGGAATCCGATGACTCGGAGACCGCGGTCCTTGTTCTCGCGGTACAAGGCGTCGAGGCCTTCGTACTGCGGTGTGAATCCACACTTGCTCGCCACGTTGACGATCAACAGTAGGTTGCCTTTGTACTGGCTCAGATCCTCGGTGGATCCGTCGGCAGCCTTGACGGCGAAGTTGTGGACAGTCATGAATTCTCCCGGTTATCGAAGTGATTATCTTGCTACCCAAGCTAGTTCATGCTTCGCCAGCAATCATGGCCGGCCGCACTCAGTTGTCCGAGTCGGTGGACCCATCTTCGGCCAGCACCCGATACAAAGACTTGCGAGCTTCGATCAGAACATCTGCCGCCGCCTTGACCTGTGCCGGCGTTCCCACGGCGGCAACTTGACCGGCAGCACCCATGAGTTGTCCGATCAGCTCACGCAAATCCTGTTCCGGCGCACCGACGCTGTCGCGAACGTCGTCCCACGGCGAACCCAGATCGGTTTTGTGCTCCGCGACGTAGGCAACACCTTCCGCGGTGAGCCGGGCGGTCTTGCGTCCGGCGACCTTGTCGATGATGACGAGGCCTTCGTCTTCGAGTTGCGACAGAGCGGGGTAAATCGAGCCGGGACTCGGCTTCCACACACCGCCACTGCGCTCGACGATCTGCTGAATCAGTTCATACCCGTGCATCGGTTCTTCGGCGATGAGAAGCAGAACTGCCGCCCGGACGTCACCACGTCGACCCCGACCACCGCGGCCACGTCCTCGACCCAGATGCGCGCCCGGCCCAAACCCTGGCCCGCCAGGTCCGAAGTGGCCCCGACCGCGCCCTCGTCCACGATCGCCGTCTGGGAAATGCCTGTCCATGTCCACCCTCACTCACTATCGTTGATAGTTCGACGATATATCGCTATCTGAGGCGGGGCAATTCTGTCTACGGATCACCACCGCCTATCGAACGGTCGCAATGCCGGACAGGATGAGGTCGATGCCCGCGACAAATTGTTCGCGGTCGTCATGCTCGCGCAACTGGGTCGCCGCACTACTCAGGAACGGATACTCCGCCGCGTCGAGTTGTTCCCATCGCGCGGCGATGTTTCCGAGGAAGGCCGTTCGATCCGTCTCGCGCGCAAGGAGTCTGGCACCCGCGGCATACTGCCCGGCGAGACCGAGGACGTAGTTCACGAGCGCGGACGCGCAATCGAACCGCGCATCTTCCGGAACGCCGAGTGCTTGAAGTTGCCCGCCGACGCTTTCGAATATCTGCAGCACCGCCCACTGCCAAGGCTCACGTGAGAGTTGAGTGCCCACCCAAGGGTGTGCATCGATCGCGTCGAACAGTCCGAGGGAAATTGCCCGGATCGCTTCCCGGGGCGCCACCCCCTCGATCGTCCCGGTCACGACGCGAGCAATGACGTCGTCGGTCGTCGCGGCGAGCAGTTCGTTCTTGTTGGCGACGTGCCAGTAGATCGCCCCGCTCCCCGTCGACAGACGAGCCGAAAGCGCCCTGAATGTGAGCGCCTTCTCACCCTCGGCATCCAGGATCTCGATCGCTGCCTCGACGATTCGCTCCTTCGAGAGCGCGTCCGTACGCCGTTCGGTCCGCTGTGACTCGGTATCCATGGGCTCCATCTTGACAGATTTGGAACGCCGTTCCAAGATTGTCAATGGAACAACGTTCCAGCCTCGAAAGGAAACGCTATGATAACACCAGTCACGATCATCGGTGCCGGCCTCGGCGGCCTCACCCTCGCACGCGTCCTCCAGGTCCACGGCATCCCCGCGAAAATCTACGAGGCGGAGCCCTCTGCGGCAGCCCGCATCCAGGGCGGCCAACTCGATATCCACGAGCACAACGGACAACTGGCACTCGAAGCTGCCGGTCTCATCGACGAATTCCACGCGATCATTCACGAGGGCGGCGCGGCTTCGCGAATACTCGACCAACACGGCACGATGCTGCTCGACGAACCCGACGACGGCACGGGCGCGCGCCCCGAGGTGCTCCGCGGAGACCTGCGTCGGATCCTGCTCGAATCATTGCCCGACGAGACGATCCAATGGGGACGCAAAGTCACGAGCGCCAGCCCCCTCGGCGACGGACGACACGAGCTGACCTTCGCCGACGGCTCGACCCTGACCACAAACATTCTTGTCGGTGCCGACGGTGCCTGGTCGAAGATCCGCCCGCTGCTCTCCGGCGCCAAGCCCGAGTACGTCGGCACCGTATTCATCGAAACCTACCTGCACGACGCGGACCAACGGCATGCCGCGGCAGCCAAAGCTGTCGGCGACGGTGCGATGTACGCACTCTCTCCGGGAAAAGGCATCACCGCACACCGCGAAGCTGGGGGCGTGCTTCATACGTACGTCCAACTGAACCGCTCCGCTGAGTGGATTGCCGACATCGACTTCGGCGACGCCGACGCAGCGACTGCTCGAGTCGCAACCGAGTTCGACGGCTGGGCAACAGAACTCACGGCCCTGATCACCGATGCCGACACCCCACCAGTTCCCCGCAGGATCTACGCGCTTCCGGACAAGCACCGCTGGAATCGAGTTCCCGGTGTGACACTCCTCGGCGATGCCGCTCACCTGATGGTGCCGTCCGGCGAGGGCGCGAACTTGGCGATGTTCGACGGCGCCGAGTTAGGGAAGGCAATTGCCGCACACCCCGACGACGTCGAAGCCGCACTCACCTCCTACGACGAGGCAATGTTCGCGCGCAGCGCGTCGGAAGCCGAAGACGCACACGTCATCCTGGACCTCTGCCTCGGCGACCGGGCACCGTTCTCACTCGTCGATTTCTTCACCGGCACCCTCGACGAGTGAGCCCTGGCAATCAACCGATTCGGCGCGGATCAATCTGAATCCGCACCGGACCCGAGGACTTCCGCGCACTCCGAGCTGCACGTGCGTGAGCGAGCGCATCAGCCAACGCACGCCCGTCCTTGCGCGGCACCCGAATGAGCATCCGCTCCGGAGCCACTCCGGCTTCATCTTCACCCGAATACGGAAGGCGCTCCCCCGCCGGCAATTCCACCGGACCGAGCAGTACAGCACTGCTCGGCAATTCCGCCGACGCCACCAACTCCGCAATCGCGGCGCTGCCACCGTCAATGGCCGCCAGGTGTACAGCCGGCGGAAACCCGACCTCTTCGCGTTCGTCGAACTGATTGCGGGCGTGACCGATCGGATCCCAGCGCACCAACGCCTGGACCGTCGGGATTCCCGAATCCGCGACCACCACCACTTCGCCGCCTTCGGACAGCGGAATCACCAAGGCCGCGGCCGACATCCACCGCCTCAGCGTCTCTTCTTCGGCTCGCAGATCAGCGCGGCCGAGCAACGCCCAACCGTCGAGCAACAGAGCGGCGCCATAACCTCCGGTCATCACCGGTTCTGCGCCGACGGTCGAGACCACCAAAGCTGGACCTTGGGGAACTTCCTTGACCACGTCGCCGCCACCGGACAACACAACCTTCACCCCGGGGAACGCCCGGCCGAGTTCCTCGGCGGTACGACCTGCGCCAACGACAACCGCCCGCAACGCCTTCGCACCACAGGCATGACACCGGTACGCCGCATCGGCGACGCCGCACCACCGGCACTCGGGAATTCCGGCACCGTCCGGACCGGCAGCTGACGGTAATGCCAAGGGCCCGTTGCATCGTCGGCAGCGCGCCGGTGCGCGGCATTTCCCGCAGGCAAGGGTCGGCACGTAACCGCGGCGCGGCACTTGAACCAACACGCCGTGGCCTTCGCGCAATGCGCGTCGTGCAGCGGCAAAAGCAATGGCCGGCAAGCGTGCCGCCCGGGCACCGGGGTCGCGGGCCAAGGCCTGATCACTATCTGCCAATGCGGTGATCTTGGGCGAGCAATGCCGGACGACGTCGCGGGCTGCCACCAAATCGTGAGCCCAACCGGAATCGACGAGTGCCTGGGATTCCGCGGTCCGTGAGAAACCGCCGATCACCACGGCGCATCCAGCGACATGGCCTCGCAAGACTGCAGATTCGCGGGCATGCGGATACGGCGAACGCGGCTCCGCCAGGTTGTCGTCGCCGTCGTCCCACACCACTACGAGTCCGGTATCCGGGGTCGGAGCAAAAACGGAGCTTCGAGTGCCGACCACGATCCGCGCGCTTCCGCGGAGCGCCGCCAACCACCGTCGATATCGCATTGCCGGACCCAGGCCGGCTGACAGTCCCACCACCGCTTCAGTGCCGGACACAGCCTCGCAGGCCGCAAGCACACGATCGAGATCGCGCTGATCGGGTACAACGATTACAGCGCTCTTCCCTACGGCTGCAACAGATCCCGCGAGTTCGGCCAGACGCATCGGCCAGTCTTCACCGGGCAATGCCTGCCACACCGCACGCGGAGCGCGAAATTCACGGACGGCGGTGACAAACGCTTCGCCGTGTTGATAGAGGTGCCAGCCTCGTTCGTCCAGGGTGGGCGCCGCGATGTCACCGCACGGCTCCCATGGCTCAGCTTCAACTTTTGCATGGCGAGGGGGCACGGCCAATCGCAGGACATCGGCACGCGTCCCGGCATAACGCTCGGCGACACGGTCGACCAACTGCGCTACCTCGGCAGTGAGTACGCGCTCGGCGGAGATGACACGCTCGAGCCAGCCGAACTTGCCCTGATGATCGCTGGTCGCCTCACGGGAAACGATGAAGCCGTCGACCAGACGACCAGCAAAGCGGATGCGCACCCGTACACCGGGTTGCGCATCCGCTTCGAGTTCACGGGGAACGAGATAATCGAACTCCCGATCGAGGTGAGCGAGGGGAAGCATCGGTAGAACCCGGGCAACCGGATCAACCTCTGCCGCTACTCTTTCCGCGCCCACCCCGCTATGTCCACCCCGCTAGGTCACTGAGCAATCAGAGACCGGCTGCGCTACGGAGCTTGTCTGCACGATCCGTGCTCTCCCACGGGAGATCGATATCGGTGCGACCGAAGTGGCCGTACGCAGCGGTCTTCGCGTAGATCGGGCGCAGCAGATCGAGATCGCGAATGATCGCTCCCGGACGCAGGTCGAAGACCTCGGTGATGGCCTGCTGAATGCGAGCCGGATCGGTCTTCTCGGTGCCGAACGTCTCGACGAACAGACCAACCGGAGCTGCCTTGCCGATGGCGTAGGCAACCTGAACTTCGATGCGGTCGGCGAGGCCGGCAGCAACTGCGTTCTTGGCAACCCAGCGCATGGCGTAGGCGGCACTGCGGTCCACCTTGGACGGGTCCTTGCCGGAGAATGCGCCGCCGCCGTGGCGAGCCATTCCGCCATAGGTGTCGACGATGATCTTGCGGCCGGTCAGACCGGCGTCACCCATCGGTCCACCGAGGACGAACTTGCCTGTCGGGTTGACCAGCAGGCGCACGTCTGTGGTGTCCAGGTTGGCAAGGTTCACGTCGGCGAGAACCGAGTTGAGTACCTTCTCGCGAAGATCCGGGGTCAGCAGATTGTCAAGATCGATGTCGGCAGCGTGCTGCGTCGAGATGACGACAGTATCGAGGCGAACCGGCTTGTCACCGTCGTATTCGATGGTCACCTGGGTCTTGCCGTCGGGACGCAGGTACGGCAGGATGCCGGTCTTGCGAACCTCGGTGAGGCGACGTGCCAGTCGATGCGCCATCGCGATAGGGAGCGGCATCAGTTCCGGAGTATCGGTGGTGGCGTAACCGAACATCAAGCCCTGATCGCCGGCGCCCTGACGATCGATCTCGTCGTCGAGCGTTCCGTCGACACGAGCCTCGTGCGAATGGTCAACGCCCTGAGCGATTTCCGGGGACTGCGCACCGATCGCGACGTTGACACCGCAGGAGTTGCCGTCGAATCCCTTGGCTGAGCTGTCGTAACCGATCTCGAGGACCGTGTCGCGGACAATCTTGGGGATGTCGGCGTAGGCGGTGGTCGTGACCTCGCCGGCTACGTGCACCTGACCGGTGGTGACCAGAGTTTCCACGGCGACGCGAGCACGCGGATCCTGCGTCAGGATCGCGTCGAGAATGGAGTCGCTGATCGCGTCACAGATCTTGTCCGGATGCCCCTCGGTCACGGACTCGCTGGTGAATAGCCGACTGCCGGACTTGCTCACAGATCTCCCTCTCGACGCCTGAGTTCTTTTGACTACAGCTTATGGAAATACTCGAACCACCGTCGGTGGCCGTTTTGCCGTACTTAATGTATAGCTGCGCCGACCATAGTCGCCGCACAATCAACGCAACACCCTTATACGCACCCGAATTGGGTGTGATAGGTCTCACCACTCAAGGAAACAAGGTCACCAATGCGTCCAGAACTCGGCTGGCCATCAAAGCCTTGGAACCGTGTTCGAGGGCTGATTCGGATCCGTCGGAGCCCAGGAGCCAACCATCATTGTGGTCGACCTCGAAAGCTTTACCCTCGCCTACCGCATTGACTACGAGGAGATCGCAGCCCTTGCGAGCAAGCTTGGAGCGGGCGTAATCCAGGACATCGCCGTGCGCGTCGCCGGTCTCCGCAGCAAATCCGACGATGACGGTGTGCTCATCGAGATCACCGGCGCGACGAGATTCGACGAGTCCGGCCAGGATATCCACGTTTCGAGTCAGGCTGATCGAGTCGGGCTCGTTAGCGCCCTTCTTGATTTTGCTGCCTTCGACCGTGGTGGGCCGGAAGTCGGCGACCGCCGCAGCCATGATGATGCCGTCATGCCCGGGGGCGTGCTTGTCGACGGCCAATCGAAGATCTTCGGCAGTCTTGACGTGAACCACATCGACTGCTGCGGGATCTGCGAGGTCCGACGTGTATCCCGCGATCAGGGTGACGTGCGCACCGCGCTGAGCGGCCAGGCGCGCGAGGGCATATCCCTGTTTGCCGGAACTGCGGTTGCCGAGGAAACGAACAGGATCAAGGGGCTCACGTGTGCCACCGGCAGTGACGAGCACCCGACGACCTTCGAGATCGCGGGGCAATGCGTCGACGCGCTCGAGGAGCAACGACGCGAGGCCGACGATCTCTTCGGGTTCGGGTAGACGGCCGGCACCGGTGTCTTTTCCGGTCAAGCGTCCGGACGCCGGTTCGATGACGTGAACTCCGCGCGAACGGAGCGTCGCCACGTTGGACACCGTTGCGGGGTGTTCCCACATTTCGGTGTGCATCGCCGGAGCGAAGACAACGGGGCAACGAGCCGTCAGCAAGGTGGCGGTCAGCAAGTCGTCGGCACGGCCCATGACGGCTCGCGCCATCAAATCGGCTGTTGCCGGCGCGATGACCACAAGATCCGCCTCTTGACCGAGCCGGACATGCGGCACCTGCGGAACATCAGTAAAAACGCCGGTATGCACCGGATTGCCGGAGAGCGCCTCGAAAGTGGCTCGTCCGACAAATTCCAGTGCTGACTCGGTGGGAATCACGCGGACGTAATGACCACTCTCGGTGAAGCTACGGATGATTGCGCATGTTTTGTACGCCGCGATGCCACCACCGACACCGACAACGATGCGCTTACGCGCCGAACCGGGGGTTTCCGCTGTTCCCCCGGTGCCCGAAACTGACTCGGGAGCGGCCGACGACGTGCTCACTCGCCTTCGGTGTGCTCGAGCAGATCAGCGTGGATTTCGCGCAGCGCGATGGACAGCGGCTTTTCCTGCAGACCCGGCTCGACGAGGGGGCCGACGTATTCGAGGATGCCGTCACCGAGCTGGTTGTAGTAATCGTTGATCTGGCGAGCACGCTTGGCCGAGTAGATGACCAGGGCGTACTTCGAGGAGGTGCGTTCGAGCAACTCGTCGATCGGCGGGTTGGTGATGCCGAGCGGAGTGTCGTAGGCAGGCAGAGCGCCCTGGCTTGCGGCGGACGCGGCTGAAGTGCTGCTCACTCTTGTGTCTCCTGAATTAGATCGTGCAATGAAGGCCTACATGAATCGACTGTATGCATCGAAATGGATGAAAATCAGTTCCCGACCAACAAGGATACCAACTCATCGCAAGCACGGCTTACATCTTCGTTCACGATGACCGTGTCGAACTCGTCCTGGGCTGCCAATTCCACTCGCGCGGTCTCGAGCCGCCTCGTGACAACGTCTTCGGTTTCGGTGCCACGGCCGGTCAGCCGCTGGACGAGAACGTCCCAACTCGGCGGAGCCATGAACACCAGGAGTGCTTCGGGTTTTGCCTTGCGGACCGCACGGGCTCCGGCCAGATCGACCTCGACCAACACGGGCCGTCCTGCTTCGAGAGCTTCTTCGACGGGTGCCGCTGGGGTGCCTGATCGCTGTAGTCCGCCGTGAATGTCAGCCCATTCGAGGAGTTCACCGGAATCGATCATCCGTTGAAACTCGTCTCGAGTGGTGAAGCGGTAGTCCTTACCGTCCACCTCGCCGGGGCGAGGATCGCGGGTCGTTGCCGACACGCTGAACATCAGCTCGGGCAACCGAGTTCTGAGTTCGCGGACCACGCTCGACTTGCCGACAGCCGAGGGGCCGGCTAGTACAACCAGCCGACCCCTCCGCACTGCAGTCTTGCTCTCTGACACAGCCTCAGCACTCATAAGAAACTGTTTGTGCAGCACTCATCATTACTGTTGCGCCAGTTTTCATCACGGTTCGACTCAGACCTCGAAGTCGAACTTGGTGAGGAGAGCCCGACGCTGACGATCACCGAGGCCGCGGATGCGACGGGTCGGAGCGATCTCCAGCTCGGTCATGATTTCCTGAGCCTTGACCTTGCCCACCTTCGGCAGAGCCTCGAGCAGAGCCGAAACCTTCATCTTGCCCAAGATTTCGTTGTCTTCGGCATCCTTGAGGACCTCTTTGAGGTCGGTGCCGCCGCGCTTCAAGCGCTCCTTGAGCTCAGCCCTGGCCTTGCGGGCAGCTGCTGCCTTCATTAAAGCAGCAGCGCGCTGCTCATCCGTCAACTGGGGAAGGGCCACGGTTCCTCCGTCTCATCGTGTGCAAATTTGTCTATTCCGCTGGATAACCAGCAGCGATAGCGACCGTACTCACGCCTGGCGCGAATTGCTAACCCGCCCCCCGCGGTCCGGTGCAGATCACGGTGGGTTATGCGTGTTGAATCAAGTCCGAGAATCGACGCCTTCGACAGCGCGATCGCGGCCGAAACAAAACGGCACGTACGTAGGTACGATTGCGAAATCTACTGTAGCACAACAGATTTCAAGTTCAAGACAGTGCGCCGCTCCGAACTACTTGGAACCTCGATCATCAGTTCGACAAACGTGCTTGTCGACACAGTCAAATTTTTCGGTGCAATTCGGCGCGTATGCGCGTGTCGCGGCCGATTTTCAGGCCGGAAGCGAGGATTTCGGGTCGTCGACGCCGAATTCTGCATCGGCTTTTCGAGTCGAACCCGGTACGGCCAGGGCCACAACGACCACCAATACCGCCCAAAGCAAAGAGTTCTCCAAGACAAACCCCAGGATCGGGATGTTCAGATCTGCGCCCACTCGTGGCAATCGGAAAAGCACTACGACGGCAGTGAGAGCTGCCGCCACCGCGGACCACGCGGGAATCCCCCGTCGACCGACGACTGGTGTCAGCAGCACACCCACGGCCGGCACCAACCACACGAAGTGGTGGGTCCACGCGATCGGTGTGACCACCGCAGCCAGCAGTGCAACGACGGTGAAGGCTGCCAGATCCCCCCGTAAGCGCGCAGCGCGCCGGGTAGCGAGAATCCCCAGTACGGCCAACACTGCGCAGGCAGCCAGCCATACAGGACCCACCAAGGCATCCGGGAGTTCACGCAACGCCATACCGCGAAGAGATTGGTTCCCGAAGACCGCCGGGTCACCCACCGCGACCTTGCCCGACAATGACGCGATGTCGCCGAAGTAGTCGATGGTCTGGCGCGGCAGTACCGCGAAGCCCAACAACGTCGCGCCGGCAAAACCGGCCAGCCCGCCGCCGAGAGCCTTCCACTTTCCGGTAATCAGGTAGTAACCGAGATACACGATCGGAACCAGTTTGATGGCACCGGCAATGCCGACCAGGACGCCCTCGGGCAACCACTTGGGCCGCGCCAGTACGTCGATCAGGCACAGCATCGTCAGAAACAACCCGACCTGCCCGTATCCGAGATGATCCGAAATCGGGGAGGCCACCGTCCACAGGATCAGAAATCCCGCGTACACCGCGAGCGGTCGCTTACGAGTCAGCGGAACGCCCCGATAACTCAAGACGATGATCACCGCCAGCATCAGGAGACTGACAAAAGTCCACTCCCACTGCACGAACCCCCACGTTCCGATCGCGATCGGAACAGCAACGAGCGCTGCGAACGGTGGGTAGGTGAACGGAAGCCGGGCGTTGAACGTGGAGTCGTACAGACTCGAGCCGTCCAGAACTGCTTGCCCGGCCGTCCGATACACCGCGAGGTCGTCGCCGTGTACTCCGGTCACAGCTTGAAATACCGTGGCCAGCACGGCGCACAGCACAACAAGCACTGCGGCCTGCCACCAACGACGCTCATGCCACCAACGACGCTTCGCCCCACCCGATCCGTTCACCGCCGGACGGTACCACCGGGATCTGACAGCGTTCGAAACGTCGTTATCGCTCACGGATCAGTTCGCCAATGCTGCTTCGATCTCATCCCGATCACGCATGGCCGCCTCACGCAGAGCCGTCACCGACGGGCCGTGCTTGAGGATGCCACGCGAAGAGTTGGGCAGGAGCAGCTCCGTGGAACCGGCGAATATCTCCGCCAGGTCCGCGGCCGTCGCGCCCTGTGCACCCAATCCGGGAGCCAGGATCGGACCGCTGAAGTTGCTCAGGTCCAGTCCGTGATCGCAGGTGGCACCCACCACCAGTCCGACGGTGTCGTGGCCGTCGGCATTTGCGGCGATCGCGTCGTCGACTATCGACTGGGCAACCGACACACCATCGGCCGAAGACTGCTGCAGTCCCCCACCCTCGGGATTGGAGGTGCGCGCAAGCACGAAGATTCCGCGCGCATTCTCGCGGGCCAACTCCAAGGCGGGAGCCAAGGCGCCGAAACCGAGGTAAGGCGACACCGTCACCGAATCCGAGGTCAACGGCGATTCTCCGAGCCAGGCCTGCGCGTACGCATCCATGGTGGAACCGATGTCGCCGCGCTTGGCATCCGCGACAACCAGTGTCCCGGCGTCGCGCAGTACCGAGATGGTGCGCTCGAGGACAGCAAAGCCTTCGCTGCCGTACGCCTCGAAGAACGCGACCTGAGGCTTCACGATGGCAACTTCGCCGGTGAATGCCTCGACGCAGATCTCGGCAAAAGTTTCGAGACCCTCAGCCGAGCGGGGCAGGCCCCACGCGTCGAGTAGCGCCGGGTGTGGGTCGATGCCCACACACAGCCGCCCCCGGTGCGCGATTGCGGACCGGAGACGGTGACCCCAGCTGTGTGTCACGACTGGGTGGACGGTTGACGCAGACCGGCGTGCAGTTCCTGCAAGGAATGAACGCCGATGTCGCCGCGAATTGCGGCTTCGATGCCCTGAACGGCAGCCGAAGCGCCCTGCACAGTGGTGATGCACGGGATGTTCGACGCGACTGCGGCGCTGCGGATCTCGTAGCCGTCGACGCGCGGGCCGGAGTTGCCGTACGGCGTGTTGATCACCATGGCGACCTCGCCGCTCTTGATCTGGTCGACGATGGTGGCGGCACCCTCGGGAACCTCTTCGCCGGACTGCTTGTACACGTTCTTGCACTCGATACCGTTGCGACGCAATACATCTGCGGTGCCTTCGGTAGCAAGGATCGTGAAGCCCAGGTCTGCGAGACGCTTGACCGGGAAGATCAGCGAACGCTTGTCCTTGTTGGCGACCGAGACGAACACGGCACCTTCGGTGGGCAGCGAACCGTAAGCAGCGGTCTGCGACTTGGCGAATGCGGTGCCGAAGTCGAAGTCGATGCCCATGACCTCACCGGTGGACTTCATTTCCGGGCTCAGCAGGGTGTCGACGCCGGTGCCGTCGGCGCGACGGAACCGGTTGAACGGCAGAACTGCTTCCTTGACCGCGATGGGTGCACCGGCGGGAGTGTTTCCGCCGTCGCCCGTCGCGGGCAGGATGCCGCTGGCACGCAGGTCTGCAATGGACTCACCGAGCATGACGCGAGCACAGGCCTTGGCCAACTGAACGGCCGTCGCCTTGGAGACGAACGGGACGGTGCGGCTGGCACGCGGGTTCGCTTCGAGGACGTAGAGAATGTCGTCCTTGAGTGCGTACTGCACGTTGAGCAGACCCTTGACGCCGATTCCCTTGGCAAGTGCCTCGGTGGAGCGTCGGACGTTCTCGAGGTCTGCGCGGCCCAGGGTGATGGGAGGCAGCGCGCACGCGGAGTCACCGGAGTGAATTCCGGCTTCCTCGATGTGCTCCATGACGCCGCCCAGGTACACCTCGGTGCCGTCGCACAGTGCGTCGACGTCGATCTCGACTGCGTCTTCGAGGAAGCGGTCGACCAGCACGGGGCGGTCGTCCGAAATCTCGGTGGCGCGCGAGATGTAGTTGGCGAGGGAAGGCTCGTCGTAGACGATCTCCATGCCGCGTCCACCGAGCACGTACGACGGACGAACGAGGACCGGGTAGCCGATTCCGGCTGCGATCTCACGGGCGCCGTCGAACGTGGTGGCGGTACCGAACTTCGGTGCGGGCAGACCGGCTTCGTTCAGCACGCGGCCGAATTCGCCACGGTCCTCGGCCAAATCGATTGCGGCCGGGCTGGTTCCGACGATCGGAACGCCGGCAGCTTCGAGACGCTTGGCCAGGCCGAGCGGGGTCTGGCCACCGAGCTGGACGATGACGCCCGCAACGGTGCCGGACTGAGCTTCTGCGCGGTAGACCTCGAACACGTCCTCGAACGTGAGCGGCTCGAAGTACAGGCGGTCAGCGGTGTCGTAGTCGGTGGAGACGGTCTCGGGGTTGCAGTTGACCATGACGGTCTCGTAGCCGGCCTCGGACAGTGTCTGCGCTGCGTGGACACAGGAGTAGTCGAACTCGATGCCCTGACCGATGCGGTTGGGGCCCGATCCGAGGATCAGGACCTTGGGACGCTCGATCTGCGGCGCAACTTCGGACTCGGCGTTGGGGTCCAGCTCGTACGTCGAGTAGTGGTACGGCGTCTTGGCTTCGAACTCTGCGGCGCAGGTGTCGACGGTCTTGTAGACCGGGTGCACACCGAGCTCGTCACGGAGGGCACGAACTGCGTCTTCACCGGCGTGAGTGTCGCCGCCCAATTCGGGACGCAGAGCAGCGATCTGGCGATCGGAGAGGCCGTGGTACTTGGCCTGACGCAGCGCAGCCTCGTCGAACGACTCGGTTGCGCGGATCTTGTTGCCGAGCTCGTGGATCTGCAGGAACTGGTCGAGGAACCACGGATCGATCTTGGTGGCTTCGAAAAGCTGCTCGACGGTGGCGCCCATCGCGAATGCCTTCTCGATGCCGTACATGCGGCCGTCCTGCGGAACGCTCAGGTCGGCGAGCAAGGCTTCGAGGCTCTCGGCCTCGACCTCGAGGCCAGTCCAGTAACCCGCACGCTTGGTCTCGAGCGAACGCATGACCTTGCCGAAGGCCTCGGTGAAGTTGCGGCCGATGCTCATGGCCTCGCCCACCGACTTCATCGTGGTGGTCAGGGTGCCGTCGGCGCCGGGGAACTTCTCGAAAGCGAACCGCGGAGCCTTGACGACGACGTAGTCGAGCGTCGGCTCGAAGCAAGCCGGGGTCTCGCCGGTGATGTCGTTGATAATTTCGTCGAGCGTGTACCCGATGGCCAGCTTGGCGGCCATCTTCGCGATCGGGTAACCCGTCGCCTTCGATGCCAGAGCCGACGAGCGGGACACGCGCGGGTTCATCTCGATGACAACCAGGCGACCGTCAGCCGGGTCCATCGCGAACTGGATGTTGCAGCCGCCGGTGTCGACGCCCACCTCACGCAGGATGTCGATGGAGAGGTCGCGCATGTCCTGGTACTCGCGGTCGGTCAGGGTCATCGCGGGTGCGACGGTGACCGAGTCGCCGGTGTGAACACCGACCGGGTCGACGTTCTCGATGGAGCAGACGATCACGACGTTGTCGCGACTGTCACGCATGAGCTCGAGCTCGTATTCCTTCCAACCGAGGATGGATTCCTCGATGAGGACGTTGGCCGTCGGCGACGCAGCGAGACCGCCACCGGCGATCCGGTTGAGGTCGTCGACGTTGTACGCCATGCCGGAGCCGAGGCCACCCATGGTGAAGGACGGGCGAACGACGACCGGGTAGCCAAGTTCGGCAACCGTGGCGTGTACTTCGTCCATCGTGTAGCAAACAGCCGACTTCGCGGATTCGCCGCCGACCTTGGCAACGATGTCCTTGAACTTCTGGCGATCCTCGCCGCGCTGGATGGCGTCGAAATCGGCACCGATCAGCTCGACGTCGTACTTTTCGAGGATGCCCTGCTCATGCAGTGCCACTGCGGCATTGAGAGCGGTCTGGCCACCGAGCGTCGCGAGGACGGCATCGATCTTGTGGCCCTGCAAGGCTTCCTTGGCGATGACCTTCTCGAGGAACTCGGCCGTGATCGGCTCGACGTAGGTGGCGTCGGCGAACTCGGGGTCCGTCATGATCGTGGCCGGGTTGGAGTTGACCAGGCTGACGCGCAGGCCTTCCTCTTGCAGGACGCGGCAGGCCTGGGTGCCCGAGTAGTCGAACTCGCAGGCCTGACCGATAACGATCGGACCGGAGCCGATTACCAGGATGTGCTTGAGATCTGTACGGCGTGGCATTAGTTCTTGACTCCGGTTTCTTTCCGTGCGGAGAGCAGGCTGGTGAAGCGGTCGAAGAGGTACGCGGCGTCGTGCGGGCCGGCAGCAGCTTCGGGGTGGTACTGAACCGAGAAGGCTGAATCGTCGAGCAGGCGAACGCCTTCGACGGCTCCGTCGTTGGCGCAGGTGTGGCTGACCACGGCCCGGCCGAACGGTGTGTCGAATTCCTGGCCGGCTTCGCCTTCGAGCGCGAAGCCGTGGTTCTGAGCGGTGATCGCGATGCGACCGGTCTGATGCTCGATGACCGGGACGTTGATGCCGCGGTGGCCGAACTTCATCTTGTACGTGCTCATTCCGAGCGCACGGCCCAGGATCTGGTTGCCGAAGCAGATACCGAACAGCGGCAAGCCCTGTCCGATGACCTCTTTGGTGAGGTGAACAGCACCGTCGGCGGTGGCCGGGTCACCCGGACCGTTGGAGAGGAACACTCCGTCGGCCTTGAGATCGAGGATCTGCTCGAGCGTCGCGTTGGACGGCAAGACGTGAACGCGGATGCCGCGCTCGGCGAACATGCGCGGGGTGTTGGTCTTGATGCCGAGGTCGATGGCGGCGACGGTGTACAGCGCCTCACCACCCTTGGGCTCGACGATGTAGCCACTGGTGGTGCTGACCTCGCTGGCGAGATCGGCACCGAGCATGGTCGGCTGATCCTTGACCCGCTCGACCAGAACATCATCGGCTGCAAGCGCGTCACCGGAGAAGATGCCGGCCTTCATGGAGCCGCGGGTACGCAGGTGGCGGACCAGCGCGCGGGTGTCGATGCCGGCGATGCCGACTATCGACTGCTCTTCGAGCTTGGCCTGCAGCGAACCCGTCGCGCGCCAGCTCGAGGTGACCCGCGATGGGTCGCGGACAACGTAACCGGCGACCCAGATCTTGGCTCCGGCGGAATCTCCGGTGGGTCCGACGGACTCGTCGTCTTCGTCGTTCCAGCCGGTGTTGCCGATCTGGGGAGCGGTGGAGACCACGATCTGGCGGTGGTAGCTGGGATCGGTGAGCGTTTCCTGGTAGCCGGTCATGCCGGTGCTGAACACCGCTTCGCCCAGGGTCTGGCCAACCGCGCCGAAGGTGGTTCCGCGGAACACCCGTCCGTCTTCGAGGACCAGTACTGCGGGGCTGTTGTCAAAGCCGCTCATGCGTTCTTTCCGTTCTGCTCGATCTCGCCAGAGCTTGCGTCTTCGTTGTTTTTAGTCTTATTCGAGACATCTAAGGGCTTGACCCAGTCGGGGTAGACCAACTTGTCGTCGCCGCGCACACCCGTGTCGATCTCGGTGCCGCTCGGCAACTCCCAGCGGATGACCAGGACGCCGTCCTTGCTCATGACCTTGCCGGCGAGACCGTTCTCGGTGCGGATCGCGCGGATCGACTTCTGGGGAATCCAGATGGCCGACGCACCGGTGCGCTCCAGCAAGATTCCGCCGGAGTAACGGCTGATCTCGCAGGTGGACCGGAACCCGAGGTCGCCGACGGCGATGCGGTCCTGCCAACTGGGTGCGATGGTGCTGCCGACGTACAGGCCCGTGGTGGGCATGACGAGCAGTTCACCCAAAGTTGCCGGTACCGTGGGCAACTCGCCGATCGAGTCTTTCTGACGTCGGGCACGGCCGCGCCACCCGATGAACATGAGGCCGATCATGGCGACCCAGAAGATCACCAGTCCTACGACCCACAGAACTCTTTCCATCTCCATGACGCCTACTCCTCGCTCAGCAGCCGGGCGGACCCGTCGTGTGCGGTAATCCGGCCACGTAACAGTGTGGTCGTGACCCGGGCGGGCAAAGTCATCGACTCGTACGGAGTGTTATTCGCGACACTCGCCAGCTCGCGTCCATGCACTGTCCACTCGGCGGAAGGATCGACCAGCGTCAGGTTGGCCGGCTCCCCCACCGCGATGGGACGACCCTGATCGTCGAGTCCGACGATCGATGCGGGACGCTCGCTCATGACGCGGGCAACGCCGCGCCAATCGAGCAGGCCCGGCTGAACCATCGTTTGCACGATGATCGAGAGGGCAGTTTCGAGGCCGAGCATGCCCGGGCGGGCAGCGGCGAACTCACAGCACTTGTCCTGCTCGGCGTGCGGAGCATGGTCGGTGGCGACGCAGTCGATGATGCCCTCGGCCAAACCCTTGCGCAGGGCAGCAACATCGCTGGCCTCGCGCAGCGGCGGGTTGACTTTGTTGATGGCGTCATACGTCTCGAGACGCGAATCGTCGAGCAGCAGGTGGTGCGGCGTGACCTCGGCGGTAATCGAGATACCCTGGCTGCGAGCCCACTTCACGAGTTCGACGGTTCCAGCGGTCGAGGCGTGGCAGATGTGAACCCGAGCGCCGGCGTCGCGAGCGAGAAGCGCGTCGCGGGCAACGATGGACTCTTCAGCAGCGCGCGGCCAGCCGGCCAGGCCCAAGCGAGCGGCCGTCGGACCCTCGTGCGCTACTGCGCCGACGGTCAGACGTGGCTCTTCGGCGTGCTGAGCGATCAGAACACCGAGTGAGCTGGAGTATTCGAGCGCGCGGCGCATGATCAACGGATCGTCGACGCAGTGGCCGTCGTCGGAGAACATCTTGACCTTGCCGATACCGGCGGCCATGGTCGCCATTTCGGCGAGCTGCTTGCCCTTCAAGCCCACCGTGACAGCGCCGACAGGGTGGACGTCGACGAGGCCGACTTCCTGTCCGCGTCGCCAGACGTGATCGGTGATGACTACCGAATCGGCAACCGGACTGGTGTTAGCCATTGCGAACACGGCGGTGTAACCGCCGAGAGCGGCTGCAGCGGAACCGGTTTCGATGGTCTCGGTGTCTTCACGGCCGGGCTCACGCAGGTGCGTGTGCAGGTCGACGAAGCCGGGAAGAAGAATTTGCCCGCTGCCGTCGATCACCTCGGATGCAGTGGCCGGATCCAGGTTTGCGCCGATCTCGAGGATGGTGCCGTTGCCGACCAGTACGTCGACGGCATCCCCTTCTCCGTAGATCAAAACATCCTTGAGCAGGACACTCACGGGTGATTCTCCGTTCTGATTCTTGGTCACAGCGCACCGTCCTCAGAGCCGACCAGAAGCCGGAACAAGACAGCCATGCGCATATGAACGCCATTGGTAACCTGTTGCAGTACAGCAGCTTTGGAAGAATCTGCGACAGCGGAAGCAATTTCCATACCGCGCAGCATGGGACCGGGGTGCAGGACCACCGCGTGATCGGCCAGCATTCCCAGACGCTTCTCGGACAAGCCGTAGTTGATCGAGTACTCACGCTGCGACGGGAAGAATCCGCCGTTCATGCGCTCGGCCTGAACACGGAGCATCAGCACGGCGTCGAGGCCGGGCAGTTCGGCGTCCAGCGAATGCGCGACTGTGACCGGCCACGTGTGTGCGCCGACCGGCAGCAACGTCGGGGGCGCAACCAGGACAACCTCGGCGCCGAGCATCGAGAGCAGCAGCGCGTTGGAACGTGCGACGCGACTGTGCAGGATGTCGCCGACAATCGCGATGCGCTTGCCCTCGATCTCGCCGAGGCGCTGACGCAAGGTCAACGCGTCGAGCAAAGCCTGCGTCGGATGCTCGTGAGTACCGTCGCCGGCATTGATGATCGCCGGGCCGCCGTCTTCGGCTTCGCCGGTCCACTTCGCGATCTGATGAGCAGCGCCGGACGCGGGGTGACGCACAATGAGGGCGTCGGCACCCGCGGCGCGCAGCGTCATAGCCGTATCGCGCAGCGATTCACCCTTGGACACCGAAGAACTGGATGCACTGACGTTGATGACGTCGGCGCTCATCCACTTACCGGCTACCTCGAAGGAGACGCGCGTGCGGGTGGAGTTCTCGAAGAACACCGTCATGACCGTGCGGCCACGCAGCGTCGGAAGCTTACGAACTTCACGTCCGAGAAGTGCCTGCTCGAAGCGTTCGGCCTCGTCGAGAAGTTCTAGCGCGGCCTCACGATTGAGGTCCGCGATGGAGAGAAGGTGCTTCACGCGCTCTTACCTCCGGAAATGATGACTGCATCCCGGCCGTCGTGCTCCTGGAGCAAAACCTTGACGTCCTCGGACCTCGCAGTCGGGACGTTCTTGCCGACGTAATCGGCGCGCAACGGGAGTTCACGGTGACCACGGTCAACCAGAACCGCGAGCTGCACGGCACGGGGGCGACCCAGATCGCGCAGCGCATCCAGAGCGGAGCGGACGGTACGGCCCGAGAAGAGGACGTCGTCGACCAGAACGACCAGAGCGTTGTCCACTCCACCGTCGGGGACAGATGTCCGCTCGAGGGGGCGATGAGGCTTGGTGCGGAGATCGTCGCGGTAGAGCGTGATGTCAAGAGATCCGATGGGAGTGCGCACACCGGAAAATTCTTCGATCTTGTCGCGAAGACGCGTCGCGAGAATGGTTCCGCGAGTCGGGATACCGATCAGGACTACGCGGGGCGCAGTTCCCTCGGGTCCGTCGAGTGCGGTTTTCTCGATAATTTCGTGAGCGATACGCGCGACGGTCCGGCCCACATCTTGGGCGGACAACAATTCGCGAATCTCAGAGGAACTTTCTGGACCAGCAAGATCGGATGGGCGAGACCCTTCGGGCACGCTCATACAGCGACCTCCTTCTCCGCCTCACTGGACGGATCGTTAAAGGATGTCTGACGGTCCCCACCCTATCAGCCGACAGACCTGATCCCGCCGTGCGAACGCGTCCTCAGACGGGTTGTGTTCAGACACACAACTTCGCCCACGCAGTGACACTTGTGCGACTCGCACGGTGACATTTGTGCGACTCGCACGGCGGGTGGTGGAACTGAAAACTACTCGGTTTCCGAATCAGTTTCCTGAGCGCGCTGGGACGTCGCGGCAGCAGCCGAACGAACCTGCGGCGCTACGAGAACGACCTGGCCGAGGATGCCGTTGACAAACCCCGGTGAATCGTCCGTGGACAGCTGCTTCGCCAATTCGACGGCCTCGTCGACGGCCACAACGGGCGGAACGTCCGTCGCGTGGAAAAGCTCCCACACGGCGATACGCAGGATCGCGCGGTCAACTGCCGGCAGACGCTGGAGCGTCCACTCCTGCAGGTGCGAGGAGATGACCTGATCGATTCGATCCAGGTTTTCTGCAACGCCGGACACCAAGGTGACCGTGTACTGAGCAACCGGAGCCACCGAATCGTCCTTGACGGACAGATCGGAACGCTCAGATGTCAGTGCAACCGGATCGAGGTCACGTGCTTCGGCTTCGAAGAGGAAGTCGACGGCACGCTTCCGCGCCTTGTGCCGCGCACCGAGTTTCTTATGTGTGCCGGACACTTTAGGAATTCACACGCCCGAGGTAGTTGCCGTCACGCGAATCGACCTTGAGCTTGTCACCGGTGTTGATGAACAGCGGAACGCTGATCTCGGCGCCGGTCTCGAGGGTCGCCGGCTTGGTGCCACCAGTGGAGCGGTCACCCTGCAGGCCCGGATCGGTGTGCTGAACAACAAGCTCGACCGTGACCGGGAGCTCGACGAAGAGGGGAACCTCTTCGTGGGTCGCAACCTGGACGAGCATGTTCTCGAGGAGGAAACGCGACTGGTCGCCAACGACTGCTTCGCTGACCGGAACCTGGTCGAAAGTGTCGCCATCCATGAAGATGTAATCGCTACCGTCGTGGTACAGGTAGGTCATGCTACGACGGTCGACCGTGGCGGTCTCGACCTTCACACCGGCGTTGAAGGTCTTGTCCACTACCTTGCCCGAGAGAACATTCTTGAGCTTGGTGCGAACGAAAGCGGGGCCCTTGCCAGGCTTGACGTGCTGGAACTCGATGATCGTCCACAGCTGGCCTTCGATCTGCAGAACCAGACCATTCTTGAAATCACTGGTGGAAGCCACTTGCTTCGCGTCTCCTAGAGGGGGTCGGGAACCGTCTTAGACGACGGTAAGGTCTTTTGCGGTCAGTGTGAGCAGCTCTGGCCCCTGCTCACGAACAACGAGCGTGTCCTCGATCCGTACGCCTCCGCGCCCGGAGAAATACACGCCCGGCTCGACGGTCACCGCCGCGCCGGAAAGAAGTGTACCGGTGCCGAGCTTGCCGATTCCCGGTGCTTCATGGATTTCCAGCCCCACGCCGTGTCCGAGGCCGTGCAGAAACAACTCGCCGTACCCGGCATCGTCGATCACTGCGCGTGCTGCGGCGTCTACCGCGGCACATTCTGCGCCAGGGATCAGTGCCGCACGTCCGGCTGCCTGAGACTGTGCGACGAGCTCGTACACCTCCCGTTGCCAATCGGAAACAGTCTCCAAAACGTACGTTCGTGTCATGTCCGAGTGGTAGCCACCGATCTGTGCACCGAAGTCCAGTTTCACGAAGTCTCCCGACGCCAACACTGCTCCCGTCGGCCGGTGATGCGGAATCGCCGAATTCGCGCCGGCAGCCACGATGGTCTCGAAGGAGATGCCGTCGGCGCCGTTGTCGAACATGAGGTTTTCCAGTTCCCGGCCCACTTCGCGTTCGGTTCGCCCCGGTCGCAGTCCGCCGCGAGCGATCAACTGCGCCAACGCATCATCGGCGGCAGTACACGCCGCGCGAAGCAAGTCGATCTCGTGTTCATCCTTGACCATCCGCAATTTTTCGACGAGTCCGCTCACCGGTTCGAACCGGGTGGACGGGGCAGCCTCCGTCCAGGATCGGTGTTCCGCGAATGTCGCAATGTGAGACTCGAAAGCCAACGCTTCGCTTGAGAACGTCGAAATCAGATGGCGAGCACTCGAACGATTGATTTCGGCCCGAAGGTCCGGCACCTGCTCCGCCACCTGAGTGACGTAGCGGCCGTCGGTGCAGATGACCGTAGCCTTCTCGTCAGCCGCCGAACCCGCGGCATTCACCAGCAACGCGGCATTGGAACCCGTGAATCCCGTCAGGTATCGAATGTTCACAAGATCTGTGACGAGAATCGCGTCGAGTTCCCGCGCGATCAAGAGTTCGCGGAGCGCTTGACGACGGGACCGGTGATCAGCTGACATGACTCGAACCTACCGCTCGCGGCGGCGTGTTCCCCACCCCACAACACGCGGTAACAGCAATAGTTGTGGGTTAGACCACATAATGGAATCTGTTCTAGTTAGGCTGTACCTATGAACGCGTGGTTGGTACGTGGCCTCGGCATGGCCCTGATACATGTTGTCTTTCGTGCATTGCTCGGTGCGGCTATCTCGCAGTGGCCACTGCAGGGGTCCACCCTGCGATGGCTGTCGCTGCTGATCGTCATCGTCGCGGCGGCAATTTGGGGCGGAATCGACGGCATTCGTGATCGCCGTCAGTTCCCGGAAGCCGAGGACGGCGCAGACCTCACAATGCTCTGGCTCAAGGCTGCACTGGTCGGCGGATTTGTCGCCGGTGCCGCAAGTTGGGCCCTCAGCCTCGTCCCTGCCCTGGAACTGACACAGCAGGGCCTGTTCTTCGAAATCACGTCCGGCGCGGCCTTCACCATCCTGCTCATCTTCGTGCCCGCGATGATCGCCGTCACGCTCGGCCGGTTCATCACAGGCCGCGAACAGCGCAAGAACGGCACCGCCCCTCAGACGCCGTCACATGAGCGTCACCGCGAGCAGGTTCCGGTCAGCGAGGGCTACGACTCCCCCACCGGCCAGCACGCCTACAGCGGCAGCGCGGCAATGTCCGTCGAAGAGTCCGATGCCGACACCACTGTCTTTCCTCCCATCGATCTGGGCAAGCAGTAACGCTGTTACCAACAAAGTCGGGCCCCCAGGAAGTTTCCCGGGGGCCCGACTTGTGTGCTTGTTCAGCCTCGTTCGGCCAGGAACCTGATCGCCAGTGGGTATCCGGCGACACCCAACCCGACGATGACGCCTGTCGCTATCGGACTGAGGAACGAATGATGCCGAAATTCTTCGCGCGCATGGACGTTCGAGATATGAACCTCGACCAGACCAGCGGTGAGTTCCGCACACGCGTCACGCAGCACGACTGACGTGTGAGTCAGTCCGCCGGCATTGAGAATCACCGGTTCACCCGCGTCAGCCGCGTCGTGAATCCAGCCGATCAACTCGCCTTCGTGATTGCTCTGACGTACAACTACCTCGACGCCCAATTCCTTACCGGCTGCGACACACAGTTCGACAAGATCGTCGTGCGTGGTCGAGCCGTAGACCTCGGGCTGACGCTTACCGAGACGGCCGAGGTTGGGTCCGTTGATCACGTTGATTCTCATCGGCGAGATTGTCACAGTCGAACCGTACCGCCGGATGACCGCGGAGGACGCGCAATTGCCGAGTACGCCGCGACCAGCAGTGACGGATCCGGGCCTTCGAGGCGGCCGGGCTTGGCCAAGCCGTCGAGAACAACGAACCTGAGCAGTCCGGCGCGGTTCTTCTTGTCGGTCTGCATTCCGGCAAGCAGCTGAGAGAAGGCATCGTCGTCGTACGACGTCGGGAGCCCCACCAATTCGAGGATCGACTTGTGGCGATCAGCCGTCGCATCATCGAGGCGACCGGCCAAACGACCCAGTTCGGCAGCAAAGACCAGGCCCACGGCCACTGCGGCGCCGTGACGCCACTTGTACTGCTCGCGACGCTCGATCGCGTGCGCCAGAGTGTGTCCGTAGTTGAGGATTTCGCGCAGATCCGACTCGCGAAGATCCGCGGCCACTACCTTTGCCTTGACCTCGACGGAACGCCGAATCAGTTCGGGCAGAACAGTTCCCGCTGGATCCAGCGCAGCCTTCGGGTCGGCCTCGATCAGGTCCAGGATTACCGGATCCTGAATGAAGCCGGTCTTGATGACCTCTGCCAAACCGGCAACGATCTCGTTGTGCGGCACCGTCTCCAGCGTCGCGAGGTCGATGAACACAGCACCGGGCTCGTGGAACGAGCCGACCAGGTTCTTGCCGGCTTCGGTGTTGATGCCTGTCTTGCCGCCCACTGCTGCGTCGACCATTGCCAGCAGCGTCGTCGGGACGTGAACAACCTTCACGCCGCGCATCCAGGTTGCCGCAACAAAACCGGTGAGGTCTGTTGCTGCTCCCCCGCCTAGGCTCATGATCGCGTCGCTGCGTGTCAGGCCGATGCGGCCCAGTACGTCCCAGCAGAAGCCGGCCACAGCCAGATCCTTGCCATCCTCGGCGTCCGGAATCTCGATGCGATGAGCATCGATTCCCTTCTCTGCCAACGCAGCCCGCACGGCTTCCGCCGTCTCCGCCAGCGGCGGCTGGTGGAAGATCGCGACGGTCCGCGTGCCTTCGAGCTCGGCAACGATATCGCCCAGCAGACCGCGGCCGATCACGACCGAGTAAGGATTTGCGGTCTTCACCTCTACAACTACGGGTTCGGTCACTGCTCCACTGCTCCGCTCCGATTGATCATTTGTCTTCAAGTTTGGATACCAGCTGCGCTACGACGCGCGACGGACTCCGGCTGTCGGTCCGAATCCGAATCGTGGCAGCGCGGCGGTACAACGGTCGACGGCGTCGCATCAATTCTTGATACTTCACCTTCGGATCTCCACCCGCCAGCAGCGGACGATGACTATTGGCACCGGTCCGCCGCAGACCTTCGGCGACACTGATCTCGAGATAGATGACCGTGTGGCCCTTCAGCAGATCCCGGGTGCGCTCCGAGAGAATCGCACCACCTCCGAGGGAGACAATGCCGTCCGTTCCGGACAGTGCCTCACGGACAACGTCTTCTTCAATCTCACGAAAACGCGGCTCACCGTCAACAGCGAAGATATCGGGAATCGTCCGACCCGTAGTCCGCTCGATCTCGGCATCAGTGTCGATCAATGCCAGACCCAGCGCCTGAGCAACCCGACGGCCGATGGTCGACTTACCGGCGCCAGGTGGCCCGATGAGTACAGCCTTCGGCTTCATGTCGGACCTCTCAGGACCGTCTATTTCGGATCTCTCAGCGAGGCGGTCGGGCTGCGATGCCGTCGGCGTAACTACGGAAGTTGGCTGTGGTTTCTGCAATGGAATCACCGCCGAACTTCTCGAGTGCCACCTGAGCGACGACGAGTGCAACCATGGATTCCGCAACCACACCGGCAGCCGGAACCGCACACACGTCACTGCGCTGGTGGATGGCAACTGCCTCTTCACCCGTTTCCATGTCGATAGTTGCCAATGCCCGCGGAACCGTCGAGATGGGCTTCATTGCGGCGCGAACCCTCAGAGCCTCACCGTTGGTCATGCCGCCTTCGATACCGCCGGCGCGGTTGGTGGAACGAACAACGCCGTCCGGGCCGGGGCGAATCTCGTCGTGAGCTTCGCTGCCGCGTCGACGCGCGGTCTCGAAGCCGTCACCGACCTCAACACCCTTGATGGCCTGAATTCCCATGAGCGCAGCGGCAAGTCGAGCGTCGAGACGCTCGGCGCCACTGACAAACGTTCCCAGGCCGACGGGCAGTCCGTGGATAACAACCTCGACAACACCACCCAGGGTGTCGCCGTCCTTCTTGGCAGCTTCGATCTCGGCGATCATCGACTCTTCGGCAGCCTTGTCGAAGGCGCGAACCGGGCTCGCGTCAATCGCGTCCAGGTCTTTGCCTTCCGGCACGGGTCCGACGTAGGGATCGGAAGCACCGATAGAGATGACGTGCGAGACAACCTCGACGCCGAAGACCTGACGGAGGAAGGAACGAGCAACGGTGCCGGCGGCAACACGAGCTGCGGTCTCACGAGCACTCGCGCGCTCGAGGATCGGGCGGGCGTCGTTGAAGCCGTACTTGAGCATGCCGCTGTAATCGGCGTGGCCGGGACGCGGGCGCGTCAACGGGGCATTGCGGGCCTGATCGGCAAGTAGATCCGGATCCACCGGATCGGCAGACATGATGGTTTCCCACTTCGGCCACTCGGTGTTGCCGATTTCAATGGCGACGGGACCACCGAGCGTAAAGCCGTGGCGGACACCACCAATGATGGTGACCTTGTCGGCCTCGAACTTCATCCGCGCGCCACGGCCATAGCCGAGTCGACGGCGAGCAAGTTCAGACGAGATGGCCTCAGAGGTCACTTCGACCCCCGCAACCATGCCCTCGAGCATCGCGACGAGGGCGGGACCATGGGATTCTCCAGCAGTTATCCAACGCAGCACGACGCCTATCTTTCCACGTCCCAAGCAATGGTTGTGACAGTGGTCCTGCGACCGCCGTCCGATTGCGCGGCGTCACATCAACTGAGTAGCGGTGGCGCACTCAAACATGAGGTGACTTGCACCTGCCGCTGCCCGAATCGCCGTCGGCCTGGCGCGCAAACCTTTCAGGCCGACAGCGACATCGCAAGCAAGTTTGGGCCTGCGACTCATCCCCGCATTCGCGGGGAACACCTGCCGCATCTGGCAGCTCTGCCAGCGTCACTTATCCAATGAGTGGTGGAACTCGATATTCAGTATCAACCAATCGCCAGCGCAGGACCGGGAGCCGGACCGTGAGATCTGTAGTAAAACACGGCGCTGCGGCATGCCGGACGACGCGATCGTGGAGGCCCTGTACCCGATCAGCGCATACGACCTGGCAGACGAATGCGTCCGATTCGGCCTCGAGCCTCAGACGGAGACAGAGGAGGCGCCGTTTGCCAGTAAGAGATCTCACGGCGTACCAAATCTCGAACGCTGCCCGAACTGGTTACTCTGGCACAAGCAGTCAATGAGGACTATGAGACTTCACTAGTGACACATCTAATTTGCCTTGCCGACGCTCGCGGCGTGGCAGGTGAATTTAAAAACATAATCTTCGCTCACTCGACTGCGGCCTCCTTGGGCCGGGGCAAGAGGGCGACCTTCGCTAAATCTCCACCTTCCTCGTGCAGTGCGAGAAGTCCGAGACCTGGCATTGCCATGACGGCGACGTGCCCGCCGCCGGCGATGACAGATGCGAGAAGACCGATCGGCACTGTCAAGTTGTTGACATCGCCTGATCTGGGATAAGGCGGTGGTGTCGTCGACGTACAAAGGGTTCCGGTTTCCGCGGGAGATCATCGCGCACTGCGTGTGGCTGTGTCACCGGTTCACCCTCTCATTCCGCGAGATCGAGTTGATGACGGCGGCCCGAGGGGTCGAAGTGTCGTACGAGACGATCCGTGCTTGGTGTACTCGGTTCGGGCCCGAGTTCGCCCGCTGGCTACGGCAGAGCGCACCCCGACCTGGCGATAAGTGGCATCTCGACGAAGTGTTCATCAAGGTCGGCGGGGTGCGGAAGTACCTGTGGCGAGCGGTGGACCAGGATTACGCTCCGTCGGTACAGCTCAACGGTTTCTGGCCTCGTTCAGTCGTATCTCCCCGTACTTCCGCCTACCCCGCCACCATATGACTGCGAGCGACCACCGAACCGAAGTCGCCACACGATTTCAGGTGTGGGATCAGGTCGTCGAACAGGCCGTCGCTGCCTGACCGATCGTTCCGTGTGTTGCCTTACTACGCCCGAAAACTGCTGCACTCCAAACAACTTGACAATGCCAGCAAAACGCAGCACCACTGCATTGCGCGATCTCGCCACAGTTACCGCAATTCGTCCGTAGTGGCTGATCAATTGCGATACCTTGATCCCGATCAAAGTGCTGGACGCTCGTCTAGGCGCTCGTGTAGATCCGTTGCGTCGACGTCTCAAGAAAGGGAACCATGAAGCAGAGCAAAACTCTTCGCGCAATCGGAGGCCTGAGCGTATGCGCTGTGGCCGCCGGATTCGCGGTCGCGATCGGCGGCGGAATTGCAACTGCGGCGCCGGGTTCGACCACCTGGACCGACCATTACAGCACCTTCACCCGCACCATTGACAACGCCACCCCCACCGGCGACGACACCGTCACCGTCACCACCAAATGGGCCCGCATCGACTCCAACTGGGAAAAACTCAATTGGGTGAAGGACTACCACTCGACCTGCCTGACCTACGTTTCGGGTTCCGCGAAGGTCACCGACGCCGCCGGCGTCCACACCATCGAACCCTACGTCGAGATTGCCGCCGACTACACTGCCGTCGACTTCACCAGCCTCGGCTACCAGCCGACCGCAAAGAGGGGTGTCGACACCCCGATCCTGAGCATCCAGTACAAGGTCGGCTACGACTGCGACCGCGGCACCATCCTGACCGCCGGTCTGATCTACAACGGCTCACGCGGCACCGGCATCTACACCAACCCAGGCCCGTCGATCAGGGTCGCCAAGAATACCTCGACCACCACACTGGATGCGGTCCCCGCGCGCACGAAGGTGGGCCAAACGGTGCCGCTGAGCGCCGCGGTCACGGGCGGCGCCGATGGAGACATCGTCGAGTTCTACGACGGTACAACCAAAATCGGGGAGGGTTCGTTGGCAGCCGGCAAAGCGACGATGACGTGGACGCCGGCGCTGGGCGCGCACATCCTGACCGCGAAGTTCCTGGGCACGACGAAGGCCAACGAGTCGGTCTCGGCAGCACAGAACGTCCCGGTCGCCCCGGCGGACGTCGCCACCACCACGTCGGTGACCGGTCCGGCCACCGCGGTTGCGGGCACGGACGTGATTCTCGGCGTACAGGTTTCGCCCGCCCCGGCCCTCGGCGGCAAGGTCCAGTTCAAGGACGGTGGCGCCGACATCGGCGGCCTGGTCGACCTCGACGCCCAGGGCAACGCCTCCACTACGGCGGCACTCGCTGCCGGCAACCACGCCATCACCGCAGTGTTCACCGGATTCAACGAACACCTGGCATCGACCTCAGGTGCACACAACATTGCGGTCACGCCGGCCAACGTCGACACCACAACCACAGTGACAGCTCCGGCCACCGCAACAACGGGAGTCGAAGTAGAACTGGTCGTGAACGTCTCCCCGACCTCGGCCGGTGGAACCGTCCAGTTCATGGACGGCGACAACAAGATCGGCCTTCCGGTCACAGTGGTCAACGGCAAGGCGACGCTCAAGCACACCTTCACGAGCGCCGGCACCAGCAATATCACCGCGGTCCATAGCGACGCCGCAGGTAACGTCATCTCGACCTCCGAGATCCGCACGGTCACAGTTACCGATACCGAGACCCCCGGCGGCGGCAACATCGGCGGTTCGCTGGGGAACATCTTCGGATCCTGAAGAACTGTCTACTGAGGCCAACAATATGATTGTGGACCAACAGAATTGAACTAGTTCCCGATCATTGAACTGGTCGCATAAGAGCCTGAACCCCAAGGGCCTGGGTCCGGTATCGCACCTGGATCCAGGCCCTCTTCGGTTCCTGGTCAGTCCTCGCTAACCCACAGCGTCAGCGCCACACCACTTGAGAAGGCACTGTCACGTCAATTGAAAGAAATATCGGCGCAGTTGTTTTGGAGTTTTCGGTGACGTAAACCCTTTGGGGTTGTTCACGTTTCAGGAGGCAACTCCGCTCGCGGTGACTTCCCGCCAGACCACGAATCGATCGGCCATCTCGGTGCGCCACTCGGGCGCAGTCAATCGATACCGGCGGGGCATGAAATGCGGTGAGATCGAGCTGTACGCGGACAGGAATCGTTGCGCGTGTGCGACCGATGTGAAGCGTTTCATCGCCCGCTCCCGCTGCCGGGTCGGCTGATGGAATTCTCGGCCCGGTTGCTGAAAGTACTTGGATCGGCGATGCTCGACCGAGGCCAACAACTCACGGTGCGCCAACTGGTATCTGCCCAGCTTGTCGGTAACGATCACCCGCGGTACCTAGTGCAAGCCCTTGAGCAGCCTACGGAAGTATCGATTGGCGGCGTTGCCGTTTCGGCGGGACTGGACCAGCACGTCGAGCACAGTGCCGTGCTGGTCGACCGCACGCCACAGATAGTGTTGCCGACCATTGATACGGATGAACACCTCGTCGAGATGCCACTTGTCACCGGGTTGTGCCCGCCGTCGGCGCAGTTGGTTGGCGTAGGTCTGCCCGAACTTCGCGCACCACCGGCGGATCGTCTCGTAACTGACCACTACACCGCGTTCGAGCATGATTTCCTCGACTTCACGGAAGCTGAGCGGGAACCGGAAGTACAACCACACGCAGTGGTTGATGATCTCGGCCAGGTAGCGGTGGCCTTTGTACGACGGCATTGCAGTGCTCACCCCACCGATTCTCCCAGTTCGCCGACTTCAACAACGTGACAGTGCCGACCTGATAACCAGGGGTTCTGATACCTCACCGGCCAACTCCTACGCGGCGGTGTCCGCACGAGCGTCCCGGCACTCGAGAAAAACGTCCGGGAATGGATCGCCAAGGTGCACGACCGGGCACTGCGGCCCCCTACTCGCTACCGACCAGCCGCCGACTGCACCATGGATACGAAAGGAACTGCGCACCATCGAGATTCACACTATGCAATGCATCGACAACGTCAGACTGTTGCCCACAGCAGCCTGAAAGTCGAGACAGCTCTCAAACTCCTGGCGGCCAAGGGTCGCTATTGTTCTGCGAGATCGGTTCTCGATTCCACCACCCACGCGGCGACCTGCGACCGCGAGGTGAATCCCAGCTTGACCAGCAGATGTTCGACATGCCCCTGCGCGGTACGTGGAGAAATCACCAAACGAGCGGCGATCTCCCTGTTCGTCAGACCCTCGGCAATCAGGTCCGCGACCTCGAGTTCACGCTTCGTCGGGTGGGTCGATGGGCCGGCAGAAGGGGTTCGAGCGTGCGTTTGTTGCTCGCCCAGTGCGTAGTCGACGGCAGCGCGGAATCCGAGCGCGGCACCCTCACGGTGGGCGGCAGCGAAGGCCCGCTCACCCAGCGAGTTTCGGACCTCGCGTTCACACGCGTCTTGGAAGATGGCCAGTCCGGGCACAACAACGCTCGTGCCTCCCACCGATCGACTCACCTCGTCCGCGGCGCCCATCAATACAGCTGCGCGCCGGACATCTTTGTCGTCGACCGCGACCCAGGACAGAGCTTGCAGACACATGCTGGCGTTCAACCGGTCATTGACCTTCCGCCCCAGTCGCAGCGCCTGCTTCAGCAGCCGAGCAGGTCGATCGTGATCACCTTGCCTCCATTCCGCAATGGCAAGCGCCCACAGCACATACGACCGATATATCGTTTCACCGTGCTCTTCGGTAATGGCGAGCGCACGCTCGTAGTATCCGATTGCCTGGCCCGTCTCGTTCAGCAGTTCGAGTGTTAAACCGAGGGTCAACATGGCGGTGACCTGGAAGGGCAGGTTTCCTTGTTCGGTAAACAACGCAACAGCCTTTTCGAGGTGTGAACGCGATTCGGCGAGGTCCTCGGTGAACAGTGCCAGATATCCTTCCGTGTGATGGATATATGCGTGCAGCAGAAGGTCTGTCGTCTGGTCCGCAAGGACCCGGCCCTCCTCCACCAGGGCTGTCGACGCCAGAAGATCGCCCTGCACTGCCGCCAAGAGAGCTCCTGCGTGAATCGCTTTGGCTCGCTCGACGGTTGGCGGGCCGGTTCGGAACTCACGGAAACGGCTAAGCCACTGCCGACCTTCGGTAATCGCCTGGGAAATCCAGAACGCAAACAGGGCAGCGGTGATTCGAGTAGCGATGTCAGGGCTCTCGGACACACAGAACTCCAAAGCCTCCCGCAGATTCGACTGCTCTCGAGTGATAGTGGTGATCAACTCGACCTGCCGGGGACTGATCCAGTCGGCTTCCGCGGCGAGCGCCACACCTTCGCACCAATGAAGATGCCGGCGGCGAAGTTCGGTGTACTCGTACTCACCTGACTCCTGCGCCTTCTCCCGGCCGTAGTCACGCAGGGTTTCGAGCATCCGAAAACGCACCGTTGCCCCCGACTCCTCTCGGATCAGGATCGACTTGTCGACCAGCGACATCACAGCGTCAAGGATTTCGGTCGATGTCAGATCTCCGCCGCACACCTGTTCTGCGGCGTCGAGTTCGAAACCGCCGGAGAACACGGACAGCTGAGCCCATGCCGCTTGCTCCGCGGGGGTGCACAAGTCGTAACTCCAGTCGATGCACATCCGCAGTGTCTGTTGCCTCGACGGCGCGTCTCTGCTGCCACGAGTCAACAAGTCGTAGCGCTCGGTCAGCCTCTGCAGGATTTGTTCGGGAGACATCGCCCGAAGCCGGGCCGCTGCCAACTCGATCGACAGCGGATGCCCGTCCAGTTGCCGACAGATCGATCCGATGGCGACCTTGTTGTCCTCGGCGAGTTCGAACCCGGGGACAACAGCTGCACCGCGATCGACAAACAGTTTCACCGCGTCATTGCTGGGTGCGCCTTTCGGTTGGCGACCAGGGTTAGGGACGGAAAGCGGAGGAACGAGAAGGATGACTTCCCCTCCGATGCCGATCGCTTCGCGGCTCGTCGCAAGAATTCGCAAGTCAGGGCACACGCGCAATAGAAATTCGGCTAGCTGCGCCACCGCAACAATCACCTGCTCGCAATTGTCGAGCATCAACAATAGTTCCCGCTGAGCGAGGAACTCTGCCAGCACATCCCGCACCGGTATGGTCGACCGATCTTGTACCCCCAGGGCTCCGGCCACCACACCCGGTAACAGCGTTGCATCGCGCAATTCCGCCAACTCCACCAGTCGTACGCCGCAAGAAAAGCTGCGTTGCGACTTGGCGGCGATCCGTAGTGCGAGACGGGTTTTCCCGACACCGCCGATTCCAGTCAAGGTCACCAGTCGCGCGGTCGACAGCAGGTTCTTAGCTGTGGCAAGTTCGGTGCGTCGACCGACGAAACTGGTCAGCTCCAGTGGAAGTCCACCGGTTCGGCCCCAGACCGAAGATGTACCTGTTGCCGGTGTACCCGTTTCCCGGTTCCCTTGTGATGCAACGCTTCCAACGGATGCTTCCGCGAACGCGGTCGGGATGGCGGATTCCGCCCCCGGTTCGGCGCGCAGCGCCATCTCATCAACCGACAACCCGCGGCGGAACTGCAACTGCCGCAGAACCTCACCCATACACTGTCGCAGAGGGACGGTCCCCCGGATCCCGGGACATTGCCTTCTCAACAACCCCACACACGTCATCGGGGAAGCCGTTCTCCCGCAATCCGGTACCGGTTGCGCGGTGATCCGCAGGAACTGCGCCACAACCTGCTCATCACTGCGACGCTCGAACGCCGCATGCCCGGTGAGCGCACTGAACAATGTGGCCCCCAACCCATACACATCCGAGGCCGGACTCGGGGGCTCGCCGCCGAGAACTTCCGGTGCGGTGAATGCCGGCGAACCCGTGACAGTGCCGGTCGCAGTCTTGAAACCGTCGGCGATATGCGCGATCCCGAAGTCTGTCAGAGCCGGTTCACCGTAGTCGGTAAGCAGAATGTTCGCAGGCTTCACATCGCGATGCAGAATGCCGAGCCGGTGTGCGGTCTCGAGCGCCCCCGCCATCTTCACCCCGAGCCGCAGCACCTCCTCTACCGCGAGCGGCCCGTGCCGGCGAACCCGCGCATCGACGGAATCTTGCGGGTGGTACGGCATCACCAGGTAGGGACGTCCGGTGTCGGTAGCACCGACCTGCAGAACGCCCACAATGTTCGGGTGCCCGGTCAGCCGCCCCATTGCCCGCTGTTCCCGGAAGAAGCGTGCCCGGTTCTCCTCGTCCAGGTCGGCGGTGAGAACCTTCACCGCTACCGTGCGATCCAGCCCGGTCTGGGTGCAGCGGTAGACTACGCCGAAGCCGCCGCGCCCGATCTCCCGGGCGTCGACAAATCCCTCCGCTCCCAGCTCATCGTTGATGAACGGAAGCAGGTCACGACGCGTGTGGAGTGGATCGTCTTCGACCATCGGTTACTTCGATTCTGCGGCATCGTCGATGATGCACGTCGTTATCTCGATGATGTTCCCTTCCTCCGTGACCGTCAACGCAGCGCATCGCTGAGGTCGGCGGCGCGGGACGGCGCCCTTCGTACCCAACTTGTTCAATTGATGCAGGAGATCGCGGTCTGCAGCCATGGTCTCCCTAGGCACCGGCCGGAATCGCTCGCTTCGTACCTGTCGCCCCAACCGTGGCACTGTCACGTTAAGCAATCAAGCGCTGATTGTGGTCGATCCGTACTCGGAAACCTCCTGCTCGTGTGTGGCTCATGAGGCTGGTGGGATTTCAGGAAGGCGCCGAATCGATTAACGTGACAGTGCCTCGCCGAGGGCAAGACGAAATTGGAGGCAATCCGCTGCATCAAGCGTTACATCGTCCGCCAGCTCTACCCGATCATCCTGGTCCCTCTGCAACCCGCGAAATAGCTTCACAGGCTTAACATATGTCTATAGGAGTGTCAAGAAACTACTGAAAAAACCAGGCCGAGAACGCGCCATGAAAGGGTTCCGCTCCGTCGGCTCAGCGCAACGATTTCTCGCCTCGTTCATTCGCATCTCCCCGCACTTCCGCCCACCGAGACACGGTATGAACGCCACCGACCATCGCACCGAAATCCGCGCACGCTTCCAGGTGTGGGATCAGGTCACCGAACTACGCCTAACTGCCTGACCGACTGCTCCGTGTGATGACCTGCTGCGCCCGAAAGCTGCTGTACCCCAAACAACTTGACAGCACCTTTCTGGCCGCGGCCGAACAATCTGCTCTCTGTGCTGGCGGTGGTGTACGGCAACGACATCGAGAAGATCATCACCTGGCTCGATGATCCGACCACCGAGGTCGACGAGTACCTCACCACCTGGGGTCTGACGCCGCAGATCACACGGTTGGACATGTTTCGGCGAGCGGCAATTCGTACCGGAACAACGTTCGAGCTGCTGTGCGCCGACACCCGCGCCTTGGCCCTGACCGGCGGCGTTCCGGCGCAGGCCCAGAGTTTCGGAGCGGCGCGGGAGAAGGTTCTGGCACAAACTATCGATGAGGAGTGCACCCGATGAACGACGAACTCGACGAATACGGCGACGAGCAATGAGAAGACGATGTCCCTGCGCGCATCCATCGGTGGGCGGATCTCGACGGGGAACAGACGGCGGAGCTGTGGGCCGAACTCATCGCGTGGGTGAGCTGGTTCCGACGGCGTTACGCGGTGACCGGCTCGGATGCGATGATTCCGCCGTGCTGGTACCGACATCCCGTCGCGGTCGAGGAATTGACGGCGTTGATGGTCTCACACCAAAGCACCTACACGCTCGACGAGCCGGGATCGGAGTTGTCGGCGTTCCATGTGCAGTGGCTCTGGCCGACGTTGCGTGATCTTGCAGAGCGGGCCGGATACAAACGCTGCACCGATTGCAAGTGCTCGTTCACGGCGCCGGACATCGTCGATGACCCCGGCGGTTTGAGGAAGTGGGTCAGCGGCGACATCGCTGCCCGCCACTGATCTAACTGTACGAATACAGAAAAAGTGGCCGCCCACCCCGGAAATGGGGCGAGCGGCCACTATCTGTTTCGGATGGGACTTTAGCGGGTCAGGAGCCGAAATTTCCGAGCGATCCGAGTGAACCTGTCACCGGCGGTTCCGGAGCTGCGGTGACGGTGAGGATGGCGTCGAGGGTAGCGGGAGTTCCGATGCCGTTCGAGGCAGTGAAGGTGACTGCGAACGTCCCGGCCTCGGTGGGTGTTCCGGACAGAACACCGGATTCGGTGAGTGTCAGACCAGCGGGCAATGCACCGACTGCGGTCACCGTGGGGGCCGGTTGTCCGGTGACGATGAAGGCGTGAATGTAGGGCTGGCCGAGGACACCGGCGGACGGTACCCCGGTCAGCGTGGGAGCTATTTCGATGGTGATCACCGACACCGTGGCGTTGTCAGAGTTGGTGACGTAGGCGCGAAGGCCGTCGGGGGTGATCGCCACCCCGAACGGCCTTCCACCGACAGGAAGGTCGATGGCGGTGACGGTGTTGTCGCTGGTGTTGATCACCGACACCGTGTCGTCCGTCTGGTTGGCGACGTAGGCGCGGGTGCCGTCAGGGGTGATCGCTATCTGGTACGGGAGCTGGCCGACCGGGATGGTGGCGGTGACGGTGTTGTCGCTGGTGTCGATCACCGACACCGAGTTGCTCTCCTGGTTGACGACGTAGGCGCGGGTGCCGTCAGGGGTGAACGCAATCGATGACGGACCTTGACCGACGGTGATAGGTGCGGGGTTGACGGTGTTGTTGCTGGTGTTGATCACCGACACGGTGTTGCCATTCCGATCGGAGACGTAGGCGCGGGCGCCGTCGGGGCTGATCGCCACTGCCCAGGGAGACCCTCCCACCGCGATAGGTGCGGGGTCGACGGTGTTGTCGCTGGTGTTGATCACCGACACCGTCCCTGTATTCCAGTTGGCGACGTAGGCGCGTCCGCCGTCCGGGGTGAACGCCACCCCGACCGGACCATCGCCGACCCCGATGGTCGCGGTGACGGTGTTGTCGCCGGTGTCGATCACCGACACCGAGCTGCTGCCCCGGTTGGTGACGTAAGCACGGGCGCCGTTGGGGGCGATCGCCACCTCCTGCGGAAGGCTGCCGACCCCAACGGTGGCGGTGACGGTGTTGTCGGTGGTGTTGATGACCGATACTGCCCCGGCGCCCCAGTTGGTGACGTAAGCACGGGCGCCGTCGGGGGTGATTGCCACTCCGGTCGGGTCCGCGCCGGCTGGGATCGGTGTGGGGTCGACGGTGTCGGCGGATGCGTTGCCGATCCCGAGGGTCATGGCGGCGGCGAGAGCACCGGCGCCGAGTACCGCGGCGGTGCGGGTCCAACGCTTGGGTGCGTGTGGTCGTTCGATGGTGGTGATGGTGGTGTGCCCTTCGAAAGGTGCAGTCCGCACCCCCGTCGGGGGTGCGCAGTGGCCACAAAAGGCAACCACCACAAAGGAACATAACGGACAACAGGCCACGAATACCCAATTCGATTGTTGGCCGCTTTGGGCCACCGTCGACGACAAGCATGTATGACCTGAAGCGGCCACTACGCACATAAGCGGGCGCGGAACACCGAATTTTGTGGGTGACCAGGCATTTTCTGTCGATGCGGGCCGTGTCAGGGAACGCTGCGCTATCTCTCGAACGAGAATGGCGATACCGGCGATGGAGAGTTTCGGGATGCGCTCCGTGGATCGAAACGGGCTCTCGTTTCTCGTGGCCACCGTGTTCCCCGGTCAGCGTTCCATTCCGCGGTCGCGTTGCTTCTGCTGCTCGGTTTGTTCGCGTTGGCGGGCGAGCATCATGGCCCGGTTGTTCCGCTCGCGTTCCTGCGGACTGGCCGCACCCTTTTCGCTGTCGGCGCGGCTGCGTTGAGTAGCATCGGTTGCTGCTTGCTCGGGTGTGAGGTCGCGGCGACGTTCTTGTTCGGTGGTGATCGCGGCGCCGCGGCGGGTGAGCTGGCCTTGCTGGGTGTCGATGCGGTCGAGGGTCTTGTCGGCGGAAGTCAACGCCTGGCGGTCGCGTTCTTCCGCGTCGAGGAGCGCGGCGGGTAGGCGGCGTTCGGCTTCGGCGGCGTCCGCTGCAATCTTGTCCCATCGATCAGCTGGGGCGATGGTCGCGGCGATATTGCGGGCGGCTTTGACCTGCGAGGTTGCGGTGGCTCGCTCAGCAGCGAGTGCGGCTCTTCTGCTCGAGTTCGGCTCGTTTGGCGCGGGCGAGGCGGCCGGTGCCGGCAAGCTCGTTGCGTGCTGCATCGACGGCGCTACCGATGCTCCGGGTAGTGGCGATGTGAGTATCAATATCGGCGCGGGCGGCAGGTTAGCGCCTGGGTCGGCTGGGTGATGCGGGTGTGTTCACGGCGTACGTTCTCGACGCCTCGCGTTGCTTGCGAAGGACACGAAGCCGGGGCGGAGGAGTACAGGCCCACAAGCTCATCATTCCGGCGGCGCGGTTCGGTGATACGCCTACCCTCGCGTCGCACGAAGGGTACGAATGGCTGTACATACTCAACGGGCGGGTACGACTTGTTCTCGGAGACCAAGATCGGGTCCTCACCCCGGGTGAGGCAGCCGAGTTTGATACCCATGTCCCGCACTGGTTTTCGACCGCAGATGACGCATCTGCTGAGCTAATCATTCTCTTCGGCCAGCAAGGTGAGCGCGCACATCTTCGTGCCCGGACAGAACAATGACACTACCCCTCGGCGCCACAGGTGGGCCCGAACTTGTGGAAAGTCAGTGGGCAACCTACCGCCGCCCCTAAGATGTGTCGGCGCTGCGGTCAGAGCCGATGGGCGGGAAGCTAGCCGGGATCGAAGTCGGGTACCGCACCTCGCTCACACACTCCGACAGCACCCTCGCGGTCACGATGTGGATCGAGAAGCTCCGCGCCGTCGACATCACCCTCCGCAGCGAGGTGCGCTCCGCACACGCCTCCCCAGACTCGAAACCTGCGGTCACCGCCACCACCCAACTCGCGTTCGCCGACCCCGAAGCCGGCACGCTACGTCGACTATCGGCCGACGAGCGGGCGGCGCTCGCAGCGTGGACCACAACGGACTGACCTCAAAGCTTCACGCCGACCTACCCCCACTCCACCCCCACATCGCCGAGAAACATCTCGCCGACTACCGGCACCCCGGTCCACAGCTACAGACCGACCACTACGTCCGCTCGATGTCCATCCGGACCGCACTACTCGAACTGTGGAACCTCTGACCATCGGGGCACATCAATCAATCAGGTACCGCCCACCCTCAACGCGGACCGAATACAGCACGGGCCGAAATACATTCGGCTTATCCAGTCAGCGCGGGAGTGCACAGACACGGATGCGAAATTATCCCGAGATGATCGCTCAGCCGTCAACACACTCCAGGCACTCGAGGATCGGCCCCGCTACACCGACGAACGGAACCAAATCCATCCGGGCCGAGAAGCCCAGACGAATCTCGCGACGTAACATCACAGATGCGCGTCCCCCTTTGCCGGCTCGGACGCGCACGGCTCACCGGACTGACACTCACCTTCATGTCCGTGGACCATCCAGAAGCTTCATATCCTCAACTTTGTTGCGCCGCAGTATCCTTCAGCCCATCCCTGAAACGTCCAGGTCAAGTAAGCTGCGATGCTCATCCACTCGATCGAGCACCACATCGAACGACGGCGCGTCCACACCGTAGTAGAGGCCCCGCATCGCCTTCTCGTGCTCCACCCTCAACACCCCCGAATGTCTCCACTCGCGAGAAAAGATATCCGATGCTGCGAACCCACCTACCGGAGATTCCTCGTCCGCTAGAGGATATGCAGGCAGCGCTGAGTGAGGGCCGGGGGTCAAGACACAGCGCCCGCAGCGTAGCGAGGACGAATGGTCTTGATGGTGGCCCTTATCCGACGCTGCCAGCACGAGGCCGAAAACGGAAAACAGCAGTTGACAATCCCCCGCCCATTCAGGGATGACTGTGTCCGGCAAATGCCCCCAGCGGAGAGTTGCTGTTTTACAGTCATACACTCGCGAAACATTTTTTCACAACGATTTGATTAATGAAATATATTCCCTTCGTTCACCTTTCGACCCTATTCCGTTCACTGCACACACTTACGTTGCTCTCGTGATGAAAAACGATTTCGCGGTGGCCGGAGAACCGATCAATCGTGCCACCGCTGGCATCCTCGAACGCATCCGAGCCGCATCTCCATCCTTCAGTCCCGCGGAACGGCGTGTAGCCGACGCCGTGCTGCGTGATCCGTCCTCAGTGATCCACCAGTCCGTGACCGAGCTGGCCACCACCGCGGGAAGTTCGCCCGCGACAGTCGTACGGCTGTGTGCGAACGTCGGTCTTCGCGGTTACCAGGAACTGAAAATCACGCTCGCAAGCGAATCGATCCCGAGTGAGCAGCGCGTGCTCGGCGACATCATGCCCGACGACACCGTTGGCGACATCGTGCACAAGGTCATGGGCGGCACCGCGCGGGCTGTCTCCGCCGCGGCGCACGCCATCGATTCACACGCGCTCGAAGCTATGGTCGGACACCTGCTGCGTGCTCGGCGCGTCGTGTTCGGCGCTGTGGGAACCTCCGCCCCGCTCGCACTTGACGCTGCCTACCGATTTGTCACACTCGGTATCGACGCTGCCTTCGCTCCCGACGTGCACACCCAGCACGTGAGCGCACGGATGCTCACGGAAAGCGATGTCTTCTTCGCCATCAGCCATACCGGGTCGACCTTCGAGACCCTCGCAACAACCTCCGCCGCGAAAGCCGCCGGTGCGACCACTCTTGCCCTGACCAGCTTCTCACGTTCCCCACTCACGGAAATCGTCGACGTGAGTCTGGTTGCGGGTAGCGCCGAAACCATCTACCGGGTCGAGGCGATGGCGAGTCGCATTGTGCATCTGGCCGTACTCGACACTCTGTTCGTCAGCCTGTCCCGTCTCGCCCCGACCAGTGACACGGCCCTCGCGCTCACCGAAGACGTACTCATCGAACACCGAATCTGACTCGACCGCAACAGAACTCAATATCACTGGCGATATCTCAGCCGAGACCGCACCGGCCTGCGCATGGTGCTCGTCGAGGCGTGCCCGGATACCCGAAACAAGGAGCACACTTATGCAGGGAATCGTCACCCACACTGACGGCCGCCCGGCCGCTGACATCACCGTCTCCACCGGCGGCGTGGTCACCACCACCGACACCGACGGCCGGTTCACCCTCAACTGTCAAACTGAGTGGGGAAACTTCGTCGTCCTCACCCGGCCCACCGGATACACCGCGTCCCCATGGTGGCACCGCATCTCGCCTCTAGAAGACGAAAAGTCCACCGAACTGCGGTTCGAACTGGTGCCGGAGGAACAGTCATTGCCGTACCAGTTCCTCCACCTTTCCGACCCTCACCTCACTACACCCGAGGTCGTGGCGTCCGGCGATTACGATTTCGCCCACTACGCCGAAGGTGGCCTGCCCGCTCAGGTCGAAAGTTTCCTTGGTCGGCTTTCCGTTCTTGCACCAAAAGCGCGCTGCATCATGCTGACTGGCGATCTGACCGATCACGGGTTGGCTGCGGAATTCGACGCCTACCGCGCGGCCGTCGCCGGTAGTCCCCTTTCGGTACACGCGGTCCCAGGCAACCACGACCATATGAATGGCACGCACGACAGCTTCGTATCCCGCAACAACTATCTCACCAACCAAGGCGACCCGAGCCACTACGAAAAGCACATAGGTCCGCGGTGGTACAGCTTCGACGTGGCTGGCCTGCACGTGGTTGCACTCGATTGGCATTCCCACGAGCTCGGGATCGATCACGAAGAGCAAAATGCTTGGCTCAGCGCCGACCTAAGTCAGCTTGATCTGGGGGCTCCTTACATTCTGCTCTCGCACGATCAGCCAGGTTCCTCAATTGTCAACGAATTGCCGTGGCAGCCGATCGCCACATTCTCCGGGCATTGGCACGCCAGTCGCGTTGTCGATGTCAAAGGCAGCCTGCATGTCAATACCCCAGCCGCGCTGTTCGCCGGACTCGACTACAGCCCGCCGACATTCCGTCACGTCACCTGGGACGGCGAGAGCATCACGCTCCGGACGGAAATCCTCGAGTGCGAAGCGCCCGCCACACTCGGTGATATCCGTGCAGCAACCTTCGCGCCAGCGCTTACCTCTTCCGCCGACGACGCGGTCCTGTGGCAGGCGGGGACCGCTGGCGCCGGCCACCGGCAGCGCGCCGCGGTGTCGGGCAACACGGTATTCATCGGAGGTCAGATCGAAGACCGGGCCGCAGGCACTGTGGAGGCCTTAGACCTCGACACAGGTGAATTGCGCTGGCAGACCGCGACGGGATCGTCGGTCAAAACAACGCCAGCGCTCGCGGGTGACGTCGTCATCGTGGCGGAGGTGTCGGGTGATCTGCTCGGCCTTGATGCGGAAACAGGGACAGGTCGGTGGCGCCTGGGATCGAGTGATCCTTTGCGCAGGTTCGCGTGGGGCACACCCACTGTCGCGAACAACATTGCGTACATGGGTGATGCATCCGACCTGCGCGCTGTCGATGCGCTTACGGGCGAGAAAATCTGGCACCGAACGGACTTGTCCCCGCACCACAATCTGGTCAACCACGCGGCACCGCTGATCATCGACGACCTGCTTGTGATGGGCTTCTTCCCGACACCCGCAGACCCGATCGGGCTCGATACACGAACTGGTGAAAGCGTTTGGCAGAGAAGCGAACTCAATGCAAGCGAGGAATTCTTCACCCTCAAACAGCTATTCCTGCTCGGTACCGCAACATACGACGCCGTCCGTGACGTCATCCTCATTCCAGCATTCGGCAGCACGATCGCACTCGACCGAGAGTCCGGCCGTACCCTCTGGATGCAGCGCCATCCAGGTGGGTTCAGTCCCGCCAGCCCCATTGTCACCGACGCGGGCTATCTCGTCACGGTCGCCGGGTACGGCCTACGGATGCTCGACCCCGCGACAGGGGCCACGATCTGGGACACCCCCGTGACCGGTGACGCACCCTTCCCGATGTCCTCCTACAGCAAGGCGCCGCACCCGGTGATCGCGCCGCCGACGATAGTCGGGGCGCATCTGCTGCTGCCTGGCCTCGACGGCGTCATCCGTCGTTTCGACCTGCAGGGCCAGCTGATCGGAACCACTCAACTGGCCTCCCCGATCGCCGCCGAACTCGTCCTCGCCGGGGACCGCCTCATCGCAGTCGGTACGGACGGCGTCGTCCTGGCGCTCGACACGCAACGGGTAGCGGCACCAGCAGGCACCGCGACGCATCCGGAAAAAGTCACCGAAGCTGTGGCGCGTTGAGTACCGAAACCGTTGACGCCGGCACGTCCGTCGCCGATTCGGCACAGTCACCGCTGATCGCTGGTGAACCACACCGCCAGCAAGTAAGCCCGATCCGCAACCGGGCTATCCGCTGGCGGGTAGCTTCGCCGCTGTGGTTCCTGGCCCCCGCGGGCGTGGCGATCGCCATATTCGTCATCATTCCGGCGGTGCTGTCTTTGGTCGCGAGTTTCTTCTCCGTTCCACTGGCGGGCGGATCCTGGCGGTTCGTCGGGTTCGCCAACTTCTCTCGGGTCGCCGGTGATCCGATTGTGCAAAAGGCGCTCGTCAACACGCTGCTGTACTGCGCCATGACCATCGTTCCGAGCCTCGCGATCGGCCTGCTGCTAGCGCTAGTCGCCACGTCGGTCTCTCGAGGTCGACCGCTGATCCGAACTGCATTGTTCCTACCGTTGACCGCGAACCTAGTGGCGATGGCAGTGGTGTTTCGCTGGATTTTTGCCTACCACGGCGGATTTGTGAACGAAGCCCTCGGATTTGTCGGGATCACTCCGGTCAATTGGCTCGGCGACACCAACACCTCACTTCTCACCGTGGCTCTCGTCGGCATCTGGCGCAGCGCATCGTTCAGCATGATGATCTTCACCGCCGGGTTGGCGACCATTCCCGCCACGGTGAACGAAGCTGCCCGTGCAGAAGGTATCCGAGGTTTGCCGAAACTGTTCAGGCTGACACTGCCGATGATGAAGCCAACCGTCGTATTCGCAAGCGTCCTTGCCATTCTCGGCTCGGTACAGGCATTCGACACCATCCACGTCATGACTGAGGGTGGTCCGTTGTACTCGAGTGAGACCGTCCTGACCGAGACGTACAAGCTCGGCTTCAGCTACTTCGATCTCGGTTCGGCGTCGGCGCTCTCGTTCCTGCTGCTGGTTGTCCTCGTCGGCATCGGCATCGCACAACGTCGAGTGCTTGCCGGTAGCGATGGTCGCTCGGCCGGAGGTACAAAATGAATGTTGTTGTCCGATCATCTAAGTGGGTTCTACTCGCCGTCGCCGCAACGATCAGCTTGTTCCCGTTCTACTGGATGATCCGCACTGCGCTGGCCCCTGCGGACCAAGTGTTCGCCGACGGCCTCTCCATCTTGCCGACCGCCATCGACCTGTCTAATTTCGGACGCGCGTGGGAGGAAGGGAATCTCGGACAGTCCATCGTCACCGGGCTGGTAGTGACATGTTCAATTCTGCTTCTTCAGCTGATCACCTGCGTCCCCGCCGCATACGTTCTCGCCAAGGTCCGCACCCGTACCGTCACCATCGCACTAGGTGTCGTTCTCGCTTGTCTGCTCGTCCCATCTCAAGTCACCATGATCCCGCTGTTCGTGGGAATGAACCTCGCCGGTCTCGCCAACAGCATCGCTGGCCTGGTATTGCCTTTCACCACAAGTGCATTCGGAATCTTCCTGATCCGGCAGCAGATGATGTCCATCCCTGATCAACTACTTGAAGCTGCCCGCACGGACGGACTCGGACACTTCCACGTTCTCCGCATGATCGTCGTGCCGATGGCCACACCGGGAATTATCGCGTTCTCACTGTTTTCCGTGTTCACCCATTGGAACGACTACATGTGGCCGCTGCTTGTTTCCCGCAGCCCTGCCACCATCACGCCACCGCTCGCCTTGGCCACCTTCCAACAAGCCGACACCGGGATCGACTACTCGGCACTGACCGCCGGTGCGGTGATTGTGACCGTCCCCATCGTTCTGCTGTTCCTCCTCGCTCAACGCCGCTTCGCCCAAGGTATGAGCGGCGCCGAAATCCCGGGATAGTCCCCTCTCCCGCCCCGCACTTCCCTTCCCCCAATAACTTTCGTCTAGGAGACCTCATGCGCTTGACCCGTGTCACCGCCCTTGCCGGCGTAGCCACCGCAGCCACCCTGATGCTCACCAGCTGCTCGGAATCACCCGACAACCAGTCGGTGGCCGCCGCCGCCGGGGACCTGTCCCAGTGCAACGCCGCCGAAACCGTCCTCAACGCCACCTTCGCCAAGCAGGGCACCGATGCGATGGCCGTAGCAGTCGCGCAGCTCGAGAAGAAGTACCCCGGCATCACCATCAATGCCGAACCTCAGACCACGACCAACTACCCCGAATTGTCAAAGGGCATCGTCGGCGATATCGCCGTCGGCAAGCGACCCGACGTAATCATGAGCGGTCTCGGACAGCTTCGATTCTGGGTGGACACCTACGGGCCGGCCACCATCGACGTAGACTCGCTTTCCCCGACGTATCAGAAGCAGTTCCTTGGTGCCGGTACCGTCGACGGCAAGGTGTACTTGGCACCGGCCCAGATCTCCACCCCAGCACTCATGGTGAACCAGACCCTTCTCGACCGCGCCGGAGCCGGAAAAGCCTCTGATATAAAGAATTACGACGATATGGTGGCCGCAGCAAAGAAGGTCACCGCCACAACCGGTTCGCCATCGGTCAGTATCCCCACCAATACCCTGACCGACTGGTTCGGACAGGGTTTCGTCCAGGGAGCCGGCGGTACCTTCATCAACGAGGACGGCAGTGCCGGATTCGGTGACGCCACCGGCATCGAGGCGCTCTCAATCTGGTCGACGCTCGCCAAGGACGGTCTGGAAACGAACGTCAACGAGCAGGATGCCACCGCCAACTTCTTTAGCGGCAAGGCTGCGATGATGGTGTCCACGTCCTCACAGATCGCAAACTTCCGTACCAATATCGGCGACAAGTTCGATTGGGAAGCCGTGGATCTTCCGACGTTCAACGGCCAAGACGGTGCCCGGCCCGCCGGCGGCAACGGCTGGATCGTGCTCAGTGACGACTCGTGTCGCGCCGGGTTCTCTCAGGAACTTGTCAGCGCACTGCTGTCCAAAGAAGCAGTGCTAGCCGCCAGCGGCGCAGCGTTCTCCTACATTCCGGTTGACACCGATGCCGCGAAGGAACTGCTTTCCGCGCCCGGCGTGACAAAGCAACAGCAGTGGGCCTGGACCTACGACAAGCCACTCACCCCGTGGGGCGGATTCGACGGTAAGACCACCAACCAGGTGACGGACACCATCGCACAGATGGGGCAGACATTGCAGACCGGAGCAGATACCGCAAGCACTGTAAAGCAGACCGTGGAGACCATCAATTCCATTGTCGGACAGGGATAAACGTGACTCGCATAGAACTGCGTGGCATCCGTAAGACATACGGAAATGTCACCGCACTCGACGGCATCGACCTAGATATCGACAGGGGCGAGCAGGTTGCCATCCTCGGCCCCTCCGGGTCCGGCAAGTCAACCCTGTTGAGAGTAATCGCCGGTCTCGAGGACCAGAGCGAGGGCAGCGTTCGATTCGACGGCTTCGCGCAGGAAGGCGTACCGCCCCACAAAAGGGATGCCGCGATCGTCTTTCAACACTTCGCTCTCTATCCGCATCTGTCCGCACTCGAAAACATCACTCTCGGTCTGCGTCACGGACTCGGCCTGGCCAAAAGGGATGCGGAGCAGCGCGCTCACGCGATAGCAACCCGGATGCGAGTCGAGGACCTCTTACAGCGCAAGCCCAAGGCCATGTCCGGAGGACAGCGTCAGCGCATCGCACTGGCCCGTGCACTTGCCCGCCGCAGCGGCATCGTCTTGCTCGACGAGCCACTGTCCGGTCTCGATGCTCAACTGCACGCCGTGCTCCGACTCGAAATAGCTTCGCTCCTCAGGGAAGTCGGAGCGACGGGCGTCAACGTTACGCATGATCAGCTCGACGCGATGGCGATGTCGGATCGGATCGCCGTAATCCGCGATGGCCGAATTGAGCAGGTCGGTACACCCGACCAGTTGTACGCGGCGCCGGCAACGGTGTTTGTTGCCGGATTCATCGGCAGTCCGCCGATGAATCTGCTCCCGGTCGCGGCCAACGGCACGTCCGTCTTCGGGCGTCTCGGTTCGACGCCGCCGATCACTGTCGGTGTCCGCCCGGAGCACGTGAGACTGCGACCCGCGCCGGATGCGTGGACGGTTACCGGTTCGGCGGCTCTCATCGAACCGACCGGACAGGACCGCGTCATCCAGCTTCTCCTCACGGACGGCACACCTTTCGCGTTTCGCTGCGCTATCGGTGATGCACCGGCGCTCGGCACCACTGTCACGGTCGGGGCGGATGCGGAGAGTATGCACATCTACTCCACCGAAACGGGAGGGCGCCTCGGCGACGCCCGCGCGCTTGGGATCCTCCGCCCGCATCACGTCGGGACCGCTGCGTGAGGGCCGGCGCGCGAGCGGACGCGGGCTACAGCCGTGCGTCATCCATGGTGATCTTCGACTGGAATGGCACCGTTGTTCTCGACGCCGACCGCGCCGCGACGGCACTCAACGATGTCCTCACCGGCCGCGGCATCGCCCCTGTCCCCGAGTCGGAGTTCTCCACCACCTTCCGCCTACCGATGGCTCAAATGTTCACCGACCTCGGGATCGATGACGCAGGAGTCACCGAGGCCGAGGCCGAGTGGAACACGCGGATGGCGACGACCATGACCCGTCTACGCTCCGGCGTGCGGGAGGCGCTCATCCAATTGGCCGACGAGGACGTGTGGCTCGGAATCGTCTCTGCCGCAGCCGCCGAGGCGGTGACCCACGACCTCACTTCACTCGATGTCCCGCCGGTGTGGGACGCGGTCCTCGCACCGGCCGCGGACAAGGTCACCGTCCTGCGCGCGCTTCGTCACCACGCCGATACCGCCGTGTATGTCGGTGACACCGCCTACGACATGCAGTGCGCGATCGAAGCCGGATATCAGCCGGTGGGAGTGCGCGGCGGTTACAGCTCGGACACAGTACTCGAGAGGGCCGGGGCCACCATGCTTATCAACGACCTGATCGAGCTCGTGAGTCTTGTCTGCCGGGGCGCCGACGCCCACTGACTACTCGCGGCGCGGACTTCCGAACGTGTAAGCAGGAAGTCCGTGCCGCGTGTTCACGTCCGCTGAAGGGCCCAACGATTCGTTTGTAGCCATGAAAAAGTGAATTTGGCACACTTTTCTGTGAAGACGTTGTGGGGCTTGGCCATACGGCGCGGATGACACGTTTACCGAGCAGGGTCGAGATTGTCCGCCCATACATTTGCCAATTGAACATCTTGGTAGTTACGTGGTCCCAGCCGTCAGGTGCGTGGCCGTAGCACTGTAGCGGCACGTAGCACTCGGAGTAGGACGTGTTCTTGCGATCTCGCCGAGGGATGCGAAAGCGCCACGGGTGGCATCGATCAGCCACAGACGGGCACTGTCACCTTGCTCTGTTCGTCCGCTACTTCTGTCGACCGCTCCGCGCGATGACGTACCGCACCTGAAAACTGTTGCACACCAAACAACTTGACAACACCGCTTTTTGTGAGTTCCGATCACGATGATTAGAACCGTGGCTTCAGAAGGTCAGGAAACTTAATGTTCAGGGCGGTACCCGCCTGCTACCGATGTTCCTCGATGACTCGTCCGGCCACCCCCGGAGGTCGAGACAATTCACCCCCGCACGACGGACCGGCCACCATGGCGCCCGTCGCTCGACTAAGTTGCCCGCGTTCTCGTGGCAGCTCGTACCCGAAAGTCACCCAGATGCCTCGCCCCGTCGGCGGACAGGCGACGTAGTGTGCCGGCGTCGGGGTGCCCTCGCGGTCCAGTGCGGTGTCGCTCATGCGCCGTCCACCTCACTGATCAGCACATCGAGACGCGCGATCAAGGCGTGATGTCGCTCGGCTTCGTCGATCCACCGGCGAGATTCGGCATCAGCAGTCAGCGTGCGTGCATCGATGCGTGGCGCGGAAAGGATACCGAGGTGGGTGGAATCGGTGTGAAAGCTCGGGCAGTGTTCGTAAATGTTGGCATACGGGCACGAGCCTTGCGCCGGTGCGCGCAGGCAGTAGCTGCCGGCGAGTCGGGACTTGATCGCCGGTGCTTCTTTCCAGTCGCCGCCTCTCGTGACGTCGACGAGCGGCAGCATGGTGCGCCCACAGAGAGTGGAGCGATCTGGCTTTTCGGAAGATTAAGGGCGCGTTCGTATTCGGCACGAACTGTGCTGTCGAAGAGATCTGCGTAACGCAAACTCGTCTGGGCGGAAACATGCCCGAGTAACGCCATCGGCGCTTGCAGGGATACTCCGGCGTTGATACTGGTGAACGGCATTATTCGAAACTGACGAATACTGGTGGTGGATCCGGTTATCGGGTTGTTTCGGCCGGATTTGGTGGCGGACCCGATCGCCACGCCCCCGAAGCTCTGTCAGCAGGTTGCGAATGGCGTGACGTGACGAAATTATGCGAGGACCTCCGGTGTCGGTGTGGTTGCCACACATCCCGGCTACCGAGAGGTCCTCGCATAATTTCCTCGACCGAGGATGCGTGCCCGCGCTGGGCGGCGACGCCGGTCAGCAGTCAGACGCGGCTGGAGTCCTGGCCGGACGCCACCGGTTCCGCCTCGTCCAGCAACGGGCCGAACATCCGACTCAGGAGCAGATCGGAGGTGTAGACACGCTCACCCGAAAGCTTGGCGTTCTCGCCGAAAGTGAGCACGCCGATGATGTCGTGGCGTTCGGTGCTGCCGTCCGGAAGTCGCAGCCAGAGCGTGTATTCCTGCCCGACACCGTCGTCGGTCACCCACTGCGAGCGCAGCTCGCGGCCCTCGACCAGGGGCTTGAAATTGGCGAAGAAGTGCTCGTAGAAGCGGCGAGCCTTGTCGCTGCCCCGCATCGCTCGCCCGATGGGCTGCAGCTCGTAGACAGGATCGTCGTCGAGCGTGGCCAGGGTGGCCTCGAGGTCGCCGGCAGCTTCGGCGACCGTGTGCGCCAGTGCAACCTCGACGAGTTCCTGATGCTCCTGCAGATTCATTGCACTCTCCTGGCTATTGGGCGGGGCGGAATCGAACCTCTTCTGAACCAAATCCGGATGTGTTACAAAATATGAATGAGGAATTTCAATGACGAGGGTGACTTTAGATACATTCCGAAGCAGGCGTCAAGAGCGGCGGAGAACGAGGACCACCTCGCACCCGTACAACGCAAGTCGCCGCCCACCGATCGCGTAGTGCAGATCCTCAATCTTCTGGCGAACGCACCGCACGAGGCGTTGACCCTCACGCAGGTCTCCGCTCGTCTCGATCTCAACAAGCCGACCTGCCTCGGCATCCTCACCGCACTCACCGAGGCCGACTTCGTCACTCGAGATCAGGCGAAGGCCTACCGTCTGGGTCCAGCACTCCTGCGGCTCGGCTCGTCAGCCGAATCCGGCTTGGCCGCAGTCGATCTCGTCCGACCACTCGTCGAAGAGCTACACCAGCGACTCGGTATCAGCTGCCTACTGAGCGCCGTGCACGGCGACCACATCGTTGTCCTCGACCGGCTCGGACCGGCCAGTACGGGAAACCAACGCGACGTCGTCGGAGAGCGATACCCGTTCACCCCGCCACTCGGGCTGGTCAACGTCGCGTGGGAGCACGACAGTATCGTCGACGCGTGGCTGTCCCGGACCCCACTCGCCCCGCTCCCCTCGACCGATACCGCCCTGCACGCCTTGATCGACCACGCACGCGACCGCGGCTACATCATCGAATGCCTCACCAGCGCAGCCACCACCCCGAACATGGTCCTGTCTAACCTGTTGGCCTCCGGCCTCCCGGCCCCCATTGTCGAAGAGCTCCGCCGCCACCTTCCTCCGGTGGACTGGTCCGAATACAGCCAAACCCTGCCGCCACCCGGCGCCACCATCCCGGTGGCCAACATCAGCGCACCGATTCTCGACCGCCACGGCAGACAGAAGTACACCCTCACGCTGATGCCCGAACGCACCGAAGTGACTGCAGACAAATGCCACGAGTGGGCCACCGCCCTCCTCAGCACAACCGAGGAGGCCACTTTCGCACTCGGAGGCGCGGCCCTCTGACCCGGCATCCCCAAACTTCCTGTGTACCGCCATCCGCGCAGGTCCGAACACTGCGGTGACACGCCCATAACCGATAATTCGACGACCGTCGTAGTAAGTCACGCGCCGGTATGCGCTCTCCACCACACGAAGCACAACGATCCGGAAACGGAGTGGATGGTTGACAACTTCGACGGCTCGGGACCGAGGGTTCTTATTAGCGCGGATCTCGCACAACTTGACGAGTGGGCCCTCACAAAGGCTATGTCCGTACGGACTGGAAGCCGGGCTCGACGGACAAGCGGAAACGTTCCGCGCCGAGTGACGATCACGCTGAATCCGGCTAAGACCGGCACTGACGAGAACCGGGAGGTGGTGTTCGCCGCCACTCGGGGCGAGTTGACGGAACTGGTCGAATCTCTGCAGCGACACATCGCTCCGCCTGCCAAGTGAATTTGTTTGGTCCGATTCCGAGGAGTCGGACCAAAGGCGCTGCCGCTACACAGCCTAGAGAACGTGTGGCTCCTGAAGTGAACGAGCACTCTTGGATTGCCGGCTTCTTGTCAAAAGATGGAGTTATCAACTCCGAGATGACGTGAGCCTTGGGAATTCGAGAACTACCTCGATGTCATTACAAGATGTTGTGTCAGGCGCGCGTGTCGGCCACCAGATGTAGCGTCTATCACGAAACGACACCGAGCGGCACCATTCCGCGCGCACACGCCCCGCAATCGCCCACTTGCTACAGCGAATACACCCGCCACCTCGACGCCGGCGCCACCGCACTGATCATCGACTCCGGCCCCGACCAATGGCTCGACCTCGGACACATCCCCGACAACGTCGACATCACCATCACCGGACAAACCTGCGCCGCCGTCACCGGCAGATCCATCACCGCCGCCGGCCAATGCTTCCGAGGTTCGAAGGAGAACGCCAACGAGCTGTTGGAACGGACCTCACCATCCATTCACCGGAACATCTGCTGGCCGTCGAGAACGAACTCAACAGCCGTCCCAGGATCGTCCTCCAAGACCGTTGTCCGACAGAGTTGTTCACGGCTCTACTAGAGTCACAGAATCCATCGGTGTTGCGACGTTGACTAGAACCCAAGGTGCCGGAAAGGGGTCAAAATTCAGATGCCGTTGACACCATGCAACTTCTCGTACTGTCGCGGGTTCAGGATAGACGTGAACAACGGATGCTCCTCGATTCTGAAGCGGCATTTTCCTGGCGAGCTACGTTAACACCCTTGGTAGATCCCCAGATGAGCCTAACGAGCACCCGAAATTGAGGCACTGCTGCCTCATTCTGGTTGACAGAAAAAGTGATCCCCTACGCGTTTCGCCAAACTTGGTGAAACTGACTCAACTATGGTCGCTGATGCGTTGACCTGTTGAGACCAAGACCGATTCAGAGACATGTAAGAAACCGAGAGCTCCTCACCGTTATGGACGATCACGCTAAGGGAGTGGGGTGGCTCGCTCTCGTAGAAGCTCACAAAACCGTTGAGTAACCATCGATCCGTCACCCCCCCAACCCGACAAGGTCAGTGAGAACCGGACGCTTCCGCACTCACCGGCCCAGCGCCCTGCCTCGCCAACAGTCTCCGACCCCTGCCCACGCATGCTCATGCGTCTACGAGGCTGACGGACCCCAGATCTCGGAGCAGATTTCGTATGCAGCGTCGGCCTTCACCGGAACCGTGACGACGAAACGCATTGAGGACCGGGTCGGGTTCTACGAGTTCGACGTCCGTGAGGTGTTCGAATGCAACGTCGGAGCGAAGACGGTCGTATCGGCGTATGTGGAGAGCGCTTCCTGCGGGCGCAGCTTCGAGATCGGCACCGAATACATCGGGTCTGCAAACCAGGCACAAGAAGCATCGCCGGCGGACCGCTGCGGGGTGAGGAGTTTCGCGGCGTCGAGACTGCGCAGGAATGCTTGCCGGACACCGAGAAGCTCAGCTGCCTGGCCCATGCTGTACGCCGGGTAGTCTTCGTCGTCGAATTTTCCGGACAGTGCACTGCCGGGGGGTTCTGCCTGAATGGGATGTCTTCTTTCGGTCAACGGACGGGACCCCCGGCGCCGTGGAGGCCGCCGGGGGTCTGGGTTGAACTTCCTTACACAACTGCACTCTTTCGAGCTGCCGGACTCAAACCTAGCTGTCCGGTAGCCGCTCTCAAGGGGCTGCCGAGGCCACACACACTCAAACTTTCGGCCTCGACGCTGCCCTGCCCTGCGGTACTGCTTGCGGGTAGTTCATTTCTCCCGCACCTCTTGATTTGTTCTTTTCGGTACGAGAGAAAAGATACAACAGGTAAATGCGAATGTCTACCCTCATCGCTACAGAATTTTTCCAGTGGACTCGAGAGCTACGCCCGCAGGCGGATACCGCGAGGTAGGTGCCGGGAACCGGCGTCGGCGGCGGACAGGTCGCCGGCGGCGGGCCTGATTCTGGAATAATGCTCTGATGCGAAATACCCCGAAATCAGAATCCTTGCTCCGTGCGCAGTCGGATCGGAAGGAGTCCGGCACCGCCCGAGGACGCCGCGACGGCGGCGTGCCGAACTCGGATGGGGACTCGGAAGCCTCGGAGTCGGGGTCGCGTAGTCGCAGTGCCGCGATGCGGTCGGCTCGGGAGGACCTGTCGGCGCATGCGCGTGGGGTGGAGAGCATGAACGAGGCGTTGCACCCGCGACACGATTAATCTCCCGGTCCAACTCGGCACCGGCGGGTGAAAGACCCTGGCGGGCCGCATCTTGCTGCGATACCGCCGCGTTCGGCTCGCGGAACCTCCGATGATGATCGGATCTAGCCCGCGACGACATCAGGACGTTTACATGTATGGTCGAAGTGTAAGCGTTGATGTTGCCGCTGGCGTCTTACCGGCCTCGTCGATCCCCTACCTTGTGTGGCCGTCGAGACCGTCCCGCACAGGCCAGACTGCTTCCTGTAGCCGGCCCGCCATTGGGCACTCCTCGTCGGCGCCCTGCCATCGCCGCATTGCGTAGCCCGTTCTGCGTGCTGTTTCATCCTCGACGCACCGGGTTCGACGGGTGGGCGTCGACAGCAGGCCTTCACCACGATCGAAACCAGACACATCATGTTGACAGGTGGTGCAGTGCAACCCGGCCAGGACCTGCCAGAGACGGTTCTTCGAGCCTCCTTCCGCAGCAGCGATTCACAGGACCCCCGACAAAATACGTTATGACGTCGGTCACCCGCGTGAATGTACCTACGCCCGCGGAAAGCAGACGTACACCTACCGCGATAGGGCCGGATCGCCACTCGGCCCAAAAGCTCATATCTCCGATCGAGGCTCTGCTGCAACATCATTGACAGCTTTCACGTCTCCCCGACGACATCGACAGAACCGAGGCACCCTGTCGCCAGATGGCCGACATGGCGCCGAGAACGCACGCTCACGGCCATTTCGGTGTTCGATCATCACCCTGCGACTCGGTGCACATGTAACTTATTGCGGCGGAATGGGATACATCGGTTACATGTTCGCCTAAAGACCGGAGCCTCACCGTAGTGCTGCACCTGATCGGACTATCTTGATGACCTCTCAACCCGCTGTACCCGAGACAGTCACCCCTCCCCGCTGGCGAGACCGGAAACGCTACTGGTGGCCGTTGGGACTACTAATCCCCCTGAGCCCGTTCCTGTCCTGGTTCCTCGTCGAACACCTACACCTTGGTTTGTTCTGGGCCACGGGCGCTTGGATCCTGGTTTTGGTCATTCCGATAGCCGATCTCATTGCCGGCGAAGACGGCCAGAGCCCACCCGACGATGCGATCCCGCTACTCCAGAAGGACCGCTACTATCGTTGGTGTACTTACTTTTTCGTGCCGTTCCAGTACGCGGGACTGGTCTTCGCCTGCTGGTGCTGGGTACACGCCCCGATGGCCACGGGAGAGAAGATCGCCCTCGCGATGACCGTGGGTGTCGTCGCCGGCGTCGGAATCAACGCCGCCCACGAACTCGGACACAAGAATGACACCGTCGAGCGTTGGTTGGCGAAAATCGTTCTCGCTCAATCGCTCTACGGCCATTTCTTCGTCGAACACAACCACGGCCATCATATCCGGGTAGCGACCCCGCAGGACCCGGCCAGCGCCCGGTTCGGCGAATCGTTCTGGGCGTTCCTGCCTCGCAGTGTCATCGGCGGGTTGACGTCGGGCTGGCAGATCGAAACGGCGCGCCTACGCCGGCGAGGAAAACGGGCCTGGAGTCCGGCGAACGCCATTGTGCAGACCTCGGCGATGAGCATCGCCGTCTTCGGCGCGTTGATCGCAGCATTCGGCTGGCAGGTCACCCCGTGGCTGCTGCTGCAAGCCTTCGCCGGGATCTCGTTCCTCGAGGCCGCGAACTACCTCGAGCACTACGGACTGCTGCGCGGTCGCAGACCCGATGGCAGCTTCGTGAAAGTGCGCCCCGAGGACAGTTGGAACAGTGACCACCTCGTGAGCAATCTGTTCCTCTACCAACTCCAACGCCACAGTGACCATCACGCGAACCCGCGCCTTCGGTACCAGTCGCTACGTGGCAACGCGACTGCGCCGCAACTGCCGGCGGGGTACGCGGTGATGATCGTGTGCGCGTGGATACCGCCGTTGTGGAGGCGGCTCATGGACCACCGTGTCCTGGACTACTACGACCACGACCTCACGCGCGTCAATACCCGAACCACGCAGCCGTGAACGGCGACAGCAGCAGGACGGGTCCGGGTGGCTCGGTCCCCGCCGAAACGCGGCATCGCAGGGGAACGCCACCCAGCCCGGAAAGCATCGCGGCAGTGGAATTTCTCCGTGGACAAGCCGACGCCGCAGCAATCCGCCGTCGGTACCTCGCACTGATCACCCGAAGTACCGATCGGGACGGCACGACCACCGACTACACCGCCGCCGAGCGCTACCTTTGTGCAACCGCTGCCGCCCGTAGACGAAAAGCGAAACTTGGTCGCTCAGGGTCAACGCACCGTTCGGGACCAATCACGTAGTAAGGGGGCAATTCGAGCGCCACTGACCGTCAAGACACACCTCGTCCGCGTTTTCGGCAAACTCGCCGTATCCGACCGCACAGCGGCAGTGATCGCCGCAATGAAGAAGGCGCTACTCGACAACGGAGTCTCGTAGGCCAGTTGGCTCGGGCTTGAGGCGGACACGGACAACAGCGAAGCAGTTCACCGCACTGGTCCGGCATCAGGGCATCCAGCTGGCCCCAGCCTTCCTGCTGCTTGCATGTGATCGTTTTCGACTCGGTGCCCCGGATCGCCTTGATCTCAGTGACCTCGTACCGTGTTTCCTCGCCGGTCATGTCTCTTCCCGTCCTTCGATAGCGGTGTTGTGGGTGAACCCGTACCCAAGGACGGGGAAATAGGGTGCAGTTTGCAAAATCCGGTTGGTATCCGCCGACGCCATCCAAGAAACGATCGTGTCGACGCCACTGTGCGGCAGACATCCGAGGGACACCCGATCAATCCCGGGACTCGATCGGTCTACCCCTCCTCACTGCCCATTTCCCCCGAACAGCCGCAACGAGTCCGATTTTGCGGTTCTATGGACACGCATGCTCGTTCGTCAGATTCTCGATCACCCGCGGTGATTGTGGAGACGTGAAGGAAGTGCAGAGTGGTCGAACACATCGGTAGCAGCGTCGAGGATCTCTTGCTTCGCGGCGGGCGCTTCTTCACCCCGGGGAAGTTCTCGGACGACCTTCGCACCGTGAATCGCAAGGGTGGCCGTGAAGGCGACATCTTCTACCGCGATCGCTGGAGCCACGACAAAGTGGTCCGCTCCACGCACGGAGTCAATTGCACCGGATCGTGTTCGTGGAAAATTTACGTCAAAGACGGCATCATCACCTGGGAAACTCAGGAGACCGACTATCCGTCGGTGGGGCCGGACAGTCCCGAGTACGAGCCGCGTGGCTGTCCGCGTGGAGCCGCGTTCTCTTGGTACACGTACTCCCCAACGAGAGTCCGCTACCCGTATGCGCGTGGTGTTCTCATCGAAATGTACCGCGAAGCGAAAGCACGACTCGGTGATCCGGTGGATGCGTGGGCCGACATTCAGGCCGATCCGGAGCGCCGCCGAAAGTACCAGCAGGCCAGAGGAAAAGGCGGATTGGTACGCGTCACGTGGGCCGAGGCCACCGAGATGATTGCCGCCGCCCATGTGCACACCATCAAGAAGTACGGCCCCGACCGGGTTGCGGGGTTCTCCCCCATTCCGGCGATGTCGATGGTGTCATTCGCGGCGGGGTCGAGGTTCATCGAACTTATCGGCGGCGTCATGACGTCCTTCTACGACTGGTATGCGGACCTCCCGGTGGCGTCGCCTCAAGTATTCGGTGATCAGACAGACGTGCCAGAGTCCGGGGACTGGTGGGACGCGTCGTATTTGATGATGTGGGGGTCCAACGTCCCGGTCACCCGAACCCCCGACGCTCATTGGATGGCCGAGGTTCGTTATCGCGGAACCAAGGTCGTCTCGATCAGCCCCGATTACGCCGACAACACCAAATTTGCCGACGAGTGGATGCCGTGTGCTGCGGGCACCGACGGAGCAATGGCTATGGCAATGGGCCACGTAATCCTGTCGGAGTTCTTCGTGAAGAAAAGCGAACCGTTCTTCGACGATTACGTGCGGCAGTTCACTGACCTGCCGTTTCTCGTCACCATCGAGGAACGCGACGGCCTCCTTGTCGCGGGCAAAAACCTGACAGCTGCCGACCTGGGTGAGACCAGCGAAAATTCTGCGTTCAAACCGGTTCTGATCGACACCGTCACCGACACCGTGGTTGTGCCGAACGGTTCTCTCGGTTTCCGCTACGGCGACGAAGGTGTCGGAAAGTGGAATCTCGATCTCGGCGAGATCGTTCCCGCTCTGACTGTCGACGTTGAGTGGGGCGAAACCGCAGAAATCCACTTCCCCCGTTTCGACACCCCGGATGGTCATGGCGAGACCATGATCCGCGGAGTGCCGGTGCGCCGTGTGGGAGATCGTCTGGTGTGCACCGTCTTCGATCTGATGCTCGCCCAGTACGGGGTGCAGCGCGACGGAATGCCCGGGCAATGGCCGTCGGGATTGGACGACCCCAGCGCGCCGTACACCCCAGCCTGGCAGGAATCGATTACCGGCGTCAGCGCCGCACAGGTCATTCGCATTGCACGTGAATTTGCCACCAACGCAGTCGAATCGGGTGGCCGTTCGATGATCATCATGGGTGCGGGTATCTGCCAGTGGTTCCACGGCGATGCGACATATCGCGCTGTCCTGAGCCTGCTGCTCCTCACCGGGTCGATGGGACGCAACGGCGGCGGATGGGCTCACTACGTCGGCCAGGAAAAATGCCGACCCGTCACTGGCTGGGCAACTCTGGCTATGGGAACAGATTGGCTCCGTCCGCCGAGGCAGATGGCCGGCACCTCCTACTGGTACGTCCACACCGATCAGTGGCGATACGACGGCTATCAGGCCGATGCTCTTGCTAGTCCCATCGGCCGCGGAAATTTCCGCGGCCGCCACACGATGGACGTCATGACGTCGGCGGTGGCAATGGGCTGGACTCCGTTCTACCCACAGTTCGATCGCTCGAGTCTCGATCTGGCTGACGAGGCCGACGCCCACGAACGTGACGTAGCTGAACACGTCGCCGCCCAATTATCTTCGGGCGCACTTAAACTCGCAGTCACCGATCCTGATAACCCGCAGAACTGGCCGCGGGTGCTGAGTGTGTGGCGTGCAAACCTACTGGGGTCGTCGAGCAAAGGCAACGAATACTTCCTTCGGCATCTACTCGGCACGGACTCCAACCTGCAGGCTGAGCCGACGCCGGAAGACCTGCGCCCCAATGACATCACGTGGACCGACGATATCCCCGAGGGAAAACTCGACATGTTGATGTCGATCGACTTTCGAATGACGTCTACGACGTTGCTTTCCGACGTCGTTCTGCCGGCGGCCACGTGGTACGAAAAATCCGACTTGTCCAGCACGGACATGCATCCGTTCCTTCACGCCTTCTCCCCTGCCATCGATCCGCCCTGGGAAACCCGCTCGGACTTCGAAGCATTCGGTGCGATCGCCAAGGCATTCAGTGTGCTGGCGGAAAAGCACCTCGGGAAGCGTCGAGACGTCGTGATGGGAACGCTGCAACACGACACACCCGGCGCAATGGCGTACCCCTCCGGGCGAGAACAAGATTGGCATTCACAAGGGGAAAAACCCGTCCCCGGGAAGACTATGGGACCGCTCGTGGTGGTCGAACGCGACTATCCCGCCGTCGCCGAGCAATGGGCTGCACTAGGACCGTTGGTCGAGAATGCCGGACTCACAACCAAGGGCGTCACGACGCACCCGAAGCGGGAAGTCGAAGAACTCGCCGCTAAGCACGGCGTCTTCGATTCCGGGGCGGCAGCCGGTCGCCCGGCGCTCGATACCGCCGAGAAAATGGCGGAGGCAATCCTCGCACTGTCGGGAGCCTCCAACGGAAGACTCGCGGTGGAAGGTTTCGCTCAACTGGAAAAGCGGACGGGCAGATCGCTCAAGCATTTAGCTGCCGGCAGCGAGGAACGCCGAATCACGTTCGCGGACACCCAGGCTGGCCCGGTCCCGGTTATCACGAGCCCGGAGTGGTCGGGCAGCGAAACCGGTGGCCGACGCTATGCACCCTTCACTGTCAATATCGAGGAACTCAAACCGTTCCACACCCTCACCGGCCGAATGCACTTCTTCCTCGATCACGACTGGATCGAAGAACTTGGCGAACAACTGCCGATCTACCGGCCCCCGCTCGACATGGCAAGCCTGTTCGGCGAACCCGCACTCGGTGATCGGACGGGCGGAATCGGGTTGAGCGTCCGATATCTGACGCCTCATTCGAAGTGGTCGATCCATTCCGAGTACCAGGATAATCTGTTCATGCTCTCGCTCTCGCGCGGCGGACCGACGATGTGGATGAGTCCCGGCGACGCTGCCAAGATCGAGGTATCCGACAACGATTGGGTCGAGGCGGTCAACCGCAACGGCGTCATCGTGTGTCGCGCAATCGTGTCGCATCGAATGCCGGACGGTGTCGTCTTCGTCTATCACGCGCAAGAGCGGACAATCGACGTACCGCTCACGGAGACGACAGGAAAGCGCGGTGGCATCCACAATTCGTTGACCAGACTGTTGATCAAGCCTTCCCACCTCGCCGGCGGGTATGCGCAGACGTCGTTCGCCTTCAACTACCTCGGGCCCACCGGAAACCAACGCGACGAAGTGACCGTGGTGCGTCGTCGCTCGCAGGAGGTGACGTACTGATGCGAGTCATGGCGCAGCTGGCGATGGTGATGAATCTCGACAAGTGCATCGGCTGTCACACCTGTTCGGTGACGTGCAAACAGGCGTGGACCAACCGGTCCGGCACCGAGTACGTGTGGTTCAACAATGTGGAAACCCGTCCGGGCCAAGGATATCCGCGCACTTACGAAGATCAGGAGAAGTGGAACGGCGGGTGGATTCGCGATCAGAAGGGCCGCCTCCGACTGCGTGACGGTGGCCGCCTGAAGAAACTCTCACGTATCTTCGCGAACCCGAAGATGCCCTCGATCCAGGACTATTACGAGCCCTGGACCTACGACTACGAGAATCTCACCCAGGCCCCCTCGGGTGAGCACATGCCGGTGGCCGCGCCGCGAAGCCTCATCAGCGGCAAGCCAATGAAAGTGGAATGGTCCGCGAATTGGGACGACGACCTGGCCGGGTCACCTGAAATCGTTCCCGACGATCCGGTTCTGAATAAGATCAGCCTGGAGGTCAAACTCCAGCTCGAAGACACGTTCATGTTCTACCTGCCACGCATTTGCGAGCACTGCCTCAATCCGTCGTGTGTCGCATCCTGTCCGTCGGGCGCGATGTACAAGCGATCCGAGGACGGCATCGTGCTCGTCGATCAGGACAAGTGCCGCGGCTGGCGCATGTGCGTATCGGGATGCCCGTACAAGAAGGTGTATTTCAACCACAAAACCGGCAAGGCCGAGAAATGTACGTTCTGCTATCCACGCGTCGAAGTAGGTTTGCCGACGGTGTGCGCGGAGACCTGCGTCGGCCGACTGCGGTACATCGGCCTCATCTTCTACGACGTCGACAAGGTTCTCGCGGCCGCATCGGTACCGGATGAGAAGGATCTGTACGAAGCTCAACTCGACGTCCTACTCGATCCGAAAGATCCCGTGGTCATCGAAGGCGCTCGCGCCGAGGGCATCTCGGACGAGTGGATCGAAGCAGCACAAAAATCTCCCATCCACGCACTGATCAAGGACTACCGCGTCGCACTACCGCTGCATCCGGAATTCCGCACCATGCCGATGGTTTGGTATGTCCCGCCCCTGTCCCCCGTCGTCGACGCCGTGAGCCGCGACGGCCACGACGGAGAAGACGTCGGAAATCTTTTCGGGGCTCTCGAATCGTTGCGAATTCCGATCGAATACCTCGCCGGCCTGTTTTCCGCCGGCGACACCGATGTGATCGACGGGGTTCTGCGGCGGCTCGCCGCCATGCGGGCGTACATGCGCGACATCAATCTCGGACGCGAACCGCAACCCCACATACCCGCTGCCGTGGGAATGACCGAGGAAAGCATGTACGAGATGTACCGACTCCTGGCCTTGGCGAAATACGACGAGCGGTACATCATTCCCACCGCCTACGCCGTCGACGGACACAAGCTCGAAGAAACAGCCACCGAGTGTTCGCTCGATTTCGACGGCGGACCGGGCATGCACGAGTCCGGCCCGTTCGGCGAGGCCAGTGGCGGTCCAGTCCCGGTTGCAGTCGAAACCTTTCACGCACTACGCGAACGTCAAACCACCGGCGAAATGTCCGCCAACTCAACTAACCCGTCCCGCGTCAATCTCCTGAACTGGGACGGCAAAGGGACTCCGAGCGGACTCTTTCCTGATCGAGGTGAAACGCGATGATCAGATTCGGCCGACGCCGAAGTGACGCCAGGCAAGACCGTTTGTTGTGGCACGCTGCCGGTTTATTGTTGGCCTACCCCGACAGCGGTCAAGGCGAACGACTCCGAATCGTCGAAGACATCCTCGGGCATCTCCCACCGGCGTCCCGAGATCAACTCGCACACACGCACCGCTTTCTCCGCGACTGCGACGAATTTGCAGCGGCCGCGCAGTATGTCGAGACATTCGATCTGAGGCGGCGCAGCACTCTCTACCTGACTTACTGGACTGCCGGCGATACGCGTAACCGCGGGCGCGAAATCCTGGCCTTCGCCGACGCCTACCGCGCGGCCGGTGTCGAGCCACCGAAAAGTGAATCGGCAGACCATCTAACCGTCGTCCTTGAGTTCGCCGCCCTCGTCGATGCCGAGTCAGGTGCGAAACTTCTTTCAGCGCATCGTGTTCCGCTGGACCTGATCAGCTCGTCATTAACCGACTCGGACTCGCCGTACGCGCCGGTTCTCCAAGCCGTGTGCAACTCCCTACCGCCGGCCTCCGCCAAAGACGTGCTTCGCGCCCAGCAACTCGCCGCATCGGGACCACCTGCCGAATCCGTCGGACTCCCACTCTTCACCCTGACAGTCCCGCCCCGCCGTGAAGGAGTGACGTGAGATGTCTGCCGGTGAAATCTATTGGGACGTAGTTCCGTACGTCGTGTTGGCCATCTTTGTGAGCGGCACATGGTGGCGTTACCGCTACGACAAATTCGGTTGGACGACGCGCTCGTCCCAACTGTACGAGCATCGCCTGTTGCGGATCGGTAGTCCGCTGTTCCATTTCGGAATCCTTGTAGTCATCATCGGACACTTCATCGGATTGGTGATCCCGCAGTCCTGGACCGACGCGATCGGGATGAGCGAGCACGTCTATCACCTGCAGGCCCTCGTCCTCGGGTCGATCGCAGGTGTGGCGACGCTGGTTGGTGCCGGAATTCTTGTGTACCGAAGGCGGACCCGCGGACCGGTGTTCATGGCCACTACCTGGAACGACAAGCTGATGTATGTGGTGCTGATCGCCGCAATCGTCGCCGGTCTCGCCACCACGGTGCTGGGATCCGGAGCGTTCGGCGAAGAATCCAACTACCGGACGACGGTATCGCCGTGGTTCCGATCCATCTGGATCTTCCAACCCCGTGGCGACCTCATGGCACAGGCCTCGCTCGCCTTCCACATCCACGTCACGATCGCCTTGGTGCTGTTCGTTCTGTGGCCGTTCACGCGTCTGGTCCACGTATTCAGCGCGCCGATCGCGTACCTGTTTCGGCCGTACATCGTGTACCGGAGCCGCGACGACGCACGAATCGGCTCAAGACCCCAACGCCGAGGCTGGTGAACTCACGGCGCGCAGTCGCCGTGCCGATGCGATCAGCAAGATTACGCACAGAATCACTGCCGGCCACACCAATACCTCACCCACCGGCTTCAACCACGGAGCCGACGATGTTGTTGCGATAGTCAGCGAGGCCGCCGATGTCATCCCCATCGGAAAGGCCGTTGACCAGCGCCTGACGTCGTATTTCAGTCGTGGCCAGATCAATTCACAGACGAATAGCGCCGCGTAACAACCGAGGACAACGACGATGAGCACGACACTCGATCGTTGAAACCACAGGTGCAGCGATGCTGGCCAGCCCACCACCGGCGCTGCTGCGGACAGCTTTCCGGCAGCCAGCGTTGAAATCGCCAGGGCGCCGCCGAACACCCAATGATCACCGGCTCCGATTCGGAGTTGATTGAATGAGAACCTGACCAGTACCAACACGTAAAATCCCAAGCCGAGCAGGAAGGCCGCCGCCGATGGAATTGCGATCCAGTGCGCAGTGGTCGTCGCTGCGAGCGTGCCACCCAGTACGGCCAATCCCTGCGTCGCAACACAGAGCAGAAAATGGACGCCAACGGTTGGCGATGTCCAGTGCCGAATTACCGCCGGTATGAGCACAATCCAGGCTGCGAGGGCGATCGCGAGCGCTGCATAACCGACCAAGTCCCAATCGAGCAGTACGACGCGGGTACCGAGCACCGTTGTCGCGGCGACGCCGGTGAGCGCCGGCGGAGTGTCTGCCTCGTCGATCCACCGGGCGCGATTGTCGACCAACCTCGATGCGAACACCCCGGCGAGAACCAGCCAGATTGCTGCGCCGATTACCAGCCAGACCAGCGAAAAGACTTCGAAGCCCACGAGATGCAAGGCCACCGACACGATCCCGGAGGACATCGCGGCGGCCCCCGCGCCCGGAGGAAGTACCTCGAGCGTGCGGTTGGCTGTCGATCTCGCGCGATGATCGCCGGTCACGTATCCATGATGCGCGACGCAACAGCCGATGTCCCGATTTCGGCTATGAAAACGGCTGAGCACTCGGTCGTGTCATCATTTATGGTGAAGCAGTGGAAACAACCGTGAATGTTCGGCGCTATCGACCGTCCGATGAGGAAGCCGTCATCGAATTATGGTCTCAGGCAGCCAAACTCGCACATCCTTTCCTCGATGGAGAAGGTGAAGGCGCCCGTGAAGCAAAGATGCGTGAGATCTACCTCGTCCACGCAGAAAACTGGATAGCTGAAACTCCGGAGGGCGTTGTCGGGTTACTCGGACTGCTCGGGGCAGAGATCGGTGGCTTGTTCGTTTCTCCTCACGCCCAACGACTGGGGATCGGGCGGTTGTTGGTCGAGCATGCGACTGCACTGCATGGAACGGTGACGCTCGAAGTCTACGAACTCAACGAATCTGCTCGACGCTTCTACGCGATCATCGGTTTCCAAGAAACCGGGCGTCATCCAGACGAAGAGACAGGGCACGAGTTGATACAACTTCGACGGTTGGCCTGATTGCGTTTAGGTGCCACCCACGTACCGGGCGCGATCGAATTGTGGATCAGCCGTGAGCACGTTGACCGATGGCGGCGTCGTTGACGATCTGGGCGATTCGACCAGCTCGTGTTGCATCTCGAGCGGCACTGACGATCCACCACAGCATCATTTTTCGGGCGCTGGGCGGAAAACCGTCCCAGTTGCTTCGAGCCCGCGAGTCTCGGTCGAGCGCCGCCGTCAAGTCAGATGGTTCCTCGAGGTCTTCGACTTGGTCGGAAATCGTCCACCAGCCGTTGGCTTTCGCGGCAGCAATAGCGTGGCGACCAGCGTCGGTCATGAGGCCGCGCGCCTCCATATCGGCTGCGCGTACGCGGTTGAGCCGGGTCCAAGAACTCTTGCGTCTACGCGGCGTGAATAGCTGCAAGCCGCGCTCTTCGTCGAGGATGGTGTTGGTGGAATCGATCCAACCAAAGCAGATGGCTTCCTCGACGGCGTCGGGATACGGGCAACGTGGTCGGCTGGTGGTGTTGCGCCAGGAGCACAACCACACCCCTCGGGCTGATGTGGTGTTGTCCATCAGCCAAGTACGCCACTTGGTCCGTGTCTCGGCGTGGATGATCGGGTAGTCGAACTTCCACGTTGGTGGGTGGGCGGAAACCGGTGGTGATAACTCTGAAGCGGTCATTTATTCTCCAAGCTCAGAACGAAACGGACACGATTCTCGACAGATCGATCGCCAACTATTCGTCATGATGGCGCGACACTGAGGTGACTGGCGAGCTTCCTGACGGTGTCGGCGAGCTCGGCTGGTTCGATCACCACCACTGGAGCGGTGAGCGCAATGCGAGCAACCGTCATGGCGAGCCGGCCAAGATCTTCACTGCGGATCTGGACCAGACAGCGGTCTGCTTCCACCTCGATTGGTGTGTGGTCAATCCATCGGAGCACACCTTCGAGTTCAGCGAACGCAGCGTGGATGGTGAGTTTCGCATCGAGGTGACGGGGTGTCGGGCCGAGTGAGCTCGCGACGAAGCTCGCCGCATCACCGCCCGGAATCTCGCGGGGAGTGAAATGACTGCCCGCCAGCCAAGGCTCCCGGAGACGGTCCAGTCGAAACGTTCGCCAGTCACAACGATGTTGGTCCCAGGCTACGAGATACCAACGACGTCCTGCAGTGACAAGTTGGTGCGGCTCGACGAGCCGTCGGCTGCTCTCGCCATCACCTCGGCGGTAGTCGAAACGCACGTGCTCATGGTCGCGACATGCCGCAGCGAGCACACTGAGCGCTTCGGGGTCCACGATGTCGTCGTCGACGGCCGCACGCCGCATCGAAGTCACGCTCGAGTGCAGCACCGACACACGTCGGCGTAGCCGATGCGGTAGGAGTGTTTCGATTTTTGTCAGCGCGCGCAGCGACGTCTCTTCGATGCCGTCGATGGCCGCCTCAGCGGCGTAGCGCAATCCGACGGCTACCGCGACGGCCTCGTCATCGCCGAGGATCAGGGGCGGCACGTGTGCCCCCGTCACAAGTCGGTAACCCCCATACTTTCCCGACGTGGAATCGACCGGATAGCCCAGGTCGCGTAGTCGATCGACGTCACGGCGCACCGTTCGCTCTGTGACCTCGAGTCGTGCGGCTAGTTCGGCACAGTTCCAGAAACGATGTGTCTGAAGGAGCGACAGCAGCTCCAGTGCTCTACCTGTGGGATCGTTCCGCATTTCTTCAGTCTGCCAACGATCTAGGACATCATGTGTCCGCAATGCTCCCTATCGTCGGCGCAACCGATCAATCCGTACACAAGATCGGGTAATCAACCCCAAGGAGTATTTGTGAATCCATCCGATTTTCCCCAGCCGGTCCGAATCCCCGTCAACGGCGTGGAACTCGAAGTCTTTGAAGCAGGTCGACACAATGCCGGAAACCCCATCGTGCTGTGTCACGGATGGCCAGAGCATGCCTATTCTTGGCGCTATCAGGTGCCCGCCCTTGTCGCTGCGGGCTACCACGTCATCGTCCCGAACCAGCGGGGCTACGGAAACTCATCCCGACCGACCGACGTAGCTTCCTACGATATTGAGCACTTGTCGGGTGATCTCATCGCACTTCTCGATCACTACGGCTACGAAGATGCCACCTTTGCAGGCCATGACTGGGGTGCCTTTGTCGTGTGGGGACTGACCCTGTTGCATCCAGACCGAGTAAACAAAGTGATTGCCCTGAGCCTGCCCTACCAGGAGCGCGGCGAGAAACCCTGGATCGAATTCATGGAAGAGTTGCTTGGCGGCGACTACTATTTTGTCCATTTCAATCGACAGCCAGGCGTCGCAGACGCTGTACTCGAAGAGAACACAGTCCAGTTCCTGCGCAACATGTTTCGCACGAACGAGCCCCTCCGAGAACCTGAGCCAGGAATGGCGTTCATGAATCTCGCGAGAACGGAAACCCCACTCGGTGAGCCTCTGATGAGCGAGCGCGAACTGGCCGTTTTTGTCTCTGCTTTCGAAACATCAGGGTTCACGGGCAGCATCAACTGGTACAGAAACCTTGACCGCAACTGGCGCCTGCTGGCCGACGTGAACCCAATCATTCACCAGCCCACACTCATGATCTGCGGCGACCGCGACGCAATCCCGAGGGCTGACAACCTGACACAGTTCGTTCCCAATGCGGAAGTGATCAACCTTGACTGCGGTCATTGGATTCAGCAAGAAAGGCCCATTGAAACTAACCAAGCGATCGTGAACTGGTTGGAACGGCAGGATGCCACATAGTTTCAGCTGAGCGATCAGCGGAATCCTGGCCGCTGAAAGGCCGGGAGGAAGCTGATCCCATCACGTTCACGCAGACTCACCTGGGCATACAGCCCGCCGTCTACACCGATGCCGACGGCAACGAGGTCGAGTTCAAAACATGCCGCTCCTCAGTTGGTGCCCGACTCACCGACAAGATCAGTCGATAAAGTGCCATGTGATAGGAATTCTTCCGTCCGACAGATTGCCCAACTTCTTAAAAGCGGCTGGTGAAAAATCAAGATCACCAGCAGCGCAGCCTGGACAGGTATCAACGATGGTGACAGTTACGGATCTCATCCCGCTCGTAGCCATAATTCGTTTTCCGCACAACGCTCGGGTCCAGATACTTGCGGATATCGCAACCACGTAGTCGGTATTTGCGGACATACCACCGCAACTACCGAGTCCGGCATTAAAGTACGTTGCATCGCCGCTGTACGTTTTCGTATCGTCCGGTGCATCGCCTGTACTACCTGCGCTGCCGGTGGAGGCATCCGCAAGTATTTCGAAGAAGGTGGGCTGCGCACCCGCGGTAGACGTTCCCGCCAATACACCAGCGGACGCCGCCACCGCGACGGCCAGAGATACCACGATTCGTCGCACGGAATATCGAGACAAAACAACCTCCTGTTTTCAATCAAGAAATGGGACATTTCCGACGTTGGGCGACAGTACCGGCTGGCCGGTACTACCCTTGAGTAGGCTCGCCGACATTCCAAATGGGTCCGGGGCGAAGGACGTTGGTCCCGAGCGTCCATTCGCACTCACGTCAACGCCATGCAGCGCGCCGGCTTCTACAACAGGGCGCGGCGCTTCCTCCCCCATGGACGAGCCTCGGTACGAGCAAAGCGATCCTGCCGAACGCTTCCCAGTGACATCACCGAATCAAGCTGCAGCTCTTCGGGACTCGGAAATTAGGCGGGCACCGTGTCGACATCATTGAAATGACCTTCGGAAGTGATCCTCACCCGGGCCACCCGTCCCGATGGTCCCAGGTCGAGGCCATCTCGGCGAAGGCCCGACCGACCGCAGTGCGATAGGCACCCTTCCGGCGGAGGAGGGCCACGGTGCGTGGCGGCAGCGCCGGAGACAACGGAATCGAGAACAGTCCCTGCTGTTCGAGCGCGATCGCGTCGGGTAACACAGTCGCGAGCCTGCCGCGGCGCACGATCTCCACGATCGCACCGATCGAGCTGACCTCGACGGCCGTCCGGGGTGTGATCCCCTGATCCTTGAAGTACCGATCGATGTGAAGCCTCGTCGCGAAATCGCTGCTGAGCAACACCAGCGCCTGATCGTCGAGTTCCTTCGCGGGCAGGGGCTTCCTCCGCCCGGCACGCGAATGCTCCTCACCGACAACGAGACTCAATGTTTCGACAAACAGCGACTCACTTTCGATCTCGTCCGAGCGTACATCCGCAAACGCGATGCCGATCTCGAGCCCGTCGCGCGCCAACTCGGCCTCGATTCGGTCCTGGGTCATCTCCTGAACGGTCACGGTAATGCCGGGGTGTCGCGTCGTGAAGCGGTCCACTAATGGACCCACCAGGTAGGCGGCGAAGGTGGGCGTCGTCGCCAGTCGCAGCGAGCCGCGGCTGAGGTCTTGGACGTCATGGATCGCGCGCTCGGCGGCATCGAGATCCTGCAGGGCTCGGCGCGCGTAGTGAAGGAAGGCCTCGCCGGCGTCGGTGGTCCGCACTACGCGCCCCGACCGGTCCAGCAACTGCACACACAGGGCAGTTTCGAGCTGCTTGATCTGCTGGGACAGCGTCGGCTGCGACACGTGCAGCGCCTCGGCCGCCCGGGTGAAGTTCTGGTGTTCGGCTACCGCGAGCAGATATCGGATGTGGCGTAGCTCCATAAGTACAACTATAGGCACTGTCTATCAAGTTGATGAATAACAAGTCTTGGACACTATCGCCGGGCAAGGACATCCTTGAGTCATCACCCGATGCAAGGAGGCACCGTGCACAACATCATCGACGGCTTTCTGACATTCCAGAAGGAGGCATTCCCGCAGCGCTCCCGGCTCTTCAAGGAGCTCGCGACAGCTCAGAATCCACAAGCCCTGTTCGTCAGCTGCTCGGACAGTCGGGTGGTCCCGGAACTGGTGACCCAACGCGAACCTGGCGATCTGTTCGTCATCCGGAACGCCGGAAACATCGTCCCGTCGTACGGCCCCGAACCAGGTGGCGTCTCGGCCACCGTCGAGTACGCAGTCGCGGTGCTCGGCGTCACCGACATCGTGATCCTCGGCCACTCCGACTGCGGCGCAATGACCGCAATCTCCGACGGTAGGTCCCTCGACGAACTGCCCGCCGTTGCGAACTGGCTCCAGCACGCGAATTCCGCGAAGGTCGTCAATGCAGCCCGTACGCACCGCTCGGCGGCCGCGAAGCTGAACGCGCTGGTCCACGAGAACGTCATCGCCCAGTTGACCAACCTCGCAACACATCCCTCGGTCGCCCTTGCGCTCGAACAGGGCCGACTGAACCTGCACGGCTGGGTATACGACATCGAAACCGGCTCGATCGAAGCCCTCGACGGCGGCACACGCCGGTTCGTGTCACTCGTCGAACAGCCCCAGACCTGCGCCGCGGCAACCATGCCCAGCGTCCCCGCCTGATCCCCCACCCCGAAAGTAGAAGGAAATCATCATGATTCAGTCGCAGTTCACCCCGGAACCCCGCGAGGAACTGGCCGCAACCGTTGTCGACGCCAAGGCCCGAAAAGACCTGTCCTGGCAAGACCTGACCGATGGCACCGGGCTGAGTGTGGCCTTCGTGACCGCAGCCCTCCTCGGCCAGCATGCGCTGCCCGCAGACGCTGCAAAGACCGTCGCAGCCAAGCTTGACCTGGATGAGGACGCTGTACGGCTGCTGCAGAGCATCCCGCTGCGCGGTTCCATCCCCGGCGGCGTGCCGACCGACCCGACCATCTATCGCTTCTACGAGATGCTGCAGGTTTACGGCACCACCCTCAAGGCCTTGGTGCATGAGCAGTTCGGCGACGGCATCATCAGCGCGATCAACTTCAAGCTCGACATCAAGAAGGTTGCCGACCCGGACGGCGGCGAGCGCGCAGTGATCACCCTCGACGGCAAGTACCTGCCGACCAAGCCGTTCTGACTGCTGGCTGGCGGCGGCCTCGCGCCAGAGGCCGCCGCCGGACCTTCATCTGTGAACGCCACCGACGAGGACCATTTCTAGTGCGGCATGAGCTCATCCTGACGCTCGGCCACCATCTCCCGGATAGCCTGCATGACAGTCGCGGCGGCAGGCCTACGTAACCGGCGTGGGCCCAGGCACGCCGTGAATTCCAGCGTGATCACCACTTCGGACGGAAGTACCCGGCGCAGGGAGGGCTCGCGCTCGGCGACGAACGAGGGCAACAAACCGATCCCGGCACCCGCGACCGTGGCCACAGTCTGTACCTGCACGTTGGTCGACCCGAAGGTGACTTGGCGATGCCCCGTGAGTCTCGTCAGCACGTCGAGATCCTCCACCCGAAGCAGTCCTTCGATGTAGTAGACCAGCGAATGGCCGGCGAGTTCGGCCAGCGTCTGAGGTACTCCCCGTTCGGCCAGATAGTCATCGGAGGCATAGAGACCTAACCGGTAGTCAGTCAGCTTTTCTGCGCCGGGCCTTCCCACGACGGGTTCACCGACCCCGATTTCGATATCAGCACCAATTCCATAGGCGCCCAACCTTGTCTGCGTAATGATCTCCACCATCAGATCCGGGTTGGTCCGATGCAGTTCTGCCATCAGCGGCGCCACAAACGCAGTACCGAAGGCATCGGTGGTGGATATCCGCACCAGCCCGGACAGTTCACGCTCCCGCGGCGTAGTACTGGCCAGATCGCGCACCTCGGTCAGTGCGGATTCGATCTGCTCACACGACTTGAGCAGGCTGTGCCCCAAGTCGGTGAGTGTGCAACCGCTGACTCCCCGAACCAGCAGCGGTGCCCGTATTTCGGCTTCCAACACAGACATTCGACGCGACACCGTTGCGTGATTGAGTCCCAGCGCCGACGCCGCTCCGACGAGTGAACCGCAGCGAGCGATCTCCAACAGGACCACTAGGTCATCCGCGCGCATCACATTTCTCCTCACGTATCCCCCAGCTATGCAATTTTGCACAGCACGTGTACCAAATCGGGCCTTTTCCGAAGATATAACGTAGCTCACACTTCTAGGTAGAAGCCGTGGTGGTTACACCTCTGCGGCACTCGACAGAAGGGCAACACCGTGAAGATCTGTTGGATCGGCCTCGGCAACATGGGACTGCCGATGGCTACACACCTGCACACCGCAGGGCACGACGTCGTCGGCTTCGATCTCTCGGCCGACGCACGGGATGCTGCCACCGCAGCAGGACTCCGCACCGCGCACTCTGCAGCGGAAGCCGCCGAGAACGCCGACGTGGTTGTGACCATGTTGCCCAAGGGCGAACATGTGAAGGCCGCACTCTTCGAGGCCGAAGCCTTGCGCGCCTCCGCCGTCGACGCCTTGGTTCTGGATTGCTCGACGATCAGCGCTGAGCAGGCCCGCGAGATCGCAGATGCTGTCACCGCAACCGGCCGACGCTTCCTCGATGCTCCGGTTTCCGGCGGCACTGCCGGCGCTCAGAACGGAACGCTCACTTTCATGGTCGGCGGCGAGTCTGCAGACCTCGATGCGGCCCGACCCCTACTCGAGACGATGGGCGCCAGGATCTTTCACGCCGGCGCTGTCGGAGCCGGTCAGAGCGCCAAGATGGTCAACAACATGATGCTTGCCATGAACATGCAAAGTACCTGTGAGGCAGCAGTTCTCGCGCAGCGCCTGGGGATCACTCCGCAGACGGTCATCGATATCGCCGGGGTGTCCACCGGCGATAGTTGGGCTCTGCGCAACTACTATCCTGTCGCGGGGCCCGTCGACGCAGCACCGTCCAACCGCAACTTCACCGGCGGATTCTCCGTCGCGTTGATGCGCAAAGACCTCGACCTCGCCTTGGATGCTGCCGCCGCCCACGGTGTCGATACGGTTGCTACTGCCGAGGTCGCGCGGCGACTCGACAACCTGGTGGCCGACGGCCGTGGGTCACTCGACTTCTCATCACTGATCCATTTGATCGACGGCACAGCCTCTTCCGCGGGAAGTACCCGGTGACGGCCTCACAGGTACGGCCGACCGAGCCGGACGCAACAAAAAACGACTCCGGGACACCTCGCGGGTTCCACCGGATCGTCGCAGCGTCCATGGCCGGAACCGTCGCCGAATGGTACGAATTCTTCCTTTATGGCATGGCTGCCGCGCTTGTCTTCGGCCACGTCTTCTTCAAAGCCACCGGCAACCCACTCGACGGTGTCATCGCAGCGATGCTCACCTACGCAATCGGATTCGTTGCCCGCCCCATCGGCGGGATCATCTTCGGACACTACGGCGACAAGTTCGGCCGCAAGAAGCTTCTGCAAGTTTCGCTGTTGATGATCGGCGTCTCGACATTCCTGATCGGCGCGATCCCGAGCTTCGACCAGATCGGCTACCTGGCTCCGGTCATTTTGGTCCTGTTGCGTTTCGCGCAGGGTATCGCCATCGGCGGCGAATGGGGCGGCGCAGTTCTGCTGGTCGCGGAGCAGAGTCCGGCCAACCGTCGCGGCTTCTGGTCCAGCTTCCCGCAGGCCGGTGCACCGCTGGGCAACATCGTTGCGACGCTGGTGCTGCTGTTCCTCTCCTTCGTGCTACCTGAGGACGACTTCTTGTCCTGGGGTTGGCGACTTGCATTCTTCTTCTCTGCATTCATCGTGTTGATCGGCTGGTTCATCCGCACCAAGGTCGAGGACTCCCCGATCTTCCAGGAATCTGCCCAGGAACAGCCGAAGGCCGAAAACACCTGGCAGGCAGTCCGCCGCGTGTTCCGAGCTCGGCCACGTGAGGTGCTGACTGCGATGGGCGCTCGGGTGATCGAGAACATCTTGTACTACATGGTGGTCACGTTCTCACTGACGTACCTGAGTGTGCATCTGAAGGTCGATACCTCCACGATCCTCAGCTTGATGTTGATCTCCCATATCGTGCACGCCGGCATGATCCTGTTCTTCGGCTGGATGTCGGACAAGGTCGGCCGACGCCCGGTGTACCTGGTCGGCGCCATTCTCGCCTCGGGCTACTGCTTCATTGCCTTCCCGCTGATGGATACCAAGTCCGACGCACTTATCTTGTGCGCCATCACGATCGGCTTGATCATCCACGCAATCATGTATGCCCCGCAGCCCGCGATGATGGCCGAGATGTTTCCCACCCACATGCGCTACATCGGTGTTTCGATGGGTGCGCAGGTCACCGCGATCTTCGCCGGCTCACTTGCCCCTGTTATCGCCACCCTGCTCCTGCGCACTTATGGCAGTTGGGTCCCGATCGCCATCTACGTCGGCGTAGCGGGTCTGATCTCGATCGTTGCGGTTCTGTTCATGCGGGAAACCAAGGGCTCCTCGCTCTCCACGCTGGACGACGAACACCGCGAACGCTTCGGCACCTCCCTCTGACTTCCTGTCACATCTTGAATTCATTTGAACCGAAAGGCATTTCAGTCATGCGTACCATCCCCCACTGGATCAACGGCGCCCCGGTTTTGGGCAGCGACTTCATCGACGTGACCAACCCGGCCACCGATCAGCCCATTGCCACCGTCCCGATGGCCGACACTGAAACCGTCGCAGCAGCAATTACCGCCGCTGCAAACGCCTTCGACGGCTGGTCCGAGACTGCGCTTTCGCGCCGCGCCCAGGTTCTCTTTCGCTTCCGTGATCTGTTGCAGGAGAACCGGTCCGAGCTGGCGGCACTGATCACCGAAGAACACGGCAAGACCCTCGACGACGCCGCCGGCGAAATCTCCCGCGCTGCAGACTCGATCGAACTCGCATGTGGAGGACCGGCACTCGTCCGCGGTGGAACGTCTCTGCAGACCGGACCCAACATCGACACGAAGTCGGTACTGCACCCGCTCGGTGTCTGCGTGGGCATCACTCCGTTCAACTTCCCCGCCATGATGGGCATGATGATGGTCTCCGTCGCCCTGGCCTCGGGCAACACCTTCATCTGGAAGCCGAGCGAGCAGGATCCGGGCGTCTGCATCCGCATTGCCGAACTCTTCAAGGAAGCCGGTCTGCCCGACGGCGTCCTCAACGTTGTCCACGGCCGCCAGGACACCGTCGAGCATCTCATCGACGACCCCCAAACCGAGGCCGTTGCGTTTGTCGGCTCGAGCAAGGTCGCACACATCGTCTACGCCCGCGCAGCAGCTGCAGGCAAGCGGGTGCAGGCCTTCGGCGGCGCCAAGAACCACATGATCGTCATGCCCGACGCAGACCTCGACGTGGTCGCGGACCAGCTGACCTCCGCATGCTTCGGCGCTGCCGGCCAGCGCTGCATGGCAATCTCCGTTGCAGTTGTCGTCGGCGAAACCACCGAACCCTTACTGGCGAAGCTGACGCCGCGGGCCGAGCAAGTTCGATTGGGCGCTGGCGGCGACGGCGGCACCGAGGTCGGCCCGGTCATCAACCGACAGTCCCAGGAACGCATCCAGGCCGCAGTGAAGGAAGCCATTGCCGGCGGTGCCCGCGCTGTGGTCGATCGCAGTTCTGAGGTGGTGTCCGGTTACGAGAGCGGCTACTTCATCGGACCCACCGTGCTCACCGACGTCGAAGTTTCCTCCGCCGCCTACCAGGAAGAACTGTTTGGCCCCATCCTCGTGGTGATGCGCGTCGATTCCCTGAACGACGGCCTCGAACTGATCAAGAACCACCGCTACGGAAACGGAGCGTCGATCTTCACCCGAGACGGCGCCGCTGCCAACGAATTCGAGCGCCGCGCCTCGGCCGGCATGATCGGCGTCAACGTCGCAATTCCCGTCCCTGTCGCGGCGTATGCAGTGCAGGGTTGGAAGGACTCCGCCTACGGCGACACCGGATTGAACAACGCGTCGTGGAGCTTCTACACACGGCCGAAGTACGTCACCTCCCGCTGGGACAGCGTCGCGGGCACAGACTTCGGTTTCCGCCCCAACTGACAGATCGATATTGACGAGGCCGGGTCCATCGAATTTCGATAGACCCGGCCTCGTCCGCAATTGTCGTTACCTCGGACCCTCACACCCGTGAACGCATGGACGCATGGACGCATGGACGCATGGACGCGCGGGTGATGCCAATTGTGTTGCGCCCCGGTACCGCAACTACGACAGGTACGGCACCAGCGGCAGGTTGAAGAACCAATTGGCAAAGCCGACGAAGATCGGCTCGAGCCATGGCCGAATCTGTGGGCCCATCCACCAGTACGGGTCCGGCCCACCCGGTGAGGCGGCCGCGAACCCACCGCCGAGGAACAGTGCCAGACCCACCATGGCGACTACAGTCAGTACCCGCACTCGTGTCATACCTGGATATCGCCCGGCAGTCCGCCGTCCGTTACCGGCGCAGCTACCCATATCAGTGTCGGCCCCTTCGGACCACTTTCCCCGACCCCGTCTGGGTTCGTGAACGGTAACTCCTGCTGCCACGAGGGTTCTCCGTCGATCTCACCTCCCGGACTGTGCAGATCTCTGCCAGAATCAGGTTCATGCCCAATTCTGGTGCTCAACCTGCTGATGTCATTGCGGTCGGTTCTCGGGTCACTGTCATCCCGACCTCCGGATCACGGTCCGGCGATACCAAACCTCGGATTGGTGTCGTTGTCGCGGACTTCGCCGAGTCCGTCATCGACAACTCTGACCTGGGCCGTGATTGGGCGCCGGTGCAGCGGTGGGCGATCGCCCTCGACGACGGCCGCTTGGTCTTCGCCGCCGAGGGTGGCCTCAAACTCGCTTGAATCTCTCCATGATATGCAGGGACGTCCGGCGTCGGCGTGGTTCGGGTGCCTGAGTCGGTCGGTCTCGATGTCGGTATCGGAGTTCAGTCCTTCTTATATTCCAAGATGTCTCCCGGCTGACACTCCAGTGCTTCGCAGATCGCTTCCAACGTCGAAAACCGGATCGCTCTTGCCTTGCCGTTTTTCAAAACGGAAACGTTGGCCATCGTGATTCCGACTTTGTCAGCCAGTCCGGTAACGCTCATCTTCCGCTTCGCCAGCATGACGTCAATATTGATAATGATTGTCATATGGTCTCGTTACACCGTCAAATCGTTCTCGGATTTTAGGTCCACCGCGTTTTGCAAAATCCGTTCGAACATGGCCGCTCCGGTAGCAATCACAATGGCAACGAAGGCGATGAGCACGCCGATGACGACTCCGCCGGCTCTATCGTCAGAGTTGTTGGCCACGAATATATAGATTTCGAATCCCACGGCGAACGCGACAACGGCGATCGCGCAGCGCTTGATGGTTCGCACAGCCTTCACCGTCGATGGTGAGAAGATCATGTTCTTTCCCGCATATCCGATGACCTTTATTGCTTGATAAAGCGCCACAAAGATGGGGATGGCCGCAGCGTACGCACAAATCAAGAAGGGATCGTTGAAGTAGATCTCGAAGAGCGTTGCTTGCGCGTTTCTGCCCTCGAGGTGAGGTTCCCACAGCAGGAGAGCAAGGGCGCCAAGCCCGTCGATCAATACGGGTAGGGTGCGCGGGCCCGAACCTATCCCGATGCGCGCCGCACTGCCACGATCAACCGTTCACAGCGGTAAATTCGAATCGGTGATTGCGAACCTGGCCCACGAAGCGTTGCATGAGATGGTGCGGCAAATGCCTGCCTCCTCGGTACCGTCCCCGAGAGAGTCCGATCCGCGCCAACTGCACGGGAGCCTGACGATGACTGAGAATTCCGATTCCGGAGCACTGTCGGAGCAGACGCGGGCGCGCCTGGCCACAGAATTGGCTGATCTGAGGACACAGCGGGATCAGATGGCCGCAGAACTCACCAGCGATCATGACACCGTCGGGGATCGAGGCGACGCAGCCGACGATCTGGAACGAGCGGACGACGTGGCGCTGATCGATGATCGGATCGACCAACTCGAGGCTCTGCTCGGAGGCTGGGCTACACCCAGCACACCCGGCGCCCTTCCCGACGGCGCGGAGGTGACCGTGCAGTTTCCCGACGACGGGATCAGAAAGTTGCGCGTCGTGGCAATCACCGAAGAGACGCCGCGCGATGGCGACGATGTCACACTCACCGCCGACAGCCCCTTGGGTATTGCCCTCGCCGGCCATCAACCGGGCGACACCGTCACCTACATGACGCCGCAGGGATCGCGGCAGGTTCAACTGCTGGCAGTGAACCTGCCGGTCGGACCCGACGCCTCCCCCTGAAACGACCCCGATCCCATTGGGCGACAACAGCAATCCGACAACGAACGTAGGAGCGTCCGATGACGATAGAACATCAACGACACACCGAACACGAGCACATTCATGGAGAAGGTTGCGGCCACGTTTCCGTTCCTCATGGTGACCACGTCGACTACGTGCATGACGGGCACCTGCACCGCGCCCACGGCGATCATGTCGACGAATGTGAAACGGGTGAGCACCACGTGCATGAGGGTCACGACCACACCCATGGTGAAGGGTGCGGCCACGTCGCCATTCCGCACGGCGATCACACGGATTACGTCCACGATGGTCATAGACACGCCGCACACGGTGAGCATTACGACGAGCACTGATTGACCCAGGCTCGCGCTCGTAACCAGCGAGCCGGAACCCGGCGCGGAATACCTGAATCGGTACCCGCTCGACGGTGATCAAGGGACACGGAGCGCGTAGGTTATCAGTGGGAGGCGCAGCGATGAGCGAGCGGTTGTTCAACTTCTTCGACGAAGTCCTGCAACGTCATTTCGATCTCGGGACCGAGTCCTATCCGCAGGTGCGTCGGGCAGATGTCGACAGATTGCTTTCCGACGACACCCGACGACGCGTGGCAGAGGCCCGGATCGCGGCGGTGGAATGGGCCAACACCGAGAAAATCAGTGGCAATGCTGTGATCACATCGGATCGCTTGATCATCACACCGCACGGGTTGCTATATACCGCCGGATTGACGGGGTCGAGCACTCGCCACACTCTGTACTACCTCGCGGCGCCGCCAGCATTGTTCGAGTCGATCGTCGAACTTACCGATACGACGCTCCTGCCGCCGGAGTCGACGGCGGTAGCGGTGGACGACCGATTCGGCCACGAACTCACCTTTCCCTGGCCGCTCGATGCGACGCTTCGCCGGATGCTCGACGACCACCAGGTTCTGTGCCTGGACTTGTTCGAGGAGGGCCACTCCGCCCAACCGACCGTCGCCGAGTAAGCGATGGTCGTAGAACTCGCAGTCTCTGCCGCCCTGCTTCTGCCGGACCTCCACTTCGAGGTGGTTGAATCGACACCCCGGGGCTGGGTGCACCCGTCCCGCCCGAATCGAGAGGCCAACTCATGCATCTGGGCATCGACAGCTTCGTCTCGTCCGTGACCGACCCGACTGACAACCGTGTGATCGGTCCGGCTGAGCGGATGGCGCACCTGCTCGAAGAGATCAGCCTCGCCGACCAAGTCGGGCTCTACTCGTTCGGTATCGGCGAGCACCACCGAAGCGAGTACTACGACTCGGCACCGCAGATCATCCTGGCCGCGGCGGCCGCTCGGACGGAACGAATTCGGCTCGGCAGTGCGGTCAAGGTGCTCAGCGCGGACGACCCGGTGCGGGTCTTCCAGCAATTCGCCACCCTGGACCTGATCTCGAAGGGACGGATCGACCTGGTCGTGGGCCGCGGTTCCTTCACCGAGGCGTTCCCACTGTTCGGCCTGGACCTCGCCGACTACGACTCACTTTTCAACGAAAAGCTCGAACTGCTTCTGCAGATCCGCGACAACCTCGAAGTCACCTGGTCCGGTCAACACCGGCCACCTCTGGTCCGCCAAAGCGTCTACCCGCGGCCGGTGCAGGACCCGTTGCCGATCTGGGTCGGCGTCGGTGGGACCCCGGAGTCCTTCGCCCGCGCCGGGCACCTTGGTCTGCCCCTGATGATCGCGATCATCGGTGGTGAGCCGCGCCAGTTTGCGCCGCTCGTCGACCTCTATCGGCGAATGGGAGCCCAGGCCGGCCACGCACCGGAGGTGCTGCAGGTGGGACTGCACGTGTTCGGCTTCATCGCCGAGACCACCCAGGCGGCGGCGGACACCATCTATCCCGGCTGGAACGAGATGTTTACCAACGTCTCCCGGGAGCGCGGGTTCCCCCGGCCGACTCGCCAGCAGTTCGACGCCACCGCTGGGCCGGACGGCGCCTTCTTCATGGGTGACCCGCAGACGGTAGCCGACAAAATCCTGCGCGTCGGCGAACAGCTGGGCGGCGTCGACCGACTGTCGCTGCAGATGACGAACCCGCGGCTGGCCCATAGTGACCTGCTCCGCGGGATCGAGCTACTCGGCACCGAGGTCGCGCCACTGGTGGCGACAGCCTAGGGATCGAGAGCCGAAAAGGCGGCTGGGCTGGTAACACTCATGCCCCAAAGGCGATAAACCAGACGGTCTGTCTACTTCAACGCGAAATGAGTGTGCTCATGGGTTCAATCGAAGCTTTATCGGCGATCACGGGATTGACCGTGGACGGATTGAACGCGGTGGCAAGTGCATATGCCCAAATCGGCGCCGAGTTCGTCAGAATATCTACGTCTTCGCCGTTGGGGTCGGTGGAAGGCTTCGGATTTCTCGCTATGGGGAGTCTGGGAATGACCCTGGCCGGATCCTTGGTCTACGGCTTCGCGTAGCGATTTTCCCCGCACTGAACCGCAGCCCGACATCTTTACTGATGTCGGGCTGCGGCCATGTGTATATCCAATCGGAATCAGTCATGCACCCAGTTCGGCGATCATCTGACTCAATGACGCAGCAGCCAAAGCCAATTCGCTCTCATTCGGAGGGTCGCCGCCGGATGGCAGCTTGTCGAAGAGCTGCTCCCGCGTCACCACCGAGATACCGTCGACCTGGAAACCTTCCTCATTGGGATCCAAGATTTCGATTCCACCGCCTACCGCCACGAGTTCCGCATGAGCAGTACTGTTCAAGAGGTCACGAAGGTGTTCGACCGTCACATTCAGATTGATCATGCGCATCTCTTCTCACGTCGACAGCTCCGAATCCGAGTACTCCACACGTACCCCCAGACTCGGACTCGAAAACCGAGCGCAGATCGACAACCTCCCCAAAAACGGAACAGGCCCGGCGTGCAGGCCAATCGTCATCCCTCTGCCATCACTCCGAAGGCCAAGGCCAGCAGCGCAGCACCACACATCGACGGCCCATGCGGGAGGCGCGATCGCCGCGCCAACACACCGGCCACCACCAACGTGAACAGCGGAGCCAACAGCGCCGCAGACAACCACACCTGCGCGCCGGCCGACCCGGTGATTGCGCCCAGTGGAAGTGCTAGCTTCACATCCCCCGCACCCAGGGAAGTCGATGAAACGACATGCGTGACGAGGTGCATCCCCGCGAGCATGAAAGAACCAACCACCGCCGCCCACAGCGTTCCTGTAAACGCGGCGCCAACCAGAACGACGAGATACGCGGGCAGAGTGAAACTGTTGGGCAGCCGCCGAACCGCGACATCAACGGACGAGACAGCGACGCACCACCACACCAGCACAAGGCCGGAAACAAGCTGCACCGCAGAAGAATTCGCTACACCGACAAAGATCCAACCAGCCGCGACGCACAACTCCGGCACGCCTCGTCGAACTGAAAAGCCTGCATAGAGGTTTCGGCGCAACCAACCGTCGGCAAAAAGGCGCGCACCGACGCCAGCGCCAAGTCCGGCTACAACCAACATCCACATGGGAACGAGCATGCAGCGCAACGCCTGGCGCAGCAGAACTGGAAATCGTGTTGTGGACTACCCCAACACTGTGGATAAAGCTAAGCGATCGCCGCAGCCATCGCTTCTCGCGGTGCGGGCTTGCCGGTGAACTGCTCCACCTGGCCGAAGGCTTGATTGAGCAACATCGCAAGGCCACCGATCACGGTGCCACCCGCCGCCTCGACGGCCGAGGCAAGGGGCGTCGGCCAAGGGTTGTAAATCGCGTCGAGAACAAAACGCGCCTTGCCGAGTTCCGCGGCAAATGGTGCCGCCGCATCCGCTGGAATTGTGCTGACAAGAACCGCCGACGCGGCGCAGACCGAACCAAGACGGGCATCGTCGAAGGAAAGAAATTCAACATCCAATCCGACAGCAATGCCACAGTCGATGGCACCGGACGCACGGACGCGATCGCGGGCGACCAGAGTCACGGATCGAACACCCATGTCCGCCAAAGCAACCAAAGCGGGCCGCGCGGTACCGCCGGCGCCGACAACAATCGCGGATGCTCCGGTGAGATCCCCGACGCCACCGGCGATCAAGGCACCGCTGACGCCGTCGACGTCGGTGCAGTCAGCTCGCCAACCACCGTCGATGCGGACCAACGTGTTTGCCGATCCGATGACTACAGCACGGGCAGTGCGTTCCGACGCGTATTCGAGTGCCGCGATCTTGCCAGGCATGGTCACCGAAAGACCGACCCACTCGGGGCCCAATCCGTCGACAAGCGCCGGCAATTGCTCACCGGTGCACTCGATCCGCTCGTAGCTCCAGTCCCCTAGCCCCAATGCTTCGTACGCCGCACGGTGCAGCAACGGCGACTTCGAATGCTCAATGGGGCTACCGAGAACTGCGGCCTTTCGCGCACTACCGACCACTGTCGAGAATCCCGCTTTCCTGCGCTAGAACGATATTGGCGAGGTGCTCGTCGTAGCTCTTCGTGAAGAGAGTTTCGCCCTGCTTGTTGATGGTCACGAAGTACAGCCAGTCGCCGGGTGCCGGAGATTCGACTGCCTTGAGCGCGTCAATACTCGGCGATGCGATTGGTGTGGCCGGCAAGCCTGGCATGGCGTAGGTGTTCCACGGTGTGACCCGAGCACGATCGGCATCCGTGGTGGCAACCTCGGTGGTATCGAGCGAGTAGTTGACGGTGGAGTCGAACTGCAGTGGCTGATCGACGGCCAACCGGTTGACGATCACTCGCGCAACCTTCGACATGTCGTCGGTCAATGCTTCGCGCTCGACCAGCGACGCCGCGACAAGCAATTCGTACGGAGAGAGTCCGACACCGGCACCGGCCTTCAGAATGCCTGTCCCCTCGTACATTTCGGCACTGCCTTGAACGAGAGTTCGCAGGATTTCCGTCGGCGTTGCTGTCGGATCAAAATCCCAACTGCTGGCAGCAATCAAACCTTCGAGTTGGCGATCCTTGTCCGGAACACCCTTCACCGACGTGATGGCCCAACTCGGAACACCCAATGAAGCGAGGTCCGAAGATGCTCCGGCAGTGTTCAATTCGTCAGCAGAGACACATTTTTGGGCAGTGGCACTGCCAACGCAACTGGCCTCTGAAATGAGGTTGTAGATGCCCTTCTTGAGGGCACCGGTCTGCGCGTCAGCGGTGTCGTGAAGCTGACGACCGGCCGCAACCACAACCAGGCCCACGCGGGAGGTCGGGGCAACCAACGAGTTGAGCGCATCGGAAGCCTTGCTCTGCACGGGCACCTGATAGAAGCCCGGCTGAACTTGCTGGATTTCGGCCGAGTTCTTCACGGCGGCGTTGTAGAACGCTGCAGAACTGGCAACCACGTTCTTTGCGGCCAGCGTCGCACCGATCTCGGAAGCCGTCTCACCTGAATTGATCTGGATCACCACGGGAGCCCCACCGGGCCCGGCAAAATCTTCGGCCGCCTTGTTGCGGTCCATGTACCAGGTGGCGCCGTAAGCACCGACGCCCAGAATTGCGATCACCAGGAAAAGAAGCGCGAAGACACCGACCTTCTTGCCACGCTTGGCGCGCTTGTTCTGCGCCTCACGTTGCTTGCGTGCCTGGGCCCTCGACATCTGCGGAGGGGCGATGGTCTGCGGCAGCGCACGCATGACCATGGTCTCGTCGTTGTCGAAATCAAATGAACGCGCCGGGCGCTGGTGCGCTTCACCGTCGTCCCACCGCTGGTTCACAGATCTTCCTCCGACGCAGGCGCGTCCCCCGACGACTCCCCTGGTTTCACTGCTCTACTCCGCTCGTCCAGCCAACCCTGCAGAATTTCTACCGCCGCAGCCTGATCGATCATCGGACGCTGACCGCGAGCTTTGACTCCGCTTTCGCGAAGGTTGCGCGCAGCCGTAACCGTCGTCAGTCGCTCGTCGGACAGTCTCACCGGGATCGGATCAACAGCCCGCTGCAGTCGTTTGGCGAATGCAGTGGCGATGCCGGCGGCTTTACCTTGCTCACCGCGCAGCGTCTGTGGCAGTCCGACGATAACCTCCACGGCCTCGTATTCGGACACGATGTCGATAATTCGCCGGATATCCGGCGCGTCGGGCCCACGTTCTTTGGCTCGGGGAACCGTTTCGACGGGTGTCGCCAGAATTCCGTCGGGGTCACTGGATGCAACCCCGATCCGAACACTGCCTACGTCGATCGCGATGCGTCGGCCGCGGCCTGGGTCGTCGAGACCGGGGCGATCGGGGCCCTGCAGCGCCACCACCGTTAGCTGCCGCCCGCCAGTTCTGAGACCCGGTCCCGGATGGCATCGAGCGCCGCCGTGATTCCGGAGGCGTCGGAACCCGACCCCTGAGCCATGTCAGGCTTTCCGCCGCCGCGGCCACCGATCTTGGGTCCGAACGAACCGACGAGGTCGCCGGCCTTCACGCCGAGTGCCTGAGCTGCCTTGCTGGAGGCGACCACAAACGGAACCTTGCCGTCGATGTCGCCGAGCAACGCGACCACTGCGGGCTCGGAGCCGAGACGGCCCTTGATGTCGGTGACAAGCGCGCGGAGGTCGTTGCCGCCGACGCCCGCCGGTGCGGGTTCAGCGATGACGAGCACGCTTCCGATGCGCTTTGCCTTCTCGACAAATTCGCCGGCCGAGGCGAGAACAGCCTTGGCCTTGGCCTGCTCGAGTTCCTTCTCGGCCGCCTTGAGGCGCTCGACAAGTGCCTCGACGCGAGCCGGGACCTCTTCGGACGGAACCTTCAAGGACGAGGACAGGCCGGCGAGAAGCGCACGCTCCTTAGCCAGGTAGCGGTACGAATCCAAACCGACGTACGCCTCGACACGGCGAATGCCAGATCCGACGGACTGCTCACCGAGGAGCGTGACCTGACCGATCTGAGCGGAGCTGCCGACGTGAGTACCGCCGCACAGTTCCATCGAGAACGGGCCACCGATTTCGACGACGCGAACCTCGTCGCCGTAGTTTTCACCGAAGAGAGCCATTGCGCCCATCGACTTGGCCTTGTCGAGGTCGGTCACAAACGTGTTCACTGCAAAGTTGGACGCAACTGCCTCGTTGGTGACTACTTCAATTTCCTGCTTCTGGGACTCGGTCAGAGCGCCCTGCCAGGAGAAGTCGAAGCGCAGGTAGCCGGGCTTGTTGAGCGAGCCGGCCTGCACGGCGTTGGGGCCGAGCACCTGACGCAGTGCCGCGTGCACCATGTGGGTACCGGAGTGGCCCTGGGTTGCACCCTTGCGCCATTCGGCGTCGACGTGAGCGAGGACGACGTCGCCCTCGGTGATCTCGCCCTTCTGGACCGTCACCTTGTGTATCCAGACCTTCTTGGCGACCTTCTGGACGTCGTTGACCTTGGCTTCGAGGCCAGGCGCCGTGAGCGATCCGATGTCGGCGATCTGTCCGCCGGACTCTGCGTAGAGCGGGCTGCGGTCGAGGATGACCTCGATGGACTGACCGGCCGTGGCCACGGGCACCCGAACGCCGTCGACAATCAGTGCGAGGACGTGAGCCTCGGACACCAATTCGTTGAAACCGGTGAATTCGGTGGGGCCGCGATCGAGCAGTTCCTTGTAGACCGAGAGATCGGCGTGTGCGTGCTTGCGGGCACGAGCGTCGTCCTTGGCGCGCTTGCGCTGCTCGGCCATGAGCGTGCGGAAGCCGTCCTCGTCGACCGAGAGACCGGCTTCGGACGCCATCTCGAGTGTCAGGTCGATCGGGAAACCGTAGGTGTCGTGCAGGGCAAATGCCTGGTCGCCGGCAATGACGGACTTACCGGAAGCCTTGATGGTTTCGGCAGCACCCTCGAACAGCTTCGAACCCGAAGCCAGTGTCTTGAGGAAAGCGGTCTCTTCGCCGACGGCAACGTTTTCGATGCGCTTGAAGTCGGTTTCGAGAACGGGGTACGACGGAGCCATCGTGTCGCGGACGACAACCATGAACTCACGCATGGTGGGCTGCTCGCTGCCGAGCAACTTGGCCGAACGCACGATACGACGCAGCAGACGGCGCAGGACGTAGCCGCGTCCGTCGTTGCCCGGGTTGACGCCGTCGGCAATCAACATGGCAGCGGTGCGGGCGTGGTCTGCGATGACGCGGAAACGAACGTCGGACGTGTGATCGGCACCGTAAACGCTGCCGGTCAACTCAGCAGCCTTCTCGATGACGGGACGCAAAAGGTCTGTCTCGTAAACGTTTTCGACGCCCTGGAGCAGGAATGCAACGCGCTCGACACCCATGCCGGTGTCGATGTTCTGCTTCGGCAGCGGTCCGAGGATCGGGTAGTCGTCCTTGCTGATGCCCGCACCGCGCTCGTTCTGCATGAATACGAGATTCCAGATCTCGATGTAGCGATCCTCGTCGGCTTCCGGACCGCCCTCGATGCCGTACTCGGCGCCGCGGTCGTAGAAGATTTCGGAACACGGGCCACAGGGGCCGGGAATGCCCATGGACCAGTAGTTGTCGGCCATTCCGCGGCGCTGGATGCGCTCCTCGGGAAGACCGACCTCGTCACGCCAGATTGCGAATGCTTCGTCGTCGTCATGGAAGACGGTCGCCCACAGGCGCGTCGGGTCGATGCCGTAGCCGCCGTTGTCAACGGAACCGGTGAGCAAAGCCCACGCATGCGAGATGGCTTCCTTCTTGAAGTAATCACCGAAGGAGAAGTTGCCGGCCATCTGGAAGAACGTGTTGTGACGGGTGGTGATGCCCACCTCTTCGATGTCCAGGGTGCGGACGCACTTCTGCACCGACGTGGCGCGGGTGTACGCCGGCGTCTGCTGGCCGAGGAAGTACGGCACGAACGGAACCATGCCGGCGTTGACGAACAGAAGGTTCGGATCGTCGAGAATCAGCGACGCACTGGGGACCTCGGTGTGGCCGGCCTTGACGAAGTGGTCGAGGAATCGCCTGCGGATCTCGTGGGTTTGCACTAACCGGTCCTTACCTTCATGAGCGTCGAACTGTCGCTGTCCAGCGTAACCTGCACCCCACTTGCAGCTTTAACCCCGCACGATTCGACGCAGTTTTCCCACCCGATCAGCGATCTCTCGCTCGTTACCGTGGGCGGTGGGTCGGTAGTAGTCGACGCCGATCAGCTCGTCCGGCGGATATTGCTGCCTCAGAACACCGTCACGAGCCTCATGGGGGTATTTGTAACCAACCGCATTGCCCAATTGCTCGGCACCCTTGTAGTGGCCGTCACGCAGATGCGGCGGGACCAACCCTGATTTACCTGCAGCTACATCGGCCATGGCAGCTCCGAGCGCCTCGATGACTGCCCCCGATTTCGGTGCCGTTGCCAGATGGATAGTTGCCTGCGCCAGAGCCAGCCGAGCCTCCGGCATACCGATCAACTGCACGGCTTGAGCTGCAGCCATTGCCGTTTGCAATGCCATCGGATCGGCCATGCCGATGTCTTCACTCGCGTGCACCACCAACCGGCGGGCAATGAATCGCGGGTCTTCCCCGGCCGTCAGCATTCGTGCCAGGTAGTGCAATGCCGCGTCGACGTCGGAACCTCGAATGCTCTTGATGAACGCGCTGATGACGTCGTAGTGCTGATCCCCGTCGCGGTCGTAGCGAACGGCGGCCTTGTCGACACTCGCCTCTACCGTCGCGAGATCAACCACGACGGGTCCGGATGATGCACCAGCCGTGTCGATGGCTGAGCCGGCGGCCGCTTCGAGAGCCGTGAGGGCGCGTCGGGCGTCTCCGGACGCCAGACGCACCAAGTGTTCCATCGCGTCGTCGGCGATGGTGATTGCGCCGCCGAAGCCTCGCTCGTCGGCGACGGCGCGCTCGAGAAGCTCTTGGATATCCGCGGCGGTGAGCGCCTGCAACTGCAGAACCAGTGACCGCGACAGCAGTGCCGACACCACGGAAAACGACGGGTTCTCGGTGGTGGCACCGACCAGCAGAACGATCCGGTTCTCAACCGCGGCCAGCAAGGCGTCCTGCTGCGTCTTGGAGAAGCGATGGACCTCGTCGATGAACAACACCGTCTGCTCACCGTTGAGAAGGCGTCGGCGGGCCAGTTCGATGACTCCGCGAACTTCCTTGACACCGGCGGACAGGGCGGACAATGCCTCGAACCGTCGACCCGTCGCCCCCGAGATCAACGACGCCAAGGTGGTTTTGCCAGTACCGGGCGGCCCGTACAACAGCACCGACGCCGCGCCGGAACCCTCGACCATCCGACGCAGGGGCGCGCCGGGCCCGAGGAGATGTTGCTGTCCCACTACCTCACCGAGAGTGCGTGGGCGCATCCGAACCGCCAGCGGAGCGCTAGACGACACCGACGCCAAAGCCCGCTCGGCAGCCGAGACAACGTCAGGCTCGTCCACTGCCTCAGCCACTTCAGGAGTGGCCTCGAACAGACCGTTGTCATCCATCACGCTGTCCTCAGCTTGCCAATCGCTCACAAAACGACGCTACCGGAGGGCACCGACGTAATTCATTGGATAGCGTGTGGCCATGAGCACCTCCGAGATCGCCACCGTCCTCGCGTGGCACGACGCACTCAACTCCCAAGACATCGACACACTCCTGCAGTTGTCGAGCGACGACATCGAGGTCGGCGGGCCGAAGGGGGCCAGCCAGGGGTTGGCGGCGCTGCGCGAGTGGGCGACCAACGCCGGTATCACCCTCGTTCCCGGCAGGATGTTCGTCCACCACGGAATTATCGTCGTGGAACAGACCGCGACGTGGACCGCGGAGCCCGATAAGTCCGCCACGCTCGCTTCCGCATTCCGGGTGGTCGAGGATCAGGTCACGTCGACGTTCCGCCATCCTGATCTAGTAACCGCGCTGGGAGCCACCGATCTGTCCGAGGCCGACGAGGTCACCGACAACTGACATCAAAAAGAGAAAACCACCCGTGCGTCGGCACGGGTGGTTTCTTAGTTCCGGATTGAAATACTGATCTCATCAGCCGTGCGCACGGAGCGCAGCGAACACTTCACGGGCATGGGCCTCGACGTCCGTGTTGCCACTCAGTTGTGCGGAGCGAGCCAAGCGAGCCCACCGCCCGACCAGCGCTTCGGTTCGGGGAACCGACAGGTAATGCTCACGCACGGCCGCGATTCTCGAGTGATCATTGGGCAGGAACAGATACGTGCTCAGCCACACCCAGATGAGCTGAGCCTCGACCAGGCGTCGTCCCAGCTCGGCTTCGTCGGCCAGCGCCGGCCACATCCCCACAACTTCGGCACGCCACGCGTCGACCATTGCCGACGCTCGTTCTTCGGTCAGGTCGATATTGCACAGGCAACCCGGGAACGACACGAGCGCATAGGTGATGTCGAGGACGGCGTCGCGGTATCCGCCCCACTCGTAGTCGAGGAACCGAACGCCTTCGCCGTTGACGATGATGTTGTCCGGGCACAGATCGGACGGACTGAATGCCCGGAACCGTCCGCCGCTGAACAAGTTCTGAGCGTTCTGGACCTGTCCGAGAACGCTGGGCGCAACGTCGACACCAAGAAATTTGGACAGCATCGACGGCACATTGGCAACGACGCGGCTGACTTGATCGGCAACTTCGTCGGAGCTGTGAGCGACCTCCGCGCGCCGAAGCAGCGCGGTGAAGTCTTCTTCACGACCGACGGTGGCAGCATGCATGCGGCCCATGGCTTGAGCCATCGCCATCAACGTGTTGGTGACGGTGTCTTCGCCGGCGTCCTCGAGCAGGACACTGATCGCGGTGGCGTCACCGAGATCGCTGAGCACGAGGAGCCTGGCATGCAAGTCGTAAGCCAGCAACTCGGCGCCGGGCCGTGCATCCTGAGCCAGTGCATTGGCGAATTGGTAGGACACTGCCTCCCGCAGGAACGCGGTGTCGGGATCGAATACCTGCGAAACTTCTGCCGGCGGCGTCACGCCGTTCTTCACCCCGAGGTAGGGATCACGGACTTGTTTGATCACGAGGGTGCGAGGTAGCGAAAACGGGTTCTCGGCAACTCTCACGCGGAGCACGATTGTGCGGCCACTTCCACCTAGATCTGTGGGATCTACGAGGGTGACGGGTGCCCCTGTACGGCGTGTCAGCAACTGCTCGGCAGCTGCCACGACTTCGGATACGGGGTCTGCCAGTAATACGGTCATCGCTTCATAACTTACCCGTTAGTGACGACAATCATGCGTCCCCGCCGCTGCACTTACGGTGAATTCGGGTCGTCGACCAGACTTGAAATGCCTTTCAGGGCGGCAGCAAACTCCTGGTCGGCGCGGGTCCTGACCCACAGCACCAACGCGCAGGCAGTCACAATCCCCAGCATGTTGACAGCAAGTTGGAGGGAAGACAGTCCGGCAATTCGCCACTCACCGTTAGCAGCGGCAACCACAGCAAATCCTGCAGCCGGGACTGTGGTGACCGAGATGAAAACTCCGACGAGGGCCGCAGACTTCTCCGACAGCAAAGCGAGCATCCCGGCGGCACCGGCCAGCAGCGCCACCACAAACGAGATGGGCCCCACCTTGTAGACAAAATCAACCTGATGCAAAGTCTCGAGGCTCCCGACGTCCATCCAGCCGAACATCTTCACCACGAACGTGGCCAACAGGGTCACGCCCATTGCAATCGGAAAAGCGACGACGAGCGCAAGAATCGAGCGCCGACGCAGCTTCCGGTCACGCCTGACCAATGCCACCGCAAGCGCTGCCAGCGGACCGAACTCCGGCCCGACCACCATGGCACCAACAATGGTGATCGGCGAATCCGTCACCACGCCGATTGCCGCCAGCAGGCAAGCGATAGTCAGGAAGGCGACAAACACCCGATTGAGAGTTGATTCCTCACGAGTATGAGAGAGGAGTTCCTCCCACACGATGGAATCTGCTGCGTCGCCCGGTGCATCATGCTCAGCCTTGCGGGCCGCCGCCGACAGCACCGTTTCCACCGGCACCATCGTCACGCCGCCATCTTCAATGACATCGAGGGCCTTCAATGCGCTCAGGACCTCGTTGGCGCACTCCCGCGCAACATCGGCCTGCACCATGTCGCCGCGCGGTTCAACCGCGGCACCACGGAACACGACAATGTGCGTCGCGCCCGGTTCCGCCTCGAGCGCACCGAGAACTTCCTCGGTGCGCTCGGACGGGCAGATCACTCTCATATGCAGCATGGTGATCTGCAGTCAGCTCTACTTGCCGTCGGCAGTATCGCCGTCGGCCTTCTTTTCTTCAGCCTTCTTTTCGGGCTTCGCGTCGACGCCCGATTCCTTACGCTGCTGCGCGGTGATCGGAGTCGGTGCATCGGTGAGCGGGTCGACGCCGCCACCGGACTTCGGGAACGCAATGACCTCACGGATGGAATCCATGCCGGCGAGGAGCGCGGTGATGCGGTCCCAACCGAAGGCGATGCCGCCGTGCGGCGGAGCGCCGAAGGCAAAGGCGTCGAGCAGGAAGCCGAACTTGTCCTGCGCCTCTTCCTCCGAAATACCCATCACCTTGAACACTCGTTCTTGAATGTCCTTGCGGTGGATACGAATACTGCCGCCGCCGATTTCATTGCCGTTGCAGACGATGTCGTAGGCGTAGGCGAGCGCAGTGCCGGGTTCGGTATCGAACGTGTCGAAGAACTCCGGCTTGGGCGAGGTGAACGCGTGGTGCACCGCGGTCCAGGCCGAGTAGCCGAGGGCAACGTCGCCCGAGGCCGTGGCGTCGGAGGTCGGCTCGAACATCGGAGCGTCGACGATCCAAACGAAGGCCCAGGCCTTGGGATCGATGAGATCCTTCTTGCGTGCGATCTCGCCGCGAGCAGCACCGAGGAGTGCGCGCATCGGCTTGGTTGCACCGGCGGCGAAGAAGACGCAGTCACCGGGCTGGGCGCCGACGTGAGCGGCGAGACCCTCACGTTCGGCATCGGTGAGGTTCTTGGCGACGGGGCCACCGAGGGTGCCGTCTTCGCCGACCAATACGTACGCGAGGCCCTTGGCGCCGCGCTGCTTAGCCCATTCCTGCCACGCGTCGAGCTGCTTACGCGGCTGGCTCGCGCCGCCCGGCATCACGACGGCGCCGACGTACTCGGCCTGGAACACGCGGAACGTGGTGTCCTTGAAGAAGTCCATGCACTCGACGAGTTCGATGTCGAAACGCAGGTCAGGCTTGTCAGAGCCGTAACGACGCATTGCCTCGTTATAGGTCATGCGCGCGATCGGCGTCTTGATCTCGTAGCCGACGAGCTTCCACAGTGCCGACAGAACTTCTTCGGCCAACAGGATGATGTCGTCCTGGTTGACGAAGGACATCTCGATGTCGAGCTGAGTGAACTCAGGCTGGCGGTCGGCGCGGAAATCCTCGTCGCGGTAGCAGCGAGCAATCTGGTAGTACCGCTCGATGCCGCCGACCATGAGGAGCTGCTTGAACAGCTGCGGGCTCTGCGGGAGCGCATAGAAGCTACCGGGCTGCAAACGTGCCGGCACCAGGAAGTCGCGAGCACCTTCGGGGGTGGAACGGGTGAGCGTCGGGGTTTCGACCTCGACGAACTCGTGATGCGCCAGCACACTACGTGCAGCGGCATTAACCTTGGAGCGCAAGCGAATTGCGTGTCCGGGGCCTTCGCGACGCAGGTCCAGGTAGCGGTACTTCAGACGCGCTTCCTCGCCGACCTGATCGTCGAGCTGGAACGGCAGAGGTGCACTCTCATTGAGGACCTCGAGCTCGGTGGCGTTGACTTCGATTGCACCGGTGGGGATTTCGAAGTTCTGGTTGCCCTCGGGGCGAACTTCGACCGTTCCGGTTACGCGAACGCAGTATTCCGCGCGCAGACGGTGAGCCTGCTCGGCCACCTCACCTGCCCGGAAAACTACCTGCGCAACTCCGGATGCATCACGAAGATCGATGAAGATCACTCCACCATGATCACGACGCCTGGCTACCCAACCGGTGAGCGTTACTGTCTGCTCTGCCTGCTCGGGTCGCAATGAACCGGCGAGATGTGTGCGCAGCACGAGATTCCTTTCGAACAACTTCAATAACCGACAACCGACTACTTTGGTCTGTAATCCTACGGAGCTAACAGCCCAGAGCGGAAACGCGGACCCGCATCGCATGCGAAGCTATCACCAGAAGTGACAGTCAGCACTTGTTCTCGAGAACAGAAAGCGACACATATGACCTTCAACGAGGGGGCCCGCGGCGAAGCGGGGCGCGTTCAAGTTCAGGGCGGCGGGGGCGGTAGCCGCGGCAGCAAGATGGCAATTGGCGGTGGAGCAGGCGGCATCATCGTACTGATCCTCGCGTTGCTGTTCGGCGGCGATCCCGGTTCACTCTTGGGCGGGTTGAGCAGTTCCACAGATACCGCCAGCTCGTCGACGGGCCTCGCCTCGGTCGACGATTGCACCGGCACTGACGCAAACAAGGACGTCAACTGCCGGGTGACGTTGACCGTCGGCAGCCTCGACGACGTCTGGGAACAGCAGCTGATCAAGCAGACCGGGACCAAATATGTGCGCCCGGAGGTGGTTCTGTTCAGCGGTTCGGTCAACACCGGGTGTGGCCAGGCGTCGAGTGACGTGGGTCCGTTCTATTGCCCGGCCGATCAGACCGCGTATTTCGATACAAGCTTCTTCCAGCTCCTGGTCGACCGTTTCGGGTCCAGCGCCGGACCGTTGGCCCAGGAATACGTCGTGGCCCATGAGTTCGGTCATCACCTCCAGAACCAACTCGGCGATATCGGGCGGGCACAGTCCGACCCGCAGGGTGAGCAGTCCGGTGCCGTCCGCACCGAACTTCAGGCGGATTGTTACGCCGGAGTCTGGGCACATTACGCCGACACCATTCCGGACGAGGTGACCGGACTCCCCTTCCTGAAGCCGTTGACGCAGACCGACATCCGCGACGCACTGTCAGCAGCGTCGTCCGTGGGCGATGACCGAATCCAGAGGGCGTCGACTGGTCGGGTCAACCCCGAGGGCTGGACCCACGGTTCGTCCGATCAACGACAGAAGTGGTTCGCCGCGGGATACAAGACCGGCCAGGTATCGGCGTGCGACACATACTCGGCACGCGACCTGAACAACCCCCCGGCGCTCGTCAAGTAACTTCGAAGCCATCCCGCCGACAATTTTTTCTGTCTTGACAGAACTTGTTGTCGGTGGGATGGTTTTGTCATGTTGGACGTAGCAGTTATCGACCTGCCGGCCGCCGCGGAGGCATCCCTCGATCCCCTTCGGCAGCGGATCCTGGCGGCACTGGTCACTCCGGCGTCGGCTGCCGCGCTGGCACCGCTGGTCGGCTTGACCCGCCAAAAGGTCAACTATCACCTGCGAACCCTCGAAGAGCACGGACTCGTCCACCTCGTGGAGGAACGCAAACGCGGCAATATGACCGAACGTGTCATGCAGGCAAGTGCCGCGTCGTACGTCATCTCCCCCGCTGCACTGTCCGCCCTCGCGCCGGATCCCAACCGATTTCCCGATCAACTCTCGGCCCGTTGGCTCGTATCGCTGGCCGCACGAATTGTTCGGGAGGTCGGCGAACTCATCTCCGGTGCCACCGCAGCTGGAAAGCCTTTGGCGTCGTACGCGATTGACAGTGAGATCACCTTCGCAAACGCCGCCGACCGTGCGGCGTTTGCCGGAGAACTCGGTGAGGCAGTCAACAGCCTTGTGGCCAAGTATCACGACGGCAACGCAGATCGTGGTCGCAAACACCGTCTGGTCGTCGCACTTCACCCCAGCCTCACCATCCCCCCGACCGCATCATCCGAAACGGAGAAGTAGCCGATGTCCAAGAAATTCGAGATTCGTCGCGAAGTTGTCGTACCCGGTACTCCGGAACAGATCTGGGCCGCCATTTCGGCTGAAACCGCTGGCTGGATGTTCCCGTCCCCTCTCGAAGTTCCCGCCGACGGCAGCAAGCCCGACAGTCCCGTCATCGCCTCCTGGGAGCCTCCCACCCAACTCGATATCCAGATGGCCGGCCCCGACGGCTGGTTCAACAACCTCGAGTACTTGATCGAAGCTCGCGACAACAGCACTGCCGTCGTCCGGTACGTCCACGCCGGAGTTTTTGCCGAAGATTGGGACAACCAGTACGACGGCGCCAGCAAGCACACCGATTTCTACCTGCACAGCCTCGGCCAGTATCTGCAGTACTTTGCCGGGCGACCGACCACCTACGTATCGGTCGAAGGCCCGGAGGCATCCGGAACCCCCGAAGCCATGACAGCGCTGCGCAGCGCGCTCGGCATCGACGCCACGACCGCGATCGGTGACACCGTGACCTTCGACGTCCCCGGAATCGGCTCCGTGTCCGCGGTGGTCGACTACCTCAACGACTGGTTCATCGGGCTCCGGACCGACGATGCACTCCTGCGCTTCTACGGACGAAATGCCTTCGGCGGCAACGTCGACGCCGCACATCACCTCTTCGCAGACGATGCCGACGGCGAAGCAGCCAATGACGCCTGGAAGATGTGGCTCGACTCCGTTTACGCGTGAACCGGAATCTACCCGCCAATCGCATGTGATAATCCAGATTGTCCGTCTACTTCAACACGAAATGAGTGTGCTCCATGGGTTCAATCGAGTCATTGCGGGACATCATGAGCGGATTGAATGCGCTAGTCCATGCGTGGGCCTGGATGGGCTCCGAATCCCTCAGCCAATCCATGGCGTCGCGCTAAGGTTCGCCGTTCGAACCGCAGCCTAGATGCCCTGCTCTGCTGACACCCGACCGTCGTCGATAGCTGTCAGCAGAGCGGTGTGATCGCGAGAATTTCTCTTGGTGTACGCCGCCGCGAATTCTGCGATCGCGAAGTCGAATTCTGTTCCCTCACCAAGATATTCGTTGATGGAAATTCGATCACCCGATCGAGCGTGAGCATAAGCCAACACTCGCGCACACAGGCGCCCGTACATCTCCATTCCTTCGGGTTTCATGCCGTCGATGATCGCGGAACCCTTACCGTCGCGTAGTTGACGAATGTAGAAGTCATGCTCTGCTTCATCCGGGCCTGGGCCGCGTTCCCACCCCAGGAAAATGTCGCTGCTGGCCTGCATCAATCGCTGACCGTTGACCACCCGCTCCCCCTCGTTCCGGAACGTCGGGCCGTCCACATAGCCGGCCAGAACTGACGGTAGTGCCTGCTTGACCTGCAGAATCAACGGATCGTCGACGTCGACGCCGTTCAACAGAATCATCCACGCCCGCGTGCCGACGCTGCCGACACCGACCACCTTGCGCGCAATGTGCACCATCTCGAAACTCTGCAACAAAACCCGACGATCCCACTGAAGCGTGCCGCGATAGGCACCGATTCGTTCACGAAGCACCTCTTCGGCCACCGTGAGATCCTGCCCCGCAAATAACTCTTCCACCGGAACGATCAACGGTGGATCACTGATGAACCGTCGACGACCGTCGACAACTTCAGTGAATTTCGATGCGGCCTGGACGCTGTCGCGTCGGCGCGCTTTGTCGAGTGTCGACATCGCGCGATCGAGCATTCGTTTCTTGATCTGATTGCTCAGTTCTTCGAGGCCGTCCTCGGGTTCGATGTGCGAGTACCACACCGCTAAATTTCCCAAAGCGGCTTGCTTGGCCATCGTTTCCCGGTATTCGGCGGCGCAACCCCGCGTAATCTGTTTACGTTCCTTACTTGAATATCCGTTGTCTTTGCCGGCAATCGCCAAACTGGCAGCCAAACGTTTGACGTCCCATTCGAACGGGCCCGGATAAGTTTCGTCGAAATCGTTGATATCGAACGCCAACTTACGTTCCGGAGTGGCAAAGACTCCGAAGTTACTCAGATGCGCATCTCCACAGAGTTGGGTGTATATCCCGGAATGTGCACTACGCGAAAGATCGTCGCACATCACCAGGGCCGCACCGCGAAAGAACGAAAAACGTGATGCCGACATCCGGCCGTACCGAATCGGCACCAACTCGGGTACTCGACATTCCGCTTGAGTTTGCAATAGCGAAATCGGGTCGCGATCACTGTCAGCGAGGTCTGCGAGCGTCGCCAGAGGCGTCGCTCGTCGGGCCTGACGACCCAGAGCCTTGCGCTCGTCGACCGTGAGATGTTCAGTGCGCACTGCGGTCATCTACCAGACCTTTCACTCGATATATGGTCCCTATGAACTGGGAGCGTCAGGCATCGCTCGCCCACCCGATCCGCGCGCCGCGCGGACCAGCAGCTCAGGGCCTGTCACCAATGCCTTGCGCCACGGAAGTACCCCGTCGATCTCGATCTGAATCGAGAGGCTCAGTACGGTACGGATCAGCACGATCATTCCCAGGACAGCCGCGTCCGTCAGTGACGGCGAGGACGTCACCGTCTTGACCAGATCTGCGGCGACAAGAATCTCGAGGCCCAAGAGAATTACTGCTCCGAGGGTTTCTCGGAGAGTCTTGAATGCCGATCCCCCGTCGCGTGTCCGGAACCATGATCGGCCTGCAATGACAAAGGCGAACAAGAACCCGAAAACCATTGAGACAACGCCGAGTACTTCAAACCATTCGGTGACCAGCTCGAAGAACTTGATTGTGTCCATATCGATGATTCTCGAGGTATTTCGCGTGCGGTGTCAACACCGATGGCCGCCCACCCCTTGCACTTTCAGAGGGGTGAGCGGCCACGATTCAATGGTGCGGCGGAATCTAAGGGGTCAAAGCATCGTGGTTACGATCCGAAGATCGCACCCAAGGATCCGAGAGATCCGCTCGCGGGCGGTGTGTTGTCGGTGATCTCGACCGTCACATTCTCGAGGATGGCCGGGGTGCCGACGCCGTTGGAAGCGGTCACCGTGAAGGTGAAGAACCCGGCCTTGGTGGGTGTTCCGGCCAGAACACCGGCCTCACTCAGTGCCAGAGTCGCCTACCACGACGGGGTCCGCACCTGCCGCACCCACCGCGCCGCCGAAGGCCATGGCGGCAGTAAGTGCGCCAACGCCCAATATTGCAGCGCCCGAGACCACCCAACGAAATTTCCCGCGCAACATGTGCCACGTGCCGATCATCAAGTCGGTGCAGAGTTGAGCTACGGTGAGAAAATGACTACAACTCTTCTTCGAAAGAATGTCTCGGCCCGCTGATCTGTCAGCGGCGAGTGCACACACTGCACTCCCGCTGCCGCACAATCGCGGACTTCAATATCCGCCCAGGCTGGTGGAGGCGTCATGACCGCCTGGATCGAAGTACTCATCGCCATGGTCGACGGACCACAACACCCTGTCTCCGGCGTCGTGAAGCCTTATCGCAACACCGACGAACCACTCCATCTGCATTACGGCAGTTACGGCGAAGAACCGATACTGCTGGTCCTTCCTCCCTGCGGAATCCGACTGTCGCGCTGGGGAAACCGATTCCGGATCGAGTCTCTCGATGGTGCGTTGATGCTCTGCGCCGACGGTACGACGGTGTGGGACTTCCGCGACAATCTGGATCGACCACGCCAAACCAAGCAAACGAGGATGTACTTCTTCGGCCCTGGCCGTGCACTCGTGCTGGGTCACTCAGCCGAACACTGGGTGGGTGAGCGAGCGCCAAAACCTATCGGTCCTGTCTCTGACCTCGAGTTTCTCGGACGCCGATGCTGGTCCGTCACGCTCGCCGCCGGCACGGACAGACGACGCAGACGCCACGTCGATCAAGAGTTCATCGTGGACGCCGAAACCGGCGCCGTCGTGGCACAACATTCGACAGACGGAATCGAAGGTGCCGCGTATATCGATCTCGCCGTCACCGACACCATTGACCCGGATTTGTTCCGCTGGGACGGGCCAGTAGTCACCGACGAGGATTCAAGGCAACTCGCCGGCCGTCCGTCACCGAACAAACAACAACTGGGCGCGGAGTGGTTCCGTAAAAATGTCACTCCCGATCCGATCGAAGTACCTGTCCACCTTGATCTGTCCACCTACGCGGCCGACGTTGACTCCAGAACCGGGGAGTTCAGAGCCTATCTCGGCCATACGGCAGCGAACGAGCAATCTGCGTGGATCGCTCGCCGGGCCCGTTCCACGGAGCCATGGATGATCGCGGTGCCCCAGTATCAGATCCTTTGGTCTACACACGATTTCGATTGGACTGCGGTGATTTACCACGGCCGGCTCGACGACGACGCCGCGCGTCGTATCCAAAGATGGCTGCATCCGAACGACGCCGTGTTGGGCACCCCGCCCGTTGCACCGCAAGCGGATTCCGGGCTGTGAAACGTACCGAAAGCCCCGTCGCAAGCTCCGCGTCTTTGTGCCGGGTTGGGTGATCGACGACGGATCCTTTCCGCGGGCGTCGTCGGGCGACACAGTCGATGTACTGCTCGAATTCACTGCAGCCGGCGAATTCCCTTCGCCTACAGACGAAACTGTTGATGCAATCGCCCGCCCCGTCTACGGGCGGGAGCCGGTTGAACACCCGGCGGTGCGAGCGTGCTGCACGAAGGCAACGTGTATCTGCTCGGCCGCCCAGAATCCGGCTTGTATTCCGACCGCCGGTACGGCGTAGTTGATCGCCAGGCACATCACCACCCCGTTCGAGTTCTCGACAATAAGTCGCGCAAACTCGAACGTGTCACCGACGCCCCGACCGTACAAAGTGCAGGCTCTGGTCGGTCGGGCCGATCGCGCCACCACAACCGAAGGCACTCGATGAATGGTCTACAACATAGTTATCATCGTCGAAAAGCCTGATGGGACAAGACAACCCATTGCCCGGGGGCACCGTACGGTCGGCGCAGTGCATCGGAGCCGATAAAGGGCCGGGTCACTACATCAAGGTCTTCATCTTGAGCGCGTTGAACTCGTCTTCATTGATTGCACCGGAATCGAGCAGTGCCTTGGCATCCGAAATATGGTCGGCCGGAGACTTTCCCGCGACGTTCCGAACGTAATTTTCCTGCGCGTGCATCTGTTGCTTCGCCACGGCCATCGACCGCCGGGCCATACCATCGCCGCGGGCAACGACGTAGATCATCGCCGACAGGAAGGGAATGACAAAGAGGAAAACGATCCACATTGCCTTGATCCAACCGGAGGTGTCGTGATCTCTGAACAAGTCGGTAATGATCGAGAACAACACGCTCAAATAGGCGACAAAGGCGAAACAGACGAAGATAAACCAGAAAAACTCCCAAAAACCTTCCATGTCAATGCTCCGTACACTCGCTGATCACGGCTTTTCAGTATGCGCTGACAACATTGGCCGCGGCTAGGGGTCTTCCTCAGCAAAGGATCGGGTACAGCCGAGACGCGTTATCGCCGTGATTATCACGAGGCACTCTCCGACGTCCAGTCAGCAATGTCGCGTCGGGCCGCCTTTTCTACGAGGAGTGGCACAAAATCACGTATTCGCCCGCCGGCCAAGCGGCTGTAAACAATCCGCACGTCGTGTTCGATTTCCGTAGGTGAGACCGCCGGGTACCGGGCGATCAGGCGCGAGATTATGCGTTCGACCTGGAGTAACTCGTCGTCGACGGTCATCAGCTAATCGTCTGCCTGAACATCGGTCACGGTCAAGAGTCGAAACAGATTCGAATACAACACGATTAGGTTGCGACGACTGCGGAGTAGGTTGACCGGCCACTGGGCATGCTGCGAGGAGAAGACCTACGCACAAATGTCCGCGCACGGGACGCCGAGGAGCGACAGTGGGCAAGAACTCGAAGCACCGCGAACAAAAGAATTCCGAACTCGAGATGTCCCGGCCTGACCCTGTCGTGCCCTCCGAGCCCATGAAGTACAAGGAATATCGCCGCGATCTCAAGCCGATCCAAGCCGAACTCGTCGCCCTGCAGGAATGGGTCAAGGCGTCCGGCGCAAAGGTCTGCATCGTGTTCGAGGGCCGCGATACTGCCGGCAAGGGTGGAGTGATCAAAGCGATCACCGAACGAGTGAGTCCGCGGGTGTTCCGAGTAGTCGCCCTACCTGCCCCGACCGCGCGCGAGCGATCGCAGATGTACGTGCAGCGGTACATTCCGCATCTTCCGGCGGCCGGGGAGATCGTCATCTTCGACCGCAGTTGGTACAACCGCGCCGGAGTCGAACGAGTAATGGGATTTTGCACCGACGAGCAAGCCCGTCAGTTCCTCCAATTGATCCCGACGGTCGAACGCGCGATCGTGGAATCCGGCGTCATCCTGCTGAAATACTGGCTCGAAGTGAGCGAGGAGCAGCAGATGCTGCGTCTGCAAAGCCGGATCGACGACCCCCGGAAAACCTGGAAACTCTCCGACCTCGATCTGAAGTCGTACAGCCGTTGGTACGACTATTCACGCGCGCGTGACGAGATGTTCCGCTTCACCGATACCGGTTGGGCGCCCTGGTTTGTCGCGTTGACCGACGACAAGAAACGCGGACGGCTCAACATCATCAGCCACATATTGAGCCAGATCCAGTACGAACCGTTGGAACGCCCCGATGTCTCTCTGCCGAAGCGGCAGAAACCCCAAGGCTACGAGACGCCGCCGCAACCGCTGCACTGGATTCCGACACCCTACTGACGGTTCCAACCCGGGAAAGGTCGTGCGGTCATGAGCCACACGGAACCCGCGCCGCACGACCGGGCGCCCACCCCCCATTCTGAGTCGAAGGAATGGTATGCCCGCAGCACAGAGTCCGTGCTGTCCGACTTGGGCTCCGATCCGGAGGTTGGTCTGACCGTCGGCGAAGTGGAGGAACGCCGCCGTCGATACGGTTCCAACACAATCGCTGCAGCGCCGACGCCTTCGATGTGGTCGATCGCGCTGGCGCAGCTGAAGGATCCGATGAACCTGATGCTGGTGGTGGTGGCGACGGTCAGCATCGCCATCGGGGAAATCCCGACGGCGATCGTGGTCGGGGTCCTCGTTGTACTCAACGTGGTTCTCGGTACGAGGCAAGAGGTAAAGGCGCGCGCCAGTGTGGACGCATTGGCGAAAATGCAGACGCCACAAGCACGCGTGATTCGCGGCGGGATACTGACCCAACTCGATGCCACTGAACTCGTGCCCGGCGACGTCGTCGAACTCGAGGCAGGCGATATCGTCGCCGCCGACGGCAGGCTCCTTGCCTCGACGACCTTGGAAACGCAGGAAGCCGCACTGACCGGGGAAAGTGCGCCGGTCCCGAAGGACCCAGAGACACTCGCCACCACCGACGTCGCTTTGGGCGACCGCAGCAACATGGTCTTCCAGAACACCTCGGTCACTCGCGGTACCGCCACCATGGTGGTCACGGAAACGGGGATGCAGACCCAGATCGGCCAGATCGCGTCGATGCTGTCAGCGGTTTCACCCGGAAAATCACCGCTGCAGCGCGAACTCGATACGCTCACAAAGATTCTCGGAATTATCGCCTGGACGGCGGTGACCATCATCGTCATCATCGGAGTGATTCGCGGGCAGGACCTGACAACGCTTCTCCTACTGGGAATTGCGATGGGTGTCTCTGCGATCCCGACAGGCTTGCCGACATTCGTCCAAGCCATGCTGGCTTACGGCGCACGGCAGTTGGCCGACGCGAAAGCCGTCGTGAAGAACCTGACCGACGTCGAGACGCTGGGTGCGACGAGCGCGATCAACTCCGACAAGACCGGCACACTGACGATGAATCAGATGACGGTTCGGTCGCTGTACGTCCACGGCCGGTGGTACACCGTCGAAGGTGAGGGTTACGCCAAGACCGGGAGAATCACCCAGGTTGCGGGCGAAGCACCGCCGGACTTCACGCTGCTCGCCTACGGATTGTGCCTCGACAGCGATGCCACAGTCTCCGACGCCGGAGATGTAGTCGGTGATCCGACCGAGGCCGCGCTCGTTGTGCTCGCGGCCAAGATCGGCGTCGACGCCCCACTCACGAGGCGCACGTATCCGCGCGTTGCGACGGTGCCGTTCGACTCCGCGTACAAGTTCATGGCGACGTTTCATCACCTCCAGGTCGACGGCGGCACGCAATTCGTGGAACTGGTCAAGGGCGGCCCCGACGTGCTTCTGGCCCGGTGTGGGACTGCGTTCTTGCCCGGCCGTCGACCGGTGCCGATCGACGAAGTCCGCGAGGAACTGACAGCAGCCAACCTGGCCATGTCCGAGAAAGGGCTTCGGGTCCTGGCTTTCGCCGTCAAACGACTCGACGGGCAGGAAGACGCCGTGAAGGCGGACCCCATGTCCTTTGTCGACGACCTCACGTTCGTCGGCATGGCCGGCATCATCGACCCACTTCGGCCGGAGGCCGTCGAATCGGTGCGCACCGCCCACACAGCCGGGATTCACGTCCGCATGATCACCGGCGACCATGCGATCACGGCTTCCGCGATCGGCGCCGAGCTCGGACTGGGCCCGGGTGCGATCGGAGGTGCCGAACTCCAGGACCTGACCGACGAAGACCTGGAAGCTGCACTCCCGAATCTGCATGTCTTCGGCCGAGTCACACCGCAGGACAAACTGCGATTGGTCGGCGTCATGCAGAAGAGTGGCGCGGTGGTCGCGATGACCGGCGATGCCGTCAACGACGCCGCCGCGTTGAAGAAGGCCGACATCGGCGTCGCGATGGGTTCGGGCAGCGAGGTCACCAAACAAGCAGGCAAGATGGTGCTCACCGACGACAACTTCGGAACCCTGATCACCGCAATCAGCTTGGGCCGCAACATCTACGGCAAGATCGTGTCCTACATCCGATACCAGATGTCGAAACTCTTCTCACTGGTTTTCCTGTTCCTCGCCGCGAGCATCTTCAACATCAACGAAGGGGTGGCGCTCACCCCACTGATGGTGCTCTTCCAACACTTTTTCATCACCCTGTTCCCCGTCGCCGTGATCATGCTCGACCCACCCGCGCCGGATCTGATGAACAAGCCTCCCCGCGACCCGAAAATGCCGATCGCCAACCGCGGCGCGCTCGTCCAATGGCTGGCGTACGGCGTCCTCCAGTTCGCCGTCACGCTTGCCGCGATGCTTCTCGCCTCTGGCGCCATGAGTACCACCGAGGGGAACGTCCCCATGACCACCGCATTTGTCGTCCTGTCCTTCGGGTCAATCCTCGGCGGACTCGCCATGCGCCGCGATCCGGAATCCGGTCTGATCCCACCAGTCCTCGGCGCCCTCAAAATCCTGACGATCCCGACCGTCGTCACGGTTTTCGCAGTCGAGGCGGGCTTCTTCCAGGATCTCCTTATGACAACTTCGTTGACGGGAGGCCAGTGGCTTACCTGTCTCGGGTGGTCGCTGATCGTCCCGATCGTCGTCGAAGCAGACAAGGCGCTACGACGCCGGCGCCTCACCCCGCCGCCGACACCGATCCCCGCCACCAAGGCGGTCGACCCCCAACGCGCACGCTGATCGACGTAGTCTCGAGCTTCGCCACCGCGAAAGGGAGGATACTCAAGAAATGTCCTGGACTGAGAGTCTCGGCCGACTACCCGGGATCGCAACTGCCCGCGGGTACCGTCGCGAATGGCTCCGGACAGACATCACCGCCGGGTTCGTCCTCACGGCCCTGCTGATTCCGGCGGGCATGGGCTATGCCGAAGCTGCCGGGCTTCCCGCGTACGCCGGGCTCTACGCGACCATCGTGCCACTCCTGGCCTATGCGGTGGTGGGACCGTCGAAAATTCTTGTGCTGGGGCCGGATTCATCGCTGGCTCCACTCATCGCCGCCGCGGTCCTGCCGCTGGCCATCGTCGGTGATTCCGAAAATGCACTAGCACTTGCCGGCGTCCTGGCCATCCTCGTCGGCCTGATCCTCCTGATCGGCGGGTTCCTGCGTCTCGGATTCGTCACCGAACTCCTCTCGAAGCCGATCAGACTCGGGTATCTCAATGCCATTGCTCTGGTTGTCGTTGTCGGCCAACTCCCCAAACTGCTGGGGTTCTCGGTCGACGCGTCCGGCTTGCTCAGCGAAATCGGCGAGATCGGAAAGTCCGTGGCGAGCGGCGGCGTCGACCCCGTTGCCGCTGCCGTCGGAATCGGCTCGCTCGCCGTCATCATGGCGTTCCGACTCTGGGTGCCCGTCGTTCCCGGCGTCCTCGTGGCTGTCGTCGGGGCAATCGTCTTGTCCGCAGCGGCTGGACTCACCGATCAGATCGGAATGGTGGGCGCACTGCCTGAAGGTCTACCGCTGCCGTCCGTCGGCGGAGTTACCTGGCAGGACGTCGGGAACCTGATCGGTCCCGCAGCCGGTATCGCTCTGATTGCGTTTGCCGACACCGGCGTACTTTCACGCACCTTCGCCGCCCGACACGGCGAGGCCGTCAACGGCAGCACCGAGATGAAGGCCATTGGTGTCGCCAATGTGGCGGGCGGATTGTTCGGCGGTTTCCCGATCTCGGCGAGCGGATCACGAACGCCGGTCGCCGAACAGAGCGGTGCCCATACACAATTGGCGGGCGTCGTCGGCGCGCTGGCCGTACTGGTGTTCGTTCTTGTTGCCCCAGGACTCACCGCGTATCTGCCCGACGCAACTCTCGCGGCCGTAGTGATCGTCGCGGCAAGCGCGCTGATCGACGTCGGCGGGATGGTCCGGATGTGGCGCATGAGCACCGTCGAGCTCGGACTTGCTGTCGCCGCGTTTCTCGGAGTTGCGCTCGTCGGAGTTCTGCAAGGAATTCTGGTCGCGATCGGGCTCTCGTTCGTGGCGGTGATCGCCCAGGTGTGGCAGCCGCACCGCACCGAACTCGTGAAGACGGGTGACCAGCTGGGATTCCACGACATTGAACGGCACCCGAACGGGCGTCGCATCCCTGGTCTGGTGCTGGTGCGTTTCGACGCGCCACTCTTCTTTGCGAACGGCGAAATCTTCGACGAGTACGTGCGCTCCGTTGTCGACACGGCGCCGACACCGGTCGAATGGGTCGTCATCGCGTCCGAGCCGATCACCGGCCTCGACACCACTGCCGTCGACGAACTCGTCGACCTCGACACTTACCTGGAGGGCCGAGGAATCCGGCTGGCCTTCGCGGAGATGAAGGGCCCGATCAAGGACAGGCTCATCCGATTCGGCGTGGGCGACCGGTTCGATTCGACGCACTTCTTCCCCACCCTCGAAGCCGCCGTAAACGCCTTCACGAGTCGCAACGATGTTCCGGACGACAACTGACCGGACATCAGGACGGGAGAACGACGCATGGATTCCTTTTGGACCATCTTCTGGCTCGGCGTCATCAGTCTGGCGCTGCTCTCGTACCTCCTGCTGCTGTTCGAGATCAGCGCCGACCTTTTCCGTGACCACACCGAGTCTGGGTGGAACAGGGCACTCTGGGTGTGCTTTCTGCTACTTGTTCCGTTCGTATCCGGCCTGGTCTACGTGATTTTGAAAAGCGACGGTATGGCCGAACGGTCCCGAATCGCAGAAGGCCGTGTCAGACCTTCTTGACGACGCTCGACTTGAGTTGCATCGGGCCGATTCCGTCGACTTTGCAATCGATGTCGTGGTCACCAATTCCCTGAACCAGACGAATGTTTCGCACCTTGGTTCCGGATTTGATGCCGGTGGGACTGCCCTTGACCTTGAGTGTTTTGATGACGGTGACGGTGTCACCGTCGGCCAGGATGTTGCCGACAGCATCCTTGATGACGCCGTCTTCTTCAGCGACTGCCTCTGTCGGCGCCCACTCGTGCGCGCATTCGGGGCAGACCATGAGGGCACCCATTTCGTAGGTGAATTCGCTGGAACATTCGGGGCACGGAGGCAAGGTGTCTTCCACGTGATCACCCTATCCGCTTTCTCCGATCTCCAATTTTTACAACTCATAACCGCATCTTGGAGAATATTTTGCACTTAGTGAAGATTTGCAGTCTATGTAATTATTGATGACATGGGTACCGAGAATCTGGGTCTGCGCGAGCGGAAACGAATCGCAACCAAGGCATTGATCGAACTCACTGCCGTCGAACTTGTTCTCGATCTGGGCTACGACGCAGTGACCGTGGAACGCATCTGCGAAGCCTGCGAACTATCAACTCGGACGTTCTTCAACTATTTTCCGACGAAGGACGCGGCAATCGGCGGAATCGCAATCGTGGTTCCACCCACCGCAGTGATAGCCGACTTGCTTGCCGCACATCCCGACGACCCACTCCGCGGAGCACTCGCAGTCTTCGCAGAAGCCATGAAAATCATGGATGAGCGGCCAGACCTCCTCATCCACCGAAAACAACTGTTCGAGAGACACCCGACGTTGCTCCAACAGCATCTTGCGACGTTCCACGAACTCGAAGACACGCTCACCAGGATGCTCACTCGAGAACTCCTCGAACGTCCGAGCCTCGGCCGACTCCCCACCGATACCGATGCCGTGGACGAAGCGACCGCCACGGTAATCGTCGCCGGCGCGGCGATGCGTTACGTCTTCCGCCGCTGGCAAAACGGCGAAAGAGACCGTCCGCGACAAGCACTCGTGGATCCAGCACTGGCGCTGATGTCGCGAATTCTCCGCTCCGACCGCTAACACGATTATCGATTTCGACTAAGGAACTTCATGTCAAACTCGAGAAGCTGCGCCCGCTGACGCAGACGAACTGGAAACCGCGTCGGATAAACGATCCATCATCCTGGTCTTTGCCGGGTTGATGATCACGATGCTCCTGGCGTCCCTCGACCAGATGATCTTCAGCACCGCATTGCCCACCATCGTGGGCGAATTGAACGGTGTCAATCACATGGTGTGGGTGACAACGTCCTACATCCTCGCGTCGACGATCATGATGCCCGTCTACGGAAAATTGGGCGACTTGATCGGCCGCAAAGGCCTGTTCATCGTCGCAATCAGCATTTTCATCGTCGGCTCGATCATCGGCGGACTGTCCCACGACATGACCACGCTGATCGCCGGTCGCGCGGTCCAGGGCCTCGGCGGCGGCGGTTTGATTCTGCTGTCACAGGCGATTATCGCCGACGTCGTACCGGCACGGCAACGCGGCCGCTACATGGGTGCGATGGGCGGCGTTTTTGCTCTCGCATCAGTGGCAGGTCCGCTGCTAGGTGGCTGGTTCACCGAGGGCATCGGCTGGCGCTGGGCATTCTGGATCAACGTGCCACTCGGCTTTCTCGCGATCGCCAGCGCCATGGCTTTCCTCCACTTGCCCAAGCCCAAGCTCGGCAAGCCGAGCATCGACTACCTCGGCATGGTTCTGGTCGCGGCGTCTGCCACCTGCCTCATCCTGTTCACGACCTGGGGCGGCAACACTTACGCCTGGGGTTCCGCCGTCATCATCGGACTTGTCATCGGTTGCATCGTCACCGCAGTCGCGTTCGTGTTCGTCGAACGACGCGCAACCGAACCGGTCATTCCCATGCACCTGTTCTCGGAACGCAACTTCGTCCTGACCACGATCGCCGGACTCATCATCGGCATCGCGATGTTCGGCGCGCTGGCATACCTGCCCACCTACATTCAGATGGTGACCGGCAAGAACGCCACCGAAGCGGGCCTGATGATGATCCCGATGATGGCCGGACTCCTGGTGGCCTCTATCGGCTCCGGACAGATCGTCAGCAAGACCGGTCGCTACAAATTGTTTCCGATCCTCGGTACCTCGATCGTCGCCGTGGCCTTGGTTCTGCTCTCGAGGCTGACACCGTCGACGTCACTGTTCGTCTTCGGGATCTACATCGCCATCTTGGGCATCGGCATCGGACTCGTGATGCAGATCTTGATTCTGATCGTCCAAAACACCTTCCCCGCTGCCGAAGTCGGCACTGCAACGGCGTCGAACAACTTCTTCCGTCAGATCGGCGCCTCGCTGGGTAGCGCGCTGGTCGGCAGCCTGTTTGCGTCCCGACTGACCAGCCTTCTCGCAGAGCGACTACCAGTGGACGGCGGAGGCGTTGGCGGCGAAGAGAATTCGTTGACGCCCGGAATTCTCTGGAAGTTGCCGGCCCAGATCCGCGAATTGATCGTCGGCGCCTACAACGACGCGTTGGCACCGATCTTCCTGTACCTCGTGCCACTGGTCATCGTCGCAGTCGTCCTGCTGTTCTTCGTGAAGGAAAAGCCACTGGCCACCACGATCGATCGGTCCGCTCCACCACTCGAGTAAGGCCCGAATAGTCCGCTATCGTGTCGTAATGCCACTCGAACAGAATCCGGCCAGGTCCAATCTCATGGGCTTAGTCGGATTCTGCGTAGTACTGATACTCCTTACGCTTCCGGCTACTACCCGATCACGCAAATCGGTGACACAGCGGAATACCTGAACAGGCCACCGGCAGGCGTCCGTGAAGCCGCGTCGGAGGGCCGGTTGCCTGCTTGGCGTACGAGTTGGGGCCACAGCGCTTTCAAGCGAACAAACCGGGGCGCCTACCCCGCGTTGATGTCCCGAATTCTCCGCTCCGACCCCTAACACGATTATCGATTTCGACTAAGGAACTTCATGTCCACACAAGAAGCCGCGCTCGCTGACGCAGACGAACTGGAAACTGCCGCGGACAAACGATCCATCTACCTGGTCTTTGCCGGGTTGATGATCACGATGCTTCTGGCGTCCCTCGACCAGATGATCTTCAGCACCGCATTGCCCACCATCGTGGGCGAATTGAACGGTGTCGATCACATGGTGTGGATATCGACGGCCTACATCCTCGCGTCGACGATCATGATGCCCGTCTACGGAAAATTAGGCGACCAAATCGGCCGCAAAGGCCTGTTCATCGGCGCGATCAGCATTTTCATCGTCGGCTCGATCATCGGCGGACTGTCCCACGACATGACCACGCTGATCGCCGGTCGCGCGGTCCAGGGCCTCGGCGGCGGCGGTTTGATTCTGCTGTCACAGGCGATTATCGCCGACGTCGTACCGGCACGGCAACGTGGCCGCTACGTCGGTGCAATGGGCGGCATATTTGCACTCTCAGCAGTGGCAGGTCCGCTGCTGGGTGGCTGGTTCACCGAGGGCATCGGCTGGCGCTGGGCATTCTGGATCAACGTGCCACTCGGCTTTCTCGCGATCGCCAGCGCCATGGCTTTCCTCCACTTGCCCAAGCCCAAGCTCGGCAAGCCGAGCATCGACTATCTCGGCTTGATCCTGGTTTCCGCCTCCGCTACGTGCCTCGTCCTGTTCACCACCTGGGGCGGCCACACCTACGCCTGGGGTTCCGCCGTCATCATCGGACTGATCGTCGGTTGCATCGTCACCGCAGTCGCGTTCGTCATTGTCGAGAAGCGGGCAACTGAACCAGTCATCCCGATGCACCTGTTCTCGCAGTCCAACTTCGTACTCACCACCGTCACCGGACTTATCATCGGCATCGCGATGTTCGGTGCATTGGCCTACCTCCCCACCTACATTCAGATGGTGACCGGCAAGAACGCCACCGAAGCCGGCCTGATGATGATCCCGATGATGGCCGGCGTCCTCGTCACGTCCGTCGTCTCCGGGCAGATCATCAGCAAGACCGGTCGCTACAAAATGTTCCCGATCATCGGTACCTCGATCGTCGCCGTGGCCTTGGTTCTGCTCTCGCGACTGACACCGTCGACGTCACTGTTCGTCTTCGGCATCTACATCACGGTCCTCGGCCTCGGCATCGGACTCGTCTCGCAGGTCTTGATTCTGATCGTCCAAAACACCTTCCCCGCATCCGAAGTCGGCACTGCAACGGCAGCCAACAACTTCTTCCGCCAGATCGGTGCCTCACTGGGTAGCGCGCTGGTCGGCAGCCTGTTTGCGTCCCGACTGACCAATCTTGTGACAGAGCGATTTCCCGCCGGTGGCGAAAGTGTCGCCGAGAACAAGAATTCACTGACGCCTGAAATTCTCTGGAAGTTACCGGCCCAGATCCGCGAATTGATCGTCGGCGCCTACAACGACGCGTTGGCACCGATCTTCCTGTACCTCGTGCCACTGGTCATCGTCGCAGTCGTCCTGCTGTTCTTCGTGAAGGAAAAGCCACTGGCCACCACGATCGATCGGTCCGCTCAGCCCCTCGAGTAAGACCGCATAGTCCGCTATCGTGTTGTGATGCCACTCGAACAGAACCCGACAAGATCCAAGCTCGTCGGTCTGGTCGGATTCTGTGTAGTACTGGCACTCCTGTTGGCAGGCGGACTTTGGTACTTCAACCGCCACGGCGACGCTCTGGCGGGCGAGAAACTCAACTCCTTCCCGACTGTTAGCCACAATGAATTGAGTTCCGCGCAAAGCGAATTGGTGACCAGCCTCGAACAGGAATGGAAATCCGGCGACCCGGGCACCAAATACGCCGAGGGCGTCGAAGAGTCCTGGTGTTCCGATTTTGTCAGCTGGAACATGAACCAGATCGGCGCACCGTTTTCCAACCCGAATTCGGGATCGTGGCGAATCCCTGGCGTCTACACGCTGCAGGAGTATTACGAATCTGTCGGATCCTTTGTGCCGTACGGCCAGGACTATCAGCCCAAGGTCGGGGACACGATCTTGTACAGCGGAGACAGTCCCTACGGCCAGCATGTCAACATCGTGCTGGTCAACGACGCCGGCACCCTCACCACCATCGGTGGCAACGAGAACAATTCGGTGATGATCCACCGCATCGATCCGGCTGAAGTCGCTGGAATCGTCGGTTTCGGCACGTTCTGAGGCCGATCCTCCCCGTCTGTGCTGATGGATCTTGCGTTGCTCGGGACGTGACATTGGACGGTCACTTTCGTGCAGGGTGTCGTGAGGAACTTGGAAACATAGATTCGGAAAATTCATTGTTTCCGTCGGTTCCCGACAATATTGTCTGGTGAATAAGGATACTGCTCAGTGCAATTGCGGAGCTGACTGTCCCAACGCGGACAAAACGGGGACGACGCCATCACGACGCCGCCCCCGCTCTTCACATCACCGAATCTCGGGCGCACTCATTCCAGACCCGCTCACCGGCGTCTCAAGATCCGCCGATCGAGCCGGTGGACCCTCCGAAGATCGAGCCCAGCCAACTGCTCGAGCCCAGCGAGCCTGTTGCCGGCGGCGGCGGATTGCAGCCGGTAACCGTGACGGTGTGCCACGCCCGGTTACCGAGCCATTCGGGCAATTCGTTGGGAGTCTGCCCATTGTTCCCGGGCGGGCCGAGCACTATGCGGTACTCCACCGTGTGGGTGTCCGCGGCCGGGTTCGGCAGAGGAGGGTTCCAGCTGGCGATGATGTTCTTGAGGACCTGCGTGTAAGTCGCCGAGACAGCTGGGAGGTCAGAGAGCATCGTGCGGTTCTCGACCGTGTTCTCCGGCACCTCGTCCGACCAGGTCGGCGATAATGCCTTGCTCGCCATGTTCGGGGTACCGGTGCGATAGACATCGAATCCCACGCCGATATCGCGCCCAGACTCGCCGTCGATACGCCAGTCGATTGTGTAGGTCGTGACGTTAGTGTGGTTCTCGATAGTGAAATCTGCCTTGCAGCCACCGCGGTCAGCGGCCCAGAAGTTCACCTGCGCATCCCGCTGACCGTTATCCGGTGGGGATGCATTCGATTCGGTGAATTCGGTCGAGGACTAGCAGCCCGCCAGAAATGCAACGGCCGCAACAAGAACGAGCGGAGCTTTGCGCATTGACGGTGTCCTTATTTGGGAAAGTTGATGACATCCAGATTGAGCGGAAGCTGATCGGTTCGCTCGCCGGAATTCGGCCCCTTGACGAGGGTATCGGTGGCCGTCGAACCGACGAATGTGAAGCCGTCGATTTCGTAGGGCACGTTGTCGCCGGACAACGGGGCAGGGGCCCGCGAGATATGAAAGTGCAGATGGACCTCGGTGGTGTTGCCCGAGTTTCCCAGATTCCCGATTACCTGACCGCGAGAAACCTTGTCGCCCAGCTTCACTGAGGCAGATCCGGGAATCATGTGCGCGTAGAAAGCGTAATTGCCCTCACCGATGTCGATGACCATGTAGTTGCCACCGAGCTGATCGAACGTGAGGTTGCTGTTGACCTGGTGCGGCGGCTCGTCCTGCTTGTCCGACACGACGGCCACAACCGTGCCGTCGGCTACGGCCAACAGCGGTGCGTCGTAGGCGAAGTAGTCCTCGTTCTTCGAGCCGTCACCTCTGCTGGAACTCAGCTCCGAGTTATTCGCATCGATCCGCATCCAATCGATGGCATATCGCTCGGTGCCGTTTATCCGTCCGCCGACCGCCATCATCGCCCCGCGGTGCGAGGTGATCACGCAACACCCGTTGGCTGCGACCCACCCGTCTCCGGCGAGCGGCGGGCCGATGATCACGGGCGAACCTGTCCCGGTCGTGACAGCTCCACCGATCTGAGTCACAGTATCCGGATACCTCGCCTCGAGTCCCGAATTCGATGTGACGAACGGGCCGTACGAGGTGACCAAACGGTGGGTCACCTCAGCCGGAACGTCGGCACGGGTGTCATAGACGTCGTCGAGTACCAGCACAACAGGGCGCCCGACGGGAATGTCGGTAACCGGTGCCGCCTCGAAGTTCGCCAACAGGAAGGTGCGAGCCAGCACCTCGTCCTTGTTCAGGCTCGCCACTACCTTGCCGTCCGGTCCACCGGCCAGTGTGTCCAGCGTCGTGATTGTCGCGGGCCGCGGCGAGACGTTGAGCACCGATATTTCGTAGGCGACGTGGACCTTGCCGTCGGTACCGGTGACGGGAATCGGATCCGGCCCGAGTGTCGTAATGACAAGGGGTGCCATCACATCGACATCAAGGGGGTAGCCCGGTGGGATGCCGCCCCGCGGGTCCGTCGTCGCAGTCGGTGGCGAGGTCGACCCCGTTGAATCGACAGTCGTTGAGCACCCCACGAGTAAGACGGCACAGGTGGCCAGGACGACGGGAGTTCTGCGCATAGTGGTGTCCTAATCTCGCCTCTACCGGCTGCGTTGACTCGGAGCACCGAGCCTATGCTCGCATGTCGGATTTTGTCGTGAATTTTCCCGACAGCATCCATCATCAAGAAATCGGGCAATCCGACCTGAGTTTTTCACCCTCGGCTTCACCCTGTGGCGCCACGTTCTACCATCATGCGGGCCCGGCCAGTGAGGTCGAAAATGACGGAATCGCAATCGTGTCGAGGCACTGTGGCCGATACGACGGCGACGGATCGCCCAGAAATCCAGTGACGGCCGCCGGACCGCAATCAGATTGGGTGAGCACGCCGTGCCCCGACTCCGGGAAGGTCAACACGACGGCATTCGGGAGCGTGGCCTTGGCGAGCGCTGCGTTGCCGGGTGGAGTTACGCCGTCGAGGCCGCCGCTCAACAACAGCACCGGGACGGTGCTGTTGGCAGGCTGCGCGACACGGTCCGGGACTGCCCCGATGTTCCACGCCGCGCAGTCCCCCACCAGCCATGGCAACCGCGGGGTCAGCCCCAGGACCGCATCCGGGAACTGCGGCAACGATTTCTTCGCGGCACCGAACATGACCTCGGCACTGGTGTGCGCGACGGCTTCGCCGCAGATCACCCCGTACGTCAGTCCCGACCCGACGATCGGGACGGGTGCGGGTTGTGCCCCCGTCGCGAGCACCTGCGCGGCGGGAGTGACGTCGCCGCGGCCGGCGGCCGCAATGATTGCCGGCATATCGACGAGTCCGTTGGCCGCCATCGCGGCCGAGTTCACCAGAGACGCGAGCTTGTAGCCGTCAACCATCACATCGACCGGCGGCCCATCCCCCGCGGCTACCGAGACCACCTGCGGACGCGCATCGAGGTCGGTCACGGTCGTAGCCAGCGTCCCGAACAGGTCCGGGAGCATGGCCTGGCAGGCGGGCTGTGCGTCGCAGGCAGTGCCGAGGGCATCGAATCCTTTGGCCGCGTTCGGCCACAACGTATCTGCGAGGTTCATCTGCGGCGGCACCACGGAATCCGCCACAACGGCGCGAATCCCGTCCGGGTAATCACGCAGGTACTGCAGCGCGACGTCACTGCCGTACGACACCCCGTACACATCCCACTCCGGGATATCCAGGGCTAACCGCAACGAGGCAACGTCAGCAGCATTCTCGAGAGAATTGAAGGCATGCAGGTCAATGCCCTCGCCCCGAAATTGCGAACTGCAGGCTGCGACTGCAGCGTTACTCGCAGCCTTCGTCCCAGGGTCGGAAGACGGCTTGGCCAGTGCGCCTTGCATGAAGGCATCCACTTGAGGGCACGGCACGAACGGCGTCGCACGCAGTGTGGCGCGCTGATCGATGTAGATCACGTCGCGGTTCTTGTTGAGGTCCAGGCCGCTGTAAGTAACCAGTGCGTCGACCAGCCCGCTCTCTCCGGGTCCGCCGGCCAGCATCAGTAAGGGAGGCATCGCAGCGGTCGGGTACTGTGCCCGCTGGCGCGCCACGGGAATGGTGACGACGGCACCATCAGGCTTCTCACGATTCTGCGGGACAGTCAGTGTGCCGCAGGTGAAATCGGCACCAAATGACGGAAGAGTCATGCCGGGAATCAATGGATCGAGGCAGGGATTCGCCGCGTAGCTGAAGTTTCCTAGCGGCAACGGTGCGGACGGATCGGCCACCTCGGTCTCATTCGGAGTGGCAGTGCACCCGGTCAGTACAAAAAGCATGGCGGCGGCGACCAGCCCGCAGCGGCGATACCAACGTCCGGTGCGATATGGATTCGTCATGACAAACTCCAGAACGGACCTGTGCCGAGCGCGTTGGCCCAATTGAGTGGAGCCTATGCACGAAAAGGCCGTTTTGTTCTGAATTCTCCGATATCGAGACTCACAATCAGGACTACCGTCGATCGAGAGCAAATACACGAAGATCGCGTGTGGTGCGATTTGTATATTCCGTGTAGGTGCGGGTGTATTCGACGAACTTGTCGAAGATGCGCTCACGCTCAGCGCCCGTCAGCATCGTTGCTGCAACAGGGATTTCGATGCCGCCCATCAACACCGCGGCGTCGTGGTTGGCCAACAGATTCCACGACCACGCGGGATGGTGTCGTTGCCCGAAGTTGCTACCGACCAGAAATAGGCGATCGTCTTCACACATATACGTGAGCGGAGTGGTATGAGGTTGCCCCGATTTGCGGCCGGTGGTTGTCAACAACAGCAGTGGCACACCGATGGGACCGAATATGGTCAATCGACCGTTGCTTCGATTGAGTAGCTTGCGATCGATCGGCGTCATTTTCCGGATGCACCAAGAGCCGAACCGCGATGATGCAAAAGCGTCCAGCGGTTTCTTGAGCATCGGCCGATCGCGTCCCCATCGGACATCTGGAAACCCGTCACGGGCCATACTCGATTGTCCCGCCGACGCACTCACATGTACAGGATCACAAGCGCCCGTAGGCCCACTTGATCAGTGGCTCAGCATTGCTACAAACGCACCGATGTTCGTGACAACTCGCTCTGCTTTTTCCTCTGACGTCAGATTTTCCTGGTACCTGTTGCCCGCAGACGGCCGTCGTTTGTTTCGCGCGTACAGCGGACACGCCAGGTCAGTGCACATATAGGTACCGATGGTGTCGCCGCGTCGGCCGGCCTCACCGACCTTGGCTGCGGTCAGCAACGAGACTCCCCCACTGCCGTGCGTCGTCAAGCAAATGGTGCACATCTGGGCGCGACCCGACTTCCCGGTTTGGTAGCGGAGCGCAATACCGATCAACTCGTCGCCCTGGGGAATCACCAGATACCCACGCCCCGGCATTGTCGGATCGTTCCAGCCGAAGAAGTCCAAATCTTCCCACGGTCGCCGATCCAAATCCCGCGGAACCGGAAGCCGCTTCGCTTCACCTTTCGAACAATTGACGAAGGATCCGCGAATATCGCGTTCGGTGAGCGGCAACACGGTAGAACTCCGTTTCGGCTGGTGAATCAGTGCACCTCGACGCTACGCGGCAGTCATTACCTGGTGCAACGTGTTTTCCGATCAGTTCCGGAAGTGGCAGGAAGGTCAGGGATTATCAGCGTCTATGTCAACAGTTACAGCCTCGGGTCAACAGGTTCCGATTCGAGCGCCAACACCGCAAAAACTGCCTGATGCGCGCGCCACAACGGTTCACGCTCAACGAGCCGCGACACCGCTTCCATTCCAAGTGCGTACTCGCGCAGAGCCATTGACTGTTTGTGCCCGAGGTTGCGGTTACGCAAACGCGCGAGCGTCGACGGCTCCAGATAGTCGGCTCCGTAGATCAACCGCAGGTACTCCCGCCCACGAACTTTGATGCCGGGTTGGACTCGAGCGTTGTACCCTCGCGGTCCGTGAATCTGATTCGCTAGTGGTTTCACCACCATCCCCTCACCGCCCGCGTCCGTGAGCGAATCCCACCACTTCGTCGCCTGTGACACGGATTCTTCCGAATCGAGTTCGACAACGACGCGACGTGTAGTGGCAAATCGATTCGGATCCACTGCGACCAATCGATCCGCAACAGCGAGGTGCCATTCGTGATCGCGTTCGCCGTACGCCTGCCCTTCCGTGGCAAGGATCTTGAATGGCGCGACGCGGACACCGTCCAACCCGTTGGTGGACCACACGTACTGCCGGTACGCCTCGCTGAATCGCTCGATGCTGGCCGCTCTGACCGACGTCAGTTCCGAAAGCTCCGACACATCCAGACCTCGGGATGCTGCCTGGTCGAGCACCCTCGCGCGGGCACCGAGGTCCGTTCGGCCTGCCGCTCCGACAGCCGCATACTGATCACGCAGCAGCCCTTCAGCTTTGACGTTCCACGGCAGCAGCTCACAATCGAGCAGCACCCAGTCAGTTCCCAACTCTTCCCAGACTCCGGCCGCCGCGAGCGCTGCGGCGATATCATCCAGCAGTTGCTGCGTCAGCTCGTCGTCGAAGAATTGACGGCCTGTTCGGGTATGGACCATTCCGGTGAGTGAATCCGGGGCGTCGAATCGCTCACGCGCGACGGAGGCGTCACGGCACACAAGCACAACAGCGCGTGATCCCATGTGCTTCTCTTCGCAGATCACCATGTTGATCCCGGCACTTCGATATGCATCGAATGCGGTCGATGGATGTTCCAGGTAGTCAACCGATTGCGATGTCGCACAGGGCGCCATCGTGGGCGGTAGGTATCGCAACCACTGCGGCGCCACAGCAAACCGGCTCATCACTTCCAATGCTCCGGCCGCGTATTCGGGTCGAACCGAGACGCGTCCCCGCAACGCGGTTTCGACGCCGGTCGAATCAAGCACGTCGGCCAGATCAAGAACATCCGATGCGCGGGTCGGCGGCGCCAACGGCACAACCGGCTCGTACCAAACCTGCTCAGCCGGAACCGATACGAGCTCACGCTCCGGGTACCGCAAAGCCGTCAATGCTCCGCCGAACACGCATCCCGTGTCGAGGCACGCTGTGTTGTTGACCCACTCCACCTCATGAACCGGAGTGTGCCCATACAGAACTACGGCCGATCCGCGGTAGTCGTCAGCCCACGGATACCGAACCGGCAGCCCGAATTCGTCTGTCTCGCCAGTGGTATCGCCGTACAGCGCGAAGCTCCGCACCCGGCCGGAGGCACGATTGTGGTAATCCTCCTTCAAACCGGCATGCGCGACCACCAGCTTTCCGTCGTCGAGAACCAGGTGGGCAACCAGACCGTCGCAGAAGTCCACGACGTCGCGCCGGAACTCTGCCGGTTCCGCTGCAAGTTGCTCGAGCGTCTCGGCCAGACCATGACTTGTTGTCACCTTCTTGCCGCGCAAGGCTTTTACGAGTTTATTCTCGTGATTTCCCGGCACCGCAAGCGCGTGACCGGCCGCAACCATGCCCATCACAAGACGAAGCACACCCACCGAGTCCGGCCCACGATCCACGTAGTCGCCGAGGAAGAGCGCCGTCCTTCCCTGTGGCGGCACAGCGTCTTTCGGTGCTCCGTCGGCACCATAGTCGATGGTGTACCCGAGCTTTGTCAGGAGCGATTCCAACTCGCTTCGGCAACCGTGGATATCGCCGATGACGTCGAACGGACCATGGTTCGTTCGCAGATCGCTGCGCAGTGGCCGACGCACGAACTCGGCCTCGGAGATCGCGCCCTCCCCGCTGAGCACGTGAACGGTGCGGAAACCCTCCTTACCGAGCCCTCGGAGCGAACGATTCAACTGTTGGTGCTGACGCCGTATGACGTCGCGGCCGAACCCGCGATCCGGGCGAGCCTCATTGCGCGCGGAGCACACCGATTCCGGAACATCCAGCACTATCGCGACCGGAAGAACGTCGTGGTCACGTGCCAGCGCGATGAGCCGCTTGCGGGCAGCCGGCTGCACGTTGGTCGCGTCGACAACCGTGAACCGGCCACGTCGCAGACGCTTGGCCGCAACAAACTCCAGCACTTCGAACGCGTCCGACGTTGCGTCCTGGGAATTCGGATCGTCGCTGACCCAGGCCCGGAACTGGTCGCTCGAGAGTGTCTCGTGGGGACCGAAGTGATGTGCGGCAAACGTCGACTTCCCGGAGCCGCTGACGCCGATCAGTACAACCAGTGCGAGGTCGGGAATCTCGTAAATCGTCATGACTCGCGTGCCTCCTTCGTAAAGATCGCCATCTGCGTCGGGCCGCCTAAATCGGGATCAACTGATCCGACAAAACTGAAGTGCACCGAATATCCGTGGTCCGTAGCGATGTCGGCGGCCCACTCCTCGAATTGAGCTCGCGAGAACTCGAACCGGTGATCCGGGTGGCGGAACTTTCCCTCGCCCAATGCTGGATACAGCGCGTTGTAGTCGGAGTTCGGCGTCGTCAGCAGTACTACCTGTGGCGCGGCGTCAGCGAAGACCGATCGCACCAATGCCGGCAGGCGCGTGGCATCAACGTGCTCGACCACCTCCATGAGAACTGCGGCATCAAATCCTTTGAGGCGCGAGTCGCGGTAGGTCGCCGACGACTGCATCAGCGACACACGTTCACGCTGAAGATCGGATAGTTCGGCGAGTTTCAACCGGCGTTCTGCGCGGGCAAGTTCGCGAGCACTCACGTCGACACCGACCAGTCGATCGAATTGGGCATGCGGCATGAGCGCCTCGATGAGCTTGCCCTCACCGCATCCGATGTCGACTACGCGTCGAACGTGCAGCTGGCGCAACGCTTCGACAACGGCTTCGGTACGCCGACGCGCCAGCGGCGGTTCCGGACGCGGCAGCTCTTCCACAGGTTCCGCAGCGTCGGGCACAAGCCTGTCGACGACGGACTCAACCAAGTCACGTTGGCGTGCCAGGTAGCGGGACATGATCAACGGCGCCTCGGGATGCGCGGCCAACCATTCGCCGGCGACACGTACAAGTTTGTCGGCCTCGTCGGATCCCACCCAGTAGTGCTTGACGTCGTCGAGAACCGGCAGCAAGACGTACAGGTGCCGGAGGGTGCTCTGCACCGTATGTTCCCCGGTAAGCGTGAGCGAGACGAAGTTGGAGTCACCCCAGTCCGGAAGATGCGGATCAAGCGGTACCGGAACCGCCGTCACATCCCACCCGAGCGGTTCGAACAACCGGCGCGGTAAGTCAGTATCGCCGCCCACCGGAACTACCGGAATCGAAACCGTCAGCGCCAGTTCGGCATCCACGAGTTCGGGATGCGAAGTGCACGTCCCGGCCAACGCGGTCCGAAACAGTTTCGACAGCGCCACGGCCAGGATGGACGACGCCGCATACGGCCGATCGTTGACGTATTGCCCCAGCGCAAAACTGTCGTTGCCTTTTCCTCGCCGAGACCTGCTCTGCACCAGTTCGATTGGGTCGACGTCGACGATCAGGGCAACCGTCGTCTCCTCCGGGCCGGCATTCGGATACAACACCGTGGCTTTTCCGACGGACAAATCGAAGGTCTGCACCTTGTCGGGGTGTTTGTGCACGAGAAAACTCAACGCAGTGGCATCGGTGAACCGCGAGGTTGGCGTGGACGTCAGGGTGAGCAGCACCAGGCGACTGTATCCCGCGACCGGGAGCCCGCGCCTCCGAATTACGGGAGCAACGCCCTACCGTCAGAACAATGTCAGCGCAGCCCCGGCACCGACGAGTTCACGTTCGATACGCGGTGCCGGGGCAACGCGATGGCTGGATTGCCCGCCTAATCCGTGACGTTCAACCAACGGATCCACACGCTTCTTCAACCACTGCTTGTACTCGGGCGTGACGTAGGCGCCCCGCCCGTACAGCTCACGGTATCGACGAATCAGCGCGGGATGTTCCTGAGCGAGCCAGTTCAGAAACCATCCGCGTGTACTCCCTCGCAGGTGCATCGGAAAGACAGTCACCCCGGTAGCGCCGGCCTCGGCAAGTGCAGCAAAGAGTCCGTCGAGGTGCTCGTTGGAATCCGTGAGAAACGGGATAACCGGAGCGACCATCACGTTGCAGGAGAATCCGGCGTCGGTGATTGCTCTGATCATCTCCAGGCGAGCGCGCGGCGACGGCGTTCCGGGTTCGATCTGCTTCTGCAAAACGGGATCGTTGATTGCCAGCGAGACTCCGATTCCGACGTCGACCTGCGTGGCAGCCATTTTCAGCAGCGGAAGGTCCCGTCGCAGCAGCGTTCCCTTGGTGAGAATCGAAAACGGCGTACCGGATTCGGTCAACGCACGAATGATGCCGGGCATCAACCGATAGCGCCCCTCCGCACGCTGATACGGATCGGTATTGCTCCCCAATGCAACCGGCTCCTGCTTCCACGACTTCCGCGCCAATTCCTTACGGAGGACTGCCGCGATATTGGTCTTGACCACTACCTGCGAATCAAAATCATGACCGGCATCGAGGTCGAGGTATTCGTGACTGGGCCTGGCAAAACAATAGCGGCACGCATGGTAACATCCACGAAAAGCGTTGACGGTGAAGCTGAATGGAAGCGTGGATTCCTCAGGCAACTTGTTGAGGGCACTCTTGCACAGCACTTCGTGGAACGTGATGCCCTCGAAGTCCGGGGTCTGGACCGAACGCACCAAACCAGCGCGCTCAAGCCCAGGCAACGCCCCGTCGTCCGCATCCAGCGATTGACCCGACCACCTCATAACCCAAGTCGAACACTTGTTCTAGGATATGTCAATCGCTGGAGTTCAAGAACTTGTCAGAATGACGAGCTTCTGGGTCGCTCTGGTCATCGCGACATAACGATCGACTGCGCCTTCGATGCCGGTGCCGAACGAATTCGGGTCGATGAGTACAACCAAGTCGAACTCGAGCCCCTTCGCGAGTTCCGGGGTCAACGACCGGACACGAGACGTTCCACCCCGAAAATCACCCGCGCCGATGACGCACGCAATCCCCTCCGAATTCTCGGCGAGCCACGAATCGAGGATCGAGTCCAGATCCGAAACAAAGCCATGGACGACGGCGATGCCACTGCTCCGGACCGAGGTCGGGACGTTGGCGTCCGGAAGTACGGCTCGGATTACCGGCTCGGCTTCTGCCATAACCTCTTCCGGTGTCCGGTAGTTGATGTTGAGGGACGTCAGATTGATCCGGTCGAGCCCGACCCGCTCGAGCCGTTCCTTCCACAACTCCCTGAACCCGTGCCGAGCCTGTGCTCGGTCGCCGACGATAGTGAAACTCCGGGACGGGCAGCGGAGCAGCAACATCTGCCACTCCGCGTCGGTCAACTCCTGCGCTTCGTCCACGACGATGTGCGCAAACGGGCCGGCAAGGCGATCTGGGTCGGCGTCAGGCAGTGAAGCTTCGTCGACCAACATCTCCTGCAAGTCCTGCTGCCGTAGCTGCGTCATCAAACCTTCACCGTCGCTGTAGACGTCCGACGCAATCAAATCGTCGATAACGCTGGACCGCTGCTCACGCTCAGCAGCAACAGCCGCGATCCGCCGACGGTGACGTCGCGACGCCTCCGGGTCCCCCAGCCGCTGCCGCGCCGCGTCCAGAAGCGGAAGATCGGACACGGTCCACTGGTCGGCACCGACGCGTTGCAACTTCCGCACGTCCTCCGAGCTGAGCCAGGGAGCACACGTACGCAAGTAGGCGGGAACCGACCACAGGTCGCCGACGAGGTCGGCGGCTTCGACGAGCGTCCACGCATTCTCGAGCGTCCTACGCAAATCATCGCTGCGCTGCAAAGATTTTCGGAGTTGATCGGCCGGCGCTGCCCGGCACTTGTCCGTCAGGATGGTTAGCAGCAGCTCCCAAATCTGTTCGCGCGCTTCGTTGTGCGGCGTACCCGGTTCCGGGGCGCCGAATGCCTCGGCCCAGTCGTCGGCGCTCAACCAGATGTCCGCCCAGTCGGTCTCGACTGTCATTCCCACGGTCGGCGGCTGCTCGTAGAACCTGACGGCCGTCTCGATCGCCTTCACCATGTCCGCGGACGACTTCAGTCGGGCCACCTCCGGGTCCGTCTCCACTATTGCGCCGGCGCCCTCTTTGACAAGGTCACTCACCGTGCACAGCTGCACGCTGTCCTCACCGAGGCTCGGCAGAACGTCCGCGACGTACGCGAGATAGGGCTCGTGCGGACCGACGAACAGCACGCCGTGACGCAGTCGCGCGTCGGAATACAGCAGGTACGCGGCGCGGTGCAACGCGACGACGGTCTTGCCCGTACCCGGACCGCCGTCGACGACGAGCGCGCCACGCGAGCCTTCGCGGATGATGGCGTCCTGGTCGGATGCGATGGTCCCGAGTACGTCTCGCATTCGTGGCGAACGGCTACTGCCCAGGCTGGCGATGAATGCCGACTGATCGTCGAGTGCGGCCGATTCCTCGAACCCGATCAGTCCGTCGGCGGTGAACACCTCGTCCCAGTAATCGCTGATCCGCGCCCCGCTCGATTGCCCCAAGCTCCAGCGGTACCGGCGACGACGCGCCAGACCCATCGGGTTGGCGTGGGTTGCACCGAAGAAGGGTTCGGCCGCCGGCGAGCGCCAGTCGACCAGCAGTGAGTTTCCCGCACGATCAAGGAGGCCTTGACGCCCGATGTACACAGGTTCCGGGCTGTCCGAGCTCACGATGTGCCCGAGGCACAGGTCGAGACCGAATCGGCGAAGGGTGCGCAGCTGGGCGCTGAGCTGATGGACCATCAAGTCGCGCTCCATGACCTCCTGGCCCAAGCGACGAGGTGCCTTACGTTCGGTGTCGATACGTTCGGTCAAGTCTGCCAGGGCCCGCTCGAGGTTATCGGCGATGACCGAGAAGTGCTGCACGTCGCGGGCGATCAGAACCGGATCAGCCTTGCGCGCGAGTTGGTCGGGAAGGTCGAACACACTGTTCATTATCAACTGCCATTTCCTTGAATTGCGGTCTAGGTCAGCCATTCTGCGGCACCACCCCGGCCTTGCCGCAAGTCCACCAGTGCGCTATAAATTGAAAGTGGAAAGGGTTGGGAACTTACCCTTCCCGGTCTGGCAGAATCTGGACAATGTCAAACAGAATCAACATCTCGTCCGGTTCCGAATGGGAACCCAAGATCGGTTACTCGCGCGCCGTCCGCATCGGCAACCAGGTCGCAGTATCCGGCACAACCGCCCCGGGCGAAACCCTCGAGGACCAGACTCGTGCCGCTCTCCAAACAATCAAGTCCTCGCTCGAAGAAGCGGGCGCGACTCTCGGCGATGTCATCCGCACCCGCATGTACCTGCGCGATATGTCGCAGTGGGAGCAGGCTGCACTCGCTCACGGCGAGGTCTTCGGCGATATCCGTCCGGCCACCACGATTCTCGAGGTCAGCTCGCTGATCGATCCCGCTCTGCTCATCGAGATCGAAGCCGACGCAGTCCTGAGCTGATCGTTCACCCAGCATCGCCGAGTGAACGAGCCTAGTGTGAGCGGATGAAATCGAGTCGGTTCACACCTCTGGCAATCGCGCTCGGCATCTCTATCACTCTCCTCTCGCCCGGTTTCGCAACAGCGGAACCGGGCGAGAGTCTTTCGGTCGCCTGTGGAACTCCGTTGACTCCCAGTGACGTCGCGAGAATTGCCGACCTCAGCGATGTCACAACTCTGGGCGGCGAAGGCCTCGAACGCCTGGAAACAGCCGTCGAACGCCATCACCAGATCACGACAATTCTTGTTTCCCATCATGATTGGCGCGGCTTGTTCTCGATCGGACTCGACGCCGTCGAACACGACGCTGTCATGCCCCTGCAACGCGACCCAGCGTCGTTCGCCGATAGACAATGGGCACATTCGGTGAGTTACGAACTACTTCGCCGCTATCTCGTCAACATCCATGCCGAATTCACCGGCGCCCCGACAGATCCCGCGTGGAGCAACTATTTTTCCTTGACACACCAATGTGGTGTCAGCCCCGCGCGAGTCGCCATGGCCGGATACAACGCGCACCTCACTGTCGACCTCGCACATGCCGTCGAAGCCTCCGGTACCCAGCCAGTCGACATCCCGGACTATTACAAGATTGTCGATTCCATTGCAGTCAAAGGTGGTTCGATTGTCACGGAGACCAAAAACGAATACAACGCCGATCTGGGTCCGCTGTGGCGGTTCTACTTCCTCGGCGAAGGCCTCGACAAACTAGCCGGCACATCCGAACCGTCACAATTGCTCCTGCGCGCCGCCGACAGCGGATACAACACCATCACATTGGCCAACGGATTCGCACTACAGAATCCACAGACCCGCGCCGGGACCGAACAGGAAATTGACTCGTTGTGGCACACCACCGATGCTGCACTCGGCATCCTTTCGCAGGTCGGCGGTCTGTGACATCACAGTAAGACGCAAATAGATCGGACATACCTGCAACAATGAGTCCATGACGGGGCACGGACCGCGAACAGCAACACCGAACCCTGCCATGCGTCCGGTGCGAGATCTGCTGCACGGACCGGCAATCGTCTGCTCGGGGGAAACGTCCATTCGCGAAGCAGCAACCCTGATGACCGAAGCCGGCCGTCGCGCCGTCGTGATCCCTACAGACACAAGCACTTACGGAATCTTCACGGAGGGCGATCTGCGCGCTCGCGTGGTTGTCGGCGGAATCGACAGCGCACTACCGGTGTCCAGTGTGATGACTCCGTCAGCGGTGACGGTCGATCCGGACCGCCTCGGAGTCGACGCCGTTACCGACATGCTCGAACATGGATTGCGCCACCTTCCTGTTGTCACAGCCACGGGGACGCTCCTGGGAGTGCTCGAATTGAGCGACCTCTTGACGTCGGCAACAAATCAGGGTTTCCAACTCCGGGCTCAACTTGCCACTGCCCCGGACGACGCCGCGCTGATCACCACTGCTCGTGCTGTCCCGGAACTGGTGACCGCTCTGGTGGCATCGCGAGTGTCACCTCTCGACATCAGCGCAACGCTGTCGGTTCTGATCGACGTGACAGTCAGGCGTGCGATCGAACTAGTAGTCGGAGGCGGCGAAAGCCCGGACTTTGCCTGGCTTTCGCTGGGCAGCGTCGCCAGACGTGAGGCACTCCCCTCGTCGGATATCGACAGTGCACTGGTGTGGGGCGGCGAATCGCACCGCGAAGGTGCCGATGCGGCAAAACGCATTCACGACATCCTCGACCGATGCGGCTTCCCTCGTGAATTGGCCAGTGCAGGAACTCAGGCCAGATTCGCCCGCACTCTTCCGCAATGGCGCGATGCCTTACGAAAATGGGTGTCCAATCCCTACCAGGACCATGCGCTCGTCATGCTGTCGATGTTAGCCGACGCTCGGGTTGTCGCCGGCGATCCGGCACTCGACCCGAGAGCCTCAGCGCTCGATCAACTACGCCTGCATCCTCCCGTCATGCGACTACTCTTGCGAGAAGCAGTGGGCCAGAAGGCGAAACTGCATTCACTACGTGACGTGATGACCCGCCACACCGGCACTGTCAATCTCAAGACCACAGCCGTGCAACCGATCGTGAACATCGCACGCTGGGCCGGCATTTCAGTGGGCGCACGAACCAGTACCACTCTCGAACGCTTGAAAGTGGCCGCGGACAACGGTTTCCTGCCCAGCGACGACGCCCAGGTCCTGATCGAATCCTTCGAGGTGCTCCAGCAAATCCGTGTTCGACATCAGACGGAGCAGTTCGCGGCCGGGAACCCGCCCAACGACGAGATCGTGATCGCCGATCTCACTCCCCTCTCACGCAACCTGCTCGGCAACGCTATTCGGGAAGTTGCCGGCGTTCAACGACGCCTCGAATACACGGCATCGGCGTCTGCCATACCTGACATCGAACCATGAATTCTGCTGCGCCCCAGCATGTCACGGTTCGAATCCGACAACGCCGCGGTGACGCCTCGGAGAAGGAAACGCAGATCGGGTGAGCGCCGTATGGACACTCACCCGATCCGACACCGACCTACCTTCTACTCGAGTCAACCAGGTATTCGAAGTTCTGGTTGTACGGCTTGGCGGTTACCTCGGCGTGAGAGTTGACACGGGCAACTTCGGTTGAATTACGCACGACCGTCGCGGTGATCGATCCGACCTGGAGCGGAGCGAGACAACTGCTCACACCTGCCGGGGCATTACACGTCGTTGTCGTGGACCCTACCGTCACTTTCACAACCGCGGGAGCGGACAGATACGTCAGCACCTCCGCTGTGTCACGAGCGGGGGCCGATCCTGGGCGCAACGTCATCGGGACGTTGGAACCGTTCATCGGCACGGCCGAAACCAGCTGATTCCGGTAGCTGAGAAATGCCGTGTCGCGCACGATTGCCGGGGCCGTTCCGGTACGGAACGAGTACAGACCGTACGCGCTCATGTCGAGCAATGCGCTGCCATGTCCGACACTCGGCGCGAACGAACTCCCCTCGCTGTAGTCGTTCCACGTACTGATCTGGACCCATTCACTGTTCGACGCCATCGCAATTTGCCAGGTGTTGCGCAGATTCTGGGAGTTCTGCGCCTCGTCGAAGATCGACTGGTTCGGCCGCGCGTCCTGAAACGAAACCGGTTGCATCCAGATCTTCCCCATCGCGTGCGCTGCGGCCGCCAGGCCCATCGGCGAATTCGGGTCAGATGCCGACACCGGGTTGTCAACCGGATTCCGATTGCCCCAGTTCGACATTCCGTAGCTGATGGACGCAAATGCATCCCGGTTCGCGATGGTGTTCAGGAATACCGGAACGAATGCGACTTCGATGTGATGCGAAGTATTCATGATCGATATGAACTGCGACCACCAACTCGCAGGTTTTACCTCGGCGAGAAACGGAGAAATCACCAAACGGCCGTCGCCGAGTTTGAACGTCGACGCCATTGATGCGTATGGCATCATTTCAGCAGCAAGTTGCGCCGGCGACATATTTTTTATAGCGGAGTTCATATCAGGCATGAGCATGATCTTGAAGTTGGGATCAACTGTTGCCGCAGCCTTGATGAGAGCTGCGGGCACGGCTGAACCCCACCAACTGGTGTCCGAAGCAGCGGACAGGATATCCACAGAAAACCCGTCGATACCAGCAGAGATAGCTTGGCGTACTTCGTTCTCGAGATCGCGCTGCCGCCACTGGGTGTCGGCCAACGGTTGCCGAGTCTGCGGACGATCTCGCAGGAGTCCACCTTGGCCGACGGCAGAATTATTCTCACCGTTCGCGGTCAGATACTGAGTTGCGTAGTGGTCACTCGAAGGATTCACGTTGTCGAGTGAGATCGGGTACGGAGGAAAATAGTGAGCGAAAACCAGCTTTCCGTTCAACTCCGACTTGGGCGGCACGTCGAACGGCAGCGACGACGACGTAGGGCCCGGCCTGCCCCCCAGAGGCGGCGCAACGTCCGGCCTGCCCCCGGCAGGATGCTCGGGAACCAGCGGCGCAGTTGTGGGTGCGGGTGTGGTTGTCGGCGGCGTTACGTTCGGGGCATCTTCTCCGAGTGAACCCGTTGGGAGCGCGTTCACCGGCGCGGCCTGGACGGCCAGGGCAAGCAAGAGACTAACAAGTAAGAAAATCAAGTAAATAGGACGACTAATCAAATATGAACGAACATTCATCGTAACGGTAACCTTTCCCTACCCTCGGAAAATGAGGGCCATTCGTCGACAATTGGCTTGAAAAATTCAACGGTTCGCAATTAAGGAGGAGGCCACATATTCAATATTGATTGACAAGAGAGGTGAAGAGAAATTGTTAACATGAATGCCAGGGTACAACAGAAATTTCGTCGATGCGAAACTCCTGAGCCGCTTCGATCCACTCAATCCTTGACGAAACTTCGACAGAACAGACAAATGCCAGCAGAACGGATAAATTGCACATTACCTAGTAAATACGAAATATCGTTCAACAATACTTGTCCGCGAAAAATACTTGGAATCCACCTACTGGAGATGCATATTTTCAATAGATCACGATCAGCAACACTAAATGTTGCTTTCGATTAGCCGACTTTAGATACTGGTAGTCACGGCCAGACTGAAGACTCCCCGCCTCCGAGACTGCCCCGACTACTCGCACCAGACCTTTACCGATGGTCGGGGGATTAATTTTAGTGGGGCGTAAGCACTCAGCGACCGACGATGAACTGAAAGCAAGTCGGATCGAGGCCGGAGTGCAGATTCTGGCCGGCCAGGCAAGTACCGCCAGCACGTAGCCGACGAAGGCCGTATCGAGTCGTCAGCGCTATCAGAACCGGATGCCGCCAATTACGGAACAACCCAACCGATTGTCCGTGATGTTCCTTTTAGGTGGTTGCCTTGTGTAGCCACTGTGCACCCCCACCGGGTGTGCACCGCAGCTTCGAAGGGTGCACCACTATCGTCACCATCGAACGACCCCATTCACTCTCTCGTCGGTCTCGGGCAACTGCCGTACTCGGCGTCGGCACTCCCGCCGTTGCCATGACCCTGACCAGCGCGGTCGGTACCTCAACCAGCGATTCCGTCACCACCACCATCCCCGTCACCGCGGATCCGACGGGGGTGTCGATCACCCCGACGGCGCTCGCGCCTCCGTCGCCAACTGGGGCGGGAACTCGGTCTCGGTGATCTCGATCGACCAACCGCCCACCGCCGGATCTCTGGAAGGATTCGGGCCCTGATCGAGGCGCCTGACCCACTTGAATGCAGAAATGCCGAAGTTGTCCGGAACCTTATGGTTCCGAACAACTTCGGCGTTCTTGAGCCCGAATGGGCGGCAGATTTAGACGGACAAGCTCTGTCCGGGGAAGATCAGGTTCAGGTTCGGAACCTGGCTTGCGAGGTTCTCGAGCGAAATACCGTGGGCTGCAGCGATCTTCGACAGCGTATCGCCGGCCTTCACTACGTAGTTGCCGCCAGCGGTTGCTGCGGGAGCGGATTCGACGGAGGCCTCTGCGGTGACGGGGGCCGAGACTGCTTCATAGGTGCCCGCCGTCGTTCCGCCGGTGAGGTACTGACCGCAAACGGGCCACGCACCGACGCCCTGGCCATCGAGAACATTCTCGGCCACGCGGATCTGCTCTGCCTGGCTGGCGTTGGCAGCGTTGCCCGATCCGCCGAATGCGTTCCAGGTGCTCTGCGTGAACTGCAAGCCGCCGTAGAAGCCGTTTCCGGTGTTGGCTGCCCAGTTTCCGGAGGACTCACAGTTTGCGACTCCGGACCAGTCGTGGCCTGCAGCCGAGGCGGTGCCGGTGCTCATGGCGAGAGGAATTGCGATTACTGCGCCTGCGGTTGCAACTGCGCCGAGTGCGCGCTTGAAAGTAATGCTGGTCATCAGGGGAAATCCTCTCCGCTACTGCGGACGACATCGGATCGGGCACTTGTGCGCCGTATCGAACGACTCGCCTGTTTCACTCCTGCCCCGCGAAGGTTTGGGGAGTACCGGACCCGCGGGGCAGAAGCACGCAGTTGCGGGTCGGTGTTTGTCCGGTTGTTTCGGACTGCCAACGACGCTAGGCCATGATCACGGAAAGGTCACGGGTCAATATTTTGGCACGATCGTATTAGAAAACTGACCAAATCGCACCGGCATGCGCAGTTCAGCGGTTCAATTGAGGCTTCAACCGTACCAATCGTTATCCGTCCGTTACGTGACTACCATCACAGGATCTTTGTGACTCGCCGCACTGAATTGCGTGACTTGTACTCAAATCTGTGCGCCGAGAACCGATTCAAGTTCCTTCATCCAGGCCAAAAATTCCTCCGGCCCGCCGAACATGACCCCGTCCACAGCGGCAACCTCAGGCGCGCAATCGGCGCCGCCCACCACCAACGCGTCGCCCCCGACCCCTTGGACTGCCGCAAATGCCGGCAAATCCCCGCGGTCATCGCCGGCGTAGGCAACAGCTTCAACGCCTGCTGTCGCGATTGCACGCAACAATCCCGTCCCTTTGTCCTCCTCGACCGGTGCGCGCAACTCTTCGACGAGCTTGCCGGGTTCTCGACGCAACCCGGTCCGGGCGGCGATATCGATGGTCGCCCGCTCCACCAGTTGCCGTGCAGCAACTCGATCGCCTGCCTGCCGCCAGTGCACCGCTACGGCCAGGCCCTTCCCCTCCACATGGATCCCCGATGTTGCCGACGCTGCGAACACCCGTCGCAACTCGGCCTCGGCCTCCACGACCGTCGGTTTCCACTCTGCAACGGCCGGAAGCACCGTGGGGCCGCTGTCCGACCATGTCTCGACGCCGTAGGAACCCATGAGCACCACCGACTCCACCGACACTCGATCCCGCAAGAAGGACACCGGCCGACCCGAGAGCAAACCGACCAATCCGAGATGACGTGAGAGCGAGCCGAGGACGTCTGCGGCGCCCGGTAAAAGAGCACTCGCCGAAGGATCGTCGACGATCGGGGCCAGAACCCCGTCGAAGTCCATCACCAGTCCAGATCGTGCGGGATCAGACGTGAGGCGGGCAATAACGTCCGAAGCGGTTCTCATGGGTTCAGTGTGTCAAAGGTGTCGACGCCCACGAACATGCACTCATAGTCGCGCTTCCGTTAGAGTCCTGACGACGCTTACCAAATACGGGGGTAAAGATGAGCGAATTTTCTGTCGTCACTGACGACATCCGCAAGTACGGCGCTACGGCAGCCGAAGCCGCGGGTCATGTTGCACAAGCCGCTGTTGTCGACCTCAATGCAAATCTTGCAGCGGTGGCACCGGCAGTGGGGCCTGTCGGTATCGAATTCCTCGAAGCCTTCGCGCGCGCACAGGCCGCACACACCAAAGATGTTGCGGCTCTCGCAGTGTTTTATGCCGGGACTTCCGCAACGGCCGGTGCGGCCGCCGAATCGTACGACGCCACCGACCAATCGACAGCGGCCGAACTTCGACGCACGACCACTGACAACGGTGACCTCGCATGAACAGTCCCCACGATCCGACCACGGTGCTCGAGTTTCTGCAGGGCAGTGCGGTGGGACCCATGCTCGACACGCCGGCCGGTACCGCGGTGCTCGGTGCCGTCGAGCACTCGGCGCTGGCTCCGGTTCTCGGGATGCAGATCCCCGGTGCGGTCGACCTACCGTCAATTCCCGATTTTCTCGTCGCGCCGGCGAAGCCACAATTCCCGCCCAACGCTGCCGAATCGCTGATGCAAGGGATTGCGCTTCCGTCGCTCCCCGGAGTCGACGCACTGTTCAAGCCTTTAATCGATCTGGCGAAGAGCCTCGGATCGGGTGTCTTCAACGGAACCAACCCCGTCAACGTCCTCAATCAAGCCAGTGCCCTCATCGAGAAAGCCGGCGGATTATCCAAGAGCGGTCTGGCCGATGTCAGTCAGACCTGGAACGGCACCGGCAACGAAGTTGCCACAGATACCAATGAAGCCGCCTATCGCAGTGGATCCGAACTCAGCGAACGCGGCACCGCGATCTCCACGACAACAGCCGCTGCTGCGGAGTCAGTGCAACGCGGCAATGCTCAGTTGGCTGCCATCGCGCAATCATTTGCGACGGCAGTTGTTGCTGCAGCGCCAATCGCGTGGACTCCTCCGGGGCAGGCATTGCTGCTGGCCGCTGCGTCCGAACATATGCAGGCAGCCATCGCTGCTGTCAATCAGACCCGCGGCGAAATGCTTGCGCACACAACCGTCATGAACTCGCTTGCCGGATCGATCCCGGTTCCACCGCCTCCGGTGAGCGACGCGCTCGCCGCGTTGTCACCAATCGCACAGACAGCAGCACAACAGCTGACACAGGTTGTCGAACAAGCCGGCTCCGGAACAATCAGCGCTGCAACACAAGGCCAGACGCAAGCAGGTGGATCGACGCCGGATAGTCAGCTTCAATCAACCTCGGCGCGCACCACAGCGGCAAATGCTTCGGCATCGCCACTCGCGGGCGTCGACAAGCTCTGGGGCACAGGAAATCCACTCTCTCCCCCGGCCGCACCCACCTCGTCACACGTTGCGAATGCCGTTGGCTCAGGCGGATCGGTGACCGGAGCCAGCGCGGGAGGTGGGACATTCGGGGCTTCCACCGGAAGCCGGGTCGGCGGTATTTCGGGAGCAGCAGCACTGTCCGGACCGACCAGCGGCTCGACCTCCGTTGCTTCACCGGCAGTGGGCAGTCCGGCCGGCTCGATGCCGGGCACCAGCCCTGCCGGCGGCGGCATGATGGGCGGCGGCGCCCGCGGCGCGGGTGCGCGCGGACAACAGGATGACGAGTCTTCCCGCACCACGCCGGGTTACCTGATCGACGTGTCCGATAACAACGCCATCATCGGAGAACTGCCGATGGTTACACCTGCCGTGATCGGAACCGAGGATCCCGAAGGCGCGTTGTTTTCCGGCATCTGAGCACTGGCCCCCAACTAGCGCGCAGTGAGAGTCGTTGGGCCAGAATGGGCCTCGTCAAAAGAGTTCCAAACACTTCGTAACGCAGCCAGTCGCGGTGGCGATGAAATCGCCCTACGAACGTCAACGCGAAGTAAAGGAGTAGAAATATGGGTTCACATGGTTCAACTGATTTCCTCAAATGGGTTCAAGAAGGAGACGACCCATTCAGACAAATGCTCTCCACGTTGTTGTTCATCGTGGCCGGATTCTCGCTCATGCTGAACGGCGACCCGTTCTGAGCGATCGCCAGGTCACAAGACCTCCGAGGCGGGATCGAATTTTCGTCTTATTCGTGTGACGCTGCGGGCAGCGGCCACCGGGCACCCTGATCGCAGCTCCCGAGCACGGACTACATTTTCGGCCGAATACCCCTGGGCCAGAGGGCACCTCGCAAGAAGACTTTCGCTACACGCAGTAACGCGGGCAATCCTGATCGCGATGAACTCGCTGAAGGATTGTCAGTATCGAACGTCAGTATCGAACAAGGAGTATGCAGATGGGTTCAGTCGACATATTGAATTGGCTCCAGGAGGGCGCAAGTGCCGGAGACCCCATTCGCGGGCCACTCTACGTCGTTGCGTTTATCGCAATCGGACTAGTGAGCGTACTGAGTGGCGGGGCCGTCATCTAAGCGACCAACTGGTGGTAACTACTCGTTCCCACAGCCACACTCGTGGCAGTCCTCGCTGGCCGCGATCTTGACCGGCGCAGGACAGCACGTGTCGCCTTTCCACGCATTGATCCCTTCCTTCGCTGCTATGACGGCGATAACCAAGGCAGCGATGGGATCTGCCCACGACCAGCCGAAGAGGCTGTTCAGGAGCAGCCCGGCCAGAAGGACAGCGGACAGGTACGTGCACAGAAGTGTCTGCTTGGAATCGGCAACCGCGGAGAGTGAGCCCAGCTCACGACCGGCATGACGTTGAGCCCACGAGAGCACGGGCATAACAGCCAAACTCACTGCCGCAAGCATGATTCCAACTGTGGAATGCTGCGTCTCGCCGATACCGAACAGCGATCGAACAGCATCGACTGTGACGTAGATGGCGAGACCGAAGAACGAAAATGCAATGATCCGAAGCGCCACCTTCTCCCGCGACTCTGGATCCTTTGCCGAAAACTGCCAGGCCACAGCCGCTGCCGACGACACTTCGATCACAGAATCCAGACCGAAGCCGATCAGCGCCGTCGACGAGACTCGAACGCCTTCCGTGAGCGCGATAATCGCCTCGAGCACGTTGTAGCTGATGGTCACGGCGACAAAGATTCGGATGCGCCGCGAAAGTAGCTGCCGCCGTTGATCAGTCAGTGCCGGAACCATCCTGACGTGCTCGAGTTCGGAAGCCATCAGCAGCATCCGTCGGCGTCGGCGTCAGGGCAGCAGGATGGGTCGACCGCGAGCACCAGACCGATCAGATCCTCGAGTGCGCGCCCGATCCGTGGATCTGCGAGCTCATACCGACTGCGTCGCCCCTCGGGCACCGCGACAACAAGTCCACACCCACGCAGGCACGCGAGATGGTTCGACAGGATCTGCCGTGAAACGCCAATCTGCTCGGCTAAGTCCGAGGGATACCGCGGGCCGGTGCGCAGGCTCAGAAGTATCTCGGTTCGAGTCTTGTCCGACAGCGCATTGCCGAAGCGGGACAACGCATCGCGGTGAATCATGGTTTCCATGAGGAAACAGTACATCAGATTATGAATTCAGAAAAGAGTGAAATGATCACCCAGACATGATGCTGGCTTGCCAAAAGCATAGCCAGGACCTAACGTGCTGACTACGTGATTACAGAGCCAGCCACAGTTACGGAGCCTCGACATGAGCGTCACCACCGCAGCAATTCATCGCACCGAATTTGACGCCACCTGGAAAAGTTTCGACGGAATCCACGGCGGTCTTGCTGTTGCGAGAATGATTCGAACTGCTGCCGACGCAACCGGGGCAATTCCAGTCGCCGTCACAGCACACCTCGATCGACCGGTGCCATCCGGACCCGCAGAGATGGTCCTCGACCGCACACTCGGCGGACGAACCATCAGTTGCCTTGTCACGCTTACCCATGCTGGAACGGCACTCGTGCGACTCGCTCGCGATGTAGGCCCCTCGACGCGATCCACCCTGCGTGTTGCACCGGCACCGGATGACCCGTCGACCTTGCCACGGCTCGAGATCCCGGTCGACTTCGTCCCCTTCTCACAACACCTCGATATCCGCCCGATCAACGCAGCAAGACCCTTTGCCGGCGGCGACTCCCCCGAGTTCGATGTCTGGATCCGGCTACTCGACGACCTCGACTTCACTGCGCAAGAACGCTCTGCAGTACTGCTCGACGCCCTGCCACCAGGACTATTCGCAACCCTCACCATGCCGGTAGCCATCCCGACCGTCGAATTCAGTGCACACTTCGCACCAACGTCCCCGACAATGTCGCCGTGGCATCGCCTACGGCACCGCACGGTGTGGGCGACGGATTCTCTGTGCGTCGACGAAACCGAACTGTTCACCGCGACTGGAGAACTCGCAGCGCAGGCCAGGCAGCTTCGCCGAATACTCGCCTGAATCTCGTATCCGACATCGCCGCGACGGCCCTGTTCGAGGAGCACTGTTCCCTTCTGAACCGAACCACGGCGCCTGTCTCCGAATGTTTGTGGCCGGAACGCTGCGGGTACCTGGCATCCGCTGGGGTAACACTGAAACGACTCGCAGCGCGCACACCTCACGAGGAGGAACGCTCATGAAGGTGTACCTGACGTTTCTGCTGGGCATAACAGTCGTATTCGCTCTCGCGGCCTCCGCCATTCTGTTTTTCAGCGGCTTCACGCGGCAACCCGACTCGCACACGGCCCCGGATGCGGTCGTCGTCATCCATGGGCAACCAGTCACCTGTGCCGGACTGTTTCACGAAACCTGCAGTTTCGATCTGCAGTCCGCATACAACCAGTGGGGACACGGCCTCGAGAGCTTTGTCGATTCGGGGGCGCTCGGCCCGTATGCCCGCGAAATCCGCTTCACCGCGGCCGCAAAACTGAGCCTGCAAGCATGTGGCATCAACAATACCGCGGGACGGACCGTTCTCGATTTCTACGATCTGGCACGAGTCGATCAACCCACCGCGACGACTACAGACCTCTTTCCCTTCTGGAATGAATCACTCCAATTCTTATGCCCGCCCATGTAGTCGCCCAATTCAGGTGCCGCGCTGAAACTACTCCGCGATCTTCCCTAAAGGACCGTAGGCAAACATCTCAGTCCAGTGAGCGCACAGGCCCAATGCCCACTGATCCGGTTCCTGTGGAAACACTGAAGGGCGATACCCGAGCTGAAGGACCCACTCTCCCGACTCAGGACGGATTCGGAGATCTTCTTCGGTTGGTACAGGTACCGATTCGCGAAAGTTTCGATCAACACCGACTCGTCTGAATTCGACAACCGCTGTGGAGCCTGCCAGATGAACTGCATGCGGAACGAAGCGCGTATCGATCAAGCCGCGAACTCTCAGCCGATCCACCAGAGCGTCGAACGCCCTGATCGACGACGGATCCGGATTGGCAGTGGTGACAGCAAGAACCCACCGGCCGTCGGGTGTTATTCGCGGGTCCCGGTAGGCGCTCGTATCGATACATGGCCCAATTCGATCGAGCTGCTCGATCAGTCCCACGTTTGCGGGATCCGGCACGATCTTCCGCGCGACCGTTCCTTCGCCGTCGATCCTGGTCCAGTCGAAGTTGTCGGGCGTAAGCAAAGGCCTTCCAGTGCGATCGATAATGACACCGAAACTGAAATACGAAGCAGGCGAACGGAAGTCCGTGGTAGCACCGTACTGGTAGGCGTAGTCGGACCACTCAACTCCCAGCGCAGCCCGGAACCAGCCCTCTGCCTCCTCGTAGGAAATCGTGATACCGGCATCAGCTGCGGATCGAGTTACCGAGACTCCGAGGCGAACAAACTGTGGGGCGACACCTGCGGGAAATGAACCGAGGTCGGTAACGTACGGGCGGAAGCTGTGCCCGACACAAACTCGAGTGTCTCGGGTATCGAACGCCGGCCCGCCCAGGCGATCACCTGGATCGGTGCGGTCATTGGTCTTCAACTCGACAGAGACGACGCGCTTGATGTTGCTCTGAAGACGGGTTATGCGCCGCGGATACCATGCACGGACTGCGTCGGCTATCTCTGCTGAGCGTCGAAACGGATCCTCGACCGACATTCCTCGTGTCGCCTCCTGAAATCGTAACGCTGCGCCCCGTCTCACAGCGATTTTGGCAACCCTGTCATCCTCGGCCACGCTTTCACTCTCTGGACCCCGACGGCACCCGGTGAGCATTCCTTGACGGCGTACCAAACTTCAGCTGGTGGGCCGATCGAAACGGTGAAGGTAAATTCGGGAGTACCCATCGGACCTGGTTGCATCGTCGCCCCCCTAGATATCCATCTGATCGACCGGAGCCCCAGGATGGAGGCGCTCACGAAGTTCAGTGAGCGCCTCTGCGTCCAGTTCGAAATCCCGCATGGTGATTGCCCAATCGAATTCCGGCGTCGACCAACGGTGGACAACACCGTTCCAACGAAGATCCCAGTCGAGGTCAGACCTCGGCCGCCGCGCGAGGCTGCCACCCTTCAATCCCGCCTCGAATGCGCCCGACTCTTCGTCGATCGAGTAGATCCGATCCGGCGCCAAATCCATCGGAACCCGGACGCGGAGTGACTTATTCGTAACGCGATCCTCGAACCACCGATGCTTCTGCGCCTCATGTTCGCGGTGTTCCGCCATCTTCCGACGTTTCAGATCTTCGTCACTGACGCTCGGTCCGGTCCAAGTGAACAGTCCGTCGTCGAGATCGCCGCCGATGACGATGTCCGTGAACGAATACGAGTGCCCGACAGCGTCGACTCGATATTCGAGGAACATGCCCGTCTCGGCGTCGACCACAAGTTGAATCGGATACGGCTTACGTTCTGGAGGCGCCAACTCAACTGTCCAACAAGCACGCCCAAGGTAGGTCGATTCTTCTGGCTGCCCCGTCGGGCGAGTGAAATCGTCACCGATCCACTCGGAGGCAATGCGCCGCGTCAGTAGAAACTGAGCAGATCCCAGGTACCGCACGTTGTTCACCGCCCCCAACCGAGGAGCGTGTCGATCTCGGACAAAGTCCCACGCGACTACACCGTCAGATATGAACACCGGCATGTCGACGGGATTCTCTACTCGCAACTTTTCGCCGTGCCGCCAGATCCGCGCACCGTCGACAGCCCCGACGAACATCGGAAGTGGACCCAAAGTTGCAAACGACTCCGCTTCGGGTGAGCGACTCGGATCCCGTTCGACGACCGTGCCTCGTATCGGCAGGTCGGGGCCGTCGGTAATCCGCTGCAGCACTTCCGTCCAGGTGACCATGGACTTCACGTTACGGTCCGACGACCGCCACCGACATCCTTTTCGAGCTCAGACAAAACCGAGTTCGCGTACCGAATCTCGTTCCTGCTCCAACTCGTTCACCGAGATGTTGATGCGGGCGCGGGAGAAATCGTCGACCTCGAGACCCGGAACAATGCTGTAGGCACCATCGGCACAGGTCACCGGGAACGAGGAGATCAAGCCCTCCGGAACACCGTACGAACCGTCCGACGAAACAGCCATCGAAACCCAATCCCCGTCGGCGGTACCGCTGACCCAGTCACGGATATGATCGATGGACGCACTGGCCGCACTCGCTGCCGACGACGATCCCCGCGCCGCAATGATCGCCGTCCCCCGCACCTGGACCGTCGGGATGAAATCGTTTTCCACCCATTCACGGTCGTTGATCACCTCGAGTGCAGGCTTGCCTTCAACCGTGGCATGAGACAGGTCCGGGTACTGGGTAGCCGAGTGGTTTCCCCAGATCGACACCTTGCGAACGTTCGACGCCCGCGCGCCGGTCTTCTTGACTACCTGCGCAATTGCGCGATTGTGATCGAGCCTGGTCAACGCAGTGAATCGAGTGCCCGGAACATCGGGAGCGTTGTTCATCGCAATCAACGCGTTGGTGTTCGCCGGGTTTCCCACCACGAGCAACTTCACATCGGACGCCGCGTTGTTGTTGATCGCCTTGCCGTGCACCGAGAAGATCGCTCCGTTGGCACTGAGCAGGTCAGCGCGTTCCATGCCCTTGGTGCGAGGCCTGGCTCCGACCAGCATTCCGACGTTTGCCCCCGAGAATGCAGTGTCCGGGTCGTCAGTGATGTCGATGGAGCGCAGCAGCGGGAAGGCACCGTCGTCGAGTTCCATCGCCACGCCCTCAGCAGAAGACACCGCAGAAGGAATCTCGAGCAGACGCAAGCGAACCGGAACGTCGAGACCAAGCATGTCACCAGCAGCAATACGAAATAGCATGCCGTAGGCGATCTGGCCCGACGCTCCGGTCACTGTGACGGTCACGGGCGAAACACTCATTGCCGACTCCTCCACTTGCCGTTCTGCTTTCGCATCTGCGAACGACTTCCACGCTAGTCCAGCAAACCCGCCACTTCGTGATCCGTGAGTGTGGTTCTCGGCACTCGCCCAGCGGTCGTCACAAGCTCGACAGCCCGGTACAGTGGCCGCTCCGCAAGCCCCGCACCACGCGCTTCCGCGCGCAGTTGTTCGATCAAGACCGACGACAATGCTGCCGCCGGCACCAACTCGCTCGACGCCAAGGCGTCGGCAAGCTTGCGGAGCGCCAGAATCTCCAGCTCGCGTCCGCCCCCGGCGGTGTACAGCGCGAGAGGAATCCGCACGATTGAGCGCCCGTCGGTCAGTTTCATGCTGGCTTCACTGATCCGGCCGGTCCGCACCAGGAGCTCGGCGGACACGACCTGTGCCACGTCGACCTCAGCGGTGCGGAACCCGGCTTGCGCCCGAACCTTGGTGCCGTGCAACGTGATATGCCGACGCAGTGTCATCAAGATGGCGAGCGACGTCGGTACCGCGATGATGAAGCCGACCAGCAGCGCCACCGTGTTCGACGCGAACACGCTCACGATCAAGCCGATCACCACGCCCAAGATGATCACCGCAACGGCGATCTTCTTGAGCCGCGGCGCAATCAGTGCGATCGGAACCAGGTCGAGGGAAACCGGTTCGGGGTCAGGAGACAACGAGAGTCCCGAGTCTGCCGACGATCTCGTCCAGCGCAACCGATTCCTGTTCACCCGTCGCGAGGTGCTTGAGAACTACCACACCTTCTTCGAGTTCACGCTCACCGAGGACCAAGGCAAAGGCGGCACCGGACTTGTCCGCGGCCTTCATCGAACCCTTGACGCCGCGATTTCCGTACGCAAGGTCAACGCGAATACCACTGCCGCGCAACTGATGTGCGATGGCAACGAGCTTGCCCTTCGCCTCTATTCCCATCGGAACACAGAAAACGTCGACCCGCGCCGGCGGTGCAACAGTCTTACCTTCGGCCGCGAGCGCCAACACCGTTCGGTCCACGCCGATACCGAAACCGATGCCGGACAACGCTTGTCCGCCCAACTGCTCCATGAGACCGTCGTAACGACCGCCGCCGCCGATACCGGACTGAGCGCCCAAACCGTCGTGCACGAACTCGAAAGTGGTCTTGGTGTAGTAGTCGAGCCCGCGAACCATGCGCGGATTAACCACGTACGGAACACCCAACGCGTCGAGGTGCGCCAGGACCTCGTCGAAGTGTGCCTTGCAGCTCTCCGACAAGTGATCGAGCATCAGCGGCGCATCAGCCGTCATTGCGCGGACATCTTCACGCTTGTCGTCGAGGACACGCAGCGGGTTGATCTCGGCGCGGCGAAGGGTCTCCTCGTCGAGCGGCAGTGCAAAGAGGAACTCCTGAAGAAGTTCCCGGTACTGCGGACGGCATGTGTCGTCACCGAGCGAGGTGATCTCGAGGCGGAAACCGTCGAGGCCCAGCGAACGGAAACCGGCGTCGGCAATGGCGATGACCTCGGCGTCGAGCGCCGGATCGTCGATACCGATGGCCTCGACACCCACCTGCTGCAACTGACGGTAGCGACCGGCCTGCGGACGCTCGTACCGGAAGAAGGGACCGGCGTAGCTGACCTTGACGGGAAGCGTTCCCCGGTCGAGGTTGTGCTCGATGACGGCACGCATGACACCGGCGGTGCCCTCGGGACGAAGTGTGACCGAACGGTCACCGCGATCAGCAAAGGTGTACATCTCCTTGCTGACGACGTCGGTCGATTCACCGACGCCGCGGGCGAACAGAGCGGTGTCCTCGAAAATCGGCAATTCGATATGGCCGTATCCGGCAAGCCGGGCGGCGCGTGTCAATCCGTCGCGGACGGCAACAAATTCGGCGGACTGCGGCGGAACGTAATCCGGGACGCCCTTGGGTGCAGAGAAGGTGCTGGCTTTACTCACGATTGGTTACTTTTCCTTATTTCTGTCCGCTGAGTCCAACGAGAAACGGATTGGAGCTTCTTTCGGCTCCGATGGAACTGTTGTCGCCGTGGCCGGGAAGGATGACGGTCGCGTCGTCCAAGATGAGAAGTTTGCGGGCCACCGAGTCGAGCAACTGCTCACCGTTGCCGCCGGGAAGGTCACTTCGGCCGATCGATCCCTGGAACAACGTGTCGCCGGTGAAGGCCAAATCGACCGGTCCTTCTTCCGCGCCGGCCTTGGTGCGGAAGACGACGGACCCCTGCGTGTGCCCCGGAGTGTGATCGACCTCGAACGACATGCCGGCAAGTTCGAAAGCGTCGCCGTCGGCAAGTTCGATGACCTCGTCCGGTTCGACGAACGACATTCCTTGAATGAAGTCCTTCATCGTTGGTCCGATTCCCCGCGCCGGATCGCTGAGCATGTAACGATCGTCCGGATGAATGTATGCCGGAGCCGAGTACCGCTCACACACCTCGCGGGCCGACCAGATGTGGTCGAGATGCCCGTGGGTCAGCAATACAGCCGTCACTGTCATGTCCTTGGAGTCGAGAAACTCGAACAGCGGCGCCGCAGCATCCTGGCCCGGATCGACGACTACGCACTCGCACGCGTCGTCCTGAGCGAGTATGTAGCAGTTGGTTTGGAACATCCCGGCCGGAAAACCAGTCACGAGCACGTTGGGTAACTCCTCTTCGAAGGCACAATCAGGCAACACGGTGTCACGTACAGCCTAAAGCCGCTGCCCAGCCAGTAAGTTCTCAGGTTGCAGTGGGAGACTTCTACACGCCTCACGTAATACTGATTAGAACCCGTTCCACCCGCGAATATGGAGGACTACAGCAGTGCCGAGTAACGAGCAGCGCCGCGAGACGGCCAAACGCAAGCTCGAGCGCCAGCTCGAGAACCGCGCAGAACGTGCCCGTAAGCGCAAGCAGATGACGATCGCCTATTCGGCAGCTGGTGTCGTAGCAGTTGTTGCTGTTGTCGCAGGCCTGGTGTGGTTCACCAACCGTGACGACAACAGCACCGACACCACCGCAGCCGACGCCACACCGACGTCGGAGCAATCGGCAGGTGTCATGCCGGCCGGTCGTTCGACGCCTCTCGCCGACACTGTGAGCTGCTCGTACCCGACGGACGGCGGGGCGGCGTCCAAGCCCAACAACCCGCCGCGTACAGATGGTGTTCCCACCACCGCTCCGGATGCGACTCCGAGCATCAGCATCGAAACAACGCAGGGCAATATCGGGTTGAATCTCGACGGAACGCTGTCGCCGTGCACGGTCAACAGCTTTGTCAGCCTCGCCGAGCAGGGCTACTTCAACGACACGTCCTGCCACCGACTGGTCACCGGTAGTGGGCTCCAGATCCTCCAATGCGGCGATCCCACGGGAACCGGCACCGGCGGACCGGGCTACGGATTCGCCAACGAATTCCCGACAGATCAGTACTCCGAGTCCGATCCCGCGTTGACGTCCGCGGTCACCTACCCCCGCGGCACCATCGCGATGGCGAACTCCGGCGCACCGGGCAGCAACGGTAGCCAGTTCTTCCTGGTTTACGGCGATTCACAGCTTCCGCCGAATTACACCGTGTTCGGCACCATCGACGAGACGGGCATCGCCACCATCGAGAAGGTCGCTGCAGGCGGCGACGACGGCTCGATGTCCGCCGGCGGCGGAAAGCCCAACACGCCCATCGACATCAAGACCGTGAGGATCGACTGATGAAACGCGCTTCCCTGGTGATTGCAGCTCTCAGCGCCACCGCTCTGGTCCTGGCCGGCTGCTCCAGTAACGATTCCGGAACTGCGACGACGGAGACGTCCAGCGCGAAGTCAACTGCAAAGTCGACAACGAAGTCACCGCCGCTGGATATGTCGCAGTTCGCTCAGTTGCCTCCCGTTCCGGCCCCCGCCGGCGCGACGGTCGACTGCTCCTACCCGGCCGCTGCGGGTGCAGCCAAGTCGGTCAACCCGCCGAGCGCCACGGGTGTGCCGGCTGAGGGCATCGTCACGGTCCAGTTGACCACCACTGTCGGCCCCATCGGAATGGATCTCAACCGCACCGAAGCTCCCTGCACCGTCAACAGCATGGTCAACCTGGTCGAGCAGAAGTACTTCGACAACACCCCGTGCCATCGACTCGTCACCAGCCCGGGTCTGCAGATCCTCCAGTGCGGCGATCCGTCGGGCAAGGGCACCGGCGGCCCGGGCTACGGCTTCGACAACGAGTACCCGACAACAGCATTCGCCGCAGGCGATCCCAAGGCGACGCTCTCTGCCGTCTACCCTCGCGGCACTCTCGCAATGGCCAACTCGGGACAGCCCGGCAGTAACGGCAGCCAGTTCTTCCTCGTCTTCGAAGATTCGGTCCTGCCGCCCAACTACACGGTCTTCGGGACCATCGACGAAGCCGGACTGGCGACCATCGAGAAGGTTGCGGCCGGCGGCGACGACGGCTCGATGCCGGCCGGTGGCGGCACACCCAACACCCCGATCACTATCGAAACAGCCGTAGTCGCTTAACGACTGCAGAGACACAAAGGCGGTGCGAGAGTTACTCTCGCACCGCCTTTTCTTGATTTCAGACCACAAGCGGACCGATATCGCGATAACGGATTATCGCTTTTCAGGTCGTCCGTATTAGGCACTATTCCTGTTAGATGTACCGTTATCTAAATTTTGCATTTGAGACAAATCAGGAAGTTGCCGATGCGCCACACAGTTAACTCTGCTCGTTCACAGTTCTTCAGCCGCGCCTCGCGGGTCGGCACAGTCGGCACACTTGCCGCCGCCACAACCCTGATGTTCAGCGGAATCGCCACCGCCGCACCAGACTCAGGCAGTCTCGACAGCGGCAGCGTCACGTCCGGGTCGGTAGTGCCGGATGCATTTCAGACGAATCCCGGCCCGCCGCCGGTTCTCCGCGACGACATCCTCGTTCCGGCAATCATGAAAAAGAGCCAGTCCGGAAAGCAACGTCGGTACGAAGTCGAATCTCCGGCACTGCGGCGCGCAGTAACTCTGGATGTACTGCTGCCCAACGACAATTCCGTACAGCGCCCAACGCTGTACATGCTCGAGGGAGTGAGCGCCAGCGACAGCCGCAGTGGATGGATGAAGATGGGAGACGGACCCGCCTTCTTCGCGGACAAAAACGTCAACGTCGTGATGATCAATGGTGGCCGCTCGAGTTTGTACACAGACTGGAACGAGATCGATCCCGTTCTCGGCCTGAACCAGTGGGAAACTTTCATCACGAAGGAACTGCCTTCGCTGATCGACAACGAACTGAACACCAACGGCGTCAACGCGATCGCGGGCAACTCCATGGGCGCCCAAGCAGCGATGATGCTGGCACATCGAAACCCAACCCTGTACGGCGGCGTGGCGGCCTTCAGCGGGTGCTATTCGACCACTGATGCCATCGGTCGACTCTCGGTCCAACTGACCGCATCCCACCAGAGCGGCGACCCCGCCAATATCTGGGGCGAGTTCGGCAACGATACGTGGAAAGCGCACGATTCCGTCATCAATGCAGAAGCACTGCGCGGCAAACAGATCTACCTGTCGGTCGCAGACGGAACGCCCGGCCCGCACGAAGATCCGGCGGACGCGGACTACGCACAAGCCGTAGTTGTCGGCGGCCCAATCGAGGTTGGTTCGAACCGTTGCACGAAGACGATGGAAGATCGCCTGAACGAATTGGATATTCCGGTGACGGTGACATACGAGCCAGCCGGGGTGCACGCGTGGCCGTACTGGAAGGATCAACTACCGAAGGCGTGGCCGACGCTCGAGAAGGCATTGGGCCTGGAAGCGCTGTAAGTCGCCGCTGTAGATCCGAGACCAAGCATGCACCGAGCAGTAGAACTGTTCGGTGCATGCTTGTCGTCTCAACCTCTATGAAGCCGAGGTCACTCGATACACGTCGTAAACGCCCTCGACATTGCGGACCACATTGAGTACGTGACCTAGATGCTTGGGGTCGCCCATCTCGAAGGTGAACTTACTGATCGCAACCCGGTCACCGGAGGTATTGACCGAAGCCGACAAGATGTTGACCTTCTCGTCAGCCAACGCCTTGGTGACATCGGAGAGCAGACGATGACGATCAAGGGCCTCGATCTGAATGGCGACCAGGAACACCGACGAAGCGGACGGCGCCCATTCGACCTCGATGATCCGCTCGGACTGACCATGCAGCGAGTCTGCGTTGGTGCAGTCGGTGCGGTGAACACTGACTGCGCCGCCGCGCGTGACAAATCCGAGAATCGAATCGCCCGGCACCGGGGTGCAGCACTTCGCGAGTTTCGCCACCGTACCCGGAGCACCGGGAACCAGAATTCCGGCGTCGCCGGTACTGCGCGTACGCATCGGCATATTCGACGGCGTTGAGCGCTCGGCCAGTTCCTCTTCGACTGCGCCGACGCCACCGAGATGCGCCACCAACCGCTGTACGACGTGGTGAGCGCTGACCTGACTCTCACCCACCGCCGTGTAGAGCGCGGAAACATCCGGGTAGCGGAGTTCGTGCGCGATCGTGCTCATCGATTCAGCGTTCATCAAGCGCTGCAAGGGAAGTCCGACGCGTCGAACTTCCTTGGCAATCTGATCTTTACCGGACTCGAGCGCTTCTTCGCGTCGTTCCTTCGCGAACCACTGACGAATCTTGGCCTTGGCGCGCGGTGAGACGACAAACGTCGCCCAGTCCCGACTCGGCCCCGCGGTAGCAGCCTTCGAGGTGAAGACCTCCACAACTTCGCCGTTATCGAGCTTGCGTTCGAGCGCGACCAGTCGACCGTTGACGCGTGCGCCGATGCAGCGATGCCCCACCTCGGTGTGGACCGCGTACGCGAAGTCGACGGGCGTGGAACCGGCCGGCAAGGTCACCACGTCACCCTTGGGTGTGAAGACGAAAATCTCTTTGACCGCGAGGTCGTAGCGCAGCGATTCGAGGAACTCCCCCGGATCCGCGGCCTCACGTTGCCAATCGAGTAGCTGACGCATCCACGCCATGTCGTCGACCTCGGCGATATCGCCCGCGTGCTTGCCCTTGGTCTCCTTGTACCGCCAGTGAGCAGCGATACCGAATTCTGCCGTCCGGTGCATGTCCTGAGTACGGATCTGCACCTCGAGCGGCTTACCCTCGGGACCGACGACCGTCGTATGCAAGGACTGGTAGACGCCGTACCGCGGCTGCGCGATGTAGTCCTTGAATCGCCCCGCCATCGGCTGCCACAACGAATGCACGACGCCGACAGCGGCGTAACAGTCACGGACTTCGTCACACAGAATGCGGACGCCGACAAGGTCATGAATGTCGTCGAAGTCGCGGCCCTTGACGATCATTTTCTGATAGATCGACCAGTAGTGCTTGGGCCGTCCTTCGACGATGGCATTGATCCGCGAAGCCGACAGCGTGGAGTTGATCTCCGCCCGGACCTTCGCCAGATACGTATCGCGTGACGGCGCACGATCAGCCACCAGACGCACGATCTCGTCGTACTTCTTGGGGTGCAGGATCGCGAAGGAAAGATCCTCGAGTTCCCATTTGACAGTGGCCATACCGAGCCGATGTGCAAGCGGCGCAATTACTTCGAGAGTTTCGCGCGCCTTGCGGGCTTGCTTCTCCGGTGGCAGGAATCGCATGGTCCGCATATTGTGCAGGCGATCGGCAACCTTGATCACGAGGACCCGAGGGTCGCGTGCCATCGCGATGATCATCTTGCGGATGGTCTCGCCTTCGGCCGCTGTCCCGAGAACAACCTTGTCGAGTTTGGTGACACCGTCGACGAGATGCGCGACTTCGTCGCCGAAGTCGCGGGTCAACTCCTCCAGGGAGTACCCGGTGTCCTCAACTGTGTCGTGAAGCAGTGCAGCCACCAGAGTGGTGGTGTCCATACCCAACTCGGCGAGGATGCTCGCGACAGCCAACGGGTGGGTGATGTACGGATCACCGGATTTACGACGCTGACTCGAGTGCCGTTCTTCCGCGACGTCGTAGGCACGCTGGAGCAGCGCAAGGTCGGCCTTCGGGTACAGCTCACGATGCAGGCTGACCAGTGGTTCGAGAACCGGGCGGATGGTGGCATTTCGCTGACCCGTGATGCGGCGAGCCAGACGCGCCCGAACGCGGCGGGACGCAGAAGCGGGCACCGCGACACCTTGACCGATCCGGTTGCCTGCTGTTTGCGAAGAAGTATCCGCATCCGGGATTCCGGACTTCGATGGTGTCGTATCCGGAACCGGGGTGTTACCCGCTTCCTGCGACACTGCACCCGAGTTCTGTGATCGATCAAGATTCGACGTCATGTCGCCACCTCCTACCACCGAGTTGGTTGAGGCAACCGCCCTGCAACGGGAAATTGCCCTGGAGGTCTACTTCGACCCCCAGGAGCCAACTTTAATACTCAGACCTTGACCAGGGATGTCAGTGGGTACTTAACGAAGCGATCTCGGCCCCGAAGTTCCTCGATCTCGAGCACCACTGCCACTGCGACCACGTTCGCGCCCGCCAACTCCACCAACTGCACCGCTGCCTCCAGTGTCCCTCCGGTAGCCAGAACGTCGTCGATCACCAAAACATTCCGTCCGGTGAGATCGAAGCCGTTTGCTGGAATCTCGAGGGTCGACGAGCCGTATTCGAGGCTGTACGAGCGCGAGAGCACCGGTGGTGGCAGTTTGCCGACCTTGCGTACCGCAACCACGCCAGCGCCCATACGTGCCGCCGCACCGGCACCGAGAAGGAAGCCACGCGCATCGACGGCAGCAATCGTGTCTGCGTCAGGTGCGCAGGCGATCAAAGCGTCGAGAACCGCACTGAAACCTTCGGCGTCGGCGAAGACCGGCGTCAAGTCTGCGAATCGCACACCCGGTGCCGGAAAATTGTCAGCCCACCGAGTCAAGCGAACAACGGCGTCCGCGGCCGCCCGGTTAATTTCCCTCAGTTCAGCCACAGAAGTCCCTGCAGTGATCTCACTCGAAATCGTCATCTACGCAATACCCATCTATCCATATTCCAGCCTGTGGCGGAGCGAGTCGGATTGGCCGCCACCGCACTCATACCCTGAGCAACGGCAACAGTTCGCACCTGATTGAACAGAGGAATAGTAGGCACCTGCGTCCAGAGGATGTTCTCCGCCTCCACCGACAGTCCCAATTGCGCAGCTATTCCTGGATCGGTGTTCAACTGATCGATGATCTGGTCGATCCGCGGATTTTCGTATCCACTGAAATTCGAGGAGTTTCCACCACGCAACGCTCCCCGGGCGTCGATCATGTCCACCATCCCCGCTGCGCCGGCCTGACCGGCGGTACCGGCGAGGACGGCATCGACGTCGCCGTCGCGCAGAGCCTGCGGTTCGAAGCTCGAACTACTGACATCCTCGATCGTGATTCCCGCCGGTGCGCACGCGGCCTTCACCTCGGACACGATCTGGGCGCGCGCCGGATCCGGGGCAAGATATCCGACTCTCACCGTCAACTCGTCCAGTCCCGCCTCGGACAGCGAAACTTTGGCCGCCGCAACGTCAGCATTGCTGTAGCGATCGCCGTCGGCGGCTGCGGCATCGCGGTAGACGAGCGAATCAGGAACGGCCAGACGGGAATCCACGACACCCGACCCGACACCTGTTGCCGGCACATTCGGTGTCTTGCCGAACTGGTCGAACAACGCTGCTCGCGGAACACAATGCGCAAACGCTCGACGGGCCGCATCGTCGCCGAGAGTCCCCGACGTCGCCAGGATGAATTGTTCGATGGATCGCGAAGGGATCTGGACCGTCGAAAATCCTGACAGCTCACCGAGATTTCCGGCCGCGCCGGCGCCCACATCGATCACTTCGATGGATTGCGAATCCACATCCTTGACCAGATCCACGCCGCGTGGCCAGACGACAATGCGATCGGTGGCAGGCTTGTTGCCCCACCATCGCTCATTGGCGACCAGTACCAGCCCACCGTCTTCGGTGTACTCGTCAACCCGATAAGGACCGGACGACACCAGAACCGTCTTGTCTAACTGCCCCGGCACCATGTTCCAACCGGTGTTCCAGAAATCCGCGATCTTCGAGAGCGCTTCCGTGTCGCCTGAATTCACCGCAGTAACCAGATCGGGTACTCCGGCACGTTGCGCCGCGATATGCGACGGCATCAACGAGGTCGCTCCGAAGAGCGTTCGCCATTCTGTGAACGCACGGCCCGGTTTGAAGACGACTGTGGCGTCCTTGGAACCTGATTGGCAATCGATCCGGTCGATGTCCGAATAGCCCAAGGTGTTTGCCGTGTCGAACATCGGCACCTGGGCGCCGTCCACGTCCTTCGTGAATCGGCCGTTCGACGCCGCCCACGTGAGCACCAGATCGTCACAGGAGAGCGGAATGCCGTCCGAGTACACGGATGACGGATTGAGTTTGTACGACACCGTCAACGTCTGACCCGGCAACTCCGCGGCCGTGCCGATGTCGGTATCGGACACCGGCGACCCGACGGGACCGGTGAAGGTGAAGCCAGGCAGGACCCGGCCGAGAGCTGCCATCGCTCCCGAAACGGATCCCGCTGTCGTATTCGCGTTGTACGTCGTGATGGTGTTGTCGATTGCATAGCCGATGGACGGGACCTGCTCGAAATTTTCCGACGAGCAGGCCGCCAACGAACCTGTGACCACCGCAGTGGCAGCAACCAATGACAGCGAGCGAACGAGTGCCCGCCTCACTTGGAGCATGATCAGTGCGCCTTCTTGTTTCGCTTTCCTGTCGGCCGAGCACCAGCCGAAGGTGCAACCGCACTACGTCGTGCAGTCGACGCTCCCACTCTGACGGTCTCTGCGCCCTTGTCTCCGAGGCTCTTGTCGCCGAGCCCCTTTTCCGCAAGCGTAGCCCGGCGAGCGAGAACCTTGCGAGTGTGATCCGCGACCGGTCCCCAACGTTCCTTCATCGACACCAGGAGTGGCGTCGCGAAGAAGATCGACGAGTAGGCGCCGACGATGATGCCCACCAGCTGCACAAGCGCGAGGTCCTTGAGGGTACCGACACCGAGCATCCAGACTGCGACAACCATCAAGGCGAGCACGGGAAGCACACTGATGACGGTGGTATTGATGGATCGCATGAGCGTCTGGTTGACGGCGAGGTTGGCTTGCTCGGCGTACGTCCGACGCGTCAGATGCAGGATTCCTCTCGTGTTCTCCTCCACCTTGTCGAACACGACGACGGTGTCGTACAGAGAGAAACCTAGAATCGTGAGCAACCCGATGACTGTCGCGGGAGTGACCTCGAAACCGACCAGTGCGTAGATGCCGGCCGTGACGATGATGTCGAAGAACAGAGCGATAATCGCGGCGATCGCCATGTCTCTCTCGAACCGAACGGCGATGTAAATACTCACGATGACCAGGAACACCACCAGCGCGATCAACGCCTTCTTGGTGATCTGACCACCCCACGTCTCACTGACGTCGGCGAAGCTGATCGCGTTGACAGACGGATTTCCGTTCTTGTCCTCGGGCTGGAACTCGTCGAACAACGCCGTCTGCAGCGTTGTGACCTGGTTTGCATTCAGCGTCTCGGACCGAATCTGGACCGTGGCACTCGAACCCGAGCCGACGGTCTGCACCGTCACCGGTTCAAACCCGAGAGCCTCGGTGTACACCGCTTCTACCTGCGACGTCTCGATACCTTCGGTAGCCGGGAACTGGATCCGTGATCCGCCCTCGAAGTCGATTCCGAACGTGAAGCCGCGCAGGATGATGCTCAGCAGAGCGATCGCGACCAAGGCACCGGTCAGTCCGTAGTAGAACCGACGCCGGCTGACGACTTCGAACGCTCCGGTACCGGTGTACAACCTCGACAGGAGGCTGTGTTTCGGCATCGCAGTCTGGTCAACTCCGGAATCCGTGGTTTCGGACCGCGCTGCGGTATCCGCCGAAGAATCTTCTGCAGAGTTGTTGTTGGACTCACTCATGCCTGTGTCTCCTTAGCCGACGAAGCGGCGGCAACCTTACGTTCGCGGGCAACCTCTTGCACTGCTCCCAAGCCGTTGACACTGGGCTTGGACCAGAACGCCGAACGTGAGGCCATATTCACGAGCGGCCACGTCACGAGGAAGACCACAACAACGTCGAGGATCGTAGTGAGGCCGAGGGTGAAGGCAAATCCTCGCACCTGACCAACTGCCAGCACGTACAGAACGGCGGCAGCGATGAAGCTGACAGCGTTACCGGACAGGATGGTACGACGCGCTCGTGCCCAACCACGCGGAACCGCGGAACGGAAGCTGCGGCCTTCACGCATCTCGTCCTTGATGCGCTCGAAGAACACAACAAACGAGTCGGCTGTCATACCGATACCGATGATCAGACCCGCCATACCGGCGAGGTCGAGGGTGAATCCGATGTATCTGCCGAGAAGAACCATGATCGCGTACACCATGAGGCCCGAGAGCACGAGGGACAGTGCGATCAGAACGCCGAGCATGCGGTAATAGACGAGGCAGTAGATCAGCACCAGCACCAGACCGACCGCACCGGCGATCAGAGCTGCCTGCAGCGAAGCCAATCCGAGTGTGGCCGAAACCGTCTCGGCCTCGGAAGCCGCGAACGAGAGCGGAAGCGAACCGTATTTCAGTGTGTTGGCAAGTTCCTTGGCGCTGTCCGCCGTGAAGCTGCCGGTAATCGACGTGGCGCTACCAGCGGGTGTTGCACCCTGGATGGTGGGCGCACTGACAACCTTGGAGTCAAGGGTGAATGCTGCCTGTTTGCCGATATTGGCCGATGTGAACTGTGCCCAGGTGTTGCTGCCGGTGGTCTTGAACGAGAGGCTGATCTCGTGACGCGACTGCTGCGAGTTGAAGACCGACGACGCGTCGGCGATTTCCTGACCGTCGATGATCGCCGGGCCGAGCAGGTAGATGGTCTCGCCATCCTGAGAGCAGGCCACCAACGGGAGGGCCGGATCATCGTTGCCACGCAACGGGTCAGGTACCGAGCAGTCCAAATTGGCGACAGCTTGTTCCTGAACAGCCGGATCGGTGCTCTGACGTAGCGCCCGCGCCGCGGTGATCTCTGCGGCTGCTGCGTCACCGGCATCGGTTCCGTCACTCGACGTTTCCGGTGCCGGAGTCGGTGTGACTCCGGAGATGGGCGCTACTTCTACCGGGGGTGTTGCTTCCGCGGTGGGCGGCTCTTGCGCCGGGAACGGACGATTCTGCGGGGCGGGTGCCGGAGTCTCGGCACCGGTAGCTGGCGCTTCTGTCGTCGGTACGTCAGTTGCTGGTGGCGGCGTGGTTGCGGTGCGATTCGCGTCGCGCGTCGCCACGGGGATCGATCCGGTTACCGGTCTGATGTACAGACGTGCGGTCTGACCCAACGAACGCGCCTGCGCGCTGTCGTCGCCGGGAACCGTGATGACGAGGTTGTCACCGTCGATCACAACTTCTGATCCGGACACGCCGAGTCCGTTGACGCGGGTCTCGATGATTTCCTGAGCCTGCTTCAGGCTGTCCTGACTAGGCGCGCTGCCGTCCGGCGTGCGCGCGGTCAGCGTGACACGCGTTCCACCCTGCAAGTCGATACCGAGTTTAGGTGTGGCCGATTTATCGCCAGTAAAGAACACCAGTGCATACAGTGCCACGACCAAAACCCCGAAAAGGGCTAGGTAGCGGACCGGATGCACCGTTCCGGTGGAAGGTGCCACGATCTTTAAGTCTCCTCAGTAGGTGCCGGACGAGCGCGGTCGATGACCACGAGAGCTACTTATGCGCGAACCTGCAATGTACGCAGCAACTCTAGAACAGGTTCCTGAACAGGTATGTTCAGGATTCCTTGGTGAGTCGGATTTCGGTGTCGGACGTGGACTCTTCGAAGTCGGAGTCTTCGTCGACAGATTCCGCGTCAGCGGATTCAATGACGCGCTCGCGGATAACGAGACGCGACCACGTGGTGACGACACCGGGTGCGATCTCGAGATCTACGGTTTCTTCGTTCATCGACTCGATGGTTGCGTACAGTCCGGCAGTGGTCTGTACACGGTCACCGACCTGCAGGGAGTCCTGCATTTCGGCAGTCACGGCCAGCGCCTTCTTCTGCTTGCGCATACCCAGGAACATGGGCACCAGCAGCGCGAGGATCAGGAGGGGGAAAAGCAAACTCGACATGTCTTGATCAACCTCAGGTTTTGTAGCATATTTTTCGACGCGCGGGCCCAGGATGGACCTACGCAAGACACCAGTGTGCCACTAGTTCCTTAAGAATCCCGACAGTTCGGCCGAAAGATTCCCTCAGCTACCGGGCAATCCCACCGCATCCGCAGCAGGCGCGTGCTTCGCAGTGGCCGTCAAACTGCTGGTGGTTCGTTGACCCGTACCTCGATGCCGCCGGCAGCAGCGTCCGGCGGTGGCGTCAATCCGAGTTGAGTCCACGCTGCGGCAGTCGCCACACGCCCACGTGGAGTTCTGGCAATCATGCCGGCCCTGACAAGGAACGGCTCGCACACTTCTTCGACTGTGGACGGTTCTTCACCGACCGCAACCGCCAGAGTGGATACCCCTACCGGGCCGCCACCGAAAGAACGCACCAGTGCGCTCAGAACGGACCGGTCGAGGCGATCCAATCCGAGTTGGTCGACGTCGTACACCGCAAGTGCCGCTCGTGCGACCTCCATCGTCACGATGCCGTCGGCGCGAACCTCCGCAAAATCTCGTACACGTCGTAGCAACCGGTTGGCGATACGCGGCGTTCCGCGTGACCGTCGTGCGATTTCCGCGCTCGCATCCAACTCGAGATTCACACCGAGAATCCCGGCCGACCGCATCAAGATCTGGTGAAGTTCATTCGGGTCGTAGAAATCCATGTGCGCCGTGAAACCGAAACGATCACGCAACGGGCCCGTCAGAGCACCGGATCGTGTTGTTGCCCCGACCAGTGTGAACGGCGCAACTTCCAGCGGAATCGAAGTGGCGCCGGGGCCTTTGCCCACCACGACGTCGACGCGGAAGTCTTCCATCGCGAGATACAACATTTCCTCGGCCGGCCGGGCAATCCGATGAATCTCGTCGATGAAAAGAACGTCACCCTCTACCAGGTTGCTCAGCATCGCGGCGAGATCCCCCGCGCGTTCGAGAGCTGGACCCGAAGTGAGCCGAAGCGACGAACCGAGCTCGCCCGCGATGATCATGGCCATCGATGTCTTTCCGAGTCCGGGCGGCCCGGACATCAGGATGTGATCGGGGGTTCCGCCGCGCATCTTCGCGCCGGTGAGCACCAATTGAAGCTGCTCGCGAACGCGTGGCTGTCCGATGAAATCGTCCAGACTCTTCGGGCGCAGACTCGCTTCGACCTCACCGTCCCCCGCGACCAATTCCGCGCTGACCTGGGATTCGTCGTCGAAATCTTCGATCGGATCGAAGTTCATCGAGTCTTACCGAGCAACGAGAGAGCGGACCGAAGAGCGACGGACGTGGTCGCCTCGGGAGTTTCGACCAGCACCGAATCGGTGGCCTGTTCTGCTTGCTTGAGTGGGAATCCGAGACCTTCGAGTGCTTCGACGATCTGATCGCGAATCGCGTTGGCTGCAATCAAGCCCGATGCACCGGCCGCCGAAGGCACGGCGTCGACCTTGTCTCGGAGTTCGACGACCATCCGCTCGGCACCACGTTTGCCGATCCCCGGAACTCGTGTGAGCGCCGTCAGATTGCCCTCCGAAAGGGCCCGTCGGAGTGCATCGGGTTCGAGAACCGCCAACGTTGCCATCGCCAACCGGGGGCCGACGCCGGACACCGTCTGCAACAGGCTGAACAAGTCCTTGGACTCCGTGTCGGAAAATCCGTAGAGCGTCATCGAATCTTCACGAACGATCATCGTCGTAAAGAGCCGAGCCTCACTCCCCCGGTGCAACGCGCCCAGCGTTATCGGAGTTGCATTGACTCGATAGCCGACACCGGCTGCCTCGATGACTGCATGGTCGAGCGCAATGTCGAGTACTTCGCCGCGTACCGACGCGATCATCGTGAACCTGCCTTCTTGGTGATTTCTGCTTTGCTGGCTTCGACTCTGGTGGTCTCGGCCAATTTTGCCTGATACTTGCGGATCTGTTCTGCCGCCATCGCTTCGGCTTTTGCCATCCGTTCGATCATCGGTGCCCGCCAACAGTGACAAATCGCGATGGCCAGCGCATCCGCCGCATCTGCGGGCTTAGGGGCTTGTTTCAAATTGAGGATTCGCGTCACCATCGCGGTGACCTGCGCCTTGTCTGCATTACCGCTGCCCGTGACTGCGGCCTTCACCTCGGAAGGAGTATGGAAGAACACCGGGATTCCCGCTCTCGCTGCCGCGACGGCAACAATGCCGCCGGCTTGCGCTGTACCCATGGCGGTACTGACGTTGTGTTGAGCGAACACCCGCTCGACGGCAACAACTTCTGGTTTGTACTGCTCGATCCACAGTTCGGCGGCATCGGAGATCCGTAGGAGCCGTGAGGCCAGGGCCATGTCAGGAGGCGTTCGCACCACATCGACTGCGATGGGCCGCACAACTCTGCCGTTGCTCCCGTCGACCACACCGAATCCACATCGGGTCAAGCCAGGGTCCACTCCGAGCACGCGCACACCATCACACCTCTCCACACCGAACAGCTGTTCGATAGCCTAGCGGTGTGCGGGCGAACTGCCGACATCAACACGCAACCCGGCCGCGACAAGTGCGTCGCGACCGGGTCGAGTGTGACAACTGTCGACTTATTCAGCGTCGAGTTCTGCAAGGACCTCGTCGGACAGATCGATGTTGGTGTACACGTTCTGCACGTCGTCGGAATCTTCGAGCGCGTCGACGAGCTTGAAGATCTTGCGTGCGCCGTCAGCATCGAGGGGAACCTCGAGCGATGCACGGAAATCGGCCTCAGCCGAGTCGTAATCGATCTCGGCCTCCTGCAGCGCAGTACGGACCGCGACGAGATCATGTGGCTCACAGACGATTTCGAAGGTTTCACCGAGATCGGTGACCTCTTCAGCGCCGGCGTCGAGAACCGCCATCAAGACGTCATCCTCGGACTGCCCGTGCTTTTCGAGCGTCACGACACCCTTACGGGCGAACAGGTACGAAACCGAACCCGGATCAGCGAGGTTGCCACCGTTACGGGTCATCGCGGTACGAACTTCACCGGCTGCACGGTTACGGTTGTCGGTGAGGCACTCGATCAGCACGGCAACACCATTGGGCCCGTAACCCTCGTACATGATGGTCTGCCAGTCTGCGCCACCAGCTTCTTCACCGGCGCCACGCTTGCGCGCACGTTCGATGTTGTCATTGGGGACAGAAGTCTTCTTCGCCTTCTGGATGGCATCGAACAAGGTGGGGTTGCCCGTGGGATCGCCACCGCCGGTTCGTGCCGCCACCTCGATGTTCTTGATCAGCTTCGCAAAGGATTTGCCACGACGTGCGTCGACAACAGCCTTCTTGTGCTTGGTGGTGGCCCATTTTGAGTGGCCGCTCATGCGATTCAAGCCCCTTTCCTGCTGTGTTGCGCACGCCGAATGCGCGGTTTCAGCTCTGCCGATGTTACCCGCCCCACGTCGCCACATGCTGCATCCCCCGCAGATGAATTCGCCAAACACGAGATTGTTTGCATAGAATGCAAACATGTTGGTTCGGATAGACCACGCGTCCACCACTCCCCTCGCGGATCAAATTGCAGCGGGCGTCCGTGGTTCCGTCATCCGCGGCGAGATCGGTCCTGGTGATCGACTGCCGTCGGCCCGGGCTCTCGCCGAGTCCGTCGACGTAAACCTGCATACGGTGCTGCGTGCATACGCCGCGCTTCGCGACGAAGGCCTCATCGACCTCCGGCGCGGCCGAGGTGCGGTCATCCGCGCCGAATTTGATTCCGGTGCAGCAGCTCTCAACGAATCTGCCCGTGAGTTTGTCAAGCTAGCCCGCAATCTGGGGCTCGATACCGCCCAGATGCTCAACCTCATCAAGGAGACCAGCAACTCGTGAGCACCAGCAAGATCCGGCTGGGGGCCGCAGCCTCCCGACTCTGGATCGCAGCCTCGTTGACATTCATTCCGACGGCCGCCCTGATCATTGCGCGCTTGGTCTGGGGAAATGAACTCCCACACACCGTCGCCAGTCACTGGTCCGGCTCAACTCCGGACGGGTTCAGCACGACCACAACATTTTTCGCGTGGACGCTGGCATTGTCCCTGATCGCCTCGGTGGTTGCCGCTGTCACTGCAGTTCGCGGGGGCGAGAATTCGCCGCTGCTGCTCTCTGTCACAGCGACAACCAGCGCCACTTTCGCGACAATCTGGATCCTCAGTGTTGCCCTTACGCTGGATGCCGGATCGCCCGAAGAAGCCCGGATCGGCTGGTGGATCATCGCACCGATCGCAGCGGCACTGACGGGAATCGCCGCGTGGGCGCTGACGTCCCAGTCTGGATCAGGTGCGATGTCCTCACTACCCACCCCGACGTTGGCCACGCCGCTCTCCGCCACTGAACGTGCCGTGTGGATCGGTCGCGCGCACAGCATCTGGCCGTGGATTCTCGCCGTCGGCCTGACGGCGCTTACCGTCGGAACTGCCACCTACTCCGACTGGTGGGTTGCGCTGATCCTGCTCGCTTCGACTGTCCTCATCACGGCTTTCGCATCCGTCACCGTACGAGTCGACAACACGGGCATGAGTATCAGTTCGTGGGGCATCCGATGGAAGAAGATCGCCATCACCCGGGTGAAATCGGCATCCGTCGACAACATCCGGCCGATGGAATGGGGCGGTTGGGGCTACCGCCTCACTCCTCGCGGAACTGCGATCACTCTGCGATCCGGCGAAGCCATCGTACTGACGCTCGATACCGGTCGCCTCTTCGCAGTCACGGTCGACCAACCAGAAGACGGAGTCCGCCTGATCAATTCATTGGTTCAAGCGAAAAGCTCTCGGGAGATCTAACCCCGCACCAGGTCGACAAAAAGTTCGTGAACGCGGCGGTCTCCGGTGACCTCGGGGTGGAAGGACGTCGCGATCACGGAACCCTGCCGCACCGCCACGATGCGACCCGCTGCTTCGCCCGCTGCCGCCGGTACCTGCGCCAGCACCTCGACGCCTGGTCCCACCCGCTCGACCCACGGCGCGCGAATGAACACGGCGCGGATCGGATCACCGATGATTCCCTCGAACTCCAGATCGGACTCGAAGGAATCGACCTGACGACCGAACGCATTGCGGCGCACCGTCATATCGATAGCACCGAGACTCTCGGCGTCGGGCCGGGTGTCGAGCACCTCACTGGCCAGCAGAATCATTCCCGCGCACGAACCATAAGCCGGCAGACCGCCGCGAAGCCGTTCACGGAGCGGATCCAACAACTCGAAAACCTGAAGCAGTCGGCTCATCGTCGTCGATTCCCCACCGGGAATGACGATTCCGTCAACCTTGTCGAGCTCTTCGGGACGGCGGACACCGATCGCGTCGGCCCCGGAATCCGTCAGAGCAGCAAGGTGCTCTCGGACGTCACCTTGAAGCGCCAGCACACCGATCAACGGACGAGTCATGCCGAAGTTCCTGTCTTGTTCTCACGTTTCGCAGGCTCACGCTCGATCCGCGTCAACCCTTCTTGCACAACCGCTGCCACCATATTGCCCGCACGGTCGAAGATGCGCCCCTGCGTCAGTGCCCGGCCGAAACCGGCCGACGGCGAAGTCTGGTCGTAGAGCAACCATTCGTCCGCCCGGAACGGACGCAGAAACCACATCGCGTGGTCGAGCGACGCGTTCTGCGTCTGAACATCCTTGTGCGGAACCTTGGATGTGCCCAGCAAAGTCATGTCACTGAGGTACGCCAACGTGCAAATATGCAGGAGCGGACGATCCGGCAGGGTGTCCCGGTACCGCATCCAGACTCGCTGCTGTGCTGCAAGATCGGGCGACGCCGTCGCGTCGTCGGCCGGCACGATCCGCACATCCCAGTTCTTCCACTCCTGGTAGTACGGCAGCTTCGCAAGTTCCGGAATCGTCAATGCATCAGGCAGATCCTCCGGCGCCGGCACGGTTGGCATCTGGTCCTGATGTTCGATGCCCTCGTCTTCGATGTGGAACGATGCCGACATCGTGAAGATCGTTTTACCGTCCTGCACGGCGTTCACTCGGCGAGTGCAGAACGAGCGGCCGTCACGGATCCGATCCACCAGGTACACCGTCGGGATCTTCGGATTTCCGGGCCGCAGAAAATAACCGTGTAGTGAATGGACGCGGTAGCTCTCGTCCACGGTGCTGACCGCTGACACCAGCGACTGGCCGGCCACTTGTCCGCCGAACGTGCGCGGCAACCCGGTGGGATGAACTGCCCCGCGGAAGATGTCCTTCTCGAGCGTTTCGAGAGCGAGGATCTCTTCGATACCAACCATGTGTCCTCCGGCGATGTAGATGCCGACAACGCCGGCCGAACTGGTTCACATTATCGCCTCGACGGGTCGACACGGCACCATGGTGGCGTGAGTATCTTCATACCTTCCACGCCACAGGCTCTCGCCGGACAGGTCGCGGCGCTGTGTCAGTCACGTCCGTCGGTGACGGTGGTGGCCGTCGACGGCGCGGATTGTGCTCGACCTGTCGAACTCGCCCGGTTGATCGGCTCTGCCGTTGAAGCACTTGATCGCCCGAGTAATGTTGTCTCACTTCACGACTACGTACGTCCGGCATCGCTGCGGTTCGAGTTCGGGCACGAAGACACCCTGAGCTACCGGACCATGTGGTTCGACTACGAGGCCCTCGACCGGGAAGTCATCACGTCCTCCCGGGATCGACAGACCTGGCTCCCCAAGCTCTGGGACGAAACTACTGATCGATCAGCGCGGTCAACACGTGAGACGGTTCACGAACGCCATGTCCTCATCGTTGCCGGTCCGATGCTGCTCGGACGCGGACTCGACTTCGCCATCACGGTTCGGTTGGACATGAGCGAAGCCGCGCTACGACGACACACTCCGTCGGCGGCCGTGTGGACGATCGACGCACTTCTCGAGCATCATAGCGCCGTGACCGAGCCTGTTGATCTGGAAGTGCGTTACGACCATCCCGCTCGGCCGGCCGTACGCGCTCACTTGGGCCGGTAGTTCCGCGTCAATCCTTCCTGGACTACCGCTGCCACCATGTTTCCACGCTGATCAAAAATCCGCCCTTGAGTGAGAGCCCGACCGAAACCGGCCGACGGCGACGTCTGGTCGTAGAGCAGCCATTCGTCGGCGCGGAACGGACGCAGAAACCACATCGCGTGATCGAGCGACGCAGACTGCATCGCTACATCCGGGTGCGGCGTACGGGAAGAGCCGAGCAACGTCATATCGCTCATGTACGCGAGGGTGCACACATGAAAAACCGGATCGTCCGGCAGTGCCTCACGGGATCGGAACCACACCTGTTGTTGGGCAACTGAACCTGGGCGCTTACTGATATCGGCTTTCGGGACCAGACGAAGATCCCAGTCCGCCCACTCCCGCGCCAGCCAGGCGGTCTCCCAGTCCTCTGAATCGCGGGCAAGCGGCAGCGACTCCGGGTCCGGAACGGGAGGCATCTCGTCCTGGTGCTCGATACCCTCGTCCTGGACGTGGAACGACGCCGACATCGTGAAAATCGCCTGGCCGTCCTGGATCCCCGTCACCAACCGAGTAGCGAAGGATCGACCGTCACGAACCCGATCGACCAGGAAGACCGTGGGTTTCAAGGTGTTTCCCGGACGCAGGAAGTAGCCGTGTAAGGAATGGACCGAGAACGCGGGGTCGACGGTGCGAACCGCGGACACCAAGGCCTGGCCGGCAACCTGGCCGCCGAAAGTTTTGGGCAACGTCGTCTCAGCGGTGATTCCTCGGAAGATATCGCGCTCGAGGCGTTCCAGTTCCAGGATTTCTTCGATCTTCGCCATCGATGCTCCAAACCTTGAGGTGAGCCGACCAATTCCGACCCTCACACAATGCCTGATCGTCGGCGGTCATGTGAAACCGGATACCGACGCAAAAAACTACTCAGCCCAGCGCTCCTGCCTCCAATGCCGCCTTCCATCCCCCGTACTCACTGATGTCCTTGCCACTCGCCGCGGCTTCCAGGTCGCACCCGAACCCGGTCCCCCAACTCCCGTCGTCGAACCCCACAGCGCCGAGCATCATCGGCGTCGGAAGTAAGGCCAGGAACTTGCCCAGTGCTGCGGGGGCCAGTCTCCAACGCTCACCGACTATCGACACCCCGCCCTCGGCGACTCGGACAAGGCCGGGCTTGGGCGGGGTCGTGTCCAGCGCACTGAGCCGGTAGCGGGGAGAAGTGGCTACCGGCCCGAGCCACCGGGCACCGAGCGTCGTCAACTGATGCTCGAGCGGTTGACCACGCAGGTGAGCGCCGAATACTGCCAGTTCGACGGCCTCTCCCGGTGTGCTGGTCCATCCGCCGGCCGACTCTCCCGTCACCATTGCCGCAATATCCGCGGCAACGGCGTCCTCGAACGCGCGCGCCAGCACCGTCACGCCGAACTGCGCCTCGCCTGCCATTCCAGCCGGTACCGCAACCGCCGAGAGGTCGAACAGATTGCAGAAGTTGGTGTACGTCCCCATCCGGGAGTTCACCCCGATCGGATCAGCCGCGACCTCGGCGATCGTCGGGTGCTCCGGTGCCGTCGGCACCATCAGCGCATCGATTCCGTCGAGGTTCTTCATGGCTCGATTCCGCAACTGCGCCAACAGTTCCCGGTCTTCGAGTAGACGATGAGCAGGTATGTTGCCGGCCGGCGCGACGATCGAACACACCGTCGGGTCCACACCGTCAGGGTGTGCGTCGACGAATTCGCCTACCGCCGCATATCTTTCGGAAACCAGAGCACCGTCGTAGAGGAGCTTCGCGGCATCGAGGAAGAGCGTGAGATCCACCTCCACAATCTCGGCACCCGCTGCGCGTAGCTGTTCGACGGCGACACCGAACGCCGCCGACCACTGCGAGTCGAGACCGGGCAACTCGCACGGTACTGCTACTCGCGGCCGCGGCGGCGCAGACAAACGAACATCGCTCGGCCAAGCGCGGTCCGGCGCACCCGTTGCCATAACCGCCATCGCGGACTCTGCACCGGCCAGGTCTGCAGCGAAGATACTCACGCAGTCGTAGGACCGGCACGCCGGCACCACTCCCTCTGTCGAGACGGCCCCGAAGGTCGGCTTGATACCGACGATGCCTTGCAGGCCGGCCGGGACGCGGCCGGAGCCGGCGGTGTCGGTACCGATCGCGAGGTCGACCAGTCCGAGCGCCACGGCCACCGCGGATCCCGAACTCGAGCCTCCCGAGATGTATTCCGGCCGACGAGCATCGCGAACGGCCCCGTAAGGACTGCGCGTGCCGACGAGCCCGGTCGCGAACTGGTCGAGGTTGGTCTTGCCCAGTACGACGGCACCGGCCGCCCTCAGTGCCGCTACTGCGGCGGCGTCACCTGTTGGCGTGTAGGCATATTCGGGACACCCGGCGGTTGTCGGAAGGCCGGCCACGTCGACGTTGTCCTTGACCGCGAGCACCATCCCTCGCAGTGGCAAATGCGCTGCGGATGCGTCGATATCTGCGGCCTCAGCCAACGCGTCGGCCTCTGGGCGCAGATGTATCCAGATCTCCGGCCGGTTCACGTCCTCGATGGCCCGATACGCAGCCGATACCCGCTTCGTCGCGCTCACGCGGCCACCTCCTTGACTGTTGTTGTGGTGCGGGCAAATTCACCCGCAGCGGACCAAGCGTCGCGTTCAGCGTCGAATGCAACAGCCTGGCCGGCCCGAAATCCGGCGATGGAATCCGCATTATCGGCGAGAAACTGCTCATGCTCGGCGAGAGAGAAGGTGCCATCCGTAATCTGCACGCCGCCAGGCCCACCGGCCGCAGTCTCGGCGCGCAGTTCGAGCAGCTCGTCCGGTTCGACGGGATACCATGAAATCCGATCGAAGAAACGCAGCAGCCACGGTGTGTCGTGCTCGAACGGACCGGACTTCTCGGGATACCGGTGGTTCCAGACCTGCGTGGTGCGTCCCACGAACTGGTAACCGCCAGGCCCCTCCATGCCGTAAATGCACAGGTACGCGCCGCCGATTCCGACTGCGTTCTCCGGCGTCCAGGTGCGTGCCGGGTTGTATTTTGTCGTGACCAGTCGATGCCGCGGATCGAGCGGCGTAGCGACCGGCGCACCGAGATAGACATCGCCGAGCCCGAGCACAAGATATTCGGCGTCGAAAACCGTGTCGAAGACATCGGCAACCGAGTCCAGTCCGTTCATCCGCCGGATGAATTCGATGTTCCAGGGGCACCACGGCGCATCGGCGCGCACGCCGTGCATGTACCGCTTGATTGCTTCCCTCGTCGACGGGTCGTCCCAGGACAGGGGCATCCGCACTGACCGGCTGGGCACGACGAGTTCGGATGAGTCCGGGATCTGTTCTTCGGCCTCGGCGAGCAAGCCCATCAGCTTCGACACGGGCAGCACGTCCGGGTCGACGCGCACCTGAAGCGACCGGATGCCCGGCGTGAGATCGAGCAGTCCGGCCGGCTTTTCGGCCTCCAAACGCTGATGCAAAGCGTGCGCCCGCGCCCGAAGCGCGAGGTCGAGCGTCATGTCCCCGTATTCGACGAGCACGTTGTCGTCACCGGAGCGGCGGTAGGTCACCGCGGTTGCACCGTCGCGCCGGGCGATCACGCCGTCATCTCCGTCGCCGCCGGCACCGAATACCGCCGGCTGACTTGCGCGACGACGCAGACCCAGTTGACGCTTCGACGCGGCCCGCTCAGCCCGGATCGGTACGAACCGGATGGTGTCGCCGGGGCTCAGTTGCCCGAGCTTCCACCGTTCCGCCGATACAACCGTGACGGGGCAGACAAATCCTCCGAGGCTCGGTCCGTCGGGTCCGAGCAGGATCGGAGTGTCACCGGTGAAATCGAGCGCACCCACCGAGTAGGCGTTGTCGTGAATGTTGGAGGGGTGCAGGCCTGCCTCGCCGCCGTCACCGCGCGCCCAGTCCGGCTGCGGACCGATCAACCGGACCCCGGTGCGGTCGGAGTTGAAGTGCACCTCGTAGTCCGTGGCGTACAGAGTGTCGATGTCCTGGCGGGTGAAGAACTCCGGCGCACCGTGGGGCCCCTCGGTGACAGCGATCTCCCAGCGGCCACCGATCGCAGGCACGTGCTCCATCGGAACCGGCTGGGCGTCATCAGGATTGGAAGGGCCCGCGCCGCAGTGCAACACATCCCCCTCGCGTAGTGTCCGGCCCTCGAGACCGCCGAACTTGCCGAGGGTGAACGTCGCCCCGCTGCCCAGATAATCCGGCACGTCGATGCCGCCGCGCACCAGCACGTAGATCCGCAGTCCCGGTCCGGAGGCTGCCCCGACATCGAGAACGCCGCCGGCCGGAATCTGCACCGGCGCCCAAGTCCGCACCGGAACACCGTCCACCAGGACGGTGGCGGGTGCACCGGTGACGCAGACTTCCGTTGCCTCGGCGAAGCGCAATGCGGGACCGGCCATCGTGCATTCGAGTCCAGCCGCCCCCTCCTCATTGCCGAGTGCAACGTTGCCCAGTCGGAAGGACAGGTCGTCCATCGGCCCCGACGGGGGCACACCGATCTGCCAGTAGCCGACACGACCGGGCCAGTCCTGGACTGTGCTCAACATGCCCGGACGTTGCACGGTGATCTCGGTCATCGCTGCTCCTCGGGCCGGGTGACGATCATTCGCACCGGAGTGGGGTCGAAACCGTTGCAGGGGTTGTTGATCTGGGGGCAGTTCGATACCAGGACCAGCGTGTCGATCTCGGCACGGAGGGCCAGTCGCTTACCGGGTGCGGACAGTCCGTCGACGATGCCGAGGGTGCCGTCCGCGTCGACGGGAACATTCATGAAGAAGTTGATATTCGAGACCAGGTCCCGTTTGCCGAGTCCCCACTTGGCGCCCTCGATCAGAAAGTTCTCGACGCAGGCGTGTTGGTGCTTGGTGTGGTGGCCGTAGCGCAGGGTGTTCGACTCCTGGGAACAGGCGCCGCCGACGGTGTCGTGGTTGCCCACCTCGTCGGCGACCAGAGTCATCAGCGCCGTGCCGTCGTCGGCCCGAAGCACGGACCCTGTCGTCAGAAACAGATTGCGCTGTGCCGCAACGGTGGCCGCTGCCGAGTATCGGAGGCCGTGATCGTCAGCAGCATAGAAGAGGGAGTCGACGGCCTGATTGCCGTGCAGGTCCACGATGGTCAGGATGTCTCCGGCCCGCACGATCGTGGACCAGGGCCCGCGGGCGCCGACAGTCTCGTCGAGGATCACGGTTCCGGGGACAAGGGCGGGAGTGTCTACAGCGGTGGTCATTTGACGTCCCTTCCGAGCTGGGTTTCATTGACGGGCGTGGCGGCGTTCCAGGCGTCTTCGGTGTTGAGAACCGCCCGGAGGTACTCGGGGTCGTTATTCGGCAAGGATTCGAGGTCTGCGGGCGCAGCCCAGGCCAGAACTTCGAGTGCCGTCGTGCTGAACGTGGATGCCGGGTCGAGAGGATGGGCGGTGTTCGCGATCAGCACGATCACCGGCAGGTGAATCAACAGTTCCAGTTCCCGGCCGGCGCCGGCATTTCCGGTGCTGACAAGCGCACCGTCAGGGTCGACCCGCACTCCGTGGAACAAGGTGAGCACGGGCGGAAGGTCGCGGGCAGTCAGGCCGTGCTTGGCTCCCGCCAGCTTCAGAAGTTCTCGGCCGGCGGGTGCGCTCGAGTGCGCGGATCCCTCGCCGTACTTCGCAGTGTTCGTGGCCAATGACGTAGTTCCACAGAACGCGTCGTGGTGACCGGAGGTGTCGGCAATGACGGTAGCCAGAACTCGACCCTGGTCGGAGAGCAGCGGATGGCCGACGCTCAGATACGCCTGCCACGGCACCTTGACCGTGTCGGCGATATTGAGTCGCTCGTGTGGGGCGTCGGCCCGGTAGACCAACAGGTTGGCGCAAGCGCTGCCATCGATGTCGCGCAACCGGATTCGAGTGCCACGGGCCAACACCTTCGAGGTATATCGACCGCCGGGCACGGTCTCCGCCCAGGTCAGCCGGTCGGCGTCAATACCGGCGGGAGGTGTTGGCCAGGCGGAGGCCGGTAGGACAGGCATCGAGTCCGTGATCGCGCCGGCCTGCGAGCGGGCATGGTCGCGAGCGGCCGCCGTTGTGTCGGTATGGGTACTGCTGGTGGTCACTTCGTGGCTCCAATCGTGACAGGGTTCGGAACGGTTTTGCCGCGTGGGTAGCAGAAACTGCCCACCAAGACGACGGCAATAACGGTGATCGGGGCGGCCCATTGCAGGATGGGCATATCGCCGGAGGGATTAAAGATTTCGGCGCGCGGCCAGGACAGGTTGATCACCATCGCTGCGCCGTAGAGCACTGCGGCAATGTTGATGGGGATACCGAAGACGCCCAGCGAGAACAGCTTGCGACCCTCGGAGTCGTACTGCACGTCGCCGTACGGCCAGCCCTGCAAACGGCGACGCAGCAGCGGAACTGTAACCATGAGGTACGCCAGATAGATGAGTACGATGCAGACGCTCGACAGGGTGGTGAAGATTGCCGAGTTTCCGACGTTCACGGCGAGTACCAGGATGCAGGCGATCCCGATCAGTACCGATGGAGCGATCGGAGTTCCGGTGCGGGCGTTGACTTTCGCGAGTGTCTTCGATGCGGGCAGACGGCCGTCGCGGGCCATCGAGAACATCAGCCGGGATGCCGCGGTCTGGATCGCCAGGGTGCACACAAAGACCGCGATCGCCACGTCGATCAGCAGCAGGGTTCCCCACGGAGAGCTCAGGATCGCGCCGAGCACGTACGGCAAACCTTCGCTGGCAAGTCGGCCGTCGGTCAGGCTGGGCGCGGCCATCAGTGCGCCGACGATCATCAGGCCACCGCCGAGAGCGGAGACGGACAGAGCCAGGCGGATGGTCCGCGGCGCGACGCGGCGCGGATTGTGGGTCTCCTCAGCGAGCTCACCCGCCGAGCCGAAGCCGACCATGACGTACGCGGCCATCAAACCGGAGACGATCCAAGCCCAGATGTAGCCCGGCTCGGTGCCGGCGGCGCCCGTATCGAACACAACCTGCGGACCGCGCTGAGCATGGGTGAAGAACATGCCGACCACCGCGATGACGCCGATGATCTCGCAGGTCACGCCGATGTTGTTGATGCGCGACATCCAGTTGACACCAACGCAGTTGATCGCCGTCGTAAGCACCAACAGCACTGAGCCGAGCAGCACCGCGTTGGTCGCACCACTGGACGAGGTGAGTGAGCTGTCCTCGCCGACGATCTGGAATCCGCTCCACACGTTCGGCAGCACCACCTGCAGCGCGATGGCCGCGGCCGAAGCAGTGACGATCTGCGCGATGATCATGAACCAGCCGGCGAACCAGCCGATGATCTCGCCGCCCATCCGCCGCGCCCACTGGTAGATCGCCCCCGAAATCGGGTACCGCGCAGCAAGTTCGGCAAAGCACAGCGCAACCATGAACTGGCCGAGGAACACGCAGGGCCAGGTCCAGAAGAATGCTGGTCCTGCGAAGCCGAATCCGAGCCCGAACAGCTGGAAGATCGTGGTGAGGATGGAGACGAACGAGAAGCCTGCGGCGAACGAGGCAAACTTGCCGAGCGAGCGATGCAGTTGCTGCTCGTAGCCGAACTCGGCGAGGTCGTTGTCGTCGCTGGGCTTAGGTGCCGCGATCGTCATAGGTTCTCCTGAGAGGGACGGTGGGCGGTATTTCTGTCAGTTGATAGTTTTCCGTCCCTTCGTTCCCACGCGGTGTCCCGCACGTTTCCCCGTGTAGCAATTACGTTGCGAGTCCATGACTTCCGTTAACGAGAAGTTTCCGAACCCTCACACCGGCAGTCGGTGACGCAGGGCGTCGCAGCACAGCCTTAGATAGGGGACATGAACGTCGTCCGCGATCCATCCATGCGCCCGGTCGGTGAGCTGTTGCGCGGGCCGGCACTGACCTGCACGCCCCAGACAACTGCCGCCGACGCCGCCCGCGCCATGACATCCGCCGGCCGGCGCTACGTACTCGTTCCACTCGGCGACGGCCGGCTCGGCATCTTCACGGACGGGGACCTGCGCCGGCGGGTCGTCGCTGCCGGACTTAGTACGACAACTCCCATCGCCGCGGTGATGACCACCCCCGTGCACACGGCGACTACCGACCGCCTGGGCGCGGACGTGCTGCTCGACATGCTCGAACGCGGTGTGCGGCATCTACCAGTCTTGTCCGAGCGGGGCGACGTTCTCGGCGTGGTCGAGGACGCCGACCTGTTTGCCACCGCCACGCGGAGCGGATTCCTGCTGCGAGGCAGCATTTCCCGAGCGGCTGATGCCGACGAGTTGGTGGCTGCGACCGCGCGGATACCGAAGTTCGTGGTCGGGCTGTGGCGAGCGCGAGTGGCAGCGCTCGACGTCAGCGCCATCACGTCGGTGATCATGGACGCCGCAATCACCCGCGCCGCCTACCTACTCGCCGACTCTCGTCCCGAATCTGGTTCCACTTGGCTCTCCCTCGGCAGTATCGCCCGCCGCGAGGCCATGCCCAGCTCCGACGTCGACAGCGCCTTGATCTGGGCAGACGACGATCCGGAACGGCAGGCCCGCGAACTCGAGTACGGGAATCAGGTGCACGAACTGTTGGAACGCTGCGGGCTCCCGTCAGACGCCAACGGGGCGGTGACGTCGAGCCCACGGTTCGCGCGTTCCGAATCCGAGTGGCTGCGTGGGCTCGGCGGCTGGCTCGCTGATCCGTACTCCGATCAGGGCGTGGTCATGGTGTCGCTGCTCGCCGACAGCCGCGTCGCGTTCGGCGACAACCGGCTCGCCCTCTCCCCCGCCGTCTTCGAGCGGCTGAGTCCGGAACCACTGCGACTGCTGCTGAAGGAGGCCGTCGAAGGCAAGGCCCGGATGCACTCGCTTCGCGAACGACTCACCCGCCGAGCCAATACTGTCGACATCAAAGCGCAGGGCGTCATGCCGATCGTGAACATCGCGCGATGGGCCGGGCTTGCGGCCGGCTGCACCGACCCGTCCACCGCAGTTCGGTTGCGAATTGCAGCAGGCGCCGGGGCATTGCCGGACGACGACGCAGCAGTACTCGCGGAGTCGTTCGACGCGCTGGCCCAGATCCGGTTGCGGCACCAGTGCGAGCAGATTGACCGCGGCGAAACCCCGACCGACGTCGCCCAGTTGGACTCCCTGACACCGCTGCATCGGAGCCTGCTCGCGAGTGCGGTTCGCGAGATAGCCGGGGTGCAGCGCAAACTCGCCTACGCCGGGCCTCCGACATGACGGAGCTGACCGAGGTTCAGCGGCACGCAGTCAAGCAGACCGTGGCCGCCGAAAGGCTCGAGGGCTGGCAACCCGGCGACAACGACCTCGCTGATCTGGAATTGCTGGCCGTCGGCACGCTCACCCTCGCGGACCACATCGAACGTCACCGCCGAGACGCCGCCGCACGGACGGTCCCACACCGGCGACGTCGAATGGCGCTACCCCGCCCATACCTGGTCACGGGAACCACTGTGCTGCGCAACAACTTCGGATTCCGGGACTCTGCCCAATTGCGGGACGTCGAGTTTGCCGTGACCGCTGCCCGGCTGCTACAAGCCCACCTTCGGCCGGCACCGTCTCCACGTTTGGTGGACGCCGACCATATCTTCGCGCTCCACCGACACGTGTTCGGTGACGTATTCGGCTGGGCGGGGCAACAACGCATCGTCGATATCACCAAGAACGGCGACACCTTCGCGCCGATCGGGATGATCCACCGTTACCTGCGTGAGGTCGAGATCGCGGTTGCCGCGACAAATTGGTATCGCGTCGACCGTGGCCGCCTGGCCTACGCACTGGCAACCGTCTACGTCACCTACAACCATGCACATCCCTTTCGTGAAGGCAACGGCCGCACCGGCACCCTGCTGCTGCACCAGCTCACCGGATCGACCGGATTCCTCCTGGACCTGTCGAGCATCAATGCTGCGGAATGGGTTGCCAGCTCACGTGACTCGGCTCCATTCCGCCGCACCGGCGCACCGTCGCCTCGCCCACTGATCCCACTGCTGCGACGCGCGCTCATAGACCGTTGCGATGGAAGGATGGTGTGATGACCACTACCGGAGCCGGTCGACCCAGGCTGTCGACACGCAAGCGTCCCGGAGCAACTGCGCGCGACGAGATCCTGGATGCGGCGGCCGAGCTATTCACAACCGGCGGTTTCACCACCACATCGACGCGGATGATCGCCGATGCGGTGGGCATCAGGCAGGCATCTCTCTATCACCACTTCGCGAACAAGGAAGACCTGCTGGCGGCACTGCTGGTAGAGACGGTCACCTCCCCCGTCGCATTCGCACAGCAACTGTCCGAGAGGGAGGAACCTGCCACAGTGCGTATGTACGCCCTGACATGGTTCGACGCCCATCAACTCGCGACCTCGCGATGGAACCTCGGCGCCCTCTATCTTCTTCCGGAGTTGCGGTCCGAGAGATTCGAGCCGTTCCGCGCCCAACGAGGCACACTCATGGACCTCTACACAGAGTTCGCCCGAGACACGCTGATCCAGATCGATCCGCTCCGCGATGCCGATCTCCGTATCGCTCAGTTGCCGTTCCGTCTCGTCGAGACCGTGATCAACACACGGTCGGACGTCGAGGCGGAAAGCGCCGGCACCCCACCATCTCCCGACATCATCGCAGACGCGGCAATGAGGGTCCTCGGGTGGACGGGATCTATCGCTGAGCTTGCTTCTCGCACAACGAGATTTATCGCTGACTACGAGGGATACCAAGGAATGTGAGTTGGATATCCAACTGATCGCTGACGGCGGTGGTTGGGTGCGACACGGCTGGCAATTCAGGCATGACGAACCATCGCTAGTCTCCGATGTATCCAGTTTCGGGGTTGATCTGGAGAAGGAAATCGCGGATCGACTCGCGATGCTCGGCAATCGTGGGCGTCTCGAGTGCAGCGGATGGTGAGTTCGCTAGGTCTAGAACGCTGCCATAGGCCACGTGCCGCGAGCTCGAAAATCCGTACCCTTTGTTCGGTCCGGATTCCCAGTCGTAATCACATGCGCCCGGTTCGTCTCGACGGAGCGTCACAGAGAAGATCTCCCCGTCAACATTCAAGCTGAAGGGCCCATCATGTGCAGTCGGACGGCTGTCACCCGCCAACTCGTCGCGATCCTCGGTATTCATCATCCGAGCCTGTCACAAGAGCACACACTGGCCTCCCGAATTATCTCGACCGCAGCGCCTCGCACCCGAAAAAATAGCGTCAAAACGGTGGTGGATCATCCCCGTAGTCCACCGGCTTCCGTGGACGAACCACGTACTTACGTCCCGAGGCTGTTGCCTGGATTCGGAGCAGCTTCTGCAGTTTGTGGTTCCGCTCCCGCGCTATCCGTTTCTCAATCTGCACCCGGATCCGAGCATGCTGCCGTCTGCGTTCACCCCCAACCCGGGCAGCCTTGTTCTCGAGTTTGGTCCGCCGCCGCGGCCCACCCTCCGGTGGGATCGGTTCAGTTGATCCCGCCAGCAATCCCGCCGCCCGAGTCCGGTAACAATGCCCCGTCGGAGAAACCAAGCTGACCGTCCGATCCGGGTTCGGGGTATGCACCCAACGTCCGGAATGCTTGAGCCGATGATGATTACGGCAATACGCCGACAGATTCGACGCGGTCGTCTTCCCACCATTGCCGGGATCGGTGTGATCGAACGGCACCAGATGATCGAGATCGCAATTCCACGCCGGAACATCACAGTGCAACCACTGACAACTCCCCGCCAACGCCCGCACCCACGCATCCACTGCCGCACCGGGGCGGTAGACCAACGCCGCCGCGGATTCCTCGGCCGGCACCCGCACTTCCTTGACGATCGCACCCTTCACGAGCTCCCGTCCATGATCGGCACTGATCACCCCGTACCCGTCGAGATGCGCCGGCTCGGAACCACCATCGGTGCTGTTGTTGAACGTCGACTCCGTCATCACCACAACCACCAACGGCCGACGCACCACCGTCAACCCACTCCGGTCCTGCGGACAATCCACCCGCCCGCAGTCACACGGCAACACCGCCGAACCATCCATCAACGCACTCAACGCATCCGCCCGCCGCTGCTCATACGTCCGCGAATCATCCCGGCACACCGAGCACGCCAACTCCCGCAACCGACCGTCGAACGCCCGAGCCTGCTCCGCCGGGATACTGCCCACGATCCGGGCCATCCCGTCCTCCATGGCACTGACCCCGATGAACCGGTCCGCCAACGCACGCCGTCGGCGCTCCCGCATCCCCTCCGGATCCACCCGCGCCACAATCCGATCGATCGCGCCCGTCAACCGGCGACCCGTCAACCCTGTCCCACCCTCGACTGCCGGAGCCAAGACTTGTTCCAGGACAAGGCGTTCCACCTCATCGATCAACTCATCCGAGACGTTCGCGGTCGCGGAGTCGATCAACCCCACCCGATACACATCCAGGTCCCCGCGCGCCATCGCCGCCCGCGTGCGGTGCAAACGGGTCTTCAACGCAAAGCCCAGTCCGATGAGTTTCCCGGCCGCTGAGCGGCCCATCGTGAGTACCGCTCCGATTTCCGATTCCGCCAACTCGTGCGCCGTCGACGACCACGTTCCGGTGGCGGTGTGCTCGGCGCTACGGCGGGTGAAGAACTCGGCAATCGCAGCAAGTTTTCGCTCCACCAACCGAGCTTCACACGAATGCAGTTCAGAGATGAGATCGATGAGGGCGCAATGGGATTCGGCACCGGTCAGCTGCGCTGACGGACCGCAATTTCCCACCCCCGACTCCAACATCCCTCCACCGTATTCGAAACTATGTTCGAAGACAACGGTCACGGGCAAATCAGTCGGAAAAGTCCGAGTATTGGTGGAACATCCAGGGCTGCTATATTTTTCGGTCAAATTCCCAGGACTGGAAGCTACACATCAGATCCGTTTGACTCGGTGGCATCAGCCGCCAAATCAGCCGCTTCTGCCCGCATCCGCCGGAAGAGTCGAACCGTCAGCACCACGAGGGCTACCAGCACTACCGCCAGCAGAACACCGAGATCGGAAAATTTCTCTGCCACATTGCCGGCGGTGACCTGCAGCGAGAACTGGTCGTCGACACCCATCAGTGCACCGAGATTCGCGGTTCCGTCTGTGAGCAGAAACAGCATTCCGATAACAATGAACAGCAAGCCCGAGATCAGCGACGTTGTATGAGTGGTGATCGGACCGAGCTTTATCGCTCGCCCTCGAAGCCAGCTTCGCCGACCGAGATCGAATCGGTCCCAGACAAGGGCAAGCAGGAACAACGGCATCGCCATTCCCAAGGCATACAGCGCCATCAGAACCGCGCCATACCCCGCCGATCCACCGGAGACTGCGACAGTAAGAACACTGCCAAGCAACGGGCCTGAGCAGAATCCCGCAAACCCGTACACCGCGCCGAGTGCAAAGACCGACACTGAACCCGAGACCGTGATCGATTGCGACGCTCGTTGGGCCGGCGCGAAGGCAAAGCCTTTTCCCAAAACTGCCAGAACACCGAGGACGATCAAAACGCCGCCGCTGATCAGGGTTATGAGCGTGCGGTGCTCGACAAGGACGGACCCCATCATGCCGAGTCCCGCACCGAGCGGCATGAGGACGGTGGCCAGACCGACGTAGAAGAGAGCGGTCCTCATCGCGAGGCGTCCGATTCCGTCGAACGCGTAGGCAAAGAATGACGGCAGCAACAGCGCCGAGCAGGGACTGACCAGCGAAAGCAAGCCGCCGAAGAAGGCTCCGACCAATCCGATATTCGTCATTCGCCGCTAGAGTCCCGCAGCCCGATCAATTACCTGTTCGAAGGTCGTCAGAGGCTGCGCTCCGAGGACGGGAGTGCCGTTGACGATAAACGACGGAGTGCTCGAAATGCCGATCGTCCTGGCTTCGTACATGTCTTGCGAAATTGATTCGTCAAATTTCGAACTTGCTGCATCAGCTTCGAATTGCTGGAGATCGGGCACACCGGCCTTGGCGGCAATGTCATTGAGTGTTGCCGCAGTGAGGTCGGGGTGCCCTCGGTCGGGAGCCTGCGAATACAGGGCCGAGTTGTACTCCCAGAACTTGCCCTGCGCGGCTGCGGCCCGACCGGCCCGCGCTGCGGCAGTTGATTGTTCACCGAAGATCGGCAGGTCGCGCCATTCCATTCGCAATACGCCATCGTTGACGTACTTCTCGATCAGCGCAGGTTCGGTGTCACGACTGAACTTGGCGCAGAATGGGCATCGATAGTCGGAATACTCCACCAGCACCACCGGGGCATCCACGGAGCCGATTGCCAGAGGGTCACCGCTGATACGTCGTGAGTGATCCCCGGCGGGACCCACCATGGCCACAGCCGGCGGTGTTAATGCGCCTGATTTTTCTTCACCGTTGTTGCCGATCACGAGGACCGTGCCGAGCACGACAGCCACCACCGCCAGGATTCCGATCAACCAGAATTCTCGACGGATTCCAGGCTTCTTGCGTGTTGCTCCCACTGATGACCTCTCGACCCGACTGGCTTGTACGCACGCTTAACTACTATCAAGGATAGTAGTACAACTACTAAGCTACTTAGTAGTTGGCGACTACGCCATCGCAACCGGAGAGGACTCCATGCCCGCCGCAGATTCCCCGCAGAACACCGTTACCGAACGAAAATTCCGTACCCGACCTCATTGGCTGCGCGCCGCTGTAGCGGGAGCAGTGACGGCACTGATCGTCGGAGTTCCCACTGATATCGTCGATACCGCCCTGTTTAGCCGGGAGGTCCCTGTTCGCTGGTGGGAGTACCCGGTCTTCGGTGCGACGGTGCTGCTTACCGCTGCCTGGTTCGGAATCCAAGCGCCACCACGCAGTGAAGAACGCCCAACCAAGACGTACGCCGGGGTTGCGCTCGCCGTGTTCGCAGTCGGCTGCCCGGTCTGCAACAAACTCGTCGTCGCGGCGCTCGGAGTCTCGGGGGCACTCGGGATCTGGGCGCCGATTCAGCCGATACTCGCAGTGGTTTCGCTTGCCCTACTCACCATGGCCGTAACCTATCGGTGGCGCCGACGCGATTGCTCTGACGACACGTGCACAACCGACCTGGCCGCCGTCAGGTAAGACAGAAAATAGCGACCGAGCCGAAACCCGCTGCGATGACAAGGAACAACGGCACTACCGACAACAGTGCGCCCACCGAATAGTCGACGGCAGACGAAATCTGTCCTCGCTCCGGCATCGCGTCGAGCCAATGAATCCGATCCGACACTGCCGTCGGCGACCGGAGTGTTTTGCCCAGCGGATCATTCCCACGATCGACGCGCCGACCGGAGGACCGCACCAGCGCAGATCGAACTGCCTCGGTCCCGAATTCACGGGCGGCACAGCGATCTGCCGCCAGTTCTGTAAGAACACGAAGCCATGCCGGCGCTTGTCGACACAACGGAACAAACGGTAGTGCTGCACTGAGAATCTCGGCAAACAACACCAACTGATGGTGTCTGCCACGCAGATGCGCGCGCTCGTGCCCAAGCACTGCCCGCTGTTGTTGCGGCGTAAGGGCAGACAACCCGTCGGTCGCGACGATAACGCCCCGCCCGGTTGCGATACTGTATGCCGCCGGACGGTCACTCTTCAGCCACAGCGTCTCCGATACACCATCGCGAGACGCCTTATGGCACAACAATTTCAGCATCGCCAGGTGCTGAGCAGTGTGCTGTCGGTGGCGTGCGATCAACGTGAACCCAACGAATCCGATCCGAAGTACAAGCGCGATCGCCGCTGAGACGAGGGTCAGTTGAGCGAAGGGCACCCACGCTAGTTGATCATCGTTCTGCAGCGACTCGGCACAGGTCAGGACAAGCGATCGCAGGCGCGGCATGTACTGTCCCGGCCGGGTTACCAACGCGACCGGGGTCGCTAGCAGCGTAAGCACAAAAAGAATCAGTGAAATCGTCCAAGCTGATAGTGCGAGGCTCGGGTTACGGGTCGGCGACAGCAACGGCCGGAGATAGCGCGGTGCCGTGACGCCGATGATGAGAGCAGCCGCGCACAGGCTTGCAGCGAGAATCACTTGTGCTTCGACGTTCTGCGCGCCGCGCGGCGAAGAATCTTGGATTCTTCATCGTTCGCCGAACTGGCGAAATGCAGCATGACCTGTTCCGCATTACCACTGGAGCGCAGCACTTCGCGGAGCAATTCTACGGCCTGCTCCTCCCGTGACCTACTGGCGCGGTAGCGGTATGCACGTCCGTTCCGCTCCCGGGTAACCATTTGTTTGGAGTGCAAATTATCCAGAACCGTCATCACGGTGGTGTATGCGAGTGGACGAGGCGGCGTGAGTCGGTCCATCACGTCTCGGACTCGGAGTGCCACGTCCGCGCCCCACATCACCTCCATGACTGATGCCTCGAGTTCACCCAATCCGATCACAGCTGGCACCATTTCCGTCTCGAGTTCCCTATCGGAGCAATGCTAGCGGGAATTGATCGGCCGCCAGTTGCCCAACCCGATCGGCCACCCCTTAGCCGGTGACTTCGCGACAGGACGTACCACTCGGCAGATCCGAGATAACGCTTCGACGGATGCAGACGAGCATCTCGTGAGCATCCCTCTCGAAGTCGTAATCCACAGCGACGATCTCGGTTTCGACACCGTCGGCATGCAGCGCCCTCCGGAGCGCATCAAGATGCTCGTACCGCTGGTGCGTTACATGGGAGACCAAGGGAAAGATCCGTAACTCTTTCCGCGCCACGCGGAGCAGCTCACGAAGGAACTGCAGGTGAGTCGCTTGATCGAACCGATCGCCGTAGGTGAACAGGAGGTGCGACGACAGGACCAGATCGAAAGAACAGTCGCCGAAAGGCAGATCAGGAAGTGCTGCAACGACATACGAGTCAGGATTCTCCGCCACATCCCTGACGAAGTCATCAGACGCCTCCAGGCGATGACTCAAATGATGATCGGCATCGGTAAAGAATTGGCCGGCGAATTGTTCGGGATGCGCTCGGACGTACTCGTTCCCGCGAACGGCCTCGGCTCGCGCATTCGCCACGGTTCCGGCCATATCGTCATATGCCACATCGCAGGCCGTCACGGCAGTTCCACGCTCTCTGGCAACGGCACTGAACGACGCGGCACCTGCCGGGCAATCCAGAATTTTTCCAGCAAGATCGGCATCGGAGATGGCGAACATCGCGACATACTCGACGAAGGATCTGGAGGTGACAAGCATGTCGCCGATTCCGGAATTGATCATAGGTTTCTCTCGAGCGCTCACAGCAGCGAGACTAGCCTCACTCATGGCAGCATGAGTTCATGCCAGTCATCGAGTCGAGTGTCGAGATCCCGGTAAGCACCCACATCGCCTTCGCTGTCTCTCAAACCACAGGCACGACTCGATTGCTGTGGGATCCGTTCATCGCATCGCAGAAGTTTCTGGACGGAGCCGACGAACCCGCGCGTAGTGTTCGGACGCTCACCCATCACCATTGGCATCTGAAAATGATCAGCCAATACGTCTCTTACAATCCTCCGACCAATGTCGGGATGAAGATGATCGAAGGACCCTGGTTTCTCGAGAATCTAGCTGCCGGATGGCGCTTCGTACCAGTGGACGGCGATAGCAACAGAACTGTCGCGACGTGGCGTTACAGCTTTACCTGCCGACCGGCGTGGCTTGCTCCGATCGCCGAACGGATTGGACTGCACGTTCTCGGCCGCGATATCGAAAGGCGTATCAGCGGATTCGCGAAAGGATGCTCGAATCCCGAAGTGCTGGCTGCACTCGAAAGCTAACGTAGCGAACACCCTCGACTTCAGTCCATTCCCGCCAGACGTAGCAAGGCTGTCGATGCTGCCGCACCCACGACAACCACCACGAAAGGTGCACGCCGCCAGATCAACACACCCGCCACCGCGACGCCGAGCACCCGTGCCCACCCGGCAAACCCGTCGCCGGAGTACACCGTCTGAGTTGCGGCCAACGAGACCAGCAAGGCTGTGGCGCCCAATCCGAGCATTCGCACGGACCGGGGACTGAGATGTATCCGCTCACGCAACAACGGACCGGTGACACGAAACCCGAACGTGCCCAACGCAATCAGGCCGATAGTCCACCAACTCATCGGTTTCGTCCCGCTGCGATCAGGCCCAGCAATCCGGCGACGACGCCGAGTCCGGCTGGCAGTACAGGCGTGAGCACCACCGCAATTACCGCCCCCAGCAAAGCAACTCGGCGATCCACCCGAGTGCGCCACGCCCCTGCAGTGAGCGCGAGGAGCGCTGCGGGAAATGCCGCATCGATACCGAGCGCGTTGGGATCACCCAGAAAATTCCCACCCACTGCACCGATCGCGGTGCCGACATTCCAGGCCAGGAACAGCGTGATCCCAGCCGCGAAGAACGTTTTCCGTGCGCGGGCAACATCACCATGAGAAGCAAGTTCTGCTGTAGTGAAGGCGGTGGCCTCATCGGTCATCAGGTGAGCGCCGAAAATACGCGAAGGCCAACTGCCTCGCAGAACGTCGGCGAGCACCAGCCCGTACGGCAAGTGGCGGGCGTTGAGAAGTAGTCCACCGAAGACAACGGCGGCGGGGGCTGCACCTGCAACCACCGCCGCCACTACCAGAAACTGAGCTCCGCCCGCGTAGACGACCGCGGAGAGAACGAGAACCTGCGGCAGCGACACGCCCGCTGCTACCGCAACCGCTCCGAACGACGCACCGACCAATGCCATCGCCAACCCCAACGGGAGTAGAGCAGCTAGGGATTGACGATCAGGCACCGAGACAGATTACCGCCTCGGGAAAATCACCAACCGCGCTCAGCGAGACGGTGACCAACCGGCAGTTCCTCGACGTTGATGCCGACCATAGCTTCGCCCAGTCCACGGGAAACCTTGGCGAGCACGTCCGGGTCGTCGAAGAACGTGGTGGCCTTGACGATTGCCTCGGCACGCTGCTGCGGGTTACCCGACTTGAAGATTCCCGAACCGACGAACACGCCTTCGGCGCCGAGCTGCATCATCATCGCAGCGTCGGCGGGGGTGGCGATGCCACCGGCGGTGAACATGGTGACGGGGAGCTTTCCGGCCTTGGCAACCTCGACGACCAACTCGTACGGAGCCTGCAGTTCCTTTGCCGCAACGTACAGTTCGTCTTCGCTCATCGAGGTGAGACGACGGATCTCGCCGCGGATGGTCCGCATGTGAGTGGTGGCGTTGGAGACATCGCCGGTGCCGGCCTCACCCTTGGAGCGGATCATGGCCGCGCCTTCGTTGATGCGACGCAGTGCTTCACCCAAGTTGGTGGCGCCACAAACGAAGGGAGCGGTGAACTTCCACTTGTCGATGTGGTTGGCATAGTCGGCCGGGGTGAGAACCTCGGACTCGTCAATGTAGTCGACGCCGAGGCTCTGCAGGATCTGCGCTTCGACGAAGTGACCGATACGTGCCTTGGCCATGACCGGGATACTGACAGTGGCAATGATGCTGTCGATCATGTCGGGGTCACTCATGCGCGAGACGCCGCCCTGAGCACGGATGTCTGCGGGGACCCGCTCGAGTGCCATGACGGCAACGGCGCCGGCGTCTTCGGCGATCTTGGCCTGCTCAGCGGTGACCACGTCCATGATCACACCGCCCTTGAGCATTTCAGCCATGCCGCGCTTGACGCGCGCAGTGCCGACGGCAGTTACGGGGGCAGAACTGGGGGTGCTCACAGCAAACTCCTGCAGTAGTGGCGTGATGATCGAACGCCAAAACTCTAGAACGAACCGGACCTTAAATCCGTAGCCAATTTCGCTTTGCTGGCCTTAAATCGCCAGAGCGGTGAGATCAACGAATAGAACGTACGGCCGGGTCTTCGGTTCCGTCTGCAATAGTCGCAGCTTCTGCAAGCAGATTTGCCAGGTCAAGCGGGTAAACAGGTTCCCCGGATTTGGAAAGTTCCCGGATGTCATCGGCGCTACACCAACGGAAGCCGGAAATTGCTCGCTGCTCCAACTCGGTGTGGCCCTTGAATACGGGCGTGAAACCGTGTGTGCGCGTGGTGAAGAAGAGCTCTTCGCTTCGGATTAACTCCCCGTCGAACGGGAAAATTGCGACGCGACGCCACAGTGGACCCCGAAGGTCCTCTCCCGTGACAACCAATCCAGTTTCCTCGGCGATTTCACGAACTGCAGCCGCGCGGAGGTGCTCACCACGCTCCAATCCCCCGCCCACCGTGAACCAGAAATGCGAGTTCGGAATCTGCGGATCGTGTCCGCGAAGCAGCAGCACCCGGTCCAGCTCGTCGAGCAGAACGACGCGCGCCGAGGTTCGTGACGTGTCGACGGTAATTCCCTCGGGCACCGCAGCCGCCGTCGTCCGCTCGGAGATCTCGAAATACTGTGGCAGCGGTGCTGTTCCACCAAGGTGGAGCCAGCGGACAAGCCTTCGGGTTCGAAGCGCGAGAGTGTCGCGGACGGCGTCGTTGTGGAAACGACGTGCAATCAGTACCCGAGCCTCGGCGTCCGCCAACTCGGCAACAAGCTGGGGCCGCAGAGACGTAGTTCCATAGGCAGCCAAAGCGTTGGAGAGCTTGTTCTCCGCCAGCTCTCGGTCCGGCCGATCAGCCCGCTCGGCCGCGTCAGCCAAGGTCACGAACCTTCGGGCGTCATCAGCGCTCATGTCGACGGCAGCGGCACGAACCACGGCAGCACGCCGCGACAACGCTGCATCGAGCGCCAGCCACGACTGGTCTGAACGGACATGCAGTCGGTCCAGCCGGTTAGCCGTCCCGTAGGCCCACAGCCCGATGACCAGAACAATGGCGGCAACGAGTCCGAGGACAAAAATTGTGAGTGCAGAGAAAGTCACGATCCCACCACACGCACGCCGGTACCGCCCACCGTCACTGTCTCGTACACACGAAGAATCTGCTCAGCAACAACCGGCCAGTCATATTCGGAGACAACAGCGGTCGCCGTATTGACCAATGCCCGCCGCCGGTCCGGATCACCGAGAACCGAGTCGATCGCCTCCGCGAGAGCATCAGAATTCCCGATCGGAACCAACAATCCGGCTTGACCGTCACGCAGTACCCGGCGGAATGCGTCGAGCTCGCTGGCTACCACGGCAGTACCGGCAGCCATCGCCTCGACCAACACGATTCCGAAGCTCTCCCCACCCAGGTTCGGCGCGCAGTACACGTCGACGCTACGAAGCGCCGACGCCTTCTCCTCGTCACTGACCTGGCCGAGGAGACGCAAATGCTTGAAGTACTTGCCGGCATCCTTGCGAAGTTTTTCCTCGTCCCCGCGCCCCACCACAATGACTTCGAGGTCGGGATAGCGCTCGACCAGCGTCGGCAATGCACCGAGCAGCACGGCCATCCCCTTGCGTGGTTCGTCGTAGCGACCGAGGAACAGGACCGTCCCACCTTCACGCGGATAACCCGGTAGGAGTGCCGCGTTGGCAAACGCGGAAACATCGACGCCGTTCGGGATCTCTACAGCATCGGATCCGAGAGATTCGACCTGCCAGCGACGCGCCAACTCCGAGACTGCAATGCGTCCGCTGATCTTTTCCAGGTACGGAGCCAGAACACCTTGAAAGGTGCTCAGTGCCAATGATTTTGTCGTCGACGTGTGGAATGTGGCAACGATGGGTCCTTCGGCGATACGCAACGCCAGCATCGACAAGCTGGGTGCGTTCGGTTCATGGATGTGCAGGACGTCGAAGTCACCGTCGGCAATGAACTTACGCAGTCGCGCATTGGCGGTAGGACCGAAAGACAAACGAGCTACCGAACCGTTGTACGGAATCGCGACAGCCTTACCGGCGGAGACAACGAAGTTCGGCAGTTCGTCGTCGTCCGACGACGGCGCCAGGACACTGACCTTGTGGCCACGTTCGATCAGAACCTCGGCCAGGTCCACCACGTGCGCCTGCACCCCACCGGGTACGTCGAACGAATACGGGCAGATCATGCCGATTTTCATTCACCCTCCATACGGGCGAGCCGCGATTCGGAGAGGTCGGAACGCCAGAGCGGTTGCAACATGTGCCAATCCGCCGGGTGGGCCGCAATATTGATCGCAAACTGGTCTGCGAGCGCCTGAGTAGCCGGGCCGACTCCGCCGGACACGTCGATGGGCGGATCGACCTTGAATCCCCAACCGTCGGGTGTGAACCAGCAGTGGACGGGAAGCAGATGGGCACCGGTGTCGATGGCCAGTTTTGCCGGACCGGCCGGCATCCGGGTCGGTTCACCGAAGAAATTGACGGGCACACCGTGCTTCGCCAAGTCCCGCTCGCCGAGTAGGCAGACGATCCGGTTGTCCCGCAACCGCTTCGCGAGCTCCACGAACGGCGGCTGCTCGCCGCCGCTGAGCGGAAACACCTCGAATCCGAGGCTCTCTCGGTAGTCGACAAATCGTTGATACAGCGATTCCGGCTTCAAACGTTCTGCGACAGTGGAGAAGCCGTTCCAGTACTGGGCACACCAGACCCCCGCCATATCCCAGTTCCCGCTGTGAGGCAGAGCCAGGATGGCACCGTTGCCGGCTGCGATCGCCGCCTCGAGGTGTTCCTTCCCTTCGATCAGCGAATCCAGCGACTTACCCGTTTCCACAAGATCCATCGACGGTAGACGGAACGCCTCACGCCAGTACCGTGCGTATGAGCGCATCGAGTCCTTGATCAACTGATCCGGGACGTTCTCGGGAGTTGTGCCGAGCACGCGAGCCAAGTTGCGACGCAACTGTTCCGGTCCACCCTTTCGGACCGCAAAATCAGCGCCGGCGTCAAAAAGCTTGACTGCCACCGACTCCGGAAGACTGCGAACCAGGCGCCAACCAGCGGCGTAACCCAGATCGGTAGCGCGCTCGGCAACACTCACTTGTCGGACTCACCTTCAGTCTTGGGTGCCGGCGGTGTGATCGGCAGAAGCTCCCGAGCCCCCGGCGAATTCCGCACCGCGAGCACCCGCTGGAAAACTGTCACGATACTGCCCGCAGCGAGAACCCACATGGCGATGTGGATTGCCCAGGGCAATCCGAGTCCTGTGAGACCGGCACCCGCGAGCACGATGACCAGCCGGTCCGGACGCTCGATCCAGCCGCCGTCCGCAGTCAGTCCACTCGCTTCGGCGCGAGCCTTCGCGTAGGAAATGACCTGCGACGTGACGAGGCAGATGAGCGTCGCCACCAACAGCCATTTGTTGTTCTCGTGGTACACCGCCCACCACGCCAAGCCGGCGAAGATCGCGCCGTCGGCAACTCGGTCACACGTGGCGTCGAGAACCGCGCCGTAGCGCGTTCCGCCGCCACGCGCACGGGCCATCGCACCGTCCAACATGTCGAACATGACAAAGAACCAGATGAAGATAGTTCCCCAGAACAAGTGTCCGGACGGGAACAGCGTCACCGCACCGGCAACCGTCGCGACCGTTCCGATGATTGTCACGGCATCGGGGGTCAAACCGGTCTTGATCAGCGCTTGACCCATCGGTGCCGTCACCTTGGACACCGATGCTCGTCCGAAGATACTCAGCACCGAACAGCCCCTTCTCGCGACAAATTGTCAGTCATTCCAGGCCCGTGCCAGTAGCCCTCGGGTGTCACGCAACAGCTGCGGCATGACCTTCACCCCACTCAGAACGGTAATGAAGTTGGCGTCACCGCCCCAGCGAGGAACCACATGCTGATGCAGATGCTCGGCCAGCGACCCACCGGCCGCGGCACCGAGGTTGAGGCCGACGTTGAAACCATGTGGGTTGGACACCCGCTTGATCACGCGCAGCGCCTGCTGGGTGAACGCCATCAACTCGGCGCTTTCCTCCGGCGTCAAATCCTCGAGTGCTGCGACCTTGCGGTACGGAACCACCATCAGGTGGCCCGGATTGTACGGGTACAGGTTCAAAACCGCATACACGTGTTCGCCGCGCGCGACGATCAATCCCTCTTCGTCAGCCATCTTGGGAATCTCGATGAACGGTTCGTTGGGTACGCCCGGCGTCTTGGGTGCCTCCGCGATGTAAGACATGCGGTGCGGCGACCAAATACGTTGCAGATGATCGGGATCGCCGACGCCGTGGTCGATCAGCGAACCCGGGCCATCGTCATCCGGCGTTGTCATGGCGCCACACTTGGCTGCACCAGTTCGGCAGTCGGAGAAGCATTTTCGCGGCGCGCAATCCATTCGGTGATGATTCGAACTGCGTCGTCGACAGGGATACCGTTGATCTGGGTGCCGTCGCGGAAACGGAAGCTGACAGCGCCGGCTTCCACGTCACGCTCGCCTGCGAGGAGCATGAACGGAACCTTCTGCGTGGTGTGGTTGCGGATCTTCTTCTGCATCCGGTCGTCGCTGAAATCGACCTCGGCGCGCACGCCGGCCGACTTGAGCTTCTTGGTGACGTCGAAGAGATGATCGGCGAAGGCCTCGGCCACCGGGATTCCGACAACCTGCACGGGAGCCAGCCAGGCCGGGAAAGCACCGGCGTAATGCTCGGTCAACACACCGAAGAACCGCTCGATCGAGCCGAACAGCGCACGGTGAATCATGACCGGACGGGTCTTGACGCCGTCGTTGCCGGTGTATTCGAGGTCGAAACGCTCCGGCAGGTTGAAGTCGAGCTGAATGGTGGACATCTGCCAGGTGCGGCCGAGCGCGTCCTTGACCTGAACCGAGATCTTGGGGCCGTAGAACGCAGCTCCGCCCGGGTCCGGAACCAACGTCAGACCGGAAGCCTGACCGACCTCGGCCAGTGTCGCGGTTGCTTCTTCCCAAACCTCGTCGCTGCCGACGAACTTGTCCGGGTTCTTGGTGGACAGCTCGAGGTAGAAGTCGTCGAGACCGTAGTCCTTGAGCAGTGCGAGAACGAACTGCAGGGTGGTGGTGAGCTCGTCGCGCATCTGCTCACGGGTGCAGTAGATGTGCGCGTCGTCCTGAGTCATGCCACGCACGCGAGTCAGACCGTGAATGACACCGGACTTCTCGTAGCGGTACACGGAACCGAATTCGAAGAGCCGCAACGGCAATTCTCGGTACGAGCGGCCACGCGCACGGAAGATCAGGTTGTGCATCGGGCAGTTCATCGGCTTGAGGTAGTAATCCTGGCCCGGCTTACGCACGGTGCCGTCCTCGTTCAATTCCTCGTCGACGTGCATCGCCGGGAACATTCCGTCCTTGTACCAGTCAAGATGACCGGAAACCTCGTACAGATGTCCCTTGGTGATGTGCGGGGTGTTGACGAACTCGTAGCCGGCCTCGATATGACGGCTACGTGAGTAGTTCTCCATCTCGGTGCGGATGATTCCGCCCTTGGGGTGGAAGACCGGCAGGCCGGAGCCCAACTCGTCAGGGAAGCTGAATAGGTCAAGCTCGGTACCGAGCTTGCGGTGATCGCGACGCTCGGCCTCGGCGAGGAGTTCGAGGTACTGATCCTGCGCTTCGGTGGACTCCCAGGCGGTGCCGTAGACACGCTGAAGATCAGCGTTGTCCTGGTTGCCGCGCCAGTATGCCGCAGAACTGCGGGTCAGCTTGAAAGCGGGGATGTGCTTGGTGGTCGGGATGTGCGGACCACGGCACAGATCGGACCAGATGGTGTCGCCGGTACGCGGATCGAGATTGTCGTAGATGGTCAGCTCGTTGCCGCCCACCTCCATGACCTCGGGGTCGTCGATGCCGGACTTGTCGTTGATGAGCTCGAGCTTGAACGGCTCGTTCGCCAACTCGGCCTGCGCGTCCTCGATCGAGTCGACAACACGACGCGAGAATCGCTGCGATCCTTTGATGATCTGCTTCATCCGCTTTTCGAGCTTGGTCAGATCTTCCGGGGTGAACGGACGATCGACCGCGAAGTCGTAGTAGAAGCCGTCGGTGATCGGCGGGCCGATGCCCAGCTTCGCGTCGGGGAATTCCTTCTGCACTGCCTGCGCCAGAACGTGAGCAGCCGAGTGGCGGATAACGCTGCGGCCGTCGTCGGTGGACGCGGCAACCGGTTCGACCTCGACATCGACGTCAGGAGTCCACGAAAGGTCCTTGAGCGTGCCTTCACTGTCACGAACAACAACGATGACGTCCGGGCCCTTAGTGGGGAATCCTGCTTCACGAACCGCTGTCCCGGCGGTCGTCCCCGCGGGCACCCGAAGTGGGGCGGCTGAGTGCTCTGGCGCGGGACTGGTCACGGCGATGTGCTCCTAATGTATTTGCGGCAAGTAAGACGTGCGTATCGCTCGATGAGGACGCGCGCACGATCATGTTATCGGCCCCGCCGTACCGACGAGTCAACCGAGTGAAGTTAACAAGCGACTTTCACGTCAGAGAGGTGACTCGAGCCACGAGTAGTCCAGACCGACCCACGTTCCGAGCAGGTGGAAGGTGCCGAGAACCCACAGAGTTGCCATCACGACCACGGTGGTGAACAAAACGCCTAGACCTTTGACGATCAAGGACTGCTTGCCGAACCACGTCATGAATCGGTCGTAGCGCGCTTTGGCGAAATGCAGGAGCCTATGAGCCCAAGCGAACTCCGACGCGAGTATTCCGAGGCCGGCAAAGACAATGAGCCAGCCCGGTCCCGGGTACGGAATGGTGACGACGCCGACTGCGAGCACGATCAGGCCGATAACTCCCACGCCGATTCGGTACGCGAGGTTCAAACTCGGACGAGCTGCGATATGCGCCCGCCACCGATGCCAGCGGGACTCGGCTTCCTGGAAGGGCGACAGATCGGAATCGTCGACGTGAGTGTCGACCTCTTCGGTACTCAACGTCCCTCACCTATTTCCGTCACGTATGTGTGTGTCAGCAACCAGGCTACCGAAACGTCCTCTCCGACTTGCAGTCGAAAGAACACCCGGAGACGACTGAAGGCGTCCCCGTAATCGGGAACGCCTTCAGTTCCTCCTGTGGTCCCGGCTGGGATCGAACCAGATGTTATATACCTGCTCGGAGCAGCTAACCATAAGGTCAGAGGCGCCGAGGAGTGCCACACCGTGCCTAGATATGCCAACTTCTGACACTCTAGGTCCCACAGAGGGCCCACGAAATCAAGGAAAACAGCTGCATGGCCAGAAAAGTCTTCGGACGTATTGAAAAGTTGCCGTCAGGCCGGTATCGAGCCCGCCACCCCAACCCCACTCCGGGGAGCGCGGAACGTATCCCGGCACCCAGCACGTTCAGCACGAAAGGCGCGGCACAGACCTGGCTGAACACGCGGCAGGATGCAATCGCCGGGGGCACCTGGGTACACCCAGATGACGCTGCCGTGGCACGTCAAGCTACTCAGGCCGAGGATGCACGTAAAGCTGTCGCGTTCGGTGTGTACGCCGAAAAATGGGTCGCCACCAGGACCAATAGCACGGGCGAGCCGCTACGCCCCTGCTCTTACTCGAGTGCATCGTCGACTGTCACGAAAGGGGTTCTGCGATCACCAATTCTCGGCCAGCGCCCGCTGATATCGCTTTGGCGATCACGGCCGCCACGGTAACCGCCCCAGACCCGCCGCGAAGCACGTTGCTCACCAAGCCCCGACTTCACTCTGTTCACAAGTTGCCTCTCACCTCCGGAGCTGTCACGGATAACCACGGTCGAGACTGGGTACCACGACGACGTACGCCTCCTGTTTCAGGAGGGAAATGCACACTGAGTGACGGGATGCGCGTAGGCGGTCATACGTCGAACATCAACGTTCCGAATTCGGTACCACAATGCCGAACCCGAAAGTCGCAACCCGGAGCAGTTGAAGCACATCGCGCTCGACACCCCACATCATTTGACAAGTGTTGTCGGACCACCAGCGGCATCACCTATCGAGATGGAGTGAAAATGAAAAGAACCATCGCAACGATCGCGATTGCCGGCGCACTAGTGGCCACGGCAGCCTGCGGAAACGACGACGCAGAAACAGACGTGGACAACGACACCACCAGCGAAGTGACTATGCAAACACCGACTACAACGGCACCGAATCAGAGTTCGACGGTGGAGTCAACGGACGACCTGGGAAGAATTGACCAAGCGAAACTCGCCACGTTTGTCGTCGCGTTTCGTACCGGCTACTCGGAACTTGCTCAAGACCGCGACGATGCGAGTATCGAAGAGATCGTCCTGGAGTCTTGCCAGGACATCGCTGCCGGTGCGGATGAGCAACAAGTCACCGAAGAGATTCGGAACCTCGCTGCTCACAATGGCAACGAGCCGACAATGGACCAGGCCGAACGGATCTATGACATGGTGACGCCGGCCTGTCCGTGATTGATCCGCGGGTGCGCAACTGCAGGGCTTGGGCGTGAGATCCAGCGACTGTCGAGCTGAGTCCACGTATGCCAGATTCTCGGGCAATAGTCTTTTCAGCCGGCCGAATCACCCGCAGTTGGTCAACTAGATGCGCCCTCACTGTCGTCGAGAAGGACCAGTTGTCGCCATGACGTACTTTCGTGCCACCCGAGCGCGGAATTGTCTGCGCGGACGTCGACAAACCTTGCGTGTATGTCTTCCGCACGGTCGATGTTGCGCGTGTCGGTCACATTTCCTGCGTGATCAATCACTCCCTGTGTAGCCATTGCAGGTGGTGTGCCCGCCGACTGTTCCTTAATCGCCGCAGCGAACCACTCGTCAACCTCGCAGTGCCCGGGACCCGACCAGGCGGGCTCCTCAATTGAACGGTGGATTCTGCGAATATGGCGCCGTTGTCGATGGGGCACAGTTCCTTCGATTCAAAGGCAAGTATCAAGGTCGGTGGACTTCAATCCGATTCGGGGCGGAAAGAATGGCGCCCTTCGGATTCCGACAACGCCAGGATCGGCCATGTGCATGAGCCCGATCGACCAGCAGTGGGTCCTCTCAAGCGTCGACTTCCATGGTGCGTGACGATATTGCGCTACTTGGGTAGTTGAGTATGTACTGGAAAGTCACGGACAACAGGTCGCCTGTATTTTGTAATGTTCTGCAGGGCAAGCAGTTTGATGAACCAAACCAGCTTCCGAGTGCCGAGGCGGCTGGAGAGGTTTGACGCAAAGGAACAGGGGTAGCCGATTCGCAAGGCGGCACACACGTCGCCCCCACGAGACTGATTTCGATTCGGGCGGTCATTGTCGAACAAGCTCCGATCGGACCATAGGTAAGGAGCACGGGCGTGAGAGCAGTGACCTGGCAGGGAAAAAGACATGTCAGTGTCGATACCGTTCCGGATCCGGAGATCCGCGTGCCGACCGATGCGATCGTCGAACTTACTACGACCAATATCTGCGGATCCGACCTCCACCTCTACGAAGTGCTCGGCGCGTTCATGAACGCCGGGGACATACTCGGGCACGAGCCGATGGGCGTTGTGCGTGAGGTGGGCGACGCGGTCAACGGACTGCACGAAGGCGACCGAGTGGTCATCCCATTTCAGATTGCCTGCGGCAGGTGCTACATGTGTCACGCCGGTCTGCCGACGCAGTGCGAGACCACCCAGGTTCGAGATAAGGGTTCCGGCGCAGCACTGTTCGGATACTCCGCGCTCTACGGTCAGGTGCCAGGGGCGCAGGCTCAGTACCTGCGGGTACCGCACGCCCAGTACACCCACATCAAGGTTCCCGACGGTCCCCCCGACTCCCGTTTCGTCTATCTGTCCGACGTACTACCGACCGCATGGCAGGGCGTCGAGTACGCCTCCATTCCTGCCGGCGGCTCGGTGGCTGTGCTGGGGCTGGGGCCGATCGGCGACATGGCGGCACGTATCGCCTCGCACCGGGGAGCCAGGGTGATCGCTATCGATCTGGTGCCCGAGCGACTCGAGCGTGCGCGTGCCCGCGGAATCGAGGTGCTCGATTCGAGCCAGGTGGACAATCTCGGTGACGCAGTGCGAGAGATCACCGACGGTCGGGGTCCCGATTCGGTGATCGACGCCGTGGGGATGGAGGCACACGGCTCGCCCGGTGCCCGGCTGGTTCAGCAGGCCACGTCGCTGCTTCCCGATCGGATCGCCGGGCCACTGATGACCCATGCCGGTATTGACCGTCTCCAGGCTCTGCATTCGGCTATCGACATCGTCCGACGCGGCGGCACCATCTCTCTGCTCGGCGTTTACGGAGGGATGACAGATCCACTACCTATGCTCACCCTGTTCGACAAGCAAATCCAACTGCGCATGGGACAGGCAAATGTGAAGCGGTGGGCGGACGACATCATGCCACTTCTGACCGACGACGACCCACTCGGTGTCGACTCCTTCGCCACCCATGAGCTACCACTCGAAAGTGCCCCCCAGGCGTACGAAATCTTTCAAAAGAAGCAGGACGGTGCCATCAAAATCCTACTGAAACCGTAACTCCCAGGACGGTATTCATGTTTTCGCTGCGATCCTCCCCGTCGCCGCCACCCGCTCCTTGTAGGCCTGAATCCTGCCTGCTGCGGTCGAGACCAGGATCGGGCGCGCACCCGCGTTGACCACCGCCCGCCACGGCTCGGTCAGCTCGACCTGCTCGACACCCTCCGACGCGACCAGAGATGCGATCGTCTTGTCTCGAAGCTCCGTTTCGACTGCGCCCTCCCATCACTTCCCGGCGCGTCCTACAAATCCGCCTACCCGGAATACGCCGGGGTAACCGCCTAAGCGCTGGGGGCACGCCGTGAGCCTTGAGCCACTACCGATTGGTCGGGGGCAAGTCTGCCGCTGCCGAAGTGATTACCGCGCATCGAAGGACGGCTTGTGTCAAAACTCGAGACGAACGGATACATCACTGTCGCAGCGGAGAATTCACGGAGGTGAGACCCGCCGCACATGATCCGCCTACCGGCTGTCCCTCGCCGGAGGTGGACGGCAGGGAAAGTGCATCGCGTCGGTTCGATGCGCACCCACCGGCGCGCCGCGGTCACAGGTTTCGTGCCGGTGGGTTCACCCCAACTCACACAAAGCCCCCACTTCCCCCCTGATTTTGGTTTCAACGGGACATCGCATCACCTCGAACACACGCATCACCTCGAACACACCCAGTGCGGGAAATGCGGAGTATGAACAACTTTCGCCAGGTCCATGTATCTTGTCCGTGCGCGTCACGGACAATAGCCAACGCAGCATTTTCCCGAGGTAACACATCGCCGCGCGCGACGACAATCTCATTCTCTTCGGCAGCTTCGAGACAGGGTCCATGCCCAGCGCGATATTGAAGCGCGATACTGGAGGTTGTCGGTCTCATGGACCGTTTACACCGTGCACGCCACGGTTTCCGGGTTCCTTCGCCATCGACTACCGAAACTCCGGCCATGGCGGCATCACATCGAGTTGCGCTCGTCGGCAGCTTCGTCGAAACCTTCGCGCCTATGTGGGGCCCCCTGTCTGGGCATTTCACAACTGCAAAGGTTTTCCTACACTGGAAGAGTCGCGGTTAGACGCCCTGAACCCCGGACGTCGATCGTGAAGCCTCCGTCGAGTCACCCCGGCCCGATGGAGGCGCCCTGTACGGGCCCCGATCATCTTCCTCGGGTGTGGGGCTCGTCGGCCGCGGGTAGATGACGGTCAAACGTTCTCGACAGCAGTGCTGTGGACGAGTTGACTGGTGCTGGAGGCGTGACCAATCAAGAGCGGTCAGACTCACCACGTTTGTCTCTCACCGCACTGCCGCCCGCTTCGGCACATTCTTCCGAAGTAGTGCGGGCGGCCGCACCGAGGGATCACAGAGAACAGGACATGGTCATGAGCATGGGAAAGAAAATCCAGCACAAGGTCGAAACCGCGGAAGGCGCCGCCAAGAAGGCTTTCGGCAAGGCCACCGGGAACGCCCACCTCGAAGCAGAGGGAAGCCAGGAACAGGCCAAGGGCAACGCCAAACAAATGGGCGACAAGCTCAAGGACGCTGGAAAGAAGATCAAGAACGCTTTCAAACACTGATCATTGTTCGGTGAGTCCGACCGAAACTCTGTGAAACCGGCTATTCGTTCGCCAGCAGCGGCCCCAGCGGTCCGAGGTCGATGTTCAGGTCCTCGGGCGTGAGATCGAAATGATCACGCAGCTCCGCCATTCGCTCCTCGAGCAGCATCAGCGTCGTGCCGATGCGTTCGATCTGCTCATCGCTGAGGTCCCCGTGCTCGACTCGGCGTAGCGCCTGCCGCTCCATCAACTGGCGTAGGAGCTCGACGATGGTGAGGACCAGTGCGACCAGCCCCTTCTCGACGGACTCTGGGTCGGCATCGATCCGTTGAGGCAGAACCCGCCGACCGACGTCGGTCGGCGCATCCGACTCGGGCTCGGGCTCAGTCATCGCTAGGCTCCTGACCGGCCGGGTCTGGGACGAGTGCGCTGACCGATGCGATGAGCGTGCGCAACGAGATTCGGACCATGTCGACGTCGGCGAGCGACAGAGTGATCTCACCGGTGATGACGACACCACCACCGAGCACTCGATCGAGCAGGTCGACGAGAGCGATGCGGCGCGTGTCGTCCGAAGGAACCATCTCGCTCATGGGCTCACTCGTCGATCCCGGCGAAGGAGTACGGCGGCCACGGTCCGGTCAGTTCCAGTGCGACGCCTGGGCGCTCGTCGTCGAGGGCCGCGACGAGCGCGGCGAAGTCGTCGACCCGCTCGGAGTCCACCAGGTAGGTGCCGTTGAAGATCATCCAGGCACGCTTGCCAGTGAGCACCGGATCGGTGACCTGTCGCCGGCGCCCGCCGACAGCATTCCCCAAGAGCGCCGAGTGAATCTCCTCCGCATGGCTCGCCGCCCTGCGTTCGACGTCTTGCTGCGCGCTCAACTCCGCACGACGGCGCAGTAGATACGCGGTCCCCTTTCCCCCCGCACCGGTCGGGGAAGGTTCCGCTTTCGCGTTCTGAGCCAAGGTCTTCGAGTCTGCGTACGCTTTCACGCCCCACTCGCTCCGTCCGGTCACCCTCCGCAACGTTGCCCTGAACTCCTCCCGTCGTTCGTCGAGGAGTAGACGAACCCGGTCGTCGTCGAGGTAGACAGTGGCCAATCGCAGTGGAACGGTGGGACCGCAGCGCACCATGGCGGCCACCACAGCGTCGTGTGCCCTCGCGGTCGTGGCCAGCCAGTCGAGGTCCTCGAGGTTGTGCTGCAGCGGTGCCTGCCCGAATTCGCTCAGGCTCACCGTCCCCACCACCGCGACGAGACCCGCCGACGCCACGGCCCGGACCGGCTCCCCGGCCACCCCAGAGACCCCGGCGAGTTGTGCGTCGCCGATGCTGTCGGTCGTGATGCCGTAAAGCCAGACACCGTCATCCGCGGTCATCGCCAGGCTCCTGCCGCTTCGCCTCCACCTCGATCGTTTCGGCGGCCTCGATGGCAGAATGCACCGACCTGTCGGACTCGAGTTCGGCGATCCGCTCCCGCAGCTTCCGATTCTCGAGTTCGACGTCACTGTTCCTGCCGGTCAGCCAAGGGTCATGCTCCCACCAATCGATGCCCACCTCCTTCGCGGTCTCCAGCGAGGCGATCACCAGTCGCACCTTGATGGTCAGCAGTTCGATGTCGAGCAGGTTGACTTGGATGTCCCCGGCGATCACGAGTCCCTTGTCGAGCACCCGCTCGAGGATCTCGCCGAGGTTCGTCGACTGGTGCCCGCCACCCAGTCCGCCGCCCGAGCTCTGCGGAAGGTTGCTCGCACCGCCACCGGCGATGGTCATGACAGCCCGCTCCCACTGTCACCGACACCCCGTACGTAGCGGCGAGTTCTGCGGTAGGACAACAGTTCTCCATCCAGATCCAACACCACCTCGTACAGTGCGAGCATGTCTGTCGACGACGGGATTCGCCGATCCTCGACTACCTCCACCTCCACCGTCCAGCCGTCGTCGGTCGGCATGACCGACGTCGCGCCCAACGGTTTCTTGCCGGTCAACTGTGCGATGTCACGCGTTGCTATCTCGGCGATCTCGGGTGCCGGCAACGGTGGCTCCTGTTCTGCCATCACCGATCACTCCTTCTCCGGAGTGGTGGTCTGCCCCGTCCCGGTCATTCGGTCGAGGATCGCCTGCTGAGCCTGCTCTTCCTCTTCGGCGGAGATCTCGCCCGTCGCGCGGGCGTCCTCCAACTCCTCGAGAGCGCGGCGCGCACTCGCGGGATTGTGGAGTTCGTCTTCGACCTGTCGCTGAATCAACTCGGCCAGCGATATCACCCCACGAACGGGAGCGAGTGGCAAGGTGGCGATGAACGACAGCAGACCCATCGGTCAGCCCTCCGGCTTCTGGGTCACCACGAAGTCGTAGGCGGCGAGAGGTCCGAGCAGGCGCATGTCGACCCGGCCGTCCCACTGCTCGGCCAGTTCCCCCACCGCCTTCTCGAGTTCTTCCTGCCGGGCCACCTCGACGAGAACGGCCACTTGCGCGGCCTCTTCCTCGTGAGTCGGTTCCCGTACGTTGACCGAATCGGACAGCGAGTCGAGTGCCTCGAGCACCTTGCGGGTGTCGGCGTCCCGCTTGGCGACGATGGCGTTGCTTACGATCTCGCCGAGCGCCATCCGGGCATCGCGGGTACTTTCCTCGGGCTGATCGCGGATCGCGCCGAGCAATTGGGCGGCTTGTTCGCTCTCGTCGATCACTTCACGAAGGATTGCCTGCTCGACGTACCGTCCCTTGACGACGTATTGGGCTCGACCTTCGAGTTCCTGCAGCGCCGCGGCGAACTCGTCGGCGTGTGCTGCGAGCAATTCCTTCTCGACAGACTCTTCATCGGTCATGACCGCACCGAAACGAAGTGGGAGTACGGGTGCCACACGAGATGTGCCGTCCAGTAGGTATGCATGGGCTTGCAGGTCCTCGGGTTTCCCGAGCGGTCTTTCCACCGAGATTTCGCTCACGAGTGCTGCGATGCCGCCGTGCTTGACGATGGTGACCGGGCCGTCACACACGCCGACCGCATCCTCTTCGGCTTCCATGTCCGCGGGCACGATGCCGTACACGTAGACACCGCTGGTGCGCGGTTCCTCGGGTGAATCGGTGCTCTGGTCTGACGTAGACATCATTGGTCCCCTCGAGTGGACTTTCGCGAAACCCGTTCGCGCTCAGGATCTTCCTGCCCTCCTCCGAGAATGTCGCCGAGTTTCTCACCAGCGGCCTCGAGCGCGCCCTTGGTTTTCGATTTGGCGCCGCCCTCGGTGACAGATCCGACCAGATCCGTCAGACCCTGCGGCTCACCACTGCCGACCTCGAGTCGGTTCGCGGCCTCCGCAAAACGCAGGTAGGTGTCGACGCTGGCGACGACGACGCGTGCGTCGATGGTCAACAGTTCGATGCCGACCAGGGAGACGCGTACATAGGCGTCGATTACCAGGCCCTTGTCGAGGATGGTGTCGATGACGTCGGCGAGGCTACTGGAACTGGGGCCGCCACTGACTCCGCCGCCTCCGCCCGCCGGTTGTATCGCCGTCATCGCTTTGCGCCCTGTCTGGAGCTGGCGGCCGCACTCTTACTCGATCGGCCACGCCGTTTCGGGGGTGCCGAGTTCTCATCGGCGGCTGCGGTCTTACGCGGAGGTCCGCGGCGTTTCGGCGGCGACGGGGCCTCCCCCTCGTCATCATCGTCATCATCGGCCGGCCCAGCCTCGTCCTCCGCGGTTTCCTCCGACTCCTCGTCGGCCTCGTCGGCCTCGTCGGCCTCTTCGAGTTCATCGGCCTCTTCGAGTTCGTCGGCCTCCTCGGGTTCGACCACCTCGCCGTCCCGGATCTCCCCACGCCAGCCCTCCACCTCGTCGGGATGGAGAACAGCCTGCGTCATGAGATGGCGTCCAAAGTGCTTCAACTCCAGACGAACTCGTCGCCCCGGAGCACGCCACAGGTTTCCCGTCTTCTCGAAAAGGCCCTTCGGGTGATACTCGAGTATCAAAATGATTCGAGTGAGATCGGGAGTCACCTCGTGGAACGTCACCGCGCCGTCGATAAAACCTTTGGCACCCTTCGAGCTCCACACGATCCGCTCATCGGGAACCTGCTCGATGATCGACGATTCCCAGGTTCGGTGCGACAGAAAGACCTGCGCCTTCCACTCGAGTTTCTCCTCCGATTCCTGCTCGACCCGCTCGACCTTCTTCATGAAGGAAGGAAAATCGGCGAACTGAGTCCATTGGTTGTAGACCAACTGGACCGGGGCGCCCACATCGATTGATTCGACGATATTGGTCAACTTGAGCTTCTTGCCCTTGCCGCCGCCCTTGCTCCCACCACCGGTGACAGCCTCCTTGACGTCGGAAGCCTTGTCCTTGACCATCTGCTTGGCACCCTCCCAGCCTCCGCTCACCGCAGATTTGATCGGTGACTCACCCTCTGTCTGCTTCTCGGACTTTTTCTCGGAACCGGTAACAGCCGAAATCAGTCCTCCACCGCCGCCCTCGGCGTAGTCGGCGAGCCTGCCCGATGCGTTCTGCACCTTGTCCGAGACCGACGAGAGTGCCTTGTCGGCCACCGTGCCGACCAGCCTCTGCACTGCACCCTGCAACACACCCGACGATCCCTGCCCGTCGCCCGATATGGATTCTCCTTGCTTGTTCGCGGCGTTCGTCATCGCTATCACCGTCCTCCTCGCCGGACGGGCGCAGAATCAGTCGTCGCCTTGGCCCGTGTCCGGCGACCGCGCGACGGAGCTTCTTCGTCATCCTCGTCAGATTTCGCGGGCCGCGACCTGCTGGTCGCCCCCGAGCTGTTGCCCGGTGTCCGCCGGCGCGCAGCGGGCCGCTTACGTGGCGCCGGTTCCTCGTCAGCGGCTTCTTCCTCGTCGGGCTCCTCGTACTCGTCTTCCTCGCCGTCGTCCGGCTCGTCCGGCTCTTCGTCGACTTCGGATTCGTCGTACTCGTCGTTCTGAGACCGACCGCGGCGCTTAGCACCGAGTTTTCCGACCTTGCTCAGCTTGCCTACCGTGTCGCCGATCCCGTCCACGGTGCCGTCCACGGTGTCGACGACTGCTCCACCGCCTGAGAGGAGTCGGTTGTTGAGCGAATCAATGCGCCGACTTGCGGCGGTAACCGCTGCGGCCTTCGCCGCGCTGACGAGCTCTTCCCGAACCGAGTCGCTGAACTTGGCGAACTCGGGGGAACCCGCGAGCATCTTGGTGCCGCGTTCGAGTAAGTTACGCGGCCCCCCGGGGAAGCGTCCGGTCGCCCCCGCACCGGCGAGCATCAGCGCCATCTTCATTCTGCGTGTGCGGCCCAGCACGTATCCCGCGCCGACGGCCAACGCCACCTGACCTTTGGTTTTCATCGTCGAACCCCTTTTGCCGAGTAGTCACAGGCGCGTCTCGTGCCAACGTCGCGGCATTGTGTCGCAGGTCCATGCTCGGGAATGTGTTCGCAAAACCGTGCGCGGTAAGGGAGGCGCCATTTTCGACTACCCACTCACAGCACACTCAACCAGCAGCCGACCCCTCGATTCGGCCAACTCCCGCGCGGCGACGGTGCGCAGTCGTTACCTGCCCGAAAAGCCTGGCCGGCGGCGATCCGCCAGTTGGCTGCTGTGATCTCCCAACCACGACAATTGTGACTTGTTGTGTCCCGGAGACGGTGACGGATTCATTTGCTCACCCCGACACAACGCCGGGGTAGCGCATTGGTGTGGAAGGCCCAAACATGTCGATTTTCTTGCTCGGCGCTTCCGTTGTCGACCGCGCCGAGCATCTAGGTATTTTTACGACAAAGTGTTGCTGCTCAACAACTCTCACTGGTCGTCATGTCACTCGGCACCGGACCGCACTGCTGCGACTACAGCCGCGACGACGAGTGCCAGTAGAAGAACCACGAGTAGTACCGGACCGAGTAGGAGTCCGAGGATCAGGAGCAGTGCGAGGGCGATCTTGGTCTTTCCGCTCAGTCCGGTCACCAGCGCTTTGATCGCGGCCCACGCAGGATTCTTGCCCGTCAGGATCGCCCGAATGCCTGCGAGGCCGGCTTTCATCCCCGGGCTGCGTGCGACACCGTCGACGAGCGTATCCATCCCATCCCGGATTTTCTGTTGAATTTTCCTCGTCACCGTCTCACCGCGGTCTCGCACCGCGTCCAGCTGTCGGCGAACGTAGGTTTTCAACCACTCGATGATCGCCTCAACCGACCGCGCCACTCGGCCGCGAGGAGCCTCCGAAGGCTGCTCGCCTGTGATCTCCTGTGGAGGCTGGTCTGGTCGACGCGTGCGATTCTGCTCGGTGGATCGGCGGAGTGCGGACGGTTGGGACTTACCTCGGACAGACGTCCGAGCCACTGGCTTCACAGTGACTTCGGATGACCGCGCACGTCCTGGGGATGCGGCACGGTCGGGGCGCCGCCGGCGGGGCCTGCCCAACGCGGGTTCGGCGGCGGCATCGGCTCGTGACGGTCGAGGCGCCGAATTCTTCCCGCCTGAAATGCTGCCACGGGACGAGGTTGGGGATGATTTCGGGGCAGCCGGTGGCCTGGGCGGTAGCGGTCGCCTGCGTGGCAGCCGCCCCGAAGCCCCGACGGAAGCGGCGGTTGACCTTTTCGCTGTCTTCGATGACCGAGCCGCCGCACCGGACGAGTCGCTTACCGCCGCGAGGTTGTCACTGTCCGTGGTCCTGCCGTAGGAGAAAGCACGTCCACGCTCCGGCCCGGCCGGTGTGGTCCTCCCGCCCATTCTCCCTCGTGCACACATACATCCAATCTACCCACCGGGAAATCTTCAAACCAGAGCGGAAGACTTCCCGTTTCACCTGAACGTCGTGGTCGTCCTTCTCAATGACCTTCCTGATCGAAGAGCGCTTGACCTTCGAGTTCCTTGACACGACGGTGTTCCCTCATAATGACGAGCACTCCAACTACGAAGGACACCACACATACGACCCCAGCGATCAACGCCCAGCCCCGAAATCCGTAACCTGCTGCTACCAAGGCCAATCCGAGCGCCACCAACCCAAGTCCGATCAGTAGATATCCGGGAAGGTTGCGACCGTCGGTGATCGCTTCACCGGCATGCGACCGAATCGTGCGTTCATCGTCCACGGGAATGCCCCCGTTCTCATCGGTCACCACCCTCTCCATCCTGAAATCATGACGACGCATGCTTCGCAGCCATCGTCGGCCCATTTCGCAATTACCCGAGCGATGCACCGACGAAAACTGGGCGAGGTGCGCCGCAGCCAGAATTTCGAGAACACAGTGTGCAACCTAGCGGAAAAGGACGAGAGACCCAGCAAGGTCGTATGCTGAGAATCCGGGGGCTCGAACTGGAGGAAATCCCATGGTGGACAAGGCTGCTCCTCACCAAAACTCCGCAGAGACACCCACACTCGGTGTGGAGGAGGAGTTTCACCTCTGCGATCCGCACACCGGACGACCGAGCCTACGCAACACCGACGTTGCCGCCGCGGCCGATGCACTCGGCCTCACCGTCCAACTCGAGCTCTCCCGCTGCCAGATCGAAACGTCCACATCCATCGGCACCCACATCCGCGACCTTCGCGATCAACTGTGCGAATCGCGTGCGGTCACCGCCGACGCTGCTGCACGCACCGGATGTCAATTACTCGCGGTGGGAACGCCGTTCTACGATCCACCCCCGGACTCGATCACCACCACACCGAGATATCAGCAGATGGCTGAACAATTCGGCGCCCTCACCACCGGTGTGATGTGCGGCTGCCACGTGCACGTCGGCGTGGAAGACCGCGAACGAGCGGTGCAGGTCATCAACCATCTACGGCCGTGGTTGCCGACACTGCTGGCTTTGACTGCGAACTCGCCGATCAGTGCCGGTGTCGATACCGGCTACGCCAGTTGGCGTCACATCCTGTTCGGACGGTGGCCCAGCTCCGGGCCACCTCCGTACTTCGAGTCCGCCAACGACTACGACGCCGCCGTCGCGACGATGCTCGAGACTGCAGTCATCCTCGATCCGCACATGGTCTATTGGTACGTGCGCATATCGGATCACCTCCCCACCATCGAGATCCGGATCAGTGACGTGCCGGCCACTGTCGAAGAGACGATGACATTTGCCACGCTGGTACACGCCTTGGTCACCACCGCGATGAAGGCAATCAGCCGAGGCGAGTCCGCGCCGATCGTCGACCAAGAATTACTCCATGCGGCGTGCTGGCGAGCTGCCCGCGACGGACTCTCCGGACGCGGGCTGGACGTGAACAGGAAGCGTCTGGTGCCCGCTCGCCACTTGATCCGCCAGCTTCTGGCTCACACCGCATCGACACTCGCAGAACTCGGCGAACTCGAGCAGGTCACTACGTCGCTGGCTTCCGTGCTCGACCACGGCAACGGGGCGATCGTTCAACGCCGCACGCTTGCCTGTCGCGGCAAGGTTGCCGACGTGATCGACGAATCCGCGCGGCGCACATTCGAAGGGTGCGATCCGCAAGCCGATCCGATCCGGAATTGGCGCCCTCGCTCACGCAAGAGTCCACCTGGCATCACTTCGGCCAGACACTGATGTAAGTCCGCGCGATCTCGAGGAGTGCCGATGCTGCTTCGTCTTCCAGGCGTATACCCACCGCAAGAAGACACATGGATGAGCCGTACGCATCGAACCGGCATGATGCGCAGTTTCGGGCCCACCTCCGACGAGTGAAAGCCGGAACGGCTGGCCGTACACGGCAAACCCCTGCCCCGAGGAGACGTCTGCCGCAAGCGATAGATGCCCACGCTCAAGCATGCATAGACCTAGTGCATGACGAAACCCACCTAGAAAGGGGCGGATCGAATCATATGAGCGATGAGCACCCACACGGGACAAAACAACACCGCAATCTCGGCGACGATTCGGCGGTCGTGCCGCTAGTGCCAAGTCACGTCCACGCTTGGTCCTGAGCGCCATTCGGTTGCCCATCGCCCGGTCTGCCACCCCGCGGTCCCACAAGAGTGCGGGTCCGAGCGCCATTCCGTGTTCTGATACTCCGGATATTCGAGGTGGGGCGGGTCTACGTCGCGGGGTACGTCTGTGCCCTCTGCACGTCTCGATAACTGCGAAGAGACAGACGCCCGACGGCCATAGCACCGAGGAACAAGATTGCAGCGCCGAGGCCCTCGAAGAACGCCAACTGCTGCAAAGCCACGCTCGCCGGTCTGGTCGCTGTAGGACTACCCGGGTCGCCGGTGTGCAGGACCGGTGCCAGAACCGGACCGACGATGAACCAGGCACCACCGAGAACGGCCAGCCATGCACCGAGGCTGGCGACCGCACGATGTGCACTCAGTAGAAGCAGAGCTCCACCGGCCACCGTCACAGCGCCGGGTAGCACCTCGAGCCAGCCTCGGCCCGATGTCCAGACCCAGGCTTCGTCCGGTACGAAGGAAAACGAAAAGTACGGGCCGACAAACGGAATCAACGCACCCCACAGTCCCAGCAGAATCAGCAGAATCCCGGAGATTGCGCCGCGACTACGGGGTACCCACATCCGGCCGGGCGTCGTACCGGCGGCTTTCTCCGCGGTCGTCGGTGAAGAGTAGTCATCCGATGAGATTGGATCCACCGAGTGCGCGTTCTCCGGATCGGGACGAGACATGTCATGACTGGCCATAAGTCCACTCCTTCCCGAAAACAAGTGCTACGTCGTCACATTCTGCTCGGCCAATACCACGACCAAACGAGCACAGAAAGCACGTAGATCGTCCGGTTTTCGGCTTGACACCAGCGTGCTGGGTTCGATGCCCGCATGGGCTAGAACACTTGACGCGGGCCCCTGGTAGGGACGCCAGTTCGGCACCGTGTTCCCGCCTGGCCGTGTTCGTCGACGAGACGACAAAGGTCGTCGACGGGAATCAGTCCTTGAAGGTGTCCTTGACCTTCTCGCCAGCCTGCTTCAGGTTGCTCTTGGCCTGATCCTTGTTTCCTTCGGCTTCGGTGTCCTTGTCTCCGGTCGCCTGCCCGACCTTCTCTTTGGCCTTGCCGGCCAACTCTTCGGCCTTGTTCTTCGCCTTGTCGACGGCACCCATGGGCTTCTCCTTCTCCTTTGCGTACTGGTCGAACGGTCGACCACCCTGTGCAATACGCCCCGTGAGGCGACATCACCACGCGGACAGTGAGCTGTATACCCGTCCCGGTGATGTCCAACCGCTCTCGACGGGATCCGTTGTCGCTGCTCGCGGGAGGTTCGAGCAAAAGCACCACGACCACCCGAAAATTCAGGTGGAGGATGACCGATCGAGGCAATCGTGTCTGTCCATGGCTGCCGCGCCACCGCTTCGCGCCGACTTGCCAACGGATATGCAATTGATCGTCCCAGAGACCGAGTTCCCGATCGCGTTTTCGACAGCTCCGGCTGCGAATATGCCGATTCCAGCCGAGTGTCGAAAGACGATCGGGATCTGCATCGCCACCCGCTGACTGATGTGTAGATCTTCAGTTAACTCCGCAGGTCGACCTACGCCAATGGTGTAGACCTACAACACGATCGACAGGTTTAGACGACCGCAGGTACTTGACGGCAGGAATCGGTCAGAGTTGCCGCCACGCCCGCAAACAGGATGTCGAGACCACGTTCGAGTTCGACTTCGCCGTCGTACGCGGCCGGCACGGACGCAAGGCCACGCAGAAGGGGAAAGTCGCCGATCGGAAGGCGGTGCAACCCCAGGCGCAGCAGGTCGTCGGTCTCCTCGGGCCGTTCGACGAGTTTCTGCAGCTCATTAAGAACGTGCCCATGCAGGAAGCCGAACAATGCCTGGTAGACGTGCAGCGCCTCGGCGTCACTGAAGCCGGCCCGAATGAGCAGCGCAAGGATGGCTTCAAGGGCGTAGCGTTCCCAGCGGCCGAAGCCCGAGGGGCGTCGAGAGCGGTCGGGTGACGAGCAGCGGCACCACCTGAGGATGGTCGAGCGCATGGACAGCGCATCGATGCCGTCGCGATCGATGCTCTCGAGCGCGACCTCGAGGATCCGTTGCCGGGTGATCGGGCCGCCGTCAGCTTGACCGACACCGCGACGTGTCGAGCGACGGGCAGGATCTTTCGACATCACAACCCTCAATCCCTTTCTCACACTGTAGGCCTCAAGCAGAGAACTACACTGTTGACGCGCCATCGAATGCGGCGTTGACTAGGTACGACAGTGTGCCGACGGTAGGCCGCCATGATCATCGTCTTGGGACTGGCACGCGTGCTCTGGCAGGGCCTTGGTGCCTCACCCGAACGACCACCGGCACAGTCCGGCCGCTAGCCCCTCGGAGTGTCCGACGCATCCCCGTCGGTCGAACATCAGAGGAAGCAGAAACATCGCCATGAGCATCGGCAAAGATCGCCCACAAGGCCGAAGCCGCAAAGGGGGTCGGTCAAGGAAGTGGTCGGCAGGGTTACCGGCAACACCCATCTACGGACCGAAGGCAACCTCAAACAGTCGGGCGTCAAAGCCAAAGACGCCTTCAAGCACTGACCCGACAACCCCGGGTCCACCTGATCGGGTAGTCGCGATGCCGGGGACCCACTCCACTTCAGGCTCTGTCGATTCACCAACTAGGAATTCGTCATGATCATCCTCGGAATTATTCTCGCTGTCGCCGGATGGCTACTCTCGATCCCCGTGCTGCTGTATCTCGGGGTCATCCTGCTCGTCATCGGTATCGTGCTGATGGTCGCGGGCTCGGCGGGCCATGCAGTCGGTGGCCGACGCCACTACTACTGACCGCCGTCCCGTCCCCACGCCACAGAGCCCACGGGTTCTCGGTCTCGGACAACTGGTGAACCCTCATGGCAATCTCCGACATCAAGGAATACGCGCATCTCAGCAGTAGAGATGTGGAGGAGTTGAGCCGCGAACTCGACAGTATCCGCCGCGAGGTCACCGATTCGCTCGGCGCGGCGGACGCAGCCTACATCCGCCGCACCATCGCATTCCAGCGGATGCTGGACACCGCCGCTCGGCTGCTGATAGTCGGCAGCCGCACAACGACCGGCTGGTCACTGGGAACGACAGCTCTGGCCGCGGCGAAGAGCATCGAGAACATGGAGATCGGGCACAACGTGTCCCACGGTCAGTGGGACTGGATGAACGACCCCGAAATCCACTCCAGTACCTGGGAGTGGGACATGGCGGGCCTGTCGTCGCAGTGGCGCTACTCCCACAACTATCGCCACCACATGTTCAACAACGTCGTCGGTATCGACGAGGACCTCGGCTTCGGCGTCATCCGCATCACCCGCGACCAGCCGTGGCGGCCGAATCATCTGCTCCAACCCCTACGGAACGTGTTGCTGGCGGCCACGTTCGAATGGGGCATCGCCCTGCACGGCCTGTACTCCGAACACGCCCGCGCAGGCACCGACACCGAGAAATCCGCCCACACGCGGGCACTGCTCGGGAAGATCGCCCGCCAGGCGGGAAAGGACTACCTGTTCTTCCCGATCCTCAGCGGGCGGCGGTGGCGACGGACCCTGAAAGCGAACATCACGGCCAACCTGCTGCGGAACCTGTGGGCGTACATCGTGATCTTCTGCGGGCACTTTCCCGACGGTGCCGAGAAGTTCACTCTGGCGGAACTCGAGCATGAGAGCCGAGCGGAATGGTATCTGCGCCAGATGCTCGGCACAGCCAACTTCAGGGCCGGAAAAGTGATGGCGTTCATGAGCGGCAACCTCTGCTATCAGATCGAACACCACCTGTTTCCCGACCTTCCCAGCAATCGCTATGCGGAGATCTCGACGAAGATACGTGCCTTGTGCGAGAAGTTCGACGTGCCCTACACCACAGGTTCCCTTGCGTGGCAATACCTTCTGGTTCTCCGCACCGTCCACAAACTGGCATTGCCGGACTGGTTTCTCACCGCGTCCGCGGACGATGCACCGGAGACCGCCTCCGAACTCAAGTTCCGCCCAGCCGGCGACCAGCCTGCCGGGGCCGCGCGAATCGCACTCCGGACCGCGCAGCGGACCCCGCCCGTCACACCTCACGGCATTCATCGACCGACACGGAGCGAACGCGATGGCTGAACCCAACTCGTCTACGACATCGTCGGACGGTGATCACTCAGCGTCATACGACAACTTGACCTCGGCGGCGGGCCGGATAGCCCAGAACAGTATCTTCGAAAGATTCGCCCGAGCAGGCTTCGTCACCAGCGGAATCGTCCACCTGATCATCGGCTACATCGCCATCCGGGTTGCCCTGGGCGGCGCTGCTGGTGCCACCGACCAATCCGGCGCGATGGCGGAACTAGCCAGCAAGCCTGGCGGAAAGATCGCACTGTGGGTAGGTGTTGTCGCATTCCTGGTGATGGCACTGTGGCGCCTCGCCGAAGCTGCGCTCGGAAAGTCGTCTGAACCGGGGTCCGACAGCGCACCATCCGAAGTGATCAACCGCATCAAGGCCTTTGCTTTGAGTGTGGTCTACTTCGCCTTCGCATTCACCGCGTTCGGGTTCGCCCGGGGCAGCGGAAAATCCAGTGGCGCCCAGAGTTCGGGCCTGAGCGCCCGCCTCATGCAAAGTACCGCGGGAACCGTCGCGCTGATCGTCGTCGGCCTGATCGTCATCGCGGTCGGCGGTTACCACGTCTACAAGGGAGCCAGCCGGAACTTCGTCAAGGACCTCAAGGGTGAACCCAGCGACCTAGTACGACGACTGGGCATTGTGGGTTACATCGCGAAGGGCCTGGCCATCGCGGCGATCGGTTTACTGTTCATCCTCGCGGCCGCCCAATCAGCGCCGAGCAAAGCCACCGGACTCGACGGCGCCTTCAAGACACTGTTAGCCCAGCCGTACGGCGCGACACTCCTTGTCTTGGCGGGCCTGGGGATCATCACCTACGGTCTGTACTGCTTCGCGATGGCCCGATACGTCAAGATGTAGTGCCACACCATCGGCTTCGTGATGTCTCGATCGCTTGTGTTACGGGAGATGTTAACCGAAGAAGAGCGTTGAGGGACTCAATCGCATTGGTGGAGCACAGCACTCGCCGTATCTCGGTGTCGTAATCGAGGAACGGAATGATCCCCCGAGCACTACGTGCAGGGCGGGACCCCCCATCCTGCCAGGCATTCGTCCACAGCCGGATGATCGCCCGGTACCTCTCACCCCAACGCTCAGCGAGGTCGTCGAACGCTACTCGAGGAGGTCGTCTCGGTCGGGGCGGTATAGATCGACTTGAGATCGTGCTTGAGCCCGCCCCAGTGCCGACGCGACGACAACCGAAAGGTGTGGGGTCGACCCGAGACGCGGTATCGGGATTACTCCCGGTCCGTTTCCTCGGGCCGCCCGCCGAACCCGGCGTGCGATTCTCACCGCACCGGGCTCTCCGCAAATGCTGTCGGTCCTGCCTTCTGGGCATGGATCAGCCACGGGTTGGGGATACGCGCCCCGCGGTATCGGTAGCGTTTGATTGTCACCGTCGCGGGTTGAAATAACGTGATCCCGCCCGCTTCCGGCCACCATCGACCGGAGCCGTAATAGTGGCGAATGATCCAGTACGCCTTCCGGTTCGGATGTTTCTTGCGTAGCCAACGCCAGACCCGCCACCACAGGTGGTGGTTGAGCAGGCCGAACGCACGGGCCGACGCGCCGTGCCGGAAATAGAACGCCCAGCCGCGAGTGATCTGTCCCAAAAGTCGGAACATATCTTTTGCGGGCAAGCTGGTGGTCTGTCTACCGGTCGCTGTCGTGACCTTACGCCGAATGGTGTTCATCGATTTCTTCGACGGGTAGGTGTAGATCAGTTTCCGGTCGCTTCCCCTCTGTCGGTGCCGCTGGATGCGGAAACCGAGAAAATCGAAGCCCTCGTCGATCCCGACCACTTGCGTCTTTTCGGGCGCCAGACGGAGCCCGACCGCCGCAAGCACGGTCTCGATCTCGCCGTAAAGATCCTCGGCTTGCTGCCGGGTGCCGAACACCATGACCACGAAATCGTCTGCATAGCGGACGATTCGGTAGGTCGCGGCGCCTCGGCGGGTGGCACGCCAGCGTTGGGTCTGGTTGCCCATGGCCCGCCACCTCTCCCGGAAGTGCTCATCGAGGACCGACAGAGCGAGGTTGGCCAGCAGCGGGGACAAAATCCCACCCTGGGGAGTGCCGGTGGTGGTGTCGCGGACCTCGTTCAGCTCGTCCAACAGTCCCGCTTTCAGAAACGCCTTGACCAACAGCAGGATTCGTCGGTCAGACACACGAAGCCGCAACCGGTCCATCAGGGCCGGGTGCGAAATTTCGTCGAAACATGCCGCGATATCGCCCTCGAAGACCTGCTCGTAGCCGCGTGCGGCATAGAACCGGATTTCCTCGATGGCGTCCTGACATCGACGTTCCGGGCGGAACCCATAACTGGACGGGTCGAAATCGGCCTCCAGAATCGGCTCCAACACCAGCTTCAACGACGCCTGCACGACGCGGTCACGAAGAGTGGGGATGCCCAGGCGACGACGTTCGCCGTTCGCCTTGGGAATCGACACCGTCCGCACCGGTACCGGACGAAACAAGCGGTCCTTCAACGAGGTCCGCAGTTTCGGTCAGGAAACCGGCCACGCCGCGCTCGCTGTTCTCGACCGACCACGCGGTGGCCCCGTCGATCCCAGCCGTCTTGGCGCCCTTGTTCTCCCGGACCCGCGTCCACGCCATGACGAGGAACCCTGGGTCCACCACGAGATTAAACAGATCATCGAAACAACGACCAGGATCGGCCGCCGCCCAACTGTGCAGTTTGGTCTGAATCCCCAGTACCCGCTGGCGCACCGTGTATGGACGTTCCAGCAGTGCACCGATATTCACCGGCGCCTCTTCCGGCATGACAACTCCCATTCTGCTTCACTTGCTGCCGCCCTTCGCCCTGTGACCGGCTTTCCCGGCCTCCGACTACTACGACGACTCCGCCCCGCCCCGGCCCGATCGGCCGACAGCGGACCCAACCCGACCGCCCGCACTGGATGCGCGGGAAATGTGGTGGGACCGAGACGGTTCCCGTGTTCACCTGTCACCGCTCGACGAGTCCGGTGCCCAGCTATACCCCGGCGGTCGACGGGAGTACGCCGCAGACTTTCCTCCCGACCTGCCCACACCGACGGCTTCGGTGCAGACGGGCGCCATCACCGCAACAATGATGACGCGCACCGCATCCCGACCCACATCCGCCAGATTCGAGCCGGTTCTTGTTAACGAGGCGTCAAACGCTGATTCCTCGCGTACACCCTCTCGTCTCGCTTGCCGGGCCCGCACCATCTGGCAGTGCTAGTACGTCCCGGCTTTGTCGGGGCTGCTCCCACCCTCCTCGGCGCTCCCCGAGTCAGGCTGCCCCCAGCTTCACCGAACCGCTACGGCGGCCCGGCGTCGAAGGTCTTCCACCTCCGATCGGTGAGTCAGGCGCCTCACGGCGCACGTTGCGAATCAAATGGATCACGCATGTCTGGACCGTAGTCGCCGGCCAGACGTTCTCGACGACTTCCTCGCTACGTGCGCCGGTCATCCGATCCTCAAGATGAGGTCGGCCTCGCGTCGACCGGAGAGCAGCGCCCCGTGAACGGTGGACGCTTCGGTGGCGTGTGTGGCCTCACCGGCAAAGAAGACTCGGTGGCCGATCGGTGCCGCGACGATCGCTCGGTCGTCGGGAGTGGATTCGAGCCCCGGGTAGGAGTAGGAGCCGCGGGCGTAGGGGTCGGCCGACCAGCGAGTCACCTGGTAGTCGGAAGGTTCGGGCACACGTTCGCCGTACATGACACGCAGAGCTCGCATCCCTTCAGCGACGGTGGCGGTGTCATCGAGGGATTCGATGCGGCGCGCGACCGACCCGCCGCGCAGCACGGCGATCACGGGCACACCCGTGACGCTTTGTAGCGGAAACCAAGCGGCCATCGGATCATCCGGCAAGCCGAACTGGGCGATGAGCTCGGCATCGTCCCAGAACTGAGCGTCGAAGCGCAGATACAGCTTGTTGTAGACACCCATACCGAGGCGGCCGATCGCCTCTTGCTTCTCAGCAGGCAAGGGCGGGTCGAAAATGACGGCATCGGTCTTCAACACACCCAGTGGCAGCGTGACAATCACATGATCGGCGTCGAAGACACCGCGGTCGGTGGTGTGCACCTGGACACCTGCGGCGCTGTAAACGATGCGATCGACCACGTGTCCCAACCGCACATCCAGGTTCTCGGCGAGCCTGGTCGCAATCTCGTCGTAGCCTCGAGGAAAGACCACCTCGTCACCGCTGTGACTGTCGTGGTGCTGCCCTACCCACAGGGGAACCTGGTCGGCGTCTGCACCGAAAGAGTCCTGGATGAAGTGGCGGACGGTATTTCGAATGAGGTTGGCGCGAATGTCGCTCATCCCAAGCTGCGGCAGCACCAATTCGACTGCGGCGGCGAAGGAGGTGTTCGCGAACCCTCGTTGCGCGGACAGCCCTTGCATCGCGGTCATGACCGCCTCGATGTCGGTGCCGTACGCGGTCATCGCTGCCGGGTCCAGTTGGCGGCCGCCGCTGTAGGCGGTGATCATGTTCTGGTTGAGCACCACGGTGGGCAGACCGAACTCGTCGCGGAGCTCGCTGACGGGGTTTTCCTCGACGCCGTGAATCCAGGAGGCGCCCAAGTCGAGGGGCATGTCCTGCCAGGTGCGATCGGTCCACAGTCGACCACCCACGCGGTCGCGCGCTTCGAGCACCGTCACCTCATGCCCGCCCCGGATCAGGTCGCGCGCTGCGGTGAGCCCCGCGATGCCGGCTCCGATCACGAGAACCGAGCCTGCGGGCTGCGCGGATGCATCGGCACCGCGGTGCCCGAAGCCCGAAACGGAGATGGTTGCGGAGTTTGGGGGCGGGTTGTTCGGACTCACGACGGTTCCTTCCTCGGGGGAACAACGGATCGATCGACGTCCACTGCTCATCGGTGATGATATTCGGTGCGCGGAACGACGAGCAGTGCCGCCGATTCAACCGTCTCCCGTGAAGAGACACTCCTAGTCCGGTCGGCGGCGCGGGTTGAAGGGCTCACCGGGCACTGTCAGGTTGGTGAGCGGCGCGAGCGGCTCGAAAAGGCCATCACCGTGATGGCCGCCGACAGCGAGTTCACCGCGGTGGTGGACCGGCTGGGATGCCTGCGTGGGATCGGCGCGCTGACCGCGTTCGCTCTGGCGGTGGAGATCGGCGACTGGAAGAGGCTGACGGGTCGCAGCGTCGGCGCTTATCTGGGTTTGGTACCCACCGAGCACTCCTCCCTGGGGAGAACAAGCCGAGAACAGTGGGCGCAAAACCCAAGCCACACCGAAGACAACGGGATCGTCGAACTCCGGGGCTTGAGAGCCGAACCCGGTGTATCCGCACATATGCTCGAACTGCACAGCGCAGAGCGTACTGAAACTCAGTCGTCCATACCGTCGGATTTCTGCCCCTTTCGGCCCAGCGCCGAAAGCTCTGCAAGCAATCCTCGACTGGATAGAATGATCGAAGACGTGGCTACCGAAGTAATCTTCTCGCACTCCAAGAGTTCTTCGAACTCCAAAAGCCGTTCTTTAACCTGAGGTAACGCCGTGACTACGGTGTCTCCGTTGGGATTGCCCACTGGGCCTCTCCCGGCATCGCCGAATGCGTCGGCCATCGCTTCGAGCAAACGGGCGAGGGGATCTTTCGACGTCACGTCCTCGTCGAGAATGCAGGCCTCGACTGCAAGGACCATGCCCATCAGGTGCAGCATTGCCCGATCGACCGCCTCGGCTACCGGGCGGAAAAGTTCCGGCCCCCCGATGCGCAACCAGCTGCGTTTCCGAAAGTTGCCGACGAGGCTGTCTTCACCCTGCAGTACGACCGTTTCGGCGGCCACGGATCTGTTCACCGACAATGCCCGTTGCCGCCAATTATCCCTATTGCCGCCGCCTGATCTCACGCCCTCGGCCAAATGCCCCAGGACGTCCGACACCTCGTGGGTGCGCATCACGAGCACGTCTCTGGCGTGTGACAGGTGGTCCGGCGGGACCAATACTGCGTTTATCGCAATACCGATGGCAACACCCAGGATTACATCGCCTATACGGTGCATGACGAGGTTTGCGTTCGTCGCTGTTCCGTACAGAAGGACCAACACCGCGGTGACGGCAACCCACACTCCGTCAGGCGACAGCAGCGGGATTCGGCCGACGAGTAAACCTGCCGCTGTTGCAAGAGCCAGAGCTGCGACGGGCGGGAGTATCACCGCTGCGATCGCAGCCACGATGACGCCGAGGACGACCACACTCACTTGACGTGCCGCCACCTGCATCGAGTTCCGCACCGTGTTACCGATGATGAAGAGCGCAGCGTACGGCGCCAGAAACGCTTCAGGGCTGTGAAATACCCTGTCTGCGATAACCCACGCGATAGCCACGGCCACCGTGCCTTTCACGGCCGCGACGAGACCTATGCTTTCACATCGCTGTACCAGGGGGTGCTCGAGAATTCCTTGCTCCTCACTGTTCGATTGACAGTTTCTGGTATCGATTCAACCAAAGCGAACTTTGTCCCCTGTAAACAGGCAGATCACGCGCCCCACGCCGGTTGCGTCGTAGATCGCAGTGACCACGGCCGCGACTGCCCAGAGTAAGCGCATAGAGGTCGCCGCTGCAGGCAAGCTCTCCGAAGCCCTTGAGACTGTCGAACGTGCACGTGGACGCCCGTACGACTTTCACCAATTGATCGGGCGTGCCGACCTGATGCTCGACGAAGCGGTCCAGAAGCCACGTGAAGCCGGCCGTCACGATCTCGCGGAGAAGGTAGAGACCGAACTGGTCGGCCGAAACGTCTTTCCCGGACAATGGACGTTCCAGGTAGTCGAGGATTTCGACGACCACTTTTAGTCCGCGTTTCGCGAGTGTGAAGTGATCGTGCGCAGCGAGCTTTGTGGTGGGCGCCGTCATGTCTTCGAATCCGAAATGAAGGAAGCTCGGCGAACTCACGGGCACCCTGGGCACGAGGCACGGCCGTAGCCGCGCTACGTGCGATTTTCGCCGTGTCGGAAGGAAGGCCCTGTCTTTCAGAGTTGCCAAAGTGAGGTACGTGGAAATAGTGAGCGTAGGGAGACCCCGAGCACTGACTTCGAGCATTTCGATCAGATTGGCACCGTTGTCCAACTGGCCGGTATCGACACCGTCATGGCGCCAACTCCCTGGCGAGACGCCGCCGCGCGGCGGCGCCTCGATCCTTGTGCGAGGGTCTCCTCACAAAGCCTCCGCGTCCTTATGCCGCAGGTACTTCAGTGCCTCAATCACCCCGCACTCCTGACAGACATCCCATGCTGAATTTGGTCAAGCAGCCACTGTGGTTGTGGTTCCAGCCGTAGCGGTGGTTCCGGTTCGGTGATGCTGCCACGCGATATCCTCGTCGTACGGTGTGCCGGTCTTGAGACAGCCGTGCAGTATGCCCACCAGCCTGTTCGCAAGCTGACGCAACGCTGCGTGGTGGCCGATTCTTCTGCCGCGTAGCGCGTCGTAGTAGGCCCGGGCACCGGGAGATGCGCGCAGCGCGGAGAAGGCCTGCAGGTGCAGCGCGGCGCCGAGGTGGTGGTTGGTGGCGTAACGGGCAAGGACAACGGTCCTCTTGCCCGAGGCCCGCGTGATCGGACTCTGCCCGGAGTAGTTCTTGCGTGCCCGGGCGTCTGCGAATCTTGTGGAATCGTCCCCGAACTCGCCGAGGACCCGAGAAGCCAGGACCACCCCGAAACCCGGCTGGCTGAGATAAATATCAGCGTCCGGGTGACGGCCAAAATGCTCGGCCACCACCGTCTCGAACTGTGCGATCTGCTCGTTGAGGGCGGTGATGATCCTGACCTCTCCGGGAACGATGCGTGCGTAGGCACACTCAAGGGCCGCCGGTTGCCGCAACGCGGGCGCGCGGAGTACCGCCAGTAGCGTGTTTGCTTTGGCCTCGGCATGGTGGCGGCGGGCAGTCCGCAATGCGGCAATGAGCTGGCTTCGGGTCAGTTTCGCGGCCAGCACCGGATCCGGTGCCCGGGCAAGTAGCCGCAGTGAATCCACTGCGGCAAGGTCCTCGAATGCGTCGATGGCTGCGGGAAAGAACTCGCGCAGAACAGAACTCAGCCGCAGCACATGGCGGGTTCGGTCCCAGATCGCACTTTGGTGCGCGCGTGCCAACAGCTTCACCGCCTCGGCCACGTCACTGTCCCCGGCGATCGGACGGTGATGGGCGCGGTCGAGGCGGACGATTTCGGCGAGCACATGCGCATCACCGGCATCGCTCTTGGCGCCGGAGGTGGCGTGGCGTTGCCGGTAGCGCGCGGACGAGAGTGGGTTGATCGCGAACACCTGGTAGCCGGCTGCTCGCAGCGCCGTTACCCAGGGGCCGCGGTCGGTCTCGATTCCGACGACGATCTGCTCGGCGACCTGTTCAGGTGGCAGTTCCACCCAGGTTGTGGGGGCGTGCTCGGCGAGCAGGGTATGTAGCCGTGTGATGCCCTCCAAACCTTCCGGCACACGTGCCCGCGCCAGTCGGTGCCCCGTTTCGTCTTCGATCTCTATGTCGTGGTGGTCCTGCGCCCAGTCGTCTCCGATGAACAACATCGCATTCGTCCTCCTCCGTGGTCCGTCAGGCAAGATCACAGCTCCCGGAGACCCCCGCACTCTAATGATCAAGTGCTCACGCCGGAGCGGGCACGGCATCCCATCAGCGGTCTGGCCACCGGCGTGTCGGTGGGCGCACGGTCTGTCATTAGGCCTCGATGAGGGGCCTGGGAGGGTGAGTGCTGATCCACCGACCGCTGTGTAGTCGAGCCTTCCACAAGCACCCGACTAATCCCATTAGAGAGGGTGGGCGCCTATGCGAATGGGCGAGATGCACACGAACTCGGACGCAATCCCTCAATCCGTCACGGACCAGGAAGAAACCACCGCGTTCATCGCCGGAATTCACTGCCACCACGCGCAAAAGGAAACACTGGCACCCTGTTCGGCCGTCGAACCGGAACGCGGTTACCGATCACTCGTTTCTGTCTCGCGGTTAGCGTTCAGGCTGAGGGGTATTCGTCGACGTACGCGCAATCAGCGATAACTCGCTCATGCCACACGACAACAGGAGACGTCATGCAGAAAGCGTTGATCTTCATAGCGGGCGCCGCCGCGGGCTTTATCGTGGGCACCCGATCCGGGCGGCAAACTTACGAGAAGATGAGGCAGCAGTCTCACGATCTCTGGCACAATCCCGCCGTTCAGGAGAAAGTGAGCGAAGCGACGGAAACGGTGAAGGAGAAGGCTCCGCAAGTACAGCAGAAGGTCAGTGACCTGGCCAAGAAGGCTGTCCACCAAAACACGGACGCAAGTGCCCCGAATATTCCCACCGCCGGAGAGTCCCTGCATGAAGCTGCAACCACAACTCCTGCAGTCGAAAGCCCAACGCCCGAGATCCCTTCCCCACCAGACGATTCCAGCAAGGGGCAGAGTTCGTTGTGATCAGGCCCCGATCATCATCCTCGGGTGAAAGCTCGTCGGCCGCGGGTAGATGACGGTCAAACGTTCTCGACAGCAGCCCCGTGGGCGATTTGACTGGTGCTGGAGGCGCGAGCAATCAAGAGCAGCCAGGGATTGTATTCGGCGTTAGCAATTATCCAGGCCGCCCGATGCGGAACTGGTCGAGCGACGGATGTCCGGCAACAAAGGGCAGTGTCCCTCCGCGCGGACGAGGCTCACCAAGTTTGTCACTCGCCTCACCGCTGAGTGCTTCGGCACAATCTTCCCAAGCAGTTCGGGGCGGCCGCACCGGGATCGCAGAGAACAGGACATGGTCATGAGCATGGGAAAGAAAATCCAGCACAAGTATTTCGGTAAGGCCACCGGGAACGCCCACCTCGAAGCAGATGGAAGCAAGGAACAGTCCAAGGGCAACGCCAAACAAATGGGCGACAAAGGTGAGCGAAGAGATGCGATCTTCTGTCGTTCCTCCGTACCCCGCACCACGGTCAGTACCGAGGCCGCCAGTTTCAGTGATCGCCGCGCGTTGGCGATCTTACCGTTGCTCTGATCGATGGTTCGGCCTGTGACGCGAACCCTGGTCCGTGCGGCCACCGTGATGCGTCCGGCGTCCAAATCAATTGCGCTCCAGCGCAGTCCGGCCATCCCGATCAGCGCCTAATTCACCCTGGAGTGCATCGCCACCAACCGCGCAACCTCGCCCTCATCGAGTCGTTCGGACAAGCCCAGCGCCCCCTCGTAGGTGTCGACGTCGGGTGATCCGAGCGAGGCACGGTGAGCCGTACGTGGTCGATCTGCTGACAGCGAAGGCCGCGAAAGTAGGCGCCGAGACGGCCACCTCGGCCGCTCGTGCCACCGGTACCGACCCGAACTCGGAGCGGCGGACTGAAGTCGAGCGCTGCATCGCAGAGTCGGGTATTAGTGGCATTGCCAAGAGCGACCTCGCTGGCTTGGTGTGAAACTGCACCACCACCCTCGCACTACCGCGAAGGTGACTCCCCCGAGGCCATGCGGTCACCGGAGGCGGCGAGGTGCCGGAGCGCGCTGTGTCGGTCCTTGACAGCCACAACCGAGACGTGGGCATCCCCATGGAATGCAGCATCACGACAGTGTCGGGGATGTCGACCTTCGCCGCCGCACCACGCGGCCGGCGCCTGCTCTCGTGACCTATGTGGTCGATCACCACCGAGCAGGGTCCGGAGCACCTCGACGAGGCCTAGTACTCGGTTGGTATCTAAAGCATCGTTCTCGCTACCCCATCACCGCGATTGCCTTGAGGAACGAGTCGATGATGAGCAGTCGGGGCGGGGTTGCTTCAGGGCCCTGCGGATTCAAGGGCCCTGTGGACGTCTCAAACGTGCTCTTGCGGCTCACCACCCCGCGCATCCGGGTCCATCACGTTCACTGTGCGCCGACGGATGGCGTCGTCGGGCCTCCCAAGCATCCGCAGGCGTGCATACGGCTTGCAGACACCATTGCGTCCAGGAACAGGTACATAGCAACACTGGTGGCCATCTGACAGCCTTCGCCGCGTCCTGGCACGCCGCAGACACACCCAGGTCTTACCACGCCCCGCTGCCAGGAAGAAGCGCGCAGCCGACTTTGAGTAGCGGGCCATCCAGGTAGACCGTGCGGTGGGTCAGCAGCGGCACCAGGAATCGCCACCAATACCGTCACGGTGGCCGTTTGCCAGAAGTGCACGCAAGCTTTCGGCCGGAATGCGTACCGGAACGCCCGGCTTGCGGGCGAAAAGGGTTTAGAGGTGGCCGTCGGCAAGCAAGCGCCAGATGGCGCGCTGGCTGAGCTGTATCCGTTCGGCCACTTGAACCACGCTGAACGCCCGTAAGTCGGCGTACGGATCGGGGGGTGTCGATGCAAAAGTTCGAGTAGACAAGGAGACTCCAGGACAGATAATTCTGTCCGGCTCCCGCGCGCTGTGGCGTCTTACCCGCCTAGGTATCGGGGGTATCTCAGACGACCCCGAGGTTTCTCTTGTCTGGCTCCCAGCCGCCACGACACGGTGGGGCACAGGGCCTACCAGACAGCGCCGTAAACTGCTAGGGCCCACGTAGGGGCCACGGCCCCACGCTTAGCCCTCCGCAAAACGAAGAGAACCCCCTGTTGCCAGGGGGTTCTTCGGGTGGTCCCGGCTGGGATCGAACCAGCGACCTTCCCGGTGTGAACGGGACGCTCTTCCACTGAGCCACGGGACCTTCTGAAACATCCGAACGCATGCGCTCGAACGAGTTGGAACATTAACACGACCCAGCGCTGAATACGAATCACCAGGTTGTCATTCACGCCGGCGGCATCCCGACTCGAATTCCCCGATTCAGGACCTTCCACATCCGGGCTCTGAGGCACGTTCAGGACAGCATTTTGCTTCATTTCAGACTAAAAATTGCCCCTGAACTGGTGATTTGTATGTTTCGGATGCCGTCGGCTAATGTTTTCAACGCACCGAGGAGAGCAACCCGCTCCCCAAGCAACACGGTGCAATGCGGACGTGGCGCAGCTGGTAGCGCACAACCTTGCCAAGGTTGGGGTCGCGGGTTCGAATCCCGTCGTCCGCTCGAGAGGTGTGACTCAACCTTTTACGGTGGAGTGGCCGAGTGGTGAGGCAACGGCCTGCAAAGCCGTGCACACGGGTTCGATTCCCGTCTCCACCTCGCGCGATTAGCTCAGCGGGAGAGCGCTTCCCTGACACGGAAGAGGTCACTGGTTCAATCCCAGTATCGCGCACCACGTCAGGCCCTCGGGCCTGATGGTAAAAACCCGCTTGCGGGTCTGATAGGTTAGACAAGCACTGAGCGCCGTTAACGGAGTTTATTGCGAATGCGGACGTGGCGCAGCTGGTAGCGCACAACCTTGCCAAGGTTGGGGTCGCGGGTTCGAATCCCGTCGTCCGCTCCATTTTTCTCTCAAGATCCCGCGCGATTAGCTCAGCGGGAGAGCGCTTCCCTGACACGGAAGAGGTCACTGGTTCAATCCCAGTATCGCGCACCACGGCAGTACAAAAGTCCGGAATCCCTTTGGGGTTCCGGACTTTTGCGTTGTCTGTCAAGAATTGTGGCATGAGATTGAGACGGGACCCCATTCGGGATCCCGCCTCAATGTATCTGGATGTTCGGGTTTCTCAGTTGGAGAAGCGGTTCGCAGCCGACGTCATCGCCCGGAGCGAGGATTCTGTCGCGGTCTCACCGATGCCCATAGCCCAGCTGCGACGGCCACCGCACTCGGTGAAGATGAATGTGGCCGTACGGTGACCGATCTGGTGCTGATGGAACGACAGAATTTCCAGGGAGATTCCCGCGTCGTACAGCATCGATGTCATAGCCGAGATCGCGCCGGTTGCGGTGGCGGAGGCTTTGGCAATCCGCTCCCCCAGGCCGAGTGTCGCCTCGAAGGTCCAACGGCCGGGTGCAATCTTCTCGGTTGACCACGCGCCGAGACGGATCGGGCCGTTCATTGCGGCGTACGTGGATTCGAATTCGTTCCACGACATCGCGGAGCATTCGGAACGCAGGCCGGCCGGCAGGGATTTTCCGTGGCGCGCAGCAAAAGGATCGGCTGCGAAGGCGGTCGAAGAATCAGAAGCGAAAGCGAAGTTGAAAGTCATGATCGTGGTCTTCCTGGAATGAAGCGGAGGACCAACAGGTAGCACAACGACCCGCAGCGGGGGGTCGGTCCGATTCAGACCCCGCTACGGCGGTGTACTACGAGAATGCGCTTCATGAGAGTCGAGGCTAGGCGGCCGGGCCGCAGAACGCAACCCGGCCGCCTCCGTCGACAAACTAGACCCGCGCCGCCTTGTGCGCTGAGATCAACGCGCGATACCACTCGAACGAGTCTTTCGGGGTCCGCTTCTGTGTATCGAAATCGACGTGGACCAAGCCGAATCGTTCCTTGTAGCCGGCCGCCCATTCGAAGTTGTCGAGCATCGACCACACAAAGTAGCCCTGCACGTCGACGCCGTCGTCCATGGCTGATCGCAGCGAACGCAAGTGCGCGTCGTGGTAGTCGATGCGAGCAGGGTCATGGACCTCGCCGGCCTCGTTCGGAGCATCGTGGAACGAGCACCCGCTTTCGGTGATGTAGATCGGGGGCAGCGCGTCACCGAATCGGGACTGGAAGGTTCGCAGAATCTCACCGAGACCCTCGGGAATGATCGGCCAGCCGAAATCTGTTGTCGGATAACCGGTTATCGCAACCGGAGCGAACGGCAATCCCGGCGGCAGATCGATCTCGAGAACACCAGCGGTGCCCTCACCCTCGACCGGCGCCGCAATCATCGTGGGCTCGTAGTAGTTGATCCCGTACCAGTCCAGTGGCGCGGCAATGATTTTCAGATCCTCGTCGATCGGCCCGCTGAGCAGCTGAGCGAACTCGTCCGCCGGGTATTTTCCGACCAGCACCGGATCCGCGAACATCCAGTTGACGACGTGGTCGTAGATGTCGGCTGCCACGACGTCTTCGGGCGACTCCGACGCGGCACGCACCGGAGCGTGATTCGATGCGATGCCGATGTTGGAGCATCCGGCCGAACGCAGCGCGTTGACCGCGAGTCCGTGTCCGAGCAGTTGGTGGTGCGCGGCCTGAAACGCCTCGAATCCGAGTGCAAGCCCGGGAGCGTGAACTCCGAGCGCGTGCCCGTACAGGGTGTGAACTACCGGTTCGTTGAGCGGCATCCACATTCCGACGCGATCGGCGAACTTCTCGCCCACGATCTGCGCGTACTCCCCTAACCGAAAAGCCGTGTCACGGTTCATCCAACCGCCCTGTTCTTGCAGCGCCGACGGCAGATCCCAGTGATAGAGCGTGACCGCGGGCGTAATTCCGGCGTCGCACAGTCGATCGATCATCCGGTCGTAGAAGTCGAGACCTTTGACGTTCACCTGCCCGGTTCCGGTCGGAAGGATCCGCGACCAAGATAGGGACAGTCGATACGCGTCGAGCCCGAGTGTGGTCATCAGGTCTACATCGGATTCCCAGCGGTGATAGTGATCAGCGGCGACGACGCCGGTCTCACCACCGATAATCGCTCCGGGACGTTCACAGAAGTCGTCCCAAATCGAGCGTCCGCGACCGTCTTCGGCCACAGCTCCTTCGATTTGGTACGCCGCAGTGGCGGTTCCCCATAGAAAGGACGACGGAAATTCTGGCGCTGGCTTCCAACTCATGTAGGTCAGTTAATCAAAGAACGCTGCAAAACAATCAACTTTGTTGGACACTCGACCAGTACGACGATCAAGTACCGTTCAGCCATCCCGACCGAACGAGACAGACGAGACAAAGGCCGCGCTTCATGACGGATCTTCCCCGCACCCTGACCAGGGCACGGATCGCCACTTCAGTGGCGTTCGCACTCCAAGGATTTCTGCTCGCCTCGATCTTGACGCAGCTTCCCAAATTTCGGGATCTTCTCGAACTGAGCGACAGCCTGGTTGTTGTCGCCGTTGTTATCGTGTCGGTCATCGCAGGCCTCGGCAGTGTCCTCGCCGAGATGATCGCAGTACGGACATCAAGCAAAACGACACTGCGCATCGGCCTCGCCGTCATCGCGATCTTCGGCGGAGCTATCGGAATTGCCCCGAACCAGGTTGCCTTCTTCGCCTTCCTGGCGATCTACGGCATCGGACTCGGCATGGTCGACGCCGCCGCGAACATGCAAGCCGTCTCGATCCAACACGCCAAGGGCAAGTTCATCCTCAGCTCGTTTCACGCCGCCTGGAGCGTCGGAGCCATTGTCGGAGCCCTGTTCGTCTCGGCCGCATCAGGATTCGATCTCTCCATACGCACGATTCAGTTGAGTGCAGGAATCCTAGTCGGAGTTCTCCTCCTCGCCTTCGGCCCACAACTTCTCAACCGTTCCGAAACCAAATCCGTCGACGCCGGCACCCCCGGCAAGGTCGACCTCACCGTTCCGATGCGAGTCTTCATTCTGCTCGGCGTCGCAATGGCCCTCTTCTACGCTGTCGACTTCAGTGTCGGCAACTGGTCCACCATGTTCCTCGAGGACGACCTTCTCGCGAGTACCAGTACTGCCGCTCTCTCAGTGGCGGCCTATCAGATTGCCGCACTCGTCGCCCGATTGACCGGCGACTACTGGGTGAGCAAATTCGGTGAAATCACCGTCGTCCGAATCGGGTCGCTGATCGGCGTCGCGGGCATGGCTGTTGTCGTGACATCGCAGTCCCCCGTCGTTGCCATCATCGGCTTCACGATCGTCGGTCTCGGCGTCCCGGTCATCGCCCCGATCTGCTTCAGCGCCGCCGGACGTATGGCTGCGCCCGGTCAGGTCGACGCCGTCATCGCACGCATCAACCTCTTCAACTACGCCGGAACCGTAGTCGGCGGCGGAATTGTCGGAGCCGTTGCCGCAGTCAGCGACTTGCGGGTCGGATTCCTGATTCCGCTGGTCTTCTGCGGAATTCTGATCGCCTTGGCACCTGTCTTCGCCGTGAAGCAATTGACATCCGGGGTACCCGAGAAAGCCTGACAGTCGCGTGCGGTGCGGCAAGTGATGTACTTGTCGCACCAATGCACGTGTATGAAGGGCAAAATTTACGTGACGATCACCGTTGACCGAGCTGGAATCTGGGACTCCGAAGCCATCGCCGACGTGGCGGCGGTGACATTCCCCCTCGCCTGTCCACCAGACGCTTCCGACGATGACATCAGTGCATTCATCGACAACGTTCTGTCCGTCGACAAGTTCTCCGAATACCTGACCGACCCGACGCGCACTGTCCTCAAGGTGATCTCCGGCGACGCCATCGTCGGATACGCGATGCTGATCGACGATGAGCCCACCGATCCAGATGTGCAGGCCGCGCTGACCCTGCGACCCACCACCGAATTGAGCAAGCTGTACGTTCTTCCCGGAAATCACGGAAGTGGTGCTGCCGCAGCACTGATGGACGCAGCTATCTCACACGCGCAGAAGTGCGGCAGCGCGGGAATCTGGCTCGGTGTGAACCAGGAGAACGTGCGCGCGCAGAAGTTCTACACAAAAAAGGGGTTCACGCAGGTCGGCACCAAAACGTTTGTCGTCGGCGCCCAACTCCATCACGATTTCGTGATGGAGCGAGAAGTCTGACTAGTTGGCTGCAACCTCGAAGCGCGACAGAGCGAGCAGACGCGACGTGGCACGGAGGTACTTCTTCTTGTAACCGCCGGCCAGCATCTCCGGGGTGAAGATTTCGTCGAGACGGGCACCGGAAACGGTGACCGGGATGCTCGCGTCGTACAGACGGTCGGCAAGAACCACGAAACGTAGAGCCACCGACTGATCTGTTGCGGGGTGAACGCCGTCGATAAAGACAGCGCGAACACCCTCGACCAGCTTGTTGTACCGCGACGGGTGCAACGTGCTGAGGTGCTTGCACAGCTCGTCGAAGTTATCGAGTGTGGCGCCGTCGATGGACGCGGCACGCGTCACCAACTCATCCGAGGAAATCGGATCGGGAGCCGGCGGCAGGTCGCGGTGACGGTAGTCGGGACCGTCGACGCGAATGGTCTCGAAGATCGATCCGAGCTTCTTGATCTCGCGCAAGAAGTCCTGCGCTGCAAAACGGCCCTCACCGAGCTGGCCCGGCAACGTGTTGGATGTCGCAATGATCGATACACCACGTGCAGAAAGCTCCGAAAGCAACCGCGAGACGAGCATGGTGTCGCCTGGATCGTCGAGCTCGAATTCGTCGATGCACAGAACGCTGTGCTCGGAGAACGCCTCGACGGCCTTGTTGAAGCCGAGCGCGCCCACGACATGGGTCAACTCGACGAAGGTGCCGAAAGCTTTGGGCGAAGGAACGCTGTGGAAAATCGATGCCAGAAGGTGCGTCTTACCGACACCGAAACCGCCGTCGAGGTACAGACCGGCACCGGTCGACGGAGTCTTCTTGCCGAACAATCCGCGACGTCCACCGCCCCGAATCTTGGCTACGCGCTTGGAGAATTCCTCGGCCTTAGCGACAGCAGCCGACTGGCTCGGTTCCTTGGGATCAGGAATGTAGGAAGCGAAACTCACCTCGTCGAACATTGCGGGTGGGACCATTTGAGCTACCAACTGATCGGCGGGTACCACCGGGCTGCGATCGACAAGACGTTCATGCATCCATCCAGCGTATCTACGTGGTGTGATCTCTCCTATGCACCGTACGCATATTGCGACCTACTTCACACCGGAGGATCCGGATGGCCTCCGTGCGCTCTACGCGTACCCGGAAAACCTCACGCGTCCCTGGCTGCGCGTGAATTTTGTGTCGAGCATCGACGGGGCCGTCTCCGTCAGCGGCGTGAGCGGAGGCCTGGGCACCCCGGCAGACAAGACTGTGTTCGGAATTTTGCGGGAACTCTGCGACGTCGTGGTTGTCGGAGCCGGCACTGCTCGCTCCGAAAATTACGGCGGAGCTGTGATGCGCGATGACGCTCGGGAACGCCGCGTCAACGCGGGCCTGGCCCCCGTGCCGCCAATGCTGGTCGTCTCGGCACGTGCAGCGATCGACCCGGAAAGCCGATTGTTCCGAGACACAACGGCTCCGCCGATCCTTCTCGTCGGACGCGACGCAGACCCCGTCGCCGTCGCGAACCTTCGCGCAGCCGGTGCCGACATTCACCGGAGCGAGAATCCCGCGGTGCGCAGCGTCGATATCGAGACGGCATGCTCCCAATTGAATTTGTCTCGAATCCTTTGCGAGGGTGGACCTTCCCTGTTCGGCCAACTGATCGCAGACGACGTCGTCGACGAACTGTGCATCACCACCTCACCGCAACTCGTCGGCGGCGCGGCCGGACGAATTGCAACCTCCCCTCACTCCCTACCCACCCCGATGACACCCGCGCACATCCTCACCGACGCCGACGGCACGATTCTCTCGCGGTGGGTTCGTCGCCGCCCTCGGCACTGAACCTGGCACTCTGGTCGGCATGCGCAGAGCGGCTTTGATTGCAGTAGTCCTGGCAACGTGTTGTGCCTGTGGAGCGGGCCCCTCACTTCGCCCTGTCGTAGCGGTCGAAGGTCACACCGGTGGAAGCCCGGCCACAACCGACGCGTCGGGAACCGTGAGTCCGCCCGTCCCCGAACCCGCTGTCCCAAGCAACGACCTCCCCTGGCGCGACTGCAGCGGAACGTCGCTAAGCGACCGCGCGTTGGCCGCTGCAACCGCCGGCGTCATCCTCGACTGCGCCGAGTTCAGCGCGCCCATCGACGTCAGCGGCCAGATCGACGGAACTTTCACGGCCGCCGCCACCCGCGCCCGAACGTCCTCCACACCGGCTGACGCCTATCCTGTCGTATTTACCTCCGGAACCGATCGCTCATCCGGAAGCACCCTGGCGATGCTGGGATCATCCGGTCTGAGTGCCGTACTTGCCGCCCACCCGGTCGTCGCACTCGATCGCCGTGGAATCGACCGCTCGACGCCCATCGAATGCATGGAACCGGACACCCGCCGCGGGCTCGCCGACCTCGGTCAATTCGAACCGAGCACTTCGGGCGATGCCGCTAGCGCCGTCGCCGAACTCGGCCACGACGCCACCATTGCGTGCACCGACTACCTCGAACCCCAGGAACTGAAGTTCGGCGCCGATGCTGCCGCCCAAGACATCGAGGCATTGCGCTCGCGCTGGGGCGTCGACACGATTGCACTGTGGGCCGCCGGTTCCGGCTCGGACATCGCGTTGAGCTACGCCGCGGCTCATCCCGACAACGTTTCGCGGCTGATACTCGACTCACCCGCCCCGGTTGCCACCGACGCGGCTACCGAAGCCGAAAGCCACGTCCGGGGACAGGAAGCCGTTCTCGCAGCGTTCGCCACGCGCTGCGCCGCACTCTCATGCTCTCTCGGTCCGGACCCGCACGCCGCCGTCCTCACACTGATGGAACGCGCCCGGAAGGGAGACTTCCGCCCGTTGTCGGCGTCATCTCTCGCGAACGCCATCTCCGCGAGCCTCGGGATCTCTGGACAAAACCGACAGTTGGACACCACCGCCCTCGCCGACGCCCTGAGCGCGCTCGGTAGCGGGAATCCGGTGCCGATGCGTGAACGCGCCGCTGCGGCCGAAAAGGATCTGGGCAGCGACGGACAATTCGTCGGACGCTGCACGGACGGCGGGCAGTGGCCGGGCGTCGGACGCGTCCGTGAATTGCAGCAGACGTGGGGCAGCGCCTATCCGGTGTTCGGGAACGAAGCCGCACTCGGGCTGTTAGCGTGCGCCAGCTGGCCGACGACCACCCCGACTCCCCTACCGACCGCTCTGAAACCGACGGTCCTCGTGTTGAGCGGCCAGGCGGATCCTGCCGTCGGCAACAGCGGACTGGCCAGTGTCACCGGAGTCGTCACCAATGCTGGAACCCGGTTCGCCACCCTCGACTGGCAAGGCGCCGGTCACCCCGCAATGCAATCCAACTGCGCGCAGAAGGCCTCCGTGTCCTACCTCGACAATCAAACCTTGCCGCCCAACGGAAGTGTCTGCCCCGCCTGACGCGTTGCGACGCTCCCCACTTCGCAAATTAGGGTGCATCCCCTATTACGGTCAGCCTTCGGTGTACCGTTCCGAAGTGTTCCTTAGACAGCTCGAGCCTCGTACAGGGCGGACAACCCAACAAGTCGTCAACTACGTTTTGTGGCCGATCGCCGTGATGACCGTGATCAATCGCGTCGTCGTGAAGGCCGTCAACGGGGCTATCACCGATGACTTCCGGCCGGTTTACAACGCAGCTCTGGCGTTCTGGAACGGCCGCCCGGTGTACACCGCCGACTTCAATTCGGTAGATCCGCATTACCTTTACCCACCATCCGGTTCGCTGTTGATGGCACCACTCTCCATCCTGGATCCGGAACGGTCCCGCTGGCTTTTCATCGGCGTCAACGCAGTTGCCGTCCTGGTCGCGTTGTATCTACTGCTGCGCCTGTTCGATCTGAAGATCAGCTCCATCGCCGCACCGATCGTCGTTCTGGCGGCGTTCACGTCGGAGACCGTCACCAACACGCTGATCTTCACCAATATCAATGGCATCGTGCTGCTCAGCGAAATGGCGTTCCTGCTGTTCCTGATGCGCCGAAAAGACCTGTGGGCGGGTGCTGCGATCGGTATCACCCTCGCTATCAAGCCCACCCTGGCCCCACTTCTGCTGCTGCCGTTGGTTCGGGGGCAGTGGAAGGTATTTGTCACCGCACTGGGAATCCCGTTCATCCTCACCGTCGTCGCAGTACCGCTTTCTGCCGACCCGATGGCGTTTGTCGAACGCACCGTCCCCTACCTGTTGGAATCTCGCGACTACTTCAACAGTTCGATCGTGGGGAACGGCGCATACTTCGGTCTGCCCGAGTGGCTGATCCTGTCGCTGCGAGCGATATTCGCCGTCATGGTCCTCGTGTCACTGTGGCTGCTGTATCGCTACTACCGAAACGACGAACTGTTCTTCCTCACCACCACAACGGGCTTGATCATGACGGCATCGTTCCTGCTGCCGTCACTGGGCCAGATGTACTACTCGATGATGCTGTTCCCGCTCCTGATGTCGGTGGTACTCAAGAATTCGGTAATGCGAAACTGGCCGGCCTGGCTTGCCGTCTACGGCTGCATGACCTTCGACGACTGGTGGTCGCTGCGATGGCCCGCCTTCGGCCGAGCAGCCGAGTACATGAAGAGCACTCTCGGCTGGAGTTTGCTCCTGATCGTGATCTTCTGTGTCTTGGGCTACCGGTACCTGGTTGCACGACGGGAAGGCCGTCTGGACCGCGGAATCGATCCCGCCTATCTACTAGATCCACCACTCGAAGCGTCTTCACCTGCGCGCGAAGCCGAACCTTCAGTGAAGGATTAGCGTAGAGATATGAGTTCTCCAGACAGCGTCCCCGAAGTCACCCTCACCGAGAGCGAGTGGCGCGAGAAACTGACACCCTCCGAGTACGCGGTCCTGCGTCAAGCGGGTACCGAGCGACCCAATGTCGGCGAGTACACCAACACCACTACTGAAGGTGTGTACTCCTGCCGGGCTTGCGGCGCCGAACTGTTCCGCAGCACCGAGAAGTTCGAATCGCACTGCGGTTGGCCGTCATTCTTCGATCCGGCAAACTCCGATGCAGTCATCCTCAAGGAAGATGTGAGCTTGGGAATGCGCCGCGTCGAGGTTGTGTGCAAGAAATGCCACAGCCACCTCGGCCACGTCTTCGAGGGCGAGGGCTACCCCACCCCGACAGATCAGCGGTACTGCATCAACTCCATTTCTCTAGTTTTGCATCCCGCGCAGTAACCGAACATGAGTTGGTTGTGAAGGATTCTGGTCGCTGAGCGAGCTGAATCCTTCACAATCAGCGGTGGTTGGTATCGATCGCGGCCAGGCACGATTACCTGCCCCACCTAGCCGGGTATTTCTGTCCACAAATCGATGCCAGGTACGGGATCCCGTCGAAGTTGCGAACTAATGTGCACTCAGGCACGGCTCATTACCCGACCTGCCTGTTTCGCCCGTAGTTATTTTTTTCATCACTTCAGCATCATGCATCTCCGAAGCCTCGCCAAGGAACTTCGCTGGTTCCCCTACCGAGCCAAACGATATTCTTGAAACCTTCTACGGAGACAAGAATACTCGGCAATAATCTGGCGATGGGCGCCCTACAGCCAATACATTGGCTCATCATCTTCTTCGTATTCTTCTTGATCCCCGGAGGAATTGCCACAGCAGTCATCATGTCGAATCGCAGTCGCCAATCTCGAAATGCTCCACGAAATTACGGAGCCGTTGCTCCCGGTTGGTATCCGGACGCCGGCGATCCACGCTTCGTACGCTGGCACGACGGGCAAACCTGGACCGATCAGGTCACTCCGCGATAGCGCCCGACCTCACGACTTTCTTGATCCCCGAATGAGTATGAGCAGCCCGGTTGTCGCGGCGATCAGAATCCCAAAAATTACCTCGACTGCATTCCCAACAATTTCACCGAAAATTGGATAGAAAACTACTACCAGCGGAGTCAGAAGAACGAGTCCGATTGCCGAATACAGGAATCCGTTGAAAACGGGCGTCGACGGACGCTTCACCGGGCCTTGACGGCGGCACACGGTACAGCGGCCATTCGATTCGGCGGAACAACCCGGGCACGCGTTCACGTCCTCAACATAACCCCCGATAAGCCTTCTCATTCAGAAATTCCAGTTCAGAAGGTTCGACGTCACACCCACCGCAGCAAGATCGTCGGTGCGGGCAATCAATCCGTCTTTCACCGATCCCGTTGCTCCGCCGACGGCGCCGGACGTGATGTCCGTGATTGAGGCATCACCGCCGGTAACTTCTTTGGTGACGACGGCGGCAGATGCTCCGCTCACTGCGTCATCCATCCCGTTACGGGCGATCCGCTGATAGGGAGTCGTGGCCGCGCCGGTAACGGGATGCGCAATATTGCTGGAGACCGAGGTAGTTCTCAGGACGCCATTTGCGGCACCTTTAACAAATGCATCGCGCCCCTCGGTGACAACCTTCCCGATGTCGATGGACTGCCGATGATCCATCGTCATCTGCCCCAATTGAATGGCCAGGCCGGAAAAGACGGCCGAAGCAGCTTCTACGGCAGCGGCCTCGATCACCCGGATCAGTAATTGTCGCAACAACATTCGAACGGTCAGCGCGGTTGCCACTTCGGCGGCAGCGGCTCCCACGGTGCTCAGACCCAAAGTCGGTACCGCGGCGGCGGCCATACTCGCAAGCTCAATCGCGAGGGCAATCAAAGCCGCAATGATCGACAGCTTGGTGTATTCGATGTCGGTTGCAGTCGAGTCACAGGATTCCCCCAGTTCCGTTGCCGCTGAGATCAACCGATCAAGGACATCAGCAACGCCACCGGAATGGCCCCAGAATGTGGCCAGTGAATCCTGCATTTCGCCGTCGATCGACGAAAGCGCTCCCCGAGCGGCCGTGTCACCAAATTCAGAGGCAACTCCTAGCGCCGCAGCCACCTCCACCCAGGCATCCCCCAGACGCCACAATGATGTCTCATCGCCGTCCGGCCAGTCGCTGCCCACCGCGACGCTTGCGACGGCTTGCAGGTATCCCGGAATCTCGATCCCCATCAGAGCCCACCCGCCAGATTGTCGGCCAGTCGTGCGTCGACGCCCTCGAAGTTCGCTGTTGTCCGAAATAACGCGTCGGTGAGATTGCGCAATGCACCGGCCGTCATCGTGACACCGGCAAGAACCGATTCAGAACCCGGCAGGTAAGCAGAAGCGAAGGTGACCCCGAAGGTATCGGTGCCCCAACTCGGCCCCTCGGCAGCCGTCACTTCTTCGATTTTGACCCGAATATTTTCGAGGTCTCGCGAAATGCCCGCGAATCTCGGCGCAACCGAACGCATCGCCGCGACATCAATCCAGAATTCAGGCATTACCGGCGCTCCTCAAAACAGTGCAGTTCCACGCCACGTCGTCGTCGCCAGCACCTACCGGCACGCCTTCACGCAAACTCGGCGCTCCGGGAATCAGATCCGGCAGATCCACCTGTGCCGCGGCGATGAACGGCCTCAGTATCTCGGCGTTCTGTCGGCGCATGTCCGCAGCAGCCAATCCTGCCGTCGCCAGAACGGCGACCGCGAGTTTCCTCGGCGTCGTCCGGGAGAACGCGTCGGCAGAAAATTTGACCCCGACAAGCGCGCCCGACGCATTGACGACAACCTCTACGGAACCGTCTGCAGATCGAGCTTGCGCCGTGGAAGTCGCGATCGCCTCTTGAGCTGTCGCCAGCCTCGCAGTCCGGGTTCGCAGATCCTCCATCATCGAATCAATCTGTCCCCGAAGCACTTCCGATCTCGCCCGTACCGACTCCACTTCCACTGCACTCACGATGCCCCCACCTCGCTCGATGCGTTCTCCTGAAATTCAGGCGCTCACCAAGTTCGACGCAATCAGGGGTCGACCGGTTCCGTCGTTAGCCGACAGCAGTAGCTTCGCCGACGAATCATGTGACAGGCTCGAAGAGATCTCGTCGCCGCGACGACGACGGGCGACCCAGCGACACACAACCCTGCGGGAGCTTGGCATGGGACTCATCCACATCGACCTGTTCACCACACTCGACGGCGTCGCGCAGGCACCGGGCGGTCCGGACGAGGACACCGCCGGCGGGTTCGCGTTCGGCGGCTGGCAGGCACCTCTCATCGACGAGGTCGTCGGTGAGCAGGTCGAGTCCGGTATGGCGGGAATGGACGCACTGCTGCTCGGCCGTCGGACCTACGACATCTTCGCCGCCTACTGGCCGCACGCGGAGGGCGACATCTCACAGCGGTTCAACACCATCCCGAAATACGTGGCTTCGCGCCAGAGCTGGCCCCTCGAATGGGCCGAGTCCACACTGCTTGATCGCGATACCGTCACCGCTGTCCGCGAACTACGCGAGCGGCACGCGAACACCCATGTCATCGGCAGTCTCGACTTCGTTCAAACCCTGTTCGCCAAGCGACTCTTCGATCGACTCACCCTCTGGGTGTATCCGATCCTCCTCGGCAGCGGGAAGAAGGTCTTCGCCGACGGGGTAGTTCCGACGAACCTGCGACTCATGGAGCCTGCCGTCACCTCACCGAAGGGTGCGGTGCGCCACCGCTACATGCTCGCCGACGGGACGCCCGGCGTCGGTGACATGTCGGTCAGCTCCTAAGCAGGACCGGAGGATCGAACGCGCGGATAGGCGGAAGTTCCCCGTCGAACTTCTCGATCTGCACCAGCACATGCTGGCCGGTACAGCCGTGGGACAGCGAGGATGTTCCGACATCCGGCGTCAGAACATTCGGGTTTCCATGCACACACATTGCGTCGGGATCGGCCGGGTCCAGAGGGTCGTACCAAGCTCCGGTGGAAAGCTGAACGACGTCGGGATGCATCCCCGAATCAATCACAACACCCGCCAGACATGAACCGCGGTCATTGAATACTCGCACGACATCGCGCGCGACCAGACCCCGTTCGGCGGCCACATCGGGGTGCAGACGAATCGGTTCACGACCGGAAATCTTCGACGCCTGACTTACGGCGCCGTGATCGAGTTGACCGTGCAGCCGGGTCTTGGGCTGGTTGGCGATGAGGTGGAGCGGAAACTGCTCCGCGCGTGAACCGTTTAACCACTCTTCGGGTTCGTACCAACGAGGGTGGCCGTGGCAGTCGTCGTAGCCGAATGAATCGATGGTCTCGGAGAAGATCTCGATCTTCCCGCTGGGAGTCCCGAGCGGATTCTTGTCGGGGTCATCCCGGAACTCACCGAACAAAATCAAGCTGTCCTGGGTACGCATCCGATAGTGACCATCGGCCCAGAAATCCTCGAACGACGGGGTGTTTCCGCCGTCGGCATCCACCGCGGGTTGCCACTGACTGTAGAGATGCTCGATCCATTGCTGCGACGATCGCCCTTCGGTGAACTCCTCACCGAAACCGAGCGCGTCGGCGAGCGCCGCAAAGGTCTCGTAGTCATCGCGGGAGTCCGCAAACGGCGGAACTACCTGATGCATCGCGACCAGCAGCGCATCATTTCTCGTGCAGCTGAGATCGTTTCGCTCGAGGGACGTCGTCGACGGCACCACGATGTCGGCATTCTTGGCCATCGGAGTCCAGTACGGCTCGTGAACGACGATGGTGTCGGGTCTGGCGAATGCGCGTCGCAGTCGCGACAATTCCTGGTGATGGTGGAACGGATTTCCGCCCGCCCAATACACCAGTCGGATATCGGGATAGGTGAGGCGTCGGCCGTCGTAGTCGAATTCCTCACCCGGTGAGAGCAATAAGTCGGAGATTGCGGCGACGGGGATGAAGTCGGCGACAGGGTTGCGCCCCTGTGGAAACGTGGGCAATGGGTACCGGACCGGAGCCATGCCCGGTTCGTTCATCGAACCGTATCCGTGTCCGAAACCGCCTCCGGGAAGCCCGATCTGACCGAGCATCGCCGCGAGAGTGATGCCCATCCACGGGGCTTGTTCACCGTGTTTGATGCGTTGCAACGACCACGTGACCGACACCAATGTGCGGCCGGACGCCATCCGCCGAGCCAGACTCACGATCGTGGCAGCCGGCACTCCCGAAATCTCCTGTGCCCACAGCGAATCCTTCGGGATGCCGTCGGAGCGTCCGAGCAGGTAATCCTCGAAGCGTTCGTAGCCGACGCAGTACCGATTCACGAAGGCACGATCGTGAAGACCTTCCGACGCGAGCACGTAGGCCAACGCCAGCATGATCGCGACGTCGGTCCCGGGAATCGGTGCGATCCAGTCACATTCGCCGTCGAGATCGTCGCGCAGCGGACTGAACGAGACGATCTTGCCGCCGCGGTCGCGGAACGAATTCAGTGCACCGCTCGTCGGATGATCGCTGCTACCACCGGCATTGACGCCGGTGTTCTTGATCGGAACTCCGCCGAAGCAGACCAGCAGGTCGGAGTGTTCCGCGATGACGTCCCATGACGTGGAGCGCTCGAACAACTGGCTGTGGGTGCCGACTACGTGGGGCATGATGACACCCGTCGCGCCGAGCGAGTAGCTGTGGACCGACTTGGTGTAACCGCCGAGTAGATTCAAAAATCGGTGAACTTGGCTCTGCGCGTGATGGAATCGACCGGCGCTGGCCCAGCCGTACGAGCCACCGAAGATCGCATTGTTGCCATGGGTATCGACCACCCGGCGCAATTCGCGTGAGAGCAGTTCGGTCAGTTGTTCCCATGACACCGAGACGAACTCGTCGGATCCCCGACGTTCGGTGGGACCCGGGCCGTTCTCGAGCCACCCCCGGCGCACTGCCGGACCAGTCACACGGCTCCGACTGCGCACCGAACCGGCGAAGTTACCCAGCATCGGCGAGGGATCGGAATCGCCCTCGTACGGATGCACAGCGGTTACTTCGCCGGCCACTGATTCGGCGGTGAACATGCCCCAATGAGACGTGTGCTGATATCGCCGGTTCGGTGCGGAGGTCACAGAAGCTACTTTCAGGGAAGCGAGAGGACCAGCTTCTCGATGTCGACGCGAGGTCCGGTGAAGAACGGAACTTCTTCACGCACGTGCAGACGAGCCTCGGTGGCACGCAGGTCACGCATGAGATCGACGATACGGATCAGTTCCGGTGCCTCGAACGCAAGAATCCACTCGTAGTCGCCGAGTGCAAAGGCCGGCACCGTGTTGGCGCGGACATCCTTGTACGCACGCGCAGCCATGCCGTGATCGGCGAGCATCTTGCGACGATCCTCGTCGGGAAGCAGGTACCACTCGAGCGAACGCACAAACGGGTAGACGCAGATGTAGTCGCCCGGATCCTCGCCCGCGATGAATGCCGGGACGTGGCTCTTGTTGAACTCGGCCGGACGGTGAACCGCCGAGTTACTCCACACCGGAGCACTGATCTTGCCCAGCGCCGTGGTGCGACGGAAGTCCGAATACGCAGCCTGCAACTGTTCGATGCTGGCCGCGTGGGTCCAGATCATGAAGTCCGCGTCGGCGCGCATCCCGGCGATGTCGTAGATACCGCGAACTTCGACGCCCTTGTCTTCGAGACCCTCGAAGAACAAGCGAGCGTCCTTGACCGCAGCTTCCCGATCATCGCCCAGCACACCGGGTTCCACCTGGAACACGGAGAACATGAGGTAACGAATTTCAGAGTTCAGTTTGTCGAAATCAAGGCGTGCCATGGCTCTATGGTGCCACCCCTTCGCAGATCCGTGCAGCCGCCGTCTGTGCGACCGCAACACACGCCGGCACTCCGACGCCGTGGAGCCAGGAACCTGCCACTTCTACGCCTGCGAGTTCCGCCACGCCATGCTCGATTTCAGCGACCATCGCCGTGTGACCTGGGGCGTACTGAGGAAGTCCGCCGTGCCACCGCTGAACAAATGCCACAGTCGGCTCGTCAGTGATTCCCGTCACTGTCGATAGATCTTCGCGTGCGAGCGCGATCAGTTCCGCATCAGAACTCTCCACGATCTCGGCTGCGCCGAACCGGCCGAACGACGCCCGCACCAGGTGATCGCCGCGCTGCGCCAGGTGCGTCCACTTGCGACTGGACAGGGTGAAGGCTTTGGCCGTGAGGTCGGCATCGGTCGCAACCAGGATCCCGGAATTCTGCGGTAAGTCGATGTCACCAGCGAACCGCAGTGCCACGACGGCCGACGACGCGAGTCGGATCTCTTCAGCGGTTCGCGCGGCCACGGGCGCTACGTCGGCCAAGAGCGCAGCCGCCGCCGGCGCCGGCACCGCCAAAATTACGGCGTCAACAGTTCCGATCGGGTCGACAAACCATCGTGTGCCCTCGCGGCGCAGACCGGACGCCGCCGCAGTGATCACCTTCGCACCGGATGCGCCGAGCAACGCGTCGAGCAGAACCCCGTAACCGTCCTTCAAGGCCCCGAAAACCGGCCCGGGCGCCGGCGTCGGCAAAGCCGCTGCGACGGCGTCGGAAAGGCTCGTGGCGCCGGCGTCGAGGGCTGCAGCAAGGGTGGGCAAGGCAGCGCGGACGCCGATGGTTTCAGCCAATCCCGAGTACACCCCACCCAGCAATGGATCCACGCTGCGCCGCACCACCTGATCGCCGAATCTCTCCGAGACCAAGTGGGCGACACTGCAATCCGAGCCGCATTCCCAATGAAACGGGACGGACCGCTCGGCGGAGATCCGGGACAGCGTGTCCGAAGAAACAAGTCCCGCGACCGCGTCCCCACCAGCCGGGATACCCATCAACGTTCCGGCCGGAAGGCGATGCAATGACCCCTGCGACCAGATCAGCGGACTCAACCCCGCCGGATACACGATCTGATCCGACAGCCCGAGCTCAGCCAACAGCGCGGGGACTTCGGGCCGACGCGCAATGAACGCTTCGGCACCGATGTCTACCGGGCCACTACCAAGATCGACCGTGCGCAGCTTGCCGCCCAGACGCGAACTGGTCTCGACAATCGAGATGTCCGCGTCAGGGCCGAGACTGCAGCGAAGCCGGTAGGCGGCAACCAGCCCGGAGATTCCGCCACCGATCACCGCCACCGAAACGCTCACAGCGAATGCACCAGCTCCACCGCCGCCGTGATCGCCGCGGGATCGGTGTCCGGGAGAACACCATGTCCGAGGTTGAAGATATGTCCGATGGCACCGGCTTCGATCGCGCGATCGCCTTCAGCGGCAATGCGCCTGACCTCACGGTTGATCGCGTCGGGACCGGCAAACAGCACCGCCGGATCAAGGTTGCCCTGCAAAGCCTTGCCCGGACCGACACGCGTCGCGGCAACGTCGAGCGGAATGCGCCAGTCGACTCCGACGACGTCGGCCCCGGCTTCACCCATTGCGCCCAGCAGTTCGCCCGTCCCCACTCCGAAGTGGATCCGCGGCACTCCGGCGCCGGCTACCTCGGCCAACACTCGCTCGGAATGCGGCAGCACAAATTCGCGATACTCGGCCAACGACAGTGCACCTGCCCAGGAGTCGAACAACTGCACTGCGTCGACGCCGGCATGAAGCTGCGCCTGTAGGAAGCAGATGGTGACGTCTGCGATCTTTCCGAGCAGCTGATGCCACGTCGTGGGATCCGAGAGCATGAGCGCCTTGGTCTTCTCGTGGTTCCGGCTGGGACCACCCTCGACCAGATACGACGCCAAAGTGAAGGGCGCGCCGGCGAAGCCGATCAACGGCACCGAACCCAACTCTGCGGTGAGTAGTCGCACGGCCTGCGAGATTGCGCCGACCTCTTCCGGTACCAATCGCGGCAATGCAGCGACATCGGCGACCGAACGCACGGGATTGGCCACCACGGGGCCGACTCCGGCAACGATGTCGAGATCGATACCCGCGGCCTTCAGCGGGACCACGATGTCGGAGAACAGGATTGCTGCGTCGACGTCATGACGACGGACGGGTTGCATCGTGATCTCACAAACCAATGCCGGATCGAAGCACGATTCCAACATTCCGACTCCGGCACGAATCTTTCGGTACTCCGGAAGAGAACGGCCGGCCTGGCGCATGAACCACACCGGACGCCGACTCGGAGTCCGGCCGGTGGCCGCAGCCAACAACGGTGCTTCCGGAAGTACTCGCCGGGCGCTGTACTCCGCCGACCCGATGGTGCCTGAATTCAAGTTGTCCAACCCGCTCATCAATCCTCGCGCTCTCCGCCAACGTGTGTCTTCGACCGACCTCAATGCTGCCATGTTCGTCGCAGAGTGAAGGCCACGTCATCTTTAGTGAGCCCCGACACATACCGACTGTTGAGTTTGTCCGTGCCTCATCGCGAGCCACCTCACACTCGGTCGGCGCGCCTCCACGTCGACAGCGATTTACGCGACTAACGTCCTGACCTGTGACGACTTCCGGATCGACCGCCGACCCGGCCGAGTTTCGTGCCGCAATTGCCGCAATGGCTTCGGCGCAGGTCCGGCCAGAAATCGAAGTCGGGCCTATCCGTCCGCCGCAGCGACTCGCCCCGTACAGCCACGCCGTCGGCGCCGAGGTACTTCATCCCGAATCGGACACGATTTCGGAGCAGTCCGAAGGCGACGCGTTTGGCCGACTCATCCTGCTGTTCGATCCGGACGGCGATGAAGCCTGGAACGGGACGATGCGCCTGGTGGCCTACATCCAGGCCGATCTCGACGAGTCCCTCGCCTCCGATCCACTACTTCCCGAGGTTGCGTGGAGTTGGCTGGTGGACGCCCTCGAAGCAGGATCGGAACCCTATGTGGCGCTTGGCGGCACAGTGACTGCAACGACGTCGGTCCGCTACGGCGATATCGCCGGGCCGCCGCGAGCGCATCAATTGGAGCTTCGAGCCTCGTGGACCGCAACGTCGACAGAATTGTCACACCACGTGGAGGCGTTCTGCGAAGTGCTGGCGTATGCCGCGGGTTTGCCTCCCACGGGGATAACCACATTGTCGCGGAAGAATGACTGAGACCAACTGCCGCGTTTGGGCATTCTCCATAATCTCGACTAGAACCCGTTCTAAAGTGGGTAGATGCAACGTCTCAGCGGACTCGACGCAACCTTCCTCTACTTGGAAACCTCGACACAACTCCTCCACGTCTGTGGCCTAGTCGTACTGGACCCGTCGACAATTCCCGGCGGATACGACTATCGGACCCTCCTGGGCGAGTTGGACGCCCGAATGGCAGGGATGCCGACATTTCGGCGCAAGCTGAAAGATTCGCGACTCAACCTCGACTACCCGGTGTGGGTCGACGATCATGATTTCGACATCGAACGCCATTGCCATCGCACGTCGGTTCCCGCTCCCGGCGGCCATGACGAATTGGCGGAACTCGCCGGACACATTGCCAGTCAACCGCTGGATCGCTCTCGGCCGCTGTGGGAGATGTGGGTCATCGAAGGACTCGCCGACGGCCGTGTTGCTGTCATGTCGAAGATTCATCACAGTGCCGCTGACGGCATCACCGGCGCAAACCTTCTGGCGCAACTGTGCAGTTTGGAACCGGATTCCCAGTCTTTGGTGGACACGACGGCCAAGAGTGCCGGTGATGCGAGCACTCTCGATATCGCCGTCGGAGGCTTGCTCGCCGTGATCGCTCGGCCTGCTCGCATCGCCCGACTCGTTCCCGGCGGCATCGCCATGCTCCCCAAATGGGTGACGCGTGCCCGCAAGGGCGAGGCCATGCCGGCGCCGTTCACTGCCCCGCGAACATCGTTCAACGGAGCGATCACCGGACACCGCAACGTAGCTTTCGCCCAACTCGACCTTGCAAAGGTCAAGGCGGTCAAGGACCGATACGGCGTCAAAGTCAACGACGTAGTGCTGGCACTCTGCGCCGGTGCGTTGCGGAGCTATCTCGAAAGCCGCGACGAACTTCCGACCGATCCGCTGGTCGCGATGGTTCCGGTGTCCGTTCACGGCAAGTCGGACCGGGCCGGCACCAACCAGATCTCGGGCATGTTCACACAGCTCAGCACCCAGGTCGCAGACCCCGTCGAGCGCCTCCTCGCCATCAGTGACTACAACGTGACCTCGAAGAATCACAATGAGGCGTTGGGCGCCAACATGCTTCAGGACTGGTCACAGTTCGCATCACCCGCAGTCTTCGGCGCGGCAATGCGCGTCTACTCGTCCCTCAAGCTCGCTGAGCGTCACCCCGTCGTGTCGAACCTGGTGGTCTCCAATGTTCCCGGGCCGCCGGTTCCGCTGTACTTCCTGGGCGCGCAGATCAAGGGAATGTTCCCGCTGGGTCCCATCTTTCACGGCGCGGGACTCAACGTGACGGTCATGTCGCTCGACGGCAATCTCGACGTGGGAATTGTCAGTTGCACCGATCTGGCGCCCCAATTGCACGAGCTCGCGCAGGGATTCGGCACGGCGCTCGACGAACTCTTCGAGGCAGACCCCGTAACGGAGCCTGACGATCAAGGCGAGCAACACGACGGGGAACGGGACGTAACTACCCTGCCCTCTGCGACGTAGAGTCATTGATCATGTCCGAAGTCACCGATGATGCAGCCGAGCCCACCTCCGATGTAGAACCCTTGCTGGTACCGCGCGACGGTGTGCCGGACGTCATCGCCACCGCTGCGGGACTCGCCGACGCCGCAGCGGCGCTGGCAGCAGGAACCGGACCGTTGGCTGTCGATGCCGAGCGGGCATCAGGCTTCCGGTATTCGGCACGGGCGTACCTGATTCAGCTTCGCCGCGCGGGTGCAGGATCGTTCCTGATCGATCCGATCCCCATTGCAGGGGACATGGCACCTCTGGCAGAAGCGATCAATCCGCTGGAGTGGGTACTGCATTCCGCCGATCAGGACCTTCCCGGACTCGCCGAACTGGGCCTGTATCCAGCCGTTCTTTTCGACACCGAATTGGCAGGCCGACTCGCCGGATTCGAACGAGTCGGTCTGGCCGCGATCGTCGAACGCACCCTGCGCGTGGAACTGCGCAAGGGGCACGGCGCCGCCGATTGGTCCACCCGCCCGTTGCCGGCGCCGTGGCTCAACTATGCGGCTCTTGATGTCGAGGTACTGCTCGAACTTCGCGACGCGATGGAAGAGGAACTGCGCTCGCAAGGAAAACTCGAGTGGGCGAAAGAGGAATTCGAGTACATCCGCCTGGCCGGCCCGCCGAAGCCGAAGCCGGATCGCTGGCGTCGGACGTCGCACATCACGTCTCTCAAGACCACGCGGCAACTGGCTGCGGTGCGCGCGCTCTGGCAAGCCCGAGAAAATCTTGCCCGTAAGCGCGACGTGTCCCCCAGTCGTGTGCTTCCGGATTCGGCAATTATCGACGCCGCACTCAAGGATCCCCGATCGATGGACGCATTGCGTTCGCTTCCCGTCTTCGGCGGTCCGCGGCAGCGACGCTATTCACGAATCTGGATGGACGCCTTGGAGTCAGCGCGGGCTCTGCCCGAGAGCGAACTTCCGTCCAAGACTCCCGCGATCGTCGGCCCGCCTGCCGCCGGACGTTGGGCTCGTCAGGATCCCGCGGCTGCCGATCGACTGACTGCGGCCCGCGCCGCTTTGTCGGACATCAGTGCCGAAGTTTCCGTTCCCGTCGAAAACTTGCTGCAACCGGACCTGGTACGACGCTTGTGCTGGGACTGGAAGCTGGAACCCGGTTCCGATATCGACGTCGCCACGGACGCAGTCGAGACAAAACTCACTTCTGGTGGCGCACGAGACTGGCAACGCACTTTGACTGTTCCCGTCCTCGCCGAAGCGCTGAACTCCGTGGTTCCGAGCGAACCGGAAGAGGTCGCAGCAGAATCCTGAGGTGGGGCGCGCGTCGGCGGTGGAGCAATTCGACACGTTAAGTTACCGGCCAGTAACGGGCAGTAGTACGCTTGTTGCAAGGCCGGACGCTTGGCCGTGATCGCCGAACCGTAAGTCTCACCCGCTTTACGCGTGGTGGGCATCTCCATCAGGAGGAATTCGCGTGGCTCCATCCACACACAACCAACGCAACGTCGTCTTTGTCGACGGCATTCGCACCCCGTTCGGCAAAGCAGGCCCCAAGGGCATGTACGCCGAGACGCGTGCCGACGACCTCGTCGTCAAAGCCATCCGCGAACTTCTTCGCCGCAACCCGCAGCTGGATCCAGCGCGGATCGACGAAGTAGCGATTGCAGCCACCACCCAAACCGGTGACCAGGGTCTGACCATCGGCCGCACCGCCGCGATTCTCGCGGGCCTGCCCGAGTCGGTCCCCGGATTTGCCATCGACCGCATGTGTGCCGGCGCAATGACTGCCGTGACCACCACCGCGTCGGGCATCGGCTTCGGCCAGTACGACGTCGTCGTCGCCGGTGGCGTCGAGCACATGGGCCACCACCCGATGGGTGAGGGCGCAGACCCCAACCCGCGTTTCCTCGCCGACCGCCTGGTCGACCCGAGCGCCCTCGTGATGGGTAACACCGCCGAGAACCTGCACGACCGGTTCCCCACCATCACCAAGGAACGTACCGACGCGTACGCCGTAAACAGCCAGAACAAGTACGACGCAGCCAAGAAGGCCGGCTTCCTCGCCGACACCCTGGTACCTGTCGCCACCCGCAGCGCCACCGGCTGGGGCCTCGCCACCGAAGACGAGCCGCCGCGTCCCGGTACGACCGTCGAAGATCTTGCGAAGCTCAAGGCTCCGTTCCGTCCCGCCGGCCGCATCACCGCCGGTAACGCCGCCGGGCTCAACGACGGCGCCACCGCAGCACTGCTCGCCGGTGAAGACACCGCCGCAGAGCTCGGCCTGCCTGTCGGCATGCGTATGGTCGGCTTCGCCTACCAGGGCGTCGACCCCGCAGTCATGGGCATCGGCCCGGTTCCGGCCACCGAGAAGCTTCTCGCTCGCACCGGTCTGAAGATCGAAGACATCGGACTCTTCGAGATCAACGAGGCGTTCGCCGTTCAGGTCCTCGCGTTCCTCGAGCACTACGGAATCGCCGACGACGACCCGCGCGTCAACCAGTGGGGCGGCGCCATCGCGTGCGGCCACCCGCTCGCTTCGACAGGTGTGCGTCTGATGACGCAGCTCTCGCGCCAGTTCGCGACGCGTCCCGACGTGCGTTACGGCTTGACCACCATGTGCATCGGTCTCGGCATGGGTGGCACCGTCATCTGGGAGAACCCGAACCACGCTGATTACCAGGCAGGAGTCTAAGTAATGTCTGATATTGCAACAGCATTCGCCGACGAGGTCGTGACGAACGCGTACACCAAGATCATCTCGGTCCCCGGCATCGAGGGTCCGTTCGCGTTGATCACCCTGGACAACGGGTTCGATCACACCAAGCCGTCGTCCTTCGGTCCCGGCGGACTCGCAGCATTCGACGCTGCCCTCGACGAAGCGTTCGCAGCCAACCCGGTTGCCATCGCCGTCACCGGCAAGCCGTTCATCTTCGCTGCCGGCGCAGACCTCAAGGGAGTTCCGGCGATCACCTCGCGTGAACAGGGTCTCGAACTGGGACGCTTGGGCCACAAGGTATTCCGACGCCTTCGTGAATCCTCCGTTCCTACCTTCGCCTTCATCAACGGCGTGGCTCTGGGCGGCGGTCTCGAAGTGGGCCTGCACAGCCACTACCGCACCGTTGCCGCAAATGCGGGCGCTCTCGGCCTGCCCGAAGCCTTCCTCGGCCTCGTACCCGGTTGGGGCGGAACACAATTGCTCCCCAACCTCGTCGGCCCCGCGAACGCTGTCACGGTGGTCATCGAGAACTCGTTGAACCAAAACAAAGTGCTCTCCCCGAAGAAGGCACTCGAGCTCGGCGTCGTCGATATCGTTCTCGATTCCGCCGATTTCATCGAGCAGTCTCTTGCGTGGGCCGCTCAGGTTCTCGCCGGAACCATCACTCCCGTTCGCCCCGAGATCGATCGCGGCGAGGGCTGGGACGACGCCATCGCCCGCGCGAAGGCGATTGTCGACGGCAAGACCAAGGGCAACGCTCCCGGCGCGGTGAAGTCCGTCGAGCTGCTCGAATTGGCTCGCACCACTGACATCACCGATCCAGCGTCCCTGGACAAGGGCTTCGCGGCCGAGGACGAGGCTCTCGCCGAGCTTCTTCTGACCGACGAACTCCGCGCCGGCCTGTATGCCTTCGACCTGGTGAACAAGCGCGCCAAGCGCCCCGCCGGGGCTCCCGATCGTTCGCTGGCCCGCAAGGTCAACGGCGTCGGCATCGTCGGCGCCGGTCTGATGGCCAGCCAGCTCGCGCTGCTGTTCGTCCGCCAGCTCAAGGTGCCGGTCATCTTGACCGATATCGATCAGGAGCGCATCGACAAGGGTGTCGGCTACGTCCACACCGAAATCGACAAGCTCCAGGGCAAGGGACGTCTGTCCCCCGACGCCGCGAACCGCCTCAAGGCACTCGTGTCCGGCTCGCTCGACAAGGCTGCATTCTCGAAGACCGACTTCGTCATCGAAGCCGTCTTCGAGAACATGGATGTCAAGAAGAAGGTCTTCGCGGAACTCGAGCAGTTCATCGCTCCCGAGACCATCCTCGCGACCAACACGTCTTCGCTCTCCATCACGGAGATGGCTGAAGGTCTCGCTCATCCCGAGCGCGTTGTGGGCTTCCACTTCTTCAACCCGGTTGCAGTTCTCCCGCTCCTCGAGATCATCAAGGGCGAGAAGACCGACAACGCTACGCTCGCAACAGCTTTCGCGACCGCGAAGTCACTGAAGAAGTCGGCTGTCCTATGCGGCGACAAGGCCGGCTTCGTCTTCAACCGCCTCGTCACCCGCACCCTCGGTGAGGTCATGTCCGCCGTCGACGAAGGCACCCCCTTCGACGTCGCCGACAACGCCATCGCCGAACTGGGCATGCCGATGTCGCCGTTCATGCTCCTCGCTCTCGTCGGACCCGCAGTCGCACTGCACACCGGCGAGACCCTGCAGGCGTCGTACCCGGAGCGGTTCAAATCCAGCCCCGGCCTCGAAGCTCTGGTCGAGGCTCGCAAGCCCGGCGTCTGGACCTGGGGCGAGAACGGCCAGACCGTCGACCCCGAGGTTGCAGCACTGTGGCCTCAGGGCGACAAGGCCTCCACTTCGGAAGAGGTGCTCGATCGCACGCGCCGCGCCATGGCCGAGGAAATCTCGATCATGCTCGACGAAGGTGTAGTCGCAGCAGCCGAGGACATCGACCTCTGTCTGCTCCTCGGTGGCGGCTTCGGCTTCTGGAACGGCGGCATCACGCCGTACCTGGATCGAACCGGCACCTCGGAGGCCGTCAACGGCAAGCGCTTCCTCGCGCCTGGTGTTGCCAGCGTCTAAACAGCTGTTTTACCTGCAGGAACTTCGCACCCGGTTTGCTTCGGCAAGCCGGGTGCGTCGCCATATCCAGGGATGCAAAATGGACATAACCGACCATTTTAGCCAATTGTCCATTATGTTCATCGGTGGTGGCAACGGTCCTGTCGCTGCTGCGCACCCTCAACAGCGTGCGGATAACCCGAAAGGGCATATACCTGTGACTGTTCACCATCGGCTGCATCCACTCTCACGACGGTCTCGAACCGCCGCAGTATTCGGCGCCGCGGCCCTCACTGTCGCCGTTACCTTGGGGACCGCAGTGGGCGCCGCGTCCGCCGACACCGTCCTCACACCTCCAATCGATGTCGGCACGGTCAACGTCACCGGCACGGCGGCGTTCGGGGTGGCGATCACCCCCAACGGGCAGTACGCCTACGTCACCAACTACGGCGGAAACACGTTGTCCGTCATCGACACCAGCAACAACGACGTCATCGCCACCGTCACCGGCACCGACATCAATCAGCCGAGCACTGTGGCGATCACCCCCGACGGAAAACACGTCTACGTCACCAACCAATGGGGCAGAGACACCGTATCCGTCATCGACACCGCCCTCGGCGACGCCCCCAACACAGTCACTGCCAACGTCCCAGTCGGCACGAACCCGAACGGGATAGCGATCACCCCCGACGGGAAGTACGCCTACGTCGCCAACGTGGGCAGCAGCACGGTGTCCGTCATAAACACCACCACCGACCCCCCAGCGGTCATCGCCACCGTCACCGACACCATCTACGCGCCGCGTGATGTGGCGATCACACCCGACGGACAACGCGTCTACGTCACTAACGGCAACGGAACGGCGTCCGTCATCGACACTGCGCTCAACGCCCTCGGCGTCCCCGCCAACACCGTCATCGGCACCGTCCCTGTCGGTACCACTCCGATCGGGATCGCGATCACCCCCGACGGGAAGTACGCCTACGTCGCCAACTACAACAGCAGCACCGTGTCCGTCGTCAAGATCAGCGACAACACCGTCACGACCGTGACAGACACCGCCAACACCTTCAACAATCCGAACAAGGTGGCAATCACCCCCGACGGACAACGCGCCTACGTCACCAACAGCAATTACCAGTACGGCGGCCAGACAGTGTCCGTCATCGACACCACCACCAACACCGTCATCAACGCCCTCACCGTCGGCCGGGGCCCGACCGGTGTAGCGATCACCCCTGACGGAAACCACGCCTACATCGCCAACATGGGCGACGACACCGTGTCCGTCATCAAGATCGAGCAAGCACCCACCCTCACCGGAAACCCACCCCCCGCCGTCGTCGGCCAGCCCTACGACTACGCATTCACTATCATCGGGCGACCCGCACCGACAGTGACCGTCGCCCCCAACAGCACACTTCCCACCGAGCTCACTCTCAGCCCGGCCGGCATCTTGACCGGAACACCCACTACCAGTGGACGATTCGAATTCACCATCACGGCAACCAACAACATCGGCGAGCCCGTAACGCTTCCGGTGACCCTCGAGATCGCTGACGCCCCGACCTCCTCCGGATCACTCGGATCCCTGGAAAACTTCGGCACCTTCGGCTCCTGACACACGCACACCTCCACCGATCAAACCGATTGACCCTCGCCCCGGGATCGGGCGAGGGTCCATCGGCGCCTGTCATCGCGATCGAAGTCCGAATTTTCGGAGCGTCGAAAATAGGTTAGGCTTCCCTGCATGAAATCTTCTCTTCGTGGATTGGCCGCACTGGGACTGGCTGCCATCACCGCCGCAGCGCTCGTGTCCTGCTCCTCCGATTCGGAATCCTCGACAGCGTCGACAAGTGCGGACGGATTTCCCGTCAGTATCGAGAACGTCTTCGGGACCACAACCATCGAGTCACAGCCCGAGCGATTGGTGACGCTCGGCTGGAACGCTCAGGACATCCTCTACGCACTCGGACTCACCCCCGTCGGGCAGCCCAAGTACACCTACGGTGCCGACGACAACGGCGTCATGCCCTGGGCTCAGGAGTATTTCGACGCCGACAAGACCACACTCTTCGACATGTCGGCCAGCGGTGAACCGCCCGTCGAAATCGTCGCCTCCCTGACCCCGGACGTCATCCTCGCGCCGTACGAGGGATTCGAGAAGTCCGTCTACGACCAACTGAGCAAGATCGCACCCACTGCCGCCTACCCGGGAGCAGCGTGGCAGACGTCCTGGCAGGACCAGACACGGATTGTCGGTAAGGCTGTCGGCAAGAGTTCCGAAGCCGACAAGCTTGTCGACGATTTGGGTACGACGCTCGCCGAAACCGCTTCTGCTCACCCCGAATACGCGGGCAAGACAATTGCCGTCGTCAATTTCGACACCGATGCCAGCAACATCAATGTCTATCTGCCCACCGATCCCCGTGTGCAGGTCTTGACGGAACTCGGATTCGTCAACGCACCTGGTGTCGAAAAATTGGCGGCCGACAACGCCGGTGGAACGTTCTTCAAGACCATTTCGTACGAGAACATCGCCGACATCGACGCCGACGTGATCGTCGGTTTCACCGATGGGTCCGGTGACCCGTCGAGCATTCCCGCCGTCGGCGGACTCGACGCGGTGAAGCGTGGATCGACGGTCTTTCTCAGCGACACCAAGGTGATCGGAGGCTTGAGCAACGTCAACGTTCTGAGCGTCCCGTGGGTTCTGGGCCAGATCACCCCCGCACTGACGGAGGCTGCGAACCGCGTCGGCTAAAGAACACCACCGCTGTCGGTCCCCGGTTCTATGCTCAGCGCATGTCTGAACTGTCGGTCTCAGTGACCAAGCACGTCAACGCACCCATCGACACCGTCTGGAAGGTTGTCACCGACCTCGACGGTGCCGTGGACACTCTCGCCGGCGTCACCCGTATCGAACGGCTCGCCGGCGAGGGGTACGGCGTCGGAACCAGGTGGCGTGAGACCCGAAAGATGATGGGCAAGGAAGCTTCCGAGGAAATGTGGGTTACCGAAGTGGAAGCGCCCACTCGCACAGTCGTCAAGGCGCATTCGAACGGAATGGACTACACGTCCGGATTCACGCTCGAGCCTGACACCGACGGCACGCTGCTGACCATGAACTTTGCCGGCGTATCCACGTCCACCTCGATGGCGGCCAAGATCCTCGGCGCGGTGTTCGGACGCCTCGGACTACGGGTCACCCGAAAGATGATGGCCAAGGACCTCGACGATTTTGCTGCCAAGGCCGAACGAATCGCGTCAGCCTGACCTGCCGGTGAACAACTCAGCCCGATAACGACTTCCGAGTAGCCGCCGAATCGGACACACAGCGCGTAGCGTCCACAGTGTTCACTGATAGATCGACGCTCACTGGAGGATCGGCGCGTCAGCGCGTCGCTCACTTGGCCCGAAGGGGGCAGGCATGGCATTCAGCGGTACGGCAGACAGCGGCGGAACCGGGGTAACACGCGCCGACGTCGGACATGCAGTTCTCTTTGCCGGCGCTGCTGCGCTCGGCGGTTTTCTCTTCGGGTACGACACCGCCGTTATCAACGGGGCAGTCGGAGCGATCCGCGACAAATACGACATTGGGGCCGGTGCAACCGGTCTCACCGTCTCTCTGACACTTCTCGGTGCCGCCGTGGGCGCCTGGATGGCAGGGTCGCTCGCTGATCGCCTCGGCCGGATCCGCGTCATGCAGATCGCCGCCGTCCTGTTTGTTGTCGGCGCCGTCGGATCGGCAATACCGTTCAGCGTCTACGACCTCACCTTCTGGCGCATTGTCGGCGGCGTGGCTGTCGGTTTTGCATCGGTGATCGCACCGGCCTACATTGCTGAAATCTCACCCGCAGCGATCCGAGGGCGCCTCGGTTCCATGTACCAATTGGCAATCGTGCTGGGAATTGCCGTGTCCCAGTTGGTGAACTACGCACTCCAAGCAGCGGCCGGTGGCGCTCGCAATCAGATTGCCGGCCTCGAAGCGTGGCAGTGGATGCTGATGCTCGAAGCCGTCCCCGCCCTGCTCTATCTCGTCATGACCACGACGATCCCCGAGTCTCCCCGCTACCTCGTCGCTCAGGGTAACGACGACCGCGCCCGGAAGATCATCTCCGACCTCGAAGGCGGCGATCACGACGCCGTCACCGCGCGCATGGACGAAATTCGGGATTCCCTCAAGCTCAAACAAGCCAAAACTACTGTGCGTGAGCTCTTTTCGAAGCCGCTCGGAGTATCCAAGCTGGTCTGGGTCGGTATCGCGTTGGCAGCGCTGCAACAACTGGTCGGCATCAACGTGATCTTCTACTACTCCAGCACTCTCTGGCAGGCCGTCGGCTTCGGCCCCGATCGCTCACTCCTGATCAGCGTCGTCAGTGCGCTGGTCAACATCGTCGGCACCTTCGTCGCCATCGCCGTCATCGACCGCGTCGGACGTAAACCGTTGTTGCTGGTCGGTTCTGCGGGTATGGCGATCTCACTCGGGACGGCAGCAGCCTGTTTCCATTCGGCAACAGTGACCAAGAATGAAATCGGTGAATCCGTTGCCACCCTCAGCGGCGCCAACGCCACGATCGCCCTGATCGGCGCAAACGCGTTTGTCTTCTTCTTCGCACTCTCCTGGGGACCGGTGGTCTGGGTCCTCATCTCCGAGATGTTCCCCAACCGAGTCCGCGCCGCCGCAGTCGGAATCGCCACCGCCGCCAACTGGGTCGCCAACTTCTTCGTCTCGTGGACGTTCCCGTCGCTGGCCGACTGGAATCTGTCTCTCACCTACGGCGGCTATGCCGTCATGGCATTGCTGTCGCTGTTCGTGGTGCTGAAATTCGTGAAGGAGACGCGCGGCAGCACCCTCGAATCAGTGCAGTAAGAGTCGATCCATCAGGTTCAGCCCTGCGCGACTTCGCCCTGCGCCTGTGCATCGGCCTGAACCTGAACAACCGAACCACCCATGCCCGCAACCCAACCCGTGATCTTGCGCGAGAGATCCTGCGCCGTCAGGCCCAGTTCCTTGTGAATAGCCTCACGCGACGCATGATCAAGGAACTGCTGCGGTACACCCAGGTCGCGGCACGACGTGTGAACTCCCGCAGCGCGCAAAGCCGCAGACACCGTCGAACCGATACCGCCGTGTACTCCGCCGTCTTCGAGAGTGACAACCAGTGCGTACTTGTCGGCCAACTTCACCAACGCATCCGACACCGGGAGCACCCAACGCGGATCCACGACGGCAACCGAGATGCCCTGCTTGTCGAGGCCCTCGGCGATCTCGAGCCCCAATGCTGCAAACGGGCCCACCGCGACAAGGAGAACGTCGCCGTGCTCCCCCTCGCTGGCACGCAGCACGTCGACCATGCCGTCAAGACGCTTTACCGCCGGAATTGCCTCGGGGACAGCACCCTTCGGGAACCGTACGACGGTCGGGCCGTCATCGACAAGAAGTGCCTCGTCGAGTTCCTCGCGGAGAGTGTCCGCGTCACGCGGTGCGGCGACGCGAATGCCGGGGATGATTCCGAGCAACGACAGATCCCAGACTCCGTTGTGACTGGCACCGTCGACGCCCGTGACACCGGCGCGATCCAGAACCACCGTGACGGGTTGTTTGAGCAGCGCGACATCCATCAACAATTGATCGAAGGCGCGGTTGAGGAACGTTGCATAGATCGCGACGACCGGATGCAAACCGCCGAGCGCAAGGCCGGCGGCAGAGGTCATTGCATGCTGCTCGGCTATGCCCACGTCGAACATGCGGTCCGGGAACTTGTCGGCAAACGCAGCCAGACCGGTCGGGCCGGCCATTGCCGCGGTGATCGCCACGATGTCGTCACGGCGCGACGCTTGGGCGATCAACTCATCGGAGAATACCGACGTCCAGTCGAGTACCGGGGTCTTGTCGGAGCGACCGGTGACGGGGTCGATGACGCCCGTGGCGTGCATCTGATCCGCGACGTCGTTCTCGGCATGTGCGTAGCCGTTGCCCTTACGGGTAACCGCGTGCACGATCACCGGACCGCCGTACGCCTTGGCGCGGCGCAGTGCGGATTCCATCGCGACCTCGTCGTGTCCGTCGACGGGGCCGAGGTATTTGATGCCGAGGTCGGTGAACATGACCTGGGGGCTGACAGCGTCCTTGAGACCGGCCTTCAGGCCGTGAAGTACGGAGTACGCGGTGCGTCCGACCCACGGAAGTTTCTTGACCATCCGGCGACCATTGTCGAGCGCACGCTCGTAACTCGGTGCGGTGCGCAGGGCGGAGAGGTGATCGGCGAGGCCGCCGATGGTGGGCGCGTACGAGCGACCGTTGTCGTTGACGACGATCACCACGGAACGGTCTTTACCGGCCGCAATGTTGTTGAGGGCTTCCCAACACATTCCACCGGTAAGCGCACCGTCGCCGACGACGGCAACGACGTGGCGGTTCTGGCCGGTCAGCGCAAAGGCCTTGGCCAGGCCGTCGGCGTACGACAATGCTGCCGACGCGTGGGAGGACTCGACCCAGTCGTGTTCACTCTCGGCCCGGCACGGGTAACCCGACAGTCCGCCCTGCTTGCGCAAGGTGTCGAACTGATCTTTGCGACCGGTGAGGATCTTGTGGACATACGCCTGATGCCCGGTGTCGAAGATGATCGGATCCTGCGGCGAGTCGAAAATACGATGCAGCGCGATCGTCAATTCGACGACTCCGAGGTTGGGGCCGAGGTGACCACCCGTGGCCGCGACCTTCTGCACCAGGAACTCACGAATCTCGTCGGCCAACTCCGATACCTCGGCATGGCTCAACTGACGTAGATCGTCAGGACCCTGAATGCGGGCAAGAACACCCAACGAGATCGCTCCCTCCGTGCTTCACAGCTGCACCGGTGCGCGCCGCGGCTGTCTGTGCGACAGTGCTGTCAGTCTACGGAGCGTTGCGTCGAACCGACACGCGGACTCCGCGTGATTCACATGTGACTTCGAGTTACAGGGCGACTACGGCCGTCGATCGTGAGCGCAATCACAGGCAAATCGGGTTGCAGATCTCTCACGCGCATACTTTCGCTCCCCGAAACCAGCGTCGAACCCGCCTAGAGTCGATCCATGGGAAACGTGGTCAACGATCTGATAACCCGAATATTCAACGACGTCCGCGCTCTCGATGCCGGCAAATTGGCCGATTACATTCCCGAACTTGCTTCCGTTGCCCCCGACACTTTCGGTATCGCCGTCGCGACCGTCGACGGCTACGTGTACGAGATCGGCGAAACCGGACTCCCCTTCACCATCCAGTCGATCTCCAAGCCGTTCACCTACGCCTTGGCCCTCGCCGATCACGGCCCGGACGCAGTCGCCGACAAGATCGACGTCGAACCGTCGGGTGAGCCGTTCAACGAGATCAGTCTGGATCCGCTGACCGAGCGCCCCCGGAACCCGATGATCAACGCGGGCGCCATCACTGCGGCATCAATGGTCGAGGGCGCGGATCCCGCAGCACGCTTCGAACGCATTCGCAGCGCCTATTCACGGTATGCCGGACGCGAGCTGTCCTTCAACGAGTCGGTCTACGCATCCGAATCACGTACCGGCCACCGCAATCGCGCGATCGGCCACATGCTTCGCTCGTTCGACGTCATCTCCGGAAACCCGGACGACGCTGTGGACCTCTACTTTCGGCAGTGCTCCATTGACGTGACGTGCCGCGACCTGAGCTTGATGGCCGCGACGATGGCCAACAACGGCGTCAACCCCGTGACACACGAGCGCGCCCTCACAGCCATCGGAGTCGAACAGGTCCTCAGCGTCATGGCCACGTGCGGCATGTACGACGGCGCTGGAAAATGGCTGGTCGAAGTGGGTTTGCCGGCCAAGAGTGGCGTCGGCGGCGGAGTGCTTGCCGTATTGCCGGGGCAGATCGGCATCGCCGTCTACTCCCCGAGGCTCGACGTCCACGGAAACAGTGTTCGTGGTGTCGCCGCCACGAGAGCACTGTCGAAGGAATTGGAACTTCACTTCCTGCACGTGACTCGCGCGTCGAGGTCCTCGATCCGTGCGCGCTACAACGTGACCGATGCGCCGTCACGGATGCGTCGAACACCCACCGAGCAGGCAGTTCTCGACGATGTCGGCAAGCAGAGCAGAGTCTACGAACTGCACGGCGACCTCCTCTTCGCCGGCGCGGAGTCCGCCGTGCGTGAAATCGGCTCGCTGGATGAGGGACTCGAAGTTGTCGTGATCGATGTCAGACGTGTCGACGACGCCAGCGCCGCCGCAATTCGCCTGATCACAGCACTGCGGGCCCAACTCGGCGAACAAGGGTGTGGGGTTGCGCTCGTGGATCCGAAAGGACTTCTCGGACAGCGGACTTCGAGCATCGACCCCGATCAGCGCAGTGGCCGCGTCTTCGCCGACCTCGACTCCGCCTTGCAGTGGTGCGAGGACACCTTGCTCGCGGCGCACTGCCCGCAGCAACGTCAACCGTCGACGGTGACGATCGAAGACCACCCCATGCTCGACGCATTGTCTTCAAATCAGTTGTCTGCCTTTGTATCTCAGCTCGAACAACGGACCTATGCCCGCGGCGACATGATCGCCCGGCGCGGCGATCCGGCGTCAGGGTTCTATCTGATTCTGCAAGGCCAGGTCAGCACCATGTTCACCGACAGCCAGAACATCGAGCACCGCATCACCACATTGTCGGCGGGCATGACGTTCGGCGAGATGACGATGTTCCTGGACACCAGGTTCCTCAACGACATTCGCGCTGACACCACCGTCGTGGTAGCCGTCCTGACATCGGAGAAGTACAGCGCCCTGACCGCGCACGCACCGGAACTCAAACTTGCGCTTCTCGAGCGTCTGGCCGCCGGAGCCTACGAACAACTCGATATGACTTTGCGATGACTTTGCGCAGTGTCATCGCTGCGGGTCCGATCGGATAGGAGAACACTCATGGTTACTGCAGAACCCATTGGCAACGACGCCACGACCGTGACAGTCACCGGAAGCGCCTGCGCCACCGCGACTCCCGATATAGCACGCATAACGATCGGCGTCTCGATAACACACCCCACCGTCGCCGACGCCGTCGATGCCCTCGCGCGTCAATCGGCTGCACTGACGGAGGCTTTGCACGAACGCGGGGTAACCGGAGCTGATCTCGTGACCACAGGATTGAGCGTCCACCCCCAGACCCAGTGGGTCGACGGTGGGCGCCAAGAAACCACGGGTTTCACAGCTTCCACGTCATTTCGAGCCGTACTACGCGATCTGGCACCCGGCGCAGCTCACTCCCCCGCCGCTGTCATCACGGCATGTGTCGCCTCGGGGGGTGACGCCATTCGGCTGGATTCGCTCGAGTTCGATCTCGAGGATCGCACCGGATTGGCGGAACGGGCACGCGAATCAGCTTGGGCTGCAGCGCTGTCCAAAGCCCGACAGTTCGCGGACCTGGCACAGAAAAATCTGGTCGACGTCCTCGAGATCATCGAGGGCGTCGACCAGATGAGCCCGGTCCGTGGGTTGGTTTCCGCAGCCCGGGCGGTTTCTGCTCCGATAGCCGTCGAACACGGTGAGATCGAGGAAACGATCTCGGTCCGTGTCCGATGGTCTATGGAGTGATCAGCGAGAAACGCTCTTCTCGAGGTTGACCTCGGCTGCCTCGGGCTCCACGATGTCGATCGTGGTCCGCAGCGGCCGGTTCGGGATGAAGATGACCGCAATCAACGTGACGATGGCAACGAACCCCGCGACCAGGAAGATCCGGCCTGTTGCGTCGCCGTAGGCGAAGCGAACGATCTGTGCGACGAAGTCAGGCATCTTGCCCAGGTCCAGTCCGTCCATCAGGCTCTTGCCCGCTACGGCCTGCTGCTCGGGCGGCAAGGCTGAAACGGATTCCGTTGTCAGTGTCTTGACGCGCGTTGCCAGGATGGAACCCAACACCGAGACACCGATGGCGCCGCCGAAGGTCCGGAAGAAGGCGACGATACTGCTGGCTGCGCCGATGTCTTCGGCCTTGACCGTGTTCTGCACCGCGAGAACGATGTTCTGCATCAGCATGCCGGTACCCAAACCGACGATGGCGATGAAGACTCCGATGACCCACAGGCTGGTCGCGTGATCGATAGTGGACAGAAGACCGAAACCGATGACGAGCAGGACTGCGCCGGAAACGATGAAGGGCTTCCACTTACCGAACTTGGTGATCAACAGACCGGAACCGACTGATGCGATCAACATGCCGGCCACCATCGGGATGGTGAGCATGCCGGCTGCGGTCGGGTCGAAACCTCGAGCCGTCTGGAAGTACTGCGTCAGGAACGTGGTGGCGCCGAACAGGCCGACACCAACTGCAACCGAAGCAACGATCGCCAGCGCGGTGGTGCGCTCGGTGATGATCTTGAGCGGCAGGATCGGGTCCTTGACCTTGGTTTCGACAAACATCATCAGACCGAGCAGTGCCAGTCCACCGGCAACGAAGCAGAAGGACTGCGTCGAGAACCAGGCGTAGTAATCGTCCTGACCGGCGAAGGAAACCCAGATCAGCAAAACGCTGACGCCGGCGGTGAGCAGAGTGGCGCCCAACCAGTCGATGGAGACGTTGTCCTTCTTGACTGTCTCGACATGCAGAGTGCGCTGAAGAAGAAACAGTGCGATAACAGCGAGCGGAACGCACACGTAGAAGCACCAGCGCCAGCCGACGGTGTCTACGATCACACCACCGAGGATGGGTCCACCGGACATCGAGACAGCCATTGCTGCGCCCATGTAACCGGAGTAGCGACCACGATCACGCGGCGGGATGATGGTGCCGATGATCGCCACGACGAGGGCGGTCAGACCACCCATGCCGATGCCCTGGATGACGCGGGCACCGAGCAGCAACGGCACGTTGTGCGCTGCGCCGGCAATAACCGAACCGACCACGAAGATGACGATCGATGTCTGGACCAGCATCTTCTTGTTGAAGAGGTCGGCAAGTTTGCCCCAGATGGGCGTCGATGCTGCTGTCGCCAGCAAAGCTGACGTGATGATCCAGGCGTACTGCGTCTGCGTCCCGTGCAATTCCCCGATGATGGTCGGGAGGGCCGTCGCGACGATCGTGCTGCTCAGCAACGCGGTGAAGAGCGCTGCGATAAGTCCGGTGAGTGCTTCGAGAATCTCGCGGTGCGTCATTGCACCGCTCTCGGTACTTGCCCGAGTTTCCCCTACTGTGGCTGCCATGTTCGTTATCTCCCAATAGTTTCTACGCCTGCGATCGGCAATGCCGGGCGCAGAGATGCAGGTGAGGCCTCTCGATGGATCGTGGCGCTGAATGTCCCGTTGAGACGTTTCAGCGACGACAATGCAGCCGCGGCCTCTTCCTGGCTCCAGTCTTCGAGCATGCTGCGCAATCGCGCCGCACGCCGTTGTTTCGTTTCCTCGAGAACCTCATGGCCCTCTTCCGATACTCGGATGCGGAATGCCCGCTTATCAGCGGGGTCGGGGCTTCTCTCGACGTACCCGGCGTCCACGAGGTCCGACATCTGCCGGCTGAGTGAGGACTGACTGACACAGAGGTCCGCAGCCAACTCGTTCTGCCGGCACTCCCCTCGCACTGCCAACATGAACAACACACTGACCAGCGCCGGGGGCAACACATTTTCAGCGCTTGCCGTGACTACTGCCCGTAATGACCTGCCGAACAGGAAAACTGTGTCGACAAGTGCTTGCGCCGTTTCGGGCTGTACAGACATCGCGTACCCCTGACAATGTTCTACGAGAAAACTACTTGCAGAACGCAACTATACAATTAGTTGCGTAACGCAAGCAACGGCTGACGACGCGATAAGCGTCACAGCCGTTGCAGCGATACAGAAAACGAGTGGTCAGCGCTCCAACAGCGCGACGCACTCCACATGATGAGTCTGCGGGAACGCGTCGAATGCCCGCAGTCCACCGAGCCGGAAACCCTGTTCCAGATAGAGGCCGATGTCGCGGCCGAACGACGCCGGGTCACACCCGATATGGATTACCCGCTCGGCACCGGCCGACGCGATCGCCTCCACCACAGCGCGGCCCGCGCCGGCCCTCGGCGGGTCCAACACCACAACCCCCGGTGAGGGTGCCAACGGAGCAGCAGCACCCACGATTTTCTCGACCCGCTCACTGTGGAATCGGACCTGCTCGAGATCGGACAACGCTGCCCGGCCGTCCTTGACAGCTTGCGCGGAAAACTCGACGGATTCCACAATGCCGGTCGGACCGACAAGATCCGCCAGAACCGCCGCGAATACACCTACCCCGCCATAGAGATCCCACGCCGTAGCACCGGAATCCACGCCGGCCCAGTCCCGCACGACCTGTGAATACGCCTGGGCTGCACCACGATGCGCCTGCCAGAAGCCCGTCGCGGACAATGCCCACTCCCGGGATCCGACGCGCTCGAGCGCCGTCTCACTGCCCAGAGCGACACGTGTTTTCCGAGGCCCACTGCTGGCAGCGCGGCGCGCCGTCGCTCCGCGTCGACCCGGTGCGCCGCGCCCCGCCTTCGATACCCTCGGCGCACTGATCTCGACAACATGCGTCGCGCCCGTGGAATCGAGAACCACCTGCAGTTCGCTGCCCGGCGTCCACTGCGGACCGGCCAAACCGTCGTACGCACGCTGCTCGATCTGCGTGCAGCGCAGATCCGTCACGATCTTGTTACTGCGGTACCCGTGGTACCCCGCTTCACCATTGCCGTCGACGGCCAGGCGAACGCGAGTCCGCCATCCGGTGCCGTCGCCGGTTCCGGGCAGCTCCTCCACATCGACATCCGAGTCGACGCCCGCCAGTCGCTGAAGTTGCTCACGCACCACCGAAGTCTTCATCTCTCGCTGGATCTGCAGATCCGCATGCGAGTAGTCACAACAACCCGCGCCCCCTGGCCCCGCGATAGGACAGGTCGGATCAATTCGATGCGGGGAAGCCTCGAGGATCGAAATCGCGTCGGCGCGGGCAAACGAACCGCCCTTGTCCTCAGTCACCCGAACCAGTGCCCGCTCCCCCGGCAAACCGTGACGAACGAACACCACACGCCCCTCGTGGCGAGCGACGACAAACCCGCCGTGCCCGGGCTTTCCCAAATCAGCCTCGAAAGTCTGCCCGGTCCAATTCTCACTCAACGAACTACGCCTGCCGTTCCATACTCGGATAAATCACTTTTTGCCATCAGGGTTCTCCAGAATCGAACCCGACGTCAGGGTTCTCCAGAATCGAACCCGCGCCGGGTCGCTCCCGCTGTCTTTTCGAGGTCGAGAGGCTTCGCCTTCTCCGACGAGTTCAACTGCCACGGCACGCTGGTCACCATCACGCCGGGTTGGAAGAGCAATCGGCTCTTCAGTCGCAATGCGCTCTGGTTGTGCAGGATCTGCTCCCACCAATGCCCCACCACGTATTCCGGAATGAACACGGTGACAACGTCGCGCGGCGAATCGCGTCGCACCCGATTGACGTAATCGAGGACCGGCTTCGTGATTTCCCGGTACGGCGATTCGATCACCTTCAGCGGCACTGTCACGTCGCTCTTCTCCCACTGACGGACCAAGGCGCGAGTGTCGGGTTCGTCGACGTTGACGGTGATTGCCTCCAACGTGTCGGGCCGGGTGGCCCGGGCATACGCGAGGGCACGCATCGTCGGCATGTGGAGCTTCGAGACCAGCACGATGGAGTGGGTCCGGCTGGGCAGAACACCGTCCCATTCCTGCTCTTCGAGTTCGGTTGCGACGCTGTCGTAATGGCGCCGGATCATCTTCATGACACCGAAGATCGCGATCATTGCGACGATGGCGATCCACGCGCCGGCCGCAAACTTGGTGATCAGCACGATGATCAGAACCGCACCGGTCATGGCGAGACCGATCGAGTTGATCACGCGCGAGCGCTTCATCTTCATGCGCTGAGCCTTGTCCGTCTCGGACTTCAGATGACGCGTCCAATGCTTGATCATGCCGGTCTGGCTGAGCACGAACGAGACGAATACGCCGACGATGTAGAGCTGGATCAGTTTGGTCACTTCGGCACCGAAGACGACAACAAATGCAATGGCTGCACCGGACAGGAAGAGGATTCCGTTGCTGAACGCCAAGCGGTCACCGCGTGTGTGCAACTGACGAGGCAGGTAGCGATCCTGCGCGAGGATAGAACCCAGAACCGGGAATCCGTTGAAAGCTGTGTTCGCTGCCAACACGAGAATGAGTGCCGTCACGATCGCCATGAAGAAGAACCCGATCGGAAAACCGCTGAAGACAGCTTCGGCGAGCTGTGTGATCAATGTTTTCTGTTGATACCCTGCGGGCGCACCGACCAGCTGCTCTGCCGGATTATGCGCATAGACGATGCCGATCTTCTGAGCCAGAATGATGATTCCCATGAGCAGGACAATCGCGAAACCGCCCAGCATCAACAGTGTGGTCGCAGCGTTGCGGGACTTCGGCTTCTGGAAAGCGGGGACGCCGTTGCTGATCGCCTCGACGCCGGTCAACGCGGCGCAACCCGAAGAGAATGCGCGGGCGATCAAGAACGCGAAGGCGACGCCGTAGAGATGCGAGTCCTCGGCATTGAGCGTGAACGACGACGACTCGGCCTGAACGTCTTCCCCCAGAACGTAGATCCTGAAGAACCCCCAGCCGAGCATGACGAACATGCCGACGATGAAGGCATACGTCGGAAGTGCGAATGCGCTGCCCGACTCCCGGATACCGCGCAGATTCACCGCCGTGAGCAATGCGATCGCCGCGACTGCGAACAACACCTTGTGCTCCGCCACAAAGGGCAACGCAGACCCGATATTCGACGCTGCCGCTGAGATCGATACGGCAACGGTAAGCACGTAGTCGACCATCAGAGCACTGCCGACCGTCAAGCCTGCAGTCGGACCGAGATTGACCGTCGCAACCTCGTAGTCGCCGCCACCGGACGGGTACGCGTGAACATTCTGACGGTAGCTGGCCACGACCACAGCCATCACGATCGCGACGGACAAGCCGATCCACGGCGTGTAGGCGTAGGCAGAAATGCCCGCTACGGAGAGAACCAGGAAGATCTCTTCGGGGGCGTAGGCGACGGACGACATAGCGTCGGAAGCGAAGACAGGTAGCGCAATCCGCTTCGGTAGCAGCGTGTGCCCGAGTTTGTCGCTTCGGAACGGCCGACCGAGCAGGAGCCGCTTGGTAGCGGTCGAGAGCTTAGACACGAGCAAAGCGTAAGCCGTCCGCCTCGAATTCGAGTCATCAGCAGTGGAACTGCCCATAAACGACCCGAACGCGGCCGCCTTGCCCCGGTCGAAACTTGCTCTTCCCGCCAAGAGATGTACCGTTCGTTTCGGCGTGCAATCTCGCCGAGAAGTCCATGAACGGAGTAGGGCGTGTATGTCGTCATCATGGGGTGCGGCCGCGTGGGGTCTTCCCTCGCCGCATCTCTGACCAGGATCGGACACGAAGTTGCGGTCATCGACCGCGATCAAAGCTCATTTTTGCGTCTCGACCATGATTTCACCGGAACCAAAGTACTGGGTATGGGGTTCGACCGCGACGTCCTGATTCGATCCGGTATCGAACGAGCCGATGCCTTCGCTGCAGTGTCCTCGGGTGATAATTCCAACATCATCGCAGCGCGAGTCGCGCGCGAGATCTTCGGCGTCGAGCGCGTCGTCGCCCGGATCTACGACGCCAAGCGCGCCGCCGTCTACGAGCGTTTGGGCATCCCCACCGTCGCGACTGTTCCGTGGTCGACGGATCGATTCCTGCACACCTTGACCAAGGAAAGCCAGACCGCGAAATGGCGTGATCCGTCGGGCACCGTTGCGATCACCGAACTTGCGCTCCACGAGGATTGGGCCGGCAAGCCCGTCGCGGTCCTCGAGAGCGCGACCAATTCTCGGGTTGCCTTCATCATTCGATTCGGCACCGGAATCCTCCCCGATCGCAAAACCGTCATCCAGGCTGACGATCAGGTGTACGTGGCTGCAGTTTCAGGCACTGTCGCCGAAGCCATTGCCCTCGCTGGCAATCCGCCGCCGAGCGACGACTGATGCCGACTGCCGTGACTGATCCGAACCCGCAGCCACCGTCGCTGCACAACAACGTGATTGGAAAATCAAGGTGAAGGTTGCCATCGCCGGCGCAGGTGCCGTAGGTCGCTCGATTGCGCGTGAGCTCATTCGTAGCGCACACGACGTCATGCTGATCGAACGCAAACTCGAGCACATCGAGCCGGAATCCGTGCCTGAAGCCACCTGGATTCATGCTGACGCCTGCGAACTGAGCCGACTCGAAGACGCGGCCCTCGAATCGTACGAGGTCGTCATCGCTGCAACCGGCGACGACAAAGCCAACCTGGTTCTGAGTTTGCTCGCAAAAACCGAATTCGGTGTCCGCCGCGTAGTCGCCCGCGTGAACGATCCACGCAACGAGTGGTTGTTCGACGAGTCCTGGGGTGTCGACGTCGCGGTGTCCACTCCCCGAATGCTCGCATCACTCGTAGAAGAAGCGGTGTCGGTCGGCGATCTCGTCAAACTGATGACGCTACGCCAGGGTCAGGCCAACCTCGTCGAAATCACGTTGCCCGACAACACACCACTGGCCGGCAAGGCCGTCAAGCGTCTTGAACTTCCCCGGGACTGCGCGTTGGTCACGATTCTGCGTGGTGGCCGTGTCATCGTGCCTCAGATGGACGATCCGATCGAAGGCGGCGACGAACTCCTGTTCGTGGCAGCCGTGGACGCCGAGGATGAACTACGCAACGCACTTCGTCTCAACAGCTGACAACGAGAGGGAAATCGAATGACCGGAAACACCGTAGTCACAGATAATCCGACGCAGAGTCGCTTCGAAATTCATGTCGACGGAACCCTGGCCGGCATCGAGGATTACACCACCTCCGGTGATGTGCTCTCGTTCAATCACACCGAGATCTATCCGGAGCACGAAGGCCTTGGTCTGGCCGCCGTTCTCGTCGGCAGCGCGTTGGAGCAGCTTCGGGCCCGCGGCCTCAAGGTGCACGCGGTGTGCCCGTACGTCGTGAAGTACCTCGGCAAGCACCCGGAGTATCAGGACATCGTCAGCTGAGATCGCGTCGATCCGGGTCCTCGTCTATCGCGTCATCAAGCTCTTCGGTAGGCGAGGGCTCAACGATCCGATCTGCTTTGCGCACAGCCCAAATAGTGACCAGCAATGCGAGTCCCGTGAGCGGCCACCCCATCCCGATACGGGCAATGGCAAGCCATCCCGTGTGATCGGTGTCGTACAACTGCGACTGCACCAGGTACCGGGCACCGAACACCAATGCCCATGCCGCTGTGGCGATGTCGTAGAACCGTACAGCCCGGGGGTGTTTACGCCACAGATTTCCGTGACCGTTGAGAAATCCCCAGATGATGCCTACCAGAGGCCAACGCACCACGATCGACAACACGAACGCAGCGCCGTAGGCAAGGCTGGTGTAGATGCCGAAAAGGAAGTAGCCCTTGGCATCTCCGGTTCGGTACGCGATGAATGCGGACACACCCACGCCGAGAACACCCGAAATTGCGGGCTGGATCGATTCTTTGCGGAACACTCGCCAGGCCGCGATCAACACGGCCACGCCCAGCGCCGCCCAGATTGCGGCGGTCAGGTTCCAGATGCTGTTGACCGGGACAAAAATCAGAATCGGCACCGAAGTGTAGATCAGACCACTCAATCCGCCGAGTTGGTCCATGATCGATTGCTGTTTTGGTTCAGTCACCTGTCGAGGGTGCCACATCCGTCTGCATTCGCGACGAATGCGGTGCGCGTCTACTCTCCGCGCAGTTCGTAATAGGGGTTGAAGATCGCCTTACGGCCGTCCCGCTCGCCGACACGGCCACGGACCAGCAGGGTCTTTCCGGTTTCGATGCCGGGAATGCGGCGGCGGCCGATCCAGACCAGATTGATTACTTCGGTCCCGTCGAAGAACTCCGCCTCGATGCTTGCATTGCCCGACTTGGGACACGCATCGACGCTTCGGAGTCGACCCACCATCGTGACTTCTTCACCGCGCCGACAATCGCATGCCTTCTGGCCTCCGGCAGCCTCGATGGAATCGGTCATTTCCTGGGCATCCAACTGATCGATGTCCTCGGTGAGACGACGGGTCAATCGGCGAAAATATCCTGCGGCGGCGGGTGCCATTGCGCGCTCCTGCGAACAAATGTGACGCACGGGTTTCGCGTCACTGAAGGGCTGTGTGATCGCCACTGTAGCCCCAATACGATCGGGTAACCACACCGGTCGGTCGGCGATCTGGAGGCACCGGGCAAGATCAAGTCATGGTGCTCACACAATCCCCCACCGTTGCCGTCGTTCTCCCTGGTACAGGCTCCGATGCACACTTCGCAGAACGGGCGTTCCGTGGCCCACTCGATGCCCGAAGTGTGCTCACTGTCGCAATCGAACCGGACCCCCGGCGTGTCGTCGACAGCTACCTCGAGGCGATGGATGCCGCCGCGGCAGAATACGGCCCGATCTTGGTCGGCGGTGTATCCATCGGAGCCGCCGTTGCATTGCAGTGGGCCGCCCGCAATCCGAATTTGACGACGGGCGTGTTGGCGGCCTTGCCCGCATGGACCGGCGCACCCGAAGGGGCACCTGCCGCCGCAAGCGCACGGTTCACGGCGTCCCAGTTGCGCAGTGAGGGACTGGAATCGGTGATTGCAGCGATGCTTGCGTCCAGCCCGGCCTGGCTGGGCCGGGAACTGGAGCGCTCGTGGCGTTCCCAGTGGCCGGATCTGCCCTGCGCACTCGACGAGGCCTCGACGTACAGCGGGCTGACCGTAGCCGCGATGTCGAAAATCGGTGTCCCCGTGGGAATTGCGTCAGCCGTCGATGATCCTGTCCATCCCACGGCGATTGCTCACGAATGGGCAGCAGCGCTCCCCCACGCCCACGTCGGAACCTTGACGCTCGAACAGATCGGTCAGGACCCCGCGATCCTGGGGTCTACATGCGTCAAGGCACTCGCGGCGATCGAAACCGATACACCGCGAGTGCCTGAGTAAAACGATCGCTACTGACCCAATTGCTGCATGGCAGAACCGGATTCGCCGCGCCTCTGCGGCGGAGCCGGTTGCGCCGGGGCTTCCTGCTGCGCGGCGGCCTGCTGCTGATCTACCTGCTGCTGAGCCGCTGCCTGCTGCTGATCTACCTGCTGCTGAGCCGCTGCCTGCTGCTGCGCAATCATCTGCTGCTCATGCGCGGAGGCGAGCTGCTCGGCCAATGCCTGCGGCAATACGACCGGCAACGGCGTCCGAACCGGATGCGGTTCGGTTCCACGATTGACGACGGTATCGCGCAAAATGTCACGCGCTATTTCCACCAATTGTGTACCGGCCGCGGTCGATCCGCTGGGACCCGCCACGACACATCGCACCATCCAGCGCGGACCGTCGACGCCGATGAAACGCAGGTCCATGGCGGCGGTTTCGGCTACCAATTCGCGACCCCACGGGCCGTTCTCGATACTGACCGGCGAATTGTCGTCACGCAGCGACTGCGCCAACTCGCTGACAACTTCACGCCACTGACCAGGCGATTTGGGTGCCGCATACGCAGCGACGGTAACCCGCCCGTGTTCGGTGACCAGGTGCACAGCCTGAGGTGAACCGTCGGGTGCCATCTCCACCTGAAGTTGGCCGCCCGGGGGCATCGGCACCAGGACGGACCCGAGATCGAGTCGCTGACCGTCACGGCCGGCAGTGGGATCTTCGGAATCGATGTCCGCGAAATCGTACGGACCTTCGGTTTCGTCACTCTCGGCGTCGAAATCCTCGTCGATATTCACGGAATCGAGGTCTCCTTCGACCTGATCCGAGTTTTCGTTCTCGTCGCCGAAGAAACCCGTAGGTTCCTCGTCGCCGTCTGCCTTCTTCTTACGTCCGAACATGTTTCAGACTCCCTCTCCGACAGAACTGACACCTGTACCAGTGTCGAGTATCGCGTGTCCGCCGCTGGAACCGTGACCACCGGTACCGCGCGCCGTGTCGTCGAGCGACTCCACCTCAACGAATACGGGAAGCTCGACGCGCTGGACTACGAGCTGCGCGATTCGGTCACCCCGGCGAATCTCGATCGCGGTATCCGGATCGAGGTTGATCAAGCAGACCTTGAGTTCACCGCGGTAGCCGGCGTCGACGGTGCCGGGCGCGTTCACGATGGACAAACCCGACTTTGCGGCAAGTCCGGAACGCGGATGAATGAGTCCGACAGTTCCCATCGGCAAGGCGATCGCAACGCCCGTACCCACCAGGGTACGACGCCCCGGTTCGATGGTGACATCGCTGGTGGAGCACAGATCCACGCCTGCATCCCCGGGATGCGCACGCTGTGGAACCGGCAGTTCTGGGTCCAGTCGCTTCAAGGCGATGGAGAGTTGATCGCTCACGTCGGCCAAGACTACTCGTCGTGACCGACTATCCTTGACAGGTGCCCGAAACATCTCGACCTGACGTCGCTTCCACCACCCCCGCATCCACCACGCTCTATTCCGAGCGCCTCTGGTTGCCGATCTGGTGGTGGGCCGCCGGAATCGCTGTAGCCGCCCTGCTGGCCGCCGAGGTCCACATGGGCCGTCCGGGGCTTGTCTCGTACCTGGCATATGTCGTGCTGCTGCCGATCCCGATCTGGCTGTCGTTCTGGCTGAGCCGCACCCGCATCGAGGTCGTCGAGACCGGCGGAGTCAAGGAATTGCATGTGGGACGTGCGCACGTGCCCGTGGACCTGATCTCGCGGGCCGCTGCGGTCCCGGCTTCGGCCAAGAGCGCCGCCCTGGGTCGTCAACTCGACCCCGCCGCATTTGTTCAGCATCGACCGTGGGTCAAAACCATGGCCCTGATCGTCCTCGACGATCCGGAAGACCCCACGCCGTACTGGCTGGTGAGTACACGTCGCGCAGACGACCTGGTCGCTGCGCTCGACAAGTGATCACGAAGGCTTCACGCCTTCTATGCGCCGACCTGAACCCTCGGTCGACCCGAATTCAAATCGGGTCGACCGTCGGGAATCAATATCAGGCAGCGCAATCCATGCACACGAGCTGTCCATTGGCATCGCTGGCCAAACGGCTGCGGTGATGCACCAGGAAACAGCTGGAGCACGTGAATTCGTCGGCCTGCTTCGGCACGACGCGCACCGACAGTTCTTCGCCGGAAAGATCTGCACCCGGCAGCTCGAAGGACTCTGCGGTGTCGGTCTCGTCGATATCGACGACAGCCGACTGCGCCTCGTTGCGCCGCGCCTTCAGCTCCTCGAGTGAATCCTCCGATACCTCGTCGGACTCTGTGCGCCTCGGTGCGTCGTAGTCAGTTGCCATGTCGTCTACCCCTCATCCTCTTCGTGTATCCCGGTCCCATGAACGCCTGGAATCCGGTAGATCCCGCTATGCGCATGGAAACCGCCGTGGCATCGAGATCATTCCCTGTCGCTGCATAACGCTGCAGCGGAGGAAAAAGTGCCCGGAAGGTGCTCCCGAGAACGTGATCTGCGCCTCATTTGGTTGTCATTACGGCGTGGAGCCGACGCCCAGTCAAACGACCTGGGCCGCCAGACAGTAGCCGAAGTCGGAGCCAAAGTAGTAACCCAATCGGTCAATTCCGAAAAACGTCTACGAATTGTCACCAACTGCACAGCATTTTGTGATCTTCGCCCCTCCGAAAGTAGGCCGACGGGCGACTTGTGCGGCGACGTGGGAGAGATTCGACATCGCGCCCTCTAAGGTAGGCACCGAACGTCACGCCCTCTGCTCCGGCTTGGCGAGAAAAGCTCATGTTCGCCGAGAAAATCGAGGGATACCGTGGTTTCACTGATCACCGAAGGCAGCGCGAACGACGATCGTGGTCGTCCGTTCAAACGCCGACGAGTGTGGCCTGTCGTTGCGGTGTTCGCTGTACTCGCCGTCCTGGGCAGCACACTGTGGATCCGCATCCTTACGGCCGACGCGGCCCTGAGCGAGACCGTGGCGTGCAACCGTCCGCAGGCTTCCTCCGATCCGGCCGCCCCGGCGCCGCTGCCACTCGGAACGGTGGTGGATCGCACCACGCTACTAGACGTCGAGCCGGCGGCGCTGTCCGCAACCAGGGTTCGGGTATTCAACGCCAACGGCGAACATGGTCAGGCCTCCCAGGTAGCGGCACAGTTGAAGGACTACGGCTTTGCCAGTGCCCCGGACGTTCAGGTCGGCAACGACCCTGTCTACGTCGACCAGAACATGCAGTGCCAAGGCCAGATTCGCTTCGGCGCAAACGGAACTGCCGCCGCTAGCGCGGTGTGGCTGGTCGCGCCCTGCGCGGAGTTGATCAGGGACGGCCGCACCGACGACACCGTCGACTTGGCACTGGGCACCTACACACCGTCCAGTTTGTCTCCCAGCACCGACGCAGCCGAGATCCTTCGTGCCCTCGCGGAGCAGCCTGCTAATGCACAGGCCGCCCCGATGGACATCGGACTCCTCAAGGCAGCCCGTACCGCTAGGTGCTGATCGGTTCGCCGCCGCCCCCGGCAGTGAGCATGTGTGCAAAGTCGTCGGCAATTCCTGCAGCGCAGGCGTAGACGATCTCTCCCCCGGCTGACGTCGAATTCGGTCCGGGTATCCGAATGACAGCGCCGGCTTCCTCCGCGATCAGCGACCCGGCCGCCCAATCCCACGGACTCAACCCGTGCTCGAAATGGGCGTCGACGCGCCCCGTTGCGACCATGCACAAATCAAGTGCAGCCGAACCGATCCGCCTGATGTCACGTACCTGCGGCAAGATCTCGGCGATCAGTCGTCCCTGAACCTTCCGACGTTTGGCGTCATAGCCGAAACCCGTGGCCACCAACGCCATTGACAGGTCCGTCACCGAATTGGAGGCGAGCTCACTGACGTTGCCGTCGACGTCGGTCATCGTTGCTCCGCCGCCGCGATGCGCGGAGTACGTCGCACGCATGGACACGTCCACCACCGCACCCGCTACCGACATGCCATCGATCTGTACCGCAACCGACACGGAGAAGGCCGGAATACCGTAGAGAAAGTTCACGGTTCCGTCGATCGGATCGACTACCCAACGGACACCGTCACAATCATCAGTGCCGCCACCTTCCTCGCCGAGAATCGAATCCGCCGGCCGAAGTTTCGCGAGCAGATCCCGAATCACTTCTTCGGTCTCGGTGTCGACGATCGTCACCGGGTCCGTCGGGGTGCTCTTGACCTCCACCGAATCATCGTGAAGTACACCCGAACCCACTACTCCGAATACTTCGGGACGCCGTGCCCGAACGTGTGCCGCCGCGGCCTCCGCGACCGTCACCGCCACCACTCTCAGCACTGCTGGATCTACCGAATTTGCGGACACGTCGGACAGGGAAATCTCTTGTGAAGGCACTCGCCCATCGGAACACATCGGCATGCAGGGCACCACTCGTCGGGCCTGAAGGTTAATGTTTGCGTGCGGCAATCACGACGTTCTCATTCGAGCCCTCAGGAGTATCAGGCGATGACAACCACAGGTTTCGGTATCGATGTCGGCGGCAGTGGCGTCAAGGGCGGCACTATCGACTTGAACACCGGCGAGATGATCGGCGACCGCATCAAGATTCTGACGCCGCAACCTGCCACTCCGGACGCGATAGCCGCGACAGTGGCGCAGATCGTCGAGCAGGCCGGCTGGGACGGCCCCGTGGGCATCACGTTGCCGGCTGTGATCACCGGCGGCATCGCGCGCAGTGCCGCGAACATCGACAAGTCGTGGATCGGAACCGACGCGTCGGCCTTGTTCGGCACAGCGCTCGGCGGACGCGCAGTCACGGTCCTCAACGACGCCGACGCCGCCGGCATCGCCGAAGACGCGTTCGGCGCCGGCAAGGACACGTCGGGCGTAGTCATCTTGCTCACCTTCGGCACCGGCATCGGATCGGCCGTTCTGCACAACGGTGTCCTGTTGCCTAACACGGAGTTCGGTCACCTCGAAGTCGACGGCAAGGAAGCCGAGCACCGCGCTGCGTCGTCGGTGAAGGAAAAGAAGGACCTGAGTTACAAGGAATGGGCCGCCGAGGTGTCCAAGGTTCTCGTCACTTTCGAGAACTTGCTCTGGCCAGATCTATTCATCGCCGGCGGTGGCATCAGCCGCAAGCACGAGAAGTGGATTCCGTTGCTCACTAACCGTACGAAGGTGGTTCCCGCCACTCTTCTGAACACTGCCGGCATCGCGGGAGCAGCTCTGGCGTCGTCCCAGTCTGCGACTTCCGCCTGACCGGCCGGGTGAAATCGGGGATGAAATAGCCGTTACCGGCCGTCGTGACGTAAGAGTTTCCTGAGAGTCGTTACAATGGTGAAGTCCGGCTGCGCGCCGGCCACAACCATTGACCTCTCCGCCGGATCACCACTCTGGCGTGACGCCGCACGACACCGTCACGAAAGGGCGTACGTGGCAGCCACCGATACACGTCAGACTGCTGATTCTCCATCAGAGTCAGAGCCACAATCTCCAGCCGTGGAGGCGGCCACTGTCTCAGCTCCGGCTACCGTCACAGCTCCGGCTGCAAAGAAGGCCCCGGCTAAGAAGGCCCCCGCCAAGAAAGCAGCAGCAAAGAAGGCTCCCGCCAAGAAAGCTCCGGCAAAGAAAGCCGCTGCCAAGAAGGCCAGCCCGAAGAAGGCCGGAGATCCCCTGGACGGCGCCGAAGACGGCGATGTTCAGTTGGAAGACATCGACATCACGGATGGTGATCTCGAAGAGGCCGAGTCCGATGTAGTCGAGGTCGTCGCCGTCGGCGAGGACGAAGAGACTGCCACCGCGGAGCCGACCGACAAGGACAAGGCTTCCGGAGACTTCGTCTGGGACGAAGAAGAATCCGAGGCTCTGCGCCAGGCTCGTAAGGATGCCGAACTGACGGCCTCCGCCGACTCGGTTCGTGCCTACCTCAAGCAGATCGGCAAGGTCGCACTCCTCAACGCAGAAGAGGAAGTCGAGCTCGCCAAGCGCATCGAAGCCGGCCTGTACGCCGTGCAGATCATGGCCGACCTGGCCGAAAAGGGCGAAAAGTTGCCCGCAGCCCAGCGCCGCGACATGAGCTGGATCTGCCGCGACGGCAACCGTGCCAAGAACCACCTTCTCGAAGCAAACCTCCGTCTGGTCGTATCGCTCGCCAAGCGTTACACCGGCCGCGGCATGGCCTTCCTGGACCTCATCCAGGAAGGCAACCTGGGCCTTATCCGTGCAGTCGAGAAGTTCGACTACACCAAGGGCTACAAGTTCTCGACCTACGCGACGTGGTGGATCCGTCAGGCCATCACCCGCGCGATGGCCGACCAGGCCCGCACCATCCGTATCCCGGTGCACATGGTCGAGGTCATCAACAAGCTCGGCCGCATCCAGCGTGAGCTGCTCCAGGATCTGGGCCGCGAGCCCACCCCGGAAGAGCTCGCCAAGGAAATGGACATCACGCCCGAGAAGGTGCTGGAGATCCAGCAGTACGCGCGTGAGCCCATCTCTCTCGACCAGACCATCGGCGACGAGGGCGACAGCCAGCTCGGTGACTTCATCGAGGACTCCGAGGCAGTTGTCGCAGTTGACGCCGTCTCGTTCACCTTGCTGCAGGATCAGTTGCAGTCTGTCCTCGAGACGCTGTCCGAGCGCGAAGCCGGCGTCGTTCGCCTCCGCTTCGGCCTCACCGACGGCCAGCCGAGGACTTTAGACGAAATCGGACAGGTCTACGGCGTCACGCGCGAGCGTATCCGTCAGATCGAATCGAAGACCATGTCGAAGCTGCGCCACCCGTCGCGTTCGCAGGTATTGCGCGACTACCTCGACTAGCCACAACATTTACATCCAGAACGGCCCTCGGATCCTTGATCCGAGGGCCGTTCTGTTATTTCGACAAGATCTCAGTTGAGAAGTTTTCCTGCAGCGACGCGATATCTGCGTCGGTGAGACCCAATCCCTGCCGACGTAATTGTCAAAGTTGCCGTACTTCTGGTCGAAGGCCGCAAACGAAGCATCGAGCCAGGACTGCTCGAACCGGCTGGACCGCGAAACGATCGCTTCACGACCGCCCGGAAGCGCCGGGCCGGGGGACGTACCGCCCAGATAGTGATTGCTCAACATGTAGTCGGCATTCACCGCCTCCCGGTCCACGCCGGGATGGTGAGCAGAACTGCCGTCATCCGCCCGTTGCGGTCCTTGCCCGACGTGCGGTGAGACATCACCGCGCCGTTGGCAGCTTCGACGTTTGTCAGTGCGTCGTGAAACGCCTTGCTGGCGACGAAATCAGGCTTTGGTACGAACTTTGATGTACATCGAGGCGACAGGTTCGACAATTCTTGCCGCAACCGGACCGATCACTGCCATCAGGAGAACGTATGCCGTTGCGAGCGCCGCCAATTCAGCCTCGACGGCACCGGCAGAGACGGCAAGTCCAGCGATGATGATCGAGAACTCACCGCGTGCAATCAGTGCTGCGCCGGCGCGGGCCTGACCCATCCGAGCCACACCTTGTCGCTTGGCGGCCCAAGCACCCGTCATGAGCTTGGTGACAGCCGTGACCACGGCCAGCAACGCCGCCCACCCGATGACCGGCGGAATTGTGCTCGGATCAGTGTTGAGCCCGAACACGACGAAGAACATGGCCGCGAACAGATCTCGCAGCGGCTCGAGGACCCGACTGGCATTGCGTGCCGTCGAACCCGAGATCGCGATACCGAGAAGGAAGGCGCCGACGGCGGCTGATACCTGCATCGCGGAACTGATGCCAGCTACCAACAATGCCGCACCCAGCAATTTGAGCAGCAACGTCTCACTGTCGGGGCTGTCCAGCAGAGCGGAGACATAGCGCCCATATCGCAGTGCCACCACGAGAACCACGGTGATCACCAACAGCGAGATTCCCACGGCTTCCAGCCCACCCATGAAGCTCACGCCGGCAAGCATCGCCGTCAAGATAGGCAGGTAGAGCGCCATCGCGAGATCCTCGAACACCAGGATCGACAAGACGACCGGCGTTTCACGGTTACCCAAACGCCCGAGGTCGCTGAGAACTTTCGCAATGATTCCCGACGAGGAAATGTAGGTGACACCGGCCATGACCGTCGCACCGACAACACCCCAGCCCAGCATGAGTCCGACTACCGCGCCCGGTGTCGCGTTGAGGACAAGATCGACCAAGCCCGCGACCCGCGAGCGTTTGAGCCCAGTCATCAACTCCGCTGCGGTGTACTCGAGGCCAAGCAGAAGCAAGAGGAGAACAATGCCGATTTCACTGGCGAGGTGCGAGAACTCACCGATATCGCCGAGCTGAATGAATCCGCCCTGCCCGAAGCACAGGCCGCCGATCAGGTAAAACGGGATCGGCGACATGCCGAACCGAGCTGCAAGCCTTCCGAGTAATCCGAGCACGAAAAAGACCGCGCCGAGTTCGATCAGCGCGAGGGTGGTTGTGTTCACGCGTCAGTCAGCCGTTGGTCAAGATTTTTGCCGCAGCGGCGAGACCGTCCGGTGTCCCGACCGCAACCAGGAGATCTCCCCCGGTAAAAGTGAAATCAGGGTTCGGCGACGGGTTCACCTGCCCCGCGCGCATGACTGCAACAATCGAGACACCGGTGCGTGTTCGCATTCCCGTATCACCGAGAGTCTGTCCGTCGTAGCGGGAACCGTCCTTGATGTACAACTGCTTCGTACGGATCCCGGGAACATCGCTGTGCTCCTCTTCGAGTTGCGCAACCAACTGAGGCGCACCCAGAAGATTGCTCAACGCAGCGGCTTCTTCCGTGGTGAGCGGCAACGAGGCAGCACAGGCATCGGGATCATCTGCCTTGGAGACGATGAGGTCGGTATGACCGTCACGGTGAGTGACGACACCCACGCGGCGACCGGAAGCCAGGACAAAATCTTTGCGAGTCCCGATGCCCGGTAGTGGGGTGACTTCTACATTCATAGATCAACGGTAGCGCCGATCGCCGACATCCACCGCAATAGGGTTGCAATTTGCTGCTCGCTACTCGCAGCCTTCACCGCAGTGCCGGAAATACCCCGTTCACGTCGGGCCGGTACTCGGTGACAGACATGACGGCGCCGACGGGTATCGGACCGAAGAGATGCGGAAATCGCATCGAATCCGGATCCGCCGGAACTCCTGGCTCCCACTTCACGTCTGCGCCCAACAGCGCGGGATCGAGGGTTAGCAATACGACGTCGTCCCGGCCCGCAAAAATCCGATTGGCCGGCAGGTGAACTTGGTACGGAGTCGACATGTGAACAAATCCTTCGGCCGCAAATCTGTCCGGAATGCGCTCACCGATCTCCTGCGCGCGCTCCCATTCGGCGCGCGTGCACATGTGTAGCAACTCGACGGGTTCGCTCTCGTTCTGTCCGGATTCCGGTTTCATCGGCCCAGACTATCGAGCTGTCGGCGAAAAATTCGAATCAGCTGTCAGCGAACAATTTCAGCACCAGAACCCCAGCCCAGCGCATTTCCAGTGAGACACGACACTAAGAAACGTATGCGGGAACAACCCATGAACCCCAAACGTCTGTAAGAGTGGATCTACCGCGCCATTCCGACGCGGCGGACCAGGCCCCAGGCACACGGCACGAAAGCCGCTAGCCAGTACGGAGGAGTCATGCCCGGAACACTGACCAGCCCACAGTTGACCGCTGCCGACCGGTGCGACCGGTGCGGTGCCGGAGCCCGCGTACGCGCGGTGCTTCCCACCGGCGGCGAGCTTCTCTTCTGTGGACACCACGCAACCGAACACGCGGATCGACTTCGCGAGATGAATGCCGTCGTCTCCGAGAGTGAACCCGCAATCTGACCAGTCAGCCGGGGGTGGCCTCTTCACGAGGCGCACCATGAACGCCGAAACGGGCGATCACATTTATGTGATCGCCCGTTTTGCCGTCTTCAGCTAGCCGACTTCGGCTACCAACTTCGCAGAATCGCGATGCGTTCGGTGAGCTGATCGACCGTTGCGATGGCCGTCGGCGGGCCACCGCACACCCGACGCAATTCCGCGTGAATGATTCCGTGGGGCTTTCCGGTGCGGTGCACGTTCATCGCAACCAGTCCGTTGAGTTCCTTGCGCAATGCACCCAGTTGATCAGCTGCCGCAGCGCGATCCGACACGACAGCTGCGGTCGGTGCCGGCGCGGCAGCCTTCGCAGTGTTGTTGTCGACCTGTGCTGACTGACGCTGACGCAGCAGCGCGCGCATTTGATCGGCGTCGAGCAACCCAGGCAACCCGAGATAGTCGGCTTCCTCGTCACTTCCGGAGAACGTCGCGGTTCCGAAGGAGGAACCGTCGTAGATCACCTGGTCGAGTTCGGCATCGGCACCGAGTGAGGTGAATGCCTTCTCCTCTTCGCCCAGCTCGTCCTTCTGCTTGTTGGCGTCAGCAAGCAGATCGTCGTCGAGCCCGTCCTTCTCACGGTGCGGCTTACCGAGGACGTGGTCACGTTGCGCTTCCAGCTGCGACGCCAGATCCAACAGAACCGGCACCGACGGCAGGAAGACACTCGCTGTCTCCCCCTTGCGACGCGAACGCACGAAACGGCCGATCGCCTGCGCGAAGTAGAGCGGGGTCGAGGCACTAGTCGCATACACGCCGACCGCCAGACGTGGAACGTCGACTCCTTCCGACACCATGCGCACGGCGACCATCCACTTGTCGTCACTAGCACCGAATTCGGCAATCCGTTTCGAGGCTGTGGGGTCGTCGGAGAGAACCACCGTCGGCACCTCACCGGTGATCGCGGTCAAGGCCTTGGCGTATTCACGAGCGACCGTCTGATCGGTCGCGATGACCAAACCGCCGGCGTCGGGCATGCCGCCGCTGCGCAACTGCGCCAAACGAGTGTGTGCTGCGTGCAGGACGGCAGGAATCCAGTCGCCCGTAGGGTCCAGGGCGGTGCGCCAGGCCCGAGCCGTCTGTTCGGCGCTGAGCGGTTCACCGAGCCTGGCCGTGAATTCTTCGCCGGCATTGTTGCGCCAACGAGCTTCACCCGAATAGGCGAGAAACACCACCGGACGAACAACGCCGTCCTTGAGTGCATCGGCGTAGCCGTAGGAATGATCGGCTTTCGACCGCAGCAGACCTTCCTTGTCGGGCTCGTACTGCACGAAAGGGATTGCGCTGTCATCACTTCGGAACGGAGTTCCCGTCAAAGCCAATCGGCGGGTCGCGTCACCGAATGCTTCCTGGATGGCCTCGCCCCAACTCTTGGCGTCTCCGCCGTGGTGGATCTCGTCGAGGATGACCAGCGTCTTGCGTCCTTCGGTGCGCACCCGGTGTTTGGTGGGATGCGCCGCAACCTGGGCGTACGTCAGAACAACACCGTGATAGTCGCTGGACGTCTGGCCGGTGGAGTTGGAGAACCGCGAGTCGAGAGCCAGGCCCGAGCGCTGCGCCGACTCCGCCCACTGATGTTTGAGGTGCTCGGTGGGCGCGACAACCGTGATCTGATCAACGGTTCGATCACGGAGCAACTCCGACGCAACCCGCAACGCAAACGTCGTTTTGCCGGCACCCGGAGTTGCCACCGCGAGGAAATCTCGAGGACTGCTCGACAGGTACTTCGTGAGCGCACGTCGCTGCCAGGCGCGAAGCGACTGCATCGAGGCGGCAGGTTGCCCTCCGGTGCTCTCGGACGAGTTGTCGGCGTCGGCCTGCCCTGTCACTTCTGCCGCCCCGCTAGCTCTAACCGCAACTGCCTCAGACGTCATCGGCCGCGCCTCCGCTGGATTCGCACTGGTGTCTCGAGCTCCTAGATTTTTTCAATGAATGTCCGGCGACGAGCGTAACCGCAGCCACCGACGAAAGCCGCACCCGAAGTACTTCGGCATGGCCGGATTCACTGGAAGGGCGTTCTCCACCAGGGATTTAGAGAGACGACGGACACAAGTTGTGTCAGAAAAAAATGCGACACAGCAGTGCTGCAGTTGGGCAACCTGGCATGTCATCAGGAATGCTGGAGTGATCATGAGCGACGAGCCGGACCAACAGTCTCACGAGAGTGATCTACATCACCGTAGATGGCACCCGTTGCGCCGTACCGGTCAATTGATCGGGCGCACTCTCAGCAAGGCGTGGGACGACTCGATCTTCGGGAAGGCCGCAACCGCTGCGTTCTGGCAAACCTTGTCACTCGCACCGTTGCTCCTGGGACTGCTCGGCATGATCGGTTATATCGGCGGCTGGTTCGGCCCCAACACGGTCGAGATCATCGAATCGAAGATCGTCACCTTCAGCGGAACGATCTTCAGCGAAAGCGTCGTCGATCAGATCATCAGGCCGACGGTCACGGATATCCTCCAGCGCGGTCGGCCCGACATTATTTCGGTGGGTTTCCTGCTGTCACTGTGGGCCGGGTCCTCGGCCATCTCGACGTTCGTCGATTCGATAGTCGATGCTCACGGCCAGCAAGACGCACGCAACCCGATCTGGCAGAGAATCTTCGCGTTGCTGCTGTACGTGATGTTCCTGACCATGGCGGTGTTCACGCTGCCGTTGGTCGCACTCGGCCCCACGATGATCGGCCGGGCACTCCCACCGTCCTGGTACGAAGTTGGCTCACATTTGGTCGACACTTTCTACTATCCCGCGGTCGGCCTACTGGTGATCATCGGTCTCACGACGCTCTACAAAGTCGCCTTGCCCAAGTCACTGCCGTGGCACCGACTTCTCGCCGGGGCGCTGGTGGCGGGTGTGTTCTTCATGGCGGCAAGTACGGGTCTTCGCTGGTACCTAGGATTTGTGTCGAGCGCCGGATACACGTACGGCGCCTTGGCGACGCCGATTGCTTTCTTGCTTTTTACGTTCTTTCTCGGTTTCGCGGTGGTGCTCGGTGCCGAGTTCAATGCCACGGTCCAAGAATTCTGGCCGGCGCGCGCGACCCGCATGGAACAGGTCCGCGAGTGGCTTGTCGCGCAACAGAGCGACGACGACGACGTCGGCCCGGTGGCAAGCCTGACATGGCGTCTGACTACCAGCCCCATCCGCATCTCCGGCGACAAGGCCGACCCTGCGACGGTTCCCTCGTATGGGCGGCCGCGGAGTCTGCGCGCGAATTCGGACACGACGAACCCGGCGGTCGATGTCGAAACTGTCGATCCGCCGAGTTCGGATTGTGTGTCAGATCACGCAGAGCAGGATCACTCGCCGCTAGATCACGCGGAGCGCGATCACTCGCCTTTACGTAGTCCTTCGTAGACCTTCTTGCAGTCGGGGCAGACCGGCGATCCAGGTTTCGCCGATTTGGTGACGGGAAAGACTTCACCGCACAGCGCGACAACATGGGTGCCCATGACGGCGCTTTCAGCAATCTTGTTCTTCTTCACGTAATGGAAGAACTTGGGGGTGTCGTCGTCGGTTGTTTCGTCTGTGGAAACGTCGGGACGTTCCTTGGTTTGAGTGCTCACCCCTCCAATAATGCCGCCTCCTTCGCGGGGATGCGACCGACGGGTCGTGTGTGCAATTGTCGGCCGAGAGTGGAACAGTGGACCCATGGCACGAAATGGCGCGTTCGGCGAGTCCGACGAAGCCGGAACACCCGACAATCCCGTACTGATTACCGCAGCACAGCTCTCCGTCGAAGAGCAGCACAAAGCGCGAGTCCGGAAGTACATGACGATCATGGCCTTCCGCTTCCCCGCCTTGATCTTTGCCGCCATCGCCTACGGCATCTGGGAAAACGGCTGGGTCTCGATGCTCATCATCGGTGCGTCCATCCCGCTCCCCTGGATCGCGGTCCTGATCGCCAATGATCGTCCCCCGCGAACCAAGGACGAGCCCAGCCGTTACGACGGCCCACGGCACAACTCCGGGGCCCTCGAAGCAGGAACACACCACACGATCGAAGGTTGACTCGCGTCCACTGACGGTGCACCTGCGAGAATGCTCGAGTGAGAAGCGAAACACTCCTGTCCATCACTCCGGCACTACGTACCGCCTTGCGTCGCAATCAGTTCGACACCGGAACCCTTCTGGAAACCTTGGGTCCGGAAGCTCACGCTGCCCTGGGCCGCAGTGAGCCGGTTCCCGTTCGACGCGCCAGCCGCGAGCACGGTGATCTCGGTGTGCTCGTTCGGCTGTTCCTTCTCGCCGACGACTGTCCGCGCTCAGATGTCGAAGCTGCCCTGACGCCGCTGAGCGTCGACGATGCCATCGACGCGGGACTGCTCGAAGGTGACAACTCCGTCGTGCGTGCAGCGGTCGATCTACGTCCCCTCGACGTCGGTGCCGGAGATCGCTGGGTGATCTCGGACCTGGACGGTGGAATTCGCCGGACGCAGGCCACAACGAGTGATCACGTTCTCGGCGTGGGACATGCATCGCTGTCACTACTGCAGGCAACACCGACCGCACGCGTCGGCAGTGTTCTCGATGTGGGTACCGGCTGCGGAATCCAGGCTCTGCATGCAATGACTTACGCAGATTCGGTGACCGCGACGGACATCAACCAGCGAGCGATCGATCTCACCGCCGCCACCATGGCGCTCAACGGCCTCGACGTCGAATTGCATCAGGGTTCCTGGTTCGAGCCGGTGGAGGGACGCACCTTCGATCAGGTTGTCGCGAATCCCCCGTTTGTCGTCGGCGAGGCGCGGGTTCACCACACGTACCGCGACTCGGGACTAGATCTCGACGGCGCCAGCGAATTGATGATTTCTCGTTCCATCGACTACTTGAACCCAGGCGGCACGGCAGCACTGTTGGCGTCGTGGGTGCACATCGAAGGCGAAGACTGGCGATCACGCATCGCGTCGTGGCTGCCGGCGCACGGCGTCGACGCCTGGGTGGTTCAGCGCGACGTCGCGGATCCCGCTCTGTACGTCGGAACCTGGCTCAAGGACGGTGGCCAGGATCCTCGCGATCCGGCGACGGAGGCTCGTGCCAACGCCTGGCTCGACCATCTCGAAGAGTCACACGTCGAAGGTGTCGGCTTCGGGTTCGTCTTCCTGCGCCGTACCGACTCTCCGACCGACTTGATGGCCGAGGACCTTCTGCAGGGCTTCTCCGACCCGCTCGGCCCCGAAGCCCTGGCCTACTTCGATCGCGTCGCGTGGCTGCGCGAGCACGATGTACTGCAGGAACGGTTTGTCGTCGATCCGAATACTGCACTCGAACGCGTCTACCTGCCGGGTGAGGAAGGGTGGCAGCAGGTGGTCACCCGAGTCCACCGCGGCAACGGCCCACATTGGCAGCACGAGATCGACGATCTGGGAGCCGCTCTTCTCGCGGGCCTGCGTGCCGACGGTTTGGTCGTAGCGGAGTTGGTGGAACTCCTCGCTGCGGCCAACGGTGAAGACCCCGAAGTCCTGAGCGGCGGGGTCGTCAGCCTGTTGCTATCACTGGTTCGTCACGGATTGGTGTTGCCCGTCACAAATTGAGTTCCGATCAGGTTGCAGATTTTCGAGTTCTCAGCAACTTCTCAGGACGAGAACGGGAACACTGCAGTTCAGGGCGCTTTCGGAGAATTCGCTGCGGGAACTTATCTGGAACTCTCACACGTTGAACCTTGTGAGAGACCGCCGATAGGGAGGCAAGTCATGACAAGCCCCAGCACCACTACTCGCATTCGCCCGAGCGCTGCGGATCTGGACGCCCAGAGCCCGTCCGCAGACCTGGTTCGTGTCTATCTGAACGGAATCGGACGCACCGCGCTGCTGACAGCAGCCGACGAGGTCGAACTGGCGAAGCGAATCGAAGCGGGGCTGTTCGCCAGCCACGTTCTCGCCACGGGAAAGCGCCTGACAGTCGCCAAGAAGAGGGATCTCGCAACGATCGTTCGTGAAGGTCAGTCCGCGCGGAGCCACTTGCTCGAAGCCAACCTGCGACTGGTCGTGTCCTTGGCCAAACGCTATACAGGACGCGGTATGCCCTTGCTGGACCTCATCCAGGAAGGCAACCTCGGACTCATCCGAGCGATGGAAAAGTTCGACTACGCCAAAGGCTTCAAGTTCTCGACGTACGCAACGTGGTGGATCCGTCAGGCGATCACCCGCGGTATGGCTGATCAGAGTCGCACCATCCGGCTCCCAGTCCATCTCGTGGAACAGGTCAACAAGCTTGCCCGCATCAAGCGTGAACTGCATCAGCAACTTGGACGTGAAGCAACAGACGACGAGTTGGCCGAAGAGTCGGGCATTCCTGCCCACAAGATTGCCGATCTCCTCGACCACAGCCGCGACCCGGTAAGCCTGGACATGCCGGTGGGCAGCGACGAAGAAGCTCCCTTGGGTGACTTCATCGAAGATGCCGAAGCAACGTCAGCCGAGAACGCCGTCATTGCCGGTTTGCTTCACAGCGACGTCCGCAGCGTGCTCGGCACTCTCGACGAGCGTGAACAGCAGGTCATCCGTCTGCGCTACGGTCTCGACGACGGCCAGCCTCGCACCCTCGATCAGATCGGCAAGCTCTTCGGACTCTCCCGTGAGCGTGTCCGCCAGATCGAACGTGAGGTCATGGGCAAGCTTCGGGTCGGCGATCGCGCCGAGAAGCTGCGCTCGTACGCCGACGCCAGCTGATCCAGTCAGTACATAAAGCCAAAGACACCGGCCCGGTTCGTTTCCACTCGGAAACGGATCGGGCCGGTGTTGTGCGTTATCTCAGCGCAAGCGACGCGGTCCTAGATCCACCGCACTCGGCTCCGGCCCGATTCGCACCCTCGCATCAGTGATCTCCGCTCCGACCGCCGACGCCAGGACCGGTTCGCAGGCCATTTCCCGGACCTCCGGAATGTCGTCAGCCAGCGTCGAAATCCGCTGAACCAAATCGACCAGTGCAGCCTTGTTGACCGGGACGGCGTTTCGGTATCCGGAGAGCAGCGGCGCTGCCTTGGGCGCATCGATCAGTTCGGTCGCAGCGTCCTCGGTGAGCGGTAGGACGCGATAGGCCCGGTCGCCGAGCAGATCCGAGATGACTCCGGCCAAACCGAACGAGATCAGCGAACCGAACGACGGGTCGTCCTGCACAGCCACCACACACCCGATTCCCTTCGGCGCCATCTTCTGCACATGGAGGAGCGGCTCGCCCGACGCCGCAGCCAGATCGCTGTACGCCAGTCGAACCGAATCCGGACCCACCAGGTCCAGACGGACCCCGCCGAGATCGGGGCGGTGCCGCCACAGTTCACCGGTGGCCTTCACCACGACGGGATAGCCCAACGCGTCGGCTGCCTCGACGGCTTCGTCCTCGCTCAGTACCGAACGGAATTCGACGACGTCGACCCCGTAGCAGGCAAGGAGCGCTGCCGCTTCCACGTCGGAAAGCCAACGGCCGGGCGAATTTTCGAGCCAATCCGCAACCATGGCGCGAGCACGCTCCGAGTCGATTCCCGCCGGCCGAACCACCTTCGACGCAGGCTTGCTTCGCCATTCCGCGTAGCGCCAGGCCCGCGCCAATGCCAGTGCGGCGCGTTCGGGCCCCGGATAGGAAGGTACCGATCCGCGGGTGGGGTTGCCGGCGTCGTCGCGGATCGTCAGCACTTCCGGCACACCCTCCGCAGCGAGGAAGGTGGTGAGAATCGGCTTGTCCGATCCGGCGACGGCGTCCTTGAGGGCCTTGGCAAACGGCTCGACCGGGATGGCGACGGGCGGAACGAAGACGGCAATAACCGCGTCGACGTCGAAGGAGCCGAGGGCGTCACGGACCGCGGACGCGAAGAGTTCCGGACTGGCCTGTGCACCGAGATCGATCGGATCGCTGACTTGAAGGCCCTCACTGCGAGCGGCGTCGGCCGCGAGTACACCGAGGGCTGTGGAATTTCCGATGACTGCCAAACGCGGACCGGCAGGCAGCGGTTGATACCCGAACAGCAGTGCGCAGTCGAAGAGTTGAGAGATCGATCCGACCTGGATGACGCCGGCCTGCTCGAACAGCGCACGGACTACAGAATCGTCGATCTCCACACCGGTTGCCGCCAGGACCGGCGGGACGGCGTGGCGGCCACTCTTGACGGCCACGATCGGCTTCTTTCGCGCCACCCGCCGAGCGATGCGGGAGAACTTCCGTGGGTTACCGAAGCTCTCCAAGTACAGGAGCACTACTTCGGTGGTTTGATCGGAATCCCAGTACTGCAGAAGGTCGTTGCCGGATACGTCGGCGCGGTTTCCAGCAGAGACGAAGGCGGACAATCCGATTCGACTGCGAGCAGCCTCGTCGAGGATGGCAATTCCGAGTGCGCCCGACTGACAGAAGAATCCGACGTTGCCCGCTGCGGGCAGGACCGGTGCGAGCGTCGCGTTCAATGAAATCGACGGATCGTTGTTTGCAACACCCAGCGCATTCGGGCCGATAAGTCGCATACCGTGCGCCCGGGCAGCGTGGACAAGTTTACGTTCGGATGCCCGACCGTCCGGGCCGCTGTCACTGAATCCGGAGGACACCACGACAAGCGCTTTGACGCCCTTGTCCAGGCAGTCGTCGAGGACCGAGTTGATGGATTCGGCGGGAACCGCGACCACGGCCAGATCAACATCGTCCGGAATCTCGCGAACGGTCTTGTAGGCGCGAACTCCGTGGACGGAACGATGTTCGGCGTTGACCGGGTAGACCGGCCCCGTGAAACCGCCGCGCAACAAGTTCGTCAGAACCGCATTGCCGACCTTCGCCGGATCGGCGGACGCACCGATCACCGCAACCGATCGAGGGCGCAGAACGTTGCCCATACTTCGGGCTTCTGCCGCGCGTTCACGCGAATTACGTACGGAAACCAGAGCTTCCGTCGGGTCGATCGCAAACTCCAGACGCAGCACTCCCCCGTCGAATGATCGACTGACCTGATACCCGGCCTCCCGGAACACCGTCACCATGTTGCGGTTCTCCGAGAGCACCTCGGCCACGAACATCGTCAGACCGTTCTCCGCTGCAGCAGCAGCCAGGTATTCGAGCAGAATCGGCCCGAGGCCGCGGCCCTGATGGGCGTCGGCAACGACGAACGCGACTTCCGCCGACTTGCCGTCACCGACGTCGAGCAGTCGCTCGTATCGGCCGACAGCGATGATCTCGTCACCGAGCATCATCACAAACGCCACTCGATTGTGATGATCGACCGTCGTGAAGTTCTTGACGTCCTTCTGGGACATCGTGGGATACGGGCCGAAGTACCGCAGGTAACGGGTTCGCTCGGACAGCTTGCCGTGAAATTCCACCAACTTGTCCGCGTCCTCGGGGACGATCGGACGCAGTGCTACTGCGCCACCGTCGGAGGCAAGGACGTCGACAACCCAACTGTGCGGATAGTCGTGCGCGGCATCAGGCGCCGGGGCCACGGTTGGTGGTGTCGGTTCGGACACTGTCGGTTCGGTATCGGACTGTTCAGTCACGGGGATCCTCCGGGTCGAGTCCGAGAAGCGGGAACGAAGCGCGTCGCGTGGCGATGATGGCGGAATCGATGCGGGTGAGCGCTCGGTCCACGGAAGCAATTCCGGTTTCGGGGGTACCACCGGGGCCGTCCCACTTGGCGTAGTTCACATCGCCGCCGTCACCCATCGTCAACGGTAGATCCACACCGGGTGCGAGCGCTCCGGTCGTTTCTTTCCATCCGTCCGGAACTGCTGTATTCACATCGATCTCACGGTCGAGAGCCGCCGCAATGAGATGTGTCCACGCACGCGGTACAACCCGCACCAGTCCGTACCCCCCGCCTCCGACAGCCAGCCAACGCCCTTCGGAGTAGCGATCCGCAAGGTCACGCATCGCCAGGAACGCCGCTCGCTGACCGTCGACCGTCAAGGCCAGATCGGCGAGAGGATCCTCTCTATGCGAATCCACACCGCATTGACTGATGATGATCTGCGGGCGAAACGCCGCGATCGCGCCCGGAACGACAGCATGAAATGCCCTCAGCCACAACGCGTCGACGGTTCCCGGTAATACCGGAATATTGACGGCTGTTCCTTCTGCCGCACCGTCTCCGACTTCACTGGACCAGCCCGTGTTGGGCCACAGTGTTGCCGGATGCTGATGCAGCGAGACCGTCAGAACTCTGGGGTCACCCAGGAACGCATGTTGCACGCCGTCACCGTGATGGGCGTCGACGTCTATGTAAGCGATGCGGTCGTATCCGTTGTCGAGGAGCCAGGAGATCGCAACTGCCGCGTCGTTGTACACACAGAAACCGGAAGCCCAGTCGGCCATCGCATGATGCATGCCGCCGCCGATACTGACGGCTCGTCGCGTGCGACCCGACGCGATTTCTTTTGCCGCAGCGAGAGATCCACCGGCGAGAATCGCACTCGCCTCGTGCATCTGCGGGAACACCGGATTGTCCTCGGTTCCGAGGCCGTGGGGAACATCTGCGCCCGTGACACCGTTGGACGCAGAATGGCCTGCTTGTTTCACCGCCGCAAGGTAAGCGGGAGTATGAATCCGCAGGAGGTCGACATCGGTAGCCGGAGTGGGCTCGAGGAACTCGATTCCCTCGAGCAATCCGAGCCCTCGCGAGAGTTCCATCGTGAGGTCGAGGCGCGTCGGGTTCATCGGGTGATCGTTACTCCACCGATAACTCAGGTACTCCGGACTCCACACCACAACTCGATTTGTTCGAGGCGGCGCAGGGTCCCCGTCAGATCTGATCGAGGCGGTCATGCGATCACGCTACTTGCTGTTCGATTCGTGCCATGCACCACACCATTGCACTCTCCCGGCCAGGCAATCGCGCCGATAAACGTGAATACGGACAATGCCCTGGACTCGCCGCTGCGCGAGCGGCACAAGATCAGTGAACTGAACGGTAGAATGACTTCCGACGAAGGGGTTGAGTGTGAAGGATCTAGTCGACACCACGGAGATGTATCTCCGGACGATCTACGACTTGGAAGAAGAGGGCGTTGTCCCACTCCGGGCGCGGATCGCCGAACGGCTCGAACAGAGCGGACCCACCGTCAGCCAAACCGTTGCTCGCATGGAGCGCGACGGCTTGCTGACTGTTGCCGGCGATCGACACTTGGAGCTCACCGACAAGGGCCGCGACCTTGCGGTATCGGTCATGCGTAAGCATCGATTGGCAGAGCGCCTGCTGGTGGATGTGATCGGGCTGAAGTGGGAAGACGTGCACGCAGAGGCTTGCCGCTGGGAGCACGTCATGAGCGAGGAAGTCGAGCGGCGACTTGTTGTCGTTCTGAACAACCCGACCACCTCGCCGTACGGTAACCCGATCCCCGGGCTCGATCAGTTGGGTTTGGCCGGAGTAACCAGCACGCCCGAGACGCTGATGCGCCTCACCGACGTTCCGCCGGGCAAGCCGACGGCAGTCGTTGTGCGCAGGCTCGCCGAGCACGTGCAGTCGGATCCCGAACTCATTGCGCAGTTGCGTGAAGCCGGCGTCGTTCCTGACGCCAGAGTCACCGTCGAAACACGGCCCGGCTCCGTCACCATCACGGTGCCCGGCCACAGCGGGTTCGAATTGTCCGAAGAAATGGCACACGCCGTACAGGTAAAGCAGGTCTGAAGGTCTTCATGAAACTCTTGGTCACCGGCGGTGCCGGCTATGTCGGAAGTGTCTGCAGCACAGTTCTGCTCGAACGTGGACATGAGGTTGTCATCATCGATGATCTCTCCACCGGAAATGCCGATGCTGTTCCCGCCGGTGCCGAGTTCATCGAAGGCGACGTCGCAAAGCTCGCGTCAGAGGTCCTCGGAAATTCCGCCGAGTTCGACGGTGTGCTGCATTTCGCGGCACAGTCCCTTGTCGGCGAATCGGTACTGCATCCCGAAAAGTACTGGCAGGGAAACGTAGTCACCACCCTTGCTCTTCTGGAGGCAATTCGTCTCTCGGGTACACCGCGCTTGGTGTTCTCTTCTACGGCAGCGACGTACGGTGAGCCGGAGCAGTCGCCCATCGTGGAGACCGCCCCGACCCGCCCGACCAATCCGTACGGGGCATCCAAACTCGCGATCGATCACGCGATCACGTCGTACTCGATCGCGCACGGACTCGCGGCGACCAGCCTGCGATACTTCAATGTCGCGGGCGCGTACAAGTCCGCCGGCGAAAATCGGGTTATCGAAACACATTTGATTCCCCTCGTCCTCCAGGTTGCACTCGGCCAACGAGACAAGATCTCGGTGTTCGGCACCGATTGGCCGACTCCCGACGGCACCGCGGTTCGCGATTACATTCACGTTCTCGACCTGGCCGAAGCACATCTGCTCGCACTGGAATCGGCCACGCCCGCGGAGCACCGCATCTACAACCTCGGCAGCGGTACGGGGTTCAGCGTCCGTGAAGTCATTGCATCCTGCGCCCGTGTAACCGGCCTACCGATCAACGTCGAGGACGCACCCCGACGCCTGGGTGATCCTGCAGTTCTCATCGCGTCCAGCGACAAGGCAATCGCTGAGTTGGGATGGACGCCAACGCGTACCGACCTCGACGTGATCGTGGCCGACGCATGGCAGTTCCTTCAAGACTTGGGCGCTGCTTCACACGCAGCTCGTTAGTTCGTCCGCCGCATTTCGGGCATTCGAGTGACACCCAATTCCCCGGCGAGAGTGAGGCCGACGGTCGCGAGTTCGCGGATTCCGTCCGGCCTGATGCCGGCTTGTAACGACTTGTCGAGCAAGCCGGCAAGAGTGTGTTCGGGATCCGCTTCCAGCGCGTAGGCCAGCGCAACGCCGGCCAGGGGTCCGTCTCCACGGGCATAGGCAAAGAATCCCAAAAGTGATGCCGCCCAAGCGCATTCCGGAACTGGAAGCTCATGTGTGAGCATGGACCACAACGCTTCCGCAGCACTTGCGCACTCTGTTGCAGCGAGCCCCATGATTGCGTCGCGTACGCGCACGTCCGACAACATGAGCGCCAACTGTGCGCACTCGTAGGTGTCGGGGTACATCCCGCACTCGACACTCTCGACGTAAATCAGAACGGTCTCAACCTCCCGTCGAACCTGGGCGAAGGGATCGTTCGAACAGTGGGCCGCGCACCGCGCTGACGCTACGGATGCTCGTTCCACGTCGATCGACGATCCGATCGACGTGTGGTTGGGCGATTCACCGCGCACCGCGAGCACCAACTCTTCTCTCGACCCCCTGATGACGCGGCCGCCGAACACCTGCGCCGCAGCCACCGACGACGCCGCCGGATCAGGCAATCTCCCGTAGCGGTCCGGCGCGAACACGCTCATCCATTCGCGGCCGGGTGCGATCTCGGCAGTACAGAGAACATCGATGAGGTCGATTCCCTCGCCGACGAGCATGTCGTTGAATTCACCTGCGATGTCGAATAATTCACCGAGAGGATGATCTCCGACCATCACGAGGATCACGGCAACCGTTCCTTCCACCGCGCAGACTCGGACGAACTGTGCGAGGGCCGCATGCATCGCGGGCGCAAGTTCGGAACCGATGTTCGGAAAGTAGTCATGCCTCATGATCGGGCCAAGCGTTTTCGGGGTGGTGTCCATCAAGCACATCGCGACTATCGAATCGACCGGGCGAAATCCCAACAGCGCCGGAATTGCGGCAATCAATTCGCCGGGATCCGAAAGGTGTTCGGACAGAGGCAGCGCCGAGGTGCTCTCGTCATGGTCGGAGGATTCGAATTCGCGGGAAAACGGTGATGTTGTCATGCCACAAACCATGACAAGTACCACCGAAGTCTCCCACTGATCGACCTGGCAAAACGTCGACAGAAATGACATCTGTGGATTACGCGGAAGGCTGGGGATGAATCGAGCTTTCACCTTGCGCGACGCCACTACCTGTCGGTGGGCCCTGCATCATTCTCAGCTGCCCGCGCGAACCTTCTGAACGGCTGCGGTAAATGCTTGGTCGAGTTCAGCTGTGGCAGCGTTACCCGCTCCGTTTGCCGCCCCGAATGTCATGAGGGTGGCGGAAATTCGCACGTCGCCTACCTGGGCAAGCAGGGTCAACATGGACTGGTCACCGGCGGCCGAGGACGGCGCCGTGACTGTCCGTCTCAGCGATAAAGTCTGGTCCGCAGCGATCGGCGACGGCGGAAGAATGACTGTGGTGACCGTCGTGATAACGCCATTGGCAGTCACGGTCATCGACGTGCAATCTTCGGTCTGCGCCTCCAACTCGGCGAGGCTGCTGTCAATCCGCGTCAGTTCCACGGAAATCGTTGATCTCGTCGAGTTGTCGGTCCCGACGGCCATGACGGTGCCCTCGGGTCCGTAATCCTGTTTCGGCGGAGCGCAATCGACCGGATCGACTGCGGCGCCGCGCGGAACGCCGACGAGGTCAGGTGCCGCCATCGGCACAGCCTGCGCGGGAAGCACAACCGCGTCGAAAGGCTTGGGAAACTCTGCCGGAGTCAATAGCAGATCGGAAAGCTTCGCAGCCGGCTCCGGTGAACGGGTAACAGATGTCGCATCGACCGCACTCGGCGACGCCACTGCCGGATCCGCGACGGCCGCTCCTGGCACCGGCTGCGCACAGCCTGCCAGCAGGCCGACGGCGGCGATCGCTGCGGCGACACCACAGACCTGTGTTCGCAACATTCCTCGGCCGTTCTGCATGTGCGCCTCCATTCGGCTGCAGCCGAACCGAAATCCACGGCGGCAGTGCCTCACTGTCACTCTGCCATGTCCGACTCCCGGATCGTGGAACTGCCGTCACGGCGGCCGACGGTGTCGAAACCGGACCGCCCGCGAAGAAACCCCCCTAAACCAATATTCGCTCGCGGCGAACACACCAGTGCACGATTTCGGGAATGCCCGAGCACAGCGGGCGTGTTCCATAAGAGGAACCTCGACCGAAGAGTGACTCCACTGCCAATCAGCCGTCGCTGATAGTGGACACTGGAATGAAGCACTGCGAAAGAAGGGGACTGCGATGGACGACCAGTCGAAAATGTACGAGCTGGAATTCCCGGCACCCCAATTGTCTGCTGCCGACGGCCAGGGACCGGTCCTCATTCACGGACTTGAGGGATACTCCGATGCAGGTCACGCGGTAAAGCTTGCAACGACGCACCTGCGCGAGAGCCTCGAAACCGAACTTGTCGCATCGTTTGCTGTGGACGAGTTGATCGATTACCGCTCGCGTCGGCCATTGATGACATTCAAGGCCGATCACTTCTCGGACTACGCCGAGCCCACGCTCAACTTGTACGCACTGCGCGATACCGTCGGAACTCCGTTCCTGCTGCTCGCCGGTATGGAACCAGACCTGAAGTGGGAACGGTTCACCACCGCGGTTCGATTGCTCGCAGAACAACTGGGCGTTCGTCAGACCATCGGTTTGAACGCAATCCCCATGGCAATTCCGCACACCCGCCCCTTGGGCTTGACTGCGCATTCCACGAACAAGGAACTGATCGGCGACCATCAGCGCTGGTCGGGTGAATTACAGGTGCCTGGTAGCGCGTCGTCGCTGCTCGAATTCAGGATGGCTCAGCACGGGCACGAAGCCGTAGGCTTCTCGGTCCATGTTCCGCATTACCTCGCGCAGACCGACTACCCCGGCGCAGCCGAGACTCTGCTCGAAAATGTTGCCACGGTATCCGGGCTCGAATTCCCGTTGGCCGCCCTGGGCGAAGCCTCGGCGCGAGTCCGGGAACAGGTTAACGAGCACATTGCTGCGAATGAAGAAGTTCAGATGGTTGTCCAGGCACTGGAACGGCAATACGACACTTTTGTCACAGCCCAGGAACAACAGGCGTCCCTGTTGGCCGGAGAGGCCGATCTCCCCAGTGGAGACGAGATTGGGGCCGAATTCGAGCGCTTCCTGGCCGAACAGGCCGGCAGCGGAGAGTTCGATGCTCCCGGAGATGGCGACACCGACCAGAACTGACGAACGGGGTTGCGGAATGTGCACATTGTGCGCATTCCGCAACCCTGCCGTTATCTGAAATGTTGTCCTCGACACTTTCGTCGGATAGCCTCAAATTCAGCGTAGCTTTTGTTGACGGCTCAACGAATCGGAGCGCATCAGTCAGCCGAGGTCACGCCATGATCCTGGAGGCGACATGAGCAGACCCCGAACGCGACAGCTCCGTCCGGTACCCGACGAGGAACCGCGGATGATGTTTCGGACAATTCACGGTTACCGTCGAGCGTTTCGAATCGCCGGCGAGGGTCCCGCAGTTCTCCTGCTCCACGGAATCGGCGACAACTCCTCCACGTGGACCGAAATAATCCCCCACCTCGCCAAGAACTACACCGTGATTGCGCCTGACCTTCTCGGTCACGGCCGTTCCGACAAACCGCGTGCCGACTATTCGGTGGCCGCCTACGCCAACGGCATGCGCGATCTGTTGTCGACGTTGGGCATCGAACATGTCTCGGTGATCGGGCATTCACTCGGTGGTGGCGTCGCGATGCAGTTCGCCTATCAGTTCCCGAACATGGTCGATCGTCTGGTACTGGTCTCTGCGGGCGGCATCACCAAGGACGTGCATCCGATTCTGCGACTCATGTCGGTGCCGGTGGTCAACGAAGTTCTCAAACTCCTTCGCCTACCCGGGGCCATGCCATTGGTACGACTCGCCGGAACCTTTGCCGGTGCGGTCCACGGATCAAACCTTCGTCCGGGAACCATGCTCCACGACACTCCCGATCTGATCCGGGTGCTCGCCGAATTGCCCGATCCCACCGCCTACGAGGCATACCTCCGCACTTTGCGCGCCGTGGTCGATTGGCGAGGTCAAGTGGTCACCATGCTCGATCGGTGTTATCTGACGGAGAATCTCCCGGTTCAGCTGATCTGGGGAGACGACGATTCCGTGATCCCCGTTTCTCACGCTCATCTTGCGCACGCTGCAATGCCCAATTCTCGCCTCGAAATCTTCCGCGGATCGGGTCACTTCCCGTTCCGTGACGACCCCATCCGTTTCCTGCATGTCGTCGAAGACTTCCTCTCGACCACTGTTCCGTTGACCTTCGACGAAGCACGGTGGCGGCACATGCTGATTGCCGGAGTCGGCGAAAACATGATCACCGGTTCGTCGTCGACGCGGATGGCGGTGCTCGACGCGATGGGTTCCGACGAGCGCAGCGCAACCTGATCACCGACAACGGCTAGCCTGTACGAGTGCTGCTGACGGAACTGCTCCCCGACAACGCGGATCCCGATTCCGTTTTCGACGCCTTCGCCTCTTGGACCGTGGAGCGAGGATTGACGCTCTATCCTGCTCAGGAAGAGGCCGTCATGGAACTGGTCTCGGGCGCCAACGTCATTCTGGCGACTCCGACTGGTTCGGGTAAGTCCATGGTGGCGATCGGTGCGCATTTCTACGCGATGTCTCGCGGTAAACGCACGTACTACACGGCTCCCATCAAGGCTTTGGTGAGCGAGAAGTTCTTTGCCCTCTGCGAGGTGTTCGGAGCCGAGAACGTCGGCATGATGACGGGCGATGCCGCAGTCAACTCGTCGGCACCCATCATCTGCGCCACCGCAGAGATCGTCGCGAACCTGGCTCTGCGCGAAGGCGCGAACTCGGACATCGGCCAGGTCGTGATGGACGAGTTCCACTTCTACTCCGAACCCGATCGCGGCTGGGCGTGGCAGGTCCCGTTGATCGAACTTCCGCACGCCCAGTTCTTGTTGATGTCCGCCACACTCGGCGAGGTCGATTTCTTCGCCGAGGACCTCACGCGGCGTACCGGCAATCCCACCACCGTGGTGTCCGGCACCGAACGCCCTGTCCCCCTCATGTTTTCGTATGCAACGACGCCGGTCGGTGAAACTATCGAAGATCTGGTCACCACCAACCAGGCGCCCGTCTACATCGTGCATTTCACGCAGGCCGCAGCGTTGGAACGCGCCCAAGCACTCACGAGCGTCAACTTCTGCTCCAAGACCGAGAAGGAAGCAATCGCCGAGGCGCTCGGCGGATTCCGCTTCACTACCGGGTTCGGCAAGACCCTCTCTCGCCTCGTTCGCCACGGCATCGGGGTTCACCATGCCGGCATGCTCCCCAAGTACCGCCGCCTTATCGAAGTCCTGGCTCAGGACGGCCTTCTCAAGGTCATCTGCGGCACCGATACTCTCGGTGTGGGCATCAACGTCCCGATCCGCACAGTGTTGCTCACAGGCCTGGCCAAGTACGACGGCGTCCGCACCCGTCACTTGAAGGCACGCGAGTTTCATCAGATCGCGGGGCGTGCGGGCCGCGCCGGCTACGACACGATGGGTACCGTCGTCGTTCAGGCACCGGAACATGAGGTGGACAACCTGCGGGCCGTCGCCAAGGCTGGTGACGATCCTAAGAAGATCAAGAAGATTCAACGCAAGAAGGCACCCGAAGGCTTTGTGTCCTGGAGCGAAGCGACCTTCGACCGCTTGGTCACCGCTTCACCCGAACCGCTGGTGTCACGGTTCTCGGTCAGCAACTCCATGTTGCTCAATGTCATTGCACGGCCGGGTAATTGCTTCGAGGCGATGCGGCATCTGTTGGAAGACAACCATGAATCGCGGCCGGCTCAGCGTAAGCACATCCTCAAGACGATCTCCCTGTACCGCGGGTTGCTCAGCGCCGGCATCGTGGAACGCCTCGACGAACCCGACGAGTACGGCCGCATGGCACGCTTGACCATGGATTTGCAGCGCGATTTTGCGTTGAACCAGCCGCTCTCACCCTTCGCATTGGCCGCGTTCGAACTCCTCGACGTCGAATCCGATACTTACGCACTCGATGTCGTGTCCATCATCGAGTCGACGCTCGACGATCCCCGTCAGGTGTTGATGGGTCAGCAGCACTTTGCCCGCGGCGAAGCTGTGGCTCAAATGAAGGCCGACGGCATCGAATACGAGGAGCGCATGGAACTCCTCGAAGAAGTAACCTGGCCGAAACCGTTGTCGGAGTTACTGTTCCCCGCCTTCGAGATGTACCGCGGAGGCCATCCGTGGATCACCGAGTTTGCACTCTCCCCCAAGTCCGTCGTGCGCGACATGATCGAGCGCGCCATGACATTTGCCGAATTGATCAGCCACTACGGACTCACCCGCTCCGAGGGACTCGTCCTGCGCTACCTCGCGGACGCCTACCGCGCACTGCGCCAGACAGTTCCCACCGAAGCTCGTACCGAAGAAATCGAAGACATCATCGAATGGCTGGGCGAATTGATCCGTCAGGTCGACTCGAGCCTGCTCGACGAGTGGGAATCGCTCACCGATCCCGGAGCTGAGATCGACGCCGAACAGGTCGCCTTCGGCGCCGACATTCCCCGGCCGATCTCCGCGAACCCACGGGCATTCCGGGTAATGGTGCGCAACGCGATGTTCCGTCGTATCGACCTCGCATCACGTCGACGCTGGCACGAACTCGAAAACCTCGAGGACGGTATCGACGCCGCGGAGTGGGAAGAGCAACTGCTCCCCTACTTCGAGGAGTATCACTCCATCGGAACCGGGCCGTCGGCACGTGGGCCGGCCCTGTTCCAGGTAGTCGAGGAAGACGAGTTCTGGCGCGTGCGTCAGGTCCTCGAGGATCCCGAGGGCGATCACGGTTGGGCACTGCTCGGCGTCGTGGACATCCCGGAATCCGACGCATTGGGCGAAATCGTATTCGACGAACTCAGCGTCGTAGAAGGCTGAGAAACAAGGATGGTGCGCACCGAATCGATGCGCACCATCCTTTTCTTTACATTGACGAGCTAGCCGCGACGAGCCTTGCGCGGCTGATTGCGGCGCGATGCACGCTTTTCCTTGATGCGGACGTTCTCCGCGCGCACGTCGGCTTGGAGCTTGCGCTCCTTCTGTAGCCACTCGGGCTTTTCTTCCAGCAGGGCAGCGACCTGATCCGTGGTGAGCGCCTCTTCGACGCCTCCGCGCGCCAAACCGGCGATGGAGATGCCCAGCTTGGCTGCGATGACCTGCTTGGGATGCGGGCCGGTGCTGCGCAGCTCGAGCAGCCACTCCGGAGCTTCGGTCTGCAGCGCCGTCAGTTCTTCACGGGTCACGTCGCCTTCCTGGAACTCTTTCGGTGTTGCTTCCAGGTACACACCCAGCTTCTTGGCAGCCGTCGTCGGCTTCATCGTCTGGGGCGTTTTGTTCGACGTCATGCAACAAGAGTAGCCAGCCGTCGCGAAGTGTTTTACCAAGGCGGTAACCTTGCCAGGTGACAGACGCGGATAGTCCGGCAATTTTTCGTCTCGCGTATGCCCCCGGGGTGACGCCGACCAAGTGGATTCGGGTGTGGAACGAACGTCTCCCCGACATTCGCCTGGAGCTCGTTCAGTTCCCCGTCCTCGAGGTTGTAGCGGCACTTCGCGCTGGTGAGGCCGAAGCGGGTTTGGTTCGTTTGCCAATCGACCGCACGGAGCTCAGCGCCATCTCCCTGTATGCCGAGAAGCCGGTGGTAGTGATCCCCAAGGATCACGTGTTCACCACTGTCGATCAGATTTCCGTCGCCGATCTCAACGACGAGATTGTGTTCAATCCCCTCGACGACACCCTGGAATGGCCGACGCGTCCGGGCAAGGCGGCAGCCGAACGTCCGGAGACAATCGCCGACGCCATCGAGTTGGTAGCGGCCGGCGTTGGCGTTGTTGTGGTCCCCCATTCGCTGGCGCGCCTGCACCACCGCAAGGATCTGACTTTCCGTCCGGTGGACGGTGCTCCCGAGTCTCCGATCGCGCTCGCGTGGATGGAGTCCAAGACCACAGAATTGGTCGAGGAACTTATCGGCATCGTGCGTGGACGTACCGCGCAGAGTTCCCGTGGACGCAACGGTCAGCCGGCCGAGAAGATCAAGGGCTCGGTCAAGGCCAAGCTAGCGGCGAAGGAACGACGCGCTGAGGCTGCCAAAGCTGAGCACAAGGCCAAGAGTTCCGGAACGGCCAAGAGTGTGTCGGGCCGCAACACAGCTGGCGGCAAAGCCAAGGCCGGCGGCAAAGCGGGCAGCGGCAAGTCCGGTGGCACAAAGAGTTCCGGTGGCCGGTTCTCGAGTAAGCCGAAGGGCCGCTGAACCTCCCCTGAAATCTCGCTTCGGCGAGCATGATGGTAACCATGACTTCGGAGCATTCGAGCGCCCTGGACCAACTGATCGCACTGCTGCCTGATGGTTCGGTGCTCACCGATCCCGATCTGACAGCAGGTTATCGACAAGACTGGGCGGCGGATCCGACTGCCGGGCATCCCGCCGCAGTCGTTCGAGCCACCTGCACTGAAGACATTCAAGTCGTCATGCGCTGGGCCACCGAGCATCGGGTGCCGGTGGTTCCGCGTGGCGCCGGTTCGGGACTCTCCGGTGGATCGAGCGCCGTGGACGGCTGCATCGTGGTCAGCACCGAGCGGATGCGGGAGATCACGATCGATCCAGTCGCTCGGGTTGCCGTTACGCAGCCCGGTCCGATGAACGCCGAAGTCAAGAAGGCTGCCGCCGAGCACGGGCTCTGGTATCCGCCGGATCCGTCGTCATTCGAAATCTGTTCCATCGGAGGAAACGCCGCGACCAACGCGGGCGGCCTGTGTTGCGTGAAGTACGGCGTCACCACCGACTATGTACTCGGGCTGAAAGTGGTACTCGCCGACGGTACTGCGGTATCGCTAGGCGGACCGCTCTTGAAAGATGTTGCGGGACTATCGCTCACCAAACTCTTTGTCGGGAGCGAAGGAACGCTCGGCATCATCACCGAACTGACGCTCCGACTCATCCCAGCTCAACCGCCGACGTCGACGGTCGTCGCTTCGTTCGACTCCGTGGCGGACGCTGCGGACGCAGTTTTGGCAATTACCAGAAACATTCGGCCCGCGATGCTCGAATTCATGGACCACGCCAGCATCAATGCCGTCGAAGATTCGGTACGGATGGGACTCAATCGACAGGCCCGGGCACTGTTACTCGCTCAGTCCGACGCTCCGGGCGCGGCTGGCACTCTCGAAATCGAGACCATTGTCGCGGCATGTGAAAACAATGGCGCTACCGAAGTTTTTGCGACGGACGATCAAGCAGAGGGCGACGCATTCACGGCAGCCCGGCGTGCGGTGTTCCCCGCCGTGCAGGCGCTGGGGAGCCTCATGCTCGAGGATGTCGGTGTTCCGATGCGCCAACTACCGGAGTTGATCACCGGGGTGGAATCGATCGCCGAAGATCTTGACGTACTGATCTGCACTGTCGCACACGCCGGCGACGGAAACACCCACCCCCTGATCGTGTTCGACCCATCCGATCCCGATATGACCGAACGCGCCCGCATCGCGTTCGGTCGCGTCATGGATCTCGCAATTGCACTGGGCGGCACCATTACCGGCGAGCACGGCGTGGGCCGGATCAAACGTGACTGGCTACCAACTCAACTGGGCGAGGACGTGATGGCCCTCAATCGGAAGGTCAAAGGCGCACTCGATCCGTTGGGAATCCTCAATCCCGGAGCGGTGATCGCCGCAAAATAGTATCCCCACAGAACCACCCTGAGTAGGCGCCATCGGTCCATTCCGGGTTAGACTCCCAGCAACATTCATGACGCCTGGGGGGGACCGGCAGAATGCACAACTTCGCCATCCAAGAAAATCGTACGAACGCGGCAAAACGACTGTGCCCGACACCAATTGGTGGTCACTGATGCACGGAAATCCCGAACAGATGCATGCCACAGCGACACGGATCTCCGACCTCGCAGACGACTTCTGGGACGACGTCGAATCGCTTCGCCGCGACTCCGAAAACCTCACGACAGCCGACTGGACCGGCGACGCCGCCCACACCCACGCAGCCCTGTGGGCAGAATGGGTCGACTCCGCCCGGCAAGTCGCCGGCGCACTCACCGAAGACCCCGCACTCCTACACCAGGCCGCGGCCGAATACAGCAAGACCGATCACGCAAATGCGAGCTGCATTTCCGGTGCTCGACTGAACATGAACCTCTGATGGGCGGCCGCTACCGCGCCGACACCGAACAGATCCTCGCCGTGGTGAACCGGGCGAAGGAGATCAACCAACGCCTCGAACAACGCATCACCGACATCGAACGCGAAGTCACCGCCCTCAACGTCGACTGGGACGGCGACGCTGCCACCGCGCACCGCACCAAACACGACACCCGCCGCCGCGAGATGAACGACATGCGCACCGCACTCGCGCAACTCGAAACCACCGCCCGCGGCGCGCACGACCGCTATATTGCCAACGCCCAACACAACAGCGGAATGTGGCCCTGATGGCGCCCATCACGATGGACCCCGACATCCTCACCGACGCCGCAGCGCAGTACGAAACCGTAAGAAACAGTGCCGACGAGGTCATCCGATCACTCGCCAGCACCCTCCACACCAACTGGGGCTGCGCCGGAACCGACAGCGCCGGCGCCAAGTGGGCCGCCAGCTACGATCCCGCCGCCTTCGAGGCCGTCGCCGCCGGAACGAACATCGTCAACGCCTTCGGCAAACTCCACGACCTCCTCGCCGCCACCGGTGTCAACCACGCCAACACCGAACGATCCAACACGATCCCACCCGAACCGCCTGACGGTCCTCCCCCACAATTCCCACCGGTTTCCGCGCCGACGTTCTACGGTGCCTACGGCGGCGACACCGACGCACCCCTCGGCTGGGAACTGATCACCGCCTGGTTGCAAGGCCACACCTGGCCCAACGGCAACCCCGACAAACTCCAAACCCTCGGCAAAGCGTGGCGTACCGCCGCCACCGGACTACGCGATGCGAACGACGCAACCGGCACCACCTGGGTCACCCTCGAAGAACTCGCCTCCGACGAAATGCCGCAGGTCCTGGCACAACTCGACAATGTCTTCGTCACCACCAACTATGTCGCCGACCAGTACGACACCCTGGCCGCCGCCTGCGACGAGTGGGCCCAGACCATCGAAGAAGCTCACCGGAAGATCTTCGACCTCGTCGGCAAAGCCATCATCATCGGCGCTGTGGCCGGCGCGATCACCGCACTTTTCACTCTCGGTGCCGGTACCGTCGCCGCTGCCGGTGCAACGGGAAGCGTGATCGCTGCCAGTGTCGTCGGGGTCCTCGGTGCGGTGGATTCGGTCGCTGTAGCGGCGGTCGGTGCCGTCGCCGCGGCAGGGACCGCGGCTGTGGGTGCGGTCAACGAGCTACAACCACTCCTCGAAGCCAGCCCGACTACCTTCAACGCCAACACCGGCGGCGGAAACTCGCACCACTACTATCCTGCGCCGAAAAACCTCCCGGGATTCCCGAATGCCCGTAAAATTGATCCAATAGGACCACGCTATCGAAAACGATGGACAGACGACAAAGGAAACATCTACGAATGGGACTACCAGCACGGTGCCGTCGAGAAATACAGCAGGAACGGAAAGCACTTAGGTGAGTTTGATGCCGACACCGGCGCACAGACAAAACCCGCCGATCCCACCCGCAAATCTGGAGGATGAATCATGTGGAACTTGAGCGTATTTGAGCGAGAGTCCGGAAATTTTGTTCGTGAATACGAACTGCACGATATGGATGGGCCAACGCTCACAGAGCTATTCGACATAAGAGATAATCTCGATCCCGTTGAGTCCCGCGAAAATCCTGTACCTGTGGCAAAACTCCACAAGCTGGCCAGCCATCTGAACGAATCGGTCACCGAAAACACATCATATAATTACTATGTCGGACTCTCAGCAGACTGAGCTCACACCACCCACTATCTATCACCAACCCAATCGTCCGAGCCTCGCAGTAGCAACAGAAACGGCACCAAAAATTATACATCTAGAGGAATTCGAAAAAGAATCGTCGCTATTGGTTCGCCGGTATCGAATCTCGGAAATAGACGCCAGTTCCCTCAAAAACTTGCTCAATATCGACCTCGCCATCGAACAATATGGTTGCGATATTTCAACTTCCAAACTTCCTCTAGTGCTCAAATACGTCGATGAACCATTCTCAATCGATAAGTCATGTGATTATCAAATTAGCTTCTACGCACAATAGTGCGAATACAGTAGTCCATCAGGATGCCTCAGGCCTAGATGCCAAAACGACATTCACGAAGTTTGCGGCGACCTGAATGCGCCGCCAACCGAAACGTAGACAACATCAAACACAACACAGAGAGGCTGCCCAAATGCCGCCCACCACGATGGACCCTCAGATCCTCCTCGACGCGGCCAACGATTACAGCGCGATCAGAAGCTACACCGACGACGTGATTCGTTGGCTTGCTACCGCACTCGACGCGCACTCGGCCTGCGCCGGGACCGACGACGCCGGCACACAATGGGCCGCGGGCTACGACCGCATCGCAATCGAGGCCGTTGTAGCGGGAACGAACATTGCCAACGCGTCGGGGAAACTGCACGACCTACTCGCTGCGACATGGGTCGACTTCGTCAACATCGAGAGATTCACCAAGAATCCAGCCGAACCGACCGAAAGCACTCCCCCGCAGCTTCTTTCATCTACCGTACCGACATTCAAATGCTCATACGGCGGCGAGGCCGATGCACCTGACGGTTGGGAGTTGATCAGTCGGAAACTCGAGGGGCGCCGCTGGCCTGACGGGAACCCCGACAAACTGCGAGCACTCGCTTCTGTATGGCAAACGGCATCCGACTGTCTCCGCGATGCAAATGACGCAACGGGCAACGCGTGGGGCACCCTCGAAGAATTTGCCTCGGATGAGGTGCCACATGCCCTGGCGTACATGAATGGCGTCTACGTTTCCACTAGGGACGTCCACGAAAAGTATGAAAACTTGGCAACTGTGTGCAAGGACTGGGCCACGACGATCGTGGACGCCCGCCAGCGCATTGTCGAAACCATCGGGACAGCCAGCGTCACCGATGCGAGCGCAGAAGCAACGATTGCGGCCATCAGTGTCGTACTCGACGCAGTCGATGCCGCTGCACAGAGCGCAATCGGCGCCTTGACCACTGCCGAAGCCAAGCTCTCGGATGTCGACCGCGACCTCCAGCCGATTCTCGATGCCAACCCGACGACGTTCAACGCCCGGATCATCAAACCCGGAGAGATTTGGAATTACCACAAGCCGCCAGAGTTTCTTCCGGCGTTTCCGGATGCCAAACCCGTCAAATATTGATCCGACGGGTTTACGCAGAATTGGCCACGGTGACGACGGCCGCCTCATCGATGCATTGCCTTCCCGGCGCAACAGATTTCACGACATCCGCAAACTGGCGGAAGCCCGCTGCGCGGCCGCTCGACGAGCGGAACACGAGCCCGATCGTGCGCCCCGGTGCGGGAGCAGTAAACGTCGCGGTAGCGAGTTCAGCGCGCCGACTTTCCACCAGCACAGCCGATTCCGGGACCAAGGTAACGCCCAGACCACCGGCAACGCATTGAACGATTGTCGCCAGGGACGTTGCGCGGGTATCCCCGGACAGCGGATGTGCGTCGACGGAGCGGCACAGATCCAACGTCTGATCGCGCAGGCAATGACCGTCGTCGAGGAGCAGCAGAGGCAGTTCGTCCAGGACTTCGGCCGTCAGATCCGTACGCCCCGCCAATTCATTCTCCGTGGGAACGACAAGGACAAAATCCTCGTCGTAGAGCGGTATTTCGATCAGCCCGGGTGCGCCCGCCGGCAGTGCAAGCAGTGCCACGTCGAGAGCTCCGGAACGCAGTGCGTCGAGCAATCTGGCTGTTTGATCCTCGATGACCTGAGGCGCGACCGCGGGCATGGATTCACGTAACGCCGGCAAGAGCGTCGGCAAGACGTAGGGCGCGACGGTGGGAATCAACCCGATGCGCAGTGGACCGGCTAGGTGCTCCCCCGTTCCGGCTGCGCTCGCAACAAATCCTTCGGCGGCTTCGAGGATCACCTTGGCCTGCCCCAGGAGTCGCTGGCCGTCGCTCGTGACGAGCACGCGTCGAGTACTTCGCTCGATCAATTGCACCCCGAGTCCCGCTTCGAGCGCCGCCAGCGCCTGCGACAGTGTGGGTTGACTCACACCTAAACGTGCTGCGGCGGTACCGAAGTGTCGATGTTCGGCGACCGAGACGAAGGCACGCAGCTGTGACAAGGAAGGTTGATAAGTCTGATCAGCCATGCCTATCAGTGTAGTGCCACTGATCACCTTTACCTTTTGAACACTTTGATGCAGAATGGACTCATACCAAAAAGCGCCGGTCACGCACCGTTACGGCGAGACCCGCTCGAAGGTAATAAACCTCATCGATCACGCCAGTTGTGATCGTGCGTGTGAAAAATCCCTGTTCACAAGACAAGTAGGAGAACGAGACATATGGCTCTGCTGACAATCGGCGACCAGTTCCCGGCATACAACCTGAAGGCCGTTATCGGCGGCGACCTTTCCAAGGTCGATGCGCAGCAGCCTGACGACTACTTCACACAGATCACCAGCGATGACTACGCCGGCAAGTGGCGCGTCGTTTTCTTCTGGCCCAAGGACTTCACGTTCGTGTGCCCCACCGAGATCGCAGCATTCGGCAAGCTGAACGACGAATTCGCTGACCGCGACGCACAGGTTCTCGGCGCTTCCGTCGACAACGAGTTCGTGCACTTCCAGTGGCGTGCACAGCACGACGAGCTCAAGACGCTCCCCTTCCCGATGCTCTCGGACCTCAAGCGCGAGCTTGCCGAGGCCACCGGCGTCCTCAACGCTGACGGCGTTGCAGACCGCGCGACGTTCATCGTCGACCCCAACAACGAGATCCAGTTCGTCTCCGTCACAGCCGGTTCCGTCGGCCGGAACGTCGACGAGGTCCTCCGCGTTCTCGACGCACTGCAGTCCGACGAGCTGTGCGCCTGCAACTGGAAGAAGGGCGACCCGACCATCAACGTCGGCGAGCTCCTCACCGCGAGCGTCTGATCATGAGTGTCGACACTCTGAAGAACTCGCTCCCCGAGTACGCCAAGGACCTCAAGCTCAACCTGAGTTCCATTGCGCGCACCACAGTTCTGAACGAGCAGCAGCTGTGGGGCACACTCCTCGCAACGGCCGCTGCCACCAAGTCGGCAACCACGCTCAAGGAAATCGCGGCGGAGGCTGCAGACAACCTCTCAGCTGAGGCTTACAACGCAGCGCTCGGCGCAGCGGCGATCATGGGCATGAACAACGTCTTCTACCGCACCAAGGGCTACCTTGACGGTAAGTACGACGACCTTCGTGCGGGTCTGCGGATGAACATCATCGGCAACCCGGGCGTCGACAAGGCTGACTTCGAATTGTGGTCGCTCGCGGTTTCCGCGATCAACGGCTGCAACCATTGCCTCGAAGCTCACGAGAACACCCTCCGTCAGGAAGGCGTTTCCCGCGAGGTCATCTTCGAAGCGATCCGTGCCGGTTCCATCGTCATGGGCGTTGCTCAGGCTGTCGAAGCCAACGAGATCCTTTCTGCCGCACAGGTCTGATCACAGACTTCACGCAGTAGAGAAAAACCTCCCCACCTTCACTGGTGGGGAGGTTTTTTGCTGTGCCTGCAGTCAGGAGCTCTGTGTGTATCCCGCTGGATTACGGCCCGCTTCAAGGTCTTCGGCGCGCAGCGTCACAGTAATCTCGTCACCGAGATTCACTCCGGGTACGAGCGGCAAATGATCGCCACTCCAGAACTTGCCCGGATCGAACCAGTTGATCCGACGGTTCGCGAGCATCAGACCCATTGCCTCGTATGTCTGCGCGACAACCTCGGCGCAATAAGCACTTTCGATTCCCGATGCCGGTGCCTCGGACTTCTTACGGAACTTCGGGATACGCCCACCGAACCAGCGTGACGCCAGCTTGGCGGTAGACGGAAACGGAGTGCCGTCCAAGCGTGCGATGGTGCGCAACAAAGCGTCCTCTTGCTCACGGGTCACGGGAGTCTCGAGCTGACGCAACCAACCCTGCTGCCCGTACTTGGCACCCCACACCTGAACTGCCGCTTTCAAATCATGCAACTGCACGCCGCGTTGAAACTTTCCCGTCCACATGTCTTGAAGCGAATGTCCCAATTCCGCATGCCACATGAGAGGCGGCAAATCCTCGAGCACCACCGACATGCCGACGTGATTGACCGGGCTGTTGGTGAGCGTCTGGATCGCTTTGTCTGCCTTGGATTCTCCGCGGAAGATCCAGATATCGCCGGTGCGTGTGGCGGCCGCGGCCTCGTCGAGAGTCACCTGGGAATGCAGTCGTCGGTCCATAGCCTCTAGCCTAGAGGCATGACACTTCGTGCCTCGCACATCTGGAAGCTCGTCGGCCTGGCCGGCGTCATGGGAGTCGCGGCCACCGGGGTTCTGGCGGCGCGCAACGAAAGAACGCGCCGGGCCTACTCCCCTGACGAAATTCGCTCGGTTCTGCACGAGCGCTACACGCAGGCGTACGCAAAGCAATCGGTGCAGGAAGAAATCGAACTCGAACCGGTGCCGAGTGCACTTCGGCGCCGAATGAAGAAGCTCATTCGGCGCCGAAGCTGAAGCCTATCCGAGCGCGGCGAGTATTCCGGCAGCCATGTCGGCAACCTGCTCGTCCGTCATCACGAAGCTCGGGGAAATCTGCATAGCTCCCTGACCCGCGGCGCGACCCGAAATTCCGTGCTCACGCAGAGTCTTCACGAACGGCAGTGCCTCAGCCGGATCGACGAGCTGCACCGCTGCAACGGCACCGAGGCCACTGCGGACCTCGGCAACCCGCGGGTGCTCGGCCAGCGGCTGCAGGTGCGTGTGCAACGACGCTTCGAGACGCTTGGACTCCGCGAGAAGATTCTCACGCTCGAGGATGTCGAGGTTGGCCATCGCTGCAGCGGCCGCACCGGCGTGCCCACCGTAGGTGTAGCCGTGACGCCACCACGCGCCGTTGTAGAACGGCTCGGCGACGCGAGGAGCGATGAACACTGCGCCCATCGGAACGTAGCCGGAGGTCAAACCCTTTGCCGTGGTCATCATGTCGGGCTGCAGATCGAAGCGGGTGGACGCGAACCACTCACCGCCGATGCGGCCGAAGCCTGTGACAACCTCGTCGACGACAAAGAGGATGTCGTGCTCACGGCAGATATCGCGAACCTCGGCGAGGTATCCCTCCGGCGGAAGGTAGATGCCACCGGCACCGATGATGGGCTCGGCGAAGAATGCCGCAATCTTGTCGGCACCGACCTTCTCGATAAGCGCGAGCAGGCTCTTAGCGTCGTCCCAGCTCACTGTGGCGGCGTCGGCCATCAGCTCGCCGTAACCTTCACGGTTGACGGGAATACCGGCGAGAGCCGTTCCCGCAACGTGCATTCCGTGGTAGGCCTTCTCGCGACCGACGATGATGTTCTTGTCGGGCTGACCCACCTCATGCCAGTACCGGCGAGCCAACTTTGCCGCGGTATCGATGGAATCGGAACCGCCCGAGGTGAAGAAGATCTTGCTGCCGGGAACCGGCGCGATCTCGGCAAGACGCTCTGCCAACGCCTGAGTGGTCTCGGGGACAAAGTCGCCGAAGTTGGAGTAGTGAGCGATCTTCGACAGCTGAGCGGCAACGGCGTCGGCGATCTCGGTGCGGCCGTGGCCCACATTGGTGAACCATAGGCCGGCAGTCGCGTCCAGGTACCGATTGTCCTGCGAGTCCCAGATGTATGCGCCCTCGCCGCGCGAGACGACAAATGCGCCGTTCTTTTCTACCGCGCCCATATCCGCGAAACCGTGCCACAGTGCCGAAGCCATCATTTTCCCCTTCGAATACAAACGATGCTGGTGCGCAAACGATGTGCTGCGACTATATCGACTCTCGAGATCGAGGCCCGAGCACTGTTCCCCGACGATGGGATTTACGCCGAAAGCACGTAATCTTGAAACCATGACTTTTGCCGACAATCTCGCTGCCCTGCCCGCCATCGATCACCTCGCCGCCATCAACGTGCTCGATGCCGACGGTGCAATTATCGACACCGTCGAGAACAAGCCCGGCAAGTCCGGTTCGGTGAAGGTCTACAACCATGTGGCACAGGTCTACGGCGCGATCACCCCGGAAGCTGCAGAGGCCGCGCTGGCCATCTTCGCGGAACATACCGAGGACGCGCGTGCGAACCCGGGCAAGCACCCCAACATCGATCGCCTCGATCGGGTCATTGCCACCGGTAACACCCTCGGACTGCAAGAAGTTCCAGCTCAGCAGTAGCCGTGGATCGTCGCGGCGACATCGTCGATCGAGTGTGGAGGACATCGAATGATTGCATCCAGCACTTCGGAGGATTGGCCCGTACTACGAGTGGACGATTGGGCCGATACGCGCAGCACACTGCACATGTGGGTGCAGATCATCGGCAAGATTCGGCTCGCGTGTTCCCCACTCGTCAATCACTGGTGGCAGGTAACGCTGTATGTCACGCCCCGAGGACTGACAACCTCATCGATTCCGTACGGCGGCCGCGTTTTCGACATCGAGTTCGACTTGTGCGATCACCGGTTACAAATCCGCGACAGCTCCGGGGCGTCACACGGATTCGCTCTCGAACCTCAATCCGTTGCGACGTTCTATGCACAAACGATGGAAGCGCTTCGAGCCCTGGGCATTTCAGTCGACATTCAACCAACACCGAATGAAGTCGATCCGGCTGTACCGTTCGCTGACGATCACACGCACTGCACCTACGACGCCCGAGCAGTCCACCTGTTCTGGCGTCAACTCGTTCACGCGGACCGCGTCATCGCAGCCTTCCGTGCGGGATTCATCGGAAAGGTATCGCCGGTGCACTTCTTCTGGGGCGCGATGGACCTCGCCTGTACGCGATTCTCCGGACGCACCGCTCCACCGCATCCGGGAGGCGCCCCAAACTGCGGCGACTGGGTGATGGTGGAGGGGTACTCCCACGAGCTGAGCAGCTGCGGCTTCTGGCCAGGCGGTGGCGACGAAGGTGCGTTCTATTCGTACTGCTATCCCCCGCCCGATGGGTTCAAGGATTCCAGCGTTGAGCCGTCGGCGGCGTTCTACAGCGACGACTTCGGCCAATTTCTGCTGCCGTACGAATCCGTCCGTACCTCAGCGGACCCGGACGCGACACTCCGGGCGTTCCTGGAAACCACGTACCGGGCTGCCGCCGAGTTGGGACACTGGGACAGGGCAGCGTTGGAGTGCGACCCAAATCGTTGGGCATCTCGACGATAGGTCCGATCGTCTGGTTCAGGGCTGCATATCGCGGGTAATGCCACATCATGGATATACGACGCGCAACTGTCATCGCTGGCGTATCCCTGACCGTACTCGTCGCCGCCGGATGCGGTAGCAACAATTCGTCGACGACTGAGACCGTCACCATCGAAACGCCTCCCCTGTCTCGCGAAACGACCAACACCGCCATGCCAATGCCTGGGATGAATGGAGATGTCTTTCAAACACCCGGGACAAGCAGCGGAGAAGTCGACGCCTTCACATACGACGCCGCCGCAGTCCCCGTGGGTTCGTCCGTGGACATCGAATCCGACGAGAACGACGGCCGTACAACCGTCACGTTCACCGCGAAGGGCCTCGCCCCCAACCGAGACTTCGGCGTCCACGTCCATACGCGGCCATGCGGACCGAAACCGTCGGATGCAGGACCTCACTATCAAAACAACGTCGATCCAGCGGCCACGCCGGAAACTCCGTCGTCGGATCCGGCCTACGCCAATCCCCAGAACGAAGTCTGGCTCGACGTCACCACCGACGCTGCCGGAAATGCCCAATCGTCGAGCACTGTCGACTGGGAATTCCGCGAAGACCAAGCTCAATCGGTCGTGATTCACGCGCAACACACCATGACCGACCCCGGCATGGCCGGCATGGCCGGCGATCGTCTGGCCTGCATAGACGAGGACTTTTGAGTAGCCGAGGGCACAGCCTGGGCACCTGGATCGAATGGGAGTGATGTCGATGAGTACGGGCAAACGGGCTTTCTTGACAACCCGACTGGACGAATTGGTTTTGGACTTGGAAGCAGACGCCCCATCTCACCCGCCGCAGGATCCACCGGGCGCACCGACGGGTCCCCTGGTCACAGCGCAACGGCACCGAGCAGAGGTCGACACTGCCGACGACCACATGGTCGACGAGATCCTACGCGCACACCCAGAGATCGCTCGCGCTTGGGCAAATCGGTGAGCGGTAGTCGGAGCTACGGACAGTAGAAGATCATAGAATCTTTTCGCTGATCCTCTCGTGTCGGTACCGGAGGCTCGCGCAGTGACGCAGGGTCCGAAAACTAGCTGGCAGAAAGGATCTCGGAAGTAGGTTTGCCGGGACCTAGCGAGGGCATTCCACCTTCACCGATCTGACGAATGTGGTGATTGCAATGAGGATCATTGTGTTGATCGTCCTGATATGGCTGATCGTCGGCGCAGTCGCGGCGGGCCAGCGTGGCTACTTCAGTAACAGCTCCGAGACCAGCTGCGCGAGTGCCGGAACGATCGCGGTCACCGTGATCGCAGGACCGTTGAACTATTTCGGGGTCAATCCGAAGATATCGAGTTGCACACTGCCCCAACCGAGTCAGTGACCCCAACCTCAAACCGAGGTGCGGGCACAATTACTCGCGCTCGAAGAGTCGGAGCCCGATCTGCGGCGGCGGCAAGGGCTCAGGCATCGGATCCGGTTCAGGAGTGGGTTCAGGCGGAAATGGCGGCGGGACAGGAGGTTCCGGCACTGGCCCCGGTTCCGGTGGATACGGTGGCGGAACGGGCGGAGTCGGAGGCACCGGCGGTTGAGGTACGGGTGGTTGAGGCACCGGATAATGGCATGTCGCAAAGTCCGATATCAAAATTTTCATATGCACTACCTCCTCTCGGAACCGAGGTCGGAATTCCGACCGCAGTATCAACGGTCCCTGACTTTCCGTATACCCATTGAACCGACAAACACTCGGCCCGACAGGCCGCGCATCGAACTTCCGAACAAACCGCCACCGACATCCGGTTTGACACGTATCGCTACCGGTCACGGAGGACGTGCGTGCCGTGTAGCGCGTCTGCAAGTACTCTCGATAACCGGTACATTGCTACTGTCGGGTAACCTAGCGGGTCGGAGAGTAGGTCGTTATTATCGAGCACTGCCGAATGCTGTACATAGATCCACGAAAGTGACACGTTTCCGATCTACGAAAACGTCAACCAGCAGAGATGGTGATACTGCCCGGAGCTGCAGAAACAGCACGATCATTACGATTGATGCTCGCCATTCACCGGCGACCCGGATTCAGCTATCCCCTATGACTATCGACCAGCCCTGACGAGTGGAGTCGGGGCACCATGATGATCATCCGAAAGATGCGAACATGACACCAGCCGACCATCGACGCCAAGCCGCGTCCATCGCCACCTACCTCGCTCAGTTCGAACGCACAGATCAACCCGGAACCACAGCATCGGATGATCGCCCCGGATATGCCGATCTCCCCGACACCGACCGCGATCGCCGGCACCACGATTACCTCCTCGCCATGGAGCTGGCACAGACCACGGCACTTACCGACGAAGATGTTCACGCCCTCGATCAACTGCGCCGCCGCTATGGATTCCAGTGAAGGTCATCTGACAGTCGTCACGACGGACAGCGCAACGCCTTCGATCAGTGTGCCGCGAGAACCGTCTCGTCATCGCGATACCTCCACTTGGCACCAAGACGCCCAACTGCGTTGACCGCCAACGCCATCAAGGCCATAGCCACGGCGAGCACCACCATTCCGATGACCAACGACAGGTAACCCTGCTGCCTCGGGTCGAGGAAGGGATACGGATACCAGTCGACGATGGGTCCGCGAATCAAAGAGAAAATCCCGTAGGCGGCGGGAAATGCGAGCCACTTCAGCGCTTCCCCTTCGGACAACTTGCGCCGGGACGCATAGACGACCCAGTCGAGAAGCAGCACCAGAGGAAGTATTCGGTGCAGTGCGGCATTGATCCACGCGTCCTTGAGCATCACGTCGACGTTTGCCAACAGCACCGCATAGACGATGCCGGTGATGACCATGTAGAGGGTGACTGCACCTCGGATCGACTGCCAGGTACGCGACTGCGGATCGCGAACCGCTCCCACGAGTAGGACGATCACCGCCAGAATGTTGCTTTCGATGGTGAAGTAGCTCAGATAATTCGTCAGCGAGAACCCGTCGGCGTTGCGGATCGGAATCCACAAGAGCGCCGCGATGCGCGTAAATAGCGAAGGCCAGTCGAAGTGCACGCACAACAATCGGCGTCGACGCGGTCCTGTCGGATGCCCCATTAACCGTGTTTGTCGTCACTGGTCGATGTTTTCACAACCCCGGACTCTGCGGGCAGGAGTTGCATACCTATTCGATAGGCTGTCGTCAGCATGTCTACTACACCACCGGTCCCGCTCTCGCCCCGACGCAGTGACCTCAAGAACGCACTGACACAGGTCTCCCTGCGTGACGAGAATCGACTCCGTCGCACACTCGACCGTGCCCGCACCCCGGACGCCTTGGCAGCGGTGGCCACCGAGATAGAAAAGGCTCGCGCTCGACTGAGCACCCGCGCCGCCGGTGTGCCCGCAATCTCGTACCCCGAATCGCTGCCCGTCAGCCAGCGCAAGGACGACATCGCTCGCGCGATCGCCGAAAACCAGGTCGTGATCGTGGCCGGCGAAACAGGTTCCGGCAAAACAACCCAGATCCCCAAGATCTGCCTCGAACTGGGCCGCGGAGTTCGCGGGCTCATCGGCCATACCCAGCCTCGACGCATCGCCGCACGTACCGTCGCCGAACGTATCGCCGAGGAACTCGACACAGAACTCGGCGACGCCGTCGGCTACACGGTGCGATTCACCGATCAGGTGTCCGACCGCACCTACGTGAAACTGATGACGGACGGCATTCTGCTCGCGGAGATTCAGCGCGATCGGATGCTGCGTCGCTACGACACGCTGATTATCGACGAGGCTCACGAACGTAGCCTCAACATCGACTTCATTCTCGGATACCTGGCGCAACTACTCCCCCGTCGACCTGATCTCAAGGTCATCATCACGTCGGCAACCATCGATCCCCAGCGTTTTGCCGAGCACTTTGCCGTCGACGGCAACCCCGCGCCCATCGTCGAGGTGTCCGGCCGCACGTTCCCCGTGGAAATGCGTTACCGGCCACTGACTGTCGAGTCCGGTGACATCAGCTACGACCGAGATCCCGTAGACGCAGTCTGCGAGGCCGTCGACGAACTCAGCGCCGAAGGCGAGGGCGACATCCTCGTCTTCCTCTCGGGCGAACGCGAGATTCGCGACACTGCAGATGCACTGCGCGACAAACGGTTACGCAACACCGAAATTGTTCCGCTCTATGCGCGGCTGTCCGCCGCCGAGCAGCACAAGGTGTTCTCAGCCCATACCGGCCGACGAGTTGTCCTGGCCACCAACGTCGCCGAAACATCGCTCACTGTTCCCGGAATTCGCTACGTTGTCGATCCTGGTACGGCGCGCATCTCGCGATACTCGGTACGTACCAAAGTGCAGAGACTGCCCATCGAGCCGATTTCCCAGGCGTCGGCGCGCCAGCGATCCGGCCGCTGTGGTCGTGTGGCCGAGGGCATCTGCATTCGCCTGTATTCCGAAGAAGACTTCGAATCACGGCCGGCATTCACCGAACCCGAAATTCTTCGCACCAATCTGGCGTCGGTCATCCTGCAGATGACGGCGCTGGGCCTTGGAGACATCGCCGCCTTCCCGTTTGTCGAACCGCCGGATTCGCGGGCGATCAAGGACGGAATCGGGCTACTCGAAGAACTCGGCGCCATCGCGCGGGGCTCCGATGCAACCCATCCGGAACTCACTCCCATCGGACGTGAACTCGCACAGATCCCCGTCGACCCACGCATGGCGCGAATGTTGGTGGAAGCCAAGACAAACGGCTGCTTGCACGAAACATTGGTTATCGTCGCGGCGTTGTCCATCCAGGATGTGCGTGAGCGCCCAGCTGAATTCCAGCAGGCCGCCGACGAAAAACATGCCCGCTTCGCTGTCGAGAATTCCGACTTCCTCGCATACCTGAAGCTGTGGGACTATGTCCGCGATCAGCGAAACGATCTGTCTTCCAGCCAGTTCCGCAAGATGTGCCGAAACGAATTCCTGCACTGGCTACGCATCCGCGAATGGCAGGACCTGCACGGTCAACTCCGTCAGATCACGCGTGGACTCGGATGGACCGTCAACGACGCACCCGCCGGCGAGAACGCAATTCACCAGTCGCTGCTGGCCGGATTGCTCTCCCATATCGGACTTCGCGAAGGCGAGAAGCGTGACTACCTGGGCGCTCGGGGAAGCCGCTTCGCGATCTTCCCCGGTTCCGGCCTGTTCAAGAAGCCACCGCGCTGGGTGATGGCCGCCGAACTGGTGGAAACGTCGCGGTTGTGGGCTCGCATGTCCGCCCGCATCGAACCGGAGTGGGCCGAGAAGCTCGCGCCGCACCTGGTCAAACGCACCTACTCCGAACCACATTGGTCCTCCAAACGCGGTTCCGCGATGGCGTACGAGCGAGTCACTCTGTACGGCGTCCCCCTCGTCACGGGCCGCGCTGTCACCTACTCCTCGATCGACCCGGAAATCTCGCGGGAACTGTTCATCCGCCATGCCTTGGTACAGGGCGAATGGACTACCCAGCACGCGTTCTTCCACGAAAACCGAGCACTGCTCGACAACGTCGAAGAACTCGAGAACCGAGCGCGCCGACGCGACATTCTGGTTGACGACGAGACACTCTACGAGTTCTACGACTCCCGTATCGGTGAGGAAGCCGTTTCTGCACGCCATTTCGACAAGTGGTGGAAAACTGCGCGCCGAAAAGATCCCAACCTCCTGACGTTCACGCCGGAAACCGTCGTGAACTCCGATGCTGCAACGGTTTTGGGGGGCGAGTTCCCCGACGCCTGGCGCCAGGGCGATATGAAGCTGCCGCTCACCTATCAGTTCGAACCCGGCAAGGATGACGACGGAGTCACCGCACACATCCCCGTCGGCCTACTCGCGCAACTCCAGCCCGTCGGGTTCGATTGGCTGGTACCGGGTATGCGCGTCGACCTCGTCACGGCGTTGATCAAGACACTGCCCAAGAACGTCCGACGCCAGGTTGTGCCGGCACCGGACTATGCAAGCGCCGCACTCGCGTCGATCAAGCCCCGCTCCGAACCGCTACTCACGGCAATGGCCCGAGAACTCTCCCGCCTCGGCGGAGTGCACATCGAATCCAAGGACTTCGATCCGAGCGCACTGCCGGATCATCTGCGGATGACTTTCGTAGTCGAAGACGAATCAGGCCAGGTACTGGCCAAGGGCAAAGATCTGGCGGAGCTCCGACGCACACTCGCTCCGCGCGTCCAGAAGGAAGTTGCCAAGGCCGCCACCGGAACCGAACGAGCAGCTGCAGCGGTGTGGACGTCCGAAACCTTGGGTGCCCTGGAACCCACCATCACCCGAAAGATCGGCGGCCAACAGGTCACCGGATATCCAGCATTGGTTCCCGAAAACGGTGGCGTGGCAGTTCGCGTCCTCAGTACCCCTGCGGCGCAAGCTCAGTCGATGCGCGACGGGTCCCGCGCTTTGCTCCTCGCAGCGGTGCCGACGCAACTCAAAGCTGTTACTTCTGGGCTCTCCAATACGCATCGACTCCTGCTGGGCCAGAACCCGGACGGAAGCCTCGAAGCATTGGTCGAAGATTGCCGAGTCGCCGCTGCCAACGAGATCATCGCGGCCAAGGGTGGACCGGTGCGCACACCCGACGCATTCGACGCACTCGTCAAAGTCGCGCGATCAGAACTGGCAGGACGCGTGTCCGCGATACTGCGCATGATCGTGCCGATCCTCGAACAGTCGCACCGCTTGAACGTGGTTCTCCACCGTTCAAGCGGTGAACCCGCCGAAGACGTTCGCGAGCAACTGAAGTCGCTCCTCTTCCCCGGCTTTGTCGCCGAACTGGGTTCAGCGCGACTGCGCGAGCTACCCCGCTACCTGGCAGCAGCTACATTCCGACTCGAAGCCCTACCTGCCAGTGCAACTCGCGACCAGCAAGCCATGGACGTGCTCGACCGCGTTTACGCTGCCTACGACCGACTACTCAACTCACTACCCGAAGAGCGTCGTACTGCCCGAGATGTCGATGCCATCTCATGGATGATCGAAGAACTTCGGGTGAGCCTGTTTGCACAATCGTTGGGAACGCCTACACCGATCTCCGAGAAGCGGGTCCTGAAGGCGATCGAGTCGATCAAACGATGATCGTCGGTTCAGATGACGTTCACGTTTGTCACTGAGCCACCAATTGTCGTGACAGTGTTGGCAAAGCCCGTTGTGACCAGACTGTTGAGAACTGCGATGATTCCGTTCAAGGGCATAACGCCTCCGTAACGATAACTATCGGTTGACGATCCGAGGGGCACGAAACCAACTCGAACCGCTGAACGTACCCGCCGAGCGTATGCCCCTGCGGGCTTCAGATTCGGGCAAAACGCATTTTTGTGCCCGGAGCGTTATCTAAGTAGCGGGCCTCAATCGACAGCGGAGACGGCTTCTTCGCCGGGCTTCTTCACGGTTTCCCGATTCTGCGCATGCTCCCGCATGTCGGTGATCTCGCGTTCGAAATCTTCGGCCGAGCTGAAGGATTTGTAGACCGACGCAAACCGGAGGTATGCGACCTCGTCGAGATTGCGTAGTGGGTCGAGAATGGCAAGTCCTACTTCATTACTCGGGATCTCTGCGGAACCCGAAGAGCGCACGGCATCTTCGACCTGCTGTGCCAACAGATTCAATGAATCGTTGTCGACCTGACGACCCTGGCACGCTCGACGCACACCCTTGACGACCTTCTCACGACTGAAGGGTTCGGTGACGCCACTGCGCTTGACTACCGACAGCACTGCTGTTTCCACCGTCGTAAAACGCCGACCGCATTCGGGACAGGACCGCCGACGGCGAATTGCCTGCCCTTCATCCGCCTCACGCGAGTCGACCACTCGGGAGTCAGGGTGTCGGCAGAACGGGCAATGCATCGTTGTTCCTTTTGTGTTGCCGACATGGCCGCCATTCCGATTCCCTACCACTGCAAATCTTCCGACGATTCGCAGAGCAGACACGCGGGCACAACGCGACCACACGGAGTGGTGTGACTGTCAAGCCCACAGCTTACTCGTACTCGACGAAATCGATTTCATGCACGCCGACCCCGATCGAACACTCCAGCCGTCCGACATCAACGACCCTGCGCCACCGGAACAATCAGGGTCTGACCAACGCTCAGCTTCGAATTCGACATTGCATTGAGGTCCATGATCCGATCGATCACCGTGCCTGCAGATTGCCCTGGCGCTACCTGAGCGGCGATGTCGCTGAGCGTCTCCCCCGCAGCAACCCGAACCACGCCCGTCTCGTCGACCTGACCTGAAACCCCACCCACGGACACGGAGGCAAGGCCCACCAAACCCAGTACCGCTACCGCCGTCAGCAGCACACCCAAAACCATGCTCCGCCAACCTACGTCAACGAAATCGACAACGTGGGGTGCGCGCGACACGCCTACCCGATTGCGGTGTTCGAAATTGCCGCCCTGGGGTCGCACGCTGTCCACATCACGCTCGAACCGGCGATCCACGACAAAGTTCCGACCACTTTCGCGAGTACTGTCGCGGCGCTCGCGAATGTGTGATACCTCGCGGCGCACTCGGTACGGCATCACGCCGACGGCCACGTCATAGGGCGCGGCGTCATAGAACGATGCGTGATATTTCGGCACCGCGGCAGAGTTCCGACCAGCGTTCCCCGATGCTGTGCCGTAGCCGGGCCGAACATCACAATCGAATGCTGCGTACTTCAGTTCTGCGTCATCGAACACTTCATTCTTCAGTGCCGTTTCATCGAACACTTCATTCTTCAGTGCTGCGTTGCCCATCATGACCTCCGCGGATCTACACCGACCGATTCGGACCTGCCAACGATTCGAACCTGCGTTCGATGGAACGCATGTTCGAATTTCTACCACGTTCGTCCGACAAAGTCTCGCGTTTCCAGCGACACGTCTCGAACAGATGTTTGAAACCCTGAGCAAATAGAGATAGATTCGTGTCAGAGCACACAGCACGATCCCTGAGCGACTTCTACGTGCTGACGCTGATTTGATCAGGACCTACCGATAAGCAACGCCGCACCACCCAGAACTCCGCACCACCTAGAACACAGCACCACCTAGAACACAGCACGACCCAGAACACAGCACGACCCAGAACACAGCACGACCAAACACCGCAGACACGGAGGCACAACGCCATGAAGGACGATCGCTCCACAAGTGCCGCAACGGCAGGAGTTACCGCGACGTCAGCCGAGTCGCTCACTCCACGGCAGCGCCGTGTTCTCGAAGTCATTCGCGAATCGGTGACCGAACGCGGTTACCCGCCGAGCATTCGTGAGATCGGCGACGCCGTCGGGCTTACCTCGACGTCGTCGGTGGCACATCAGCTGCGCACACTCGAGCGCAAGGGGTTCATTCGCCGCGATCCCAATCGTCCCCGAGCAGTTGATGTTCGAGGGCTCGACGAGGTTGCCGCCGATACTGCCATTGCATCGGTGACCAAGCACTCGTCGGAGATCCGCAACAGCACGGGCGATCCACTTCCCGAGCCGGCCTTTGTGCCCGTACTCGGTCGGATCGCAGCTGGTGGGCCGATCCTTGCAGAAGAAGCCGTCGAAGACGTGTTTCCGCTCCCCCGTGAATTGGTGGGCCAGGGCTCACTGTTCATGCTGAAGGTCGTCGGAGAGTCGATGATCGACGCCGCGATCTGCGACGGCGACTGGGTAGTCGTCCGTCAGCAGAATGTTGCCGAGAACGGTGACATCGTTGCGGCCATGATCGACGGCGAGGCCACGGTCAAGACATTCAAGCGGGTCAAGAAGGATGTTTGGCTGATGCCCCACAATCCGATGTTCGAGCCGATTTCCGGAAACAACGCAGTCATCATGGGCAAGGTCGTCACCGTTATGCGAAAGATCTGACGCTTCCCGAGATCGAATAGCAAGATGCAACGACGCGGGCCCTGGCTGATGCCGGGGCCCGCGTCGTTGTGGTTCTGCGATCTGAAGTTCTGCGCAATCAGAGGTTCAGCGACCGTCCGATGATTTCCTTCATGATTTCCGTCGTGCCTCCGTAGATCGTCTGGACACGGGAGTCCAGGTACGCCTTGGCAACCGGGTATTCCTTCATGTAGCCGTAGCCGCCGTGCAGCTGGAGGCAGCGGTCGATCAGCTTGACCTGGGCCTCGGTTGTCCACCACTTGGCCATGGCAGCTTCCTGCACCGTCAACTTCTCGGCATTGAGCTGTTCGATGAACTTGTCCACCAGGATGCGGACCGCCGTGGTTTCGGTTGCCAGTTCCGCCAGTACGAATCGGGTGTTCTGGAAACTGCCGATCGACTTGCCGAACGCCTTGCGATCACGGCAGTACTGGATCGTGCTCTCGAGGACCGATTCCATTGCAGCGGCGGCAACAACGGCAATCGAGAGTCGTTCCTGCGGAAGGTTCTTCATCAGGTAGAGGAAGCCCATGCCCTCTTCGCCGAGCAGATTTGCTGCCGGCACCCGAACGTCGGTGAAGCTCAGTTCTGCGGTGTCCTGGGCCTTCATACCGATCTTGTCCAAGTTGCGGCCGCGCTCGAAGCCCGGCATGCCGCGCTCGACAACAAACAGGCTGAACCCTTGCGCACCCTTCTCAGGGTCGGTGCAGCCGACCACGATGACGATGTCGGCGTTGATACCGTTGGTGATAAAAGTCTTGGAGCCGTTGAGGATCCAGTGATCACCGTCGCGCACGGCCCTGGTCTTGATGCCCTGCAGGTCACTACCGGTGCCCGGTTCGGTCATGGCGATCGCCGAAATCAGTTCGCCCGAAGCAAAACCCGGGAGCCAACGCTGCTTCTGCTCCTCATTGCTCAGGTCAATCAGGTAGGGCGCGACGACGTCGTTGTGAAGCGTGAATCCGATACCGCTGAAACCACCCTTGGTCGTCTCCTCGGTGATGATCGCGTTGTAGCGGAAGTCCTTGACTCCGCCGCCGCCGAATTCTTCGGGGACCGCCATTCCCAGGTAACCCTGCTTGCCCGCTTCTACCCAGACGTCGCGGTCTACGATGTTCTGCGCTTCCCACTTCTCGTGATTGGGTGCAACGTGCTGTGCCAAGAAGTTTTTGTACGACTCCCGAAAGAGATCGTGCTCTGGTTCGAACAAGGTGCGCTCCACGCCGACTCCTACTACTTCGATACATTCTGGGCGGGCGAACTTCGACAACCCACTTGTCTTTTCGTACCGACGGTAGAACTACTCACCCAATCCGTCGATGACCCGAACGATCACGATTCGTGACTGTACCGGTTATCTGTTACTCGAAGTACGGAATTTGGCCAGAGAACGCATGACCGGGTACGCGACCAGGATGCCGATCGAGCCCCAGGCGATGCCGCCGAGCTCCACCGACCCGATTGTCAGCGTCAGATTGCCGATACCCGCAACGAGTGCCGCAGCGGCCACGGTCAGGTTCACGGGATCCGTGAAATCGACCTTGGCTTCCATCCAGATCCGTACACCCAGGATTCCGATGAGGCCGTAGAGAACCATCGTTGCACCACCGATGACACCGTTCGGAACTGTGAAGACAAGTGCGCCGAACTTCGGCGAGAAGGCCAGAACCATCGCTGTCGCTGCTGCCACCCAGTACGCCGCTGTCGAGTAGACGCGCGTCGCCGCCATCACGCCGATATTCTCGGCATACGTCGTCGTACCCGAACCGCCGCCGGCGCCGGCAAGTGTCGTCGCCAGACCGTCGGCGAAGAGTGCATTCCCGGCAAGATCGTCGAGATTCTTCCCGGTCATCGCTGAGACTGCCTTGACGTGTCCGACGTTCTCGGCGACCAGAACGATCACGACCGGCAGAGCCAATACGATGACGGACCAGTCGAACGACGGCCCGTGCAAGGTCGGTAGGCCGAACCAGTCGGCGTCGTGAAGCGCTGTCACACGCTCACTGTCGAGACCGCCGTACACCGCGGCAAACACCCAGCCGATGACAACGCCGACGAGGATTCCGAGCCGCCCGAGCAAACCCGGCCCGACCACCGTGACCAGCAGGATCGACACCAGCGTCACAGTGGCAATCAGGGGCTGAGACTGGAACGAGCCGGCGGCCGTCGGCGCAAGGTTCAGGCCGATCAACGCCACGACGGCACCGGTCACCACGGGAGGCATGACAGCGTCGATGATGCGTCCACCGATCAGGCGAACAGCTAGACCGATCAGCATCAGCACGATGCCGACCGCCATCACGGCACCGAGCTGAGCGGCCGGACCCGAACCCGCCGACGCAGTCAGGGGCGCGATGAACGCAAACGACGAACCGAGGTAACTCGGAATCCGGCCCTTCGTGATGATCAGGAACAGCGCCGTGCCGATACCTGAGAACAGAAGCGTCGTCGTGACGGGGAAACCGGTGATGGTCGGCACCAGCAGCGTGGCGCCGAACATCGCGATGACGTGCTGCATCCCGATCCCGACAGTGCGGGGCCAGCTGAGCCGCTCATCCGGTCCGACCACGGCCCCGTCGGCAATTCGTTTACCGTCTCCGTGGACGCTCCAGCCGATTCGGCCGGACCCAGTCATAGTTTCTCGTTCAGTCACAGGTCGAAATACTAGAGGCCGACGCAGGCTCCCCGGCGTCACACTGGTCGAATCCCACTTACGCCAATACGCGAGCCGCAGCCTTACGCGCCTCGGCCGGATCGCCGGTCGCGAGAACCGCCGTCGCGGCTGCCTCGCACTGCGCCACCGTGACGGACCCGATCTTGGCCCCGACACCGGCCACCGACGCGGCTGCAGCCGAAAGCGACGAGACACCCAAACCGGCAAGAACACACGCCAGCAGAGGGTCCGCGGCAGCTTCGCCGCATACACCGACTCGCTTACCGGCTGCTTTTCCGGCCTGCGCTGTCCGAGCAACCAGAGCAATCACCGCGGGCTGCCACGGATCGGTCAGTTCTGCCAATTCGGAAGACATCCGGTCGGCCGCCATCGTGTACTGAGCGAGGTCGTTGGTACCGATCGACAGAAACTCGACGTGCTCGAGAATCTGATCTGCCAGCAAAGCCGCGGCCGGAATCTCCACCATCACACCAGGTACCAGATCGCGGGCACGGACGGCGTCCGCAAAGCGCTTGGCTTCGCCAGGTGTCGCGATCATCGGTGCCATTACCCACGGCTGCGAGCCGGTTCGCGCTGCCGCAACTGCGATGGCATCGAGCTGACGATCGAGAATCCCCATGTCCTGCCACGCAATTCGAACACCACGAATGCCGAGAGCCGGATTTGCTTCTTCCTGATGGTTGGCAAACTTCAGAGGTTTATCGGACCCGGCGTCCAAGGTGCGGATCACGATCTTCTTGCCGGCGAATGCTTCCAGCACCTCGGTGTAGATCGCGGCCTGCTCGTCGACTGTCGGCTCGGTCTCGCGTCCGAGGAAGCACAGTTCGGTACGAAACAGTCCGATACCTTCGGCCTGCGTCAGCGCCGCCGCGCGAGCACCGGCACCGTCCTGCACATTTGCCATGATGTTGACGGCCACGCCGTCAGCGGTCTGTCCGGGTCCGACCCACGTGCTGACACGCTCACGGTCCAACCTGGATACCTCGACCAAAGCGCGAGCCTGATCCGCGTCCGGCGTACTGATCACCTCGCCGGTCGTACCGTCGATCAGTACGGGCGTCCCGGATACAACCGTGGCCAGGTCCTTGACCGCGACGATGCACGGGATCCCGAGCTGACGCGCAATGATCGCCGTGTGACTGGTGGGACCACCGAGAACAGTCACGAGACCGATGATCTTCGTTGGGTCCAGGCCGGCCGTATCAGCCGGTGCTAAGTCGTCGGCACACAGAATCGACGGGGTTTCCGGAGCTGGAATACCAGGCTCGGGAAGGCCCGCCAACTCGGCGATGACGCGATCGCGAATGTCCTTCAGATCCGTGACCCGCTCAGCCATCAACCCACCGAGTTTGGTGAAGACGGTGACAAACTGCTCTGTCGCCGCGATGGCCGCCTGCACCGGCGGGACTCCCTGGGCGATCGATTTCTGGGCGGCGCCGATCCAACCACGATCCGCGGCCATCGCCGCGTTGGCCACCAGTACCTCAGCCGCAGCGCCGGTGGCGTCGGCGGCGCGCGCGAGCAGTCGTCCCTCCACCGTCTTGGCTGCGGCGATGAAGTCGTCCTGCGCGCTTGCTCGTACGGACTCGTCGAGCGGCGGTGCCTCGAAGACCAGTTCCGGGCGCCGGGCCGGCCAGATGGCCGGTCCGTAGGCGACGCCAGGTACGACGGGAGTCCCCTGCACGCTTGCGCGATCGATCTGTTCGGTCATCGTGTCCTCCTACTTACTCAGCCTCGTTGTGACGAAGGTTACTCGCAACTATTGACATGTCAACACACTCGGGCGTAAAACAACATAAAGCAACATCAACTGTGATCGGCAACCGACCGCCAGATCCCCTCGTCGAATCGGAGAACACGTGTACGCGGAAGAACGTCAGCAAGCGATCGCCGGAATGGTGTCGCAGCGTGGCCGCATGTCCGTGTCAGCACTTTCCGAAACCTTCGGCGTGACCACCGAAACCGTTCGACGCGACCTCGCCTTCCTCGAACGAATCGGCCAGATCCGCCGCGTTCACGGCGGCGCCGTTCCCACCGCTTCGCTTCACGTCACCGAACCCGGAATGGCCGAACGTGATCAGACTCGCGCCGAGCAGAAGGACCGCATCGCACGGTGCGCCACCACGTACCTGCCGGTCAGCGGCGGCAGCGTAATTTTCGACGCCGGCACCACCACCGGACGCATGATGCCCGAAATCCCCCCTGAACTCGATTTCACGGCCGTGACCAATTCCGTGCCGATCGGCGCACGCCTGGCATCGATGAGTTCGGTGTCACTGATCATGCTCGGCGGTCGTGTCCGCGGAGTCACCCAGGCCGCAGTCGGCGAGGACGCTCTACGTCTGCTGAGCACACTCCGCGTCGACGTCGCCTTCATCGGCACCAACGCCATCAGTCCCGGACATGGACTTTCGACCCCCGACAACGAGGAGGCCGCGGTCAAGCGCGCCATGGTCAAGGCCGCCAATCATGTTGTCGTGCTTGCCGACTCCACCAAGGTGGGCCGCGAGCATCTCATCAGCTTCGCTCCGCTCGACAGCATCGACGTCCTCATTACCGACGAGGAAATCAGTGCCACAGATACATCCGAGTTCCACGACCACGGAATCGAGGTGGTGATCGCATGATCGTCACGCTGACCGCCAATCCGAGCATCGATCGAACAGTGCAGTTGGATCAACCCCTCGTGCGGGGCTCCGTCCTACGCGCACAGTCCACCCGTAGCGATCCCGGCGGGAAGGGGGTGAATGTGGCCCGCGTCCTGAGCGCCGCACAACTCGAAGTACTCGCGATTCTCCCCGGCAATCCCGGTGACCCGCTTCTGAGCGCGCTCGCTACCGGCGCAATCCCCCACCTCGGTGTTGCCACGACGGGCCTCGCCCGCACCAACATCACCGTGGCAGAACCAGACGGCACGACCACCAAAATCAACGAACCGGGCGCCACACTGTCCGCGTCGACGCTGGAGGCGTTAGCCCACGAACTGATCTCGCGGGCCGACATCGCCGACTGGATAGTCCTGTCCGGATCGGTACCGCCCGGGGTTCACCCCGGCTGGTACGCGGAACTTGTTGCGGCCCTTCGAGATCACCCGTGCCGAGTAGCCGTTGACACCTCCGACGCACCCCTGTCAGCACTGGCCGAGAATTTCCCCCACTCGGCGCCGGATCTGCTCAAACCCAACGGCGAAGAGTTGGCTCAACTCACCGGCGTTGACAGCCATCTTCTGGAAAATGCTGCACAAGCGGGCAATCCGGGCCCCGCGATCGCTGCAGCAAACCGACTGGTCGAGCGTGGCGTCGGCGCCGTACTCGCAACGCTCGGTGCAGCGGGCGCGGTGTTGGTCACCGCCGACGGCGCCTGGATCGCTACCGCTCCCCCGATCGTCGCGGTCAGTACCGTCGGTGCCGGTGATTCGTCACTCGCCGGCTACATCCTCGCCGCGACCGCCGGAGCGGATGAAGCACAATGCCTCCGTCATGCGGTCGCCTACGGAAGCGCAGCAGCATCCCTTCCCGGAACCACCCTCCCGACACCGAAACAAGTCGATCTCGCAGGCGTCACGATCGTGGCTGCCGAGTCCGTCCTGCCCACCGAACTCGCCTGAGTTTTAAGGAAACTGACATGTCCGATCCCACCGCACGCGGTTCCGGCTCCCCGATCATCAGCCCCGAACTGACCTCACTCGACACCAACCTCGGCTCCTCCAAAGACGACGTCATTCGCGCCTTGGCTGCGCGGTTGACCGCGGCAGGTCGCGCCGACAACGCCGACGGCCTCGTCGAGGCCGCCCTCGCCCGCGAAGCCCAGTCGGCTACCGGCCTTCCCGGCGGAATCGCGATCCCCCATTGCCGCTCCGCAGCCGTGACGTCCGCATCCCTCGGATTTGCCCGCCTCGACCCGAAGGTCGACTTCGGAGCTCCCGACGGCCCCGCCGACCTCGTGTTCCTGATCGCCGCACCGGAAGGCGCCGGGGCAGAGCACATGAAGCTCCTCTCCTCCCTGGCCCGCGCCTTGGTTCGCCCGGCATTCGTGACGTCCCTTCGCGAAGCGTCGACGCCCGACGAGGTCGTGCGCTTGGTCGACGAGGTTCTCAATCCGGCCCCGGCAACGCCGGCACCCGCAACTCCCGCACCCGCGCCTGTTTCCGTCGGGAAACATGTTGCCGAAGCAGCCACGCCCGAGCCGGCAGAGCCACGCCACATCGTTGCGGTCACCGCCTGCCCCACCGGCATTGCGCACACCTACATGGCCGCTGATTCCCTTGTTGCCGCCGGTGAACGTGCCGGTGTCACGGTCCACGTCGAAACCCAAGGGTCCAGCGGAAGCACAGCCCTCGCGCCGTCCGTGATTGCCAGCGCCGCCGCGGTCATCTTCGCCACCGATGTCGGGGTGAAGGGCCGTGAAAGGTTCGCCGGCAAACCCGTCGTCGCCTCCGGCGTGAAACGCGCCATCAACGAACCGGACAAGATGCTGGCCGAGGCACTGCGCGCTGCCGATAATCCGGCCGCAGCGGTTGTCGACGGCGCAGCTGCCGCAGCGGACGACGACACCGGCACAGTCGGTTTCGGCACACACCTGCGCCAGGTACTGCTGACCGGCGTCAGCTACATGATCCCGTTCGTCGCGGCCGGTGGCCTGCTCATCGCCCTCGGCTTCTTGCTCGGCGGATACGAAATCTCCGGGCCGGCGCAGGACATCGTGCTCAACAATTCGCTGACGAATCTGCCGGACGGCGGACTCGCGACCTACCTCGGCGCCGTTCTGTTCCAGATCGGCTCGCTGGCCTTCAGCTTCCTTGTCCCGGCACTGGCGGGTTACATCGCCTTCGCTATCGCCGACCGCCCTGGCATTGCTCCCGGCTTCACCGCCGGCGCCGTGGCTGTTTTTGTCGGCGCGGGATTCATCGGTGGCCTGGTCGGCGGTCTCATCGCCGGCGTTGTGGCGCTGTACATCGGCCGAATCGCCGTCCCTCAGTGGCTACGAGGGTTGATGCCCGTCGTGATCATCCCGCTGTTCGCCACCCTGGTGGTCGGCGCACTGATGTTCCTCGTCCTCGGACGACCCCTCGCCGCGATTACCTCCGGACTTACCGACTGGCTCAACGGACTCTCGGGCAGTTCCGCCATCTTCCTCGGAATCATCCTGGGTCTGATGATGTGCTTCGACCTCGGCGGTCCCGTCAACAAGGCCGCATACGCATTCGCTGTTGCAGGCCTGAACGTCGACGACCCGGCTTCGCTGCGCATCATGGCGGCAGTCATGGCCGCCGGTATGGTTCCGCCGCTCGCGATGGCCCTCGCCTCCACTGTCCTGCGTCCCAAGCTTTTCAGTGAAGCTGAACGTGAGAACGGAAAGGCTGCCTGGTTGCTCGGATCCGCATTCATCTCCGAAGGCGCCATCCCGTTCGCAGCCGCCGATCCGTTCCGCGTCATTCCCTCGATGATGGCCGGCGGCGCCGTCACCGGAGGCCTGATCATGGCCTTCAACGTCACTCTCAGTGCACCGCACGGCGGTATCTTCGTCGCCTTCGCCATTGGCGGAATCGGATGGTTCATCGTCTCCCTCGCCGCGGGCACCGTCGTTGCAGCACTGGCAGTCGTCGCAGCAAAACAGTTCATCCGCTCCGGACCCACCGACGCAGAGTTGGACCCCGAAACCGTGCCCGCTGCGGCATGATCAACACCAACCACTACGACCACACCTCTAGGAGTTCCCATGCCCAGTAAGACCGTTGCCGTAGGTTCCGCAGTCGGCCTCCACGCTCGCCCCGCTGCTCTGATCGCAGAAGCAGTCGGCTCATCCGGAGCCACCGTTACCCTGGCCGTTGCCGGCGGCGAGCCCGTCGACGCCGGGTCAGCACTCATGATCATGACGCTCGGCGCTGCCAAGGACACCGAAGTCACCGTCGAGTCCGACGACGTTGCCGCCCTCGAGAAGGTTGCCGAGTTGGTTGCCGCGGATCTCGACGCCTGAGCAACAGGCTTGAAAGGCCGGGCCTCGCACTGACATTCAGTGCGAAGCCCGGCCTCTCGCGTTTCCGCTCTCAGCTTCCCGGTCTCAGCGCCGACGCACTCGGAAGCCGACCAGAATTGCCAGCACAACGGTGACAATTCCGATGCCACCCCACAGCACAACCCCGTTCGAGGCAGTCGACGTAGCGTCTTCTGCCGCTGCCGCATCATCGGGTGCCATCCCGTCAACTACCCCGCGCATGACGTACAACGGCGGCAGTGCGCCACCCTGCGCTTCGGAGCCGATCACCAGGTCACCGCCATCGGTGAACATCATTGATTCACCTTGTGGCTGGTGGGGCGTCGGGACTCGCAGGGGTTCTGATTCTGTCAGCGCCGCGCCGATACCGTCGTCACCGATCCGGTACAGGTACAGGTACACATCCGTGTAGCTGCGCAGTGCCAATACCGAACCGTCTGCGGCGACTGCGCCGCCCGTGAACATCACGGAATTGAACCCGCCCGTCGACGTATCACCGGTGCGCACCGTGCCGACCCGGGTCAGCGGCGTGGGTCCGGGTTCCGCCAGGCCGGAGATTGTCTGCCCGCCTTCGGGTGTGTAGACGCTGCTCGGTCCGAGCAGTTCCTTCGTGACGACGAACAAACGACCGTTGGGATCCACGAGCACCGCCTCGGCGTCGTGCGGGCCGTCCGGATAAGTGAGTCGGCGCAGGGTGCCATCAGCCGACTCAGGATCCAAGGTGAGCAAGGCAACGGTTTCCCGAGCCCGCCGATTGTCGCCGGTGTCCGCCAGAATCAGGAGACCGCCGTGCGACGCCAGATCCTCGACGTCGTACGGGTCGATCGGCACCGGAATGCGGCCACGCACAGCGCAATCGAAATCCATCTCGATGACAACCTCGTCGTTGCCGCTGTCGCCGATCGCAAAGATTCGCTCCCCGAGAGCAACCATTCCCGAAAGCTCTTCGAGGCCCGGATCGGTTGGTGTGCATAATGGCTCGAATACGCCCGTTCCTGGAACGGGCGTATTCGCTTGTGCAGTAGCACTTCCCGAAAGAATCACCAAGAGCGCACCTGCTGCAGCGGCTACTCGCGTCGAACTAAGCACTCGGTGCGTACTCGACCGCCTAAGCACTCGGTGCGTACTCGACCAATGCGGATGCCAACATTTGTGGCACGCGGGCGTGAACCCTCGTACCGGACTCCTCGTGAGCGGACTCCAAAATAGTTCCGTCGGAGTGGATTCTGGCCATCAGATCGCCGCGGTGATACGGAACCAGGACGTCAACTTCGACGTCGGGACGCACCAACACCTCGGCGAGGTGGGCGCGCAGTTCCGCAACGCCCTCGCCGGTCTGAGCCGAGATGAAGACAGCTCCGGGCAGGAGCGCTCGCAACTGCGTGAGTGTGACCGGATCCGCGGCATCGATCTTGTTGACCACGATCAATTCGGGCGGGGCCGGCGAATTGGTCTCGCGCAGAACATCGGTGATGACACCGCGGACTGCGTTGATCTGATCGGTGGGCAACGGATCGGATCCGTCCACCACGTGCATCAGCAGATCGGCGTCGGTGACCTCTTCGAGAGTCGAGCGGAAGGCCTCGATCAACTGCGTCGGCAGGTGTCGCACAAATCCGACAGTGTCGGTCAGGACGTATTCGCGACCGTCGTCGAGCGATGCCCGTCGTGTAGTCGGATCCAAGGTGGCAAACAGTGCGTTTTCCACCAGAACACCCGAACCAGTCAGGGCGTTGAGAAGACTCGACTTGCCGGCGTTGGTGTAGCCGACAATCGCAACCGACGGAATGTCACTCTGGAGACGGCGCGTCCGCTTGGTGTCGCGAGCAGCCTTCATTGCCTTGATCTCGCGGCGCAGTTTTGCCATCCGCTCACGAATGCGTCGACGGTCGGTCTCGATTTTGGTTTCACCGGGGCCACGCAGACCCACACCGCCGTTGCTTCCCGCACGACCACCGGCCTGACGGGACATGGACTCACCCCAACCGCGCAGGCGGGGAATCATGTATTCCATCTGCGCGTAGGCGACCTGCGCCTTACCTTCACGGGAGGTGGCGTGCTGGGCGAAGATGTCGAGAATCAAGGCCGTACGGTCGATGACCTTGACCTTGACGACCTTTTCCAGCGCCGTGAGCTGCGCGGGCGTCAATTCGCCGTCGCACACGACGGTGTCGGCGCCGGTGGCGAGCACGATTTCGCGCACTTCCTGTGCCTTACCTGACCCGATGTACGTGGCTGTGTCCGGCTTGTCGCGGCGCTGTACGAGGCTGTCCAAAACCTCGGACCCAGCCGTATCGGCCAACGCAGCCAGCTCGGTCATGCTGTTCTCTGCTTGCTCGGCCGTCCCCTGGGTCCAGACACCCACCAAGACCACGCGCTCGAGACGCAACTGCCGGTACTCGACTTCGGTGACATCGTCGAGTTCGGTAGACAGCCCGGAGACGCGGCGCCGAGCGTCGCGAGCTTCGAGCTGCATCTCGCCGACCGACGGATCTCCGGACGAGGCTGGCGCCGTGTATTCAGGCTGCTCGTGTCCTGTGGACTCGTCGGCAGCAAACGACTCTGCAGACTCGTCTGCAGCGGATTCTTGACTGTCATGTGATTTCGTCATACAAGACCCATGATCCCACGAAACGCCATGGTGATGCATCCGCTTTTCATTCGAGCGAATTCCACCAGTTGTCGCTGATCGTTCCGGACGCGACGAGGACCGAGGGTCCACGCAACAAACCGTGGCCGTTTTCGACGGTAACCTGCACCTGACCACCGAGTACTCGGACAGTCACCGTGCCGTCGACGCGCCCGTCGTGCTTCAACGCCGCAGCGGCCGCAGCGACGGTCCCGGTGCCACACGAACGCGTCTCACCGACGCCCCGTTCGTGGACGCGCATGTTGACGCTTCCGTTCTGCAGAGCCGTGACAATTTCGATATTGACGCCGTGCGGGAAGAAGACCGGATCGAATTCCGGAGCGTTGTCGAGGTCAAGTGCCGCCAAAACTTCCGGGGTGAGCGCGGCGTCGACACAGGCAAGGTGCGGGTTCCCGACATCAATGCCGAGTCCCGTGAACGTGTACCCGTCGATCGTCGCTGTACTCGAACCCAGTTCCTTGATCAGGCCCATTGCGACGGTGACCTCACCAGCCGTGCCGTCAGCAGAATGGACGATAACCGGACGACCACCAGCGCGACTGCCGACGACGAACTCGCGACGGTTCTCAAGGCCGGAAGCCTTCAGATAATGCGCAAATACACGGACACCGTTGCCGCACATTTCAGCGATGGAACCGTCACCGTTGCGGTAGTCCATGAACCAGTCGTCGGCGGCAACTCCAGCCGGGATCTCGGCCAGGACTCCCGCTTCTGCGAGCGCACCGGCCCGAGCGACGCGCAAGATGCCGTCGGCCCCCAATCCGCGCTGACGATCGCAGAGTGCCGCGACTTTGCCGGGCTCGAGATCGATGCGAACGTCGAGGTCAGGGAGAACAACGAAGTCGTTCTGCGTGCCGTGTCCCTTGCTGAAATCCATGAGCGTGATCATATCGGGCGGAATACTGGCGCTACACAGCCCAACCACAGCGGTTGACACCCCAACGAGATGATCGGACGCTTGCCGAATCTGTCGGCGAGGCTTCCTCCGGTGAAGAACATCCCTTGCTGACTGAACCTGCGCAAACCAAGCACAAGGCCCACCACCCGGGACGGGACGCGCACTGAGCACCACAATTGACAACCCTCTAGCTCGCGCCGTCGACGCTGAAGTTCGGCGTCGGTGTGCCCGCCGAACGACTGGCAAAGAGCAACTATCCGAAACGTGAAGTATTCCCACACTGCTGCATGCCGGTCGGAACTTTCAAGGCCCAGCAATCGTAGAGTAAGGACAGAACTTTTCCGTACCTACAGAGAGCACCATGGACAGTCACAGACCCCGGCCGGATACCACCCACTACGTAGCCAAATGTGATGGCGGGGTGTCCGGCTCATGACGATCGCCCTGACGCTGATGCTCGGAGTCATGGTCGTACTGCTCATCACCGCAGTCACCGGTTACTTCGTCGCTCAAGAGTTCGCCTACATGACCGTTGATCGTTCTCGACTGAACTCGCTCGCCGAAGGCGGCGACGCGGGCGCGCAGCGCACCCTGGCGATCACCCGCCGCACATCGTTCATGCTTTCGGGTGCCCAACTCGGCATCACCGTCACCGGCCTTCTCGTCGGTTACGTCGCGGAACCACTCATCGGCGAGTCTTTGGGGACGATCCTCGGCGGCATCGGTATTCCGACCGCGCTCGGGTTGGCGATCGGCGCTGTACTGGCGATTCTCTTCTCCACTCTCGTACAGATGCTCTTCGGTGAGCTCTTCCCCAAGAATCTGGCGATCGCTCGGCCCGAACCGGTAGCGCGCTGGCTCGCGCGCTCGACCAACATCTATCTGAAGTTGTTCGGCTGGTTGATCTCGATCTTCGATCATGCATCGAACTTGTTGTTGCGTGCTTTGAAAATCGAACCCGTCCACGACGTGGAACATTCTGCTTCGGCCCGCGACCTCGAACACATCGTCGCCGAATCACGCGAAACAGGTGATCTTGCGCCCGAGTTATCCACGTTGCTCGATCGCATTCTCGATTTCCCGACCCGCCCGGTCGAACACGCGATGATCCCCCGCACACACGTCGACACCGTCCGCGCCGACGACTCACTGGACCATGTCATCACCTTGATGGGGTCCGGTCACTCCCGTTACCCGGTCACCGGTGAGGATTCCGAAGACATCGTCGGTGTCATCCACCTGCACGACGTACTCACGCTGACGTCCTCGAGTGATCTGACAGTCCAGGATCTGGCCCGTCCTGCCCTGATCCTTCCCACCACACTGCCATTGCCGAAAGCCTTGACCGAACTCACCGACACCAAAAACCAACTCGCCTGTGTCATCGACGAATACGGCGGATTCGCCGGAGTCATCACACTCGAGGACATCGCCGAGGAAATTGTCGGCGAAATTACCGACGAACACGATCCGGACCGACCGTTCGAGTTGCCCACCGAGGACGGTTCGTGGACGGTCGACGGCGGCGTACATCTCGACGAAGTCGAGCGCGCGATCGGACACGACCTTCCCGCCGGCGACTACGAAACTATCGCAGGGTTCACCATCGCCCACTACGGCGAACTGCCGCCAGTGGGCGCGCGGATCCGCGTCGAGTTGCCGCCGGACCCCACCGATCTGATCTCCGACGACGAACAACCCCGGCATTCGGTCGTCATCGATGTCCTCGCCGTCGATCGATACGTCCCCTCGTCACTGCGCATCCGCCTCGAGATTGCCCCGCAGGCCGATGACGCCACCTCCGAGGAGAAGAACTAATGGACAACCCATGGATCATCATTGCGATCACCGTCACCCTGATCGCTCTGAGCGCATTCTTCGTTGCTGTCGAATTCGCCCTGATTTCCGCCAAACGGCATCGCCTCGAAGACGCTGCTCCGAACAGTCGCTCTGCCCGCGCCGCTCTGCGCAGTGCCTCCGAGCTCACTGTGCTGCTCGCGGGCTCCCAACTCGGCATCACCGTCTGCACACTCGCCCTCGGTGCGATCACCAAACCTGCAGTCCACCACTGGCTCACCCCCGCATTCAGCAGTTGGGGAATGCCACTATGGACCGCGGACGTCGCTGGTTTCGTTCTCGCCTTGATCATCGTGACGTTCCTGCACCTGGTCGTCGGAGAGATGGCTCCGAAGTCATGGGCTATCGCCCATCCCGAGAAATCAGCGACCCTGCTCGCCATTCCGATGCGCGGATTCATGTGGCTCACACGCCCGTTACTTCGGCGGTTGAATTCGATGGCGAACTGGTTGTTGGTGAAGGTCGGTGTGCAACCGGTCGATCAGGTCGGTAGCGGGCAGGATCCCGCAGCCCTGCGCCATTTGGTCGAACATTCCGTCAACGTGGGAGCGCTCGATGCCCGCTATTCCGCTCAACTCTCCGGCGCCCTGGATATCCAGACGCTGACTGTGCGGGATCTGCTGCGCAGCGGCAAGGAGCCCACGTCCGTGACGACGAGCACCACCCTCGATCAGGTGCGAGAGGTCTCGAAGCGATCGGGACACTTGCGGATCCTGGTTCGCGACAACGGTGTTCCGCTCGGAATCCTGCACGTCCGAGACACACTGCTCCACCCCGATCACATTCGCGCCGAAGAGATCATGCGACCGGCTTTCACCCTCACATCCGATACTCCCGTTCACGTCGCGCTGGCTTCGATGCGGGAAACCCGCAACCATCTGGCAGTGGTTACCGACGGTGGGACAACTATCGGGATCGTCACGCTCGCCGATGTCCTCTCGCGGCTGTTTCCTCGACCCGAACCGGCGGTCTGACCTCACGGGGACGATCAGGTAGTGGATCTGAGCGGTACTCGACGGCCACAAGCTGGTCATCGAGTACCGCTCACATCTCAGTCAGCCACTCGTTCGACTTATGCAGGTGCAGCCGTGACAACCAGATTGTGTTCATAGGTGAAACCGGAAGGCATCGAGGGGTCCGGCACCGTCGGCCCGCCGCACGTCACCAGGACCAGGCGCGGTTCGCCGGTTTCCGAGAAGAACTCGGCCGGCAACGCAACCTTCTCGAAGAGTTTCAGGCTCGACGCGTGGTAGGTGAACATGACCCCGACGTCGTCGGTCACGTAAATCGGCGTGCCCGGTTTGATCTGGTGCAGCGGCCAGAGCGCTCCATGGGTGCGGTCACCGTCGTCGACGTGCCCGGCTACGAGATTGGTTCCCACCGGAGCGCCGAAATGCACGTCGTTGAGGAAATGGGAGACCTTGTCGGGGTGCGGCAGGATCATGCCGCGGTTGGCACCGAGACCACTGGTCACGATGTCCGCTCGCACATCCAGGTCCGGAATCGCGAGTGTGTTGGGCGGGAGATCAGTCGGTGCCGGAGCCCAGACTATTCCCGGATCCGGTGCCGTTCCGACTTCGAACGGTGCATCCGGCAACGGTGCGCTGATCGGCTTACCGGCCGCGCTGACGGCAAAGTAGATCAATCCACCGCCGACTGCGAGAAACACGACCAAGAGCAGGATCAGCGGCAGGCTTTTCTTGCGCCGACGCTTCGGCTTTGCGTGCGACCCGGTCTGCACCATGATCTGTCGTCCTCCGTCGGTTTGTCGAGACTGATCGGTCGTGACGCCACCTGGAGGCCACTTCACAGAGTTAACCACTAGATAGCTATCTGTAAAATAGCGGAACAGGAAGATTTGTTACACATCGGCCCGAAACGGTCACCGATCGCCGCCGGACAATGCGCGGCGTGCAGCATCCAGAACACCGTCAGCGCCGCCGTCGATCCACTGCACTCGCGAGTCACGACGAAACCACGAGCGTTGACGACGCACATAGCGGCGCGTGCCGATGAACGTGCGCTCGCGCGCCTCGTCCAGGTCGTACTCACCGTCGAAGTGCGCCAGCACCTGCGAATAGCCGATCGCTCGCGGCGCCGTGACACCGTCGCGCAGGCCGCGGTCGATCAAGCCCTCGACCTCGCCGACCAACCCGCTCTCGAACATCTGGTCCGTGCGCAATCGAATGCGCGCATCGAGCCCTTCCGTTTCGCGGTCAACTCCGAGAATTATTGCACCCCAACGTGGTTCACCAATCTGCGGCGCCGAAGCCGCAAACGGTTGCCCGGTCAGCTCCACCACTTCCAGTGCCCTCACCATCCGACGTCCGTCGGTCGGGAGAATCGATGCTGCCGCGACGGGATCCGCCGCCACCAGGGCAGCATGCACGGCGCCGATACCGTCGTCGGCAAGGACAGCCTCCCAACGCGCTCGCACGACGGGATCCGTGGCGGGGAATGCCCACTCGTCGAGCAACGACTGCACGTACATCATCGAACCACCGACGATGACGGGCACTCGACCGGAGTCCATCAACCGCTCCGCGATCGTGATGGCCTCCTGTTGATAGCGGGCAACGGTGGCCGTCTCGGTCACGTCGAGAACATCCAACAGGTGATGCGGTATCCCCCGACGTTCGCTCACGCTGAGCTTTGCCGTACCGATGTCCATGCCGCGATAGAGCTGCATCGCGTCGATATTGATGATCTCTCCGCCCAATTCCTCGGCAAGATCCAAAGCCAGATCAGACTTTCCCGAGGCCGTCGGGCCCACCACGGCAATCGGACGAAGATGCACGGGAATGCTCACGCGCGCCACATCCCCACGTGGTATCCGACGCCGAACGGCGCACTGTTGTATTCGACCGAGGCCGCGGGCTGCTCGGTGAACACTGCCGACAAGACTTGCCACGCGGCCCGGCCCGACGCACCGATATCGGAGCACAGTTTCGGATCCAAACTCAGCAACGCCTCACGATCACCCTTTCCGAGCGCTGCATCGATCACTGCCTGAACTGCCGGCGCACGATCGTCGAAACTGCCCGGAGCCTTCGGTGTCAACGTTGAGGCGCCGTCCGCGAGAACCAACAGGCCGACGGGTTCGTCACCGTCGTCGAGCTGCGCGCGTAGCTCAACTGCGACGGCGCGACATTCGTCCGCAGTCGCATCCACCGAGACGAGGTGCAGGTCAATGCGAATTTCGTGCTCGACCTGACTCCGAAGCCAACCCGCCATGAGCGCAGCCAACGGCAACTCGCGATTGACCGGGCCCACCGCATCCGCGTCGAGTTGCGTCCGCACATCGGCCCCGAACCCGGCGAAGGTTCCGAACTCACCACGCCCGACCCCCGACCGGCTGACATCTCCCGCCACCGAGGATTCATCGACGCCGACCGCAATCCAGTGCGTGGACAGGGCAGCGAGTTCGCGGGCCACACCCACTACAGCGGCGCGGACCTCGGCTGACAGGGCCGAGTCACCCGACAATTGCGGAACTAGGAGTGGCGGCGACGGGACCAGGGCTGCAGCTGTGAACACAGGTGCCACGCTAGTCGAACCCGACATGGACGCCCACACTGTCACCAAGGTGACAACCTCACATCGCGTTACCTGATTCAATAGTCGTAGAACGTCAGTACCGGGTTCAATGGAACCAGGAATGCGATCAGGCAGCCGTGACGCGCGGCAGAGACGAGGACCGATGACCGAGAACAGCGAACCCACCACCGGAACAGAGCGCAGTTCGGCTCCCGCCGCACCCACACCGGGTGCGGAGCAGCCCACAGCGTCGACACCCAAACCAGGTGCTCCGAAACCAGGTGGACCGCGACCCAGCGCTCCACGGCCAGGACCGGCCGCTACCCGCCCGGCCGCCGCGACGACACCTGCCAGTGATCCGAGCAAGTTCGGCCGCGTCGAGGAAGACGGCACAGCCTGGGTCAAGACTGCTGACGGGGAACGACAGATCGGTTCATGGCAAGCCGGTGACGCCGCCGAGGGTCTGGCGCACTTCGGACGCCGCTACGACGACGTCGCGACCGAGGTCACGCTTCTCGAAGCTCGCCTGACGTCCGGTGCCGGCGATGCCAAGAAGACCAAGGCAGCCGCGGTCGCACTGTCGGAATCGCTGCCCACCGCAGCCGTCATCGGCGATCTCGATGCCCTGGCTCGCCGACTCGACCACATCATCGAAGGCTCCGACGAGGCTGCAGCACACGCCAAGGAGGAGAAGGAGCAGTCGCGGGTTACCAACACCGCGCGTAAGGAAGCTCTTGCCGTCGAGGCCGAGCAGATCGGTACGGAGTCCACCCAGTGGAAGACCGCCGGCGACCGCCTCCGCGAAATTCTCGACGAATGGAAGACCATTCGCGGAATCGAACGCAAGACCGACGACGCCCTGTGGAAGCGTTACTCCAAGGCCCGCGAATCCTTCAACCGCCGCCGCGGCGCTCATTTCGCGGAACTCGACCGCGATCGCGCGAGTGCCCGGTCCACCAAGGAAGAGCTCGTCGAGCGTGCCGAGAAGCTCTCCAAGTCGGAGGAATGGGGACCGACGGCCGGACAGTTCCGCGATCTCCTCGCCGAGTGGAAAGCTGCCGGCCGCGCACCGCGCGAAGCCGACGACACTCTGTGGGAACGCTTCAAGGCCGCCCAGGACGTCTTCTTCGCAGCACGCAACGCCGCAACCGCCGAGCGTGACGCGGAGTTCGAGGAGAATGCAAAGGCGAAGGAAGAACTCCTCGCTGCGCACGCCAACATCGATCCCGCGAACGGCCTCGACAACGCACGCGCGTCGCTGCGAGTCTTGCAGGAAAAGTGGGATGCCATCGGCAAGGTCCCGCGTGATCGGATGCAGGATCTCGAGGCGAAGCTGCGGGCACTCGAAAGCAAGGTCCACGACGCCGTCGACGCCCAGTGGCGTCGGACCGACCCGGAAGCCCTCGCCCGTGCAGCCCAGTTCACCGAACGGGTCGCACAGTTCGAGGAGCAGGCCGCCAAGGCTCAGGCTGCGGGCAAGACCAAGGATGCCGAGAAGGCTCTCGCTCAGGCCGCGCAGTGGCGTGAATGGGCCGAGGCAGCCGAAGGCGCAGTCAACGACTGATTGAGTTCAGACGGAATAGGTTCACTCGTCGGCTGGCCCAGAACATCGGGTCAGCCGACGTTCCATTCCTGGTTCTTTTCAGCTTCTGCTGCTGCTACGCGGCGCTCTTCCTCAGCAGCCAACTGAAGCGTCGAACGTGCCCAGACGACCTTGAGCCAGTGGAACGTCAGGAAGACAACGGTGAACCAACCGACGATCAGGCCGATCGACGGGCCCGCGACGTGGAATCCTGCGGGAATCGTCTGACGCGACCACACCGCCATCATTCCCAAAGCGCTCGCGACGGCACTACCGGCCAGCGCAACCCAGGCAAGTGCCCAACGCCGGGTGACCAGCGCGAGCATCGAGAAGCCGATGCCGAAGATCACGACGAACCACACGAATAGTCGCGAGAACAACGCAATGCGCTCGGACTCGGCATCCGCGTTGAACGCCAAAACATCCCAACCGTTTGCGGCACCGGCGTGCGGCAACGCGAGGGTGCCGACCAGCACCAACACTGCGACGGCAACGACCATCGCGCGGGCACCCGGATCGATCTCCCCCGCAATCTTGCGCTCGACCGCGTCGAGGTCCTGGCGGTATTCCTCGAAGGAAGCATCGTCGGCGGACTGCGACGCCGGATTGTCGTTCTGTGAACTCATGAATTGCATCCCATCTGGACGGGTTGTGGGGCTGGGGCACCAATTTTCGGAAGCCCGAGACCGACGCCGATCGGCGCAGTCTTGGGCGTGATGCCCTTGTCGAAAGAATCTCCGGCGCGCGTGCGACGGTGAGTGAGAACCCCGTCGTCGGCTACGAGGTGATGCGGAGCGCCGTGTGTGACGACCACCGTCACGACGTCACCTGGCCGGATCGATTCGTTCACGTTTCCGACAGGTCGGAAATGGACGAGGCGGCCGTCGCGGGCGCGCCCACTCATTCGCAGTGTTGCCGCGTTCTTGCGGCCTTCACCGGAGGCAACCAGAAGTTCGACCTCGGTACCGACAAGTTTGCGGTTCTCCTCGATGTTCACTTCTTCTTGCACTGCGAGCAGACGTAGGTAGCGCTCCTGGACAACTTCCTTGGGAAGCTGGCCCTCCATCTCTGCCGCGGGTGTACCCGGACGCTTGGAGTACTGGAACGTGTATGCGTTCGAGAATCGTGCCTGCCGCACCACGTCGAGCGTTTCCTGGAAGTCTTCTTCGGTCTCTCCGGGAAATCCGACGATGATGTCGGTGGTGATGGCCGCATGTGGCATCGCCGCCCGTACCTTCTCGATGATGCCGAGATACTTGGACTTGCGGTAGGAGCGCTTCATTGCTTTGAGGACCCGATCGGATCCGGACTGCAGCGGCATATGCAACTGCGGGCACACGTTGGGGGTGTTGGCCATCGCATCGATGACGTCATCGGTGAACTCGGCCGGATGCGGCGACGTGAAGCGCACACGTTCGAGGCCCTCTATGTTTCCGCAGGCAGACAGAAGGGCGGCAAAAGCGCCACGATCGCGCGGCTGCTCCGGATCGGCAAACGACACGCCGTACGCGTTGACGTTCTGACCGAGCAACGTCACCTCGGAGACACCTTCGTTCACGAGGGCCTGCACCTCAGCCAGGATGTCGCCCGGACGGCGGTCAACTTCCTTGCCTCGCAGCGCAGGAACGATACAGAACGTGCACGTGTTGTTGCATCCAACCGAGATGGAAACCCAACCGGCATAAGCAGATTCACGTTTCGCGGGAAGCGACGACGGAAATGCCTCGAGCGCGTCGAGGATCTCGACCTCGGCACGCTGATTGTGACGAGCGCGGTCCAGCAGCGCCGGCAACGACCCGATGTTGTGGGTTCCGAAAACCACATCGACGATGGGCGCCTTCTTGACCACCATCTCGCGGTCCTTCTGCGCCAAGCAGCCACCGACGGCGACCTGCATGTCGGGGTTCACTTCCTTGAGCCGCGCCAACATGCCGAGGTTTCCGTACAGCTTGTTGTCAGCGTTTTCACGGACGGCGCAGGTATTGAACACCACCAAATCAGGATTGGCGCCCGACTCCGCCTTGCTGTATCCCGCTTCTTCCAGGAGACCCGACAAGCGCTCGGAATCGTGGACGTTCATCTGGCAGCCGTAGGTCCGCACTTCGTAGGTACGGGCAGGCTCGGTGGAGGACTCTTCGTCGATCAGTGACACGCTTCAGCCTAGCTCACGTCCACTACGGTCTGTAATAACGCCCAGGTAAACCGACAAAGTGCTATATAAACGTCACCGTCGTAAATTTTTAATTACTTCTGCTCGGAACCCTCGCCAAATCCGGGGCACAGACGGAAACTACGCCTAAGGTTCTCGGGTATGACCCAAGCCGACGATGCGCAGACGCCGACCACCTCCGGCGATTCCACATCCATGATCTCGATGACCTCGGTGAACAAACACTTCGGGGAACTTCACGTCCTGCAAGAGGTCAATCTGGAGGTACCCAAGGGCCAAGTGGTGATTGTCCTGGGCCCCTCCGGGTCCGGTAAATCAACTCTGTGCCGGACCATCAACCGACTCGAACCCATCGACTCGGGCGTCATCAAGGTCGACGGTCGGACCCTCCCCGAGGAAGGCAAAGCACTCGCAGCGCTTCGGGCCGACGTCGGCATGGTCTTCCAGTCCTTCAACCTCTTCGCCCACAAAACGATCCTCGAGAACGTCATGCTCGCGCCGATCAAGGTTCGCAAGGCCAAGAAGGACGACGCAAAGAAGTCCGCGCTTCAGTTGCTCGAGCGCGTCGGCATCGCCAATCAGGCCGACAAGTATCCGGCTCAACTCTCCGGTGGACAGCAACAGCGCGTAGCCATCGCCCGCGCTCTGGCCATGCAACCGAAAGTGATGCTGTTCGACGAGCCCACCTCGGCGCTCGATCCCGAAATGGTCAATGAAGTGCTCGACGTCATGACTTCGCTCGCCAAGGAAGGCATGACCATGCTCGTGGTCACCCACGAGATGGGCTTTGCACGAAAAGCCGGCGATCGTGTGCTCTTCATGGCCGACGGCCAGATCGTCGAAGACACCACCCCCTCGGAGTTCTTCACCCATCCCAAGTCGGATCGGGCCAAGGACTTCCTCGGCAAGATCCTCGCGCACTGATCCGACCGCACTGTTCACACGTAAACAATTGAGAGGGTCTCCATGAAGATCAATCGTTCCGTCCGGTTCGGAATCGGAATCATGGCCATCGCGTTCGCGGCTACCGCGTGCGGTGGCAGCGAATCAAGCAACACCGTCAGCGAGAACGCCGCCGACGGCAAGCTCACCGTCGGCATCAAGTTCGACCAACCCGGACTCGGCCTGCGCAACGCAGACGGCACGTTCAGTGGCTTCGACGTCGAGGTTGCCCAGTACGTCGCAAACGAGCTCGGCGTCAAGCCCGAGAACATCACGTTCAAGGAATCACCGTCCGCCCAGCGTGAGACGCTGATCCAGAACGGTGAGGTCGACTACATCGTCGCCACCTACTCGATCACCGACGCTCGTAAGGAAAAGGTCGGCTTCGCCGGACCATACTTCGTCGCCGGGCAGTCTTTGCTGGTCAAGGCCGACAACACCGACATCACGGGCCCCGAATCGCTTAACGGCGGCAAGATCCTGTGCTCGGTAGCAGGCTCCACCCCCGCACAGAAGGTCAAGGACACCTACGCCAAGGACGTCCAGCTCCAGGAATTCGACACGTACTCAGCGTGTGTCGAAGCACTGCGCAACGGCGCGGTCGACGCCGTCACCACCGACGACATCATCCTGGCCGGCTACGCGGCGCAGTCTCCCGGCGAGTTCCGGATCGCCGGTAAGCCGTTCACGACCGAAAACTACGGAATCGGATTGGCCAAGGATGATTCCGAGGGACGCGGCAAGATCAATGATGCCATCGAGAAGATGATCTCTTCCGGCGCTTGGGCAGCGGCATTCACCGAAACCGTCGGACCGTCGGGTTACCCGATGCCGACACCGCCCACCGTCAATCGGTACTGAATCACCTGAGCAGTCCCCACCCCTGGTGCGGTTTCCTCATCCGGAAACCGCACCAGGGTAAGCACTTTCAACAACGACCCATGAACTGGGGAGACGGTAAGTGAAAATTCTCGACGAATACGGAAGCCAGATCCTCGAAGCGTTCTGGACCACGATCCAGCTCACGATCTTCTCGGCGATCGGCGCATTGATACTCGGCGTGATTATTGCCGCGATGCGAGTATCGCCCGTGCCTGTCGCCCGATTCCTCGGCACCGCCTATGTCACGATCTTCCGCAATACACCGCTCACACTGATCTTGCTGTTCTGTGTGTTCGGGTTGTCCCAGACGCTCGGAGTGAATCTCGCGAGTAACAATTCCTCGACCTTCGTGATCGACAACAACTTTCGCCTGGCGGTTCTGGGTCTGAGCATCTACACGGCATCGTTTGTGTGCGAATCGATCCGCGCCGGAATCAACACTGTCAACGCAGGGCAAGCCGAAGCCGGCCGGTCCCTCGGGTTGACCTTCGTACAGAACCTCCGACTCATCGTTCTTCCCCAGGCATTCCGCGCCGTCATCGCACCACTCGGCAGTGTCTTGATCGCCCTGACCAAGAACTCCACGGTCGCCGCCGTGATCGGCGTGTCCGAGGCATCGAAGTTGATGAAGGAGATCCTTGAAAACGAAGCCGCACTCTTCGTTACCGCAGGAATCTTTGCAGTCGGCTTTGTCATCCTGACCCTGCCGACAGGATTGCTGTTCGGCAAGCTGGCCAAGAAATTCGAGGTGTCACGATGAGCGACCGCGCAACAGTTCTCTACGACGCGCCCGGACCGAAGGCGCGCGTCATCTACCGCCTGATATCGGTCGCGGTGGCAATCGTGGCCCTCGCAGTCGCCTACGTCGTTTACCGGGCCCTCGAGGACAAAGATCAGTTGACTTCAGCCAAGTGGGATCCCTTCCTGCAGGCAGACGTCTGGACCACGTATCTACTTCCCGGCATCAAAGGCACATTGGTAGCTGCTGCACTGTCGATCGTATTTGCGCTGGTCCTCGGGGCGATTCTCGGCATCGGACGCTTGTCGGATCATCGCGTCGTGCGAATTATCAGCGGTGTCTTCGTCGAACTGTTCCGTGCGATTCCCGTTCTCCTGCTGATGATCTTCATGTATGCGGTTTTTGCCGAATACAAGGTATTCAAACTCGATCTCCTTGCACTCGCTGCCGTGGTCGTGAGTTTGACGCTCTACAACGGATCGGTGATCGCAGAGATCGTTCGATCGGGAATCAATTCGCTTCCCCGCGGACAGAGCGAAGCAGCCAAGGCCCTGGGTATGCGTAAGTCCCAGATCATGGCGACAATCCTGCTACCGCAAGCCATCACCACCATGCTGCCCGCATTGATCTCGCAAATGGTTGTGGCGCTCAAGGACTCGGCTCTCGGTTACATCATCGGCTACACCGAACTTGTCCGGCAGTCCACCCAGATCGGTGCCGCGTTCCGGAACTATCTGCCCGCCCTCATCGTGGCGGCAGTGATCATGATCATCCTGAACTCGTCGCTGACATACCTCGCCACCAAGGTCGAAAAGCGCCTGCGCTCCGGAAAGCGAAAAGGCAAAGGCCCGATCGCAGCCCCGATCGCAGCTGTGGGTGTCTCGGTTCCGGGTATGGATCTCACCGAACCCTGACCCCGGGCACTCCCAGAGTCATGAGAAGCGGGGTGTGTCACCGAATTCGGTGACACACCCCGCTTCTGTCAATCGATAGCACTACGAATCTGCAGCTGCTGCCATCTCCGTCTTGACTACCTCGTACGACATACCTGCCGAATACCCTTTGCGCGCAAGCATGGCGACCAGCCGTCGCATCACCTTGTCGCGATCCTCGACCGGTTTGTTTCGCAGCTTCCGTCGCACTAACTCTGCAGCGCGCTCACGCTCATCCGCTGAGTCGATCTGAGAGAGCGCCTCAGACGCAATGTCCTGATCGACGCCTTTGAGCCTGAGTTCGACGGCGAGTGCCTTCTTGCCTTTGCCTGAATAGGTGTGACGCGAATGCACCCACTGATTCGCGAAGTCGGCGTCGTCGATCAGACCGATTTCTTGCAGTCGGTCCAGCGCGCGAGTGATGATCTCAGTCTCGAACCCTCGGCTGATCAGCTTCTTTTCCAGCTCGGAACGGCTACGTGCCCGGTCGCTCAAGAGACGTAGGCACGCATCTTTTGCCTGCGCCTCCGTACCACCTTCGGCACGCGGTTCACGTTCCCGCCGCTGGCCACTTTCACCATGCTGGCCGCGCTCGCCGCGCCGCCTTGTCTGCGCGGATCGGGAGCGAGAACGTCGATAGCCGGCGTCCTCGCCACCATCACCGTCGATAAAAACCATGGCTGGACTCAGAAGTCAGCAGAAGCTTCATCGGTAGCGGTGACGTCTGCACCGATACCCAGCTTTTCCTTGATCTTCTTCTCGACCTCGTCACAGATATCGGTGTTCTCCAGCAGGAACTTTCGAGCATTTTCCTTGCCCTGACCCAGCTGGTCACCTTCGTAGGTGTACCAGGATCCGGACTTGCGGATGAAGCCGTGCTCGACGCCCATATCGATGAGCGAGCCTTCCTTGCTGATGCCCTGACCGTAAAGAATGTCGAATTCGGCCTGCTTGAACGGCGGAGCAACCTTGTTCTTGACTACCTTGACGCGGGTACGGTTACCGACTGCGTCGGTGCCGTCCTTGAGCGTTTCGATACGGCGAATGTCCAGACGGACCGAAGCGTAGAACTTCAAAGCCTTACCGCCGGTGGTGGTTTCAGGCGAACCGAACATCACGCCGATCTTCTCGCGAAGCTGGTTGATGAAGATCACGGTGGTACCCGAGTTGCTCATGGCGCCGGTGATCTTTCGCAGGGCCTGGCTCATCAAACGGGCTTGGAGACCAACGTGACTGTCGCCCATTTCGCCTTCGATCTCGGCGCGGGGAACAAGTGCGGCCACGGAGTCGATCACGATGATGTCGAGGGCGCCGGAGCGGATCAACATGTCGGTGATCTCGAGTGCCTGCTCACCGGTATCGGGCTGGGAGACCAGGAGCGCGTCGGTATCGACACCCAACTTTGCCGCGTAATCGGGATCGAGTGCGTGCTCAGCATCGATGAATGCAGCGATGCCGCCGTTTGCCTGAGCATTGGCAACCGCATGCAGAGCAACAGTGGTCTTACCCGAGGACTCCGGCCCGTAGATCTCTACGACGCGTCCACGAGGCAACCCTCCAATGCCCAGCGCGACATCAAGCGCGATGGAACCGGTGGGGATTACAGCGATGGGTTGACGGACACCTTCACCCAGGCGCATCACCGAACCCTTGCCGAAGTTCTTGTCGATCTGCGCCAACGCGAGGTCGAGCGCCTTGTCCCGATCAGGTGCCTGTGGTGCCATCGTGATCCCCATCCTTAAAAGTCAGTCTCAGTGGTGTTGCGATCAGAGTAGAACCGGCCACCGACAAACTTTGCGCTCGTCGTGCCGGCCTACCGAAATCCTGCAATCGCGGAAGCGGCAGTTACCACTGAACACAGTCAGCATAGACGAACATTTGTTCGAACAACAGAGAAGGCTCGAACACCGTCGAAGAATTTAGCGACGGGAGAGCGGAACATCGAAGTCGGCGCACAACGCTCGCCACACCTCACGAGGGTCCCAGCCGGCTTCGAGCGCCGCCTTCGCAGTCTGCCCACCCACACTCGTCATTACATGGTCGACCAGCATCGAGTCGCCTCGTACCTGCCCGAACTCTTCGCGTACCAGTTCATGAAATTCGGTCAATCGCACAGCCGCAACGGTAGTGCACACAGAGCGCTTCGTGCACCAGAGCGGTCAGGCCCGGACTCCCCGGGCAACAACCTCTCGGCACACGGCCACCGGATCACGAACGTCGGATGCAGTCAGCGCCGCAGCGCGGGCCGCGTCGGCGAAGCTACTGTCCGCCAGAACCCGCAGGACCGCGTCCCTGATGGATCCGGAATCAGCGGGCCGCACGATAATCGCACTGCCACCCCGAGCAGCGCGATTCGCCAACTCCCACTGATCGCCGCCGCCGGGAACGATCACCGTCGGCACCCCGGCCAACATGGCCTTGGCCAGCATTCCGTGGCCTCCTCCACACACCAGGACAGACGCGTCACGGAGCATCACGTCCTGACGGCCGAGTCCGGCTCGAACCCACTCCGGATGCTGCCCGTCCGAGCCTTCCAGTACCGATCCGATCAACCGCACCCCGGCACCTTCCAGACCGTCGACGGCGGCCTCGAGCATTCCCACAGCGCCGGTGTGCGCCGTCGACGGTGCCACCATGACTAACGGCTCCGAGCCCACCGACGGTTCCAGAACCTTCTCTGTCGGCTCCCACAACAACGGACCGACCAGATGGGCGTGTTCCGGCCAGTCCGGACGTGGAACTTCCAACGCGGGGAGCGTCGCGATCAACCTCGCGGCCGGGCCCGGATCAACTGCCGGAAGCCCCACGCTGACGCGCGCTTCGGAACGCTGCGCGAGTCCTTGCTTGATCGAGCGACCCGTCGCAGCCCTCATCAAGGTATCGCGCAGTCGACCACGAAGTCCGATACCCGGCGCGAGCCCACTACCGATGGGAGGCAAACCCCGAGACGGCGAATACAACGGATGCGGAGACAGCTCGACCCACGGAATCCCCAACTGCTCAGCGGCCAATCCGCCTCCGGCAGTGAGGATGTCGGAGACAACAAGGTCAACCGAGACAGCTCTCAGGTCCGGTAGCAGTTCCGTCGAGATATAGGCGGCCCGCCCGTGGATCCGAGCGCCCGCATCGAGGTCGTCGTCACCGGGCCGAGGAGCCAGACCCTTGAGTGGCTCGGTCTCCACTCCCGCCGCCCTGGCGGCGTCCACCCATCGCGAACCGGTGAACAGAATCGGCTCGTCGCCGGCTGCGATCAACGCCAGCGACAACGCGATTGCAGGAAAAGCATGACCCGGGTCCGGCCCGGCAACTACGGCTACACGCACTCGGACAGCGTGTCACATGCCACAAAGACCGGTCATACCGCCCGGATTGCCTTCTCCGCCGCCGGCAACGCACGCTCACGATCGGAAGCCACCAAACCGATGCGCGTCCGGCGGTCCAGAATGTCGTCCACGTCGAGCGCACCTTCATGCGACACCGCAAAAGCGAGTTCGGCGGCGCAGACGTCCAAGCCGGCCACAGCATCAAGGCCATGATCGCCTGACGCCAACACTGCCTCGGCCTCGGTGCCGTAACGCGCGACAAGCGAAGCGGGAGCTGCGATCTTGTTCAATTCCGCCCGAGTCGCGGCACCCACGAGAGGCAGGTTCCGGGTTCGACAGGCATGTGCATTCAGCCCGCCCACCTCGACGGCACAGTCGACGGCGTCCTGCGCCATCCGGCGGTAGGTGGTGAGTTTGCCGCCGACCACCGTGATCAGCCCACTCCCCGACCTGACCACCGCATGATTACGAGAGAGATCTGCTGTTGATCCGTCGCCGGTATCGAGCAACGGTCGCAACCCGGCAAACGTGCCCAGAATATCGGCACGCGTCAGCGGCACTTCCAGAGCCGTATTCACCGTCTCGAGGAGAAAATCGATTTCGGACTCGGATGCGGTCGGGACATCCGGGACGGGACCCGGCGCTGCTTCATCGGTCAAACCGAGGTAGACACGACCGAGTTGCGCCGGCAAGGCAAAGACAAAGCGATTGGTTTCGCCGGGAATCGGAACAGTCAGTGCCGCAGTGGGATTGCCTAGCGACTTCGCGTCGAGAACCAAGTGTGTACCGCGACTGGGGCGCAGAGTGATGCTGGAATCCACCTGATCCGCCCACACGCCCGTTGCATTGATCACTGTCCGCGCACGCAAGAGGAACTCGGTTCCGGTCAACTCGTCCCGCAGAGTCGCGGAGGTACCGGATACGTCGTAAGCTCCGACCCTGGTCAAGATTCGTGCACCGTGCAGAGCGGCGGTGCGGGCGATGTTCACCACAAGACGGGCGTCGTCGATCAACTGGCCGTCATACGCCGTGAGAGCGCCACGCAGATTCTCGCGTCGTACACCCGGCACCAATTCCTGGGCCCGGGACGCACTGACGGTGCGCGAACGAGGCAACACGGACGACGGCGTCCGCGCACTGGCCCGCAGGACGTCGCCGGCGAGAAATCCGGTGCGCACCAATGACTTTCCGAAGAATGACGTTTGCGGCAGAAGCGGAACAAGTTGCGGCATGGCACGCACGAGATGCGGCGCCGTCTTCGTCATCAGAATTCCGCGTTCCACCGCACTCTCACGGGCGATACCGACATTTCCCGACGCCAGGTACCGAAGACCACCGTGCGCGAGTTTGGAACTCCAGCGACTGGTACCGAATGCCAGATCATGCTTGTCAACGAGAGCGACACTGAGTCCGCGCGTCACGGCGTCCAATGCCACTCCGACACCGGTGATCCCACCGCCGATCACCAACACGTCCACGGAATCACCGTGCGTAAGTTCGTTCAACTCTCGCGTTCGTCGGGCAGCATTGAGAGCCGAAGATCCCGGTTCGGGCGTGGTTCGCTCGTAATCCACCATGCTCCTAGTGCCCCGATCCGGCGACGGGTGTCAGATATGCCGATATCGCACTGCGCATGTGCTCGACCGCCGCAGTACGTGAAAGTTGGCCCTCCATGGTCGGTGCCGAAATCACGACGGACTGCGCAATCAGCAACGTCATCGCCGCGATCTCACCGACATTTCCGTCGCGAATCGATCCGTCCCGCTGACCGGCGGCAACGACGGCAGTGAGCAATTCGAGAATCGATCGCTGGCTGGCACCGAGGCGGTCGACGATATAGGTGGTCAACAACTCCTGGTCGGCAACACGAATCTTGACGAACAGCGGATGGTCCCGAATCTGGGACACGACATCGACAACAGCCGCGACCAACTGAGTCCGGGCACTGCCCGTGTCGATCATTTCGGGGAGGGCTGCGCGAATCTCACGTGTGAGCAAATCTGCCACGACAGCGCGCGTATCGGGCCACCTCCGGTAGACCGTAGGCCTACTGACACCGGCGCGGCGAGAGATCTCGGCCAACGTCGTCCGCTGCATACCGAAATCGAGCACGCACGATCGCGCAGCATCAAGAATCAGATCATCGATCTCGCGACTGGAAGTGCGCTGACCGTCGCCCTGTCGCTCAAGGACACGGTCATCTGCGTTACGGATTGCCATCGTCTGTAACACGGTACCGGACTCTCCGGATAATGTGCACCGGACGCGTGTCAGAAATAGTACAACTCGAACCCGACCGCTCGGGTCGCGTCAAAACCCGGTTTGAGCCCAGACACCATCTCGATCTGGGCCTGGGCTTGTTCCCGAACCGGAATGTCGCTGAGTGCGGCCAGATACCGAGCGTGTTCCGCCAGCGAATCCACCGCGCGGACCACTGTGTCCGTGACGTCGACGCAATGAGTCGGCGTCATCGAATTTACGGCCACCCACCGCACTCCGGTCCACGGCGCAAGTCCGTCGGCCGACAGTTCCGGGAAGATCCATTGATTGGCCGCGTCGGAGGTGGCGTCGAGAACACTGATCCCCAGGGCGCGATGATCAGCGCTATTGAGGTATCCCGGACCCCAGGTAAACGAGAAGTTCATAGTGACAACCAACTCCGGGCGATGCCGGCGAATCGCCGCTGCCAATATCGAACGCAATTCCAAGCCCTCGGTCAATCGGCCGTCGGGAAGTCCGAGGAACTCGACCTCCGCAACTCCCACCACTGCAGCCGACCGACGCTCTTCTTCTTCGCGGAGCGGTCCGGACTCTGCCGGCGCGAGTCCTGCGATGCCTGCTTCTCCACTGGTCGCCAGGACGTACCTGATGTCCTTGCCCTGATCCGTCCACCGCGCCACAGCAGCGGCGGCTCCGTACTCGATGTCGTCGGGATGCGCCACGATGACGACGGCGCGGTGCCAGTCCTCAGGGAAAAGGTCCATACCGCCTTATCTTGCCTGTCACAGACGCGAAGCGGGTGAATTCTCGTCATTGCCTGACATTGCCTTGACGAGAAAATAGATCCCGAAGCCCACAGCGCCGATGACCAGCACCCAGAACAAGCCCTTGATCAACGTTCCGACCACTGCGAGAGCAACCCACACCAGCACCACTGCCAACACGATCTTCCAAAACATGATCTACCTCCGCTTGCCGTATCTCGGACCCACCTGCTGAAGTCCGTGAGACCAGCCTGACACGTTCGAGCCGACAAAGCAGCAGCTCACCGGCAAGATCAGGAAAAGATCAGGGTTCACCCCGAGTCACCACGAGCAGACTGGGCATGCGTCTAACCCGGCTTATGGACCCGCTGACGTAAACTCGCGAAGTTCCATCCAGTAGGCCTAAGGAGCACGTCCGCAGTGTCAACCTCTCGTTTCCCTGCCCGCGATCTCGCACACGTCGCTGTCTTCGCGGCGCTCATCATCGCGTTGGGACTGCCTGGCGCCATCAACATCGGAATCTCCGGAGTGCCGATCACCCTTCAATCACTGGGCGTGATGATGGCCGGCGCACTCCTCGGCCCACGTAAGGCAGTGCTCGCAGTCCTCACCGTGATCGCATTGGGCCTCGTCGGATTGCCGGTCCTCGCCGGCGGGCGTACTGCGCTGGTTTCGCTGTCGAGTCCCACTGCCGGGTTCTTGATCGGCTGGATACCAGCCGCATTCCTCATCGGCTGGCTGACAACCAAGATGCTTCCGAAGTATCGAGTTGTCCCCGGAATCGGAATCAACCTCCTCGGCGGTGTCGTAGTTCTCTACGTATTCGGTATCGGCGGAATGATGATTCGCGGTCACATGACCTTCCTCGCCGCCTGGACCGCCAATGCAGCCTTCATCCCTCTTGACGCTGCCAAAGCCGTCGTAACCGCCGTGGTCGCATCCCAGGTTCACCGCGCCTACCCGGCGTTGCTGCGTGACACCGTCACGTCACGCTCGAAAACTGCTCTGGCGAACTGAATCTCCATGAGCGAGATCATCTTCGAAGGTGTCGGTCACAGCTTCGGTGAACGCACCGTGCTCGACCGTGTCGATCTGACATTGACCGAGCAGCGCATCGGAATCGTCGGTGCCAACGGAAGCGGAAAATCAACGCTGGCCCGCATGATCAACGGGTTGGTAGTTCCGGCGACGGGTTCGGTGCGTATCGACGGTTTGGATACCGCAAAGAAGGGCCGAGACGTACGCAAGCGCGTCGGATTCGTCTTCACCGACCCCAACCATCAGATCGTGATGCCGACGGTCGCCGAAGATATCGAATTCTCGTTGCGCCGCAACGGCCTGAGCAAACCCGAACGGACTGCCAAGGTCACGTCAGTTCTGAGCCGTTTCGGCTTGGACGGTCACGCCGACCATCCCACTCACCAACTGTCCGGCGGGCAGAAGCAACTTCTTGCGCTCGCGGCCATCATGGTGACCGAGCCGAAAGTGCTGGTGGCAGACGAGCCCACCACTTTGCTCGATCTCCGCAACTCGCGGCTCATCAGCGAAGTATTCGCTTCACTCGAACAGCAATTGATTGTCGTGACGCACCAGCTCGATCTCATCAGTTCGTTCGACCGAGTCCTGGTCATCGATCAAGGACTCGTCGTGGCCGACGGTCCGCCTGCGGATTCCATCGATTTCTATCGTTCCCTCGTCGCATGACCACCCTCGGTCATTACCGCCCGGGAACGTCGATTCTCCATCGGACACGACCCGGACTCAAACTTCTCGCGCTCATCCTCGCGATCATTGCCGTATCGGTATTCGTCCGCGCCCCTTGGCAATTGATTCCGCCCACGCTGATCGTCGTTGCGCTTTACATTGCCGCGCGAATTCCCCTGCGAACTGCGATCATTCAACTGCGCCCCGCACTGTGGATGATCGTATTCATCGGCGGATTCCAGATACTGTTCGCCGGCTGGGAACGAGCTGTCCTGATCTGCGGTGTACTCGTACTCTCGATCGCTCTTGCAGCGCTCATGGGACTGACCACCCGAATCTCGGAAATGCTCGACGCAATTACCGGGTTCCTCATGCCCCTGAGACGATTCGGAGTCAACCCGGAGAGAATCGCACTGCTCCTGGCCATGACGATTCGGTGCATACCGCTGATGTTCGACGTCATCACCCAGGTGTCGGAAGCCCGGAAAGCACGTGGACTCGGCTTCTCGCTCCGGTCATTCGCCGTACCCGTGATCATCGGGACGCTCATGACCGCCGACGCTATGGGTGAAGCTCTCGCTGCTCGCGGCGCCGACGACTGAACTTTCCCGGTTCGCCGAGAACTTCAGCCGTATTTGCGAGTGATCTCGTCGACCTCGCCGATAGCGTCGGCCAGGCTGGAGAGTCGCTCCGCAGCCTGGTGGAGCGCCGAAAGTTCGCGATTGAATCCCACGAGCGCCGAAGGCGTGTGCGGAGCTGTGAGAGTGGCTGCCGAATTGACCAGGTCTTCGTATTGATCCAGACCCGCTCGCAATTCGTGCATCGCACCGTTGACCGTCGGATCGAGCGTTTCGGAAACCTTGGGGGTTGATTTCACGGCCCGTTCCATCGCGACAATGTCCGATGACACCGCGAACATCGCTCGTATCGCAGAATCCGCGGTGAGCGTGATCTCGTCCAACTCCGCAGGATCGATGGTGTCGGCGCGTCGGAGTACACCGAGAATCTCGAACAACGACGTCTCGGCGCCGACGAGCCTCGACATCGGGATGAAAGCACGCGACGACGACGGTGGCAGGCGTCGACGCATCGGAGCCGACGGCGGCGGTCCCGCGTTCATCGACCGATACCGCCCGAGCGCAACCACAGCGGGGACAGCAAAGAGTGCAGCTCCCCCACCAGCAACAACCATGGACCACTCCGGAGCGGATGCCACGGCAAGACCGGCCGTTCCGATCACTGTGCCGCCGGAAATGAAGCCCCAACGTTGGGCCCGACGTCTCGCACGGCCGCGTTTGCGTTCGAACTTGGCGCGAGGGTCCTGCCAACGACGTGCGGCCTCGGCGGCCGACAAGCCGACTTCCCGGAGTGAATCGGCGGTTCGTCCGAGCGCCCCGAAGGCGCCGGTCACTGAAACAGGGACGGCCGACCGGAACTCTCGCTCAGGTCGGCCACCACGTGAAGAAAACATCAGAACATCAATCGTGTGTTGTCGTCGGACTACTGCCCGGTCGTGCCGGCTGCGGGCGGCTGCTTTTCGATGGATGTCGGAGCCGGAGTTGCAGCGGCGCCACCGGACGGCAATGCCTCGCCCTTCATGGACGCGCGGATCTGCTCGAGGCGACTGTGGCCGGCCATCTGCACGCTGGCCTGCTGCACCTCCATCATGCGACCCGACACCGAGTTCTGTGCCAGTTCCGCTGAACCGAGCGCATTTGCGTAGCGACGCTCAATCTTGTCGCGCACGGCGTCGAGGCTGGGGGTGTTACCGGGAGCGGAGAGCGTGCTGTCCATGGAGCGCAGCGACTCGCTGACCCGTTCCTGCATCTTGGCCTGCTCGAGCTGGCTGAGCAGCTTCGTGCGCTCGGCAACCTTGGCCTGCAGGGTCATCGCATTCTGCTCGACGGCCTTCTTGGCCTGTGCAGCAGCCTGCAGCGACTGGTCGTGAAGTGCCTTGAGGTCCTCGACGCCTTGCTCGGCGGTCACGAGCTGGGCGGCGAAAGCCTCCGCGGCATTGGTGTACTGGATTGCTTTGTCGTTGTCACCGGCAGCGGCAGCCTGATCCGCGAGGTTGACAGCCTGGCGCGCATTCGCGTTGAGCTTCTCGACCTCGTCGAGCTGGCGACTGAGCTTCATCTCGAGTTGACGCTGGTTACCGATCACCGACGCGGCCTGCTGGGACAGCGCCTGGTGCTGACGCTGCGCGTCCTCGATCGCCTGCTGGATCTGAACCTTCGGATCGGCGTTCTCGTCGATCTTCGAGTTGAAGAGCGCCATCAGGTACTTCCAGCCCTTGACGAAAGGATTAGCCATGGGTTTGATCCTGCCTCCATCTGATGCGCCGCGCTCTGCGCGACCCGGTGAGCGACCGTCGCACACCGTAACAAGGGCTGCGCCCCAACTGCCGTGACCTGTACTGCCGTGACCTGTACTGCCGTAACTCTGAACTTCGTGTCCCCGCCTCGAAAACTGGCGGTTACGTACAAAACCTATCGGTTGGGACCGGCAGTGGCTATGCAGCGGCCAACCTGCGCGCGTTGGGTGCCGGAATAACAACTCGAGTATCGCGGGCGATGGTCGGGGAACCGGATGCCGACGCACTCGCACCGGACGACGTCACCCCGGAATTGGCGACTGGCCGACCGAGGGCCGGAGCGTTCTTCTTGGTGGCCAACGTTTCGCTGACATCGACCAAAACATCCGATAACGGCACGGCGAGCGCATCGCAGATCGCGGCCAGAAGCTCACTGGACGCTTCCTTACGTCCACGTTCCACCTCGGACAGGTAGCCCAAGCTCACGCGCGCACTGTTCGACACCTCACGTAGCGTGCGACTCTGCGAAACGCGCGTACGCCGGAGACTGTCACCGATTGCCTCACGCAATAGCAGCGCCATCTCGCTCCTCCTTCATCCATCACCTATCGTGCCAGGCCGAAAACGTCACGGCGTAAACCGTCACAGGCCAACATCGTGACTGCTCTTCACGTCGCTGTTGTACACCTTCTCAACAATCAACGTCCGAACTCGACCGATTGGTTCCCGAGCCTATCTTGCCCGATCCACGCCGACACGATCACATAACCGCGACACGGCCGTCGCGACTGCGGAAGTCCGTATTTCCCACCGCTCACCTTTCAACGACAGACGTTCGCACGTAGTTCCGTCGGGCCCGGAGATACCGAGAAATACCGTGCCCACTGGATGCCCGTCCTGTTCACTCGGACCTGCCACCCCGGTCAGTCCGATCCCCCAGTCCGCTTCGCACCGACGCTGTGCCCCAGCTGCCAGGGCGATCGCGGTCGGCGCTGACACCGGTCCGTCAGCCGCCAATGCAGCCTCGTCGACACCCGCCAGAGTCGCTTTCAGATCCGTCGCATAAACCACCAGTCCGCCGCGTAGAACAGCACTGGAACCGGGCACCGAGGCAACTGCTGCGGTGAAGAGCCCCGCAGTCAGCGATTCTGCAGCAGCGACAGTCTCTCCGGCGTCCAGCAATGCCGCGACCAATTCGACGACACCGAGTTCGAGCAACGGATCCTGCACGGAAACTAGTGCCCGTCGCGATCGGCAGATCGGACCCCGGCGCGCAATCGGATTGCCTGCACGATGTATTCGATGCCGGTCGCCAGAGTCAGGACGACCGCCGCGGCCATCAGAAGCCAGCTGACGGTGTCCCAACTGCTCGGGAGGGGGCAGATGTAGAAACCGATAGCTACGGCCTGTACGAGCGTCTTGAGTTTGCCGCCCTTGCCGGCCGGAATCACGGCGTGCCGCAGTACCGCGAACCGCAGCACTGTGATTCCGAGTTCGCGGGCAATGATCACGCCCGTGACCCACCAGGACAGATCGCCGAGCATCGACAAGCCGATCAGCGCGGCGCCGATCAGCGCCTTGTCCGCGATCGGATCCATCAGTTTCCCGAAGTCGGTGACCAATCCGTACTTCCGGGCCAACTGCCCGTCGATCCGGTCGGTGATGGCCGCGACGATGAAGATGGCCATGGCACCGAGACGCCACGCGGTTTGATGTCCGTCGTCGACAAAAAGCACGACGAGGAACACCGGAACCAGAACGATTCGGAGCATCGTCAAGATGTTGGCGATATTGAAGAGTGGCACGGGGTTGTCCGCGGCCGGTGTTCCATCTGACGGTCCGACAGCGGCCCGATGGGCATCTGCATGATCGCGCGGCGAGGTCATCGGATCACCGCAGAGACTGCGGGCCGAACCCGGGAGGTCACCGAGCGGCGGAGGAATTTCATAGGGCGGACGGGCACGCGACTCAGAATATCGGTAGACCCATTGACTAATGTGCACCACATGACTTCCACCGCGCGCAGCGACACCGAGAGCCACTTGATCGTGCGGCGGGCACGAACATCTGATGTGTCGGAAATCAAACGTCTCATCGATATCTACTCAGGCAAGATCCTGCTGGAAAAGAACCTTGTCACGCTCTACGAGGCTGTCCAGGAATTCTGGGTGGCCGAGAAAGACGGCCGAATTCTCGGCTGCGGAGCGATGCATGTGCTCTGGGCCGATCTCGGCGAGATCCGCACTGTCGCCGTCGATCCGACGGTCAAGGGCCAGGGCGCCGGTTTCCAGGTAGTAGACAAACTGATCCAGGTTGCCCGCGAATTGGAACTGGAACGACTCTTCGTCTTGACCTTCGAAACCGACTTCTTCCACCGTCACGGCTTCGTGGAAATCGAGGGAACTCCGGTCACCGCTGAGGTCTACACCGAGATGTGCCGGTCGTACGACGCCGGTGTCGCCGAGTTCCTGGACCTCAGTTACGTCAAACCCAACACTCTCGGCAATACCCGTATGCTTCTGACGCTCTGAAAAGGTTCACACACTTCCCCGAAAGCGGTCCCGATGTCGTTGTTCCTCGTCGAATACACCTACGCCCCCGAAAAGAACGCTGCGCGCGATGCGATTCGCGCCGACCACCGCGCGTGGCTCACTGATCTTCTCGAACGTGACATCGTGCTGTCGTCGGGCCCATTTGCCGACGGTCTGGGGGCCCTCATCATCGTCGATACCGCGGACGCCGAGACCGTGGCTCTACTGTTCACCCACGATCCTTTTGCCATCGCAGATTTGATCGCGAACGTTCGGATCACCGAGTGGGTGCCGGTGCTGGGTCAGTTCAGCGGCTGAAACTGGTCACGCACGATCGCGAGTCTTGAGCAGGCTCGCGATCGTGGTCACGACCAGCACTCCGATGATGACGGCCAGCGACAGCATCGTCGAAATCTCGGGCACACTGACATGCTCTCCACCGTTGATGAACGGCAGCGTGTTTTCGTGGAGTGCATGCAACACCAACTTGACCCCGATGAAGGCCAGGATCACCGAAAGTCCGTACGCCAGATAGACCAGTCGCTCGAGCAGTCCGCCGATCAAGAAGTACAACTGCCGTAAGCCCATCAGAGCAAACGCGTTGGCCGTGAAGACGATGTAGGGCTCCTGCGTCAGCCCGTAGATCGCCGGGATCGAATCCAGCGCGAACAGCACATCTGCGAATCCGATTGCGATGAGTGCCAACAACAACGGTGTGACGACGCGCTTGCCGTTGATTCTCGTGACGAGCTTGTCGCCGTCGTACTCCTCGGTGGTCGGTAGGACCCGCTTCACGATAGCGATAATGCGACTGTCTCGCTTCTCCTCGACTTCCTTCTCGTGTCCGTGATCGCGAATCAGGGTGAAAGCCGTGTAGATCAGGAATGCCCCGAAAAGGTAGAACACCCAACTGTAGGCATTGATCGCGGCCGCACCGATACCGATGAAAATGCCGCGCATGACAAGCGCGAGAACGATACCGATGAGCAGCACCTTCTGCTGGTACTCACGCGGCACCGCAAACGTCGACATGATGATGACGAACACGAACAGGTTGTCGACGGACAGCGCCTTTTCGGTGACGTATCCGGCAAAGTACTCGCCGCCGTACGTGGTTCCCCAGATCCACATCACGACCAGGCCGAAGATTATCGCGATCGAGATGTAGACCGTCGACCAGAAGGCCGACTCACGAAACGTCGGAGCGTGCGGCGTTCGGACATGCGCGAAGAAGTCGAAGACGAACAACCCGAGGATCACCACGATCGTGATGCCCCAAGCCAGCGGTGACACGTGCACGACAACCTCCGGTTCTCGGCCCGACGGATTACCCGCCGGGCCGAACTGTCAGTCCTCGGAAGACGGTTCCTCCGGATCTCCGCCGCGAATCGACCACAGCACCCCGTCGAGTTCTTCGGGCTTCATGAGTACCTCACGAGCCTTGGAACCTTCACTGGGTCCGACGATTCCACGATTTTCCATGAGGTCGATGAGACGACCCGCCTTCGCGAAGCCGACGCGAAGCTTGCGCTGCAGCATCGAGGTGGAACCGAACTGACTGGTAATCACCAACTCGACGGCCTGAAGCAGCACATCCATGTCGTCGCCGATATCCGGATCGACGTCCTTCTTCTCGCCGGCCTTCTGGGCCGTGACTCCCTCGGTGTACTCGGGCTCTGCCTGGTTCTTGGCAAAATCCACAACAGCAGAGATTTCTTCGTCCGTGATGAATGCGCCCTGCATACGCGTGGGCTTGCCCGCACCCATCGGCAGGAACAAACCGTCGCCCATACCGATGAGCTTCTCGGCACCGGGCTGATCGAGGATGACTCGTGAGTCGGTCAGGGACGACGTCGCGAACGCCAGTCGCGACGGCACATTGGTCTTGATCAGGCCGGTGACGACGTCGACGGACGGACGCTGTGTGGCCAGGACCAAGTGGATACCGGCGGCGCGTGCCTTCTGAGTGATGCGCACGATCGCCTCTTCGACATCGCGAGGCGCGGTCATCATGAGGTCCGCCAACTCGTCGACGATCGCGAGGATGTACGGGTACGGCCGGTAGACGCGTTCGCTGCCGAGCGGCGCGGAGATCTCGCCGGATTTCACCTTGGCATTGAAGTCGTCGATGTGACGCACCTTGTTGACCTGCATGTCCTGGTAGCGCTGCTCCATCTCCTCGACCAACCACGCCAGCGCTGCGGCTGCCTTCTTCGGCTGCGTGATGATGGGCGTGATCAAGTGCGGGATGCCTTCGTAGGGCGTCAACTCGACCATCTTGGGGTCGATCAGGATCATCCGCACTTCTTCGGGCGTCGCGCGGGTGAGCAGTGACACGAGCATCGAGTTCACGAAGCTCGATTTACCCGATCCGGTCGAACCAGCAACCAAGAGATGCGGCATCTTCGCGAGATTCGCGTGAACGAAGTCGCCTTCGATGTCCTTGCCCAGTCCGATGACAAGGGGGTGGCGCTCGCGGCGCATGCTCGGCGCAGTCAACACATCGGCGAGACGGACCAGTTCACGGTCCGAGTTCGGTACCTCGATACCGACGGCCGACTTGCCGGGAATCGGCGCCAGCAGACGAACGTTGTCGGTGGCCACGGCGTACGCGATGTTTCGCGCGAGTGCCGTGATCTTCTCGACCTTGACGCCAGGACCGAGTTCGACCTCGTATCGGGTCACCGTCGGGCCGCGTGTAAATCCTGTGACGGCAGCATCGATCTTGAACTGTTCGAGAACTTCGCTGATCGCCTCGATCATCGCGTCGTTGGCCGGACTGCGCAGCTTCGGCGGCTCGCCCTCGATCAACAGCGACGTCGGCGGAAGGTTGTAGTCACTGTCGCTCACCGGAGCGGTGACAAAGCTCTCGGTCTCCTCGGGTTCCGGCTCAGGCTTGGGCGCCGGCTTTGCAACCGGAACCGAACGAGCGGGAATCTTGGGACGGCTTACGGGCTTTTCGACGACAGGTGCCGGTGCAACGTCCTCGGGGACCTCGAGTGCAGGTTCAGGATCCGGTTCCGGACTCCACAATCCGAGGATCTCGGTCTTCTTGTCACCGGACTCGAATTCGTCTGTCGGATAGTTGTCGATCGGTGCCCGACGACTCGAGCGTTTGGACGGCCGTAGGGGCGGCTCCGCGTAAGTGTCCACCGGATAACCGTCGGCGTCGAAGTCCGACGAATCATAGGAGGAACCGCCGTAGTCCCGGCCGTAGCTGTCGTCGTCGAATTCGCTGCCGTAGTCATCGAATTCGTCGTCATCGGAAGGCGAGCCGAAGAAGGATTGAAACTTCCCCGGCACCTGACGCAGAGTGGTGCCGGTCAGAAGTAGAATTCCGAAGCCCACAGCGATCATGAGCAGCGGGGCCGAAAGCCACACTGTCAGACCATCTGTCAACGGTCCACCGACCGCCCGGCCAACGAAGCCGGCTCCCATTTCATGTGTCTGCGCAGTTGTCTTCGCACCGGATCCGATATGCCACAGTCCGAGCGCGGGCAGACCGACCAGCAGCGAGCCCATGAACAATCGTGTCCGGATTTCCGGTCGGGGTTCCGTTCGCATCAGCAGGATCGCGATGCCGACACACAGGATCGGTAGGACCGCCGATACCGCTCCGAACACCGCGCGCACGGCCGTCGCGATTCCACCGCCGATCGGACCCCCGGCTGCAAACCACACACTTCCCGCAACGACAACGCTGAAAGCGATGAGTCCGAGCGCGATTCCGTCGCGCCGGTGGCCGGCTTCGATATCACCGACTTTGCCGACGGTACGGGTGGTTGCCCCCACTCCCCTGGCGGCCAACGACCAACCCTTGGAAATGCCCTTGCCTACCGCGTCGAAGGGGCTGGAGCTCTGCTTGGCCTTGGCCTTGGACACGGGCCGGCGGGCGGACGAGGACGTGCCCGTCGCCTTTCGCGGTGCAGCCTTTCGCGGTGCAGCTTTTCCCGGCGCAGCCTTCTTGGCTGCAGTTTTGCGCGGAGCAGGTTTGGCACCACCGGCGTGCGACGACGTCGTGACGTTACGTGGGGTGGAGACGGTGCGTGTTCGCGACTTTGCGCCGCCCCTCGCCGGTGGAGTAGATGCTAACGACCTGGTCGATGCCTGGGACGTGGATGTGCGTGACGCGGACGTGCTTGTACTAGGTCCCCGGGCGCTCGACTTACCTGCCATGTCGTTCAGGCTAGTCGGTGCCACCCCATCCGGACCATCCGCAACACCAGCAACACCGTTTATACGTTCGAATCGTGATATTCGCGACGGCTAGCTGCCCAAGCAGACGATTCAGACGCTGCGGTCCAGGCTCATCACCGATTGGACGTCGGCAAGCTCGCCTTTGGCCTCGATCAGGACTTCGTTGCGGCCGAAGGCATGCAACAGAAGCTCGGCAGGCTCCCCCTGCAGAACTACGGTACGTGAATCCGATTTGTGCACCACTGCGCTCTCGCCGGACGGCAGTTCGAAGATCACTTCGACAGGCGCCTTGCGATACCCCATCTTCGCGATCTGACGCGCATATTTCCACAGTTGTGCTTGCCGCCCCACCGGCAGGGCACGGGCGGTCCAATGTTGGTGAGCGCGTCGAACGTCCTCGTGATGGACGAACATCTCGGTGGTATTGATCTGGGCGTCGAGCCAGTACAGGGGCGACCATGTGGGCGGCCCGCTGCGCACATCGTGCAGGAGTTCGTCCCACGGCCGCGCTGCGGTGGCCTTTCGTACGCTCTCGGTATGACCGGCGAAGGCACTGATCATGATTCCGGGAGCGGCGTCGAGACGCCGCTCCCGGATGATCAGATGTGCTGCCAGATCACGGTTTGTCCACTCACCACACAGTGTCGGAGCATCGGGACCGAAGTCGGCCATGCTGTCCACCAGGGCGAGTCGTTCATCATGCGCGAAGGTCACCTTCGCCAACGTACTCGAATACTTTAGGGAACCGCGATAACCGTCGGAATGATCATCGGGCGACGACGGTACTTGTCCGCAACCCAACGGCCGACAACGCGGCGCACGGACTGTGCGATGCGATGCGCATCGATGATGCCTTCGCCGGCCAGACGCGTGAGGTCCGATTCCACCAACTGGGCAGCATCCTTGAGCGCGGTCGGGTCGTCGGAGAATCCTCGACCCGATACCTCCGGGGTACTGACCGCGCGGCCGGTCGACTCGTTGATGACGATGGTGATGGCGATGAAGCCGCCTTCACCGAGCACGAGACGATCGGACAGTGTCGGCTCGCCGACATCGCCCACGGAAAGTCCGTCAACGTAGACGTGCCCGACGGGAACGCGTCCGACGATCTCGGCGAGACCGTCGACCATATCGACCACAACGCCGTCCTCGGCGAGGATGATGCGCTCTTCGGGAACACCGGTTGCCTTGGCGAGTGCCGCGTTGGCGCGCAGATGGCGCCATTCTCCGTGCACGGGCATGGCGTTGGTGGGCCGAACTGCGTTGTACAGGTACAGCAGTTCACCAGCGGAAGCGTGACCCGAGACGTGAACCTTGGCGCTCTGCTGGGTAACGACGGTGGCACCACGCTTAGCCAGACCGTTGACCACGGCGAAGACCGAGTTTTCGTTGCCGGGGATCAACGACGACGCGAGAACGACGAGGTCGTTTGCGCGGATGTTGATCTGGCGGTGCTCGCCGCGTGCCATCCGCGAAAGTGCTGCCAGCGGCTCGCCCTGGGATCCGGTGGAGATGAGCACCAGGCGGTCGTCGGGAAGGCTTGCAGCGGTGTCGATGTCGACTACCAGGCCGTCGGGCACGGTGAGGTAACCGAGATCCTGGGCAATCTGCATGTTGCGGACCATCGAGCGACCGACGAACACGATGCGACGGTTGTAGCGCGCTGCGACGTCCACGACCTGCTGGATGCGGTGCACGTGGCTCGCGAAGGATGCAACGATGACACGCTGCTTCGCCTTGCCGATGACGGTATCGAGAACGCCACCGATCTCGCGTTCCGGCGTGACGAATCCCGGAACCTCGGCGTTGGTGGAGTCGACCAGGAACAAGTCGACGCCCTCGTCACCGAGACGGGAGAAGCCGGCGAGGTCGGTCAGTCGGCCGTCCAGCGGGAGCTGATCGAGCTTGATGTCGCCGGTGTGCAGTACAACGCCGGCGTCGGTACGAATCGCGATGGCCAGCGCATCCGGGATGGAGTGGTTGACTGCGAAGTACTCGCATTCGAACGGTCCATGGTTTGTGGATGTGCCTTCGATAACCTCGATGAGGTTGGGGCGCAGACGGTGCTCGCGGCACTTGGCTGCTACCAGTGCCAGTGTGAACTTGGCGCCGATGACGGGGATGTCCGAGCGCAAGCGCAGGAGGAACGGCAGAGCGCCGATGTGGTCCTCGTGACCGTGCGTCAGGATGACGGCTTCGACGTCGTCCATACGGTCTTCGATGTAGCGGAAGTCCGGCAGGATCAGGTCGACGCCAGGCTGCTGGTCCTCGGGAAACAGGACGCCGCAGTCGACGATCAGCAATTTACCCTGGTGCTCGAACACGGTCATGTTTCGACCGATTTCGCCGATTCCACCGAGCGCGACGACACGAAGTCCGCCGGCCGGAGCCTTGGGCGGCATACCCAGTCGTGCAGTCGGATCTACCGACGGGCGGTTCTCAGGACGCCGGTTTCCGGAGCGTGAGCCACCGGACTTTGCTGCGGGGCGATTACCCGACGGGGACTTGCGCGCAGCCTTTTGAGGTGCGTCCTTCTGAGCTGGGGCCTTCTGGGCTGGGGCCTTGTGAGAAGCAGCCTTCGGCGGCGCGCTCTTCTGCGCCGCAGCCTTTTTCGGAGCCGCTGCGGCTACCGGAGCTTCCACCGGGGTAGCCGGTGCCGGGGCTGCAGTTTTCGGGGCTGCCGTTTCAGGAGCCGGTGCCGAAGGCGGTCCGGCTTGGCGACTAGCGCTACGACGTCGGGGGGGACGGGTCATTTACAGAACTCCTGCCGCATGCAGATCGGCGGCCAAGCCGTCGATCTGCTCTTTAGTGGGTGCAACCTGCGGAAGGCGCGGTTCTCCGACATCGATACCGATGAGTCGCAGACCCGCCTTCGAAGCGCTGACGCCACCCAAACGGGCGACGGAACGGATCACAGGGATCAAACTGAGGTTTATTTCGCGCGCCCGGGCGATATCGCCAGTGACAAACGCGGTGTGAAGGTCACGCAGGCGACCCGGAACCAGGTGCCCGATGACGCTGACAAATCCGGTAGCGCCGACCGCGAGCCACGGGAGGTTCAGCGGGTCGTCGCCGGAGAAGAACTGGAGGTCGGTAGTGCCGATCAATTCTGCGCCCGCGTTCAGATCACCCTTGGCGTCTTTGACTGCCTTGATGCGGGGATGCTCGGCAAGGCGACGGATGGTCTCCGTCTCGATGGCGACAACGGAGCGGGGCGGAATGTCGTAGAGCATGACGGGCAGGTCGGTGGCGTCGGCAACGGCGGTGAAGTGCGCGAAGAGTCCGGCCTGAGGGGGGCGCGAGTAGTAAGGGGTGACAACAAGAAGTCCATGGGCGCCGACACGAGCTGCGTCCCGCGCCAATTCAACGCTGTGGGCGGTGTCGTTACTGCCGGCTCCGGCAATGATCTTGGCGCGGTCGCCGACGGCGTCGATCACCGCGCGGAGCAGGTCGAGCTTCTCCGATTCGGTGGTGGTCGGAGACTCACCGGTCGTGCCGGCAAGTACGAGGCCGTCGCAGCCGTTGTCTACGAGGTGCGCTGCGAGGCGCACTCCGGAGTCGACGTCCAACTTCCCGTCGGCAGTGAACGGGGTCACCATCGCAACGGAAATGGTGCCGAACGGACGCTCGACGAGAGAAGCGGAATCACCGTAGGTCATGGTCAGAAGGTTACCCGGTGTGGAGGTTACTTCTGCACACGAGTCTTCACTCGGCTGCAAATGCACTGACAGCGATCTCGGATCCGTCCGATTTTCCGAGAATCTCATAGTCTCCGAACACATTTGGCGCGATGGCCTGAAGTTGCCTTAAGCACTCGATTGCGACGCGACGAATCTCGACGTCGGCGTGCTCGGTCGCACGCATGTCCACGAAGTGGCGCCAGGCCCGATAGTTTCCGCTGACGACCAGACGCGTTTCGGTGGCATTGGGCAGAACCGAGCGCGCAGCCTGACGCGCCTGCTTGCCACGCTCCGGCGCACCCGGAACAGATTGAAGTTTGCCTTCCAAAGCCGCGAGCAGTTCGCCGTAGGCGCTGCGACTCTCGTCGGTCGCCGCCAGGAAGAGGGCTTCGAGTTTCGGGTCACCTTCGATTGCTGGCGGTACGACGACGTTGGCATCGTTTTCGCGGACGAACCGCTGGGAGAGTTGCGAGTACGAGAAGTGACGGTGACGAATCAGTTCATGTGTACAGGATCGTGAGATGCCGGTGATGTAGAAGCTCACGGTTGCGTGTTCCAAGACGGACGAGTGGCCGACTTCGAGCAAGTGCCTGATGTATCCGGCATTGGTGGCGGTACGCGGATTTGGTTTGGACCAACTTTGGTAGCACGCTCGACCAGCGAATTCTGCGAGTGCCTCGCCGCCTTCGGCATCTGTTTCCCAGTCGATGTCATCTGGCGGGAAGAACTCGGACTTCGCCACCATCTGCACTTTCAGTGACACAGTGTGCGGCACTACTGACTCCTCGAGATGCACTTGTCAGGCTCTACCGGCCCTATTGCGCGGCAACTCTATAGGGAGATCCCGACAGGTAAATTGGGTGACATCAGTTGACGCCTTGACTGACGCCACTTCTGACGCCACAGTTGGTGTCATGGACATTTCGGAGTACACCGCGAAGCTGCACGACGACCTCGTCACGGCAGCAGAACTGGGCGATGATCAGACTCGCCGAATCGCGACGTCTCTCGCCGCCGCCATCGAACCGTCGATTCGTTTGGTAATCCTGGCTGCTGCCACCGAACTTGCCAAAGAAATCAGCGCCGAGGTCGAGAACCGGGACGTGAAAGTTCGTCTCGACGGCAACGAAATACTCGTCGACGTCCAGAAATCTACAGAAGGCAGCACAGCCGACGACGACGGCAAGGACAACACGTACTCCTTCGACGACGTCAGCGGCGACATCAGTCGGGTGACCCTACGCATGATGGAACAGATCAAGGCCCGCGCCGAAGAGGCCGCAAATCAGAACGGAGTTTCCCTGAACTCCTGGGTGTCGCAAGCCGTCCAAGGCGCGCTGCGCGATCAGATGCGCAAGAACGGCATGGACTACTGAAACGCCACGGCAAATCCACTCCCCGCGCAACTGTTCCGCAATGATCTAATTGCACCGCACACGTTGCACGAATTTGTCGCGCTCAGGCATGGAGGAGTTAGTCGTATGGCCGTTTCGGGCGTCAAGGAATTTGAGATCAAGGCCGATCCGGCCACTGTCATGGCAGCCGTTGCGGCCGTAGACCGGTTGCCCGAATGGTCGTCGGCGCACAAGAAGATCACCATCGAAAGCACCCACGACGACGGCCGGCCCCAGCGGGTCCGGATGTCCGTATCGGTTCTCGGCATCAACGACGAGCAGGTTGTCGACTACACCTTCGAAGGCGACGAGAAGGTGACCTGGACTCTGGTCGAGAGTGGACAACAGAACCAGCAGGACGGGTCGTACGTACTCACCCCGACCGACGGCGGAACGAAAATCAGCTTCGAACTGACCATCGACCCCAAGATTCCGTTGCCCGGTTTCCTGGTCAAGAAAGCCCAGAAGGTGGCTCTCGAGACTGCCAGCAAGGGTTTGACCAAGTTCGTCGAAAGCTTCTGACACCCAAGATTATTCGCAGCAGTCCTCGGCCCCCGGAAATCTCCGGAGCCGGGGACTCTCGCATTTTTGCGCAAAGTCCTTGATCAAGTTAAAGATTCACCGCCGCGATCAACGCACTCGGGGTAACGTCGGCCGCGTGTCCGCAGCGACAGCAGAGCCCCGCATCACGCCCACTGTGCGTGTACTCGTCTTCAGCGACGACGCCCACACCCGCGAACAGGTGCGCCTCGCACTCGGTGAGCGTCCTCATCCCGACCTCCCCCCGATCGACTACATCGAGGTGGCGACGGCTCCGGTGGTGATCGACAAGCTCGATCGAGGCGGCATCGACCTTGCGATCCTCGACGGCGAGGCAGTTCCGGCCGGGGGCATGGGCGTCGCGAAGCAGCTCAAGGACGAAATCACGGACTGTCCGCCGATCGTGATTCTGACCGGTCGGCCCGACGACGCGTGGCTGGCATCGTGGTCGCGCGCCGAAGCCGCTGTTCCCCAGCCCATCGATCCCCTGCAGTTGGCGTCGACGGTGATCGGCTTGCTTCGAACTCGGCTCGGCCTGTAGCTCGGAATCTTGGGTGTCCCGTTGCAGCAGCGGCTACTTCGTAACCGGGGACGCAAACTCCACACACCGAAAATCAACCCCAATGTCGGAGGCACCCCCTAGTGTGGTGTCACAGGTCACATGATCGGCGAGTTGCTGGCAGTATCGGTGTGGCAGTACCAGTTTTGGCAGGATCAGCACAGTCTTTTCGGCGACGGAGAGGGGTTCGGGCGACATGAACGCGTATGTACCAATTCTCGTGCTCGGTGCCATTGCGATGGCCTTTGCCGTTGTGTCCGTAATCCTGGCGTCCGTCGTCGGCCCCCGTAGGTACAACCGCGCCAAACTTGAAGCGTACGAGTGTGGAATCGAGCCGACACCCCGCGCAGCCGGTGGCGGTCGTTTTCCGGTCAAGTTCTATCTCACCGCCATGTTGTTCATCATCTTCGATATCGAAATCGTTTTTCTCTACCCCTGGGCAGTTCATTTCGACTCGCTCGGCCTGTTCGGACTGGCCGCCATGGGGTTGTTCATCGTCAACGTCTCGGTTGCCTACGCCTATGAATGGCGACGAGGTGGATTGAGCTGGGATTAGTTCCCTCACCGAACCGAAAATGCCGGTCACAGCAACACTTACGACTGAAAAGAGTCGAGTATGGGTCTCGAAGAAAAGCTTCCCAGCGGATTTCTACTGACCACTGTCGAAGGCTTGGCCGGTTATGTTCGCAAGGGCTCCCTGTGGCCGGCAACGTTCGGCCTCGCCTGCTGCGCAATCGAGATGATGTCCACGACGTCCGGCAGATTCGATCTGGCGCGATTCGGTATGGAGGCCTTCCGGGCGTCCCCTCGCCAAGCGGACCTGATGATCGTCGCCGGTCGTGTCAGTCAGAAGATGGGGCCCGTCCTGCGCCAGGTGTACGACCAAATGGCAGAGCCCAAGTGGGTGCTGGCCATGGGTGTATGCGCGTCGTCGGGTGGAATGTTCAACAACTACGCGGTAGTCCAGGGTGTCGACCACATCGTTCCGGTCGACATCTACCTGCCCGGGTGCCCACCTCGTCCCGAGATGCTCCTCAACGCAATCATCGAATTGCACAAGAAGATTCAGGAAATGCCGCTGGGCGTCAACCGAGAGGAGGCACGCGCGGCTGCTGAACGCGCGGCACTGGCGTCCACTCCCCTCTTCGAGGTGAAGGGCCTTCTGCGATGACCACTGATCGCGATGATGGACGAGGAATGTTCGGTGTGCGAGGCAGCGGAGACACCTCGGGATACAGCCGCCTGACCCGACCGATCTCAGCGCCGGACAACGCTTCTCGGCCGTACGGAAGCTATTTCGACGCCATAGCCGACGGATTGACCACCGCACTTGCCGACAAGGGCATCGAATTCTCGGAAGCAATCGAGAAAGTCGTGATCTTCCGCGGCGAGATGACCCTGCATGTCGAGCGTTCGTACTTGCCGCCGGTAGCCCGGCGTCTCCGGGACGAAGCGGACTTGCGGTTCGAATTGTGTCTCGGTGTCAACGGAGTTCACTACCCCTCGGATACCGGACGTGAACTGCACGCCGTGTACCCCTTCTCGTCCATCACGCACAATCGCCGGGTCAGACTGGAAGTGTCCGTACCCGACTCGGATCCGCACATTCCGTCGCTGGTGGGCACCTATCCGGCCAATGATTGGCACGAACGCGAAACGTACGATTTTTTCGGCATCATCTTCGACGGCCATCCGGCGCTGACGCGGATCGAAATGCCGGATGACTGGCAAGGCCACCCCCAGCGCAAGGACTATCCCCTCGGCGGAATCCCCGTTGAATACAAGGGAGCCCAGATACCGCCCCCCGACGAGCGCAGGTCGTACCGCTGATGAATAACACTGCAGACAAGAAAGTATCCACACGGCCCGAGACCGTCTACACCGCTGCCGGTCAGGACTGGGACCAGATTGTTGCCACTGCGGCGCAGAATCGATCCGATGCCGGTGCCGAGCGGATCGTCGTCAACATGGGCCCTCAGCATCCGTCGACGCATGGCGTTCTTCGCCTGATCCTCGAGATCGAGGGTGAGACGGTGGTCGAGGCGCGATGCGGAATCGGCTACCTACACACGGGAATCGAGAAGAACCTCGAGTACAGAAACTGGACACAGGGCGTCACCTTCGTCACTCGTATGGACTATCTGTCTCCGTTCTTCAACGAGACGGCGTACTGCCTGGGCGTCGAAAAACTACTCGACATCACCGAGGACATCCCCGAGCGCGCAACCGTAATTCGCGTGATGCTGATGGAACTCAATCGCATTTCTTCGCATCTTGTCGCGTTGGCGACTGGCGGCATGGAGTTGGGCGCTGTCACCGCCATGCTGTTCGGCTTCCGCGAACGCGAACTGATCCTCGACGTCTTCGAGACGATCACCGGGCTTCGAATGAACCACGCCTTCATTCGTCCCGGTGGATTGGCGCAGGATCTTCCCGACGGATCGGTCGCGAAGGTACGGGAATTGTTGAAGGTTCTGCCGAATCGCCTGCGCGACATGGAATTGATGCTCACCGACAATTCCATCTGGAAGGCCCGCACCAGCGGCATCGGATATTTGGATCTCACCGGTTGCATGGCTCTCGGAGTGACGGGGCCGGTGTTGCGAGCCACGGGGTATCCGCATGATCAGCGTCGGGCCGGGCCGTATTGCGGTTACGAGAACTACGAGTTCGACGTGATCACTCACACCGGATCCGATTGCTACGGGAGGTACATCATCCGGGTGGAGGAGATGAAGGAGTCCCTGAAGATCGTCGAGCAATGCCTGGACAAATTGCGACCCGGACCAGTGATGGTGGACGACCGGAAAATTGCGTGGCCGGCAGACCTCGAGGTCGGTGCTGACGGCCTCGGCAATTCCCAGAAACACGTCGGCAAGATCATGGAATCGTCGATGGAAGGGCTGATCCATCACTTCAAATTGGTCACCGAAGGAATCCGCGTTCCAGCCGGTCAGGTTTATGTGGCCGTTGAATCACCTCGGGGGGAACTCGGCGTTCACATGGTCAGCGACGGCGGCACCCGGCCGTACCGCGTGCATTTCCGGGATCCTTCGTTCACCAATTTGCAGGCCGTAGCAGCGATGTGCGAGGGAGGCATGGTGTCCGATGTAATCGCGTCGGTAGCCAGCATCGATCCCGTCATGGGCGGAGTAGATCGATGACCGAAAGCGCACACGGCACCCGTGTCTTCATCGAACTCGGACCGCGCCCGGAGGAGCCCACCCAATTGGTTCGTCCGGGTGCCCGAACCAATTACCCTGCTGATGTTCTCGCTCGACTCGACAGCGATGCCGAGACAATTATCGCGAGGTACCGCGACGACTCCGCCGGGCAGACGTCGATCACCAGCAGATCAGCGCTCCTTCCATTGCTGCATCTCGTCCAGTCGGAGGACGGGTACATCACGCCGGCCGGAATCGACTTCTGCTCAGGCAAACTCGGGCTCACCGGGGCCGAAGTTGCGGCAGTGTCCACGTTCTACTCCATGTACCGACGCGGTCCGACCGGAGAATATCTGGTGGGTGTCTGCACCAACACTCTGTGCGCGATCATGGGCGGCGACGCCATTCTCGAAGCCCTCGAAGAGCACCTCGGATCAGCAGGAACCCGCGACGACGCGTCACACTCGCTCAGCACTTCCGACGGCAAGATCACCCTCGAACACATCGAATGCAATGCCGCGTGTGACTACGCACCGGTGGTGATGGTCAATTGGGAGTTCTTCGACAACCAGACGCCGGAATCAGCGCGCTCCCTGGTCGATGCACTGCGCGGCGGCGAGCGCGTCACGCCCAGTCGAGGCGCCACACTGTGCTCGTTCCGTGAAACGGCCCGCACCCTCGCGGGGTTCGAAGATTCTCGCGTGGAGGCCTCGGAGGCGGAGACCTGCGGCGACGCTACCCTCGCCGGCTTGAGAGTTGCGCACCGGCAGGAACCCTCTGCAACCGATACGTCCACGCCCGGCGAAGGGAAGTGACATGCCACTCGCGCCTGTACTGAGTCGGTACTGGGACGAACCCTCGTCGTGGGCTCTCGACGCGTATCTACGCCATGACGGCTATCAGGGGTTGCACAAAGCACTGTCCGGCACACCCGATTCCGTGATCGACACGATCAAGGATGCGGGTCTGCGTGGGCGTGGTGGCGCTGGATTTCCCACGGGATTGAAGTGGAGTTTCATCCCGCAGGGAGATGACAAGCCGCACTACCTCGTGGTCAATGCGGATGAATCCGAGCCCGGTACGTGCAAGGACATGCCGTTGATGATGGCGACGCCACACACACTGGTCGAAGGTGTAATCATCGCGGCGTACGCGATTCGCGCCGCGAAGGCCTTCATCTACGTCCGCGGCGAGGTTGTCCCGGTACTGCGGCGCTTGCAGACCGCTGTCGCGGAGGCCTACGCTGCCGGCTACCTCGGCCGGAACATCCTCGGTACCGGTTTCGACCTCGATCTGGTGGTACACGCCGGTGCGGGCGCGTACATCTGCGGCGAGGAAACCGCGTTGCTCGACTCCCTGGAGGGTCGCCGTGGCCAACCGCGATTGCGTCCACCCTTTCCCGCCGTCGCCGGACTGTATGCGTGCCCGACCGTGGTCAACAATGTCGAATCCATTGCCAGCGTGCCGGCAATCATCCACAACGGACCGGAATGGTTCCGATCAATGGGTACTGAAAAGTCGCCCGGATTCACGTTGTATTCGTTGTCTGGCCACGTCACGACGCCCGGACAGTACGAGGCTCCCCTCGGCATCACATTGCGTGAACTACTCGAGTACGCCGGCGGTGTGCGCGCCGGTCACACTCTCAAGTTCTGGACGCCCGGCGGGTCGTCCACACCGATCTTCACGGACGAACATCTTGATGTCGCCCTCGACTACGAGGGCGTCGGCGCCGCTGGATCCATGTTGGGCACCAAAGCATTGCAGATCTTCGACGAGACCACGTGTGTCGTTCGGGCGGTGCTTCGCTGGACCGAGTTCTACGCCCACGAGTCGTGCGGCAAGTGCACTCCTTGCCGTGAAGGCACGTACTGGCTGGTGCAAATCCTGCAGCGCCTCGAGAGTGGTTCCGGTACTGAAGCCGACCTGACCAAATTGCTCGACATCTCCGACACTATCCTCGGAAAGTCGTTCTGCGCCCTGGGCGACGGCGCCACCAGCCCGATCATGTCTTCGCTCAAGTACTTTCGCGACGAGTATCTGGCCCATTTCGATCAAGACGGTTGCCCGTTCGATCCGCACCGGTCCGTTCTCGCGACAGGAGCGTACGCGTCATGACCGCAGCCTCTGATGTAGAAACCGGCGAGGCCGCCCCTTCGGAACTCGTCACACTCACCATTGACGGCACCACAGTTCAGGTCCCCAAGGGCACGTTGATCATCCGGGCCGCCGAGATGATCGGCATTGTCATTCCCCGGTTCTGCGATCACCCCCTCCTCGATCCCGTCGGCGCATGTCGACAGTGCATCGTCGAGGTGGAAGGTCAACGCAAACCTCTGGCGTCGTGCACCGCTACGGTCACCGAAGGCATGGTGGTGAACACCCAGGTCACCTCACCTGTCGCGGAGAAGGCGCAACGCGGCGTCATGGAATTGCTGCTCATCAACCACCCGCTCGACTGCCCGGTCTGCGACAAGGGCGGCGAGTGCCCCTTGCAGAATCAAGCGATGTCGACGGGCCGAACGGAGTCCCGGTTCGGTGAAGTGAAGCGGACTTATCCCAAGCCGATTCCCCTGTCGTCGGAAGTCTTGCTCGATCGGGAACGGTGTGTCCTCTGTGCAAGATGCACCCGGTTCTCGCAGCAGATCGCCGGTGACCCTTTCATCGAACTCCTCGAACGCGGCGCCCTGCAGCAGGTCGGGATCTACGCCAACGAACCCTTCGAGTCCTATTTCTCCGGCAACACTATTCAGGTTTGCCCGGTGGGCGCACTGACCAACACGTCGTACCGGTTCCGTGCCCGGCCCTTCGATCTCGTGTCCAGTCCGAGCGTCTGCGAACACTGCGCCGACGGTTGCGCGCAACGCACCGATCATCGCCGCGGAAAGGTTCTCCGACGCCTTGCCGGCGACGATCCGGAGGTCAACGAGGAGTGGAACTGCGACAAGGGCCGGTTCGCGTTTTCCTATGCAACACAGGGTGATCGAATCACGACTCCCCTTATCCGCCATGACGACGGCACGCTGGTTCCCGCGTCGTGGCCATTTGCTCTCGACCTGGTGGCCCGAAAGTTTATCGAAGCCCGCGACAATGCCGGTGTGCTGGTCGGTGGGCGCTCAACGCTGGAAGATGCCTATGCGTACAGCAAATTTGCACGAATCGCGCTGGGTACCAACAATATCGACTTCCGGATTCGTACCCAGTCCGCCGAGGAGGCTCAATTCCTGGCTTCACACGTGGCCGGAAAGACGCTCGAAGATTCGATCAGATACGAGGACCTGGATTCCGCGCCGGTCACACTGCTGGTGGCGCTCGAACCCGAGGAAGAGTCCCCGATCATCTTCCTCCGCCTGCGCAAGGCTGCGCGTACGCGCAAAGCAGCAGTAATCTCACTTGCGCCGTACATAACTCGCGGTCTCCAGAAAATGTCGGGCCGACTACTGCAGGCTCGCCCCGGCGACGAACCTGCGGTTCTCGACGCCCTGCGCGAGCAATCCAGTGAGATCGGCATGCTCCTACGCCAACCTGGTGCCGTCATCCTCATCGGAGAAAGGCTGGGCGCAATTCCCGGCGGACTCACAGCAGCAGCGCAATTGTCCGAAGCCACCGGCGCACGACTGGCCTGGATTCCGCGCCGCGCCGGTGACCGCGCCGCAATCGAGACCGGCGCACTGCCGCAGCTACTGCCGGGTGGTCGACCGATCACCCATTCTGTTGCTCGGCAGGAAGTTTCCTCGCTGTGGGATGGCGAGATTCCCGCCGCCGACGGCCAAGATGCGGCGCAGATACTGGGATCAGCGTCGGCGCTGGGTGCACTTCTCATTGGCGGCGTCGACCTTGCCGACATGCCAGATCCAGATGCTGCAAAGGCTGCCGTCGAAGCGGCAGGCTTTGTGGTCAGCCTCGAAATTCGGCACAGTTCGGTCACGGAACTGGCGGACGTCATATTCCCGGTAGCTCCGGTTGCCGAGAAACCGGGAACATTCGTTGATTGGGAAGGCCGCAAGCGTCCCTTCGATACGGCCCTGCGGACAACCGGTGTAATGCCGGACCAGCGAGTCCTGCACGCGATTGCCGCCGAGATGGGATTGGATCTCCGGCTACCCGATGCCGCCGCCGCGCGCGCAGAAATCGGCAAGCTCGGAAAGTGGTCTGGCGAGCGCGTTCCGGCACCTCCGTCATCACCGATTGCCCCCGCCGAGCCGAAACTGGGTGAAGCCATTCTGGCCAGCTGGCACCTACTTCTCGATCTCGGCCGACTCCAGGACGGTGAACCAAACCTGGCCGGCACAGCGCACGCTCCCGTCATCCGATTGTCTGCAACGACGGCCGCCGAGATCGAAGCCGAGGAGGGCCAGCCGGTTTCTGTCAGCTCGGAACGCGGGACGATCACGTTGCCGTTGGTGATCACCGATATGCCACGTCGAGTTGTCTGGCTCCCCCTCAACTCACCCGGCAGCGCGGTCAACCGAACGCTGGCCGTTTCCCCCGGTGGCGTCGTCAGGATCTCGAAGCAGGTGCCATCATGAGCGGGTATATGTCTGCCCCGGCTGACCTTTCGGCCTACGGCCACGATCCTCTGTGGTTGATAGTCGCCAAAGCGCTGGTCATCTTCGTGTTCCTCCTGCTCACCACGCTGGTCGCCATCTACGCCGAACGCAAAGTCATGGCGCGCATGCAGATGCGTGTCGGACCGAACCGCGTGGGTCCGCGGGGCATGCTCCAGAGCCTGGCCGACGGAGTCAAACTTGCTCTCAAGGAAGGCATTACGCCGGCCGGCGTCGACAAACCGATCTACATGCTTGCCCCGATCATCGCGGTGGTGCCGGCGTTCATGGCGTTCGCCGTTGTTCCTTTCGGTCCGGAAGTATCGATCTTCGGAACCTGGTCGCCGCTGCAACTGACAGACCTCCCGGTCGGAGTGCTGTACATCTTGGCAGTCACGTCGATCGGCGTGTACGGCATCGTGCTCGCCGGCTGGTCGTCCGGTTCGACGTATCCACTCCTCGGCGCACTGCGATCCACGGCGCAGGTCATTTCCTACGAAGTTGCGATGGGGTTGTCGTTTGCCGCCGTATTCCTTTATGCCGGAACGATGTCCACGTCGGGAATCGTCAGCGCACAGGAGGGCACGTGGTACGTCTTCCTGCTTCTCCCGTCGTTCCTGATCTACGTGACGGCAATGGTCGGCGAGACCAACCGCGCACCGTTCGACCTCCCCGAGGCCGAGGGCGAACTGGTGGGCGGATTCCACACCGAATACTCGTCACTCAAATTTGCGATGTTCATGCTCGCCGAATACGTGAACATGGTAACCGTCTCGGCGCTGGCCACGACACTATTCCTCGGCGGCTGGCATGCACCGTTCCCCCTCAACCTGTGGGACGGGGCAAATTCCGGGTGGTGGCCAGTTCTGTGGTTCATCGGCAAGGTCTGGTTCTTCCTCTTCGTGTTCATCTGGCTCCGCAGCACGCTCCCCCGATTGCGCTACGACCAGTTCATGAATCTGGGTTGGAAGATCCTCATCCCGGGAGCATTGGTGTGGGTCATGACAATCGCGACGGTGCGCGCATTCCGCAATGCCGGCTACAACACGTGGTTGGTGCTGCTGTGCGTCGGCGTTGTTCTCGGCATTGCATTGCTCATTCTGGTGGCCAACGTCTTCCGCAGTCGTCGCCGGGAAGTCGGCTCCGGACCTGAGAAACCTCTCGAATCCCGACCTTTCGATCCGATGGCCGGTGGGTTCCCTGTCCCGCCGATGCCAGGTCACACTGCTCCCTCGGAGGACTCCCATGCCTGAATTCCTCGGACCACTCGCCGGATTCGGCGTAACACTCTCCACCATGTTCAAGAAGCCCGAAACCGAGTTCTATCCGGAGGAGAAGCGCCCCACGGCGCCGGGCTATCACGGTCGCCACCAACTCAATCGTTACGCCGACGGACTCGAAAAATGTATCGGCTGCGAACTCTGCGCCTGGGCGTGTCCCGCCGACGCGATCTACGTCGAAGGTGCCGACAACACCGAGGAAGAGCGGTTCTCCCCGGGTGAGCGGTACGGCCAGGTGTACCAGATCAACTACCTGCGGTGCATCGGTTGTGGACTGTGTGTGGAGGCCTGCCCAACCCGGGCACTGACCATGACCAACGAGTACGAGATGGCAGACGACAATCGCGCTGATCTGATTTACGAGAAGGACCAACTGCTCGCGCCGCTCGAGCCCGACATGGATGCTCCGCCGCATGCACTTCGTCCCGGAACCACTCAGGACGACTACTACCGCGGCGACATCGGTGCTGCTGGCCAGGAGCCGGAACAATGATCGCGGCGGCAGTCACCACAGTGCTCGCCGACGGGGCCCTCGCACAACAAACCATGGTGTCGACGTCGACGGGCGAGGCCGTACAGTTCTGGATTCTCGGCACACTGGCAGTCATCAGCGCACTCGGCGTCGTCGCTGCACCCAAAGCTGTGTATTCAGCACTGTTCCTGGCGATGACGATGATCATTCTGGCCGTGTTCTACATGGTCCAGGGCGCACTGTTTCTCGGTGTCGTCCAGATCGTCGTGTACACGGGCGCGGTGATGATGCTGTTCCTGTTCGTCCTGATGTTGGTCGGCGTGGATTCCTCGGATTCGCTGGTCGAGAGTCTTCGCGGGCAGCGTGTGAGTGCCATCGTTATCGGCCTGGGTTTCGGACTGCTCCTGATCGGTGGGCTCGGCAACGCGTCGATTTCAGGGTTCACCGGGTTCACTGGGCTCGAGCAGGGCAACATCGAAGCCCTCGCCGATCTGATCTTCATTCGCTACGTCTGGGCCTTCGAATTGACTGGTGCACTGCTGATCACGGCAACCCTCGGGGCGATGATGCTGGCGCACCGCGAAAAGATCGAAGCGGCAATGAACCAACGAGAACTCTCCAAGCACCGTTTCAAGTACCTGAGCAGTGACGAAGACAGTCCCGAAAAAGGCTCGGCCACACCATTGCCCAGCCCCGGTGTCTATGCGCGCCACAATGCCGTCGACATGCCGGCGAGGCTTCCCGACGGTTCGCACTCGGATATCTCCGTCAGTAGCGCACTGACGCCGCGCAGACCGTCGCAGCACCTCGGAGAGGAGAACGATCGATGAATCCCGAGAACTATCTCTATCTGTCGGTTCTACTGTTCACGATCGGCGCTGCCGGAGTTCTCCTGCGACGCAACGCTATCGTCGTCTTCATGTGCGTCGAACTGATGCTCAATGCCGCCAATCTTGCGTTTGTCACCTTCGCGCGGATGCACGGCAATCTCGACGGCCAGATCTTCGCGTTCTTCACCATGGTCGTCGCTGCTGCCGAAGTGGTTGTGGGCCTGGCAATCATCATGATTATCTTCCGATCTCGGCGTTCTGTATCCGTCGACGACGTAGACCTGCTGAAGTACTGATATGTCAGGAGGAATCACGTCCGCCGTCTGGTTACTGCCTGCACTGCCGCTGTGCGGCGCTGCCGTCCTACTACTTGCCGGTCGCCGCACCAATGTGTGGGGGCACCTGTTCGCGTGTGTGATGGCGCTAGCATCGTTTGCCGTTGCCGTGGCGTTCTTCATCAGCATGCTCGGCCGCGATACCGCCGAGCGGAGCATCGACGAGCACCTGTTCAGTTGGGTGCCGGTTGAGAGCTTGCAGGTCGAGTTCGGACTCCAATTGGACCAGCTGTCCATGTGTTTCGTACTGCTCATCACGGGTGTGGGATCGCTGATCCACATCTACTCGGTTGGGTACATGGCCCACGACCCGGAGCGTCGTAAGTTCTTCGCCTACCTCAATCTGTTCCTCGCGGCGATGCTGTTGCTCGTCCTCGCCGATAACTTCCTCGGTCTCTACGTCGGCTGGGAGGGCGTCGGATTGGCGTCGTACCTGCTTATCGGATTTTGGCAGCACAAGCCCACCGCGGCGACTGCAGCCAAGAAGGCGTTTGTGGTCAACCGGGTGGGCGACGTCGGACTGATGATCGCAATGATGTTGATGTTCAGTACGTTCGGATCGCTCTCGTTCAGCGATGTGTTCGGCAATGCGTCGGCTGCTAGCGAGGGCGTGCTGACGGCAATCGGTCTGATGCTGCTCCTCGCAGCCTGCGCAAAGTCGGCCCAGGTGCCACTGCAGTCGTGGCTCGGCGACGCGATGGAAGGCCCCACCCCGGTGTCGGCGCTGATCCACGCGGCAACGATGGTCACCGCGGGTGTATACCTGATCGTGCGTTCCAACCCGATCTTCGATCTGGCGCCCGACGCCCAAACTGTTGTTGTGATCGTCGGTGCCGTCACCCTCCTGTTCGGGGCCATCATCGGTTGCGCGAAGGACGACATCAAGAAGGCGCTGGCCGCGTCCACGATGAGTCAGATCGGATATATGGTTCTAGCTGCCGGTTTGGGCCCTGCCGGATATGCATTCGCGATCATGCACCTACTGACGCACGGATTCTTCAAGGCCGGTCTCTTCCTCGGCGCTGGTTCCGTGATGCACGGGATGAACGACGAAACGGATATGCGGCGTTACGGCGGACTCCGCGCGTTCATGCCTCTGACGTTTATCACCTTCGGGCTCGGTTACCTTGCCATCATCGGTGTTCCGCCGTTTGCCGGCTTCTTCTCCAAGGACAAGATCATCGAAGTTGCCATCGGCGAAGGCGACCTCAAGGGCATCGTTCTCGGCATCGTCACCCTGCTGGGTGCCGGACTCACCGCGTTCTACATGACGCGCGTGATGCTGATGACCTTCTTCGGAAAACCTCGCTGGGAAAACCAGGAACCCCACGAATCCCCCGCTGTGATGACGTCGCCGATGATCCTGCTCGCCGTGGGCTCCGTTGTCGGGGGAATTCTGCTGACCGTCGGATCCAGCTTGCAGAACTGGCTCGAGCCCGTTGTCGGATCACATCACGTCGAGCCGCCGATTCCGGCGTGGACCATCACCGTGCTGGCGCTCGTCGTCGTTGCGGCCGGCGTCGGAGTTGCCTACCACGAGTACGCCACTCGGGAAATTCCCCGGGACGCGCCCACTTCCGTTTCCCCACTGACCGTCGCGGCACGCCGCGACCTGTACGGTGACGCCTTCAACGAGGCGGTGTTCATGAAGCCCGGCCAACAACTTACTCAAGCCTTGGAAGTGGTCGACACCAAGGGCATCGATGGCGTGGTGAACAGCTTCGCCGTAGTCATCACCGGGCTGTCGACCCTTGTCCGCAGGCTGCAGACCGGCTTTGTTCGTTCATATGCCCTGGTGATGTTTGTCGGGGCAACACTGGTAGTCGCGACGATGATGGCGGTGACACTGTGGTGACCCAACTTGTGGCGACTCAACTAATGACCACCGAGACCGTTGCGAACAGCGACTTTCCCGCGCTGACTGCCTTGTGGTTGCTCCCCCTCGTGGGTGCCGCAGTAGTCGTCGCGCTGCCGGCTAGGTCGCATCAACTCGCCAAATACGTCGCGCTCGCAATGTCTTTGTCCGTACTGGTGATCGCGGTTGTTCTCGGAAGCAAATTCGACCGCGGCGGAGAACAATTCCAGTTTGTCGAGAGGCACAGTTGGATTCCCGCCTTCGGAACCAGCTACACACTCGGATTGGACGGCATTGCACTGGTTTTGGTGCTCCTGACCGCAGTCCTGGTACCACTGCTCCTGGTTGCCGGTTGGCATGATGTTCCCGCGGTTCCGCTCGATACTCCGGATGCCGAGCCACGACGCCTTCCGCATACCTACTTCGCGCTGATCCTTGTTGTCGAGTCGATGGTCCTGGTCTCGTTCAGCGCGCTCGACGTCCTTCTCTTCTACATCTTCTTCGAGGCAATGCTGATCCCGATGTACTTCCTCATCGGAGGTTTCGGCGGAGCCAACCGATCACGCGCAGCGGTGAAGTTCCTGCTGTACAACCTGCTCGGCGGCTTGGTCATGCTCGCGGCTGTCATCGGACTCTACGTTGTCACAGCCCGTGCAGAAAGCCCGTTCAGTGCAGGCACTTTCGATTTTCGGGCGATCGCGACTGCGGCAGCAAACGGCGATCTGGGTGTCGGACCGGGTGTTCTCAACGCGTTGTTCCTCGGATTCATGTTCGCGTTTGCTGTCAAGGCGCCGCTCTGGCCACTACACAGTTGGTTGCCGGATTCGGCGGTGGAATCCACGCCGTCAACCGCCGTTCTGATGATGGCCGTCGTGGACAAGGTGGGCACCTTTGCGATGATCCGCTACTGCCTGCAACTGTTTCCGGAGTCATCGGCAACTTTCGCTCCGTGGATCATCGCCCTTGCTGTCGTCGGAATTGTCTACGGCGCAATCCTGGCGATCGGGCAGACCGACATCATGCGACTCATCGCCTACACATCGATATCGCACTTCGGGTTCATCATTCTCGGGATCTTCGCGATGACCACTCAAAGCCAAGCCGGATCGACGCTCTATATGGTCAATCACGGAATTTCTACGGCGGCACTGTTCTTGATCGCGGGTTTCCTTGTCTCCCAGCGAGGTACACGAGCAATCGCGGCGTACGGGGGCGTCCAGAAAGTCGCCCCGGTTCTGGCCGGCACCTTCCTGGTTGCCGGACTCGCAACACTGTCCCTACCGGGACTCGCGCCGTTCATCAGCGAATTCCTGGTTTTGATCGGCACGTACTCGCGCTATCACGTAGCCGCAATTATTGCGACGCTCGCACTGGTCTTGTCCGCGATCTACATCCTGTGGCTCTACCAGCGTGTGATGGGCGGACCCGAGAAGGAAGGGTCCGACAAGATTCGAGATCTGGTGCGCCGCGAAATCATCGTCGTGGCGCCATTGCTCGCGCTACTCCTCTTCCTTGGTATCTACCCCAAGCCTGCTCTCGACATCATCACCCCCGCAGTCAGTCACACGTCCGTCGATCAGGTTCCGACGCCTGTAACAGTCGATCAGGTACCGACACCGCTTGTCACTGATGCCAACGCCGACGGAGGTGCCCACAAATGAGTTCCTTCGACAACCTGACACTTCTCAGTGAAGCCGCCAACCATTCACCCAGTATCGAATACGGCCTACTTTCGCCCATGTTGATCGTGTTCGGGGTAGCGGTAGTGGGCGTGCTTGTCGAAGCATTTGCACCACGCGGCGTGCGCTATCCCGTCCAACTGGTTCTCGCGGTCGGCGGATTGGCAGCGGCATTTGTTGCCGTCGTCCTGCTGGCGGGAACGAAGTCCGTGGCCATGATGGGTTCTGTTGCCGTTGACGGCCCAACCTTGTTCTTACAGGGCACAATTCTGCTGGTCTCGATTCCCGCGGTACTGCTTGTTGCTGAACGCGGATCGGGAAACACCGTCCCCGAATCGCCGAATCACGACGCTCTCGGGAGCTTCACACCGCAAGCGTCGAGTGTCCCGGGAAGTGTTGCCGAGCAGGAAGCCACCAAGGCCGGGATCGCTCAGACCGAGGTATTTCCGCTGACACTGTTCGCTGTGGGCGGGATGCTTCTGTTCCCTGCTTCCAACGACCTCCTGACGATGTTCGTTGCGCTCGAAGTGTTTTCGCTGCCGCTGTACCTGCTGTGCGGACTGGCGCGGCGACGCCGTCTCCTGTCGCAAGAAGCTGCAATGAAATACTTTCTGCTGGGAGCATTTTCGTCGGCGTTCTTCGTCTTCGGAATTGCCATGCTCTACGGCTACGCGGGCACCGTCGATCTCGCGGGGATTGCCGACGCCGCCCGTATCGGCACGGAGAACGACTCCTTCCTGTGGCTCGGCACCGGTCTCGTCGCGGTTGGCCTGCTGTTCAAAGTCGGTGCGGTGCCATTCCATTCGTGGATCCCGGACGTGTATCAGGGTGCACCCACTCCGATCACCAGTTTTATGGCCACGGCCACCAAGATCGCGGCGTTCGGGGCCATCCTGCGAATCTTCTACGTGGCACTGCCCAACGAGTATGTGAATTGGCGTCCACTCATGTGGGGCGTCGCGATACTCACAATGGTTGTTGGTTCGATTGTCGCTGTAACCCAGACCGACATGAAGCGAATGCTTGCATACTCTGCCATCGCACATACCGGATTCATACTGACCGGTGTTGTCGCCGATTCCGATGCGGGACTATCTGCGACGATGTTCTATCTCCTCGCCTACGGTTTCAGTACCGTAGGCGCCTTCGCCGTTGTCAGCCTTGTCCGGGACGCCGACGGTGAGGTTGCCGAACTCTCCCGCTGGGCCGGATTGGGTAGGCGCTCACCACTTATCGCGGCCGTGTTTGCACTGTTCCTTCTGGCCTTCGCCGGAATCCCTTTGACCAGTGGGTTTATCGGGAAGTTCGCAGTGTTCCGTGCGGCTGCGGAGGGCGGCGCCGTTCCTCTCGTGATTGTCGGCGTCCTGTGCAGCGCGATTGCCGCGTACTTCTACGTCCGTGTCATCGTGCTGATGTTCTTCACCGATCCGACGGACGACGCTCCGACCGTGGTTGTTCCGAGCTCCCTCACCAGTAGTGTCATCGGCCTCGGCGCGGGTGTAACTCTCATCCTCGGCGTCCTCCCCCAGCCCGCACTCGACCTCGCCGAGCGCGCCGCGGAGTTCATTCGCTGAGTGGCGCCACGCATGCCCGATACTCTCAGACAATGACGAAGGACATGAGTCTCGATAACCGCAGTACCCGGCTATCCGACACGATGCGGAGCCCGTGGTTCATTGCCTTCGCCATTGTCGCCGTCGCGCACCTGACCCTCAATGCGGCGGACGCGTCACCGTGGGACGGCATCAGCAAAGTTATGCTCGCTCCACTACTGGCCGCCTGGGTTGTCGCCGATCACGGCCCGCGCATTGTCGCGGCAGCACTCATCGCCTGCGCCTTCGGCGATTTTTTCCTCATCTGGGATGACACATTCATCGTCGGCATGGCCGCCTTCGCAGTCGGCCACATCTGCTTCATCCGATTCTTCATCTCCCGCGGTGCACTGACGGAAGTGCGCCGCAACCCGTGGGTTCTCATCGCCTACACGGCCGCGGCAATCGCGCTCGTTTGCTACACGTGGTCTGGCTTGGGTGATCTCACGATCCCCGTCCCGATCTACGCTGCGATCCTCGTCGGCACGGCAGCAACTTCATTGGCTTACAACCGGATTGCGGGATTGGGCGGTGCACTGTTTCTCGCCTCGGACGCGATGATCCTACTGGGACAGGCAGACAAATGGCGACCTGAGCCCGCCGATATCTGGATCATGACCACCTACATCCTCGCCCTACTGCTCCTGACAATCGGTATCCTCAGCCGCGAACGCCAGACATCGGTGTGACGACCTCGAACCACACGATGCAAGCCTCGGATCAACAGAGCAAAAAAGGGACGTAGCCGGGACAGTGACCAAGCATTACGGAACTGACATGCCCAAGCAAGAGCATCAAGTCACTTCACTCACTGTTTGGCACTCGAGGGCCGCGTCGACCAGTCCGTTCTCTACGAAGTGACACGCCAACACGAGGGTCGATCCTTCGCAACACCTTCCGTCATCGCACGCCAGTTGTGGGGGTGTCGCCACCGCCTTGCGCCCGCACTCACCTCCTACGCTACCGACATCACCCTCATCGGAATCGCATTGCGGCCGGTCGACGACCTGCGCCAACTCGGGAAACGAAACCTCTGCACGTGCGCGGTCACCTCACACAATCTCTGGTTCACCGACCCTTCACCACCGACTCCTGGCTCCTGCTGCGCCAGCACAGTCCACTGTCGGTTCACAGCCGTTGCTACGGCCGTGGCGACATTTTCACCGAAGACGGCAACCTTGTCGCCTCGTATGCCCAAGAAGCCCTTGTTCACCTACCGTGACATCGGGTCCGGATGGCACAGACCAACCTGAGGAGTAACATGAGTTCAAATATACTGTCCGACAGTACTTTTCAGGCGATACCCGAGACAGGCGCCCATCGAGTCATTCAATGAGCCACCGGCAACATCGGTACCCGTTTCCCTGCGCGGCGTCATTGAACATTCGAACCTGGAACTGGCTGGTGTCTAAGCCTTTTCAGTCGACAAGACCGGACTCGACGCCGGGAATTGTGCAGCATCGCGAACTCCGGGGTAATCGCGACTGACTGTATCGACCACGCCATCGGGCAGAGGGCGGATTGTGCGCTCCACATGCCAGGCCAGTTCAACGCCGACGCCGTCTGCCGAATTGATGAAACTTCGATCCACTGCCCGGGCGGCAGCACCGGACACGTAGCCGAGGCACTCCCCCTGGTACCGAAATCGATTCAGCGTCAACTCAACCATCCTGTGATCGGCGAATTCGCCGATCTTTCCCAACGCAATTCGCCCGGCATCCTCTTCGATGCCATGGGATTCGGTCGGACACCGGCCGACTTCGACGAAAACCGAATTGCACACGTGCGATCCAGTTCCAGCCCCTCTCTGCACCTCGTAGCCGAATCGATCGGTATGCCACTCGATTCCCTCGAAGCCCACGAAGAACTAGCCATACAATCCACATTGCCGCCGGGACACTGGAGTCGGGCACCGTTGTCGCTCAACGGATCACCGTGACAGGCAAGCGCCCGCCGTGAGCTGCTGAGTTTCTGCACAACGTCGTAGTACACAACCGAAAAGCGAGACGACGCTGCACTCGACTTCCGATCACCGTTGCCGCGCTCGCACGCACTGAGAACGTCACCAGGTCCTGGCTCTATACCCAACCCGGCCTCATCGCGGAGGTTCACAACCCGATGCGCCTCCCCGGAGCCGAGGATCTGACGTACTGCGGCGGGAACTACCACCACGAGGTGGTGCGCACCTCGAACGGTTGGCGAAGTGCGCGGTTGACCGAGGAAAACCTTTGGTTCTCGAACCATCCCGCCACGATCACCGACTGAACGGAAGATTCCCGGCGACGAGCGTTCAGCAGGTCTTCCCAACACTTTCGGATACCTCACCGACGGGAGCGTGGTCGGCATCAGGCGATCGCTCGGTACCATCCGGAGATGACAACACCGACACCCAGCGAGCGCACCCCCAGCCAGTGGGAAGAAATTGTGGCCGTCGACTCAACTCATTCCACGCGATACGTTGAGCGATTCCGGTCAATGGTGGCGGAGGGCAAGGACATCGTCGGTGAGGCTCGACTGATCGACGCGATGCTCGGCCGTGCCGGACGAGTTCTCGACGCAGGATGTGGACCGGGCCGCCTGGGTGGCTACCTACACGAAGCCGGGCACGACGTTGTCGGTGTCGACGTCGATCCAGTGCTGATTGCCGCCGCCGAGGAAGATCATCCCGGGCCGACCTGGCTCGTCGGTGACCTTGCCGAGTTGGATCTCCCCGCACGCGGAGTTGCAGCCGATTTCGACGTCATCGTATGTGCCGGCAATGTGGTGACCTTCCTGGCACCGTCGACCCGGCAGACAGTCCTCTCGAGGTTCGCACGTCATCTCTCCCCCACCGGCCGGGTAGTCATCGGGTTCGGAGCCGGGCGAGATTACGAATTCTCCGAGTTCCTTGCCGATGCCCAGGCAAGCGGACTGACCGTGGATCTGCTGCTGGAGACCTGGGACCTGCGCCCCTTCACCGAAAATTCCGGCTTTCTGGTGGCGGTATTCTCGCGCGCGAACTGACCATCGTGTCCCGAAAGACGTCCCCGCGGGGACGTCTTTCGGATACGTCGACTGCTAACCCCTATCGCTGATAGCGAGCCAATACCGCTCGACGCCGACGATCGAGCACCGACTTCCTTTCGTCCGTCGAGATCGGTTCGACGCCGACTAACTCCTCGGCCAGATCTGCGAACTTCACTACTCGCACAGTCGGTGTCGGAAGATCATCACTCTCGGCAAGCCACCATCGGTAGACGCATCGGGTGAACCTGTTTCCGGCTGTGTCGAGCCAGTTGGCCACGCCCGGATCACGGTGTGCGACGACGGCCCGAAAGACACCATCGTCCAGCACTGCCTGGTGTCCGTTCAACGAAGTCTGGCGGAACGTGTAATCCAGTGACTGCCCCCAGTAATCACCAAGATGAATGTTCCAGAAATGGCAGGCGGGCGGGGACACCTCGATGATGACGGCTTCGTCCTCGGCGATCTCGAAGCTTCCTCCTCCGTACGCGATATACCCGGAATCAGAGGCATAGTTGTCGCTGACCACCGGCTGGGTGCGGAGTACGTTGCGATCGCCGGCGCGAGCTGCATACATCGCTGCCCAGTAATCCGAGAATCCGTCGACAAATTCACCGACTCTCGTCACCTGACTGGCGATCACCACAGGGTCCGGCACCGGCCCAGTACCAGAGAAGTCAAGTCGCTCAATGGAAATATGATACGGCTCTTCATTCTCCCAGTCGTAGAAGTACTGCCGGATCATCAGCTTGGTCGCAGCAGGATCCATCGGTAACCAGTTCCCATCCTGGCGCTCGGCACTGATGATCACCTCGAAGTTGCCGCCCGCCCCCAAGGTGATTCCACCCGGATTCGAGATCGCCCCCAGGGTTCCGGCCGTCGCAGCTTTGAATGCCGCCGCAAAATCTTTTTGCTCCAGCGCGGCACGGTCGAGGTTCTCGTAGAGATTAATGGAGTCGTACAACGTCAACCCCAGATACCGCGCAAACCCACCGGCACCTGTCAGTCGATATGTTCCGGCCGCATCGAGAGTTGCGTGCCCGAACAGGCAGTCCGGTGACTCCGTCGCATATCGCTTCGTATTGTCCTGGAGGTGACCAACTTCCGGATATTCCGGGTCCGCACTGAATACCATCTGTTCCAGCCCGGCATTGAGAAGATTGAGCAAGTATCGGTATCCCGCCGAACGCATCGTGGGATCGACCGATACCGGGTCACGCGCGACGAGGTTGCCTGCGGACCGCAAGTCGTCGCACATCGTTGCCCAGGCTGCATCCAGGGCAGCATTTTCGGATTCGGGACAAGAAGGAGCATCCATCTTTGCTCATTTCAGTTTGTGGGTAGGTTTGAATGCGTTGATAGTCAGAGTGATTGCGGAGCCGACAACGCGGTAACGGCCACCGCCAGAACATGTTCGACATAGCCATCGAAAGTTCCTGTAGCAGTGCCAATTCCGAGCGCATTACGTTTCATGTGCATAGCGATCGCCGAGAAGGCCATATTGAACATCATCTCGACTCGCTGGGCGGCCTGATCCTCCGACAAATGGGTCAATGAATCCACCAATCTTTGATGGATTTCACGGTTCACGTTGCCGGGGGAATCTAGATCTGCACCGAAATAGTCAACCGTAGGAAGGATTCTCACAATGAACTCGGCGTAGTTCGCGCCGGCGACGGATCCACTCACCGAGGCGGCAAAGGGAATAATCGACGCCTCGACGAGTGCTCGCAATTCGCGGCCACGACCCTCTGCGTCAATTGCCGTCAAGAACGAGCGTCGAGCCTCTGCGATTGCCGCCATTCGCCGACGGAACACTTCGATCAGCAGTTGATCGCGTCCACCGAAGTGGTACTGCACCGCGGACGTATTACGTTGGCCCGCAATATTTGCCACATCTCGCATCGACAGCGCGTCGACCCCTTGGGTTCCCAGGAGTCGCTCCGCGACATCGACCATTGCACTTTTGGGATCTACGGATGCCATGCAACGACGGTATAACGCACTGCATTAAACTGTCAATGCAGTGCGTTAATTAGATGCTGGGATCAATTCAGTACCGGGTGTAGTGCTGCTGGCTCGCGTGTTCATCAGGGCAGATGCACTTTCGGTCAAGACTCCGGTCCGAAGTCACGGCGCAGAATCGAATTCCGAGCGGATCGTGGGAATCCAGACTGTGCCCACAGGCCGGGCAGGACGGCGTCGAGTCAGTCGATCCCGCTGCCTGCTCTGGAGCAGTTGACTGAGAAACTTCGGCGGAATTCGACACATCAGTGGGGTTCGAAGCCATGGCGGTTCTCCAATTCTCGGCCGTTGGACTTCAGACCGATTTGGGCGCCGAGGACGACATGGCTAGAGGGCGCATATTCGAATTGCCCTCGGCATCCTCCACGCTACCCGCTCCCACGGAAACTACCGTCATGTCACCGCTGCACCCCTCACCGGCGACCAAGGGCACAATTGACGCCATGACCGAGAATACGAGCCCACCGATCGGTTGGCAGCACAAAGCCTTCGGAAGTGACCTCCACGGTCTGCGCAGTTCCGATCTCGAAGCATTGGGGATTTCCGCTCTCGACGGCGATCTCCTCCTCCCGGTGATGACACTCAAGCGTGAAGCGATCTCACACAATCTGGATGTCATGGCACGGTTCTGTGCCGACCACGATGTAGACCTGGCACCTCACGCCAAGACCACGATGAGTCCGGAGTTGGTTCGTCGACAACTCGACGCCCGCGCGTGGGGAATGACTGCGGCAACTGTTGCCCAGGCTCGCATTCTCCGCGAGTTCGGCGTCGACACCATCGTCATCGCGAGCCAAGTTCTCGACTCAGCGGGCATTCGATGGATCTGCGACGCACAGTCGGCGGATCCCGAATTCTTCGTTGCCATCCTGGTCGACTCGATCGAGAGCATCCAGTTGATGGAGCGGTTGATCGCGAATATCTCACCGAGCAGCAGAATTCGAGTACTCGTCGAACTCGGCTATGACAGCGGCCGAGCCGGAACGCGCACTCTCGAGCAAGCCCTCGACGTTGCCCGCGCAGCGTCACAGGCACCTTCTCTCATCCTCACCGGAGTCGAAGGTTTCGAGGGCATGATGCCGGGCGATTCGGTGGCTGCGCGCCGCATCTCTGTCGATTCGTATCTCAGATCCGCGCGAGTATTCACGGAAATCTGCGTGGCAGAGAACCTGTTCGAGAACAATTCAACCAAAGCCCCACTCCCCCTGGTCACCTTCGGCGGCAGTGCATTTCACGATCTGGTAGTCCGCGAGTTGGCCGGGCGTTGGGCAGCTGACAACGACGTGCGCGTCATTCTGCGCAGTGGTTGCTACATCACTCACGACCACGGCCTCTACGCCGATACCTCTCCCTGGGCAGATGGTCCGCGGACTTTGCGGGCAGCCGCTGAGGTCTGGGGCGTTGTGCTCTCCCTCCCGGAGCCGGGACGCGCGATCCTGGGCTTCGGTCGTCGCGACGTCGGCTCCGACGCGGGCTTTCCCAAGGTTTTGTGGCGACGGCGAGATGGCTCCAATCAACCAGCTCGGTCACTGTCGATCACTGCCCTCAACGATCAGCATGCCTACGTCGATGTGCCGGCAGATTTCGACGTGCAGGTCGGCGATCTGCTGGGCTGCGGGATTTCGCACCCGTGCACCACTTTCGACAAGTGGTCACTGATTCCTGAGGTCGACGCGGACTATCGGGTCGTCGGATTGGTTCACACGTTCTTCTGACCAGACCTAGGCGGATGAGCACTTCAACACACAAACCGACGCTGGAAGCGCCTTTCACCGTGATGACGAACACGACTCGAGATGTGTTTCGAGGAGCTATTTTGGGTGCGTGTCCACAGACGCGACGACCCGGACTCCGGCCTGGCGCCGGGCAACCTCACGGAGTGGACAGCGACTCCAATGGATAACCGCCCTGCTCCTGTGGTCAGTGGTGGGTGTTCCCGCCTCCACGGGTGCCGCCGTCCCGGCGCCGCACGACGCGATTGCCGCCGCAAACGGCCTGCGAGACGCATGGGTGGATCTGGTCAGGAACAGCGACCCCCCAGCGAAGGGCGAGCCCGCACTACTCTGCGACGAGACCACACCGACCGTCGACTGCGAAACCGTGGACAAAGTCTTCTACCGTAGTGGCGATCACGTCACCCTCGGGGCGACCGGATATCGCAATGCCCACACCGATTTCGCCACCGAGGACAGCACTCCGCTGTCCGATCACTTCCCGACAGCGGTCGACTTCGCCTGGTCCTGCATCGGAACATGCGTGTCCGGCAACGACACTGAGCCAATCGAGGCGGAAGGTACGGGCTCGTCGTCGTCCTCGTCGAAGTCGGCAACTCCACGCTTCCAGTAACCGGTGATCAGGTGGTCACCGGCGCTCAGGCCGAGTTCATCGCGCACGAACCGTCGGATCGGCTTGAGGCTGGTGGCCTCACCCGACACCCAGGCGTAGACGCGCTCGCCTTCCGGCACGGACACCGTTCCGACTGCGCGCTCGAGCAGATCAGAATGCCCAGCCGGAACGTCGCCGCGGTGCAACCACCGAACCTCGACACCCTCGGGAGCGGCCAGTTCGATCTGCTGCGACGCATCGGTGACCTCGATAAACACCCATCCTGCGGCGGCTTCCGGAAGCATCTCCAACCAGCGAGCAATAGCCGGCAACGCGGTGATATCGCCGGCCAGTAGGTAGCGGTCGTACGTCCACGGAACTACGACGCCACCAGGCGGACCCGCGACGTGAACCCGGGTTCCGGGAGTCGCCGCAATCGCCCAATCGGAGGCGAAGCCACCGGAGTGGAGCGCGAAGTCGAGGTCCAACTCCCCCAGTTCGGCGTCGTACCGACGCACTGTGTATTCACGTGAAATCGGAAGTGGGCGAGGCCACTTCAGGCCGTTGCCATCACGTTCCGGCAACCGTACGGTGCCGTCGGCATCGGGATACACCAGCCGTACATGCTCGTCGGGGGCGTGCGATTCGAAGCCCTCCAACTCCGGGCCGGCCAACGTCAGTCGCAGCAACCCGGAACCGACCATAGTGCTGCGGACAACTTCGAGTTCGCGAATACCGATGGGGTACGGCACCTTTGCGCTGCTGGCGCCGGCCCGAACTTCGGCGATGGCCGCGAGGTGGTCTCCTCGGTTCATGAACTACCTTCCTTTTCCTGCTGTGTCGTGCCTACCGGCACCGGACTTTCACGAAGATCGATCTCGACAACTTCCGACGTTGCCCGCCGTACCGAACCCAGCGTCCCGAGAAGAAGCAGCCCAAGCACCGAACCGGCAATACCCAAGACCAACAGCGCAGTTCCCGGCTCCAGCCACTGCCCAAGGAATCCGGCGGCCATCGACCCGATGGCCGTGCCCGTGACGGCCTGCACCATCCAGAGACTTGACACCCGGCCTCGAAGCTCGTCGGGTGTGTTCTGTTGGAGTACCGCAAATCTCAGAATATCGTTGAGCGCTCGTCCGAGCCCGAAGCCGGCGAGACCGAGGAACGCGAGAACCACAGCCCCCGACGCCCCGAGGATTACCAGCCCGAGCGGCATGAAGGCTACCGATATCAGCATGGCTGCACCGTTGCGGTGAACACGTCCGGTCCATCCACTGGTCAACGACCCGATAACCGCGCCCACTGCCGGCGCTGCGTAGAGCAGACCCAGCATCGTGGGCCCGCCGCCGAGCACCTGATCGACAAATGCCGGAAGTAGCACCATCGGCCCACTGACGAACATGACCAGGAGCCCGCTGATCAGGATCCCACGAATGACGGAATGGCTGCCCGCGAACTTCACCCCGGTCACGAGCGCCCGAATGGGGCTCTCGTGATCAGTTCCCGGGGCGGGGGCCGGTCCGACCGCCTGGAACAACGTGACAGTTCCGGCAGTAGCCGCTGCGGCTACAAAGTACGTGATGGGGATTCCGCCGGCCGCGATGATCACGCCGGCAACAGCCGGCGCGACCATCGTCCCGATATCGGTGGTCAGCGCTACCAGTGCGCCGGCCGCCGCCATCTTGTTGCGCGGCAACAATGTCGGCATCAAGGCCATCAGCGCCGAACTACTGACACCACCGGCCAATCCGTCGATCGCTGCTGCGACATAGATGACCCACATCGACGGATGTGGCAGTAGTGCGTTGCATCCGAGAATGATGAATCCGAGACCCGCAGCACTGCGGGCCAATTGGATGGTGCGTCGGCGATCGTATCGATCGGCGAGCACACCGCCGAACAGGCTGCCGAAGAACATCGCGATAGCCATCGCGGTGGAAACTCCGGCAACCTGCAAGGTTGACCTGGTGAGCTGGTACGTCTGCGCGGGAACGGCTACAACGAGCAGCCCGATCCCGAGCAGCGAGATCAATCGCGCGGAGAAGGCGTACCGGAAGGGACGGCTGGTCCGCAATGGTGAAACATCGATCACCAGCCCACCGAGTCGGGTCATCCGAAGGTCTGACCGATCAGATCGAGAGTTGCCATTGCGCCGTCGTAGTCAGGACGGTAGCTGGTGGCGGGGAGCTCGAACGTCGTACCGGCCTTGAAGGACGGCAACTGTGAGTACAGCGGATCGGTGGCAAGTTCTGCCATCGGACGTCCGGACACCGGAATGACAAACGCCACCGGTGCGTCGGCAACCTGCGACAGCAGTTCCGGGCTGACCTCGAACGAGTCACCGGAACCGAAGAGCTGCGGGTTACCGGCCTTGGTCATGACGTCGTCAGCGACAAACCCGAGCTCGCTGAGCATTGCGGGCAGGGCTGCCGTCGGCGGCACGAGGTACGGCTTGTTGTTGGCAAGCGAGAGGATGTAGACGACGTTGCCGGCCGGAACCTTGATCTTGCCCTTGACGTCTTTCACCTTCGCGTCGTAGGCGGCCATGAGGGCGGGAACCTGATCGGAACGGCCCGCTGCGTCGGCGACGATTTCGAGCTGCTTGTCCCAGGCGGCTACGGTCCGCGGGACCAGAACCGTTGGTGCGATAGCGGTGAGCTTGTCGTAAAGTTCCTCGGCCTGAACAGAAGTAACACCCTGTCCACCACCGATAATCAGGTCAGGGTTGGCGGCGGCAACGGCCTCGACGCTGAGCTGCTCACCAGCGGGAAGTTCCGTGGTGCCCTGCTTCTTGGCTGCATCCGACCAGGCCGGCGGGAATCCACCCTCGAGGTTGGTCACACCGAGGACGCGGGTATCGGTGGCAACCACCGGAGCGTCGAGAGCGTAGAGGTAGCCGGCGAGTCCGCCGCTGAGGACCACGATGCGCTCGGCCGAAGCCGGCACCGTGACGGCACCCTTGTCGGTCTGGACTATGCGCGTCGTGGGCTCGTCTGCCTTGGCAGGTTCGTCCGATGACGCACTGCTGCACCCGACCATCGCCATGAGTGCGACGATCATCAGTCCCGCGATAGCGGCGGGACGTCGCCTACTCCGTGTCGCGAGCGGTGGTGTGGACTTCATTTGTTATCTCCCATTGTGTTTCCAACTGTGTGGTCTGTGTGGTGCGACAAAGCAAGGTGTGTCGCAAGTTCGGCAACTGTCGGATGAGCCATCAGGGTCCCGACGCCGACGGTGATCGAGAGGTCGTGTTCCACCTCGCCCACCAAGTGCATGGCCCGTAGCGAATCGCCGCCGAGATCGAAGAAACTCTCCTCCGGATTCACGGTTTCGACGTCGAGAACGCGCGCAAAGACCTGGCACAGTTGCTTTTCGGCGTCTGTGCGCGGCGCCCGTGCGGCGGCGCGCGGCGGGGGCGCCGGCAATGCTGCGCGGTCCAGTTTTCCGTTCGGGGTCAACGGGATCGTGTCCACCGTGACGATGTCGGACGGAACTAGATGCGCCGGTATACGTTCACGCAGGTACGGCCGGAGATCACCAGGCGCACAACCGTCTTCGGGAATCACATATCCGATCAGACGTGGCGGCGCACCGTTCTCGCTGCGGACCGTTGCCGCTGTGCGAAGTACGCCGGGGCACGCAGCGAGCGCTGCTTCCACTTCACCCAACTCGATTCGAATCCCGCGGATCTTCACCTGATGGTCTGCGCGGCCCCGGTATTCGAGTTCGCCGTCCCGGCGTCGCAGAACCATGTCGCCCGTTCGATACATGCGTCCGCCCACTACGTGCGGATCGGCAACAAACACCGAAGATGTCAGCGCCGTTCGGTGGAGGTAACCCAGAGCCGTGCCGTCACCGGACATATAGAGCTCCCCCACTGCGCCGACGGGAACTTCACGAAGACCCGAATCAAGTGCTCGTGCACAAGCATTGCGGACAGGTCGGCCGAGGCACGGCGTGACGCTCCCCTGCACCGGCGACCCCATCGCATTGATCGTGAACTCGGTGGGTCCGTACAGGTCGTAGCCGTCGACGCCGTCCTGATCGCGCAATCGTGACCACAATTCCGCGGGCACGGCTTCTCCGCCGAGCATGACCAGGGCGGGGGTCCGCTCACCGTCGAGGAGACCTGCTGCCATCAATTCCCGTGCATACGACGGCGTCACGTTCACCACGTCGATGCCGACTTTTCGGTAGTGCTTGACCAGCGACCCCGGATCAAGGCGGGCCTGCTCGTCGATCACGTGAACTTCATGGCCGGCGAGCAGCCAGAACAGCTCTTCCCAGGACATGTCGAAGGAGAACGACACCGTATGCGCAATGCGCAGACGTCCGACCTTCTTCTCGGTGGGAGTGAAGATTTCGGCCTTGTGATTGTGGTACATCGTGGTCAAGCCTCGATGACCCACCACAACGCCCTTGGGTTTGCCGGTGCTGCCGGAGGTGTAGATGACGTAGGCGGGTTGATCCGCCGTCGTCGGTCCACCAACCGCTGCCGCGGAGACAACAGGCGCTTCGGTCCGCCCGTCGAGTACGTCTGCCACATCCGTTGCGTCGATGACCACGCACGGACGTCCGTCCGGAGCAACGACGTCACGCTGCTCACTGGTGGTGATCACCAGCGCTGCGTTGCTGTCCTCGATCAACTCCCGCAACCGCGCCGGCGGATGCGCCAGGTCCAGCGGAAGGTACGCGGCTCCGGTTCGCATGACGGCAAAGATCGCGACAACATGGTCTGCAGTACGCGGAAGAGCTAGCGCCACAACGCTGGACGGCCCGGCACCTGCCCAGGCCAGGATCCGTGCCAACCGATCAACACGAGTGTTCATCTCTGCAGCACTCAGTGTGACGCCACCAAAGACAAGGGCAGTCTCGTCCGGTGTCGCCAGCGCTCGCTCGCGCAGTAGTGCGTCGACGCTGCCGCTGGGCTCACCGGGAAGTGGCATCACAACACGAGGTGGCGCAAATTCGACGGGGGTGTTCGCACGCGGAACAGCCGTGTCCGCCACCGTGACAGCGTCCGACCCCGCGATCAGTTGGAGGATCGCGACGGTGCGGGCAAGCAGGTCCTCCGCGAGGGAAGCGGGAACCAGATCGGGCCGATTTTCCAGAACGAGCGACATCGAGGCGTCAGCAATTCCAGGATCGACATCCAAAGTGAGTGCATAGTGAGTACCGTCCACTGCGTCGAAGCCGACAATTCCGCTGCGCTCGAACGTGTTCCGACGTCCCTGTTCATCACGCGGAGTATTGCGGAAGACGTAGAGCGTGTCGAAGAGCGTCGCAAACCCTGCAGCGCGCTGAACGTCGCCGAGACCGAGATGGTGATGTCCGAGCATGGAGCCTTGTTCACGGAACAGGCGACCGAGCAGGTCCGGAATCGTGTCCCCGGGCCGTACCTGAACACGCACCGGAATGGTGTTGAGTGCCAACCCCACCATCCGATCGGCGCCGTCCACATCCGGTGAGCGTCCGGACACCGTCGCACCGAAGACGACGTCGTCGCGACCCGTCACTGCCCGCAATGCCAAGCCCCACGCAGCGGAGACAACGGTGGACAGTGTCACGCCGCCACGACGGGCAAGATCACGAACAGCCTGGGTAGCGCTCGGTTCCAACAGAACTCGGCTGAATACCGGCAGCGGCGCGCTTCCGCCGGAACCAGTACCGCCCAAGAGCGTCGGCTGCTCGAGGTCCGCCAGATAGTTCTTCCACGCCGACAACGCCTCCGTTCGATCTGTTTCTGCGAGCCATCGCAAGTGATCACGGAAATCGGCAGGTTCTTCCAACGCTGCATCCAGGCGAACCGGATCGGCGCCCTGCGAACGCGCGAGCTCGTACAGTGCAAACAGCTCCGCGTACATCAATGTCTGTGACCAACCATCGGTCAGCAGGTGATGCTGCGTGAAGACGAGGTGCGCTCCCCCACCCGGTAGCCACACCAGGACCATCCGGATGAGCGGCGGAGCACTCAAATCGAAGAGTGTGCCGAACTCTGCCTCGTCCAAAGTCTGGACCACAGAATCCAATTCATCAGCGGCAACACCGGTGAGGTCCACTTCACGAAACGGCATCTCGGCAGCTCGCGGAACGAACTGGACCGGCGCATCGAAGCCGGCGTGCGTGAATCCTGCGCTCAGATTCGGGTAGCGCCGCAACAGAGCATCGCCTGCCGCGCGCAGTGCTGATGCATCTACTGCGGCGTCCGCAGAGAACTCGAACCGCGGCTGCATGTGATAAGCGTCGGTACCATGTGCTCCGTCGAGTACCGACTGGAAGTACATGCCCTCCTGCAAGGGTCCCAAAGGCAGGACATCCCGCCAGTCCGGACTGAGGGAATCGAGTCTTGCCCGACGATCGACGTCCACTGTCACCAACGGGCGGCGGATCTGATCCGGTGCAGTTTCCGGCAGCGCGTTGCGGTCGACCTTTCCGTTCAGCGTCAACGGAAGTGAGTTCAGCACCGTGATCGTCTGCGGCACCATGTGTTCGGGAAGGAGCAGCGCAACCTCCTTGCGAACCAGCACCGAATCGAGGACCGAGCCTCCGACGGGCACCACGTATCCGTGCAGACTGCCCGTTCCGGCAGCATCCACCCGGACGGTGGCCGCGGCGCGGGACACGCCGTTCAGCGCGTTCAGCGCACCTTCGACCTCGCCGAGTTCGATGCGGAAACCGCGAACCTTGACCTGATCATCTGCGCGGCGCAAGAAGTGGAGCACTCCCTGACGGCGTCGCACCAGGTCACCCGTGCGATAGAGGCGTGCGCCCGGCACACTTGGATCAGCCACGAACCGCGCGACCGTGAGATCGGGCCGATTCAGGTATCCGCGCACAACCTGGGTACCACCCAGATACAGTTCGCCGGCAACACCTTCCGGAACCTCGCGCAGATCGTCGTCCAAAACTCGAGCATGCACATCGGTCCACGGTCGCCCGATTGTGACCCGATCACCGAAGGCCAGCACAGCCGACGTCGCCCACACTGTAGCTTCGGTGGGCCCGTACACGTTTCGCACTGCAGAGCTGAACTGCACGAGGTTGTCAGCCAGATCCTGCGGGAGCGCTTCTCCGCCCACCAACGCGCGGACCTGACCGAGTTGCTGCGCATTTTCGTGTTCCGTGACCACTCGCCACAGCGACGGTGTTGCCTGCATGACGGTCGCCCCGCTGGCGGTAATCAACTCCAGCAACGCATCCGGATCTCGGACCGTGCGACGATCGGCAAGAACGATAGTTGCGCCGGCAGCGAGGGGACACAGCAACTCCAACGCTGCAATGTCGAACGACACCGTCGTCACAGCAACAATGCGATCACCCGGCCTAATCCAGCGATCTTCGATGACGGTGTCCGTGAATGCCGCGAGGTTTGCCGTCGAGACCATCACGCCCTTGGGTCGACCGGTCGACCCTGAGGTGTGAATGACGTAGGCGAGGTGTTCACCAGCGGGTCGTGGTGTGGGAAGCACAGCGCCCAGCGCAGCGAGTTCACCGTCGACCAGAACCATCGCCGGCGCAGCGTCTGGAAGTTGTCCGGCGACATCAGTACTCGTGAGAACACACACCGGTGCCGCGTCCTCGATCATGAACTCGAGGCGTTCGGCCGGGTAGTCGACATCGAGGGGCAGATAGACCGCTCCGATGCGCAGAACTGCCAGCAGTCCAGCCACCAGATCCGCAGTCCGGTCCAACGCGACCGCCACGACCTTTTCGGGTCCGGCACCGGCAGCGACCAGTTCTCGTGCCACCTCGTCCACGCGGGCAGACAGCTCCCGATAGGTGAGCGTAGAACTGCCGGAAACAACTGCAGGTGCGTCGGGGGTTCGCTCAATCTGCCGTGCAAACAACAGCGAAATTCCCGCCGGCGCCACCTCACGGCGCGGTGGATCCCGATGCGGTTCACCCTCCGAGAAACGCACGTCCGAGACGACAACATCGGCGCCCGCTCCAAGCACCGACTTCACGCCGTCGAGCACTGCATCCGCGGTGACGGCGTCGAACAACTCGGCATTGACCGTCAGCCGAAGTTCGGTTCCGGTACAGACAAATTCGAGGTCTACGGGGTCTTCGGCCAGATGACCGACGCGGGCGGCGAACAACCGTGAGCGAGGCCGGTCCAGAAGATCCGCAATACGATCGAGGGTCACGTCGCCATGCGCCGACGCTCCCGAAACTGCGTCGTCGACCCGGGTCACGACCTCACCGAAGGTCGGCCGACCGTTCAGATTTACCCGGATGACGTTCTCGGCGTTGTTGTCGACGAGACCGACTGCGATATCGCGGCCGCCCCCGAATGCGTTGAGAGTAGTTGCAACGCCAGCGATCAGCACCGTCTCGGAATCGATCCCACTACTCAATTGCCGGAAGTACGTGTGCGCGCGGTACGCCGTACCACGCGGACGGTCAGACGAAAGGTCCAGCTCGAGCGGCAACCCTGCGAGAGCCTTGACCCAGTACCGCTCGTGATCGGGATCGCCCGGAGCGGCAGCAAGACGTACCGGCTCCAGCTCGTCCACGACCGAGGCAGACGTTGTCACGACGTCCCCGACCGCGAACTTCGAGTAATCGATCTGGGCCGCCGCAGCGAGTCCGCGCGGTGTCGGAGTATCGAAGACATCGGAGACGACGACGCGGATGCCCAGCTTGCGGAGACTTCCCACCACGCGCATCGCAGTCAGAGAATGCCCGCCGAGAGCAAAGAAATTCTCGTCCGGATGCACGCTGGGAAGTTCCAACACTGTTGCCGCACAATGACACACTGCCTCCACGACCGAAGGGTCCACGTCAGCTGATGCACTAGCCGGAGCGGCAATCGATGTAGGCGAGGCCACGACATTTCGAGCCACCCGAACGACCGTCAGAACCTCGGATGCAGGCGTCATCGGCGCGGTAAGTAGCCCGGTGAGGATCTGACCGATCCTGGTGACAATACGCTGGGCCATCACGCCGGAAACCGCCGCGGGATCGTGGTACAGCACGAGGTCCAGACCCGTACTCGGCGGCGCCATCAGAGTCATCGGATAGTGCGTGACACCATGATTCGCAAATCCGTCGACGCGCAGCGTGTGCGAATCAGGCTGACCCGCACCGGAGTTCGGGAAGTTTTCGAAGATCAGCAAGGTGTCGAACAACTGCCCGATGCCGGCGATGCGTTCGATCTCGGCCAGACTCGTGTGCTCCACGTCTTGAATGTCGAACTGGGCGCTCTGGAGCCCGGCGAATTGATCCAGAAGTGGCTCGTCCGCCGTTATGTGCAGGCGAGCCGGAATCGTGTTGCTGAAGAGCCCGACCATTCCTTCCACACCGGACAGATCGGCCGGGCGACCGGACACGGTAGCGCCGAAAACGACGTCCCACTGCCCCGTCACCTCAGCCAGCACTGCGGCCCAGACCCCTTGGACCAGCGTGTTGATAGTCAACCCGCGTTTGCGTCCGAGGTCGATCAACGCTTGCTCATCAGACGTCGACAGCGGCACCGGAACACTGACCGGCACTCCACGTGCCGGCTTGTCGCCGGCAACCAGAGTCGGGGAAGTCAGGCCACGCAAACGCTCACTCCACGCCGACTGCTGAACCTCTTGATCACGATCGGCAATCCACGCCAGGTAATCGCGGTACGGCGTCGGCGTCGGCAGATGTGCGTCGCCGTCGTGATATACGTTCATCAACTCACGCAAGACAATCGGAGTTGACCAACCGTCGGTGAGCAGATGATGTGCATTGAGAATCAGCCGATGCACGTCGCCGGGCATGCGAATCAGAAGGGCACGCAACAGCGGCGGCCGACTGACGTCGAAGACGTGCTCGGCGGCCTCGCTCTCGAGTCGATCCGCCGAACGAAGTGCTGCAGCCGCCGGCACGGACGTCAGGTCCACGGAGCGCCAAGCAACTTTTGCGGCACGCGGAATCGCCTGTACCGGGCGGGCAAACTGCTCGTAGTGGAAGGCGGCGCGGAGGTTGGGGTGCCGGTCGATCACGGTCTCGAATGCGTCAGCCAACCGCGCTTCGTCCAGTGGCCCGCTCAGATCGAAACGCGCGGTCAGGGTGTAGACATCTGCAGCGCCATCTCGAACTGCGTGGAACAGCAGCCCTTCCTGGAGTGGCGACAGCGGAAGTAGATCCGCGAGTGGACCATGGACGGACTCGAGTTCGTTGATGCCGTCCTGATCGACCCACTCTGCCGAGCAGTCCGAGGGCGTCAATCCGCCGGAGAAGAGAGCAGCGTGGGCGGTGAGCGCGGCCAGCGCCTGATCCCAATGTGCCTGCAATTGCGTAATGGTCACGGCGTCGAGCACGCTGCTGGCCGCGGTCCATTCGACAGCCAACTGGGGGGCACCGTCTTCACGGACAAACGCGTTGAGCGCCAGCACTTCCGACATCACCTTGGTCGCCGGCTCAACCACCGAGAACGCGTCGCGCTCGGGCAGTCTCCATCCGGTTCCGGGCAAAGACGGGAAGCGTCCGAGGTAGTTGAGCAACAATTCGGGAGTATCCGATTCGGAAAGCTCGGGTGCAGCAACAGGATCCAGATAGCGCAGCACTCCGTAGGCGACCCCGCCGCCGGGAACAGCTCGCTTGGATTCCTTGACGGCGCGAAGTAGATGCCCAGCGGCCGAACCGCCACTGAGTGCGTCGGCGAGTTGGGTCGTGGTCGAAATTGCACCGGTAGGAACTCGAACCGGGAATTCGCTGGTGAACCATCCGATTGTTCCGGCGAAGTCGCTCTCGCTGGTAAGCGGGTCACGGCCGTGGCCTTCGACGGTCACGCTCTGCGCGTCACCCAACACCTGTCCGCGGCTGTGCTGCCAGGAGCGCAGCGCCAGCATCAGCCCGGCAAGAAGTATCTCGTCGGCCCGTGCCCGGTACGCGGCGGGGAGCGTCGTCAACAATGCTTCTGTGACCGCGACGGACGCGACAGTCGTCGTCCGCGACGCGGTGTCGACCACGTCGACGGCAGGGTCGAGACGTCGTTCGCCGATCGGCGCATCATCAATGGATGCGGACGCCGAAGTCCAGTAGTCGAGTTCGGATCGCAGGCTGCCAGAAGTGCCCAACTCCGCCAGTAGCCCCGCGTATCGACGCCATGAACTTCCCACGATACCCAGCTTGGCCGGCCTGCGGTCGCGTGCAGCATCGGTCGCTTCGTGGAGATCGGGAAGCAGGATCCGCCAGGAAACCCCGTCGACGATCAGGTGGTGCGCAACCACGATCAACTGATCGGGTTGATCTGAATCGGTCCGCACCAGAATGACCCGGAGTAGGTTGCCCGCTCGCGGATCAAGTTCGTTCGCAGCCGCTTCGGCAGTTCGACGGATCTGTTCGGCATCCGCGCTTCCGGAGATTTCTGTGACGAGGCTGTCCGCACGGACGGCACCCGACTCTCGAACGATCAACTCGGTTGCGCTGTTACCGGTTCCGCGGCGCAGCAGTAGCCGTAGAGCGTCGTGTCGATCGAGGATGGTCTGCACCCCGGACTGCACTTCGCCTTGGGTCAGCACCTCGTCTATGCGCACCGCAGTCCACTGGGCATATCCGGCGATGGATTCGTCGGTGACGTTCTTGTCGGTCAAAGCTCGAACGATCGGCGGCGCAACAACTGACCCTGTAGCCACGTCGACTACTGCGACGGTGGATGTCTTGTCGTCCTCCACATCACGCGCCCCCGCCGCGATGGTCCCCAGGTCACGTTGAGCAAGAAGTTCTTTCGGCGCGATGATCAATCCGCGCACACGCAAGCGACTGCTGATGCTGATAGCGGTGATGCTGTCGCCACCGAGTCCGAAGAAATCCTCGTCGGTACCGACGCGATCCCGTCCCAGAACCTCGGCAACAACATCACAGAGGATCAGCTCGCGTGGTGTGGTGGCAGCCCGACCTTCCGATTCGGCGACCGGCGCGGGCAGAGCTGCACGGTCGAGCTTGCCGTTGACCGTCACTGGAAGTTCTTCCAGAACAACAAGTGCAGACGGAACCAGATGATCCGGAACCCGACTGGCGAGATCGCGGCGCAGTTCCTCCTGCGGCGGCAGGGCCACCCCGGCCGCGGGGACGACATAGCCGACCAAGGTCGGGCGTCCGCCCTCGGTCCGAATCAGTGCAGCCGCAGCTCCGACGCCCGGCACCGAGCCGAGAACTGCTTCGACTTCGCTCAACTCGACGCGATGGCCACGGATTTTCACCTGCTTGTCACTACGACCGATGAACTCGTATCCGCGACCCGGAACCCAACGTGCCACGTCACCCGCGCGGTACATGCGGTCGCCCGGTGCTCCGAAGGGGTCGGCAACAAATCGTTCGGTCGTCGCAGCAGCCCGGCCGAGGTATCCCCGGGCCAGCTGCGGCCCGGCCAGATAGAGCTCGCCTCGCTCGCCGTCGGCAACCGGCTTCAGTGCACTATCGAGAAGGTAGGCGCGAGTTCCCGCCAGAGGGTAACCGATTCGGGGGCGCTCACCCTCGACGGCCGTCGCGATGGCGTCGACCGTAGTTTCCGTAGGCCCGTACAGGTTCTGCGCCGGTACGCCCGCTTCGATGATGGCGTCCCACAGCGCCGGAGGCGCAGCTTCGCCGCCGACGACCAACAGCGCCAAACGCTGTGGCCCGGTCAGCAATCCGTTGTCGACCAACGCTGCGGCCATCGACGGGGTTGTGTCAACTACATCAATCCGGTCACGTGCAAACGCGGAAACCAGCGCGGCTGCATCCTTTTGGAGTTCCTCGTCATACACGTGAACTCGGTGACCGCCCAGCAGCCACAGCAGCTGATCGAGAGAGGCATCGAAGGCAAAGGACGCTGTGTGCGCCGTGTGCAGCTGCCGGTTGCCGACGCGCGCTGCAGTGTCGTGAAAGATCCTCGCGGTGTGATGATGCAACAGATGCGCGAGTCCGCCGCTCGGCACCAGAACACCCTTGGGTTTGCCGGTGGATCCGGACGTGTAGATGACGTAGGCAAGATGATCGGGATGGCGCGCTGCCGCGAGTTCTTCCGGAGCCAAGGGTAAATCGGAGTAGCCCGCAAGTTCCCCGCGCGCAGGCTCGGAATCCATGACAACCGGAGTCGGCCGGGAGTCTCCGACAAGTTGGCCTGCCAAAGCGCCTGTCGTGAGCACTACCTTCGGCTGCGCGTCGTCGATCAGATCTCGCAGTCGCTCGGCCGGATGCTGGGGATCCAACGCCACGTACCCGGCACCGGCATCAAGGGTCGCGAGAAGGGCAACAATCATGTCAGAAGTACGCGGAAGTGCGATTCCGACAATGTCATCCGGGCCGACACTTCGTGCGCGCAATGCGCGAGCCAGACGATGTACGCGTGCGCCGAGTTCTGCAGCAGTCAGTCGCTCCTCGCCGCAAACAAGGACGGTCGCGTCAGCATGGTCGGCCACAACCCGATCGAACACATCGGGCACAGGGTCAACGCGACCCACGATCGGCGCGCTCACCCGATCGGCAAGAAGCCCCGCGCCTTCGAGCGCGGGCACCATATCCGCGTGACCGACGGCGGGATTGCCCTCCCCCACCATCGCATTGATGATGCTGACAAATCCTGCGAGGCGCCGCGTCACTGAATCACGAGTATTGGTACGGGCATCGACCTCGAAGCCGAGAAGAATTTCACCGTCTGCAATCGGTGTCACGGTCAAACCGAGATCCTCGGGCGGTCCACCGGCTACGTTGCGCAAAACCCCCACCGCGCCTGCGAAGTCCAGAGCGAAGTCGAAAGCCTTGAGATTGATACCGATTCCGTGCAGTAGCGCGCCAGTACCGGCAACACCGAGATCACGAGCCAGGTTCTCGCCGCGGTAACGCTGATGCGCGCGCAGGCTTTTCATCGACTCTGCTACCTGCTTGCTCAGATCACCGAGTCGGTCATGGCTGCGGACCGTCAGACGCAAAGGCAGGACATTGACCGCCATTGCCGGAGTCCGCAGGGCCGTGCGTCCGACGCGGGCCATGAGCGGCATCGCGATGACGACGTCCGTCTCACCGAGCAATCGATGCAGAAACGCGCCATAGCAAGCGATGAGAGCTTCGGCCCAGGTTGTCCCCGTCGCGTCGGCTACCGCTTTGAGATCAGAGAGCGTCTTCGCACTGATGACCTCGCGAACCTGGATGGTTCGTTCTGCAGGCCCTGCGACCTGCTTGCCACGTCCGTCCAGCGCCGGCAACGGTGTCAGGACATCGCGCCAGTAGTCACGGTCCCGGGCGAACTGCTCGCCCGCGCGGTAGTCCTCATCCTCGGCAACCAACTGCTCAATCGATCCGAATCGTGTTGGTGCAATGTCAGTTCCGTGCTTCAACGCTGTGTAGTGAGCCGCAACGCGGCGAGAGATCATTGCCGCGCTGTATCCGTCGACGATCAGGTGGTGATAGAGCTGGATGCACCAGACCTCGCGGTCAGAGAGCCTGATCAGCGAGTACGTGTACAGCGGGCGGTCCACCATGAAGCGGCAGTACTCGGATGCTCGACTGCGCTCCGCGTCCACGAGCGCATTGGCCACCGAGATGGGATCGCGTTCGGCGCGCAGATCTGTGATCGGAATGTCGCCGAGCGGTGCGTTGGAAATGATCTGACGCGGACCGTCTTCGGTCTCGATCATCCGCAGGCGCATTGTTTCGGCCTCGCCGATGGTGGCCTTGATGGCCTCCGTCAGTAGTGCGGGGTTAATCGCGTCGTCTCCGGAAATCTCGAGTACTTCACCGACGAGATAGCTCCGAGATTCGGGATCGAGTCTCTGGGCGTTCCAGATCCCGAGTTGAGCTCCTGTGAGAGCACATGAATCGCTGCTCGGCACGCTGGAGTTCAAACCTGGAAGAACGCTCACACTGATCCCCTCATCTTTAGACACACGCCATCCCAGGATGGCCTTACCTTATTTTGGGTAGCCTAAACTAAATCAAGCGAAAATGGGGGACGCCGACACTCAGGACCATGGAATAGTCCAGCGAGAGTTGGAGCTTCAACAAACTAGTGTCGACAAAGCACTGCGGGAGTTCTTACTCCATCAACGTTGCGGCAACCGTTCCACCCAGCTCGTAGCACTGTTCCCGAATCGACTTATCCACCGGCGCAATCACTTCGAGTGCGTCGGCCACCGCCACCAAACCCATTCCGGTAGCAAGTTTGCGCACCGACGACACGGCGCCGGCCGTGTCGTTGTTGCCATGCACCCACAGCCCGTAGGGCCGTTCGGCAACGGCACCAAGACATTGGTAGTAGGTGGTGTCGAAAAAATACTTCAAGGCGCCGGACATGTAGCCGAAATTCGCAGTGGTTCCGAAGATGTAGCCGTCAGCAGCCAGGACGTGCGGCACCGTCGCGGCCAATGCCGGAATCACCTTCACCGCGACGCCCTCGATCTCGGGGTCGTGAGCGCCTGCCAGCACGGCATCGAGCAGTTCGTGCGTAGCGGGCGAGGGCGAATGGTGAACCACCAACAAAGTCTTCACGCCCACGAGAATACGGCGAAGCGCCGTGCCCGTCGCCGTTCTCGCTCAAGCCAGGACGGTCTCGGCACTCATTGCCTTGACCAGGTCGTCGGTGCTGGTGACCGAAGCGCAACGTCCCGCGGCGTAGTCAAGAGCCCCGACGTGCTCTTCCAACGAAAAGTCCGCCACTGCATCTCCCACGAAGAAGATCTGAACATCCTGCATAAACCCGTCCAAAGCGGTAGTCAGACAACCGATGTGCGCGTAGATGCCGGTAATGATCAGCTGATCGCGACCACTCTCGCTCAGTCGCTCCCGAAGGTCCGTCTTGATGAATGCGCTGTACCGCCACTTCGTGAGCATCACGTCTTCCGGGTGCGGCGCCAGTTCGGAGATCACATCGGTGTGCGCGGGGTCGGCTTTCAAACCTGGTCCCCAGAAATCCGACAACAGCGCGCGCTCCTCGGGATCCTGATCTCCCGGCTGCGCGGTGTAGACAATCGGAATTCCGGCCGCGCGAGCTGCGGAACGCAGACGATCAATGTTCGGTACCACCGTCCTGAGTGGGTCCGCTGTCCGGTCGTACGCGCCGACGAAGTATTCCTGCATATCGTGCAGAAGTAGCACAGCGCGCGAGGGATCAAGAGTCCAGTCGACGCGGTTTTCGGGAAACTCGGTGGGCATCGAGTATCGGACTGCCGTGGGTAAAGCCATGAGATTCTCCTCGAGATGTCAGGTGGAATCGAACAACTCAGGACATCTGAGCAGCTATCGATTCACTGATTGCGCGGCGTAGCGCCGCCTTGCTGGTTTTACCGACTCCGGTAACGGGGAACTCCGTCACGAATTCCACGCGGTCCGGAACCTTGTATGCCGCAACGCCTCGCGCACGGATATATCGTTTGATGTCTCCCACTGTCGGCGCTTCACCCGAGATCACCAGAACGGCGCACGTGCGCTCCCCCAGGTATTCGTCGGGAACTGCGACGACGGCCGCATCGTGAACCGCCGGGTGTGAGAGCAGGTGGTTTTCGATTTCCTCGGCGGCTACTTTTTCGCCGCCGCGGTTGATCTGGTCTTTTGCGCGGCCCTCGACAATCAGATGCCCGGTCTCGGTAACACTGACGAGATCGCCGGTGCGGTAGTAACCTTCGGCATCAAATGCCTCGGAGTTGTGCGCGTCCGCGCGGTAGTACCCGCGAATTGTGTACGGCCCCCGGGTCAGCAGGTGTCCCGTGATTCCGGGTCCGACAGCGTCACCTTCATCGTCGACAACTCGCACCTCGTCATCGGATGAGATCGGCCGGCCCTGAGTGCCGACAATCAGGTCATCGCTGTCGTCGAGCCGCGTGTAGTTGACCAAACCTTCAGCCATTCCGAACACCTGCTGCAGCGTGCACCCCAGTTCCGTGCGGACCCGAGCTGCGGCTTCCGCACTGAACTTCGCACCTCCGACGCCCAGAACCCGCAAACTCGACAGGTCATGATCCAATCTGCCGGGAGCTGCCATCCATCCCAGCGCGATAGGCGGTACCAAAGACGCATGAGTGACGCGTTCTTGTTCAATCAGCCGGAAAGCGGTAGACGGCATGGCGTCCGGGGCAAAAACAATTGTGCCGCCAGCATGAAGTGCGCCCAGAATTCCGGGCGAACTCATCGGAAAATTATGTGCTGCCGGAAGAACCACCAACATGCGTGTCGACTCGTCGACACCACAGATGGGATTCGACGCTCGCACCGAATACAGGTAGTCCGCATGAGTTCGCGGAATCAGCTTCGAGACACCGGTCGTGCCGCCGGAAAGCTGAAGAAACGCAACCGAGAGAGGATCCACTGACGCCGGTACCAGCGCATCGTTTTCCCTCAACGAACCGAAGCTGACAAACTCTTCGGCATCACCGGCAACGATCACGATGGGTGGCACTTCGAGCGTCTCGATCACTTCGCGAGCGAGTGTTCGGTAGTCGAACCCACCATGTCGATCAGCGACGATATACGCAGCGACATCAGCGAACTCGCAGAAGTATCCGATTTCCGTACGCCGATGCGCGGGCAACCCGAAGACCGGTAGTGCACCCAACTTCAGCACGGCGAACAGCGCCTCGGTGTACTCCACGATGTTCGGCAATTGCAACAGGACCCGGTCACCGGGAACGATGCCCAGTGCTGACAAACCGCCGGCGACGGCCGAACTTCGCCGGTCGAGATCGGAATAGGTCAGGCGTACATCGGCGCCGTCCCCGTCACGGCCCACAACAGCGTCGTTGTCGGGAAAACGTGCAGATGCGGCGGTCAAAAACCCGGCGAGCGTATCGTCCGTCCAATAGCCCTGCTCACGATAATGTTTCACCAACTCGGGCGGATACTGCGCTACCGGAGCCAAGGGCTCGCGGGCGATCCTCGTAGTCATGCGGAGACTCCTCTTCGAAGATTCGACGGATGTTTCTCATGCTTTGAGCGTGGCGCCGCCGTCTACATACAGCGCCTGCATGGTGATGTGCGCTGCCCGATCGGACAACAAGAAGTGCACGGAGTCGGCGATATCAGCTGCAGTTGCTAGCTTGCCCAACGGAATTCCCAGGCGATACGCAGCGAGGTTACCTTCGATCACGGCCTCGGCACCCGCGGCGTCCGAAGGATCGACCCAGAGTGAACGCTGCATGGCGGTGTCTGTGGACCCGGGAGCTACGACGTTGACCCTGATTCCGTCGCCGGCAAGTTCGAGTCCGGCAGTACGGACCAGCATTGTTGCGCCCGCTTTGGAAGATCCGTAGGCACCCATACCGATTCGGGGAACCCCCGCAGCGTTGGACGAGACGACGACTATCGAACCCGACCGACGCGTACGCATCTCTCGTCCGACGCTCTGCAGGACATTGAGCAATCCGAAGACGTTGACGTCGAAGATGTTGCGCCACACTGACGGATCCGAATCGAGTACCGAGCCCGTATCGAGCACCCCGGCCACGTGCGCCAGAGCATCGATTGTTCCGAATCGTTCGACGACCGACTCGATCGCCGTGTCGACGCCGTCTCGATCAGTCACATCGACGACGTAGGTGACGATCTCACCGTCGAACGATGCAGCCAATTCAGCTGCGACACTGCCGAGTTCAACACCGTCACGATCGAGCAGTGCCAGAGAGTAGCCGTCCGAGGCCAGCGTCCGGGCCACCGCGGCGCCGATACCCGCGGCGGCGCCCGTGACAACTGCAACCCTAGTGTGCTGACTCAGCGGGGGCACAGAACCGATGCCCAGGCATTGATCGTCTGCTCTTCTGCCAACTCTGCAAAATCTGCATCCGCCCCGTCTGCCCGCCAGCGTTCGACGAGCGTCATGAGGCGGACCGAGTCCAGTCCTTCATCCCCGAGATCCGCGTCGCCGCCGAGTTGTTCTGCCCTCATCGACAGAACCTCGGCGACGTCGCGCACGATCCGGTCGCGGTCTACGGTGCTGCTCATTGATCTCCTCGAAGTAGTGATCGACACGCTCGGCGCGGGTCGCATCAACCTCATTTCGACCTCACACAACCGTAGCGACTTTGGACAGCCTAACCACATTGGTACGCAAGTACACAACATCAAAACCTGCAACACAATTTTCAGCCAACTAAGGCTAGCCTCAACACAGTAAGTGTCTCGATCAACCTGGAAAGGTGTCCATGTTCGCAGTCGCCGAAGTCGCCGAATACCCGTTGCACACCAACCGATCTGACACCGGTACGGATTCGGTTTTCTTGCTCTCACGTAGGCAAACGTCGGTACGAACGTCAGGCGTGGTCGAGGAATTCGACTCGGCTTTCGACGCCATCGAAGCCCTCAAAACCGGGCGCATCGACTCGGTCGTGGGCGCCATTCCGTTCACCTCGACAACCCCCTGTGCACTCATCGCGCCGCTGAGTTTCACCCGAGTCAGAGGTGATCTACATCACTCATACGGCGTTGATCTTCCACCTGCCCGGGTCACCGATCTCGAACCGAAACCCCGCGCGCACACCGACCGAGTTCGCGGCGCCATCACCCGATTGCAAGCCGGAGAACTACACAAAGTGGTTCTCGCACGCTCGCTGACAATCGAGACGGAATCACCGATCTCACCCACCGCACTGGCAAGCCGATTAATCGAACTCGATCAATCGCACAACGGATTCTGCGTTGACCTCTCTCCGGCCGGCGGAAAATATCGCGGACGATCTTTGGTCGGTTCGACGCCCGAAGTCCTGATCGAACGACGCGGAAATGTCGTAACGTGCCATCCGCTCGCCGGTTCGATTGCGCGCCACCCTGATCCACAGCAGGATGAGACGAATGCCCGCGAACTGGTGGCATCCGCAAAAGACTTGACCGAGCATGCTTTTGTGGTCGATTCGGTCAGCGCGATTCTCGAACCGCTGTGCAGGTCGTATTCTGCGCCGAAAGCTCCGGAACTGCTTCGCACACCACAACTCTGGCACCTCGGAACCAAAATCGAAGGAGTGCTGGCCGATCCGAATCTGACAGCGCTGGAACTCGCCCTGGCATTGCACCCCACTCCGGCAATCTGCGGGACACCGACCGATGTCGCCCGCGACCACATCACCGCGACCGAAGCCGATCGCGGGTTCTATGCGGGCGCGATCGGCTGGTGCGACCGGACCGGTGACGGCGAGTGGATGGTGGCCATCCGATGTGCCGAGATCGCCGCTGACGGCATGTCCGCTCGTGCGTACGCGGGCGGAGGAATTGTGGCGTCGTCCGATCCCGAGGCCGAATTGCGTGAGACACGCACGAAATTCCGAACCGTACTCACCGCATTCGGAGTCACTGAAAGCGATCTCGACACGTAGGCGACACAGAGTGGCCAAATTTTGATACTTTGAGTTCGATCGCCGTCTGACGCTCGTCACGCGCGAAATCTCATTTTCTTTGGTGGACAATACGGTTCACTGACTTTTCCACGAAATATCAGGAGGAAATCATGCATTTCCGTGACACTGTGAATCACCAGAACTCGACACCGCACGATGACGACGTCATCGATGTGATCGGAGTCGGATTCGGACCGTCGAATCTGGGCCTCGCTATCGCCATTCGCGAGTACAACGAGATACGGGATCGCGAGGACCATATTTCAGCTCGGTTCGTCGAATCGAAGCCGGCATTCGGCTGGCATCCCGGAATGCTGATTCCTGACACAACCATGCAGGTTTCCTTCCTGAAGGACCTTGCCACACAACGCAACACCACTAGTCGCTTCACGTTTCTCAACTTCTTGGCCGAGCACGAACGATTGAGTCACTTCGTGAACTACCAGACGTTCTTTCCCACGCGGATCGAATTTCACCAGTACCTGGAATGGGCGGCCGCCACCGTTGACGCAGCAGTCGACTACGGCACTCGGGTGGTCGAGATCAGAAGCACCGGTGACTATTTCGAGGTCACGACCAATGGCAAGGTGGAAGGGATGCTCCGGGCGCGCAACATCGTCATGGCCGGCGGGTTGACGGCCACACTGCCCGACGGCGTCTCCCCCAGCAACCGCCAGTTCCACAACCACAACCTCTTGTTCGAACTGGCGGAACTACCGCCCATCCTCAACAATTCCTTTGTTGTCGTCGGCGCGGGACAGAGCGCTGCCGAAGTGGCACGGTATCTCCATTCGACGTACCCGCAGGCCGAGGTGCACGCCGTGTTCGGGAAGTACGGGTACAGCCCGTCCGACGACAGTCCCTACGCCAACCGCATATTCGACCCCGTCGCTGTCGACGATTTCTACTCGTCATCACCGGATGTTCGGGAACAACTGCTCAGATATCATCGCGGAACCAACTATTCGGCGGTCGACTTGCCACTGATCGAAGAGCTGTACGCGCTGGAATACGCCGAGCGCGTACAAGGCCCGCGGCGCCTGTTCGTCCACGGAGCGTCGTCGATCTCCGAGATTCACGAAGATGCCGCCGGAGTGGACGTCACCGTCGAGCACCGCCCTACCGGACTAACTGAGACTTTCCGCAATGACGCCGTCATCTATGCGACGGGCTTCAAGCCTATGGACCTGCCATCCATCCTCGGACCACTCTGCAACAGAACCGATTTCGACAAAAATGGTCCTTCGGTTACCCGCGACTATCGATTGATCACCAACCAGGAATGCGGCGGCTCGATATTTCTCCAAGGCGGTACTGAGCAATCACACGGGCTCACATCGTCATTGCTGTCCAACATCGCAATCCGATCGGGTGAGATCCTTGCGGCTGTCACATCGCACCGAGCGGCAGTGACTGTCTGACAAAACCGGTGTCCCGTCACCTTTGTCCGGCATTCTCCACCGAAGTCCCGATTGCACAATTAGTCTGACACTGCATCTAGTCCGACACTGTTGCCTCTCACAGCGGCAGCAATCGACTTCCCCCAACGGAGGAACACGCAGTGACATCGAAACGACGAACAGTCCGCACCGTGACGACTGTCGCCGTTGCATCCGCAATGACGATCGCTCTGGGCGGTCTCACCACTGCGGCGCAAGCGGCCACCACGAGTTTCGACGTCCTCTGCACCCCCACCGATCCGGGACTGGCCGAACTCTCCGGACTGGCTGTGTCGGATGCTCGAATGTACGCAATCGGCGACAGCGGTGCGGACGACCAAATAGCCGAACTCGACACGAACTGCCAGGTCACTCGATGGATGCCCGTCGGTACGCCTACCGTCGACGTCGAAGATCTAGATGCAACCGCCGACGGGTCCCTGTGGCTCGCCGACATCGGGGACAACAACAAGGTTCGCTCGTCAGTTTCACTGATCGGATTCGATCCCGACGGCGGAACAGCCACCGCTCACCCGCTTGCTTATCCCGACGGAGCCCACGACGCCGAGGCCCTGCTGATCCAGAACGACGGATTGCCGGTCATCGTGACCAAGGACTACTTGGGCGCGAGTTACGTATACACACCCGCCGACCGGACCAGCGTTCACAACCTCGGTACTTCGGTCCCCACACCGCTGAGCAAGGTGGGGCACCTTCAGTTCACCCCGACCCTCACACCGGGTGGGCCAGTCACCGGCGCAGGAACGATGGCCGTCACCGGCGGCGCGGTCAGCAAGGACGGAACAGTAGTCGCATTGCGGACCTACACGGATGTGTATCTATATCTCGCACCGGACGGCGACGTCGTGAAAGCGTTGACCACCAGAGCAATCCGAGTTCCCCTTCCCAACGAACCGCAAGGTGAGGCAATCACGTTCAACGACGACGGCGATCTGGTCAGCGGCTCCGAAACCCGCGGAGGACCGATGCCTCCACTGCGAATCCTGCGGGGAGCAACCGAGATCGCGGAATCCGGCAGCCCATCCGGATCGCTCGGTTCGCTGGGATCGACCGGTTCGACTGGCTCCTGACTGCCGCTATCATCGCGGAGTGAACACACGAATTCGGGCAATCATCGCTGTAGCTGCAGTAGTCGGCATGTCTGGTTGCGCGCAGCCGATCCAGGGTACGCCCGTTCCGGATCGGTTTGTACCGAGCCGCGAGAACCCCGATCAGTCGGAAACTATCGACGGTGTCACGTTTGTCGAATACCCGGCGGCGCTACATGTCGGCCCCAATGAGCGTGTGGCGTACACATATTCACCACCATTCGGTGGTCAGCACGACTCGGTGTGGGCAAAGTGCACGGGAATTGTGTACCCCCAAGCGATTCGAACCGAGAATGCTGTTCACTCACTCGAACACGGTGCCGTGTGGATTACCTACAACCCGGACTTGGTGTCGGACCAGGACGTCGAGCGGCTCGCGCAACGCGTCAGCGGAGTCGGCTACACACTGATGTCCCCGTATCCGACGCTCGACGCCCCGATATCATTGCAGTCGTGGGGCCATCAGTTGAAGCTCGATAAATCAGACGATCCTCGGATCGACCACTTCATCTCGGCGTTGCGACTCAACCCCACGACGTACCCCGAGGTGGGAGCAACGTGCTCGGTGCCGCCTACAAGCTTCGACCCGGACAACCCGCCACCCTTCGACCCCACTACTCCGGATCCGGCTTCGCCCTACACGATTCCGGAGTAGCCTGCGAGGTTGATTACCGCGTTCGCGGCGGGCCTACCTGCCGCGCTCGCGGCGCTCCAATTCTACTGCCCGACGCATGGTTTCGCGGGCGCGACTGCGGTCACCGGCATAGTCGTAGGCGCGAGCAAGGCGGAAGTTCTGCTTCCAGTTGTCGGGATCAGCTTCCCAATCGACCTTGACCTTCGCGAACAACTCGTCGGCAGCAGCGCGCTCGATGCGGCCCGAAGGCAACTTGGGGAGCGACGACGCGTCGACGGCCAAGCCTTCGTCGACAATCTGCTGAGCCAGACGCTGATGGGTGAAACCGGCGCGCAGCGTTGAAATCACCAGCCACAATCCCAGGAACGGCAGGATCATCACGCCGATTCCCAGGCCGATGGGCACAACGCCTCCCTGCTGAATCAGTGTGATTCCGCGTTGACCGAGCAGCACGAAGTACACGCCGAGCGCAAGACAGATCGCTGTGATCAGGATGAGCGTGCGAGTGGTCTTGTTGTTCACTGATTTGCTGCTCATCGATGTAGTACTCACAGGTCCAGGAATGAATCGATACCGACCGTCAGACCCGGGTGGGCCGCGATCTGACGAACACCGAGTAGGACGCCCGGGGCAAACGAGTTTCGGTCGATGGAGTCGTGGCGGATGGTGAGTGTCTCGCCCTGCGTACCCAGGATCACTTCCTGATGCGCAACCATGCCGGCCATACGAACCGAATGCACGCGAACGCCGTCGACGTCGGCACCGCGGGCACCCTCGAGTTCGACGGTCGTGGCATCGGGACTGGCTCCGACACCGGCTTCGGCGCGGGCCGCGGCGATCATCGCAGCGGTCCGGAATGCGGTACCGGACGGAGCGTCAGCCTTGTTGGGGTGATGAAGTTCGATGACCTCGACGGAATCGAAGAACCGCGCCGCTGCCGCCGAGAAGCGCATCATCAGCACTGCGCCGATCGCGAAGTTGGGAGCGATCAGCACACCGGCAGCAGGCTGCGCGTCGAGCCAAGATTGAACTGTGCCCAGACGTGCGTCGTCGAATCCTGTGGTGCCGACCACAGCATGAATCCTGTTGGCTACGAGAAACTCGAGGTTTCCCATCACAACGTCCGGGTGCGTGAAATCAACCACGACCTGAGTGCGGGTATCGACAAACGTTTCGATGCGATCGCCGGTATCGACCTGCGCGACCAATTCGAGATCAGCAGCGGCTTCCACTGCTGCGCAGATCGCCTGGCCGACCTTGCCCCTGGCTCCCAGAACCCCGACCCTGATGGGTGCTGCACTCACGTCTTCCACGCTCCATCCGATGCATAGTTGTAAGGCGAAGCCTACGCAACCGGGCAGATCGTCTCACCATCAGTGGGACGGGAGTTTCATCACCGCGCAGTTTCGACAACTCAGCAATTTCGATACAACTGGCACACTGGAGTCGGTGAGCAGCCGCCCCGAAGTCCGTACCACCGGTAACCTACGTCCACTCGAGTTGGCGACCGGTGCCGTGATGGCGGGATTCACCGTCGCCCTGTCGGTCATCGCAACGGTAATCCCACTCGCTAGTGCGCTTCACTTTGTTGCCGCGGTGCCGATGGGAATCGTTGCCCAGAGATTCCGGCTTCGTGCTGTAGTTGCCTCCGGCATATCGGCGACGGTCGTGGCGTTTGTCGCAGCCGGTTCGGGATCGGCGTCGGCAGTCGCACTGTGTGTCCTGATCGGCGGCATCATCGGCAACGTCAAACGCCGCGGACGCGGGTTCGCCTCCGCATTACTGGCGTCGTTTGTCGTCGGCCCACTTATTGCCTTGTTCTCGATAGTTCTGCTGCTGATTCTCTCGCCGTTGCGAAATCTGATCCTGAACTCGTTGGACTACACAGCACGGGGCGTCGCGGCAATCCTGAAGCGTTGGCCACCGTTCATCGGCGCGGCCGAGTGGATCGAAAACAGTGTCGGGTCGATCATCGACTACTGGTGGGTGTGGATTGCCGCGTCTGCCACGCTGGGCATCGTCTTCACCACTGTTGTGTCGTACTTCGTACTCGGCGCGGTTCTCGATCGTTTGGCGGCCATTCCGACCGAGGATCAACTGGAAACAGCCCTCGATACTCGACCGATCAGCCCCTTGCCGCTCGCTCTCGAACACGTCGGTTTCACGTACCCCGGGGCTCACTCCGCATCCCTGACCGACATCAACTTCACGATCGACCGCGGCGAATTCATCGCCATCGTCGGCCACAACGGTTCCGGTAAATCCACCCTGACCCGGTTGCTTGCCGGACGAGCGCCGTCGACCGGCATTGTGGTGCGACCGGGAGCGGCGGGACTCGGGCGCACCGGTGGAACAGCCGTTGTCCTGCAACGGCCCGAGAGTCAGATCCTCGGCACCCGGGTGGCTGACGACGTGGTGTGGGGCTTGCAACCCGACCATCTTCCCGACGTCGAGGCACTGCTGACCGAGGTCGGGTTAGGCGGGATGGCGATGCGTGAAACGTCGTCACTGTCGGGAGGCGAGATGCAGCGTCTGGCTGTTGCCGCCGCCCTCGCACGCAAACCTGCGTTGCTCATCGCCGACGAAGCTACCGCGATGGTCGACCGCGCCGGCCGCGAAGAACTGGTGGAACTGCTGGCCACACTCCCGCGGCGCCATGACATGGCGGTCGTTCTGGTCACCCATCATCAGGCCGATACGCGCCGAGCCGACCGCGTCATTCAGCTCCAAGGCGGACGTCAGATCGAGCATCAACCGAACTGGATGCTCGGCGCCGGACCGACATTGCCCTCGGCCCCTTGGCCACACAGCACCCGGCCGCTTCTCGAGATCAGCAATCTCTCGCACACCTACAACAATCGGACACCGTGGTCTCGGACTGCGCTGTCCGATGTAGACCTCACTATCGGTGCCGGTGACGGCCTACTCGTCTTGGGCGGCAACGGTTCCGGCAAATCGACACTGGCATGGATCATGGCCGGGTTGACGGTTCCTACTGCCGGCACCGCACTGTTCGACGGCAAACCCATTGCGAAGGAAGTCGGCTCGGTGGGACTGACCTTCCAACATTCGAGACTACAACTCCAACGCCGCACCGTCGCCGAAGACATCGAAGCCGCGGGCGGACCCGAAATCGGAACCACCCAGGTGTCCTGGGCTCTCGACGCCGTCGGCCTCGATCGAAACCTCGCGGGCCGCAGTATCGACCAACTCAGCGGCGGACAAATGCGTCGGCTGGTACTGGCCGGACTCCTTGTCCGCCAACCCCGATTGCTCATTCTCGACGAGCCCCTGGCCGGACTCGACCCGCCGGGCAGAGCGGCCATCATGAACGTCCTTTCCTGGATCCGGCGCAACGGCACGGCCATTGTCGTGATCTCACATGACGTCGACGGTATGGACGCCGTGTGCAGCAGAACAATTCACCTTGCCGACGGCATTCTTGCCGAAAACCCCGCCAGCCTGGAAGAGGCACAGCGATGACCACTCTCCTGCGTGAAGTACCCACCACGTCGCCGATTCACCGGTTGTGGGCGGGAACGAAGATCATCGCCGTTGTTCTCATCAGCCTCGTCTTGGTGATCGCACCGTCGTGGCCGTCCATTGCAGTGATCGTCGGACTGCTTCTCGTCACCGCGATCATCGGCCGAGTTCCCGTGACCGCATTCCCGCGGCCACCGTGGTGGTTTTGGTTGCTGTTGCTGGGCGGCGCGCTGGTCAACCTTCCGATCGGACTCGACGCCGTCTATCTGTATCTCCGAGCCATCACTTTCGGCATCGTATTACTTTGCGCCTCACTGATGTTGGCGTTGACTACGTCCATGAGCGATGTCGCGCCCGCACTCGCAACGCTCGGCCGACCACTGCGATTCCTGCGAATCCCCGTGGACGAGTGGGCAATCGCGGCAGCCCTCTGCATCCGATCACTCCCCCTCCTGATCGAGGAGATGCTCACACTCGCTGCTGCGCGGCGCCTTCGACCGAAGGGTGTGGTGCACAGTGCTTCCGACAACACGATCATCGACCTGATCACCACCACGATGTCGGTGGCAATCCGCCGGTCCGCTGAAATGGGTGAGGCAATCTCTGCCCGCGGCGGTACCGGTTTGATTGCCGCGTATCCCAAACGACCGCGGCGTGCTGACCTGATTGCGATACTTATCGTCACCGTATCGTGCGTCGGTGCAATCGTGTTGACGGTGATTCTGGGCGGATAGCTCAACCATGTTTTCGGTCTCGATGAACGGAATTCAGACCTGACTCGGTGACCCGTGGTCTCTACAGTCTCGAGAATGGCAGCACTATCGAATAGTCCCGAGTTCGCCGGGATCATCACCGAATCAATCGCAAGCTCCCAACCGTCGTGGCCTCAGAATCCGACGCCCCCGGCCGGCGCACCGAACGTCATCGTGATGCTCGTCGACGACATGGGCTACTCGGACATCGGAGCGTTCGGATCGGAAATTCCGACCCCTCACCTGGACGCAGTTGCCGGTGAAGGCGTCCGCATGACCGACTTTCACGTGACACCGACGTGCTCCCCGACACGGGCCTCCCTGCTGACCGGATGCAACTCGCACGCCGTCGGTATGGGCGCCGTCGCCAACGTCGACGACGGTTTCCCCGGTTACGCTGCCGAACTCCCGGCCAATCAGCCCACCATCGCGGAGATGCTTCGCGACAACGGCTACTCCACAATGGCAATCGGAAAATGGCACTTGTGCCGGGAATCCGACATGCATTCCGCGGGCAACCGCCATTCGTGGCCGCTGCAGCGGGGCTTCGACCAGTACTACGGATTCCTGGAAGCACAGTCCAATCTTCACTTCCCACATCAGCTGTACGAGGGCAACAACCCGGTCCACGTCGACCAGTACCCGGAGGGCTACTACCTCACCGACGATCTGACGGACCGCGCCCTTCAGATGATTGCCGATACGCAGGCGGCGGATCCGTCGAAGCCGTTCATGATGTACTTCGCGCACGCTGCGGTTCACACACCGATGCACGTGAAACCTGCAGACATGGACCGCTTCCGGGGGAAGTACGCCCAGGGTTGGGATGCGATCCGCGAAGCCCGCCTGGAACGTCAGAAAGCCCTGGGGGTTGTTCCTCCCGGAACCGATCTCTCGCCCCGAAGCGAAGAGGCCGGTTACGACGTCCCCGCCTGGGACGAACTCTCCGACGACGGAAAAGCTCTCGCCGCGCGCCACATGGAAGGCTTCGCAGCGATGGTCGGCACTATCGACGAGAGCGTCGGAAAGCTCCGTGACGTTCTGGATCGACTCGGCAAACTCGAGAACACGATCTTCGTCTTCCTGAGTGATAACGGCGCCTCCGGCGGCGGCGGCCACGACGTCGGCGCCTTCAATCACCTCGCCAATCTCGATCGCTCGCGCGTCGTGAGCAATGCTGATCGAATCGCGGAGCAGTTGCCTCGGATCGACGAGATCGGCGGCCCCACAAGCTGGCCGCAATATGCAACTGGCTGGGCGACCGTGTCCAACACCCCGTTCCGCCGCCACAAGTTCAGCACCTATCGCGGTGGACACCAAGTGTCCTTCCTGATGTCCTGGCCTGCCGGACTGCCGGACTCTGCCGGGGCGATCAGACACCAATACGCCCACGTCACGGACCTCGCGCCGACGCTGATGGACCTCATCGGCCTGCCGGTGTCCACCGAGCGCCACGGTCTTGCCGCTCGTCCCCTCGACGGCACAAGCATGGCGGAGCTGCTGCGCCGCGGCGACGCCGTCAGCAATCACACCGAGCAGTACTACGAGTGCCTGGGCGAACGCGCCTACTACGCCGGCGATTGGGAAGCTGTCGCGCAACGCACTCCGATGACCCCGTTCGATCAGGATCGCTGGGAACTGTTCGAGACTGCCGAGGACTTCAATCAGCTCAACAATCTCGCCGCCGAGAACCCGGAGCGGGTCGAAGAACTGATCGCTGCGTGGCGCGATGCTGCGGAACGCAATCAGGTGTTTCCGATGGCGAATGGCAGTCCTTTGCATTGGTTCCAGCGGGATCCGCTCGATGAGCGCTTCGCAACGGATGTGGTCTTGCTCCCCGAAACCCCGACGCTCGAGCGATTCCGCGCGAGCCAGCTGATCGACGGACGATCATTTGAATTCGAGGTAGAGCTCACCGATTTCACCACGGCCGACGAAGGCGTACTGCTGGCCCATGGAGGCCAGGAGAGCGGCTACATGCTCTACATCGAGGCCGGGCAACTGCATCTCGTTCAGAATGCGTGGGGACGGATGATCGCGGCCGAACCGGTGCCGCTGCGCGACGGAACTCAGCGAATCCGCGTGACTGTCGATGCCCCGGGCAAAGCACGTTGGCTGGCAAGCATTTTCGTCGACGGCGAGTGCGTGCGAACCGACATCCAGTTCGTCCAATTGTCTTGGCTGGTTCCCTTCAGCGGTCTCTATGTGGGAGCAATGCGCCGCTCGCCGATTTCGTGGGATCTGCATCTGCGCCGCGGCGTGTTCGCGTACTCGGGCCGGTTCAGCCGAATTACCTTCCGGCCGGGCAACTTTGCACCCGATGCCATGGCAACGATGCTCGACCACTTCCGGAAAATGGGCGCTGCCACGCAGTAGCGGCGGCACTCAATTCTGCGCGGAAAACCAGTAACGGCGGGGTCTTCACGACCCCGCCGTTGCGGCTATCTGCGGCAGTTCACTACCGGACTAGGATGCGGAATCCGGAGCCATCCAAGCATTTCCGAACAGCATGATGCCGTCCGCGCTGGGTGTGATCCCGTGGACGTTCTTGCTCCACGGAATGAAGTACTTGCCGGTGTTGACGGTCACCATCGGAGCCGTCTCGTTGACCAGGGCCTGAATCTCCTCGACAACCTTCTTACGGTCGTCGTCTGATGCAGCGCTCTGCAGCTTGGCCAACAGCGAATCCATCGTCGCATTCTTGTAGCCCAGTACATTCGAGGACGATTCACTGTAGAGGTTTCCGTACATGCGAACGAAGGGCGACTCGTCGAGGATGTTGAATCCCGCATATCCGATGTCGTAGTCATGCTTGGCGTACATAGCCTTCACGAGGTCGTTGATACTGGTGGCATAGACGATCTCGACGGTGAAACCGACGGCCTGCAGCATTGCTTGGAACGCCAACGCACTCCTCTGAGCAGCCGGATCATTCAGGCCCACGTAGGTGAGTTTGCCATCGTATCCGTCCGCCTTCGCCTCACCGAGGTACCGCTTGGCTGCCTCCGGGTCATAGCCGTTGCCGGCCACAGATCCATGCCACTGCGACCACGAAGCGAACATGTCGCTGCCGGGCATTCCGTAGCCGTCCTCCACCCGCTCGTTGAAAGTATCGGGATTGAACGCTGCCACAATCGCTTTGCGAACCCGTACGTCGGCGCCTGCCCGTCCCTCACGCTGATTGATGTTGCCGACGCCACCCATATTGACCGTGTAGACATACCCCACGTCGCCGGCGCTGAGCGCGTTGTGGACTGCGTCGGCACCACGGAGATAGGCGGCCTGAATTCCGCCGGCATGGAGAGCATCCACCTTGGCCTGCTCACTGACGATCGCGGGAAAACGCAGCTTGTCCAGATTCGGCTTGCCGTTCCAGTAGGTTGGGCTGGCGGCAAGCACTAATTCGTCTTGCGAAGCGAACTTCTCGACCTGAAACGGGCCGGCGCCGATCGGGGTGAAGGTTCCCGTAGCCATCGAAGACGGCGCGACGATCATTCCGGGACCGGTGGTGAACATGATCGGGAACTCGTTCCATGCCTGCTTCAGCGTGAACACGACCGTCGACGGATCAGGCGACTGAACGTCGGCAACGCTCGCCTTCCAGACCTGCGTGTGTGTGCCCTTCTTCTCCAGGTAGTGGTTGATACTCCAGACCACCGCACCGCCGTCCACCGGGGAACCGTCGCTGAATTTGGCGTTGTCACGCAGCTTCAAAGTCCAGACTGTGTTGTCGCCGTTGGCTTCCAGTGACTTCGCGAGCTGCGGATCGAACGCTTTGGACTCCGGGTTGTACCGCATGAGTAGGTCGTAGATTGCAGCCATCTCGTTGCCCCCGGTCGCTCCGCCGTCCTGCCGGTCAGCCGGATCGAGGCTGCTGACGCCGTTGTACGTCGCGAAAGACAGCGTTCCTCCCGATTGCGGGTCGCCACCGCTTTCCTGATTGCCGACGAGTCCTGTCGTCACGTCCGATGCGTCAGTCTCGGAAGTCGATCCACTTCCGGCGCACCCTGCCACCAGTGCTGTCACCGTCGTCAATGCGATGAGCGCAGTAGCGACTCGGGTGAGTGAACAACGCTTCATATAGTTCTACTTTCGCTGAGAATGTGAACGGTGGGAATGCATGTCACGACACGGCTGGTTCGGGAGCTGTCTTGGCGCCACGCACAAGCCGTCCCGGTAAAGCGCCGGTGTGCTGGCCTTCCTCGAAGACGACCTCACCCGCCACCACCGTCGCAACATAACCGGTTGCAGTCTGCATCAGACGACGGCCACCAGTTGGCAAGTCGTACAACACTTCCGGATGGTCAGCCTGGAGCCGATCGAAGTCGATCACATTGAGATCCGCTCGGTACCCGGGCCGCACCTGACCCCGATCGAGCAGCCCCACCACTGCGGCAGTATCGACAGTATGCCGCTTGATCAACCACTCGACCGGAAACAGAGACTCACTGTTCCGATGGTCACGACCCCAGTGGGTGAGCAGAGTCGTCGGGAAGCTCGCGTCGCAGATCGCACCGCAATGGGCGCCGCCGTCGCCGAGTGCCGGTACCGTATCGGGCCGGGCAAGCATCTCCCGGACAGCGTCGAGGTTTCCGCCGGCGTAGTTGAGCATCGGGAAATACAGCAAGGCGCGGCCGTCCTGGGCCATCATCGCGTCGTAGGCAACTTCGACGGCCGAGACGCCACAACGTTCCGCCAGCGCGGCGACGGAATCGCCCGGTCCCGGTTCGTAATTGGGAGGATCACCGAGCAGGTAGACGTGCTCGAATTGCGTCGACAGCCTCGAGACGAAGTCACTGTCCGTCACGGGCCGATCAGCCAGTAGAGCTGCCTTGACCTCGGGCCGACGCAACTGCTTCACGCGCTCTTCTCGCGGAAGGTCCGCCAACGCACTGTAGCTGGGATGCGCCATGAAGGGATGCCAACTCAACTCCCAGCCGAGCATTATCCCGACTGCTCGCGGTGCAATTTGACTTGTGATCGGAATATCCTGTTGTGCAGACACTTCCGCCAATCCATCCAACAGCTCACGCCATTTGTCCGGTGCACGGTCACTCTGCACGATCGAGACCGACATGGGCCGTTGCGCCGCCTCGACGATCTCGCTCACCAATGTCATCTCCGCGGGTTCTTCCATGAAGTCGGAGATGAAGTCGACGACACCGGCACCGGCCTTGGCCAGCCCGCGGGCAAGGCCGATCAGTTCCTCCCGCGACGCCGTGAGGCTCGGCGTCGGTTCACCGTCCGACGTCTTATGCACCGCGGTTCGCGAGGTTGACCAGCCGAGTGCGCCTGCCTCGACAGCTTCGGCCACGAGGTCACGCATCCGATCGATCTCGTCGTTGGTCGGCCGAACAAGGTGATCGCCGCCCCGCTCCCCCATCACATACGTACGAAGGGCGCCGTGCGGAAGTTGGGCAGCAAAGTCGATGGCGTGCGGGGTGTCGATCGCGTCGAGGTAGTCGGGGAACGACTCCCAGTTCCACGTCATCCCCTCGGCCAGCACGCTTCCGGGGATGTCCTCCACACCCTCCATCAGGCTGATAAGCCAGTCACGTTGTTCCGGTTTGACCGGTGCAAATCCCACACCGCAGTTCCCCATCACCACTGTCGTAACCCCGTGCAGCGACGACGGCGTCAGCAGCGCGTCCCATGTGACCTGACCGTCGTAGTGGGTGTGAATATCGACAAAGCCGGGCGTCACGAGCATGCCCGCTGCGTCGACCTCACGGCGTCCGGGCTCGGATACCTCGCCCACCGACGTGATACGGCCGCCGTCGACGGCCACATCCGCTTGTCTCGGCACCGCACCGGTCCCGTCGACAACGAGCCCGCCTCGAATCACGAGATCATGCACGAGCAACTCCTTCGATCGAATCAGTCTGTAGGCCAGCATTTTTGAACAGTCGTGCAGTAGCGGACGCCACCGCGGCGGCAGCCTCCCGGGCATCGGCGGAGACGGCCGTGAACTGAAGGAAACCGTGCGGGAGCGTCGGGTAGTGCAGCAGTTCCACAGCCACACCAGCCGCAGCCAATCGCTCCGCGTACTCCAAGCCCTCGTCGAGCAACGGATCATGACCACCCACAACCACAATCGCAGGCGGCAGTCCGGCAAGGTCTGCCGCGCGAATCGGCGCCAGGCTTGGAGAATTCCGATCCGCAGCATCGGGGCAGTAATGATCAAAGAACCACTGCATTTCCTTCGAGCCGAGGAACACACCCGAGTTAGCGACATACGAGTCTCGCGTCAGATCGGCGTCGACGACTGGATAGATGAGTACCTGACCCACCACGCAGACTTCGCTGTCGGAACGCATCGTCTGTGCGCAGACCGCCGCAAGGTTTCCGCCCGCACTGTCTCCGGTGACGACAATCCGCGGATCAAGCCCTTCGGATCCGGCGGCAACCCAACGCAGGACTGCCGACGCGTCGTCGACACCAGCTGGAAACTGATGTTCCGGCGCCAGTCGATAATCCACGCTCACCACCGGAACGCCGGCGGTGTCGGCCAACAGTCGACAGGTGGCATCGGCGTAGTCGAAATCCCCGGTCACCCATCCTCCGCCATGGAGGTGCACAACAGTGCCCGACGCCTTCACCGCCAACGGGCGGTAGATCCGGACCGATACCTTGTCTCCGATGGCATGCGAGTCGACGGCGGACATCTCGGGTCCGGGTGCACACATAGGCAATGCCCCGCGGATCCGTCCGCGCGCCTCAATCGGCGTGAGGTCGATCATCGGCGGGAGCCCCGCACCCTCGACCGCATCAGCCACGGCCCGCAGCGCGGGATCCAACTCGCTTTGTACTCGCTGCACGCTACTTGTCATGAACTAGAATCTAACTCTAGTCTGTCGGCATGACAACGGTCACATCAAAACCAGAAGGCGCGGGCAATCCGTACCGGGCTTGTGTGACCTCAGCGTGTGAAGATCAAGTCCACCGTCCGATCGAGCAGTCGATGCACCTCGGCGGTACTCTGGCGCCCCAGGCCGAACAAATTCAACTCATGAGCCAGCACGGCAGTCACGATCGCGACGACGTCCGAGGCCTCCTCAACGGGCAGATCAACAAGTTGCTCGCGATACGAGGTCAGCACCTGCTCCGAAAACTCTGCAAAAATCTCGCACACGATCGGATCGGTGGACTGCCGCAAAACTCCTTGCAGGCGAAGGAATGTCGGATACTTCTCAAACCTGTCGACAGAATGATGCAGGCGCGCTCGCATCCGATCGGAGTCCGACACGGACAGATCCACCGGACTTCCGAGAGTTTCGGAATCCGTTGCCGACCAGTCCCGCAACACCGCTGCGTACAGATGCTCCTTGGATGTGAAGTAGCGGTACACGGTTCCGAGTGCAACGCCGGAGCCCTCAGCAACGTCACGGATCTGGATCCTCTCGAACTCGTCGGTGACCAGCAGTTCACCCGCAACGTCGATGATGTGCTGACGCCTCGCCAGCTGCCCCTTCGGCAACGATGCGAGATCGAGCTGCTGCGCCCGATTCGGCCTGTCCATGGGCCCTGCGTCCACGCTTACGTTCCTCCCGTTGCACCCGCCCGTATCGCGGAACTCCTGTACTGCCTGCACTGATGCTACTGGCACCACAACTGACCACAAGAACGCTCACCACGAAATGAGGATGTCCACCTTGTCGAATAACACGTCACTTGACGCCATCTACGACGTAGTTGTCGTTGGCGCCGGATTCGCCGGGCTGTACGCGCTACACAGCCTCCGACAGCGCGGACTGTCCGTGCACGGGTTCGAGGCCGGCACCGGGGTGGGCGGCACATGGTTCTGGAACACCTATCCGGGTGCCCGCTGCGACGTCGACAGTGCCGACTACTCGTATTCGTTCGACGACGACCTGCAGCAGGAATGGGTGTGGACCGAACGCTTTCCGACGCAGCCGGAGATCCTTCGCTACCTCGAGCACGTCGCCGACCGCTTCAGTCTCCGTGACGACATCACCTTCGACACCCGAGTGAACTCAGCCCACTTCGACGAGACCGCCGGACTCTGGGTCATCACCACCGACGACGACAACACCGTCACCGCACGGTGGATGATCATGGCGACCGGTGCGCTCTCGGCCGCCCGGATACCTCAGATGGATGGCCAGGAGACTTTCGGTGGCGACGTCCATCACACCGCGGACTGGCCCGCAGGCGGTGTCGATTTCACGGGCAAGCGAGTCGGCGTCATCGGCACCGGATCGTCCGGGGTGCAGGCGATCCCGATCATTGCCGAGCAAGCCGATCATCTCACGGTATTTCAGCGGACTCCAGGCTTTGTCATCCCCGCCCGCAACCGGCCTCTCAGCCCGGGCGAACTCGACGACATCAAGGCGCAATACCCGTCGCGCCGAGCACTTCAGCGTGAATCCCACGGTGGATGGATACTGCCACCACCCGCCGGAATGGCACTCGAGGCCTCACCGGAGGTCCGCGACAAAGAGTACGAGAGTCGCTGGGCAGCAGGCGGAATTGCGTTCCAGACTACGTTCGGCGACCTCATGTTCGACGCCGCCGCAAACGAGACTGCCGCCGAGTTCGTCCGGTCCAAGATCCGCGAGACCGTCTCGGATCCGATCACCGCAGAAGCTCTGTGCCCCAAGGGGTATCCACTGGGAACAAAGCGGTTGTGCATCGGCACCGACTACTACGAGACCTTCAACCGCGACAACGTCACGCTGGTAGACGTACGCGCGACGCCGATCGAACGCCTGGATCGAGGCGGCATCGAGACAACAGCCGAACTCCACGAACTCGACATGATCGTCTACGCCACAGGATTCGACGCCTTGACCGGATCCTTGGACGGCATCGATATCCGAGGGCGAGACAACCTCGCATTGCGCGACGCGTGGGCGGCCGGACCACGGACATACCTCGGGGTGGCAGTCGCAGGCTTTCCCAACATGTTCACTGTCACCGGACCGGGTAGTCCGTCAGTGCTCTCCAATGTCGTCGTCTCGATCGAACAGCACGTCGAGTGGGTCGTCGATTACATCGATCACATGCGCCGGACCGGAGCACGTTTCACGGAGGCAACCATCGCCGCCCAGGATGAGTGGGCAAACCACGTGACGGGCATTGCCGCGGAAAGCCTTTATATGCAAGCTGATTCGTGGTACTTGGGCGCAAACATCCCAGGAAAGCCGAGAATCTTCTTGCCGTACCTCGGAGGCGTCGGAAACTACCGAGCACTCTGCGCCCAGATCGCCGACGACGACTACCGAGGATTTACGACAACCATCTAAATTCTCCCCGCCGGTACATCTCTAACTAGAGCCGGATGGTGGGGTTGTACATGTCCATCCACATCGCAAGATCGAGGGTGCGCTCTAGGCCACGACGAGAAACCTGAGTGACCTGTGGGGTATCGACGGACACCTCCCGCATCAGCCATCCCTGGCTTATCAACCCGAACACCGGGTGCGAGGGCCGACTGAGCAACTCCTTGCCCTGCTGCTGCAACGCCACGGCGTACCTGGGGTCCTGAGTGGACGGATACGGCGACTTCACCCGCTCGATCACCGACTGCGGCAACACATCTCGGGACGTTGCCCGCAGTAGTGACTTTTCCCGTCCGTCGAACGTCTTCATCGACCACGGCGTGTTGTAGACGTACTCCACTAACCGGTGATCGCAGAAAGGCACACGAACCTCCAGCCCGACAGCCATGCTCATTCGGTCCTTGCGGTCGAGCAGGAATCGCACGAACCTCGTCAAATGCAGGTAGCAGATCTTGCGCATCCTCCACTCGAAGTCGGTTTCGCCACTTAGCCTGTCGATTCCGGAAATCGCACTGTCGTACGAATCCTGAACATACACATCCAGGTTCAATGCCGCAGTCACCTCCGGAGTGAAAATGTCACTGTCGTCGCCGAAACGTTCCACTCGGTGCACGAGCCAGGGAAACGTGTCGGCCTTTTGCGCGTCGGGATCAAAAAACTGCTTGTACCCGCCGAATACCTCGTCAGCCGACTCTCCGGACAACGCCACCGTGGAAAGCCCGCGGATCGCTTTGAACAGCAGATACAGCGACCCGTCCATGTCGCCGAGTCCTGTCGGAATGTCGCGCGCCCGGATGACCTTCGCCCGCACCGCAGGATCGGCCAGCGCGTCGTTGTCGAGCACGATGTCCTCGTGAGCAGTCCGGGACCGTCGAGCCACGTCGTGGACGTAGGGGGCGTCTGGAGTTCCACGCAGTTCATCGGCGACAAAATGTTCGGTCTGACCGACAAAATCGACAGAGAACGACCGGACCGTCTCGCCGACCTCGGCAAGTTGTTGCGCCGCAATCGCGGTCATCGCGGAAGAATCGAGACCGCCGGAAAGTAGCGTGCACCGCGGCACGTCGGCGACCAGTTGCCGACGCACGATGTCATCGAGAAGTTCACGAATATGCGCCACTGTGGTGTCCTGGTCATCGGTGTGCGGTCGGGTGTGGAGCGTCCAATAGCGATGAGTGCGCACACCCGCGCGTGAAACGGTGACCACCGTTCCCGGTTCCACCTCACGCATTCCATCCCAGACCGCGTGACCCGGCGTCTTCACAAATGCCAATAGCTCGCGGATCCCGTCCATCGTGACGGTCGACTCGGAGATCGGATTGGCAAGTATCGCTTTGGGTTCCGAACCGAACAGAACACCGTCCGGCGTCTGGTAATAGTAGAACGGCTTGATGCCCATGCGGTCACGGATCATCACAAGTGTGTCGACGCGTGAATCCCAGACGGCGAACGCATACATGCCATTGAGGCGCTGCGCGACGTCTTCCCCCCATTCCAGGTATCCGTGCAGCACAACCTCGGTGTCGGAGTCCGTGACGAACACGTGTCCGCGTCCGAGTAGTTCTTCGCGCAGTTCACCGAAGTTGTACGCCTCGCCCGAATAGACCATCATGATCGGCCCACCCGCAGTGTTGACGCTCATCGGCTGATTCCCGCCGGGCAGATCGATGATCACGAGCCGTCGATGCCCCAGCGCGGCATGCTCGACCACCCAAGTGCCGCGCGCGTCTGGTCCACGACATTTCATCGTCTCGGTCATGGAGTCGACTGTCGGCTGCTCGGACCGTAGGTCGCGATCGAACGAGATCCATCCGGTTATTCCACACATGGCTTCCTCGGGCTGTCACTGACGCTGTTCTGTTGCTTTCCAACCACCTTCCTTCCACGCTAATCCTTTTGGTGAAACCATTGGCCTTCACATGTCGGACTGGAACGCAACCATGCCCCGAGAGATCCGGAGCCTCGCGAGAAAGAAGCGCTGATGCAGGTGGCGGTCACAACGATCGCGGAGTAGGCGAAGAGCCACCCGACGAAGGTGAACATCAGGCCCAGGACTCCGAATTGATCCTCGGAACTCTGCGCCATCCGCGGTAGGAATACAGCAGTTCGAGAACTACTCCGACCACGTGGATGTCGCGCAACGAATTGCACCACATTGCCAACGCCACCGCGAGCGCGATCACGACCACGACTGCCAACCAGCTCCACGCTTGGCGGAAGGTCGTAGCCGGGACCAACCACGTCCGCGCGTACATTCTGCCCAACGCTCGTGCAAAAGAAGTTGCGCTGACGATAAGCATCAGTACCCCGATGACCCCGAATGCCGCGGACGGAGACGACCCCGCCTAGAGTCTCGACAAATCCACTCCCGGATCCAGCCCACAGGCCAACGGATGGACATTGACGTTTCATGCCTTCGATTACATCCTCGACTTCTTCGAGGTCGGCACGATCGACGACGCGGCGTTCAAGATCGAGAATCCGTCCTTGCGCATCATCCAGCGTGCAGCCGCAGCCAAAGGCGGGCTCTGGGGAAATCATCCCTACGAAGCTGCATCCACCATGACCTATATCGATGACCGTGGTGAGCAACTCAACGGAGCACGCACATACACTTGTGCATCTGGATCCGGTGCCGCCAGTGAACGCTTTCTGGTCCCTGACCATGCATTCCGTCCCCGATTTCTTTCTCGTCGCAAACTTGATCGAGCGTTACTCGATCGGCGACCGGACTCCGGGATTGGTGTTCGACGAGCACGGCGTCCTGACAATCACCATCAGTCATGACAAGCCGTCCGACTCGGATGCCGCAGCCAACTGGCTACCGGCCCCTGCCGGCGATTTCAGACCAGTGCTGCGCATGTACGAACCACTGCCCGCTGTCCTCGATGGAAGCTACGTCACCCCCGCCATCGTCCGTACCTGAACCCCACCGGTAGGTCGGCTTCGGTTGACCTACCGGTGGGATACTGCGGGCGCTCGTCGCTATCTGACGAAACAGCACCGCCGCGTGGAAGTTATCCGCTACACGCGCGCAGCATATTTGCCCTTCCACCAATACCATCCTGCCGTGACAATGATTGCTCCGACCACCGAACCGATGATCCCGCTCGGGCGAAACGCGAGGCCGTCACCTGAGAGCAGGCTGACCAGTAAGCCACCGACGAACGAACCGATGATTCCGGCAGCGAAGGCCGCGCTCCAGTCCACTCCCTTCTTGGACTTTCCCAGAAGCAGCTGGGCTGCGGCACCGATGATTGTCCCGAACAATATGATCGCGATGAGAAGCATGCTGGAATCCTAACTACGTCGGCCGGGCGTGTGAACCGGAATCTTGAATCTTCTTGCGAGTCAGCTTTGCTGGCCGATAAAGCGAGCCGGACGCGGCGCCGCGGTGGGACAATCATGCAACCAGGACCTTGTCGGGTTCCGGGTCAGGCACAGTTTCCGTCGGCGAAGTTCCTTTCGGTGCCACTGGTTCGCATCAATTCTGGAAAGCCGGTCGAGAATGCTGTAGACCGCGACCAGCGCGACGAGGGGCGCCGCCCATCAGGGTAATCCTTTTCGCTGCAATTATGTTGGCAGTGACCTGCGTGGAAGTGACCAGTCCGGGGGCTCGACCGATTGCGCCCTGAAGTGTTTCCTTCCGAAACTAATAAACCCGCAATGTTCGAGTTCAGAGTCTCAGGCAGAGTCGGTCGACGGAATCACCGGGAACAGATGAGTGATCATCCGTTGAGGATGCTGTTCGATTGCAGCGTTCATCAGAGACTGGCCGAAGACACTTCCGCCGAAAGCAAATCAGATGACCACAACGTCGCAAACTCAATCCACTAGCCCGGTCAAGCAAGGCATCGCCGCCGGCACAACGTTCACGGCCGCGATTTTGCTGCTCGCAGCAGGGCTCGTCAGTGTTCTACAAAGAATCGCCGCACAGCCGACAACAATCTCTTCGTCGTCGGAATCAACTACACCTACCGACTCGACATCACCACGTGGGGATGGATCCACGCCATCCTGGGTGCCATCGGAATCGTTGTTGCACTGGGACTCTTCTCCGGAGCGAGTTGGGCTCGCGGCCTCGCTTTCGTTATTGCCGCTTTGTCGATCGTCGCGAACTTCCTTTGGATTCCCTACTACCCTCGGTGGCCGATTCTCGTCATCGCACTCGACATCGTAGTTGTCTGGGCTGTCCCCACGTGGAAGCACAACGAGTAATCATCGCCTTCACTGCTCCGAGCCGTCGGTAGAGAGTGCCAACAAGATTCGACCGCCACGGACGTCTACCAGATAGAACACCGAAACGTGAGCGACTGTTTCGATAACACGCAGCGATCGGACCAGTCACAAAAGTGCAACCCTCTCCATCTTCCAGGTACGACGCAAAGTCCCGTCGATGACAGTGCGGGAAGGATCGAGGAGCCCTCGTTGCCAAAGAACCCCGCTCGGGTAGATCCATCCCGGCGAATGGAACACGAATATCCTGCAATTCCGACGCGCGGGGCAAGCGCAGCGAACAAGATTCGAATGTGTTCCGTTGAGCTGAAGCACCATTCACTGAGCGATGCATCTGGGTCTGTAATGAGCGGCACATGCCGGCCATAAGGCATCGGCGCTCGGGAAAGGCACATGATGTTCGTGCGATCATCCGCAACAGAGGCAACTCACGACGGCTGGACACCGCGCTTGACCATGTCACTCGTGTCGATGGGTCTCGTGCTCGAGGTTATCTCCATCAGTTCGTATATGACCGCCACGGCACTCAAGCCGATCGGTGAGTACTTCAAGACTGATCAGATCGCTTGGGTAATGACGGCCTGGCTGTTGATGGCCGCAATTGCATGTCCGATTGTCGGCAAACTTGCCGATGTCTACGGCAAACGCCGAATGTTCCTGATATCACTTGCTATCGCGACGGTCGGAGCGCTGATATCCGCGACGGCAACCAGTTTTGGGCTGTTCATAGTCGGGAGAGCACTTTTCGGCTGCCTGATCACATGCATGTTCCTCGCATACTCGTTGATGCGAGACATCTTCCCTCCTAAGATTCTGGCGCTCGCGGTGAGCATCACTGCAGCCGGAATGGGTTTGATGTCGATTCCTTCACCATTCCTCACGGGAATCCTCCTGGCTACCTGGTCATTCCGAAGCATCTTCTGGTTCTTCGCCATCTCACTCGTCATTCTTGCCCCTGTCGTGGTCCTCACCACCCGAGAGTCCCCAGTACGCACCGCATCTCGCGTCGATCTGATCGGTGCGGCACTTCTCGGAGGCGGCCTGGCCGCGGTCTTGGTCGGAGTCAGCTTCGGACCGACCTGGGGATGGGCAAATTCCAGCACACTTTTGTTCCTCGTGGGCGGGGTCGGTCTTCTCGCAGCGTGGTTGACATCCAGTTTTCGGATACCGGAACCCTTGATCGACCTTCGTTTCTTCCGCCGCGGTCCGATGTTGAAGATCACCACCGCAGCAGGATTCAGCTATGGAACCATTACGCTTTACACCACGATGCTGCCACTCATGTGCATGGCACCGGCTACGTTGGCTCTCGGCTACGGGTTCGGCATCGATGCCAAGCAGTTCGCAATTTTGCAGGCACCCATCGGCATCGGAAGTGTGATCGGTGGATTGTCAGCCGGGCGCGCGATACGCCACATCAAGCCCACCGTCACCCTGATCGTGGGGCTAGGTCTCATGACGACCAGTTCCGTCCTGACTGCCGCACTACATGCCGATCGCACAGCACTGCTCGTCTGGGTTCTACTGTTCGGAATCGGAATGGGCGCTGCGACCGCGTCAATTCCCAACCTTGTGATCGCATCCGTTCCGGCAGCCGTGCAGGCCACGATGTCGAGTATGGTCCAGACGGCACAGACCTTGATTGCCTCGATCTTCCCCGTCGTTGCCTTTGCCATGTTGAGCGCACACGTAGCGACAGTTGTCGACGGGTACACCTACTACACCGACGGCGGAATGGCTCGTGCGTACGTACTCTGTGCAGCATCTTCCGTAGCTGCAATCGTAGTGGCGAGCCTGCTGCTTCACCGAAGGCGACATGCTCCGCGTATCCCACCGGAGGACTCCGAACTGGCACGGAGCGCACGTTTCTAGGACAATATTGGCGATGTGGGGCTACCGGTTTCGGTGGCCCCACATCGCATTTCACAGGATCTGTGGTTTTCATTTTCGACACTCACTGCAATACCGACGCGTATGAGGACGGGCCCTGCTAAAGTCGCCCACAAGATTGATTGAACGCTTGCTCAATGGCTTGGCAGACTCTCTCACGAAGGACCCGTACCCATGTCAACCGAACACGAATCACCGATCGCAGTCATTGATCGCGTAGCTGTTCTACTCGACGCATTTGCCGACACCGAGCGCTTGACCCTCTCCGAACTATCCCGACGCACTGGATTTCCGCGTTCGTCGACTCATCGAATGTTGCTGCAACTGATCAATATTCAGTGGTTTCGGCGGCAAGATCACACCTACGAGTTGGGCATGAAAATGCTCGAACTCGGCTCACTGGCTCAGCAGCACGATCGCGTACACAAGGCAGCAGAACCGATCATTCACGAACTGCAGTGCACAACCGGAATGGTCGTACATCTCGCGGTCCTCGACGGCTCCGACATCCTCTACCTGGATAAAATCGGGGGCAGGTTCGGCATGGCGGTGCCCTCCAGGGTGGGAGGACGCGCGCCCGCACACAGGACTGCATTGGGCAAAGCACTTCTTGCGCAGACCGGAGCTGATCCCATAACCGCGCTACCCGAACGCCCCGTAGCTGCAACACCGAACACCATTGCGGATCCGGCGGCGTTACGCCGGGAGTTCGCACGTATTCGTGAGCAGAGCGTTGCGCACGATCACGACGAATCACTGCTCGGGGTCTCCTGCGTGGCTGCGGCAATCAGTGACAGCACAACCACTTACGGCGCGATCTCGGTCTGCGGTCCCACTCGCACCATGACCAGTACCGCCATGATCGCACCCGTACGTATGGCTGCCTTGGCCACCTGCCGCCGTCTACTCGGTGATCCACGAAAACACCGCTCCCTGAGCGCCTGACGTCGACGGCGGAAATACCGAAGCAAAACATGAGAGCGGTTGCACCTGTCAGGTGCAACCGCTCTCATGTTCGTCTATTCAGCTGCGAGGTTCTCTTCCACCTCGACCTGCCAATTCTCCAACGCCCGAGTCGTATCGACCTCGAACTCGAATCGCCGCGTCATATCAGGCGTGACATCCTCGATGTCGACATAGAACTGGTTGTACCAGCGTCGCAACTGATAGACCGGGCCATCTTCCTCCGTGAGCAACGGATTCTCGATTCGGCTCTTGTGCTTCCAAATTTCCACATCCTGCTTGAACTGTGTCTCGACGCCCTCGGTGAACATGGTCGCCATAGCGTCGGACTCTTCTGCCGGAACGCCTTTGACTCGTTCCACGATGGTGCCGTACTGCAGGAGGAAGGAATCCTGGGTTATCGGGTAATGGCAGTTGATCAATTTCGTTTCTACTGCGATGTCACCGGAGACGGTGTAAACGGTGTCGAGCATAAAGGACGGTCCGTGGTACGACGCATCCGAAATCGTTTCCGAGTCCGGAAGATCCAACTGCACGCCGGTCTTGATGTCATCACGGCCTGTCGACCGCATGTGCTGAGAAGCTACGTGGCCTTCGAAGACGTTCTTGAAGAACTGCGGCATCTGGAAGTGGACGTAGAAGAAGTGGGCCATGTCCACGACGTTGTCGACGATCTCGCGACAATTCGAACCTTCGACCAGGAAAGTGTTCCAGGTCCACTCGGTCCACCTGTCCGTACCGTAGCCCTCGATCTCAGGGATGGTGACGTCGGCCGGCGGTGGATTGCCCTGCGGATCGTTCCAGACAAAGAGTATTCCGTTGCGCTCGAGCGTAATCCAGGTGCGTGTGCGGGCGATCTTCGGAACTCGTCGAGCATAGGGAACATCCTTGCAACGTCCGTCGCCGCCCCAACGCCAGTCGTGAAAGGGACACGCGATGTTGCCGTCCTTGATCTCTCCCCGAGCCAGGTTTCCACCCATGTGCCGGCAGAAGGCATCCAAGATTTTCAACTCGTTCCGGGAGTCTTCGAAAACCACCAGATCCGTACCGAAAATCTTGACCTGATGGGGCTTACCGTCACGAAAGGTCTTGGCCAAGCCCACACAGTGCCAACCGCGTGCATATCGCGTGGGATTGCTTCCTGTCTTGATCTGACGTACCTCGATATCGACCGAACTGTCGATGCTCATAAATTCTCCATTCGATGGCAGGGCTCCGGCGAACCCACGACTTGTCCCTTCGATCATCGAAGGGCGCTGTCGCGGAAAATAGGCCGGTTCCATTCAGCGGCAATGTATTAGGAAGTGAGAACGCACCGCGTACCGGTGTACGTCGTGGGCATGCACCTATTACAGTGAATACACAGCGAGCGCTTGTGATTGTCAGCCTTGATCTGATTGATCAGATCGGGTTCGCGGAGTAACGCCCGACCGATCGCGACGAATGAAAACCCTTCACCCATAGCCGTGTCCATCCCTGCGCGATCCGTGATTCCGCCGAGAAGAATCAGTGGAACCTTGACCGCCGGAATGAACTGTCGAGCTTGCTCGAGAAGGAAAAGATCCTGGTACGGATACTCTTTCAGCACGAGTTTGCCGAAAAGTTGGGTGCCGAGTTTCACGGGCTGTGGCATCACCGCCGCGAACTCCGTGATCGGAGATTCGCCTTTGAACAGATACATCGGATTCAGCAACGAACTGCCCACGGTCAGTTCCAACGCATCGAGTGCGCCGTCCTCGTCCAACCACTGCGCCGTCTGCAGCGCCTCGTCGATCCAGGTGCCGCCAGGCACGCCGTCGTCCATGCTGAGCTTCGCGATCACAGCAGCTCGATCACCGACAACTTCGCGCACACGCTTTGCCACATCTCTTGCCATCCGAGCGCGATTCGAGAGAGACCCTCCGTGGCCATCAGTCCGCTTGTTCAGTTTCGGGCTGAGCATCGAACTGATGAAATAGTTGTGGCCCATATGGATTTCGATCACGTCGAACCCGGCGTCGACTGCATGCAGTGCGCCGTTCACGAAATCCTGGGTGATGCGTTCGATGTCCACCTCTGATGCAGCCTTGCTGTTGCGAAGACTGATAAAGCTGAACACTTTGCCAGGCGCTACCGCCGGATGACCATTTGCCCGCACGTCCGCCACCGGACCGGCATGATTGAGCTGTATCGAAGCCGCCGCACCCGCTTCGTGCACAACATCGGTAAGCCGTCGAAGTCCTGGCACCACTGCGGGTCTCATGACGATCTGACCGCCAGTACTGGCACCGTCCGCTGATACTGCGCACCCCGCTACTGTCGTGACCGCCACTCCTCCCAGCGCCTGCGCGCGATGAAATGCAATCAGCTCCTCGGTCACGCTCCCGTCAGGAGTCATACCTTCGAACGTGGCCGCCTTGATTGTGCGGTTGCGGAGTTTTGTTGGTCCGAGTGTTGCGGCACCGAACACACCAAATCCACTCATTGCAACGCTCCGTGAGTCGGCATGCTGCAGTCCGATACGACCAACCGACCATCGGAAACAGCGTGATGGATCGACTTTCGCAGTCGATCGCACGAGTTGACTATCGAAGCCGGCACGCCATCGCGAGTCCGTCGCTCGAGTTCCGTGCATCTCGAAGTGACGTTTTCGATCCACTGCACACTAGTATGGACCTCGCTGAATTTCTCGACTAGTACTGTGTTGCCGCAAGATTCGCAAGCAAGTGGTTTCATTTCGGACACCATCCTTTCGTGGGATTTCATCCGACAGTACGAATGCATTCCTCGCATATCTGCACCGTTTCCATTGAGCGGTAACCTTCTACCGCATCAGCGCCTGTCCGCCGTCCACAGGCAGAGAATGCCCGGTAATGTAGCGAGCCTCAGCGCTGCAGAGGAATACGACGGCCGGGCCGATGTCCAATTCGGGATCACCAAATCTCCCCAATGGAACAGTCTGCAAGTACTCGACCGACTCTTCTGGACGTGCTCGCGCCCATTCTTCGAGCGCGGGCGAATTCGCGAGTGGCAGAATTGCATTCACACGAATTCCGTCGCATGCCCACTCACAGGCCGCTGTGCGCGTCAACACTCGAATGGCTTCCTTGGCTGCCGCATACCCGCCGTAGCCGGACGGATCCCACCGAACACCCGCCGCTGAACCGAGATTCACAATTGCACCGTTGCCCGCCAGATGGGGGTGCGCCGCACGCATCAACCGCAGGGCCGCCAACGGACCGGAATCCATCCCGTCCTGATATACCTGCTCGTCCAGCTCGAGCAGGCGTCCGTGAACCGAGGTCTGTGCATTGTTGACAAGAATCGACAATCCGCCGAATCGGGCGACAACGGCCTCGACTACCCGATCGATCTGACCAGCGTCCATCACGTCGCACAGAAACGCCTGTGCGTCACCTCCTCTCGCCCGAATCTCCCAAGCTGTCGCCTCGATCGTCTCCGGGGATCGACCGACCACCGCTACCTGCGCTCCGGCACCGGAGAGCGCCAAAGCTATCCCTCGCCCTACTCCTTGCCCAGCTCCGGTCACAAGCGCGATCTGTCCCGCGAGCACTGTATTCACTGCACCTCACTGTTCAAGACTATTTTCACCAACCGCATTGAGCAAGCGTTCAATCAATGTAGGCTCGGGTTGTCATATCCACAACAGAACCGGTGGGTAACATGTCAGATCAGGTACACCGAACAATAAGAAGTGAGTCAGATGCAACCGCAGGAACGCCGACGCCAGATTCTCGACTGCGCTGCAGAGGTATTCGCAAGCAAGGGAATCGCCGCGTCTACCGTGCGGGAGATCGCAGATTCCGTCGGCGTCTACTCCGGCACGCTCTATCACTATTTTCCGTCCAAGGACGCATTGGTAGTCGAGATCATCCGCGAGTATCTGGACGATCTGTGGTCACGATGCAATGACGTCATGGCACAAGCCACCGATCCGGTCGACCGCCTGGCACAACTCATCGAGGCGGCACTCGACTCGTCCGACACTCACCGCGGCGCCACGGCAATCTGGCAGAACGAAGGCGAGTACATGCCGGAAAAGATGCACGAAGCAGGGCTTGGGACGCTTGCTACCGACGTTGAAAATGCCTGGCTCACAACTATTGACGAAGGCCTCTCCGCCGGCACGTTCCGGACGGACATCGACTCACGTGTGTTCTACAAGCTGATTCGTGATGCAGTCTGGCTGTCCACTCAGTGGCACCGACCCACTCCTGAGTATTCGAATGCGGCACTGGCAGCCGATGTTCGGACCCTGTTCATCGACGGCTTTCGAGCTGGAAGGAATGGCTGACCACAAACCAGCGGATTCCTGCTCGACTCACCGATGTTGCCGTATGTGACAGGCGAGAGAATCAGCCGAGGGAACCGGCGATCATGGGCCAGGAGTTGTGCAGATCGTCTTGCCAGTAACCCCATGAGTGGGTACCGGTGGGACGGAAGTCGACCGTGGCCGGAATTCCCAGAGAACTGAGCCGCTCGGCCAATCGCTGGGTGCACTGATTAGTTCCCGCCTCGATGGCTCCGCCCACGATCACCTGGTTGGCAAGGGTACCGATATCTCCGTTGACCTGCGGATCCTGGAGGGTGTCATGAGGGCCGGGCATTCCGCTGCCGTTGCTGATATACAAGTTGATGCCGCGCAGCTTCTCGGCATTGACTACGGGGTCGTGAGCTATCCACGCCGGATCGCTGGGTGGGCCCCACATGTTGTTCGCGTTTCCGCCGCGTGCGCTGACCACAAAGGTGACGTAACTCTGACCGGGTTGGGTGCTCGTCTCGGCGCACCCACTGAAAGCACCGACTGCTCGATACAGCGACGGTGCCGATTCGGCCAGGTTGAGGACGGAAGTTCCCGCCATCGACAGTCCGGCGATGGCATTGACGCCGGTCGTTCCCAGCGTGGCGTCAACGATCGGAGGAAGTTCCTCGGTCAGGAAGGTTGTCCATTTGTTCAGGCCGAGAACAGGATCGGGCTGCTGCCAGTCGGTGTAGTAGCTGTACGCGCCGCCGATGGGAGTCACGACATTGACATTCTTGTCAGCGAAAAAATCGACCACGTCAGTCTTCGTCTGCCAGGTCGCCGCGTCCGCGCCGCCGTCTTCGCCGCCGCCGGCGCCGTTGAGCAAGTACAACGTTGGGCGGCTCACGCTCGTATCTTCGGGCCGGATTACCTCGAGGCGAATTACCTTGTCCATCGCGGCCGAGTACACGTACATGTTCATCTGGCGGTCATTGATGTGCTCGACGCGATCCAGCGCGGGACTGTCGGCCGACGCTACGGACACCTGCCCGAACAGTCCTGACGCGGCAATCACGGTAACAACCGCGAGCGCCCGACAGCGTCCGATTGTGCGGTGCCTGATCGCGCGCATAGTCGCTCCTCGAACTTGATTGCGGTGCCTGGACACCGAACCGCTGATTGCTGATCCGGTACTGAGTGACATTCCCCGTCATCGTGACCGGAAAACATCCACGCAGTCGGTCATCCCCTCAAGTACCCGCAGTGAGGGCACGGGCAAGTGCCGGTCCGATGATCGCCAGCGCCCCGGGTTCGATCATCTCGTTGTGTCCGCAGTCCACTGGCCGCTCGTCGATTCGACCGGTCACGAGCGGCCTCCACTCCTGCGACGACCGCACATTGGTGGCGCCGTCCCCGTCGCGCAGAGCGGGAAAGACCAGCATGTTGCCATGAAAAATCTGCGGCACGAATTGGTGTCCGATACGCCGGGAACTCTCGTAGCCGGAAGCGATCCGAGCGAGGTCACGCGCGCTCACTCCGGTCTCGGTCCCGAACGACTCGCTTAGCAACTGTGCCGCGCGTTCGTAGGTCATGTCACCGTCCATCTCCATGTCGATGTCGAGCCCCAACCCGAGCAGCAACTCCCGCATGTCGAGGTCCCCGGACTGCGGATCTTCGCCATTCTCGGGATAGCTGTCCATGACCGCCAAGGTTGCGACTTCTTCGCCCGCCATCTGCAGGTCGACGGCCATCGCGTGCACAATCACCCCGCCGAGCGACCAACCGAGCAGATCGTACGGACCGGTGGGCTCGATTGCCTGAATTTCCTCGACGTAGCGGTGGGCAAGTTGTTCGATCGAGCGGTATTCACCGTCACCACTGATCGTCGGCAGTTGCAGCCCGTACACAGGCCTGTCCGGGGGCAGGTGCTGCACCAGCCCAGCGTATCCCCAGGCCAATCCGATTCCCGGATGCACGCAGAACAACGGTCGTCCATCTCCCTGCGAGCGCAACGGAATCACCACGGCGAGTGCCTCTTCCGCGCCTGCGCTCTGCGTAGGAATGTCGAGGCGGCGTGCGATTCCGGCCGGAGTGGGATCGAGGAACATCCATTGCAGCGGAATCTTCCGATCCAATTTTGCGTGCAGTGCGCCGACGATCTTGGTGGCGACGAGGGAACTTCCACCGAGGTCGAAGAAGCTGTCGGCCGTACCCACCTTCTCCACCCCGAGAACCTCCGCGAACGCTTCCACGACAATGCGCTCGGTCTCCGTTGTCGGCGCGCGAAATGCGGCAATGCTCGAGCCGAACTCCGGGGCGGGCAATGCCTTTCGATCGAGTTTGCCGACCGGCGTCATCGGAATCCGATCAAGCACGACCACTGCAGCCGGCACCATGTGTGAGGGCAGACGCTCAGACGCGTACGTGCGTAGTTCTGCGGGCACCACATCCTGGCCGTCTCGAGCTCGCAAGTAGGAGACAAGTACCGTCTCACCCGATGGGCCGGGGACCCCGATGGTGGCAACAAAACCAACCGCCGGATGGCGCGCGAGCACGGCGTCGATCTCTCCGAGTTCGATTCGGAAGCCACGGACTTTCACCTGAAAGTCGCTGCGCCCGATGTATTCGAGGGTGTGACCGGTGCCGTTCCCGGACTCGCGCCAGCGCACCACGTCGCCGGTCCGGTACATCCGGCTACTCGGGTCGCCGAAGGGACAGGCTACAAATCGTTCCGAGGTCAGCGCCATCCGATTGTGGTACCCGCGCGCCATACCTGGACCGGCGATATACAACTCACCGTGTACGCCGGCCGGGACGGGTTGCAACCGGTCGTCAAGGACCAAGAACCTGAATCCCAGCGCCGGTGCCCCGATATTCACACCCTCACCGGGACGCATCGGCGCACTGACACTGGCCTGAACGGTGGTCTCCGTCGGCCCGTACCCGCTGTGCAAGCTCCGCCCCGGCGCCCATTGTGCAACCACTTCCGGTGGGCATGCCTCCCCCACCAGATCAAGAACACGAAGTGAATCGAGACCGTCTTCACCGAGGGACGACAGAGCTGTCGGCGTGATGGTCGCATGGGTCACGTGCTCACGTTTGAGCAGATCCGCCAACTCGGTGCCGCCGTAAACTGTGGGCGGAACGATCACGACCCGCGCCGAAGCGCTGAATGCCATCATCAGTTCGAATACCGATGCATCGAAACTCGGGGAGGTCAACTGCGAGACCCGAGCGTCGTGCGTGACTTCGAATCGTTCTCGCGTTTCCGCGGCAAAGTTGGCCAACCCCTGATGAGTGACGTTGACTCCCTTCGGTTTTCCGGTGGACCCTGACGTGTAGATGAGATAGGCCGGGTGCGCGAGATACAGCGGACTGGTTCGGTCATCGTCGGTAAGCGGTGCCGACGACACAGCTGCCAACTGCTCGGCAAAGTCCGCATCGTCGAGCACCAACCACGACACCGTGTGCGGAAGCTGACTCCGGCTGCCTCGCAACGTCAGACCGACCGATGCCCCGGAGTCGGTGAGCATGTAGTCGATACGTTCAGTGGGATACGCCGGATCCACCGGCACAAATGCTGCACCGGCCTTGGTGATCGACCAAATCGAGACCACCGCCTCGATCGAACGCGGCATTCCTAACGCCACAAAGGTTTCCGGACCAACTCCGTGTCCGCGCAGAACCCGCGCCACACTGTTGGACCACTTGTCGAGTTCGCGGTACGTGATCTGCCGATCCTCGTAGGACAGCGCGACGGCGTCGGGATCGAGTGCGGCGGCGGCTGTCAACATGTCGGGCAACAGTGCCGGTAGGACGTCGGGCAGGCCTCGCGCCGGCGCCAACTCTCGACTCTCTCGCTTGCCGAGCAGTGGGATTTCGCCGATCGCCTCGTCGGGATCTTCGGTGACAGCAACGAGAATTCGAACGAATCGATCGGCGAAACTTCGGACGGTGTCACCGTCGAAGAGATCGGTGGCAAAGTCGACCGCTCCGGTCATCCCGGCCGGTTCACCGTTCGAATCGAACTCCTCCGCCAAGAGGAATTCGAGATCGACCTTGACGACATCGAGTTCGGGGTCGGCTCCCTCGATTTCCAATCCCGGCAGGTGCAGCACCGGTCGCTCGTTGTTCTGAAATTCCAGGGAGACTTGAGCAATCGGTGAATACGCCGTCGATCTGGTCGGCCCGACTTCCTCCACCACACGTTCGAACGGAACGTCGGCGTGCGCGAAGGCACCGAGGTCGACGTCGCGACAGTGCGCCACCGTGCTCGTGAACGACCGCGCGGCATCCACCTGAGTACGTAGTGCGAGTGTGCCCACGAACATGCCGACAAGATCGTCGAGGCTGCGTTCCCCACGACCGGCAATCGGCGTTCCGATCACCACGTCGTCGGTGCTGCCCAGCCGTGCCAGCAGGACCGCGAGCGCGGCGTGGATGGTCATGAATTCGGTGCAGCGCAATCTCCGCGACAGTTCCTTGATGCGCCGATGAAGGTCTCGGTCGACGGAGAAGTGGATACGTCCCCCGCGGAAAGATTGTTGCGACGGCCGGTCACGATCGGTAGGTATTTCCAGAAGATCTGGCGTTCCCGCCAACGTCGTCGTCCAGTAGTCGAGTTGCGCCGACAACAGCGACTCGGGATCTTCATCGGAACCCAGCACCTCTCGTTGCCACAGGGCGTAATCGGCATACTGCACCGGGAGCGACGACCACCCCGGGACGTTGCCGCTCACTCGCGCCCCGTACGCCGCCATCACGTCGCGCACCAGTGGAACCATGGAGAACCCGTCAGCGGAAATGTGGTGCACTACAACGGCAAGTACGTGTTCCGTTGTGGTCAGCGCAAATAGTCCGACGGACAACGGTGCACGGACTGTGACATCAAAACCTGCCGAAACCAGACGGGCAAGCTCACCGCGCAGGTGTTCCTCGTCCACAACAGCCACGGATGCCAGTGTGGAAACAACACTCTCGGCGGGCAGAATCTGCTGAACCGGCCCGGACTCGCGTTCTGGGAACACTGTTCGCAACGACTCGTGCCGGCGTACGACGTCCGTAATTGCTGTGCTCAACGACTCTGTGTCGAGTTCACCGCGCAGTCGCACCACAATCGGAATGTTGTACGCCGGTGATGTGGTGTCCAGTTGATTGACGAACCACATTCGCTGCTGAGCAAACGAGAGCGGAATATCTTCCGGCCGTGGGCGACGTGCAAGGGTCGGACGCTCTGACCGTTCGTGCGCCGCGACACCTTCGATGCGCGGGGCCAGCGCCGCGACGGTCGACGCTTCGAACAGGTCCCGCACCCCGTTGTCGGTGCCAAGCAACGCTCGGATTCGGGCCATCACCCGGGTAGCATTGAGGGAGTTGCCACCGAGGTCGAAGAACCCGTCGTCGGCGCCGATATCTTCGATCCCGAGAACCTCCGCGAAGATACCCGCCACAGCCACCTCGATCGGGCCCGACGGAGCACGGTATTGCACTGTCCGAGAATCGAAGACGGGTTCCGGCAGTGCCGCACGGTCCAGCTTTCCGACTGCTGTCAGCGGAATGCGTTCCAGCACCATGATCGACGACGGCACCAGGTGCGTCGGCAGGCGCTCAGCAAGCGCCCGGGTGAGCTCGGCGGCATCGAGAGAGCGTCCCGGGGTCGGCACGACGTAGGACGCCAGCAGTGTGTCGCCGGCGGGTCCGGTCTGCGCGAGGGTCGCAGCAAATCCGACGTTCGGCTCCGACATGAGAACACCGTCGATCTCGCCGGGTTCGATCCGGAACCCACGGACCTTGACCTGAAAGTCACTGCGGCCCACGTACTCGAGGGCGTACTCGGCTGTCCATCGCACAATGTCGCCGGTGCGGTACATCCTCGCCCCCGGCTGGGACGGGTTTGCAACAAACCGTTCGGCGGTGAGCGCCGGCCGGCGGTGATACCCCCGGGCCAGTCCCACTCCGGCGAGATACAGTTCGCCCGGAACACCCACGGGGACTGGTTGCAGCCGGTGATCGAGTACCAGTTCCGTCACACCTCGAATGGGCCCACCGATGGTGATCGGCATCTCGGCGACCATCGGTCTGCTGATGTTGGACATGACCGTGGTCTCGGTCGGTCCGTAGGCGTTGTACAACCGACGACCCGTTGCTCGGATACTCGGGAGATCGAGATCGGCCCACTGAGCGACAAGTTCGGGTGGGCACGCCTCGCCGCCGAACACAACGTCGGCAAGAGAATCCAGCCCCGTCGGATCGAGTGACGCCAACGCAGCGGTCGTGATGAAGGCATGGGTGACGCGTTCGCGTTTGACGAGGTCCGCCAGTTCGTTGCCACCGTAAATGTCGGTCGGCACGATCACCATGGTCGCACCGGCACCGAAGGCCTGCAGGTACTCGAACACCGATCCGTCGAAACTCGGAGTCGAAAAATGCAACGTGCGGGATTGTGTTGTCGCTCCGAATCGTTCGATCTGATCGCGAGCAAAATTGTCCAGTCCGCGATGGGTGACCACCACGCCCTTAGGCTGGCCCGTAGACCCCGACGTGTACACGACGTAGGCGGCACTATCGAGCGTGTCTGCGGGGATTCGGTGCAGGCGACTCCCGGATCGCTCGGCGCATTCTCGCGCGAAGTCCGGATCGTCGAGAACCATCCAGTCAGTGCTGCCAGGCAACCGGTTTCGGTGCTCCATCGTGGTCACACCGAGCGCAACTCCGGAATCGCTGAGCATGTGAGCAATGCGCTCGTCCGGGTAATTGGGGTCGATGGGCACAAACGCCGCTCCGGTCTTTGCTACCGCCCACACCGACAAGACCGAGTCAATGGAGCGCGGTATCCCGATTGCCACAAAGGTTTCCGGGCCGGCGCCTCGATCGATGAGCGCACGTGCCAGACGGTTCGATCGTTTGTTGAGATCCCCGTAGCTTACGTCAACATCCTTGTAGGACAGCGCAATCGCGGAGGGATCCAGGGCAGCCGAATCTTCGAGAATCTGCGGCAGAGTGCGGATAGACCCACCCGCTCCGCCGCTGACCGGCACCAGACCCTCATGCTCCCGCTCGGTCAGCAGCGACAGCGCGGCCAACGGCTGATCTGGACGGTCACAGGCCTCGAGTGCCAGCACCAGCCGCGCCGCGATGCCGTCAACTGTATTCGCGTCGACGACATCTGGAAGGTACTCGAACTTAAGACGTAGCTGAGTATCGACGGACGCTACCAAGCTCAACGGATAGTGGGCGGCGTCTTTTGCGTCCACTCCGACCACTCTCATTCCGGCGATATCGCTATCGGTGGTCAGGCCGCCACGATCCACCGGATAGGACTCGAACACGGCCAGTGTGTCGAATCCGACCTCGGGTTCCGCGGCCCGCCGAATCTCAGACAGGCCGATGTAGTGGTGATCCAATAACGCAGCCTGCTCGGCCTGAACCCGCTCCAGCAAATCTCCCAGAGTTTCGTCAGGCCGCAACCTGATTCGAATAGGAAGCGTGTTGATGAACAGTCCGATCATCGTCTCGATCCCGGCAAGTTCCGGTGGCCGACCCGAGACCGTGGCACCGAACACCACGTCGTCGCGGCCGGTCAGCGCGGCGAGCACAATCCCCCACGACACCTGAACGATCGTGTTGACGGTCAGACCGCGCGAGCGCGCGACGTCGAGGAGCCGTGCGGTCTGGTCCTCGGAGAGGTCGAAAACCCACTCCTGAGAAATCGTTGACAGTTGCTGCCCCCGGCCAGACGGAAGCAGCAACGTCGGCCCTTCTACCCCGGCCAGGGCCTGCGCCCACATCTCCTGCGATGCAACCTGATCTCGGTTCTTCATCCACTCCAGATAATCGCGATATCCGCGCACCCGGGGCAACGAAGCTTGGTCGCCATCCGTGGCATAAAGCGTCAGCAACTCCGTAATCAGCAGCGGCATCGACCACCCGTCGAGAAGAATGTGATGGTTGGTCAACACCAGTCGATACTTTTCCGGCGCAGTCTTGATCGCCATGAACCGAATCAGCGGTGCCCGGGTCATCTCGAACGGACGGAGCCTGTCATCGTCGAGGAGCCGCTCCACATCAATCGAACTCGAATCGGGTGTCGTCAGATCGACGTCAGTCCACGGTATTTCCACCCGCGACCGGACAGCCTGGATCGTGTTGCCCTCCGCGTCATGCAGAAATGCCGTACGCAAGTTGGAATACCGGTTCAGTAGAGCGTCGGCCGCACGGCGCAACCGAGGCACATCCACGGAGCCGACAAGATCAAGGCTCAACTGCACCAGATAGGCGTCGACGGACTCGTCGGCGAGTTCGGAATGAAAGTGCATTCCGGCCTGCAGCGGCGACAGTGGCCACACGTCGCTCAGGTCTGGAACTCGGCTCTCGAGTTCTTCGATACCATCCTGCGGAAGCTCGACGAGATCCAAATCCGACGGCGTGAATCCAGTACCACCAGCTTGCGCGTGTGCGCTCAGAGCGTGCAACGCCTGCACCCACCCCTGCGCAAGTTCATCAACCTCCTCTCGGGTGATCACACCCGGCGGGAAAGTCCATGTCGAGGTCAACACGGGGCCGTCATCGGTGTCGACGGTCATTGCGTTGACATCGACAACGGCGGCAAGGGGCAGGCCCGCAGTCAACCTTTCACGCAGTCCGGGTTCCTCGATCGGCACCCAGCCGTCGGCGCTCCCGGTCGAGCTCCCGCCCAATCTCCCGAGATAGTTGAAACTGATCTGAGGCATCGCCTGAGATGAAAGCAAGTGCGCTGTATCAGTATTCAGATATCGAAGGAGACCGAAACCGATCCCGTGATCGGGAACCGCGAGAAGTTGTTCCTTCACCTTCTTGATCGCGGCACCGGCGGACGGGCCCCCAGCGAAGGCGTCGTCAAGATCCACGTCGCGCAGATCGAGTCGTACCGGGAAGATCGTGGTGAACCATCCGATTGTGCGAGAGAGGTCCGCTCCGGGCGCCAACTGCTCTTCTCGTCCGTGACCTTCGAGGCTCAGAAGTGCTTCCGCCACATCGACCCCACGGCGTCGACGCCAACGGATCAACGCCAGAGCCAACGCCGTCAGCAATCCGTCGCCCACGCTGCCGTGGAAGGCCGCCGGCACCGTCGTCAGTAGGGTCTCGGTCAGCGACGCCGGAACCCGTACTTCTACATCCGCAGCAATGAACTCGGTATCGGAAACGGCGAGTGGTCGCGATCCCAGCATCGGATCGGGTGCATCCAGCATTCCCCGCCACAACTCGAGTTCTGCGATACACCGAGGATCGTGGGCGAAATCTGCGAGTGCGTGCGCCCACCGGCGCATCGATGTCCCGGCAGGCTCGATCGTCGGCTCCGAACCGGACTGCAGTTGCGCGCATGCACTTCCGAGGTCGGGCATCAGGATCCGCCAAGACACACCGTCCATCGCGAGATGATGGACCGCGATCAGCAACCTCGCGGCGCTGCTGTCGTCCCTGTCGTCGCTGTTGTCACTGTCCAGCCAGACCACCTGCAGCATCACGCCCGACTCGGGATCGAGGCGATCAAGAGCCGCGTCGAGTTCCCGCGCCGCGAACTCGCCGTCCGCTCCGGATCCCTCCACCCGACGGACAATCGCGGCCGCACGCACCGCCCCTTCGTCCGCTACCTCCAACCCCCAACCGGTTTCAGTGCTGTCGGTCCGGAATAACCTCGCCCGCAGCAGATCGTGTCGGTCAACCACTACCTGCAATGCCCTCGTCAGGGTGTCTACGTCCAGTGTCGTGGGGAGCGTGAACAGTGCCGACTGTGAATAACGGCGGAAATCCCCGCCGCGTCCGAGCATCCACGACGCGATCGGCGTCAACGGAATTTCCCCGATGCCACCCCCGGCCAGTTCCGGGAGGACAACCACCTCGTCGGCAGTCCCCGCTATCTCGGACAGTGCCGCAACGGTTTTGCGATCGAACACATCACGCGGCGAGATCACTACTCCGGCAGCTTTAGCTCGGGTGACCAGCTGGATCGACATGATCGAATCCCCACCGATCGTGAAAAACGAGTCGTCGACGCCGACGGCATCGAGACCCAGTACCTCCGCGAACAGGTCAGACAAGATGCGTTCTGTGCCGGTGACCGGCTTCCGACTCGGGGTCACATTATTTCCGAAGTCTGCTTCGGGTAAGGCTTTTCGATCCAGTTTGCCATTGAGTGTCAGCGGCAACTCGGGCAAGGCCAGCACTGCCGCGGGCACCATGTACGAAGCCAGTGTTTGCGCCACTTCATCGATGATCGCGACCGGATCTATCACCGCACCGTTCTCCGGCACCACATACCCGACCAAGCGATCCCCATGCGCTGTCACCGCCGATTGCGCAACCCCGCCGCATGCGAGCAGTACAGACTCCACTTCACCGAGTTCGATGCGATAGCCCTTCAACTGAACCTGGAAATCGTTGCGCCCAAGGTACTCCAGCGTTCCGTTCGCGTTCCACCGGCCGAGATCACCCGACCGGTACATCCGCGATCCCGGGGTGAAGGGGTCGGGAACAAACCGGGCAGCGGTGAGGGCAGACCGGCCGAGGTATCCGCGCGAGACCTGTGCGCCGGAGATGTACATTTCTCCGATAACACCGGACGGCACGGGATGGAGTCGCCCGTCGAGAACGTAGACCCGCAACCCGGGCAGGCCATGGCCGATCACCGACGCGGACTCGTGTGCCGCCAGGTCACGGTCAATCTCCAGATAACTGACATGCACAGTTGTTTCGGTAATGCCGTACATGTTGACCAGGACCGGGGCTGTTTCATCTCGCCGCTCGTACCAGCGCTTCAGATGCCCGAATTCGAGGGCCTCCCCACCGAAGATCACATACCGCACTGCCAGATCGGGAGTATCCGCCAGACGATCTACCTCGGCCAACTGATAGAAGGCAGTGGGCGTCTGATTGAGGACGGTGACGCGTTGCTCACGCAGTAGGTCCAGGAACTTCGAGGGTGAGCGTGCCGTGAAGTAGTCGACCAGCACCAGTCGACCACAGTGACAGAGCGCTCCCCACATTTCCCACACCGAGAAGTCAAATGCGGAGGAATGGAACATAGTCCACACGTCAGACGGCCCGAATCCGAATAGCGACTGCGTGTTTGCGAGCAAAGTGGCCACGTTTCGATGCGAAACCTGTACGCCCTTCGGCTGCCCGGTAGAACCCGACGTGTAGATGACGTAGGCCACCGAGTCGGGATGTAGCGGCCCCTGCCGGTCTCCGACTCCCACCGGAAGTGGCGAAAACTTCTGCAGTGCAGACACTATCTCCGGATCGTCGAGCAGGATCATCGGGAGATCGCTGGTACCGACTGCATGCGAGTCCGCAGTAGTGGTGAGGACACACCGCGGCTGCGCATCACCGAGAATGAACGCCAACCGCTCAGTCGGAGAGGTCACGTCCACCGGTACATAACCGGCCCCGGACTTCACCACTGCCAATATGGCCACCACAAGATCGACCGAAGTTGTCATCGCCACGGCCACTAGCGATTCTGCACCCACACCCTGCGCCAGAAGCAGCCTTGCGAGCCGGTTCGCTCGCGCGTCGAGCTCCCGGTATGTCACCGCGACGGTGCCGACTGGAGATACCGCCACAGTATCGCCTGACAAAACCACCGATCGATCAAATAATTCCGCCAAGGTCGCGGACGCGACAGCTGTTCCCGGGCGATTCGCTGACGTGAGCACATGTTCCGACGCCCGCAGGATGTCGATATCCCCCACCGGCTTCGTCGGATCCGTGGTGACGCTCTCCACCACTCTCAGGTATCGGTCCGAGATCTGCTGCGCCGACTCACGATCGAATACATCGGACGCGTACCGGAAGCCGGCACTGATTCCCGCAGGCGCACCATGCTCGTCGACGCGCTCCATCAGGCTCAACTGCAGATCGAATTTCGCGACGTCCAGATCCACATCGATCGACCGGACGGCAAGTCCAGGCAGTTCCAGGCGCAGCGCAGTGGTGTTCTGGAATTCGAGTAGCACTTGAAAGAGAGGTGTGTGCGAAGTCGATCGCTCGGGGGCAAGCTCGTCCACCACGCGCTCGAAGGGGATGTCCGCATGCTCGAATGCACCGAGGTCTGCCGCTCGAACACCGCTGAGAACTTCGGCGAACGTAGCCCCTGCGTCGACGCGGGTACGCAGGACAAGCGTGTTGACAAACATCCCCACGACGTCGTCGAGTTCCCGTTGGCCACGACCCGCTACCGGAGTTCCCACCACTACGTCGTCCGAACCCGACAGCCTTTCCAGCAGCACCACCAATGCGGCGTGCATCACCATGAACAGTGATGAATTACTTTGGTGTGCAAGATTTATCAGTGTTCGATGCAGCACGGGTTCGATGTCGAATGCAACAACTCCGCCGACTACGGACCGTTGTGCGGGCCGTGGCCGATCCAGTGGCAACTGCAGCAATTCCGGGATTCCCGACAATGTCCGCGTCCAGTAGTCGAGTTGGCCCGACACCTCCGAACGTGTCTGCGCATCCGTGCCCAGCACCTCGCGCTGCCACAGGGCGTAGTCGGCATACTGCACGGGAAGCGGTTCCCAACCCGGCGACTGTTGCCGTGCGCGGGCGGCATAGGCGAGCATCAAATCCCGCGCCAAGGGCGCCATCGACACGCCGTCAGCAGCAATGTGATGGACGACAATGGCAAGGACATGCCGCTCCGAAGCGAGCCTCAGCAACTTCACCCGGAGCGGAAGTTCTTCGGAGACATCAAATCCGACGCCGAAGAAGCAACTGAGCGAGGATCGCAATTCTCGGTCGGGAGTCGGGCTCAGATTCAGAGCAAGCGTAGTGGGATCGACAATCGCCTGCCAAGGCCCGTCCGCGGAGCCGGGAAACAAAGTTCGCAGAGACTCGTGTCGTTCAATGACGTCACCGAGTGCCGCTCGCAACGCATCCGGATCCAGCACTCCGTCCAACTGCAGTGCTACGGGGAGGTTGTAGGCCGGCGAGGACGTGTCGAATTGATTGACAAACCACATCCGCTGTTGCGCAAGGGAAAGGGGAATCCGGTCGGGTCGCAGCCTCCTGCTGAGCATCGGGGCAGCCGCAGTAGTCCGCGCTGTCAATTCGACCCACGCAGCCAACGCGGACACGACCGGTGCGTCGAACAACGCCGCGATTCCCAGCGTTGAACCAAGTGCACTGTTGATGCGCGCCACCGCTCGGGTGGCGCTCAGTGAGTCTCCCCCGAGGTTGAAGAAGCTGTCGTCAGCTCCCACTCGGTCGACCCCGAGGACGTCAGCGAAGGCCGTGGCCACCGCTTGCTCCGTCGGCGTGATGGGCGGACGATAGGTTGTTCCGCTGAAGTGAGTGTCCGGTAGCGCTTTTCGGTCCAACTTCCCATTCACCGTCACCGGCAAACCCGACAACACCACCAACACCGACGGCACCATAAACCCCACCAACTCCGACGCCGCACCCCCCAACACCACCCCCACATCCAACGTCACCCCCACCACCGGCACCACAAACCCCGCCAAATACTCCCCACCACCACCACCACCCCGCAACACCACCACCGCCTGCGCCACCCCCACCTGACGCAACAACACCGCCTCCACCTCACCGAGTTCCACCCGCTGCCCCCGCAACTTCACCTGAAAATCACTACGCCCCACATACTCCAACTCACCGCAAGGGGCCCAACGAACCACATCCCCCGACCGATACAAACGAGAACCCGAACCCCCGAACGGATCCGCCACAAACCGATCCGCCGTCAAATCACACCGACCCACATACCCCCGCGCCAACTGCACACCACCCAAATACAACTCCCCCACCACACCCACCGGCACCGGCCGCAACCGCGAATCCAACACAAACACCCGCGTATTCCACACCGGCACACCGATCGGAACCGCCCCTACCCCAACATCACCCGAACCGAACTCATGAAACGTCACATCCACCGACGCCTCCGTCGGACCATACAAATTATGCAACTCAACACCCGGCAACACATCCCGCAACCGCACCGCCGACACCACCGACAACGCCTCCCCCGACGCAAACACCCGACGCAACCCCACACACGCCGCCGCACCCGGCTCCGCCGCAAACACCTCCAACATCGACGGCACAAAATGCACCACCGTCACCGCCTGCTCCACAATCACCCGCGACAGATACACCGCATCACGATGCCCACCCACCGCCGCAACCACCAACCGAGCACCAACCATCAACGGCCAAAACAACTCCCACACCGACACATCGAACGTCACCGGAGTCTTCTGCAACACCACATCATCGCAGCCCAACGGATACCGATCCTGCATCCACAACAACCGATTCACCACCCCCACCTGCGGCACCACCACCCCCTTCGGACGACCCGTCGACCCCGACGTAAACATCACATACGCCGGATGCTCCGGCAACAACCGCGCCACCCGATCCGCATCCGTCACCCGATCCGACGAAAACCCCGACACATCAACAACATCAAGATCAACAACCCGAACCCCCACCGGCAACCCACCACCACCGGCGACCGTCAAAATCAACACCGGACCCGCCGACGACACCACAAACCCCACACGCTCCGCCGGCTGATCCACATCGATCGGCACATACGCCCCACCCGCCTTCACCACCGCATAAATCCCCACCAACAACTCCACACTGCGCCCCACCGCAACCCCCACCGACACCTCCGGCCCCACCCCCACCGAAATCAAAAACCTGGCCAACCGATTCACCCGAGCATCAAACTCCCGGTACGACAACACCGCACCCTCGAACACCACCGCAACAGCACCCGGAGTCCGCGCCACCTGCGCATCAAAGAGATCCGCCAACG
>NZ_JALGQH010000103.1 GCF_022810305.1 Rhodococcus sp. ARC_M6
ACGGCACCGAATACGCCCTCAAAACCTACGACCGCGCCGACACCGCCATCCGCCCCCTGCTGACCAACCTCGGCCGCACCTTCATCACCGCCGTCACCTTGCAGGCCTCCCCCAACTACCGCATGCGGTGCATCAGCTACACCGACATCGGCTGGCAGGAACTCTTCGCCCCCAAGGGCACCCCCGGACGCACCTTCGAAAACTTCGTCCGCGACAACGGCCGCGCCGAAGCCATCTGGTACCCCTTCACCGACAAACC
>NZ_JALGQH010000104.1 GCF_022810305.1 Rhodococcus sp. ARC_M6
GCCACCAAATACCTCGGCGGACACGGCACCGCCGTCGCCGGCGTCATCGTCGACAGCGGCACCTTCGACTGGACCCAGGGCCGACACACCAACTTCACCACCCCCGACCCCAGCTACCACGGCGTCACATTCGCCGACCTCGGCGCACCCGCCTACGCCCTCAAAGCCCGCGTCCAACTGCTCCGCGACCTCGGCACCGCCGTCGCACCCTTCAACGCGTTCCTCATCGCCCAAGGCATCGAAACCCTGTCCCTGC
>NZ_JALGQH010000105.1 GCF_022810305.1 Rhodococcus sp. ARC_M6
TAAGGAGCTTCTCCAATGTCAGGGTTCACACAGGTGGACTACTGGTTGGCAGAGACCGTTTCGGACCCATTTGTGGTCCGGCGGTTGCTCATGGGTGGATCGCTGACAAACTTCCTCGCATTACGGTAGATCACATGATCTGCCGGCGAGTGCAATATATCGACATACTGTTGGGTCCTGAGAGAACACGTGAGTGTTTCCTCTCTAGGAAGTAACGACAAATGACTGCTGCAGGTCATACCGCAAGAATTATTC
>NZ_JALGQH010000106.1 GCF_022810305.1 Rhodococcus sp. ARC_M6
TAAGGAGCTTCTCCAATGTCAGGGTTCACACAGGTGGACTACTGGTTGGCAGAGACCGTTTCGGACCCATTTGTGGTCCGGCGGTTGCTCATGGGTGGATCGCTGACAAACTTCCTCGCATTACGGTGGATCACATGATCTGCCGGCGAGTGCAATATATCGACATACTGTTGGGTCCTGAGAGAACACGTGAGTGTTTCCTCTCTAGGAAGTAACGACAAATGACTGCTGCAGGTCATACCGCAAGAATTATTC
>NZ_JALGQH010000107.1 GCF_022810305.1 Rhodococcus sp. ARC_M6
TCATTTCCTACTCGGTCGGCACATCACCGAATCTGCAGCTGACCAACAGTTCTCTGCGCGCCGCGATCGCATCCCTCAGCGACGGGCAGACACCACTGGTGCACTCGGACCAGGGATTTCAGTACCAACACCTGTCCTGGCGGAGCCTGATCATCAATTCCGGTGCAACTCAGTCGATGTCGCGTAAGGCAAACTGCTTCGACAATGCCGTGATCGAAAATTTCTTCGGCCATCTCAAAGAAGAAGTCTTCCATC
>NZ_JALGQH010000108.1 GCF_022810305.1 Rhodococcus sp. ARC_M6
TCGCAGTTTTCCCAGGTACGCGACCTCTGCCCGCAACCGCTCGTTCTCCGCCCTCAACTGCTCCAACTCAGTGCCTTCACAGGGTTCGGATTCGACAGGTCTCGGCGGGCGGCCTCTGCGTTTGGGGAGTAACCCGTCCTCGCCCTCGTCGCGGTACTTCCGCGCCCACCTCTCGATCAGCTTCGGCGACGACAAGACGAATTCCTTGGCGAGCTCGACCTTCGTCTCGCCAGCGAGGAAACGGCGCACCACATC
>NZ_JALGQH010000109.1 GCF_022810305.1 Rhodococcus sp. ARC_M6
TTTGAGCACGGTCTTCTTCGCCACCGACCAGCCAGCGTTGATCAGCACCTGGTGGATGCGGCGATGCCCGTAGCGGCCGTGGTTGTCGTCGAACGCCGCTGCGATCGCGGCCTTCAGTTCGGCATACTGATCTGGATTGCTCAGTCGGGCCTGGTGATAGAAGAATGTCGACCGGGCAAGGCCGGCAACCTCGAGCAGCGTGTCCAGGCCGTGCTCAGCCTTGAGGGAGATGACGGCGTGGACCTTTACCGTCGT
>NZ_JALGQH010000110.1 GCF_022810305.1 Rhodococcus sp. ARC_M6
GCCATGCGTTCGCGTGCCACTACCCGGTGGATACGCCGGAAGGTACAGCGGCATTGGTCGCCAACGAGAAGGCCGGCATAACCGCAGCGGGCTTGCCGCTCGCGGTGAAGGAGATGGTCTGATGACCGCAGCAGTGGATACCAAGAAGCCTGAAACCGTGGGCGCAGCCCTGACGGTCGAGGACTTGGTCGTCGAATTCAACGTCGGCAAGGGACAGACCGTTCACGCCGTCTCCGGCATCAGCTTCACCGTCGC
>NZ_JALGQH010000111.1 GCF_022810305.1 Rhodococcus sp. ARC_M6
CTCGTTCATGCTCTCCACCCCACGCGCATGCGCCGACAGGTCCTCCCGAGCCGACCGCATCGCGGCACTGCGACTACGCGACCCCGACTCCGAGGCTTCCGAGTCCCCATCCGAGTTCGGCACGCCGTCGTCGCGGCGTCCTCGGGCGGTGCCGGACTCCTTCCGATCCGACTGCGCACGGAGCAAGGATTCTGATTTCGGGGTATTTCGCATCAGAGCATTATTCCAGAATCAGGCCCGCCGCCGGCGACCTGT
>NZ_JALGQH010000112.1 GCF_022810305.1 Rhodococcus sp. ARC_M6
TTTCGTGGTCGGGTCGTGAGTTGGTGTTGCCGGTTGATCTGTCGGTGGTCGATATCGACACGGTTGATCTGTCGGGTGTGAATGGTTCGCCGATTTCGGATGCGGATCGTGTTGCGCCGCTGCGGACCTCGAATGTTGCGTATGTGATTTACACGTCGGGTTCGACGGGTCGCCCGAAGGGTGTGCAGGTTCCGCATTCGACGGTGGCGAAGTTGTTCGCGAATACGGAGAGTGTGTACGGGTTCGACGAGTCGG
>NZ_JALGQH010000030.1 GCF_022810305.1 Rhodococcus sp. ARC_M6
CTGGCCGGCTGCTCTGGGGCAACTTTTCCAGCTTATCGGATTCTCTGCGCCGGCGCAAACCGGGCTGATCGTCGTCGTGAACTGGAGGTGAAGCACAACCATACAGGATGGAAACTGCTTCGGATTTTGTAGATTTTGTCAGGCACTTCGTCCAACCTCGTGTCTCTCGCTGTGAGGCGGGAGTCGGTGTCCGTGTCGCTCTGACTTGGAATAAGTTACGCGAGTGTTCATCGAAATAACAAATCGCCTGTTCACAGGCTTGCGCTCGGTAAACTTCAGGGAACCCAGTACCTCTGCGCCAACTCTTCGACGATCGGATCGCCCTCTTTTGCCTGTTCGAGGGCCTCGAGATCGTCAGTCACCGCGAGCAACCTTGAATCGTCGCCTTCTGCCTCTCGAATCGGGCGACGGCCATCCTCTGCGAGTTGCCGCAGCAACTTCTCGCGCACCCGGGCCTTCAACGAATCAGCCATACCGCCAGCATGTTCCTTCAGTGCAGCGATGTCGAGTGCCTACTTGCCTATTCGTCGTCCTTCTTTTTGCCGAAGACCCGCCTGGCTGTCGGAATCAAAACGATCAATGCACCGAGCAGCACAATCAGCGAAAAGACCTGCATTGCCATATCGACCTCATCTTCCGTTCAAGCCGGCGCGAGCCAGCTTCCCCAAGGGGTGTTCCGCACAACCGTAAACGCAACAAGAGTTCCGAGCACGACGATGGTCGCAACGGGATTGAGGACGATCATCCGATCGGCCGTCCCCCTCCATCTGCGCTCCGCCCAGCGCACCCACGCCACTGTCAGTACTAGAACGAGCGGGACGATCAGGGCATTGCTCGACATTGCCGCACCGATATCGAGGTTGGTCAGATCGTTGACTGCCCGCAGACCTCCACACGCCGGACACCAGAGGCCCGTCACCGCATACAGAGGACAAATGCCGTAACTCCCCGCATTGTGCGGATCTCGGAGGTGCAGAAGTGCAAATGCCGAGACCCCTGCGGCGGCGACACCGGCCGGCGCTGAAAGCGCCCGCCAGCCTCGCACTGCGGAGGTCTCGGCATTCATACGCTCCACTGTAGAAGCAGGAGCCCGACACTTGTACCTATCGCACGCGGATGACGACCGAACGAACAACCATGTCGTGCCAGCACTGACTCTTCGCGTCCCAGAGCGGCCACAGGTAGTTGATGAAACACGCCCCGCCGAGGATCGACACCATGATCCATCGCAGAAGTGCCATCCCCGGCCCCAATGAAACACCATCGGATTCGCGGACCACCGAGATTCCCAGCCACTTCTTGCCGAGCGTCTGGCCGGTATTTCCTTGACGGAATACGTAATTCCACACCTCGATCAGCAGAATTGCCAGGCCGCCGACCACCATGACAGCGATTCCGGCACCGTTCACGCCGTCGATGTTGCTCGATTCATACGTGTCATAGGTGTCATAGGTAGTGACTTCGGCGCCGGAGAACGCGATCACCGCACCGACGATCATCAAAATCACGCCGGGTAACGGCACGACGAAGTTGTCGAGCAAATATGCCCAGACTCGCGAAATCCACGACGCGTAGGGATAGGCAGGTTGCGGGGGAAGGTATCCCTGCGGCGACATCGGCGGCATCTGTCCGTACTGCGGCGGCTGGCCCGATCCCCAATTCTGGTCCGACATCGCGGTCTCTCCCTGCTCAGGCGCGCGTGCGCAAGATCAGGATAAACCGGTCGGCGCGTTTGCGTACGTACAAACGGCAAGAGCCCCACACCCAAGATTACGGGTGTGGGGCTCTTGACCGAGCTGCCTGAGAGAATCGAACTCTCGACCTTTTCATTACGAGTGAAATGCTCTACCGACTGAGCTAAGGCAGCGTGCCTTTCGGCGAGGGCGAGTCTAACTGGTCAACCCCCCGAACGCGAAAACGGGGGTCGGAAAGCCTCTCCGATACGGGCAACCATCGCGTCGAGTGCCCATTGCAACTTGACGTTGAAATCGACCGCCTCACGACATGCCAGGACCGCCTCGATGCACGTCAACAGCCCTTCGGGCGAAGTGCGAGCAGCCAGCTGAGCGGCTTCTGTCGTCTTATCCGGATGAGTGGCCGTCGACGACGATCCCAGCGAATAAGACAACGCGTCCCGGTACATGCCGGCAAGGTCGATCAGCGTCCGATCGAGAAGGTCACGACGCCCTCGGGTATCGCGAGATTTCTGTCGATCTTCGAGTTCTTTGATCAATCCGGCGGATCCGCGGATAGCACCGGCGGTGCCCTTGCCAGTACCTCCGGCACCGAGCGAGACCTTCAGTTCCTCGAGCTCTTGTTCCTTGAGATCGGCATAGAGCGCCTTGGTTTCCGATTCGATCGACTTGACCAATGCCTCGGCCGCTTTGTAGGCCGTAGATGCCGAAGCAGCGTCGAAGGCGAGCCGCAATGACCGTGACCGTTCATCGCGGGCACTGTCATCGGTAGCCAAACGCCGTGCTCGACCGACATGTCCACCGCTGATGGACGCGGCAAACGCCGCCTGCTCGGGAGAAAGCCCGTCGCGCTCGACCAACACCTGCGCAATCGACTCGACAGAAGGAGTCACCAACGGCATGTGCCTACATCTCGACCGCAATGTGACCGACATGTCCTCGGGGTCCGTCGTGGGCGCACACAGCAGGATGACAGTACGGTCCGGTGGCTCTTCGACAACCTTCAGAAGCGCATTTGCAGCGCCCTCGGTCAACCGATCTGCATCCTCCACCACGATGATCTGCCAGCGTCCGGTGGTTGGCCGGCGAGACGCGATATTGACGATCTTGCGCATTTCTTTGACCGGGATGCTCAAGCCGACAGGAACGATCCGTCGTACGTCACCGTGAGTTCCGGCCATCGTCGTTGTACACGCATGGCACTCACCGCATCCTGGTGCGCCATCTGACGTGCATTGCAAAGCTGCGGCGAAGCAGAGCGCCGCAACGGAACGCCCGGACCCTGGCGGGCCCGTGAACAGCCACGCATGACTCATATCGGAACCGGTCGAATCGCCCCTGGCGGCCAGCGCGGCGGCTCGCAAACTCTGCTCGACGTCGTGCTGGCCTACCAGCCGGCCGAACACACCGCGTTCGGCCACCTCAATACTCATGCAAAAACCCTAACCGCCGGTACCGACGAGTCCGGCTCAGTCCTTCTTCGCCGGGGCCTTCTTTGCAGCGGCCTTCTTGGCCGGAGCCTTCTTTGCAGCCGTCTTCTTGGCAGCGGCCTTCTTGGCCGGAGCCTTCTTGGCAGCAGCCTTCTTCTTCACCGGTCCGCGGGCACGACGGTCAGCCAGCAATTCAGACGCGCGAGCATCCGAAATCGACTCGACCTCGTCGTCCTTACGCAAGCTGGCGTTGGTCTCGCCGTCAGTGACGTACGGACCGAAGCGGCCGTCCTTGATCACCATCGGCTTCTCGCTCACCGGGTCGACACCCAGCTCACGCAGCGGCGGAGTAGCCGACGCCTGACGTCCACGACGCTTCGGCTCGGCGTAGATCTTGAGCGCCTCGTCGAGCGTCACCGTGAACATCTGCTCCTCGTCCGCAAGCGAACGGGAATCGGTGCCCTTCTTCAGATACGGACCGTAGCGGCCGTTCTGCGCGGTGATCTCTTCCTTCGACTCCGGGTCGACACCGACAACGCGCGGCAACGAGAGGAGTCGCAACGCGTCTTCGAGCGTGATGGTTGCCAGGTCCATCGACTTGAGCAACGAACCGGTGCGCGGCTTGGGACCGGCAACCTTCTTCGCAGCCTTCTTCGCGGGAGCCTTTTTGGCTGCGGCCTTCTTCACCGCAGTCTTAGTGCTGCCGGCACTGATCTCTTCAGGCTCAGGCACGGGAACGATGTCCGGTTCCGGTTCAGCTGGCGGCTCAGGCAACAATTCCGTGACGTAAGGACCGAAACGGCCCTCCTTCGCGACGATTTCGTGGCCGGTCAGTGGGTCGACACCCAGCTTGCGGCCCTCTTGAGGCGTCGAGAACAGCTTTTCCGCGAACTCGGGAGTGAGCTCGTCCGGCGGCAGATCATCAGGAAGATTGGCCCGCTGCGAGATCAGATCGCCTTCGGGATCGTCCGGATTTTGGACCATGCGCTCGAGGTACGGACCGAAACGTCCGACACGCACGTGAACATCACGGCCCTCCGCGTCGTCGAACAAACGAATGGAGTTGACCTCGCGGGCGTCGATCTCTTCGAGATTGACACCGACCATCTTCTTCAAGCCGCCCTCGCGGGCCACCGAACCTTCAGCGCCGGTCTCGCCGCCGAAGTAGAAGCTGCTCAGCCAGTTGCCGCGCTGTTCTCGTCCACCGGCGATGGCGTCGAGGTCGTCTTCCATGCCGGCGGTGAAGTCGAAGTCGACCAGACGGCCGAAGTGCGCTTCGAGCAACCCGATGACCGCGAAGGCGACCCAGGCCGGGACCAACGCACTGCCACGCTTGTAGACGTAACCGCGGTCGAGGATTGTCTTGATGATCGACGAGTACGTCGACGGACGACCGATGCCGAGTTCTTCGAGCGTCTTGATGAGGCTGGCTTCGGTGTATCGCGCCGGCGGATTGGTGCTGTGACCGTCCGGATCGAGCTTGGTTGCCGTGACATCCTGACCCTTGACCAGCACCGGAAGTCGGGATTCTGCGTCGTCGGACTGTCCACCGGCCTCTTCGTCGACACTCTCGACGTAAGCCTTGAGGAAGCCCGCGAACACGATGGTTCGACCCGAAGCGGAGAACGTGCAGTCCTCGCCCGTGCCTGCTGTACCCGAGATCCGCAACGTCAGCGTTGTTCCCCGAGCGTCGGCCATCTGCGAAGCGACCGTGCGCTGCCAGATAAGTTCGTACAGCTTGAACTCGTCGGTATCGAGCTTCGAATGCAACTGCCCGGGGGTCTGGAAAACGTCACCGGCCGGACGGATCGCCTCGTGCGCTTCCTGCGCGTTCTTGACCTTGCGGGTGTACTGCCGTGGCGTCGGGTGGACGTACTCCGGGCCGTACAGTTCCGCGGCCTGCGTACGAGCAGCAGTGATCGCAGACTCCGACAGCGTCGTCGAGTCGGTACGCATGTAGGTAATGTAGCCGTTTTCGTACAACCGCTGCGCGATACGCATGGCCCGCTCGGACGTGAAACGAAGCTTGCGTCCGGCTTCCTGCTGCAGCGTCGATGTCATGAACGGCGGGTAAGGCTTGCGGGTGTACGGCTTGTCCTCAGCGGAGGAAACCGTCAGGTCAACGCCCTGCAGTCCTTCCGCGAGACGACGCGCAGCGGCCTCGTCCAACACGGTGACTGCACTGCCCTTGAGCTTTCCGTCGGGTCCGAAATCGCGACCCGAAGCGACGCGTGAACCGTCGACAGTGACAAGACGAGCACCGAAACTGCGCGGGCTGGCGTCGGCGCCGGCATCGAGCGTGGCAGAGATATCCCAGTACGAAGCCGACTTGAACGCCATGCGCTCACGCTCACGCTGAACGATGACACGGGTTGCCACAGACTGAACGCGACCAGCCGAAAGCTTCGGCATGACCTTCTTCCAGAGAACCGGGCTGACCTCGTAACCGTATAGACGGTCGAGGATACGGCGGGTTTCCTGGGCGTCGACGAGGTCGGTGTCCAACTCGCGGGTGTCATCGGCGGCGGCACGAATTGCCGACTCGGTGATCTCGTGGAAGACCATTCGACGAACCGGAATCTTGGGTTTCAGGGTCTCGAGAAGATGCCAGGCAATGGCCTCGCCCTCGCGGTCAGGGTCAGTTGCGAGGAATAGCTCGTCGGCGTCCTTCAAGAGCGCCTTGAGCTCGGCGACCTTGCCCTTCTTCTCCGGGCTCACGACATAGAGCGGCTCGAAATCGTTGTCGACGTTGACGCCGAGGCGGGCCCAGGACTCGCCCTTGTACTTGGCCGGAACATCCGCTGCACCGCGCGGCAGGTCACGAATATGACCGACCGACGCCTCTACTACGTAATCTTTACCGAGGTAGGGAGCGATTTTGCGCGCCTTGGTCGGTGACTCGACGATCACGAGGCGACGAGGGTTACCGGACGCTCCCTGACCGCTGCCGTTGTCCGCTTTAGCCACCTGCTGCCCGAACCTTCCTTTGGACGATCACTGCCGTCGGCAATGACGATCTACTGCCGTCGGCAGTACTGAGAACTAGACGTCTGGAGCAATTTATACCCCGTGCCGCCCTTTACAGAGTGACATACCCACAACACATTCGTGCAGATCAGTACAGTATGGGAACCATCAGACATGTGGCCAAGCTGACTGGACGTCCACGTGACGGGGCGCATCCCCGAGGTATTCGACAAGCTTCGTCAGTCTCTTCTTCCCGGAAACTCGAAGCCCCGGACCCGGTGTCCGATTACCCAATTGAGTGGGCGCTATACCCACCCGCATCAACGCCTGCGCCAACGGCGCATGGGTGTTGGTGGCATGCGGGTCGAGACCGAAGACGAAGCGATCACCGTCCTCTTCCAGACGCCCGGCGGCGACGGCCCAGACCCGGAGTTGACGCGAGTTCGGGACCCAACCAGCCGGTACCGACTTCACGGCGCCTTTGGTCCACTGCACGGACAGCGGCAGCAATGCCGGCGTCGACTGCGTACGCACCAGCGGGCTGCCTTCTTCGCTGCGCGTCACCTCCGCGCCCAGTCCGCATTGCGCGATGAGTTCCGCGACGGCCTGCGCTCGCCAGTCTCGATCCACGACGATGGAGATCCGGGCACGATCCTCGGTGGTCACTACCTGACCGGGTCCGGCCAGCATGCCGGCGAGGTCGGTCACGGCCGGAGGAATCGACTCGGCAGAGAAAAAGGACAGTTGGCTCACAGAGTGCAACGTAGGGCACGAAGACCGCTGCGGCATAGACGGACGCTTCGCAGGCGAGTTGAAGAATCAACTTCCGACAGCGGGAAACAACACGAAAAGGAATGTCCCCCACCGCTACGCACCTTGCAGCGCAACGATGGGGGACGATCCTGCCTAAAACTATTCGCCCGAAGATACGAGCGGAAGAATCAGACTGCGCGAACGCCGGTCGCCTGAGGCCCCTTGGTTCCCTGGCCGACCTCGAACTCCACGCGCTGGTTCTCCTCGAGGGTACGGAAACCGTTGCCCTGGATCTCGGAGTAATGAACGAAGACGTCTGCGGAACCGTCTTCGGGAGCGATGAAGCCGAAGCCCTTTTCAGCGTTGAACCACTTCACATTGCCCTGTGCCATGCTTTTCCTTCTCTTTCTAACACCGGATTCGATGAACTGCCCTTATCAATTCACCGGGCCGGTTCCGACCGCCGTACTTTTGTTTCCCCCAAGCTTGAATCCTCGCAGGAAAGGCAAGGCACCGCGCTCGCAACAACGATTCTGCGAGCGTGCACTTTCTCAAGCCTACGAACACAGAAGCTGCGACCGGTTGTCAGTCAACCATGTTCTGCGCGTACAGAACAGTAGAAATAGGTTAAAAATTTGCTACGAGAAAAACCGTCTGCCGGCGGCAATCCCGCAGGTCGCAGTCAGCACCCCACGCCGACACGATCCTGAACCGATGCGTATCATCAAAACTGCAGGTAACGGCAGTTTCGCACTGTCGGGACACCCCGAACGCCGATCCCGGAGAGTCACGTGAACGCAGCCTCCCCAATTCCTGATCCCGGCGGGACCCCTGGCGAAACCTACGGACAGATGCTTCTCGGCCGCATCGTAGCGGGTGTCACGGGAAACGAAGATCCGTTGACCTTCACGGCGCAGCTACTTGCCCGCCGCGCACGGTTCGCCGAATGGCCGGAGTGGTTGCACCCCAGCGTCGTACGAACGTTGCGCGAGCACAGCGTGACCGCCCCCTGGACTCATCAGAGCGAAGCTGCCAACCTTGCCCATCAAGGGAAACACGTCGTCGTTGCCACCGGAACAGCGTCGGGCAAGTCACTGGCATACCAACTTCCGGTTCTGACTGCGATGGCGTCGGACCCGCTCGCTACCGCGCTGTACCTCTCCCCCACCAAAGCGCTCGGCAGCGACCAACTACGAGCAGTGCTGTCCCTCACCGACTTCGACGCCGACCTACGGGGAACCAACCCGAGCGCGTACGACGGGGACACATCGACGGAACTTCGTACCTGGGCGCGCGAGAACTCGCGATGGCTGTTCACCAATCCCGACATGCTGCATATTTCACTGCTCCGCACCCACCAACGATGGGCACACTTCTTCCGCAATCTGAAATACGTGATTGTCGACGAATGCCACTCCTACCGTGGCGTCTTCGGATCCAATGTCGCCCTCATTCTCCGCCGATTGCGCCGCATCGCCGCCCGGTACGGAGCCGAACCCACCTTCATCCTGGCCAGTGCTACCACTGCCGACCCCGGCGTAGCCGCCTCACGGCTGATCGGCGCTCACTGCGCCGAAGTCACAGACGACGGATCACCCCACGGACCGCGCACCGTCGCACTCTGGGAACCGCCACTCGTACCGGCACTCACCGGCGAGAACGGCAGCCCCGTACGTCGTCCTGCCGGCGCGGAAGCAGCCCGGATCATGGCAGACCTGATGATCGAAGGCGCTCGAACTCTCACCTTCGTTCGTTCGAGGCGCGGCGCCGAACTGACCGCCCTGGCGACCAAACGTCTACTCGCCGAAGTCGACACCGATCTAGCCGAACGCGTCGCACCGTACCGCGCCGGATATCTCGCGGAAGATCGCCGAGAACTCGAAGCAGCTCTCGCGGACGGCACGCTGCTGGGAGCCGCGACCACCAACGCCCTCGAACTCGGCGTCGACATCGCCGGTCTCGACGCCGTTGTCGTAGCCGGCTTTCCGGGAACCGTGGCGTCGTTCTGGCAACAAGCAGGCCGGTCCGGCAGACGAGGCGAAGGATCGTTGGTCGTTTTGATCGCCCGTGACGATCCACTCGACACCTACCTCGTTCACCACCCCGCCGCGATTCTCGAGAAACCGGTCGAGGCTACCGTCACAGATCCCGGAAATCCCTACGTTCTCGGACCTCAGCTTCTCTGTGCTGCAATGGAACTCCCTCTATCAGAAGCCGAGGTCGAGGCTTTCGGAGCACTCGAGGTCCTGACCGCACTCGCCGAGCAGGGCAAAATCAGGCAACGCAAACACGGCTGGTTCGTCACAGCGGATTCCAACCCACACGGCTCCCTCGATATTCGCGGCGGCATCGGCACCCAAGTCGCCATCGTCGACGGTCAATCCGGCCGAATGCTCGGAACTGTCGACGCCGGACGCGCGCCCGCCACCGTTCATCCGGGTGCAGTGCACATCCACCAAGGTGAGTCGTACGTTGTCGACGAACTGGACTTGGAAGTCGGGCTTGCCCTCGTTCACGCGGAAAACCCCGACTGGACCACGTCAGCGCGCGAAACCACCGAAATCACCGTCACCGAACAGCTCGAGCACAAGAATTACGGCGACATCGCCGTATCGCTCGTACGGGTCGAGGTCACGCATCAAGTTGTCGGCTACCTACGTCGCCTGAACTCCGGCGAAGTCCTCGACTCGATCGAACTCGACATGCCCGAACATACTTTGCAGACGCGGGCCGTGATGTACACGATCACGCCAGAACTCCTCGAATCCGTCGGTGTTACCCCGGAACGGTTCCCGGGATCACTCCACGCCGCGGAACACGCCGCGATCGGACTTCTGCCGTTGGTAGCGATCTGTGATCGAGGAGATATCGGCGGAGTCTCGACTGCGGTACACGCCGACACCGGCCTGCCTACCGTCTTCGTCTACGACGGCCATGCCGGCGGCGCGGGATTCGCAGATCGCGGGCACAGTGAGCTCTCCCGCTGGCTCACCGCCACCCGCGACGCGATCACCTCCTGCGAGTGCTCCCACGGCTGCCCGTCGTGCGTCTACTCGCCCAAGTGCGGCAACGGAAACGACCCACTCGACAAAGACGGTGCCATACGAGTTCTGACGGCGGTCCTCGACACCATCAACTGAGCACCTACCCGGACGGCCCGGCCCGAGCGGATGCCTCGGCGTCGCCGATGCCGAAGGCCGACAACAACACCGGCGCCCGCACCCGGACAACAACATCCCATTCCTCGATCACACATTCCGCGAGGACAGTCCGCATCCGCACGGCAACTTCAGTGGCCTTCTCACACCCGGCGTCGCCGCCACGATCGAGCGCTCCCGCGCCGGCCAACGCCGAAAGGTCTGCCGAGGACTGGGCACTGTGGCGGGCGACAACTGCCGAACCGACATGCAGGAACCCGCCGGTAGCCACCACGATTCCCGCCAACGCAATGCATGAAAAGACTGTTGCAACACCGTCGTCGGACCGGATACTCATCCGCTCACCCCTGGTTCGACCGACGCCACCGCCTCCGCTGAAATGTTCACCATCGGTAGCAACGCGCTGTCTGCGCTCACCACCGCCACGACAAATCCGTCAACGATCTGTACCGAAATTCGTGCGTCGGAAGGACCGATACGACGCGCCGTGGTGATCGCATTGTCGCGATCACCACGCGCGGTCAGTCTTGCCGCCTCACGAGCAGCATCCACGCACCGAACTTGCATCGACACGGCCAACACCGCTCCGATGCACAGCACCACCACAGTGATGATCGAGGCAAGACCGATCGCAGCCTCGACTGTGACCGCACCGTCGTCGGATCTACGAATACTTCTCGTGGACAACATCACACAGCTGTCTTGAGTGCTTTGTCGATGATCCCGGTGAGAGCTGTGACAATCGAATCACCAGTGACCACTGAGTAGAGAACTGCACCGAACGCCGCAGCCGCGATAGTCCCGATTGCATACTCTGCCGTGGACATTCCGTCGTCATCGGCAACCAGCAGCGTCAACCGGGCGGACAACCTACCCATCATTTCGGACATCATTTTCCCCTCCTGTAAACCGCGACAGCTGTTCTGCCGCGGAAGAATTGAGCTCTGCGTCAGATCAATCCGTCGCCGAGCACCGAAGTTGCCAATCCGATCACTACCGGCACTATGCCGAGGCAGAGAAAGGCAGGCAGAAAGCACAGCCCGAGCGGCCCGCTGATCAGCACACCGGCGCGTTCCGCTGATGCTGCTGAGGCATCCTCCGCCTCGTCTCTGCTTCGATCTGCGAGTTCAGTCATCGCGACCGAGAGCGACGTACCGGAACGCGAAGACCTACGAGCCAACCGCGCAAGCGATTCCGTGCCGGGATCAAGTGCAGCCTCGCTCCAGGCCACATCCGGATCTGCACCCAACGCTAATAGGTCTGCCACCCGGCGGAGCGTGTCGGCCATCGGGCTCGGAGCCGTAACGGCAACCGCGGCAACAGCCTCCGCGACCGGAAGCCCTCCCCGCAGACAGGCTGCCAGCAGATCGAAACTTGCCGCCACCGCAAGGGGATCGATGTTGTCGACGTGCATCTGCGAGCCGGGAACGACATCCTCGACCCCACGAAAGATCTCCGCAGTCCGGGACAAAGACGTGCGGGCATTCGGAACGACAAGGAGCGAGCAACCAACCATCAGAGCGGCCTGCCACATCATGAGCTGACCTTCGCGGTGATTTTGTCGGTCCACAGCAGACCCAGGGAAACAAACACGGTTCCCGCGACGAGCATCATTCCGCCGGCACCTCCCCCGAAGAGCACAGTCAACGGGGACGCACCCATCAGTTCACCCAATCCGATACCGAGAAGCGGAAGTCCCGCAAGGACCGATGCCGTGGCTCTCGCGCCGGCCAAACCTGCTTCGGTGCGCTGGCGAAAGCGTCTGCGACCCAACATATCCGTCCGCACAGCGTCAAGCAGATCGGCGAGAGCCAACCCGTGGTCTTCGGCCACCGACCATACTGATCCGACTCGCGCCAACTCGCGCTCGACCAGCGAGCCGACAACTCCGAACGCGTCAGCAGCGGAGCCGCCCAATCGAGCCCGGGCAGAACCCCGTCGAAACACTTCCCCGACCTCACCCGCACACTCCTCACCGGCAACGGCACACGCAGAAGCCGGATGCGCACCGATCCGCAACTCCGCGATCAGAATCTCCAAGCCTGCAAGCAGGACAGAAAGTTCCGAGTCTCTCGACCGGGTTGCTTTCTTCCGCCGGCCACGAAGCATGGTCGTTCCGCAGATCACCCCGACGCCCACTATCGCCGAGAACCCGCCGAACACCCAACCCAAAAAGATCACCAGAACCGCCGCCGGCAGAACCCCTGGCACTTTCCGGGATGCGAATGTAGACCGATCAACAAGGAGATCAAGCCTTGTACGCGAATCCGCCACCGGCGCAACCATTACGGACAACGCACACAGCAACAATGTCACGCTCATCGGATGAGGCTCTCTCGATCACGAAGGCGCAACAGTCGCTCGAGTTGATCGCGGCCCGGACCCACCGTCGGCCAGGCCTCGTTGATACGCACGAAGCCGTCGACACCACGCTCGATTACGCCGATCTGTTCGAGTCGCCTGGATCCGTCAGCGCTGCGATGAACGTGCAGGATCACCTGGACTGCTGCTGCAAGCTGACTGTGCAACGCATTTCGGTCCATCCCACCCAACGCTGCCAGTGCCTCCAGCCTGGCCGGCACCTCCTCCGGAGAGTTGGCATGGATGGTTCCGGCGCCGCCGTCATGACCCGTATTCAAGGCTGTCAGAAGGTCGATGACCTCGGCTCCACGAACTTCTCCGACCACGATGCGGTCAGGTCGCATCCGCAGTGCCTGGCGTACGAGATCGCGTACCGTCACCTCCCCGACACCCTCCACATTCGGCGCACGTGCAACCAACCGGACGACATGGGGATGCGGCGGAGCCAACTCTGCGGCATCCTCGACACAGATGATCCGCTCTCGGGGATCGACAGCGCCCAGGACCGCCGACAGCAAAGTAGTTTTTCCGGCGCCGGTGCCACCGATCACCAGAAATGCCAAGCGGCACCTAATGATTCGATCGAGCAGCATTCGGGCCCCCGGTTCGATCGCGCCGCGTTCACACAGTGCGTCGAGACCCTGCGTCGCCGGCCGAAGCACGCGCAAGGACAAGCAGGTCCCGCCCTGCGCAACAGGTGCGAGAACAGCGTGCAACCGAACTCCGAAGTGACCGTCACCCACACCGTGCAGACGGCCGTCGACCCACGGTTGCGCGTCGTCGAGTCGTCTACCCGCCGACAAAGCCAACCGCTGCGCTAGGCGTCGTACCGCGGCCTCGTCGGCAAATCTCACCGCGGTTCGCTCCAGCCCGACACCTCGATCCACCCACACCTCGTCCGGCGCGGTCACCAGAACATCGGCAACTCCAGGTTCGTGCAACAGCGATTCGAGCGGGCCCGCGCCGGTCAGTTCGGTCTGGAGGATTCGCAGCACCTCCAGCAAGTCGGTATCACCCAGCACCCCTGAGGATTCGGCGCGGACAGCGTCAGCCACCGTAGCCGCTGTCGGCTCCAGGCTTGTCGACGCCGTCAATCGTTCACGGACTCGCTCGAGCAAGTCCGCCGTGACCAGGCCACTCATGCTGCGGGGCCCCAGATGCGTGCCCCTGAGGTAATCGCGTCCAGAACGGCGCCGGCAGCAACACTCAAAGGGCAATGACGCGTCAATTCCAACCCGCCGCGCTCGAGCATCGATGCCAGCGATCGATGCCCACGCATGACAGCAATCAACGGCAATCCGAGCATGTTCGCGACATCGACCCCGCGGAGACCTCCTGGAGCCGGACCCCGCACCAGCAGCCCGATATTCGAATTATGTTCCGCCGCCCACACTCCCACCTTCTCGGCCGCGACGCATGACGCCACCGTGGCCGGGACGACCATCACCACGAAGTCCGATGCTTCGAGAATCGCTTCGACCACCGGGCTTCGATCGCGCGGAACGTCGCACACAACCACGCCGCCCGACCGCCGTCCGGCGTCGAGCACCGCCCCCACAGCCGTGACGGTAGGACCGCGAACTTCCCGCCTGCTGCACGCGAGCACGCGCAGATCCTTTCCCAACGCGGGAAGTGCATCGCGAAGCGCTTCCGGCGACAACCGGCCACCCTCGACCGTCAACGCCGACCAACGCAACCCCGGAACAGAATCGATACCGAGCAAGACGTCCGCGCCGCTTCCGAGGGCGTCGACGTCGACAAGCAATGTCGGTGTGTGACGAGCAGCAGACGTCAAGGCGATAGCGGCGGCACTCACGGAAGCCCCTGCTCCACCACAACCGCCGACAACTGCCACGACTGTGCCGTCGCCGCGGCTTGCGGAATGCTCGGCCAGCACGGCGACCAACGCATTCTCGTCGGCGGGCAACGTGAACAGGGCCTGAGCCCCGATGGAGGTGGCGTACTTCCACTCGTCGATCGTGGGTTCGCCCTCGTTGACGATAAATACACGCGAACGTCTGGGGTTGCGACTCGAACAAGCTCTGGCACTCGCCACGTCGAGAACTACCGCCGACGCCCGATTCCATTGCTGCCGCGAGACCGGATGTATCGCTTCGTCCACTGCCTGATCAATCGCGGCAGCCACGCGTCGCACACTGGCGAGAATCATCGGATCGTCGACCATCACCAGGACATCCGCGCCGGTCGGCCCTGGGCCCGCTGCTGCTGCCATCGAGTTCATGGGCAAGAGCCTGTTCTCGATCGCCCGGAAACGACAGACACCCGAAGAACTCTGTGGACAACTCGCGGACTGTGGATAACTCACACGCCGGGGTGCGCGACCGGAAAAGGGAACGACCCCCGCCTGGGGGGAGGCGGGGGTCGTTCATCAGTTCAGCCCCGGGGGGTTGGGCTGAACTCGTCCGAACGAATCGAACTGCGCTAACCCTACACCGCGGCAATCCGAAAAATGCAAGCCTGAGCAGCACTGATTCAGAGATTTCGCCGCAGAATCCCACGCTTTCGAAGCACATACGAACCGTCTGTCGGACTATCCTCGGTAGCTGTGACCGACAAGCCTGCGAATGGACTGACAACCGGGCGGACTGCCGCTTTCTTCGACCTCGACAAGACCGTCATCGCCAAATCCAGCACGCTGGCTTTCAGCAAGCCGTTCTTCGCTCAGGGACTGATCAACCGACGCTCCGTCCTCAAGAGCAGTTACGCCCAATTTCTGTTTCTGCTCTCCGGTGCCGATCACGATCAGATGGAACGGATGCGCGAACACCTCACCGCAATGTGCGCCGGGTGGGATGTGGAACAGGTGAAATCGATCGTCGCAGAAACTCTGCACGACATCGTGGACCCACTCGTCTATGCCGAGGCTGCAGACCTGATCGCCGACCACAAGTTGCGAGGGCACGACGTCATCGTGGTGTCCGCTTCCGGAGAGGAAATCGTGGCTCCGATCGCGCGGGCGCTGGGGGCAACTCACTCTGTGGCGACGGCCATGAAGGAAACCGACGGGCACTACACCGGCGAGGTCGAGTTCTACTGCTACGGCCCCGGCAAGGTGGAAGCTATGGAACGACTCGCGGACCGGTACGGCTACGACCTCGGTTCAAGTTACGCCTACTCCGATTCCGTAACCGACTTGCCGATGCTCCAGGCCGTCGGACATCCTACGGCAGTCAACCCGGACCGCGCGCTTCGTAAGGCCGCGGCCGGAAACGGTTGGCCCATACTGACTTTCTCGAATCCGGTATCACTGCGGGCACGGTTGTCGGCGCAGTCGAACACTACGGTCGCAACTACGGCGGCAGTGGGGATAGGGGCCTTGACCGCCGGGGTTGTGACGTTTGCACTGTTGCGCCGAAAACGCTGAAATCCGAAGCCCACAAACAAGAATTGCCACTTGCTGTGAGCGGCGACACAGAGTACAAAGGAGTTACGGAAGAACGGAAGGCCAGGAACGGCTCGGAAGAGAAGGACCGTTTCCCCAACTGAAATTCCCAGCACGGGCACTAGGGCACCCACGCGGAGCACAAGCCACTATAAGGGCAGAAGCGTTGTGGGCCTGCGAGATTCGTTCAGTTTGAGCGAGGACTCCGCACAGGTTGCGGAGACAAACTCAGAAGAGCGATCCCTCGCCGAGGCCACCCACACAACCCACCGAGCACGCTTGGTAACGAGCAGTCCGTGCTAACGGGCGGCGAAGTCGATTTATCGGCAGCGCCGCCCGTTTTGTGCGTGCACCTAGTTAGTGGTGGAACTAGCCAGCGGCAGCGGCATCAGCAATCGACCCGGCTTCGCGAGCGCCGGCTTCGAGAGCACCACAGCACAGAATCACCCAACTGCCGACACCTTCGGTCCGACCGGACGCGAACCCCGCAGCACCGTCCGCATACGCCTGCGGCCTACGCAACCAACTGACCTCCGGGACACCGAGGTTGTGCGGATCCAGTCCCGACGACACCGCAACGAGACGAGACGCCGCCCGCGCCACAATTCCGTCGGCAGTGCCGAACGGACTCAATGCCAGAAGTTCACCGTGAACAACAGCGGCAAGAACCGGAGCCGGCGCCGACGTACCACCGGTGACGAGTTGAGCCAGGGCGTCGAGGCGCTCCCCCACTCCGCGATCCGATCGAGGCCTCCCGAGTTCGTCGGAATCCTCCACCAGGTCTGCGGCCGCCAGAAGATGCAAACGCGCCAACGCCTGCAACGGTGCTCGCTTCCACGTCGCTTCCATCAACGGAAGGCTGTCTCCGTCGAGCGCCTGGGCGACCCGCAACGCGCCGGCCAGAATCGGATCTCCCGCCAGACCCTCGGCCGGCAGCACAGTTGATCCGCCGGCCAGGGAGGCCGAGGCGCGGGCGGCGCGAACTGCCGCCTCGGCAGCCGTCGTGGGCCAACCCCGCCTGTTGGTTTTGTGCCGATGTACCTCACCGAGCGCGTCGCGCGCATGATCAGCGGCGGCAAGAACGCCGGGGAGATCTACGAGGGGCTGCAAGGGATCAGTCACGATCAACGACGGTACCCGTCGGCCACACCCGAAAAGTAGCCGCCCGCTTGTCGCCGTCGGCAACCACCCGTCGCATCGATTCGACCGATTGTCGCAGGACAAGGAGTTGCAACGTGATGCAACGGTGCGATTGACAGCTCTTGTGACTACCCTCACACGAAGCGATGTACTACCGATCCGAAGCGAAAGAAGGCCGTCAATCATGACCAGTGCAGCCGAAACAGACGTCCCGCAGGCGTACCCGCCCAGCGCAGAATTTGCCGCGGCCGCCAACGCCGGACCGGAACTCCAGGCTGCCGCCGACACCGACCGTCTCGGCTTCTGGGCCGACCAAGCCGAACGTCTGCACTGGCACGAAAAATGGACCGACGTCCTCGACTGGACCGACGCACCCGTCGCCAAATGGTTCGTCGGCGGAAAACTCAACGTCGCCTACAACTGCGTCGACCGCCACGTCCTCGCCGGCAACGGCGACCGCGTCGCAATCCACTTCGAAGGCGAACCCGGCGACAGCAGAGACCTCACCTACAACGACCTCCTCGCCGAAGTCAGCCAAGCGGCAAACACATTCACCGACCTCGGACTCGTCGCCGGTGACCGCGTCGCCATCTACATGCCGATGATCCCCGAAGCGATCGTCACGATGCTCGCCTGTGCCCGCCTCGGCCTGACCCACTCCGTCGTCTTCGCCGGATTCTCCGCCACCGCCCTGCGCTCACGCATCGACGACGCCCAAGCCAAACTCGTCGTCACCGTCGACGGCCAATGGCGCCGCGGATCTGCAGCCCCCATCAAAGACGCCGTCGACGAATCCGTCGCCGGCGCGCAATCCGTCCACAACGTGTTGGTAGTCAACAGGACCGGCATCGACGTCGCCTGGACGCAAGGCCGCGACCTGTGGTGGCACGAAACTGTCGCTACAGCTTCCCCCGAACACGAAGCTCAACCGTTCGATGCCGAGCATCCCCTGTTCATCCTCTACACCTCCGGCACCACCGGTAAGCCCAAGGGCATCATCCACACCTCCGGCGGCTACCTCACCCAGGCGTCGTACACCCACCACAACGTCTTCGATCACAAAGCCGGACAAGACGTTTACTGGTGCACCGCCGACATCGGCTGGGTCACCGGACACTCCTACATCGTCTACGGCCCACTCTCGAACGGCGTCACCCAGGTCGTCTACGAAGGCACCCCGAACTCCCCGAACGAGCACCGCCACTTCGAGATCATCGACAAGTACGACGTCTCCATCTACTACACCGCCCCCACCCTCGTGCGCACATTCATGAAGTGGGGGCGCGAGATTCCCGACGCCCACGACCTGTCCTCGATCCGCCTCCTCGGCTCCGTCGGCGAACCCATCAACCCCGAAGCGTGGCGATGGTTCCGCGACGTGATCGGCGGCGGCAAGGCACCCATCGTCGACACCTGGTGGCAGACGGAAACCGGCGCGATCATGATCTCGCCGCTGCCCGGAATCACCGCCACCAAGCCCGGATCCGCGATGGCACCACTACCGGGCATCTCCGCGAAGATCGTCGACGACGACGCAAAAATCCTCGGCGCCGGCGGAAACGGCTACCTCGTTCTCGACGAGCCGTGGCCGGCGATGCTGCGCGGCATCTGGGGCGACATGGAACGCTTCAAGGACACCTACTGGTCTCGCTACGCCGAAGAAGGCTGGTACTTCGCCGGCGACGGCGCCAAGTACGACGACGACGGCGACCTCTGGGTCCTCGGCCGCGTCGACGACGTCATGAACGTCTCCGGCCACCGCATCTCCACCTCCGAGGTGGAATCGGCACTGGTCAACCATCACGGTGTGGCCGAAGCAGCCGTCGTCGGAGCAGCCGACGAAACCACCGGCCAGGGCATCGTCGCGTACGTGATCCTGCGCGAGGGCGTCGAAAACACCGGAGAAATCCTGATCGCGGAACTCAAGGCACAGGTGTCCAAGGACATCAGCCCCATCGCCAAGCCCCGTCAGATCACCATCGTGCCCGAGCTCCCGAAGACCCGCTCCGGCAAGATCATGCGTCGACTCCTGCGCGATATCGCGGAAGGCCGCGACCTCGGAGACACCTCAACGCTCGTGGATCCCAAGGTATTCGACGCAATTCGCGGCAAATAGCACTGTGCGTCTTTATTAACCGCCCACGGTTAATAAAGGCGCACAGCAGGTTTCAGGCCCCTACATCGTCCAGCGACTCGTCCTTCGTTTCACGCATGACGAGCAGCGCGACAAACGTCAGGGCCGCGGCAACCAGCAGGTAGATCCCAACCCAGCCGACGCCGTAGTGGTCGACCAGATAGACCGCGATGAACGGTGCAACTGCCGCACCGAGGATGCTCGCCGTGTTGTACGCGATACCCGAGCCGGTGTACCGGACGTTGGTCGGGAACAGTTCCGGGAGAACAGCACTCATCGGCCCGAAGGTCAGACCCATCAGGATCATGCCGACAACGAGGAAGGCCAGCATCCGGCCGTCGCTCATGCCGTCGGACTCCAGAAAAAGGCCGAACGTGAGACCGAATGCCATCAACATGCCCGTGATGACCAGCAGCGTGATGCGTCGGCCGTAACGGTCGGCCAGCCAACCCGATACCGGCACTGCGGCAGCGAAGAAGACCACTGCGATCAGCTGCAGCACAAGGAAATCGGTGTACTTGAAGCCCGCTCCGACGCCACCTTCGGCGGGAGTCTTCGCGATTCCGTAGCTGAGCACCCACGTGGTCATGAGGTAGAACAGCGTGTAGGTGGCGAGCATGACGAAGGTACCGATGATCAGCTGACGCCAGCTGGTCTTGAATACCTCGGCGAGTGGTGTCTTGACCTTCTCGCCGCGCTCGACTGCGCGCGCAAATACCGGAGTTTCCTCGAGACGAAGTCGCACGTACAGGCCGATCATCACCATTACTGCGCTGAGCAGGAAGGGAATTCGCCAACCCCACGAGAGGAAGGCTCCGTCGAGGTCGGGGTTGGCGCTGTCATGGTCCATCATCAGCGAGATGGTCAGGAACAGACCGTTCGCGAGGAAGAAGCCGATGGGCGCACCCAACTGGGGCCACATGGCCGCCCAGGCCCGCTTGCCTTCCTTTGCCGTCTCGGTTGCAAGCAATGCTGCACCGGACCACTCACCGCCGAGGCCTAGGCCCTGACAGAAACGCATCAGCGCAAGAAGTGCCGGTGCGAGCAAACCGACTTGTGCATAGGTCGGGAGCACACCGATGAGGAACGTCGCGACGCCCATCGTCAGGAGCGAGCCGACCAATGTCGCCTTGCGGCCCACCCGGTCGCCGAAGTGACCGAAGAGGATCGAGCCGAGCGGACGCGCTACGAACGCGAGACCGAACGTCGCCAGCGACGCCAGGAGTGCGGTGGTGTCGTTGCCTTTGGGGAAGAAGAGATGCGGGAACACCGAGACCGCAGCAGTGGCATAGATGTAGAAATCGTAGAACTCGATCGACGTGCCGATCGTGCTGGCGACGATGATTCGACTGCGAGGCACACCACCGACTGTGTCAACGCCGGTTGTGTCACCACCCTCAGGCGTCGGCGGGTTCTTATTCAGTGACGTACTCACTCGGGATGCTCCTGCAGCTATACAACGGTTGTCCAATTGGTGGGATGAATCCCAATCCGTAGGAATTCAACACGGGCGCCATTTCGTACGCAAATTCGGTTCCGAGACCGATCCGCGATAAAATTTCGTAAAAGGTGAGCCGGGAAGTCTGGTCGGCACGTGATTTTTCACGTCCATATGTCCGCAGCGTCCGTATGTCTGCACACCGAACAAAGGTCGTATCCTCGCGTGATTTCCACAATGCGGTCAGAGTTGTCCCGCTACCTCCGCACCGAAACAGTGGGCGGGTCCATCCTTCTGGTCGCCGCTGCCATCGCCCTGATCTGGGTCAACTCGCCGTGGGGTGACAGTTACCTTGCATTGCGCGACTTCCAGATCGGGCCGTCGGCGCTCCACCTCGACCTCAGTCTCGGCACCTGGGCACAGGATGGTCTGCTTGCCATCTTCTTCTTCGTGGCAGGCCTCGAACTCAAGCGCGAACTGGTCGTCGGGGAACTCGCCGACCGCAAAGCCGCCATGCTTCCGATCATCGCCGCGTGTGGCGGAGTTCTCGTTCCGGCGATCATCGCGGCATCCATCGGCTGGGGTACCCCGGGCATGGAAAAGGCGTGGGCCATCCCGGTTGCCACCGATATTGCTTTTGCCCTCGGAATCCTGGCCTTGACCGGTTCCCGCATTCCGACCAGCGCGCGGGTGTTTCTGCTCAGCCTTGCCGTAGTCGACGATCTGCTGGCGATCATCCTGATCGCCGTACTGTTCACCGCGTCGATCGCAATGCTGTGGTTGCTCACCGCTGTGGCGGCACTTGCCGTCTATGCCTATGCCCAGCACAAACGCATCACAACACCGTTCCTTTATGTTCCGCTTGCGCTTCTGGCCTGGTATTCGATGCACGAGGCCGGCATCCATGCCACGCTCGCCGGCGTCGCACTCGGCCTACTCACGCGGGTTCGTCGTGACCCGGACGAAGAGTATGCGCCCGGAACTCGCCTGGAACATCGCATCCAGCCGTACTCGGCCGGGTTCTGTGTTCCCGTCTTCGCACTGTTCGCGTCCGGGGTCCCCATCAACGGCGCAGTGCTCGGCGACATCTTCACCGAACCCTTCGGGCAGTCCGTTGTCGTCGGCCTCCTTGTCGGAAAGACCGTCGGAATCTTCGGAATTTCCCTGCTCGCGATCAAATTGGGCATAGCCACAAAACCGAAGACGCTGGAACTGCGGGACATGTTTGCCCTCTCAGTTCTCGGCGGCATCGGGTTCACCGTTAGCCTGCTTGTAGCAGACCTCGCATTGGACGGGGTCGGCGATGGCAGTGAGGCCGAAATAGCGAAGGCCGCAGTTCTCGTGACATCGTTGTTGGCGTCGCTGATCGGATCAGCGCTGCTGTGGCGACGTGGGCGGTTTCATGCGGCTCGCGACGAGGAGTCCGCTGCCATCGCTACGGACGCGAGAGAACTACCTGGAGAGGTCGACAAGTGAGCTTGACCAACGGAGAGAGCCAGCGCTTCAACGGAGACGGAGTGCCGAACACGGTGTCCTCCATTCCACTGACCGATGTGGACGCCCGCACGCCGAGCGAAGCCAGCATCGGCGCCCTTGTCAGGGATGCGACGGCTCAGGTCTCGACATTGGTGCGGGCAGAAGTAGAGCTCGCCAAGGCCGAGGTCACCGGCGAGGTCAAGAAGGGCCTGCAGGGCAGTGTGTTCTTCATCTTGGCATTCACCGTTCTGCTGTTCAGTTCCTTCTTCTTCTTTTTCTTCCTGGCAGAGCTGCTCAGCCAGTGGCTCGATCGCTGGGCTGCGTTCTTGATCGTGTTCCTGATCATGGTGCTGACGACCGCACTGCTCGGGTTGCTGGGCTACATGCGTGTACGGAAACTCCGGGCTCCGGAGAAGACGATCGAATCGCTCCGGGCCGCCAAGAGTGTCCTTCCCGGTAGCCACGACGACGTCAAGCCGTCGGTCGAATTCAACGCACGTAGGTAACGAAACCGCTGTGTCAGCCCCAGATCCATCCACCGTCAGATTCGACGGCCCCTGGATTCACCGGGATATTCACGCCAACGGCATCCGGTTCCACGTCGTCGAAGTCGGCGACGCCGATCCGGATGCCCCCTTGGTGGTGCTCCTACACGGATTTGCCGACTTCTGGTGGTCCTGGCGCCATCAACTGACTGCGCTGTCGGCGCAGGGCTTCCGAGTGGTTGCATTGGATCTGCGCGGATACGGCGACTCCGACAAACCACCCCGCGGCTACGACGGCTGGACGCTGGCCGGCGATGTGGCGGGGCTTATCCGGGCGATGGGATACGGCAAGGCCACGCTGATCGGTCACGCCGACGGCGGGCTGGTGTGCTGGGCGACTGCCATCCTGCATCCACGGTTGGTGCGCTCGATCGCGTTGATCTCCTCACCGCACCCCCTGGCACTCAAACAAGCGATCATCCGCGACCGGTACCAGCGCAAAGCGCTCGTTCCGTCGTTCCTGACCTATCAGATTCCGTTCCGGCCGGAAAAGCGTCTGACTGCCGACAACGGCGCCGAGGTGGAGCGACTGGTGCGTGCACGCTCAGGTCCGGCGTGGTCGGAGCAAGCGGAATTCGACGACGTCGTCACCAAATTACGGTCCGCGATCCGGATTCCCGGCGTCGCACATTCGACGCTGGAATATCAGCGTTGGGCCTTCCGCAGCCAACTTCGCCATGAAGGTCGCAGATTCATGCGACTGATGGATCAGGTGCTCCGCATTCCGATTCTGCAGATTCACGGCGACCTGGATCCGTACGTCCTGACACGCACGGTTCGGCGCAACAAGCGTTGGGCACCGGAGGAACAGCTTCACGCAATCCCGGGAGTCGGCCATTACGCCCACTGGGAAGCCCCGCAGAGAGTCAACGACGCGCTGCGGGACTTCCTTACCGCCGACTAGCTCCTAGAGAATGCAGGCGCCTGTAGGGACGGGCGTCGACGCACCGGTGGCCATCCCCAGTTGACGCGACACCTCGTTCGCGGTGAGGACAAAACCGGTGTCACTGTCATCGATAGCAGCACCGAACACGACGCCCAGCACTTCACCTTGGTCGTTGACCATGGGTCCACCGGAATTGCCCTGTCGGATCGATCCGCGAACGGTGTACACCTCACGCTTGGTGGTGCCGGCCTTGTAGATGTCCGGTCCGTTGAGGTTGAGGACCTCACGTACTCGCGCTGCGCTGGCTGTGTAGGGACCGCCGCCTGGGTAACCGAGCACCAGGGCGTTGTCCCCGGTCTGCGCAGGCTTCGAAGCGAACGGCAGAACCGGTACGTCAAGCCCGGGCACCGCAAGGATGGCGATGTCGACGGAGGAATCGAAGAGTACGACCTCTGCCGGCAACGGGCCGGTCAGGGTGTCGACGGTGATGCTTTCGGTACCGGCAACAACGTGGGCATTGGTCATGACGCGCTCCGGCGCCACGACGAACCCGGATCCTTCGAGCGCACGCTGACAACTCGGCGCAACACCGTTGATGCGCAGAACGCTCGGCCGCAGCTGCGCGGCCAGCGGGCTGGCCAGAACGCTGGCGTCGGGAGGTTCAACTTCGGTAATGGGGGTGCGTCCGAACGGGCCGATCACGTCGGGCAGTCCTGACGTGTCGAGCAGCGCCGAGAACTCTGTCGGGATCTGCCGGAGCCACTGCGGCGCGAGGTCGTCGACACCGGCCAGGACGTTCGAACCGCGCACGGCGGCCGCCACGTTCGGCTGCGACGACGACGTCAACGGGATGGCCAGCAGCCACGCCGCGACCACTACGGCAACTGCTTGCAACCCGGCGCCGATCACGCTGTCGACTGATCGCGCGACCGGACTGTGCATGCCACTTCGCGCAGCTCGGCCCAGCACCATTCCCGATACTTCGCCGATGATCACCAGCACCACGATCAACGAGATGCCGGCCAGAATGCGCAGCTTGCCCTCGCTGACGTGCACCAGGACGTGCGGTGCCAGGAGGATGCCGGCGACAGCACCCAGGATCACTCCGACAAACGCCAACGCCGACGCCACCGCGCCCTGACGCCATCCCGATGTGGCCGCGATGAGCGCGACCAGCACGATGGCGAGGTCTACCCACCGCGAACCGGTCATCGGGGCACCGCCGAATCTTCGATGTCTTCGCCGATTTCGGCGAGCGCCGTGTCCAGATCCCTCACGTCGTCGGTATCCCACGGAATTTCCCAGCCGGACACCGCGAACAGTGCGGCCAGGATGCCCGCGGTGAACCCCCAGACGAGCATGCCGTCGGCCAGGAACGCCGGGCCTTGATATCCGGCCTGATGGCGAACCTGGAAGCGGTTGTCAGGATCGAGGAGCGTGCGCAGGGGCACCCGCGCCACTCGGCCGACCTCACCGGAGTCCTGAATGCCCACGGGCATCGGGTTCTCCCAGTAGGCGATCACCGGAGTCACATCGAATCCGGACGGGGGAATGAAGATTTCGGGCAACACCGTCAGCGGGAGAACTCCACTCGGGTCGACGCCGGTTTCTTCCTGCGCCTCACGCAGGGCAGTGCCGACGGGACCGTCGTCACCCGGATCAGCGGCGCCGCCGGGAAACGCGACCTGGCCACTGTGCTGACGCATCGTCGACGCACGTTGAGTGAGCAGTACGTCCGCGCCCTCGGGCAGCCCACCGAGGCACAGCGGATCAGCGTCGCGAGGTCCACCGAAGAGAACCAGGACCGCAGCGGGACGCGTGTGCGCGCCTCGGGGCGCATGCCGGTTCAGAACAGGATTGAGACGGTGTGGATCGGTGGGTTCGGTGCTGGAAACTGCACGCAACCATTCGGGCACCTGTGCGTTCATACGACAACTCCCAAATACTGCGCCGTTGCGGCAGCGATCTCATCCGCACTGCGGAACGGTTGGGGCAACACCTTTGCGACGGTTCCGTCGGGGCGGATAAGTACCGAGACCGGCAGAACGGGGGGCGCACCGAGTGCGATCCGCACCTTCCCGTCGCCGTCCTGAACACCCGGCAGTCGAACGGAGTAGTCGATGAGTCGTGTCAATGCGTTCTCCTGATTCGGATCGGAATGCACCGTCAACACATTGACACTCTGCCCGGCACGATCCGCAAATTCCTGGAGGTGAGGCAGTTCTTCTGCGCATGGCGCGCACCAATACGCCCAGAGGTTCACGAGCGTGGGTTTGCCGGCCACTGCGGCTGCGAGATCTACAGAACTGCCGTCGGCGATGCAGTCGAGGGTGATTCCGGTCAACGCCGCTCCAGTCGGAGCGGGGGAAACCGGTGTCGGGCAAGCCGCCAATCCGGCCTGCTCTCGAAGTTGGCCGAGCGATTCCGAGGACGGAGTGAACGTGGGCGGACGGTAAGCCGAAGTCGACGAGCCGCCGGACACGTTCGGGGCGTCATCTCCCCCGCGTGGCCAGATCGCGACGACGAGCGCGGCGACCAGGGCAAGCGCAACGAGGGACCACCGAGCAGCACTGGACATCAGCGATCACAACCCGGCCAGAGCGAGCAGGTGCTCAGTCTCCGGCCCCTTGACCAGAGCGGCAGCTTCCGCTTTGTCTGTCGGCCCGAGCCCGTACGACGGGCAGTCTTTGGCCAGGACGCACACGCCACACGCTGGTTTCCGGGCGTGGCAGACGCGTCGTCCGTGGAAGATGACGCGATGTGACAGCAGTGTCCATTCCTTACGTTCGATCAGCGCTCCGATGGCATGTTCGACTTTGACGGCATCTTCTTCGTCCGTCCACTTCCAACGGCGAACCAGTCGACCGAAATGGGTGTCCACGGTAATTCCCGGGACGTCGAACGCGTTTCCGAGGACGACGTTGGCGGTCTTACGTCCGATTCCCGGCAGCGTCACCAGATCTTTGAGCTTGTTCGGCACTTCGCCGTCGTAACGCTCGAGCAGCGCTTGGCCCAACCCGATCAACGACGTGGTCTTGTTCCGATAGAAGCCGGTGGACCGGATGTACTCCTCGAGTTCGAGCCGGTCCGCTTCGGCGTAGGCACGAGCATCCGGGTACCGGGCGAACAACGCCGGCGTCACCATGTTGACGCGAACATCAGTGCACTGTGCCGACAGGATGGTTGCCACTGCCAGCTCGAGGGGCGTCGTGAAATCGAGTTCGCAGTACACGTGCGGGAATGCCACCGCGAGCTGCCGGTTCATCCGACGTGCGCGACGTACCAACGCCAGATGGGATTCTTCACCACCAGTGCCGGTGGACCGCCGTCGCCGAGGTGACTCTGAACGCTCGGTTGGGGTGGTCTGCACTCAGACAACTGTACGGATATGTCCCGACACGACATTTTGTCGTGTCGATTCCGAGATGTTGGCCGTGTTTACTTTCCGGTATGCAAGGACTCGCTGTGATCCTCTTCCCAGTGCTCTTGATGCTCTTCGCCTTGGCGATGGAGAGGGTCGAACGGCGACTGCGTCGACTCTCGGTTCGGGAAAACGAAGTGGCCGAGTTCCTGGATCAGGCCAGCCAGGACGACGTCGCAGCGCTGGCCAACGACGGATTCCCGCACGCATTCGCACGATTCCACCTGCAACGGAAAGGGCGCCGCACCAGCAGTCAACTCGGCAGCGGCCGGGATGATCGCCCCAGCCGCTGAGCTGATCGAGGGCGATACAAACTAGCCAATTCTTCCGCTGTCAGGATAATTTTCGGCCCTTACGTGGCATCAATCACTCGTCCCGGCCGCCCGGGACGTAGACTTCGGTGCCGTACCTGTTGCATTGAGCACGGATTGTGCAGGTACAAAGGTAGATAGTGAAATAAGCGACACCACAAACGAACAAATCCCAACAAGGAGCGCACGTGGACGACGTCCTGGCAAGAGCCGGCATCTTCCAAGGAGTCGAGCCCTCAGCGGTAGCGGCGCTGACCAAGCAGCTGCAGCCCGTCGACTTCCCCCGTGGACATGTCATCTTCAACGAGGGTGAACCAGGCGACCGCCTGTACATCATCGTGTCCGGCAAGGTGAAGATCGGTCGACGCTCACCCGACGGCCGCGAGAACCTGCTGACAATCATGGGCCCGTCCGACATGTTCGGCGAGCTGTCCATCTTCGATCCGGGTCCCCGCACCTCGACAGCCACCACCGTCACCGAGGTCCGTGCTGTGAGCATGGACCGTGACGCACTCAAGGCGTGGATCCAGCAGCGTCCCGAGATCGCTGAGCAGCTGCTCCGTGTTCTCGCTCGCCGCCTGCGTCGTACCAACAACTCGCTTGCCGACCTGATCTTCACGGACGTTCCCGGCCGTGTCGCCAAGGCTCTGTTGCAGCTTGCACAGCGCTTCGGCACTCAGGAGGGCGGCGCGCTGCGCGTCACCCACGACCTCACTCAGGAAGAAATCGCCCAGCTGGTCGGTGCTTCCCGTGAGACGGTCAACAAGGCGCTGGCCGACTTCGCACACCGCGGATGGCTGCGCCTCGAAGGCAAGAGTGTTCTGATCTCGGATTCCGAGCGTCTCGCACGTCGCGCACGCTAGGTTTTTCCAGCTCGACCTTTCGGCCGCTCCCACTTCTTGTGGGGGCGGCCGAAGTCGTTTCGACGTGCGTTTCGGTGTGTTATCACGAACCCTGTCGGCGCTCGCAAAAGAATTCTTCTCCGGAAGGCGACAACCGGCAGCACCTCGGTGCATTGCACACAAACCCGACTCCTTGACGAAGGATCCGTGAAATGGTTGCTGTGTTCAACAGCAACCAGCCAAATCGTCAAGGTAGTGGTTCAGAAAGACACCCGACAACTACCGACCCGAACAACAGGAGGAAGCGGTGTCCAAGCCGTATACGTTCGTACTGGTCCACGGAGCTTGGCATACCGGCGAGCACTGGGAACCTGTTGCCAAGAATCTCCTCGCTGCCGGTCATCTCGTGTACACCCCGACCGTCGCGGGCTTCGGCGAAGCGAACCCCGAGGTTTCGCATGCGGATGGCGTCGACTCGATTGTTCAGTACATCAACGATCGAGACATCGACGACTTTGTCCTGGTCGGACACAGCTTCGGTGGCACCATCATTTCCAAAGTTGCGGAGGCAGTTCCCAACCGAATTCGCCGTCTCGTGTACTGGAATGCATTTGTCCTCGAAAGTGGCAGTAGCATCAACGATGAATCCCCGGCGCACTATCGTGAGATGGTCCAGGCCGGAACCACGAACGGCATGTTCTCACTCCCCTGGAACGTGTGGCGAGAAGCATTCTTGAACGACGCTGATCACGACACAGCCTTGCGCGCGTATGAAACGTTGTGCCCGACACCGGTAACCATGCTGGAAGACAAACTCGACCTGACGAAGTTCTACGATCTCATCGCCACTGGACAGTTGAAAGCCTCATACCTGAACTGCACCGATGACACCGCGATGCCTCACGGCGAACTCGCTTGGCACCCAAGGTTTTCAAGTCGCCTCGGCCTCTGCAGGATCGTACAGATGCCCGGAAGCCACGAAGTCATCTTCACCAACCCAGACGCCCTTGCAATCAAAATAGTCGAGGCTGGACGCGACTGAAAACCACCTGTCCTCGCGGATCCGACGCTTCCTACTTCGGGAGGAAGGTAGCGGCGAATCCTGTTGGTACGAGCGAAAAAATTTCCCAGCTCGAACTTTCGGCCGCTCCCATATCTTGCGGGAGCGGCCTGATTCATTTCCAGCTCAGGTTGTACCAATCCGAGGAGAAATCGTGGTGTCGCGCGCATTGGCTGACGAGGCCGTGTATTCCAGATTGGCGGAGCGCCTCGAACATCGACTGTTGGATGCTCTTTCGCAATAGTGCATATCGTCCGACCATAAAGGTATTTGTGTCGCTGTCATGTGGTGGCATGCTGACATCAGACAAGACGCAGATACAACGCTAGGGGATGCATGTCCGTGGTAATCGCCGGCGCGACTTCGGGACAGTTCCGTGGAGTCCGACGCGAAAGTTCGTTGTACTTCGGCGGAATTCCATATGCACGCGCCGCCAGATTCCAGCGACCCGAACCGGTCGAACCGCAGATCGGAATTTTTGATGCCACCGCACCGGGAACAGTATTTCCGCAACCTCCCTCACGACTCGAACGTGTCATGGGGCCACCTGTTCCCGAACCAGAGCAGAGCGAGGACAGCTTCACGGTCACAGTCACCACGCCGTCGTTGACCGGGCGACGACCTGTGATGGTGTGGCTGCACGGAGGTGGATACTCAAGCGGCGGTGGCGCCCTTCCCTGGTATGACGGCGACGCCTTGTCAACGGAAGGCGACGTCGTAGTGGTCTCGGTCAACTACCGAGTCGGGGTTCTCGGATATCTCCTCCTCGACGGAGTCAGCGAAGGCAATCTCGGAGTCCACGATCAGATCGCCGCGATCGAATGGGTACGGACCAACATCGATACTTTCGGCGGCGACCCTGATTCGATCACCCTGTTCGGCCAGTCTGCTGGTGCACATTCGATAGTGAACCTGTTGAGCAGCAATGCCTCCCGCGCCGGAATCCGCAGAGTCGTATTGCACAGCAGTCCACGTCTGGACTTCAACTTTTCACACTCGGCAGCAGTCGAGAACGGCAAAGTTTTTGCGCGGATACTCGGCGGCGATCCGAACACCGCTCCCCTCGCCGATATGCTGGAGGCATTTCGTGGAACAGCGATCGAGTTCGGACAGCGATCCGGCAATGTGGTTCAACCACCGTTCGCTCCTGTCTCCGGAGTAGCGCCGCTCCCCGAGGAATCAGGCACCTTCACCGATGCCCCGGACGCCATCATCGGCTACACACACGACGAAGGATCGGCGTTTCTGCGCGTGGCACTCGACCCGTCGCGGGACAAAGAGGAAGCGTTGACGCAGAACATGTTTGCCGATACCGCTGTGGAATTGGCCGATATGTTTGCGGCTGCCGGAGCCTCGGTGTACACGTATCGTTTCGATTGGACTCCCGAGGAGAACGCTTTCGGCGCCCCACACTGCATCGATCTCCCGTTCGTCTTGGGATCCCAAAAGGCTTGGCAGGGTTCACCAATGCTAGGCAACGCCGAGTGGTCGACTGTCGACGAGCTGGGTCGCCGGATTCGACAGCTCTGGATTTCGTTTGTACATAACGGAAGTCCGGACGGCGGAAAATCATGGATGACGTACACACCGGAGAATCCGATCGGAATCACCTTCGCCTGAGCAACTTCGAGCATCTGTCCGTCAGCGGCAATCCCAGCTAGGATTGCCGACATGGACATGCCCAAGCTCCTCGACGGGCGACTCAAACTCCGCCACCTCTTGCTGGTCGACGCCTTGAGTCGTCAGGGCAGCGTGGTCGGTGCCGCCGCTGCACTTCACATCACGCAGCCTGTGGCAACTCGCAGCCTGCACGACATCGAGTCGATTCTCGGCGTCTCACTCTTCGATCGCGGGCCACGCGGCATCACTCCGACGATTTTCGGCGAGGCCTTCACGGCTCACGCTCGCGCTGTCATCGCGCAGCTCACCGAAGCCGGCCGACACGTGGTGGAACTTGCCGACGCAAACCGTGGAACCGTCATCGTAGGAACGCACCTGGCAGGATCAAATGTGTTGCTGCCCGGCGCTATTGCACGACTGAAGGTCCATCATCCACTACTCACAGTGATCGTCCGAGAAAGTACCCCCGAACAACTGCTCACCGATCTCGAGGCCGGCCGAATCGACCTGATTGTCGGCCGGCTCACCTCACCGACCGACGGCACCGCAGTAAGGCGTAATCTCTACGCTGAATCAGTCGAACTTGTTACCCGCGTTGATCATCCACTGACCGCGCGCGAAGACATACAGCTCGAAGATCTTCGCAACTTTCCCTGGATCTTGCCCGGCGTCGAAACTGTCCTCCGCCGCGAACTGGAAGAGTTCTTCGTCCGCAACGGCCTTCCGATGCCCGAGAACCGCGTCGAGGCAACATCATTCCTCACAGTTCGACAACTGCTGATCGAGACCGACATGATTGCCGTACTTCCGAGCCTGATTCCCCGCGACGACGCTCGTCTGACCACGCTTCCGATCACTCTCGATCCGATCGGTCACAGTGTAGGTATCACGACTTCTGCCACTAGGACATCGAGTCCGTCCGCAGAAGCGCTGATCGCCACGTTGCGCGCCTTCGCCACAGAACTCATGCATCCATGAAAGGCCCGCTCCCATCCCAGGGAGCGGGCCTTCGATCATGAAATCTCTCAAGCGTTTTCGGACACACGAACCTCATCGTGCTGCAACCCACGCGATGAATCCGGCACCACCCGGAACAGTGCGATCGCGCCGGCCAGACTGATCGAACACATTGCGACCAGATACCAGGTCACTCCGACCGAGGAACCCGTGGCGTCGAGCAGTGCCGTCGCGATCATCGGAGCCAATCCGCCGCCCAGAATCGCACCACTCTGCAGGATCAACGACGAGCCGGAGTAACGCACCTTCGCCGGGAAGGTATCCGCGATGATGGCACCCTGGACGCAGTGCGTCACCGGGATGATCAAACCCATCCCGATAAAGGCGACGACGGCGACAACTTTGTTCTCGGTGTTCAGAAGCGGGAAGAAAACAATGCACCACAACAGGATTGCGGCTGATCCGCCGATGAACATGTGCCGACGCCCGTACTTGTCTGCCACCTTGGTCCAGATCGGAATCGAAATGAACCACACGACTGCCGCGGCAGTGACACTGAGAACCAGGAACTGCTTGTCGTATCCCAGATGTTGGGTGCCGTACGCAAGGGTGAACACCATGAAGGCATACGCCACTGCCGAGTTCGCAACGCAGGCAGCCAATGTGAGCGAGAGACGAGGGAAACCGACCTTGAGCGCCTCACGTAGCGGGAAGCGTACAATTTCGTTCTTTTCCATGATTCCCGCGAACGACGGTGATTCGGTAACTCGTAGGCGGATCACCAGTCCGATCGCAACCAGAACGAAGCTGAGCAGGAACGGAATACGCCATCCCCACGAAGCGAAGGCCGAGTCCGACATCATTGCGCTGATGCTGAGGAAAAGTCCGTTGGCGAGAACAAGTCCGGCTGGTGTACCCATTTGAGGGAAGCCTGCATACAGGTTCTTCTGACCGGCCGGCGCATGTTCCATCGACATCAGTGTCGCCCCGGCACCTTCGCCGCCCAGTCCGATGCCCTGAATGACTCGCATCAGAACCAATAGCACGGGGGCCCAGAACCCGATGGAATCGTAGTTCGGGATCAGGCCGATCAAAGTGGAGCCGACCCCCATCATCACCAGTGAGACGACGAGTGTCGCCTTACGGCCGATGCGGTCACCGAAGTGTCCGAACACCAGGCCACCCACCGGTCGGGCAATGAAGCCGACGGCAAACGTGCTGAACGCAGCCAAAGTGCCGGCGGTGGGACTCAAGCTCGGGAAGAACTGCTTGTTGAAGATCAGCGCTGCGGCTGTTCCGTAGAGAAAGAAGTCGTACCATTCAAGAGTTGTGCCGGCGAGGGTTGCCATGGCAACTCTGCTGCGGGCAGCTTTCTCCGGCAACGGCTTTCCGTCACTGGTTACGCTTTGGGTCATCGCGGATACCTATCGATTGGATGGGCGGCAGGCGGATGGTGGAATCTTCTGTCGCCGACCGTGGTTCACGAGCGTCGTCGATCGTTGTTGTTGAATTGTGCGCGCCCGAGACATGACTCACAAATGCCAAATCTCTCGTTAGCTATACCGAAACAGGCATACCCGACAAACCGAGGAACCGTTCGGCATTCCCCCGCGAAATTAGCTGTCGTGCAGCATCATCCAAGAACTCACTCTTACGAACAACATTTCCGACAGGGCGTTCACCCAGCGGATACGGGTAATCACTTCCCACCATCACACGGTCCACCCCCACCGTGTCCACCAGCAATCTCAGCGCACGCTCATCGAAGACGACAGAATCCACGTAGAACCTGCCCAGGTAATGCGAGGGCGGATACTCCGACGTCCCGATGATGTCATTTCGGCCGTGCCAGGCGTTCTCCATCCGGCCGAGCCAGAATGCGAAAGATCCACCGCCATGTGCAAATCCGATCTTCAGCCGATCATCGATCTTGTCGAAGACGCCGCCGAGGATCAGTGCGAGTATCGACAAATGCGTCTCGGCCGGCATCGCGGTGAGCCACTGCGCCATCCAACGATCAAGACGCGGCGAGTTGGCCATATCCCACGGATGCACGAAGACCGGCACGTCCAGCGAAGCGCAATGCTGCAGGAATGTCACGACCCCCTCACTGTCGAGATCGAGATCGCCGACGTGATTGCCGATCTCGACTCCGCGGTGCCCGTTCGCAATGCAACGCTCGAGTTCGCGACAGGCCGCATCGGTATCTTGCAACGGAACCTGGCAGAACGGGATAAGCCGATCCTTCGCAGGTTCTACGATCTCGAGTGCAAGATCGTTGAAGATCCTCGAGATTCTGGCCGCCTGCTCACCAGTGCGGCCGTAATTGAAGAATGCGGGTGTCGGCGAGACAACTTGCGTGTGCACCCCGTCCGCATCCATGTCGCGAAGGCGCACCTCGGCGTCCCAGGCATCGGACTGAACTCGTCGAAACTCCTTGGTACCCATCATGATCATGGCTTCGGTCTCGGACTCCACCTTCATCCACGGAGCCTCCGGACCTGCATCCGCCGAGAGATCCGGCCACCCTTTGGGCACGTAGTGGGTATGAACATCGATCATGTCGCCCATGTGTCAGCCCTTGCCTGGATGCAGCGTGCCGCAGTTTTCACACGTGCGCGCTTCTTCGCTCTCGTAGAACTTGACGAAGACCGGTGGGAGGTCGGCAACGATGTCGCGCACCTGAAGTTCCACCTCGTGAATCTTGTGATTGCATTCCAGGCAGTACCACTGGAACTTTTCCAGCGTTCCCTCGACGCGGACGCGCTCGATGACAAGGCCGATCGAACCCGCAGTGGGCCGCTGCGGCGAATGCGGGAGATTTCTTGGCAGCAGCCAAGTTTCACCCTCCCGAATGTCGACCCGCTGGGGTCCGTCTTCCGTCATCACGTTGACGTGAATATCACCTTCGAGCTGGTAGAACCATTCCTCGTACGGGTCGAGGTGGTAATCGGTCCGCTGGTTCGGTCCACCGACTACCTGCACGATGAAGTCGTCTCCCAGCGCCATCGTCTGATTGTTGACGGGTGGCTGCAGCAGATGCCGGTTGTCGTCGATCCACTTCTTGAAATCGATGACGGGCGGAATCGCGGTCATGATGCATTCTCCGTATCTACGGACGCTGAGCGTCGGGAGGCGGGCACGTACGCCACGCCGGAAATTTCGATGAGAAGGTGTGGGTGGGGCAGTTGATGAACAGCCACAGTCGTTCTCGTCGGGCCGTTTTCGTCGAACAGTTCGGCGTATACCTCGTTGTATCCGCCGAAGTCGTTCATGGACACCAGATATGAGGTGACCTGGACCAGATCGCCCAGTTCACCGCCGACTTCGGCGAGGATCGCGGCAATGTTCTCGATAACGGCACGGGTCTGCGCCCGAATGTCGAGCGACGTCGTACCCATTTCATCGACCTCGACACCCACGAACGTGTTGTCCGGCCTCCGAGAACTGGTACCGGAAACGTAGACAAAATCTCCGACTACCTTGACGTGAGGGAACTTTCCACGTGGCTTGGCTAGCTTCTCGATGACCTGAGCCCCGCTCATCGGACACCTCGCACCGAAACGGTTCCCAACCCCGCAACGTTGCACTGTGCTGTTTCCTCATCGAGTCGGATTGCCGCCGTGGCGGCGCCGGCCAGAATAACCTGTCCGGCGCGCAACGGGATTCTGCGTCGGCGGGCGATGTCCAGAAGGGCGTGGAGCGCCTGTGCCGGATCGCCGAGGATCGCAGATGTCGAACCGACAACCTCCTCACTACCGACCTTCATACGGACAACTCGATCCGAGACATCCTGTAGCGACTGCCACGGCCCGATTACATATCCGGCAGCACTGGTGTTGTCGGCGACGACATCGGTATAGGTGAATCGAAAATCGCGGTATCGCGAGTCGATGATCTCCATCGCCGAAGCCACCGCGTCGACGCAGGATTCGATGTCGGTATTCGGATCATCGAGGTCGACGTCCTTCGACAGTCGGTACGCCACTTCAGGTTCGATCTTGGGATGAATGAAGGACGACAGGTCCACGTCGCTGCCGTTCTCCACTGTCATCGCGTCGGTCAGTTGGCCGACGATAACCTCGGAGACACCCATCTGGGCCATCTTGGCTTTGCTGGTGAATCCGAGTTTGACGCCGACAATGGATTCCCCTCGCCCGATACGCCTTTCGAGGAGAGCGTTCTGAATCTTGTACGCGTCGTCGATGTCGATGTTGTCATCGTCAGCCAGGCTCGGAGTGTCGGTGCAACTGGTCTGTGCATCGTCGAGACGACGCGCGAGCGCAGATATGGTGTCTTCGGGGGTTGTCATCACGACTCGCTCATTTCTCGGGACTCGAGTGGATCTGTTGGGGGCTTCGATATTCACAGCTGCACGCACACGTTGGTGGGTTCGGTATAGAAGTGCAGCGAGGATTCTCCACCCTCGCGGCCGATCCCGGAAAGACCCGATCCGCCGAACGGAGACCGCAGTTCACGGGTGAACCAGGTATTGACCCAGGAGATTCCGACGTTCATCTTCTGGGCAACGCGATGTCCGCGGCGCAGATCGTTGGTCCACACGGATGCGGCCAGCCCGTATTCGGTGTCGTTGGCCAAAGCAATAGCCTCTGCCTCGGTGTCGAACGGAATGAGCGCGGCAACGGGTCCGAAGATTTCCTCCCGCACGGCGCGATCCTTGTTGGTCAGGCCGGTCCACAGTGTGGGTTCGATCCAGGATCCACCGGCCAGCGCTTCGCCGAGGTCTGGAATGCCGCCACCGGTGAGAACTTTCGCTCCCTCTTGCTGCGCGATCTCGAAGTAGTCGAGGACCTTCTTGCGATGAGCTTGCGAGATCAACGGACCGGTTGTGGTCGCGTCGAGCATCGGATCGCCAAGACGCAATTCCTGCGCGCGCTCGACGAGCCCACCGGCAATATCGTCGAAAATGTTGCGGTGCACATAAACCCGCTCGGTGCACAAGCAGACCTGCCCGGTGTTGGTGAACACCGATTTGGTGAGGCCGGTCAGCGCTTCGTCAATGTCGACGTCGTCGAACACGATTGCGGCGTTCTTGCCACCCAGCTCGAAGGAGACCGGGAGAACCCGTGGCGCAACGGTTTTCATGACGTGAGATCCAGTTGCCGATGATCCGGTGAAGGTGACACCGTTGATACCGGGATGTGTGGTGAGGAACTCTCCGGCCGAGTTGGCACCGAAGCCGTGAACGACGTTGTACACGCCGGCCGGCAGGCCCACCTCTTCGAGTACCTCTGCGAGAAGGGAGGCGGTTGCCGGAGTCTCTTCGGACGGCTTGACCACCACGGAGTTTCCACAGGCGAGGGCCGGTGCAACTTTCCACGTCAGAAGAAGCAGCGGCAGGTTCCAGGGCACGATGACGGCAACGACGCCGAGCGGCTTACGGATCGCATAGTTGAGCGCCTGCTTGCCTCCTGCCAGGTCCGTGATGAACGATTCCTGCCCGGCCGCAGCCACGATGTCGGCGAATGCCCGAAAGTTCGATACGGCGCGAGCGACATCCAAAGACCGGGCCTGTGTGATGGGCTTCCCGGTATCCGCCATCTCAGCAGCAACAAATTCCTCGAACCGCTCCTCGATCCGGTCGGCCGCACGGCGCAGCAGTGCCGTGCGCTCTCCCACCGGTGTACTCGCCCAGCCGTTGTCCAAGGCCCGCCTGGCCGAGGTCACAGCCCGATCAACCAGTGCGCGGTCGGCCTCGTGGACCCGGGCGAGGACGCGGCCCGTTGCCGGGTCTACCTGCTCGAAGCTCGATGATTCGTCCGGTTCGACATACGCGCCATCCACGTAGTTGCGGATCCATCCGTCGCAGTGTGTGGTCATGGACCAACTATTGACCTGCATCCCATGTCAAACAAATGCAAAAACTGCCGCCAGATATACCAGAATTGGCATATCGAGCGGCAGGATTGCAAAGCGGAGATTCAGCGACGTAGATATGCCAGCTGCACGTTCACGGATTTCTCGGCCACCGGCCAGAGCTTGGGGTCCACATCCGAATAGACGTGTTCGACAACATCTCTGACAGGCGCCGAATCGCCGAGCGTCACCAACGCCGCCCGCACCTGATCGAGTCGCTCCTCGCGATGCGCGAGGTACTGCTGCGAAATCTCTTGCAGATCAGGCAGCTCCGGACCATGGCCAGGCAATACTGTTCGCCCGTCACCGAGTTCGATGAGTGCGCGCAGCGAGGTGAGGTAATCCCCCAGATCGCCGTCGGAATCGTCGAGAACCGTTGTGCCGCGACCGAGGATGGTATCGCCGGTGAGCACGCTGCCATCGTTTTCGATCACGATCGATACGGAGTCCGCCGTGTGACCGGGAGTTGCGACGATACGCAATCTCAGCCCGGCAACCTCGATGACTTCGCCGTCGATAAGCGTCGTACCGCTACCACGCAAAAACTCGGGGTCCACGGAACGCACTGGAACCGAGGTTAATTCGTAGAAACGGCCCACCCCACCGGTGTGGTCGAAATGCCGGTGCGTGATCAAGGTCAATGCAACCCGACCCGATCCGGCGACCCGTTGCAGATGTTCTTCGTCGTTGTCACCGGGATCGACGACAACACATTCGGCATTGCCCGGTAGCTGCAAAATCCATGTGTTGGTGCCGTCGAGCGTCATCATGCCCGGGTTGTTCTCGAGCATGACCGACGCGATGTCGGTGACGGTGCGAAGCTGCGCGTAGGCGGGGTGAACCGTTGCCATCAGCGAACTTCTACGATCATGTCCACCTCGACGGCTGCACCGAGGGGAAGTTCTGCAACACCAACAGCAGCACGGGCGTGAATGCCCGCGTCACCGAAGACCTCACCGAAGAATTCGGACGCACCGTTGATCACGACGGGCTGACCGGTGAATCCTTCGGCGGACGCAACGTAGCCGACGACCTTGACGACTCGAACGACATTGTCGATACCCACCAGTGCGTCGACAGCAGCAAGTGCGTTGAGCGCGCAGACACGCGCGGCAACCTTTGCGTCTGCTTCCGACACGCCCGCACCGAGTTTGCCCGTCAGCGACAATTTTCCGTCCACGAACGGCAACTGCCCGGACGTGTAAACGTGATCGCCCGTACGAACCGCCGGGACGTACGCCGCAACGGGAGCGGCAACGGCGGGAAGTTCGATTCCGAGCTCGGCCAGGCGTGCTGACCAGGTCTGTGTGGTCTCACTCATGTACTTCAGCCCTTCGGACGCTTGAGGTACGCGACGTGCTGCTCGCCCGACGCGCTCGGCAGTACGGTAACCAGTTCCCATCCGTCGACGCCCCAGTTGTCGAGGATGGCCTTCGGATTGTGGACCAGAAGCGGGGTAACGGTGTATTCCCAGGAAGTCGTTTCACTCATGCGGTGAGCCTATCCCGCGCACAAGTTCGGTCCCAGACTTATAGGCTCGCGGTGTGGTTGCATCCCAAGATGAGCTGAGCAAGACCTGGCCTGAGTCTGCATCGAAGGCCCGCTTGCATTTTGTGTCGGGCAAAGGCGGAACCGGTAAGTCGACGGTGGCTGCCGCGTTGGCGCTCGCGTTGGCCGAAGGTGGTCGACGCGTGTTGCTGGTGGAAGTGGAGGGTCGCCAGGGAATTGCGCAGCTCTTCGACGTGCCGCCGCTGCCGCCTCAGGAAACCAAGGTCGCTGCCGCCGAGGGCGGTGGCGTCGTCATGGCCCTGGCTGTGGACATCGAGACCGCTTTTCTCGAATACCTCGAGATGTTCTACAACCTGGGTTTCGCTGGACGCGCGATGCGTAGGTTCGGGGCCATCGAGTTCGCCACCACCATCGCTCCGGGCCTGCGGGACGTGCTGCTCACCGGCAAGATCAAGGAGTGCGTGATCCGCACCGACCGGACTGGCAAGCGGGTGTACGACGCCGTCGTCGTCGACGCTCCGCCGACGGGCCGGATCGGCAGTTTCCTGGACGTCACGAAGGCGATGGCTGACCTGGCGAAGGGCGGACCGGTGCATTCGCAGAGTGAGGGTGTTGTGCGGTTGCTGCATTCACCCGAGACCGTGGTGCATCTGGTTGCCTTGCTCGAGGCCCTGCCTGTGCAGGAAACCGCGGATGCCGCAGCAGAACTGGCACGCGACGATCTCAATCTCGGGGCCGTCATCGTCAATCGCGCGAGCCCCACGTTCCTACCCGAAGGCACCCTGGCCGAGGCTGCTGCCGGAAACATCGCTGCGGACGCAATCCGGTCGACGCTCTCAGCTGTCGGTCTGGATCTGTCCGACAACGACTTCGCCGGCCTGCTGACGGAAACGATCGAGCATGCGTCGGTGCTCGAGGCTCAGGGAGCCAGTGCGGAGAAATTGAGCGAGATCGACGGAGCGCGGATGCAATTGCCGGCACTTGCCGACGGCGTCGATCTGGGCGGGTTGTACGAGTTGGCCGAGTACCTCATGGAACAGGGCGTCCGATGACCGAAACCAGTGAATCCGCCGAAAACGTCATGAACAGCAGTGGCCGCACCGGGCGTCGCAATGCCCCGGTGCTCGACATTTCCGCGATCATCAACGATCCGACATCGCGAATCGTGGTGTGCTGCGGCGCGGGCGGCGTCGGGAAGACCACGACGGCAGCATCGTTGGCGCTGCGGGCAGCGGAGCAGGGTCGACGCGTCGTAGTCCTCACGATCGATCCGGCGAGGCGTTTGGCGCAGGCACTCGGTGTCGAGGAACTCGGCAACACACCGCAACCGGTGAAGCTCGGACCGGATGCCACCGGCGAGTTGCACGCGATGATGCTGAACATGCGTCGCACGTTCGACGAGATGGTGATCGAGCATTCCAGCCCGGAAAAGGCCGAGCAGATCCTGGCAAATCCCTTTTACCAAACCGTTGCCACATCGTTCTCCGGAACTCAGGAATACATGGCGATGGAGAAGTTGGGGCAGCTCGCGTCGGACGACAAATGGGACCTCGTTATCGTCGATACACCTCCGTCACGGAACGCACTCGATTTCCTCGACGCTCCGCAGCGGCTCGGTACGTTCCTCGACGGACGCATGATCCGCCTTCTTTCCGCGCCCGGGCGCGGCCTGACCAGGCTGGTGGCGGGTGCCATGGGATTGGCACTCAAGGGCGTCTCGACGATTGTGGGCAGCGCAATGCTGTCCGACGCGTCGGCGTTCGTTCAGTCGCTGGATTCGATGTTCGGCGGTTTCCGAGAGCGCGCCACCAAGACCTACGAACTCCTTCGCCAGCCCGGCACCCATTTTCTGGTGATCGCTGCTGCGGAACCCGATGCGCTGCGGGAAGCTGCATTCTTTGTCGATCGGCTGGCTGGTGATTCGATGCCGTTGGCGGGGTTGGTCTTGAACCGAACGCACCCGACCCTGACGGCTCTACCGGCAGATCATGCGGTGACGGCTGCCGACAAGCTCGAGGCCAAGGAGAATCCGACCGACGCGGAGGCTTTGACGGCGGCGGTCTTGCGTATCCACGCTCATCGCGCGGTTATTGCAAAGCGCGAGGTGGGGTTGCTCAGCCGATTCACCGCAGCCCATCCGCGGGTTCCGCTTATCGGTGTGCCGTCGTTGCCGTTCGAGGTTTCCGACCTCGAAGCGCTGCGCGCCGTGGGGGATCAGCTCACCCGCAAGGGTTAGTTCAAACGACGGCAGAATGCTGCTGACGCTGGCCTTCGAAGAATTCGGACCAGGAGTCGACGTCGGGGTGCTGTTTGAGGAGAGCGCGTCGCTGACGCTCCGTCATGCCGCCCCAAACCCCGAATTCGACGCGATTGTCGAGGGCGTCGGCGCCACACTGCATGAGGACCGGGCAATGCCGACAGATAGTTGCTGCCTTGCGCTGCGCAGCACCACGGACAAATAGCTGATCGGGGTCTACCTCGCGGCAGCGCGCCTGGGTTACCCAGGCAATGCGAGCCTCTGCTTGCTCGACGTCCAAACGGCTACTCGGGGTGGCTGTGTACATTCTGGTCCCCTTTTCAAAAGTCTGACCGTCGCCGTGGGGCGAGCAGCGCAACATCTCGGACTTCGCGATTATCACGACGAAAGCTGAGACACATTCGTGATCGGGTGTTACGTCGATCACATCGTTCACACAATTTAGGTAAAGAAGCGCCTACACGCAAGACGGATAACCGTATTTTTTGGTACGGCAGTACAAACCGGGTGTTCAGGACGTTTTGTGCATTAAAAAATTTCTAGAACCGTGTCCACTAGGTGGGCACACGTACTCTGTAGATCGTGTCGATTGCAAAAACAGTGGCGAAGCTCGCCGGAAGCTCCGCGTTGGCCGGGATACTCGTTGCCGGGGTGATGTTCCCCGTGGCTGGTGGACTCGGATTCGCGTCCAACAGAGCCGCAGATACCGTCGACAACGTCTCGGCGGAGTTGGTCGAAGGTACGGTTCCCGCGGTCTCGACGATGGTCGATTCAGCCGGCACTCCTATTGCCTGGCTGTACGACCAACGACGGTTCGAAGTCCCGAGCGACAAGATCGCCAACAACATGAAGTTGGCGATCGTCTCCATCGAGGACCGGCGATTCCCCGACCACAAGGGAGTCGACTGGCAGGGAACTATGCGCGCGTTCCTGACCAACACCACCTCCGGTGAAGTTCAGCAGGGCGCGTCGACCCTCGATCAGCAGTACGTGAAGAACTACCAACTGTTGGTCGTCGCGAAGACCGATGCCGAACGCCGCGCGGCGATCGAAACGACTCCGGCTCGAAAGATCCGTGAAATTCGTATGGCACTCACGTTGGACAAGGAACTCACGAAGGACGAGATCCTGACCCGCTACCTGAACCTGGTGCCGTTCGGCAACGGTTCTTTCGGCATCCAGGATGCTGCGCAGACCTACTTCGGAGTCAACGCCGCAGATCTGAGCGTCCCGCAGGCCGCGATGCTCGCCGGCATGGTTCAGTCCAGTTCGGCCCTGAACCCGTACACAAACGTCAAGGGTGTCACTGAGCGTCGCAACACTGTGCTCGACACGATGATCACCAACATTCCCGATCGCGCCGACGAATTCCGGGCGGCCAAAGCAGAGCCGTTGGGTGTCCTCGAGACCCCGAACAGCTTGCCTCGCGGATGCATCGCGGCCGGTGACCGCGGATTCTTCTGCGATTACGCACTCAAGTACCTCTCGGACGCGGGCATCAGCCGCGACCAGATCAATGAGGGCGGCTACCTCATCAAAACCACTCTCGACCCGACGGTTCAGGCGACCACGAAAGCCGGCCTCAACGCGAACGCGAAGGCCAACCTCGACGGCATCGCCAATGTCATGAGCGTGATTCGCCCGGGCCAGGATTCGCACAAGGTTCTCGCGATGGCCAGCAGCCGAACCTACGGTCTCGACGCCGATGCCAGTGAAACTGTTCAGGCTCAGCCGTATTCACTCTCCGGCGACGGAGCGGGTTCGGTATTCAAGGTCTTCACCACTGCCGCCGCTATGGAAAAGGGCCTCGGCATCGACTCCACCCTCGATGTTCCCCGACGATTCGACGCCAAGGGCTTCGGCAGTGGCGGTGCGGCCGGTTGCCCGGTGTCCACGTACTGCGTCGAGAACGTCGGCAACTACCCAGCGAAGCTGTCCGTGACGGACGCTCTTGCGCAGTCCCCCAACACCGCATTCGTGAAGCTCATCGTGGATACGGGTGTGACACCGACCGTCGACATGGCCGTGCGTCTGGGTATGCGCTCGTACGCGGAGCCCAACACGTCCGGGTTCGACGAACGCAGCATGGCCGACTTCCAGAAGGACCAGAACCTCGGTTCGTTCACACTTGGCCCCACATGGATCAACCCACTTGAATTGTCCAATGTCGCGGCAACTTTGGCGTCGCACGGCAAGTGGTGCCCGCCCAGTCCGATCGACTCCGTCGTCGACCGCAGTGGCAAGCCGATCACCGTCACCGAGCAGGGTTGCGAGCAGGTAGTCGAGCCCGGCCTGGCCGATACTCTCGCCAATGCCTTGAGCCGTGACGACGTCGGCGCCGGTACTTCTGCGGGCGCTGCGAGCAGTGCCGGGTGGAACCTGCCGATGTCCGGCAAGACCGGTACGACCGAGACGCACAAGTCGTCGGCATTTCTCGGATTCACCAACAATCTTGCCGCCGCCGTCTACATCTTCGGCGACTCGCCGACACCGGGTGAAATCTGCTCGAGCCCGCTACGTCCCTGTGGCAGCGGCAACCTGTACGGCGGTACCGAACCTGCGCGAAGTTGGTTCGCGGCAATGATGCCGGTGGCAAACAACTTCGGCCCGACGGCTTTGCCGCCGATCGATCCGAAGTACGCACGCGGATCTCAGAACGGGCAGGTCCCTGAAGTAGTCGGACTGAGCCAGTCTGCAGCAACGTCCCGACTGCAGGAATCCGGCTTCACCGTCAACCCGGTGACAACCGCCTCCAGTGTGCAAACCGGCACGGTAACCAGCGCATCACCATCCGGTTCGGCAGTACCCGGTTCCACGATCACGATCTACATCAGTGACGGATCGGTGCGAGCGCCCGCCCCGAATGCTCCGCCATCCGAGTCACCACCAGCAGAGACACCACCTCGGTAGTCACGCCTGACAAGAACGGCCGCTTTCCTCACAAGGAGGAAAGCGGCCGTTCTCGATTGCAAGTGATGTTTACAGACGCGACTTCACGGCAGAAGAGATACGTGCGCCGTCCGCCTTGCCCTTGGCCAAAGCGTTGGCCGCCTTGATGACCTGGCCCATCTGACGTATTCCCGGACGCTCACCGAGTTCCTCGGATACCTGAGCCATCGCGGTATCGACGACGTCGACGAGTTCTGCGTCGGTCAACGGCGTCGGTAGGTACTCGTCGATGATCTGAGCTTCTGCGCGCTCTTTCGCGGCAAGTTCACCGCGGCCGTTCTCGGTGTAAATTTCGGCGGCTTCTCCGCGCTTCTTCGCTTCCTTGGCAAGGACCTTGATGATTTCTTCGTCGGTGAGAACCCGGGCTTCCTTGCCTGCAACCTCTTCGGTCTGGACTGCTGCCATGAGCATCCGAAGGGTGGCGGTGCGGAGCGGATCCTTTGCCTTCATGGATGCGACCATGTCGGTACGGAGGGTGTCTTTGAGCGTTGCTGTCGTGTCGGACATGGGTGAAACGCTACGCGCACACCGCACCGTCCGTCCTCTTAGTTATATCCTTGACTGGTGTCTGACCAGTTCCGCACCAACCTGACCCGCACCGCACTTGGTGCCGCGGGCGTCGCTGCACTCGGAATCGGGTACGCATCCGGCATCGAACGCAATGCTTTTGCATTGCGTGAGGTGACAATGCCTGTACTCGCACCGGGTTCGTCCTCGCTGCGGGTTCTCCACCTCAGTGATCTCCACATGATGCCGAATCAGAGGTTGAAGCAGAACTGGTTGCGCGAACTCGAGAGCCTCGATCCCGACCTCGTCGTGAACACGGGTGACAACCTTTCGCATCAGCGCAGTGTCCCCGCAGTTGTTCAGGCACTCGGCGACCTTCTTGCACGTCCCGGCCTATTTGTCTTCGGCAGCAACGACTACTTCGCTCCGAAGCCGAAGAACCCGCTGAGCTACCTCTTCGACAAGAAGAAGCGCATCACCGGAGATCCGCTGCCCTGGGGAGACCTGCGGGCGGCCTTCACCGAACGCGGCTGGCTCGACGTGACGCACGTACGACGCGAACTCGAAGTATCGGGCATCAAGATCGCTACGGCAGGCGTCGACGACCCACATCTCAAGCGTGATCGCTACGACACCATCGCCGGGCCGCCCAATCCCCTGGCTGATCTGAAACTCGGTTTGACGCACTCCCCGGAACCTCGCGTACTCGATCGGTTTGCGGACGACGGTTATGACTTGGTTCTCGCCGGCCATACGCACGGTGGGCAACTCTGCCTGCCGTTCTACGGCGCTTTGGTGACCAACTGCGAGTTGGACCGTTCACGGGTCAAGGGTCCGTCCAAGTGGGGCGCTCACACCCAATTGCACGTCTCCGCGGGAATCGGAACGTCGCCGTGGGCACCGGTGCGATTCTGCTGCCGTCCCGAGGCAACTTTGTTGACGTTGATTCCTGCGCCGAGGCGCGAACCGGAGCACTCGTCCGCACGCAGCGATGCGCAGTCACAAGCACCAGTTTTACGCAACTGACCAGCGGATTTAATACCTGCCAACTTCGTGCTGTAAGCTAACCGAGGTTCGACACGGGGTGTGGCGCAGCTTGGTAGCGCGCTTCGTTCGGGACGAAGAGGTCGTGGGTTCAAATCCCGCCACCCCGACAGTGAAGAACTTGAAGAAGGCACTTTCTCCGCAAGGAGAAGGTGCCTTCTTTTGTTGTGAACGCCGGTTGGAACACTTTTGAGGTGCATTCTCGGGTGCGCTACCGTGCACTCGAGGAGTTGGTGACAGTGAGCAAGAACGAGGACTTCGCACACAACGACATAGCCAGCCGCAGTCGCCGAGAAAAGGCGCTGGGGTTGGCCAAGTTTGCGTGGGATCGAGGGATCACCGGCGCCGAACTGCTGGACATGCCCGACGATCGGTTGCGCAAACTCGCTCGGGCGGCGGACGCGAACCCCCCGAGCACCCGCGAGACCTGGACCATTGCGGCAGGGCTCGTCAACGAGAAGGATCAATGGGCGTCGACGCACCCCGATAGGCCGGAAGCGCAGCGAGCGCATCCCGACGAGAAGATCATGTGGGTGAAAAAGCCGATCGAGCCCTGGCTTTAGCCAGTCTTCTGCTTCTCCAGACACGCCAACACGCGGGCTGCGTTCTTCTCCAGAATCGCCGCATATTCACGGATATCGCCGGCATCCGGAGTGCCGCTCATCACCGAAATCGTGAGCACATCACCGACCGAATAAATTCCGTGGTTGAACGGACTCCGCGGAGACACGTACGGAAATGATGCGGTCAGCACGATTGTGGAATCACCCAAAGTCATGGTGGCCGGGCCGCGATTGACGCTGCTCGCCACTGTTCCCAATTTTGGCTCGCTCGCCAGCTTCGGGTTGACAGCGATTGCCGGAAGTTCGTATTGCAGCGCGCGTACCGCTCGGAAAGCATCGGGAAATCCGGCTTTACCCTTCACATTATTTTCCGTGATGGCAACGATTCGGTCCGCGGGATCTTCTTTGTCCATCGCCAAATCGATGTGATAGCAACCCATGTGGTTCTGGCCGCGCACATCGGCGTCGACTGGCGCTCCAGCCATCACTTGCATTGACCGTGGACTCTTGTCGCCGAAATGCTCTTCCAACGAGAGGGAAATAATCGTCTGAGCGACGCTAGTTACCGTCGCTCCGGGCCAGAACCCCTTGACGTCTCGGATCTGCCTCAGGTCAAGCGCGATTGCTGCAGCCGACCGCTGGCCCGAAAATGTCACAGCCCCGCCGCCAGAAATTGGGGCATCGTGTTTTCTCGTCTCCGGTAACGCGCGAAATGCGCGGATGTATTGCCGCGGAGTGCAGAGCAACCCTTTGACCGACGACCACCAGGGGTTCGGCGCCGTCAGTTCCGGAACAAACTCTGGAAGAGGCTTCGACGAAAACAGATCCTGAACAATGACGTTGTACACACGACCGTCACCCATCGCATGTGACGCTTTCAGAATCACCGCAGTGGCCTCGCCCTGCACACCAGGCGCGTCACGAATGCCTCGGACGACGTGCAGACGCCACAGACTTTCGTAGGGGTCGACGATCTGTGCGGCAATCTCGCTGAAGTATTCAAAAGTACCGTCCCACGAAGATATTTCGGTGTTGTCCTCGATATGGTCGGCGATGTCGAACGGTTTCGTGTCGATCCAGTACGGAAAATTTAATCTGCCGGGAACCCTGGTCAGCGTCCATCGCAATTCAGGAATTTTCGACGCTCGATCTCCGAGAAAATCGAGTAGTTCCGACTTACCCAACGGAATCGAAGTTCCCGAATCGAACAAGAAGATCGTCAGAACATCCGTCGATCGATTCACGACATTGGCAGCAATCAATTCGAAATCAACCGAAGTCAGTTGGTTCGTAGGCATAGTTGCATCTCCGACACGGTAAACAGCAATGGGGCAAATAGACCATAAACGCTCCCCATTGCTACCGCGAATTAGCTACACGAAACCGCCTACGGTTTAGCGCCCAACTCGATAAGCGCAGACTCCAGAGTTCGCCAGCGATCTCGACTTTCGGATGGCAGTTTGCCGATGATCTTTGAGGCGTCGCGCAATGCGTCAGCCAATTTGACCTCGTCGCCGTCCAGTAAACCCCGGTAGTTCGTATCCAAGAGATACGGGGCGTCCACGCTGGTCAGAATCGACACGCTGTCGAGTAGGATCTCCAGATCGCGCGCCGCAGTGGCATCGTCTTCGGCCTTCGAAGCGGCGACGTAGTCGAAATCGCCCCGCCACAGCGCAGTCCGCAACGTGTCATTCCGCAGCGTGATCACAGTCCCCAACGAGCGCTGACGACTATGCCGCTCATTGAGCGCAAGGACTTCATGAGCCAAGCGAAGCACGTTGTCATCTGTCATGGACGCTCCCACAACTATCAAGTGACCAGTAGCCATGAGGGACTGAACAATTGATCCCAACGGACGCCGTTCAGCGTCATACCTGACGAAGTCTCGTCGACTCAGCACTATGCTGGACGGGTCTGAAATATCGCCGTGCAACTTCAGAATCCAGGGCCGATCGGCAGTAACCTCACCTCGAGGGAGTACGGCTATCGAACCTGCGCCGTGTGCTGATTCAAAGGCTTTCTCGTATAGCGAGTCATAGTTTGTAGTAACAACTTTCGAGACTGCAAGGGAAGACAGCAGGCAGTGCGCCAACGTCGGCTTGACATCCCGATCACCCGTCAACTCGGCGACGCGCTCGCCCAGTTGGTCCGGCTCCATCGACTTCGACAACAGTTGCGCGCGATCCAAAACCCCCAAGAGCGCGAAATCTTCGGTGCTCATCTCAGGAAGAACATCGCTTCGAATCGTCTCGAGAAGCCCGTCCCACGTCGGTAAGCCCGCAGGAATGCTGACTCCGGCACCCAGTAGCAGTGAAACATCTCCCGCTTGCAACTTGTCGGCAAGTTCCTGAACATGCAGTGGCACACCGACATTACGCAGGTGGACACGCCGAACCGATTGATAGGCGGCATAGTCGGAATTGTTCGCGACCACAAAGACGATATCGAAGTCGTACTTCGCCGCACATGAAGTTGCCGCCTCAACCAATGCCTTGATGACCTGACCGCGAACCATTCCCTGCCCGCCCAATCCCACGCCAAAGGTCGGCAACGCGATCAGCGGCTTGATTCGACGACCACCGGGCTCGATTCCGGTTGCCGCAATCGCGTCGAGAACATCGTGAACACCGTCCACCAGCCAGGACACCGAAATCCGCGAAGCGACGTTCAACAACCAAACGGGGCGCCCATCCTTCGGAAATGACCGAATTCGACCGGCGCCAGGCGGCGCCTGGTCCACGGGCCCAGTGATACCGAGGACTGGCCACCAATGATCACGTGGCACAAAACTGCCACTCGTCGATACCACTGCAGCATCCCAGTCCACCGATTCGAGTCGGCCTCGGACTACAAACACATGACCGGCACTCGCATCATTCTCAGCCATACGCGACTCCCCAACTCCGTCACTCGATGCAGTGGTACTTCACGAGCTCCTAGGCAGAAGTTACACGCCGGCGACAATCTCCCCCGCGAGGGTTTCCTTCGCCCAGCGGTAGTCGGCTTTACCGCTCGGGGAGCGCAGGATGGTCGGAACCAGAACTATGGAACGCGGAATCTTGTACCCCGCAACGTGAATACGGCAGTGCTCGGACAGTGCACCCAGTTCTACGTCTTCGAAACCGGGTCGGACCTGAACGACAGCCGCCACTTTTTCACCGAATCGCGCATCGGGTGCGCCGGCAACCAGAGCGTCGAAAACCGCCGGATGGGTTTTCAGTGCCTGCTCCACTTCTTCGGGGTAAATCTTCTCCCCGCCGGAGTTGATGCACATGGAACCGCGGCCGAGAAGCACGATCGAACCGTCGGCTTCGATCGTGCCCATGTCTCCGGGCACAGCCATCCGGACGCCGTCGATGACGGGGAATGTCGCGGCTGATTTCACCGGATCTTCGAAGTAGGCCAGAGGAACATGCCCTACCCTCGCGATGTAGCCGACGGTGTCGGATCCCGGCTCGATGCGGCGGAACTCTTCGTCGACCAGAATCATGTTGGGGTTGGAGCGAATTCGTCGAATTCCGTCCTCCCCGAATTCGAGGACGCCGTCATGGCCGGATTCGGAAGCACCGAATGTATCCTTGATGACCAACCCGGGGAACCGGGCCTTCAATTCTTCCTTGAGGTTCAAGGAGAACAGTGCGCCGCCGGATCCGATCATCTTCAGCGTCGAGAGATCGTATTTGCCATCCGATGCCGCAATCGCATCGGCGATGGGACGGGCGATGGCGTCGCCGACAACCGTGATTCCGGAGATCTTCTCAGCTTCGATGAGACGGGGTACGTCAGCCGGATCGAAGCCTCGCGTCAGCACTCGTGGCGCTGCCATCAGGAACGCTGCGAGAAGTGAGTAGATGGCGGCGCCGTGCATGAGAGGCGGAATAAGCAGGAGCACAACAGGATTGGTGTTCGCAACGGCTGCAGCGACCACTTCTTCGACACTGAGAAGCGGCGGACCACCGAAGTTCGCGCCGCCGAGAGCCGCGAGGTAGAAGTCTTCCTGGCGCCAGACAACACCCTTGGGCATGCCCGTCGTGCCACCGGTGTAGATGACAAAATGGTCGTCGCCGGAGCGAGGACCGAAATCCCGTACGTCCGACGCCGCAGCCAAGGCGCTCTCATACTCGTCCCCCACGACAAGAATGTTCTGAATCGCTGGGCATTTTGCTACGACTGCCCGCGCAAGCGGTGCGAACTCGCTCTCGACCAGCAGTGCCACCATCTTCGAGTTGGTGTAGACGTACTCGAGTTCAACGTCGGTGTAGCGGAAGTTGACGTTGATCGGAACGGCCCTGATCTTCATGCAAGCCAGAAGCGCCTCAACGTATTCCGCACAGTTCCGCATGTGAATTCCGACGTGCTGTCCCGGTTCGACGCCAACGGACTGAAGGTGATGCGCCAATCGATTGGCCCGTTGTTCGAGTTCTCGATAGGTGAAACGTTGACCCTCGAGAATCAGCGGCGTGCGATCAGGAATTGCATCGGCCACAGCCTCGAACAGATCGGCCACGTTCAGGGTCATCGGATTCCTCACTACATGCGTCTTCGCTTACTTGCACAGGTCTTTCGCGAAGCTAACACGTTCGCTGACGCAGTGACGGTGAATTGCGTCAGGATGTCCGACCAACGGGAGAAATCATGTACTCGATGCAATTGCGAGTCAATTTTGCCGAAAGGCTACCCTAACCTAATGTACTTACGCTCTCCGCTCCGGAACCGACGTTCGGTCCGCATCGCCATGGTCGCCCTGGCGACTGTTTTTGCCGCAACCTCCTGCGGAACTTCCGACGCCGGTAGCAACGCGAACGGAAATACCGACGTCGCGACCGGCGGCCAGCTGTTCAGCACCGCCGACTCGGAAACGGCGAAGCTCGGCAGTGACGCTGCACCCGGGGAATTCCCTCGCACCGTCAAGCACGCATTGGGCGAGACCACCCTCGACGCCAAGCCGTCGCGCGTCATCGTCCTCGACAGCGGCGAATTGGACGAAGTACTTTCGCTCGGAATCACCCCGGTAGGCATGGCCAGCCCGGAAAGCGCGGCGGGCCAGCCGTCGTACCTCGCCGACAAGTTGGTGGGTGTCCCTGATGTGGGTACGACCAACAATCTCAATCTCGAGGCCATCACAGCACTGAAGCCCGATCTGATTCTCGGTAGCAAGTTGCGCCAGGACAAGCTGTACCCACAGCTGTCCGCGATCGCTCCGACAGTGTTCAGCATCCGTCCCGGATTCCCGTGGAAGGAAAACTTCATCCTTGCCGGCGACGCGTTGGGTGAGGAAACGAAGGCGCAGCAGGTCCTCAACGGCTACCAGGCACATGCCGATCAGGTTCGTGAGTCGATCGACGGTTCACCGACCATCTCCCTGGTCCGCTTCATGTCCGGCAAGTTGCGCCTCTACGGCAACTTGTCCTTCATCGGTGTCATCCTGAAGGACGTCGGACTCCCCCGCCCGGCCGTTCAGGATATCGACGAACTCGCAGTCGAGGTCAGCCCGGAAACCATCACCGAAGCCGAGGGTGATCGAATCTTCTACTCCAGCTACGGGAAACCAGCCGATACCGGTCAGGCAACCGTGGTCGCCGGACCGTTGTGGGCGAGCATGAATGCCGTCAAGGAAGGTCGCGCCACCGAGGTGAGCGACGAGACCTGGTTCCTGGGCCTCGGTCCGACCGGTGCCGGCCTGGTTCTCGACGACCTGCAGGCAAAGCTCGGCAAGTAGCTCCACTGAAGACAAGGCCGCCGTTCGACTCTCGGGAGTCGAGCGGCGGTCGTGCTTTCTCGAAGCGAGCACCGTTCCAGCGTTCGGTTGTCCTTTACTTCCGATTTGACAATTTAAGGCACAATACTGGACGCTCTGTTTAGCCTAACCTCACTGTGGTTAGGCTGACTTAATTCCTGGCCTCGTTTCCCACCAAGGAGTGCACTGCTGTGCGATACCGTCCCGCGTCGATAGCGTCACTACTTGTCAGCCTGGCTCTTGTCAGCGGAGCGACCGCTTGCGGAACCGATACTCCGGTGACCGCGGAAACTGCTGCCGCATCGGCGACCACAACCACATCCTCGGCAGCGAACGCCGCCGCAGTTGATGCGTTGGTCGCCCAGTTCCCCGCAACTCCGCCGAAAACCGTCGTAGCGGCCTCTGTTCCTCTGGCTGAGGTTCTCACTTTGCTGGAAATTCCGGTCGCCGGTGTTCCGTCGACGACGACGCAGCAGCTTCCCGCCGCTCTCAACGATGTGCCGCGCATCGGCTCGACCATGGCGCCGGATGTGGAAAAGATCATCAAGCTTTCCCCCGATCTGGTGATCGCTGCGGAAACCTCGCGCAGCACGATCGAAGCCAGCTTGGCCTCCACCACCACGCCGGCTGCGTTCCTCGAGACCGACAGCTTCGGCGATCTGAAGCTCGCCGTCGAGGTGTTGGGCGAAGCCTTCGACAAGCAAGCCGAAGCCGACAAGATTCTCGCATCGATGACTGCAAACGAGTCAGCGCTTGCAACAGCCGGTGCCGCGACCGATGCTCCGAAGGTTCTGGTTCTGATCGGCGCCACGGATTCCTTCATGGTGATGAACAACAACTCGTTCATGGGTAGCCTCATCGAGCTTTCCGGGGCCGACAACATTGCGGTGTCGGCGCTCGGGGTGAAGGAAACCTACAGTGCCGTGAATCTGGAGAACATCATCGCGGCAGCGCCGGACGTGGTCCTGGTCCTGCGATCGGGCAATGTCGCCGAGGGACAAGCGGCCTTCGACGCCGAGGTCGCGAAGAACGCTGCCTGGAAGAGCCTGCCTGCGTACGCCGATGATCGCATTCACGTACTGGACTACGCGACCTTCGGCTACACCTCGGTCGGCCAGCTCGACAAGGCCGTCCCCACACTCACCGGACTGCTTTACCCGTGACCACTTCCACTTCACCTCCGGTGAGCTCTCGCTCTGCCGTACCCGTGAGCAGTCCGTCAGCGCCTACTCGCCAGCGCGCGAAGTGGGCACTCCCCACGGCTTGGATCCTGCTCGGAGTAGTTGCGCTGGTCAGCCTCGGCCTCGGCAGTGTGCAGATTTCCCCCGCCGAGATCATCGCGGTTTTGACGGGCAGCAATGACAGCGCCTCCCTCAGCACAATTCTGTGGGATGTGCGGTTGCCGCGCGTTCTGCTCGCACTGTTGGTGGGGGCCAGCATTGCGGTGTCAGGAGCACTGCTTCAAACGGTGATGGGAAACCCGTTGGCCGATCCCGGACTGACCGGAGTCACCAGCGGCGCTGCGGCTCTCGTTCTCGTCATTCTGCTGGCCGCGCCGAGTTACAGCTCGATGATTCCCTTTGCAGCCTTTGCCGGCGGCGCGATTGCTGCAACAATCGTCTACGCCTTGGCTTGGCGCCGTGAAGGGATCAAGCCACTGAACATCATTCTGGCCGGAGTCGCAGTCAACGCCCTTGCCGGTGCGTTCATTGCTTTCCTGTCGCTTCGCTACAGCGATCGACTTCCCGCAGCAATCCAGTGGATGAACGGAAGTCTCGCCGCGAAAGGAATGAACTCGGTCTGGATGATCCTGCCCTACACCATAATTGGGCTGCTGATCTCTCTTCTGTGCATTCGTTCGGCAAACATCATGCGATTGGGTGACGACGTCGCGCGCAACCTGGGTGAAGGCGTCAACCTCACCCGCATCATGCTGTCGTTGGTCGCCGTATTCCTGGCCGCGATCGCGGTGGCCGCAGTCGGGATCATCGGTTTCGTGGGCTTGGTCGTACCGCACATCGCCCGAATGATCGTGGGATCGAATCACGCAGTGCTCATTCCGATGAGTATTGCGGTCGGCGCTCTGCTGGTTTTGGTCTCCGACACAATGGGCCGAACCATTTTCAGTCCCACAGAGATTCCCGCCGGAATCATCATGGCGGCAATTGGAGCCCCTTACTTTCTCTACCTCATGCGCAGGCAGGGGATCTGATGCGAGAGAGTGCAGTGACTCTGCTCGAAGCGCGCGACGTGAGTGTTTGTTACGGCGAAACCCGTGTGGTGAACAATGTTTCGCTGACGGTGGGATCGAACGAGGTTGTCACCCTAATCGGCCCCAACGGGTCGGGAAAATCGACCGTCATGAAAGCGCTGAGCGGTCAGCTCGCTCCTCGCTCCGGAGTGGTTCGCCTCGAAGGATCCGACATGTCGTCGTGGTCTTTGCGTCGGCGCGCCCGGGCAATCGGAATGCTCAACCAGAAGAACACGGCGCCGACGGATATGACGGTGCGCGAACTGGTCGGCTACGGGCGGCACCCTCATCATCGCTGGTATCAGCGGCCCACCGAAGAGGACAGCGAAGCAGTCGACTGGGCGATAGCTCATACCGAGCTCAAGAAGCTGGCGGATCGTCTTGTCTCGCAACTCTCCGGCGGAGAAGCGCAGCGGGCGTGGCTCGCAATGGTGCTTGCCCAGCGACCCCAGGTTCTGCTCCTCGACGAGCCTACGACGTACCTCGATATTGCTCATCAGCATGAGGTTCTCGAGGTGGTCACATCGTTGAACCGCACGTTGGGAATTGCCGTGTTGATGGTGCTGCACGACCTCAATCAGGCGTCGACGTTCAGTGATCGCATAGTCGCCCTCTCGACGGGACAGGTTGTTGCCGAGGGCACACCCGGCGAGGTGCTGACTCCCGATCTGATTCGTGAGGTGTACGGCATGGAAGCCGAGGTGGAGGAGCATCCCCTCACCGCCCGCCCCCGAATCCACTTGGTTCGACGGCAATGGAATGTCGCCGAGCCCGCCATCCCGATGTACACACCCGAGGAGAACTAATGCTGTCCGATGCAGAACATGTAAAGGCTCTGGACGCCTACCGCGCCTTTCTCTCCGAACGCAAAACCGTTGTCATCTCGACGAAGGACGAAAACGGCGAACCGTTCCTGTCGATCGTTCCTTTTGCCATTCAAGAGGATTCGCTCTACGTCTACGTGAGCGAGATCGCGGATCACTACACTTACCTGCACAATGCCGAGACTGCCTGCGTCTTGATCCACGGCGGCGAAAGCGAATCTGCCAATCTCTTCGGCATTGAACGAGCTCGCTTCGACTGCATCGTCACGGAGTGCGTGGAAGAAGGCCACGACGATGTGTTCGAAAGGCTCGGAGCCCGAACGAACGCCAAGATGGTCGACCTGCTTCGCACCCTGGACTTCCACCTCTTCCGTCTGACGCCGCAAAAGGGACGCTACGTTGTCGGTTTCGGCAAGGCTTTCGACGTGAGCTTCGACGGCAGTCGTTTCGACCATGTTGTCATCGACAAGAAGCCTGCCGTTGCAGAAAGCAACTGACACAACATTTTTTGAACTGTTGCCCAGCTCTCCGTCGAGCTGGGCAACAGTCATTTTCGGGGCATGAACTGGTCGATGAACGAGTTACTGAAGATTCGATGCGGGTCGTACTTGTCGAGGGTCGCGAGGGCGAAGTCCCAGTTTCCGTCGCCACCGGCTTCAAAGGTGGCGGGAACTGTGCGAGTGAGGAATTCGTCGTCCTGATACGCCGCGTTTTCGGTGAATGCCCATCCCTTCGACCATTCGGGCCGAAAGGTGGCGTAATCCCCGGAATAGGTTGCCACCATCCATCTTTCCATCTCGCGCAGGAACGCGGACAGTCCCGGCGTGCCGGGAATCGACACCACGTTCATCCAAATCGCGGTATCCCAGTCACTGCGATCTGCACGCGGACGCACTGCGGAAAGGTCTGGCGCACCGGCACTGTCGACCATCACGTCGCATTGATCATCGACACCACACAACCGCACTTCGAACGGCATGTTGACAGGATACTGCCCCAGCGAGGCGTAGTGCGTCATCCGCTCGTTGAGCCAACTCGTCATCTCGTGGATGACGCGGCCAATGTTGGACCGCTTGGTGATAACGGCGCCGCCCCCGGCTACGACGCGTAAAGTTGTGTGCCGCAGGTAGAACAGGACGTCCTTGGACCATCCCCACAGGTCGTCGGTATCGGTGAGCACCAATCCTGCTGCGACAGCGCCGAACTGTGATGCTCCGAATACCGGCGTAGCGCCCTGCAGTCCCTTGGCCACCATACCCAGCGGCGTGGTCACTTCTTCGGGTATCGCATCGGAGAAGAAATAGTTGTACGGCCCGTGCACCTCTCGCGATTCGGGAGGCTTTACGGGTGTCGGGGTCCAGACTTTCAGCCACGGAGTGGCCGTGAAAGGGAACCAGATCGCTTCGACGCGGCCGGACGTTTCGACAAAACTCTCGTAGGTGCGGCCCGGCGATCCTGGGGGCGCAAAGAGTTCCTGCCAGGGGATATCGGTGTAACTCTGGCAACGCAATCGGTAGTTCTCACCGGCCTGCAAGGTGACGGATGTGACGAAGGTGCGTCCGAGGTGGGTCAGGAAGGCGGTGCTCTCGACATCGGATCGCTTGAATTCTCGCAACTGGTAACTGTTCTCGGATGCGTCCCAGGCCACCACGGTGATCGTGGTGATGAGATTGCTCAGGGATCCGTACGACTGACCGGGCGTAATCGTCTCGCCGGCAGCCGGGTACGTGGCTCCGTGCGCTCCGATCGCGAGGGCGCCCGCGATCGAGAGTTCTCCGATGGCCGGGGCATTGGCCCATCCGAGTCCTTGCTCTTGGAGCGCCGAGAGGATCTTTTCGATACTCGCGCCCGCGCCGGCGGTGACGGTTGCCGGCGCGCCAGGTTGTACCGCAACCGAATTCAGATGGACCATGGTATCCACGAGTAGTACGCGATCAACCGATGCTCCGGGAACAACTGTCAGCGGACTCCAGCCGTGCATGGTGCCGCGCGCCCGCACCGTGTACCCGTGCTGATGCGCCCAGTTGGAGAGAATCACAACGTCATCCGCGCTTCGAGCGGTTGCCGTCCAGACGCTGTCGAGAACAATTTCCTTGGACCAGTTGACGTACGCCTGCTGCGACAGCGGAATGCCGGCCGGAAACTCGGGTGGAGGGGCGAGTGTGGACTGCGGACCCCACGGAACCGCTCCGGCCGGCGCCCAGGAAACACTCGCAACCGCGACGGCGCCGACTCCCGCTGCGAGAAATCCTCGCCGGCTTACCGAACCGAACTTTGCATCTTGCGCCACTGCCCACTCGTCTCTGCCGACTCGGACTCTGTCAGGGACGAACGTAGAACAGATTTGATTACGATGCCAGTGGTTCCGTAATAATAGTTCTAGAACTTACGAACCAATCACCGCGTAGATCGCCTCCGGCGCACCGTCGAAAGCTTTGACGATCAGCCACACGGTCAAGAGCGTGAGCGCCGGGCCGATCAGAATCTTCTCGAAGTTGCCGCCGGCTCGAATCGAGAGGAACGACGGAAGTCGCTGCTCCCACCAGCGTTTACCACCCAACGGAATGAGCGGCGCGAGAAACGGCACGCCTTCCTTGGTGATCGCGTCACCGAGACAATGCGTCGCGCAACCCAACGCGACCGCGACGCCCAACCCGGTGGATCCCGCCTCGCTGGGATACCACTGCCACGTCAGCGCCGACAGAGCCAGGGCGATCGCCGACACGATCAACCAGCCCTTCTCCTTCGCGAAGTCGCCCGCCAAGCCGCGGATCGCGAGCCCTAAACAGAAGAACAGGGTGATGATGATGGCGGGCTTTCCGAACTGCACGACCAACGCTGACACGCCGGCGCCAAGGCCGGCCGCGAACAGCGCTGTGTGCGTGAGCGTCCGGTGCCCGCCGCGACGCTTGCCGTCCTTCTTGCCTTTTGTGAGGCGGTAGAACGCCACCGATACGGCGTCGACGCCCTGTGCGAGGGCTTTGCTGATCGGCCCGAACGACCGCGCGACAGTCGATTGACCGGTATCGAGATCCGGAAGCAGCGCCGCGCCCGCACATACCCCCGCAAAGGTCAGAGTCTCGGCAGTGGAGGTGGGTCCACCCCAATCGAGCGGCAAGAGTTCGGCAACCACCAGACCAACGGCAGCACCGGACATTGCGTGGGTAGGACCCATAACCATGACGCACAACACCTTCCGAAGCGCGCCCCGACACGTGCGTCGGGGCCGCTCCAGAACGTAGCAAGTGCCACCGACAGACTTTCCTCATTTCGGCACGGTCGTACCGTTCCTACTCAAAGAAATTGCTACGTAGCTACTTTCATCAGCAGGAAATTGCAAGTGTGACGCTGCTGTCGGTCGGGGGCGTGCTCGCGACGTTCTCGCCCTCACTGCCGGGTTCGTCGGGGCGCTCGCCGACCAAGGCTTCGGTCATGACTGCGGGCGTGCTGTCCTCGAGGCTGAGCTCACCCTTCGCGACCAGCGCGTCGACCTCTTCCGGGGTCAAGGCAGGGGCACACTCGTCGGACTGCGTGGCCGGAACGAGTTCCGCGGCGGGAGTGGAGACAACAGCCGGTGCGGTATCGGGGACGGAGCCGTTGGCCCAGGCAATGCCGGGTACAGCGATCGCTGCGACAGCGGCGATTCCGGCGGCAGCGACGGTTACTCGACGGCGGGTGGTGGTGATGGTCTTGCCCATGGTGATCTCCTCGTTCAGTGTCGCGGCTCGGATTGCCTCGACACCAACGAATCTATTGGCGGAAAACTCGGCGTTCGTTAGCGAACTATTAGGGATTGATGAGAATGCGAGGGCCTCGTCACCAGAACGTGGGTCGCACCGAATCCGGTGGCACTATGGTTTGGTGAGCACACCCGAACGCATCCTGATCGTGGACGACGACGCCAAGGTTCTGACCTCCATCGAACGCGGACTGCGCCTATCGGGGTTCGAGACCGACACTGCCGTCGACGGACGCTCCGCTCTTGCTGCCGTGAGCAAACGCTGCCCGTCGGCAATCGTCCTCGATGTCAATATGCCCGGTCTCGACGGCGTCGGAGTGGTGACGGCTTTACGCGCTATCGGAAACGAGGTGCCGATCTGTGTTCTGAGCGCGCAAAGTTCGGTCGGTGATCGCATTGCCGGCCTCGAAGCCGGTGCCGACGATTACCTCACCAAACCGTTCGAGTTGGCGGAGCTGGTTGCCAGGTTGCGGGCGTTGTTGCGACGCACGGCAAATACCGAGACGACGACGGACCGTCCGATATCGGTGGGCCCACTCACCGTCGACCTTCCCGGCCATCGCGCGTATGTAAACGGCACTCGAATCGAACTGACCAAAAGGGAATTCGATCTCCTCGCAGTTCTCGCCGAACATGCCGGGGTCGTGCTCAGCCGACCTCAACTCCTCCGCCTCGTGTGGGGCTACGACTTCGATGCCGACACCAACGTCGTGGACGTCTTTGTCACCTATCTACGTAAGAAACTCGAGGCCGACGGCGCGCCTCGTCTTATCCATACCGTTCGCGGAGTCGGTTTTGTATTGCGAGCCGAACGATGAAGCGCTCGTTGTCATTACAGACGCGAGTAGCGATCGCTTCCGGCCTGGCTGCTGCCATAGTCATTGCAGCAGTGTGTATCGCGTTCGTGGTTTTCTTGCGCGTCAACGGCTCCGAGCAGCTTGATCGAACCCTTGATTCCGTTACGCTCGGATTGGCCACTGATTCGGCCTACGCGATCCGCACAGAACCGGCGACACCTATATCCGAGCCTGCCGTCACCGATCCCGGCACAGGCGCCACTTCCATTCCCGCAGCGCCACTTACCGATGTCCGCACTCGCGATATCCCCCTTCCCGGAGACAGCGGAGCCGCTCTGTCGGTCACCGTTCCCGAAGATCCACTGACACAAGCAATACGAGAACAAACATTTCAAGTCGCAGCTGCAGCAGTTGTCGCGATACTTGTCGCGGCGGGACTCGGGTGGGTGCTCGCCGGCCGTGCCGTGCGTCCATTTCAGGAATTGACGAAGACGACCAGTTCGATCGGCAACAACCTCGATGCCGAGGAACTTGCGCGTCGTGCGCCGTCGGTTCGGGGCACCCGTGAGGCAGAAGAACTCTCCGAAGCGATACACAGCATGCTCAGTCGAATCGAACTCGATCGCAGCCGAACAAAGCAGGCTCTCGAATCGGCTCGAGATTTCGCCCGCATATCTGCCCACGAACTTCGCACACCCATGACGTCGATGCGTACCGACCTGGAAGTCCTTGCCACGCTGGAACTCACCGAAAAGCAGCGCAACGAACTCGCGGCCGAACTGCTGGTGTCACAACGACAGATCGAACGCACCCTCACCGATCTGGAAACTCTAGCTCTGGGCGAAGTTGCGGACACCGCCGATTACACCTCCGTCGATCTGGTGGACTTAGCCGATCGAGTGGTAAACGAAACCGGCCGACTGCACCGGGGGACGACGATCACGCTGGACGGTCCCGAAGATCTGACGGTTCAGGCGTTTCCGGCCGGAATACGATTGGTACTGACCAACGCGATATCCAACTCTGTCAGGCACGGACGAGCCACTCGAGTCGATGTCGTCGTAAGCCCCGGCGCCGGTGCCGGTTCAGCTGTCATCGTCGTCGACGACAACGGCACCGGCATAGACGAATCCGTCCGAGAGTCGATGTTCGAGCGCTTTGTGCGGGGCCCCGGCGCCTCGGACACCGGCAGCGGATTGGGGTTGGCGCTCGTTGCCCAGCAGGCCGGACTTCACGGTGGGCAGGTTCAGCTCGACGCCAGCCCACTCGGCGGCACCCGACTGACCTTCACGATCAACCCAATCTGACGTGCAGCGCCTCCAGCAGCGGCTTCGCAGCCTCGTCGAAAAATCGGTCCTGAGTGTCGCCGCCGATCTGAAGTAGAGCAACGTCGGTGAATCCCGCATCGGCGTACTTGCTCACTGCATCGACAATCGCATCCAGATCCGGACCACACGGAATATTCTCTGCCACATCCTCTTTGCGGACGAACTGCGTGGCCGCGGCAAAGCTTGCCGGAGTCGGCAGTTCCGAGTTGACTGACCAGCCGCCACCGAACCAGCGGAACTGCTCATAGGCTCGGGCGATCGCCGCGTCTCGGTCGAGGTCCCACGCTATCGGAATCTGCGCGATGGATCGTCGTGCCGGCTCCAACCCGAAAGCTCGACTGTGGAGGTGTTTCCACTGGCGAATCAGATCCGAATCAGGTTGCACCCCAATGAGGCAATCCGCCATGGGTCCGAACTTCTCAACAGACTCCTCCCCTGACATCGCCACAGCGATCGGGACGGGAATCTCGGGCAGATCCCAGATCCGAGCGGATTGCACATCAAAATACTCACCCTTCCAACTCACCACGTCCCCGGAGTGCAACGCCCGAATAATCGCAACGGCCTCCTGCAACATGTCTTGCCTCGTGTCGATGGACGGCCACCCGTCTCCCACCACGTGCTCGTTCAGGCTCTCGCCGCTCCCGACTCCGAGAGTGAATCTTCCGTCGGCGAGAATCTGCATCGTGGCGGCCTTCTGCGCGATCACTGCTGGGTGGTACCGAACCGTCGGGCATGTCACATACGTCATCAACCCAACCGACTCGGTGGCGTAAGCGACAGCACCGAGAACTGACCAGGCATACGGCGCATGTCCCTGCTCGCTCAGCCACGGGGAGTAGTGATCACTCATCACCTCGAAATCGAAGCCGACCGCCTCGGCCCTCACCGCATGCCGAACCAATTCCTTCGGGCCGGCCTGCTCGGTCATCAACGTGTAGCCGAATCTCGCCATGACTGACCAACTCCTGACCTCGAAAAGAACACTCGTACGAGTCGACTGCCCGCCAGCGCCTTACTCGAAACAGTTTCGGTAGACGTGGATCATGGAATACACGTCGTGGCGAAGGAGGACCGTCGTGGACACCGTTGTCGAATTCATTCTCGCGTGCCTGGTTTATTGGTGGGGGCTGCTCTAGGACACAAAAAGGCGGACCGCCGCAAAGGGATTTCCTCTGCAGCGGCCCGCCATAGCCACACCTTCAAACAGGTCTACTGACCTGCGCGTACACCCTCTTCGACGCGCTTACCGAGATCTGCGTCGACGTTCTTCCAGTACTCGAAGACACGCAGCAGAACTTCCTCGCTGACACCGCCCAAGGCATGGCCGACGATGTTGCCGACCAGACGCTCACGCGCCGCGTCGTCGAGAACCTCGCGGACGAGAGTTCCGGCCTGGGTGAAGTCTCCGTCCTCGGCGTGCTGAATGTATCCGGCGCGAATTGCTTCGCCGTCGAACGACCATAGTCCTTCGTCACCGGCAACCGACGGATCGGCGTGCGGTCCGCCGTACGAGTTGGGTGCGTACACCGGCGTCGTCGGAGAATTGAAGCTGTAGCGCATGGCGCCCTCCTTGGAGTAGGAGTTCACCTCGTTCTTCGGAGCATTGACGGGCAGGTCTGCGTAGTTGGTGCCGATGCGGTAACGGTGCGCGTCGGCGTAGGAGAACACGCGGCCGAGCAGCATCTTGTCGGGGCTGAAACCGATGCCGGGCACCACATTCGACGGTTCGAACGACGCCTGTTCGATCTGCGCGAAGAAGTTCTCCGGGTTGCGGTTCAGGGTCCACTTGCCGACCTCGATCAGCGGGTAGTCCTGCTGTGACCACACCTTCGTGAGATCGAAGGGGTTGAAGCGATATCCCTCGGCTTCGTCGGCGGGCATGACCTGGACCTTGAGAGTCCAGCTCGGGAAGTTCCCGGCCTCGATCTCGTTGTACAGATCGGCGCGGTGGTAGTCGGGATCCGTACCCGCAAGAGTGTCGGCCTCGGCCTGGGTCAGAAACTCGATGCCCTGATCGGTCTTGAAGTGGTACTTCACCCAGAAACGCTCACCGGCAGCGTTAACCCACTGGTACGTATGCGAACCGAAGCCGTCCATGTTGCGCCACGTCTTCGGGATACCGCGGTCACCCATCAGCCAGGTCACCTGATGCGCGGTCTCGGGACGCAAAGTCCAGAAATCCCACTGCATGTCGTGATCGCGCAGACCCGAACCTGGCAGACGTTTCTGCGATCGAATGAAGTCGGGGAACTTGATGGCGTCCTTGATGAAGAACACCGGGGTGTTGTTGCCGACGAGGTCGTAGTTGCCCTCCTCGGTGTAGAACTTCATCGCGAAACCACGCGGGTCACGCCAGGTATCGGGGGAACCCTGCTCACCAGCGACGGTCGAGAACCGCACCAAGGACTCGGTCTTCTTGCCGGGCTGCAGGAAGTTCGCCTTGGTGTACTTGCTGACATCGTGGGTGATGACGAGTTCGCCAAATGCACCGCCGCCCTTGGCATGTACGATGCGCTCCGGGACACGCTCACGATTGAACTGGGCCAGCTTCTCGATCAGGTAATGGTCGTGGAGCAAAACCGGTCCCTGAATACCTGCGGTCAACGACTCGTCGTCGCTGGCTACCGCGATACCGAAGTTGTTGGTAGTGGGCTTGGTCATGGCGAAGCCTCCTGCGTGTAGTGGGCTGAGCGTTTAACGGGCTGTGTGCTTTAGCGCGCGGTCTGCATCTTGATTCTGGGAGACGGCGCCAAGTTCGGGGGTGGATTCAGTAGAAATCGTCAGACAATCTTTGCAACGGCCCCAGAACACGACCTCCGCTTCATCGATCTCGAAGCCGTGATAATCAGAAGGTTCAAGGCAGGGAGCTTGGCCGACAACACAATCGACGTCGACAACCTTGCCGCAGCTACGACAGACGAGATGGTGATGGTTATCCCCGGTCCTCGTCTCGAACCGTGCTGGCGAACCCGCCGGCTCGATGCGTCGTAGCAACCCTGCGCTGACGCATGCCTTCAGCACGTCGTAAACGGCCTGAGTGGATACGGATCCCAACTGTTCCCGCACCTGTGCGGCAACAGTATCTGCATCCGAATGCGGTTGGGCTGTAACCGCATTCAGAACCGCAAGCCGCGGCGCAGTGACTCGCAACCCGGCTGCGCGCAGTTGCGCCCGGGGGTCGAAATCCTGCCCGTCGTCTTGCATGGCACCCAGTATGCCCCTTTTCTGGAATTAGTCAAGAAAAGGATTGCCTAAGTTAAAGGGAGATCGGCGTCACAATGGTCGGGCGGGAACAAAATGATGGCCACTGCCGTTGAACCCCTCGTCGGCGTCCGAAACAAGCCCCGGGCCCCACCCCATTTGTCGCTACGAGCGACCATCCGCCGAGAGGCGCCTGTGGGACGCCGACACCGAAGGCCGCCCAGCAATTACGCTGAGCGGCCTTCACCTATTTCAAGCTATCGATGCTTGGCCGGGCCGGTCCTCATCTTTCCGTCTGTGATCACAATCCCTCGATGCGAGCCGGCCACCAGCCAACTCGGCAAAGTCGTACCTTCGGATTCGACGTCGACGCGGGCGTATCGGAACCTGCCAGCCAGCCTCGCCGATGCGATCGCCAGCCCGCCCGCCGCCTCGGGTTGCGCAAAACCCAACGCACCGGCGATGGGTAACCGCGGGCCCTTCGCTCTCACGGTTGAACCAACTTTCCATCCGTCACCCTGCGCGGCCATGTTTCCGAGGACCGTCCCGTCGAAACGGGCAAGAACCTTCGGGAGTTGCCAATGGGTTCGTCCGCCGTGAACGGATGCTTCCGAATCCACTGCAATGAAGGGCACCGCCATCCGCGGCATCGGTCCGATCCGCCTGCTCGGCATCCGCAACACCGGACTGGCCAATATCTCTCGGTACGGGCCGACCGGCGAATCGAGATAATCGACCATCATCGCCACCGTGACGGGAATGATCCGACTTCCCTTCCCGAGTTCACGACCTGCTGCCGTGCTGCGATGCCACCACAACGTGGCCCGCACCCGTGCCGGCCACGGCGGCGGACTACTGACGGGCCATTCTGTTCGGCCTGTCTCGGATTCAGGAACGCTCCACATCGGGGACCTTCTCAGCTCGGACGATCAAGGGCAGGCGAAGCGCGCCGGGCGCATGCGCGGGCACTACAGGGTTCGACGGCAACGTCGGATCGATACGTACATAAGGCTTTCCGGCTTCGGGGCGAGCGTCGACGGCACCCTTGTTCGGCCACAAGGCACAAGCACGCTCAGCCTGCGCGGTGATGGTCAACGACGGGTTGACGCCGAGGTTGGCGCTCACAACAGATCCGTCCATCACGTGCAATCCTTCATGCCCGTACACACGCAGATACGGATCCACGACGCCGGTCTGTGCCGAATCGCCTATCGCACAACCTCCGAGGAAATGTGCAGTCATAGGAATATTGACGACGTCCGCGATGGAACCACCGGGGTCGCCGTCAATCTTCTCGGCGATCTTACGAATAGCAGTGTGGCCTTGCGGAATCCACTGGGGAGGAGGCGCCCCCGGCCCGGGACGGCTGGTAAGCGCGCGACCGAATCTTCGGGGGTTCTTGGACAGCTCGAGAGAATTGTCGTCAGTTTGCATGACAAGTGCGATAACGGTTCGCTCCGACCAGTTCCGCACGGACAGTGAACGAATGAAGGCCCCGGGGTGGCGCACTGCGACGGCGAGTGTCTTCAGAACCCGCGGAGTCTTCCCGCCGCCGTCACTGAGCACTGTCTGCAACAGGCCGATTGCGTTGCTGCCCTTTCCATATCGGACCGGTTCGATGTGCGTGTGATCGTCGGGATGGAAGGACGACGTGATCGCGACTCCCTGCGTGAAGTTGCGGCGACGCGACTTCGCCGTGGCGGCCAGCACTGCTTCCGAATTGGTGCGGACGACGGTACCCAACATGTTCGACAAGTTAGGCAGTGCGCCAGAGTCTTTCATCCCGAGCAAGAGTCGCGCTGTTCCATAGGTACCCGCAGCCACCACAACGCGGTCGGCCGTAAATATCCGCTCCCGTTTGACCACACCATCCGTACGCCGCGATCGCAGACGGTATCCGCCGCCTGCGATCGGCCGGAGATCCGTCACGGTGGTGAGCTGGTGAATGACGGCACCGGCACGCTCCGCAAGATGGAGATAGTTCTTGACCAGGGTGTTCTTTGCCCCGACACGACAGCCCGTCATGCAGGCACCGCATTCGGTGCACCCGGTTCGGTTCGGACCCACTCCGCCGAAGAAGGGATCGGGCACGGAAACCCCGGGGTCCCCGAAGAAGACTCCGACCGGGGTGGAGGTGAATGTCTCCCCCACCCCCACCTCTTCCGCAACTTCCTTCATCACCGCGTCCGCCGGAGTGAACGACGGATTGGTGCGAACACCCAACATTCGTTTTGCCTGGTCGTAGTACGGCGCCAACTCCTCGTGCCAGTCAGTTATATGCGCCCACTGCTTATCCTCGAAGAATTTCTTCGGCGGCTGGTACAAAGTGTTGGCGTAGTTGAGTGATCCACCACCGACCCCGGAGCCCGCCATCACCAGAACATCCGGGAGCAAATGAATGCGCTGCACCCCGTAACACCCAATCCACGGCGCCCACAGATACTTTCGCAGTCGCCAACTGGTTTCGGGAAGCTCGTCGTCGGAGAAACGCCTTCCGGCCTCGAGCACCCCGACGCGATATCCCTTCTCCGTCAGCCGAAGTGCCGCAACGCTACCGCCGAAACCTGATCCGATGACTATGACGTCATAGTGGGTCGTCGTCATACTCGAACACCCGTAGCGGCGCGGGTCTTGTAGTTTTCACGGTCGAAGCGTTTCAGCAATGAACGGTACCTCCACGTGAATGTAGGCCATTGCACCGAATTACGCCCCTGCGAATCGATGTACCAACTCGAGCATCCGCCCTTGCTCCACACCGTGTGCAGCATTTCGTGCTGTACATATCGGTTGTATTGCGACACCGCCGAATCCTCGACCTCCACGACGTCGATCCCCTCTCTCCGCATGGTGTGCAGGGCGGCATTGACGTACTCGGCCTGCGATTCCAGCATGTAGACGATGGAACTGTGCCCCAGGTTGGTGTTGGGCCCGTACATCAGGAAGAGATTCGGGAAACCATTGACGCTCGTGCCCTTGTACGCGCTGGGGCTTCCCGCCCAGTGCGTCGCTAAGGTCTCCCCACGCACACCGGTAACCAGATGCGCAACGGGGGGTTCCGCCGGAGTGAATCCCGTGGCAAAGATGATGGTGTCTACCGCGTGTTCATTGCCAGCCGCGTCTACGACGCCGTCTTCGGTCACCGACACCACACCCTGATCGACCAGACTGACATCGTCGCGGTCCAGCGTCCGCAACCAATCGTTCGAGAGCAGCATCCGTTTGCATCCAATAGTGAAGTCCGGAGTCAGTTTCCGACGCAACTCCGGGTCTCGCACCTGCCGATAGAGGTGCAGGCGCGCCACCTTTTCAAAAGCCGGCAGCACCCAGGTTGCATGCGACATCGCCGCACCCAGCGCCTCCCGGAAGCCGTAAACAGCGCCGCGAACGGCCTTTTGCGTAGCGGGAATTTTTGCGTACAGCGCCTTCTGAACTGAAGGGAGGGCTCGATCCGTGCGCGGAATCACCCAAGCTGGCGTTCTCTGGAATACCGTGACGTGCGCTGCGGGATCAGCAATCTCGGGAACGAATTGCACTGCAGAAGCGCCTGTTCCGACCACCGCCACGCGCTCGCCGCTCAGTTCATGTTCGTGGTTCCACGTCGCAGAGTGGAAAGTGGTTCCGGAGAATTTCCCGAGACCGGGAAGGTCGGGAATATTTGGCGTCGACAACGCTCCGGTGGCGGCGACCAGCACCTTCGCCGTTAATGATCCGTTTGAGGTCTGAATGTGCCACAACGTCAGATCGCCGTCCCAAACCGCTTCTTCGAGTTCACAGTTCAGAACCACCCGGTGATCAATACCGGTGTCCGCAGCCACTTTCTCGAGGTACGCATAGATTTCGGGCTGGCGAGCAAAGGTGTGACTCCAATCTGGGCTGGGCGCAAAAGAATACGAGTACAGCGCCGTCGGAACGTCGCACGCACACCCCGGGTACGTATTGTCCCGCCACGTACCGCCGACGCTCGCGCCCCGCTCGATCAAGACAATATCGGCCGTCGGGTCGTCGCGGAGCATTCGTGCGGCCAGTCCCATCCCGGCGAATCCTGCACCAACGATGAGTGTTTCGACATGTTCGGGAAGTTTCACTGCTTCTCCACTCGGGATTGCCAGGCCGGCAACAAACGCGATCTGAGCGCTTGGTCCGCCTCGGGGGTACGGAAGAGTGCGGACACAGCCAGTCCGCGGACAAGTTCGATGGTGAGTTCTACGGTTTCGGCGTCGAAACGATCCCCGAACACCTCGGCGCTGCCGAGCTCGAGAGCCTCACTCACCTTGCGTTCGAGTGGCACTGTCGCGGCATGCAGGGCGGGATCCGTTCGGGCCGCGACCCACAATTCCAACGCGGCATAAAACAGTGGACCGGAAAATGCATCCGCGAGTATCTCCAGACCGCGTCCACTGCCGACTTCAGCAGTGAGAATCTCTGCCAAACGCTTGTCCACCAGATATTCGACAGCCGCAACCACAAGCGATTCCTTCGTCGGAAAGTGATGCAGCTGGGTCCCCCGCGAGACCCCGGCTCGGCGAGCGATCTCCTGGGTACTCGTTCGCGCATAGCCCAACTCGACCAGCGATTCGACTGCTGCGTCGAGCAGCCGTCCTCGCATCGCAGCGGTGCGTTCCACCTGCGTGCGGGTCACTTTCACATCAGACGTGGGCTCAGTCACACCACGACTGTAGATGGAAAACAGAAAACAGTCCAGGCTGACCTTAAGTTGACTATCGGCGAATGCGGTCGCCGGCACGCAAGAGATTACTGGGAACTGCGTGGCCGACAATTTCCTCCGCCATCGCGGCGGCGCGAACGGACGCGTCTAGATCGATCCCCGTCGCAATGCCCATGTCTTCGAGCATGTAGACCAACTCTTCGGTGGCGATGTTGCCACTGGCACCGGGCGCGAACGGGCAACCACCGAGCCCACCCGTGGACGCGTCGAGATTTTGCACCCCATGCTGAACAGCGGCCAATGCGCAGGCCAGACCACTACCGCGGGTGTTGTGGAAATGAACGCCGAGGGCGAAATCTCCCACTCTGGCGTTGATCGCCTCGATCAGACATCCGACGCGCCCCGGGGTGGCGGTGCCGATGGTGTCGGCTATCGAAAACTGATCGGCCCCGAAAGATTTAGCATGCTCCGCAATTCGCAAAACACGATCAAGATCGGTGGGACCGTCGAACGGACAGTCCCAGGCTGTCGCGACGATGACCTCGACACGGCCACCAGCGTCGTGAACGATTGAGACGACCTCCCCGATCCGCTGAGTAGCCTGCTCGGTAGTGGAACGAACATTGGCCTCGCTGTGACCATTCGACGCCGATACTACGTATTCGACGGTCTTTATACCGGCGGCAACGGCGCGCTTCGCTCCTCCGGTTCCGGCAACCAAAGCCGAGAATTCGATACCGGGCCAGCGATGCAATTCTGCCGCCAACTGCTCCGCGTCTGCCAGTGCCGGCACTGCGCGGGGCGAGACGAATGACGTCGCCTCGATACGCGGAACACCCGTCGCAGCAAGGGCTTCGATGAGTCGCAGCTTTTCTGCCAACGGCACGGGGTCTTCGATTTGCAGGCCGTCACGTGGTCCGACTTCACGGATACTCACACTGGTCACCGTCATGTCAGATCACGCCCTCCTTGTGCAACGCAGCCTGGTCTTCGGTAGAGATACCCAGAAGTCCACCCCAGATCGCGTCGTTGTCGACGCCCGGCAACGACGCTCCGGCACAACGAACGGACCCCGGAGTATCGCTGAACGTAGGCACGATTCCGAGCCCCAGGACGTTCTCGCCGATCCGCTCGTCGAAGTGATCGACCAACATTCCGCGCTCGATCAACTGCGGATCCTTGACCACGTCTTCCACCGTATTGATCGGTCCGGCAACAACTCCGACGTCCGTCAACCGATCGACCAGTGTCACCGGATCCTGATCCTTGACCCATTCGGCGATAAAATCGTCGAGTTCGTCCTGATGTTTTCCTCGCGCAACGTGATTCGAGAACCGATCATCCTGTGCCAACTCCGGTCTGTCCATGATGGCGCACAGACGCACGAAGAGCGTGTCCTGATTTGCCGCGATGACAACCCAGTTTCCCTCGGAGGTCTGATAGATGTTGGACGGCGCAATCCCTTCCAACCGAGTGCCCGAGGGTTGCCGGATGATGCCACCGCGGTCGTAATCCGGAATGGTCGACTCCTGTACTGCAAGACACGATTCCGTGAGCGCTACATCGACTACCTGCCCACGTCCGGTTCGCTCGCGGGACAGCAGAGCCGCCAATACGCCTTGCACGGCAAACATTCCACCGAGGGAGTCGCCGAGGGACAGCGCAATCCGCGGCGGTGCCTGCCCGGGATAACCGTTCAAATGCCGAAAGCCACTGACAGCTTCGGCAACCGAGGCGTAACCGGCACTCTTCGCCTTGGGGCCGGTCTGCCCGTACCCGGACACTCTGGCCAACACCAACTTCGGATTGCGCGCACTCAGTACGTCGAAGCCCAAACCCCACTTTTCGAGAGTGCCCGGTCGAAAGTTCTCGACGACAACATCGGCGTGTTCCACCAGATCGAGAAACAAATCGCGACCGGCGGCGACTCGTAGATCCAACGTGACGCACCGCTTGTTGCGTGCGTGAACCGTCCAGAAGAATCGGTGGCCGTCCTGCTCGGCCTGTCCCCAGGTCCGGAGCGGGTCAGGACGATCGGGAGATTCGATCTTGATAACGTCGGCGCCCATGTCGCCAAGCAGTTTTCCGGCGAACGGTCCCGCGATCAATGTCCCGAGTTCGATCACCCGATATCCGTCCAGGGGCCCGGTGGGCACACCTTCCGACACAGCAGCCTCCTCAGGGGAACGTCTCTCCTATGCGAGGTTACGTCACCAGGCGGTACCTCAACATCATGTCGTGGTCCTCGTGATCGAGCATGTGGCAATGCCAGACGTACCCCTGCAGGTCGCCGACGCCACTGCCGCCGTGCCCGCTGTGATCTGCCATCCCGCTCCTCGGGAATGTCGCATCGGGATCGAAACTCAATTCGTCGGCCGTCGGAAAGCGCATCAATATTCGGGTTATGGAGTTGGCGTCCACGACCACGGTGTCCTTTGCCCCCGTTTCCCAGACTTCGGGTGGCCGCATCGGCGAGGTCACGAAGGCGTCGGCCGACGGAGTCCACCTCGCACCGATATCCGGCACCGGATACTTCGCTGTCAGCGCCGAGGCATCGATACTCTGCCGACCCAAGACCTGAAAAGTCACCAGGTGCAGATGAATCGGATGCGGTTCCGTCGTGACGTTGATCAGGTTCCACTGCTCGATTGTTCCCTGCCGTGGCATTTCCAGATCATCGGAGGTATATCGCAAGTTGTTGAGCGACATGATCATCGACGGATAGTCGGCCGGGCGTGAAATCTGCATGATCGTGAGATCACGAACCACATCCGGCTTCCCCAGCTGAACCGACTCCGGGCCCATCCGCTGGGGAACCGATCCGTTGAACCCCGTCGCATTGCCCACCACGAACCTGCAGAACACCGGCATCAGCACCGTACCGCGTTGTGCCACAGCGAGAGGTACTGGTTCGTCGTTGCGCAACTCTATCGCCGTACCAGCCTCGACCCCACGGAAATCGACCAGAATGTCTGCCCTCTCCCCCGGACTCAGCCGAATACGATCAGTAGGCGCCGGCGAGACAAGAAGCCCGCCTTCGGTACCAATTACCCAGAACCGCATACGATTTTCGAAATACAGACTGAAGGTCGAGTACGACGCCGCATTGAGCAGTCGCAAGCGATACATTCCCCGCGCCACCTCGATCTTCGGCCACACAACACCATTCACGACCCCCACGTCGCCCGGTGTCGCCGGATCCCACTGCCCCTGCGGCGTCGTCCAGATCGAACGAACGCTCTGAAGGCCGTCGGAGGTGAAGATCTTGTCCTGCAAGATCATCGGAATCTCGAACTCACCCGACGGCAGACCGAGCGAATTGGACGATGTCCCGCTATCCGCATCGTCGCGCAACAAGTACATGCCGGCGAGCCCCGCGGACACATTGAGCCGGGTCATTCCCATTGCATGATCGTGGTACCAATGGTTTCCGGCAACTCGACCCGGCGCGTACTCGTGTGTCAATCCTTCGCCCGGCCGCTGAATCAGCTCGGGGTGACCGTCGTACTGAGGCGCGGTCACTCCGCCGTGCAGGTGCAGCGACGTGGGAACCTGAGAGCGATCGAGGTCGCTGACGCCATGCAGACCTGGGTCGACATCAGCTGCAAATGGATGTACACCAATGTTATTGGTGTATCGCACCTGCACGGCTTGATCGACGTGAGCCTCGATCGTCGGTCCCAGATAGTCCATTCCGCCGTACCCTAGCGACGGCGAGTACGGAAGGTCGGGATGAAAACGATGCATCGACGACGCCGCACCGAGGTCGATGCCACTGCCCGTCACGATCGGTGGAACAGCCAGGCTCTGACGGAAGGGTTCCAGCCTCGGCGACGGCAACTGAAGTGGCCGCAACGGATCGATGTTCGGCAACGTGGGCAGGCCTGCCGAGGCCGATCCCACCGACAATGCGCCGAGTCCTGCCATCAACCCCAAACCTTGAACAAACGATCGTCGACGGATCTTGTGCGCCTTGTCCACGACAGACTCATCCACTGCAGGCCCCTTATCGCTGATGGCATCCGGACCGGGTTACCCAGGCACGCATTGCGTCAAACAGGACTCGGTTCAGTTGCTGTCATGGTCCGCGGGAAACGTGCCCGAATCTCTGCTGGTGACACAACCCTCGGATCGACGGGCTGATCGTCGCGCAGATGACGTTCCAGCACCTTACCGGTCATCGGCGCAACAACTTTCAGCGCAGCCTTCATTGCCCTGGGCGAACTACCCACGCGCACTGCAGTCCGCACCGCCGGTGCAATTGCCTTGTCCACCAGCGCCGGTTGATCGAACCCACCCAACATTCGCATCCACCCGGGCAGGGTTGCGATTGTCGCCGGCGCCACCAACCGACTGAATGCCGCGAACTTCGTCCTTCCTTCCGCTCGAGGCGTTCGCAGCAGATAGTGCATCGCACGGTTGGCATGCTCGGAGGTACACAGCCTGGGTCGAACTTCGGCAAAGTATTCGCGCACCTCATCTCGGGAACGCGGAACATCCGACGCCTTGCAGGTCTGCAGTTCTGCGGCGATCACGCATTCCTCCCAGTACCGCTGCTCTTCGAGAGCAGACAACGGACCTGGCCCGTACATCTCGTAGCACTTGAGCACTGAATGCCAACCCGTCACATGAATCCAGAGTTGGGAAGCCGGATTGTTTGCACTGTAACGAGATCCGGTGATCGGCTCGATTCCAGTGGCCTGCGCATGGACAGTCATCAGGTGGTCGGACAACGCCATTGCGGTCCGTCCGTCTGCGGTTGCAACGGTAAGGAAATACGCCAACGTTCTATCGAGTCGCCCCGCCGGATCGCTGTAGATCCCGTTCATGTCGGCCACGGCAGCAGCCAGGTAGGGGTCGAAGTGTTCGAGCACCACCGATCTCTGAAACCCGATCAACGCCGTCGGTGCAGCCCAGATTTTCCAACTCGGCGAACCCGGGCCGAAGAAGCCATAGTCCTCGCGACGATCCATCATCAGTTCAGACATTTTCGGGTTCCCCATTCGTACGCCGGACAGAGCCAGGATTGAATACAACGCCACCGTAACAATTGACTCTTTCGAATACAACGATGCCGTATGATTCAATGTAAAGTCGCAGGCAGCTTAGGGCGGGAACGGAGGTGAGGCACACGATGATCAGGCAACAAGCAGACACGACGGATACGCCACGACGTAAGTACGCTCCCCGCATGGCACCGGAACAGCGCCGGAAACAACTGCTCGACGCCGCATTCACGATCACCGGCCGCACGGGGCTCCACAATCTCAGCATGGAAGGCGTCGCCGCCGAGGCCGGCGTCGGCAAGCCGGTCCTCTACACGGTCTTCGACACGAGAACCGATCTGGTCGACGCTCTCCTACGACGCGAACACGAGCGAGCAGTCACTCAGGTTCTTTCGACCATGCCCACCGATATGAGTGACATTGGCCCCGCTGCGTCGTACGCCGGAACCGTCGGCGCATTCGTCGAAGCAGTACTGGAGAATCCCACTCGTTGGCGCTTGATCCTCACGCCCGCGGAAAATGCGCCGAGCGAGTATCACGGCCTCCTGAAGCTCGCCCGCGACTCGATCCTTGCCCGGGCCGAAGAACTGGCACGCACCGGCATCGCACTCGAACCGAAACTCGAAGGCCTGGACCCGGCTCTACTCGCCCACACCATGCTCTCATTCGTGGAAATGCTCGGTCGACTGGCTGTCAGTGATCCCGAAACCTATACCCGTGAACGACTTTCTGCCTTTGCCGGTGCACTGACTCAGTCGATAGGCCGCATATAAAGACCTTCGCTACGCCATCCGAAATGCGCTCGAGCCCCTCCTCACCAAGGTATGTTCAGGCACCGAGCACCCCGGAGGACAGTGATGATTCGAGAACTTGACCAACTCCTGAAACCGCTCCTGATCGCAAAAACTCTGCGGCATCGAGCAAATTTCAATTGGGCGGACTTTCGTCCAACGTCCTCAATGGACTAAAACGGCCACAGCAAATGCGTGCTTATCGCCAAAATGTCCGATATCTTCCATGTGGTGGTTACCTTTCCGTGGCCGCTACGCACCCACCTTTCGGGTGCGTATTGCGCTACGAAGGGCATCCCACCTATGACCGTCCCCGCACGACCACGTCCGCTTTTGCGTTGGTCCCGCACCGCCGCAGCATGCGCAGCCGCCGCCCTCGCACTTGCGATGACCCTCGGCAGCGCAGTCGGTGGCGCGGACATCACCGACCCTGACTGCCCCCAACACCGTGCAATCGGTCCCATTGCCACCGCTGGTTGCCCTGGCGGTGGCGGTGGCGGTGGCGGGTACCCCCCGGCATTCAGCGGCCCCACATCCGTCAGCCTGACCGGCATCGCCGGAACCGCTCTCACCGAAAGCACCTTCACCACCAGCGGCGATCCTGCACCCACCCTCTCTGCGACCTGCCTCCCCTACGGAGTCACCTTCACCAACACCGGTTTCGGAACCGGAAGGGGAACCCTGAACGGAACACCCACTGACGCAGGCACATCCACCATCACCATCACCGCCACCAACAGTGCAGGCACCGCAACCACGATCGTCACCCTCACCGTCACCCCCGCACCAGCAGCCCCCACCTTCACCGACACCACACCTGCGACTTTGAGCGCTATCGCCGGCACCGCAATCGGCGACCAAACCTTCACCGCCAACGGCTACCCAACACCCACCCTCACCGCCACCGGCCTCCCCACCGGAATCACCTTCACCAACGGAACCCTCGCCGGAACACCCACTGACGCAGGCACATCCACCATCACCATCACCGCCACCAACAGCGCAGGCACCACAACCAAGACCGTCACCCTCACCGTCACCCCCGCACCAGCAGCCCCCACCTTCACCGACAACACCCCCGCAACCCTGAACGGCATTGTCGGCACCGCAATCACCAACCAAACCTTCACCGCCAACGGCTACCCAACACCCACCCTCACCGCCACCGGCCTCCCCACCGGAATCACCTTCACCAACGGAACCCTCGCCGGAACACCCACTGACGCAGGCACATCCACCATCAC
>NZ_JALGQH010000113.1 GCF_022810305.1 Rhodococcus sp. ARC_M6
GAGTGAACATCGCCATCTCGAGGAGGCTGATGGTGATCGCGGGAAGTATTGCGTGAGAGAGGTTTCCGGAGAGGCTTTCGCCGATGCGAACCCACTGTGAACGCGGGAACCAGCCGAGCCAGTTGACGGTGACCATGATGAGCAGCAAGCCGGCGAGGAAGCTCGGGACCGACAGGACACCGAACGTCGCGGCGCTGATGACGCGGTCGATGACGCCACCTTCGTGGTGCGCAGACCACAGTGCCAGCGGGACTG
>NZ_JALGQH010000114.1 GCF_022810305.1 Rhodococcus sp. ARC_M6
TTCACTGAAGTGGTCACAGTTTGCTCCGATACTTCTCACCGATGAGGTTGAACGAAAACACGGTCAGGAAGAGGAAGACACCGGGCACGAGAACGATGAAGGGGTGCTTCTCCACGATGCCGCCCTGGCCTTCTGCGATCATGTTGCCCCACGTCGGATCAGGCTGTGCGATACCGAGTCCGAGGAAGCTGAGCGACGCTTCTGCGACGATCAGGCCGGACACGGCAACCAGGCCGAGTGCCGCAACAGGAACGA
>NZ_JALGQH010000115.1 GCF_022810305.1 Rhodococcus sp. ARC_M6
ACTGGGACTGGCTGACAAGCGCCGTCACCGGCGACCTCGGTAATTCGTTGGTCCCGCCGCAGCAGGATGTCCTCACGGCAATCACGTCCGCGCTTCCCGTCAGCGTCCAGCTGGCCGTGATGGGCCTGGTCATCGCCCTGGTTGTCGCAGTCCCGCTGGCACTGTGGTCTGCGCACCACGAAGGTGGCGTCATCGACCGCGTCATCAGCGCCGCGACGTTCGGTGTCCTGTCGGTCCCGAGCTTCCTCGCCGGCT
>NZ_JALGQH010000116.1 GCF_022810305.1 Rhodococcus sp. ARC_M6
GGGCGCGGGCAGCGAGACGGAGTTGATAACGGGAGTAGCGGCGATGTCCGCCGCCGGACCGCTGCGGGGTGAGGAGTTTCGCGGCGTCGAGACTGCGCAGGAATGCTTGCCGGACACCGAGAAGCTCGGCTGCCTGGCCCATGCTGTACGCCGGGTAGTCTTCGTCGTCGAATTTTCCGGACAGTGCACTGCCGGGGGGTTCTGCCTGAATGGGATGTCTTCTTTCGGTCAACGGACGGGACCCCCGGCGCCGTG
>NZ_JALGQH010000117.1 GCF_022810305.1 Rhodococcus sp. ARC_M6
CTCGACGCTGCCCTGCCCTGCGGTACTGCTTGCGGGTAGTTCATTTCTCCCGCACCTCTTGATTTGTTCTTTTCGGTACGAGAGAAAAGATACAACAGGTAAATGCGAATGTCTACCCTCATCGCTATAGAAATTTTCCAGTGGCCTCGAGAGCTACGCCCGCAGGCGGATACCGCGAGGTAGGTGCCGGAAACCGGCGTCGGCGGCGGACAGGTCGCCGGCGGCGGGCCTGATTCTGGAATAATGCTCTGATGC
>NZ_JALGQH010000118.1 GCF_022810305.1 Rhodococcus sp. ARC_M6
CGAAGGTGACGATGGCGCCGGTGCCCTTGGGGGTCAAGGTCTTTCCGCGTTCGTACCAGGGGGAGGAGGGCAGTCCGGCGTAGGAGACGGAGGCGACGGTGGGGTGGTTTTCGAGGAAACCGGCGACCTGTTGGGCGTTGGTGACGTGGCGTTCGATGCGCAGGGACAGGGTTTCGATGCCTTGGGCGATGAGGAACGCGTTGAAGGGTGCGACGGCGGTGCCGAGGTCGCGGAGCAGTTGGACGCGGGCTTTGA
>NZ_JALGQH010000119.1 GCF_022810305.1 Rhodococcus sp. ARC_M6
GTGTGGTCATCGCCATGGCGTTGGCCTGCGAGCCGAAGCTGCTGATCGCCGACGAGCCGACGACAGCTCTCGACGTGACGGTGCAGAAGCAGATCCTCGACCTGCTTGCCTCGCTCAACGACAAGCTGAACATGGCTGTGATCCTCATCAGCCATGACCTCGGTGTCGTGTCGGGACGATCCGATCGCGTCGCCGTCATGTACGCCGGTTCCGTCGTGGAAACCTCAGCGACAGAAGAACTGTTCACGCGTCCAC
>NZ_JALGQH010000120.1 GCF_022810305.1 Rhodococcus sp. ARC_M6
TCACGCTGACCCTGCTCGCGGTGGGAAGACGACCGCGTCGAATCTGTCGGCGTATTGCCGTAATCATCATCGGCTCAAGCATTCCGGCCGGTGGGTGCATACCCCGAACTCGGATCGGACGGTCAGCCTGGTTTCTCCGACGGGGCATTGTTACCGGACTCGGGCGGCGGGATTGCTGGCGGGATCAACTGAACCGATCCCACCGGAGGGTGGGCCGCGGCGGCGGACCAAACTCGAGAACAAGGCTGCCCGGGT
>NZ_JALGQH010000121.1 GCF_022810305.1 Rhodococcus sp. ARC_M6
TTTCGTGGTCGGGTCGTGAGTTGGTGTTGCCGGTTGATCTGTCGGTGGTCGATATCGACACGGTTGATCTGTCGGGTGTGAATGGTTCGCCGATTTCGGATGCGGATCGTGTTGCGCCGCTGCGGACTTCGAATGTTGCGTATGTGATTTACACGTCGGGTTCGACGGGTCGCCCGAAGGGTGTGCAGGTTCCGCATTCGACGGTGGCGAAGTTGTTCGCGAATACGGAGAGTGTGTACGGGTTCGACGAGTCGG
>NZ_JALGQH010000122.1 GCF_022810305.1 Rhodococcus sp. ARC_M6
TGTTGTGCGCGATGAACAGCAGGGACAGTCCGTGGCGCTTCTTGGCGGCCTCGAGCAGGTTCAGGATCTGTGCCTGCACCGACACGTCGAGGCTCGAGACGGGCTCGTCGCAGATCAGGACCTTCGGATCGAGCATCAGCGCACGTGCGATGCACACACGCTGGCACTGACCACCCGAGAGCTCGCGCGGCGTGCGATCCCAGACCATGTCCGGATCGAGGCCGACCTCCGCCAGAACCTCGCGGGCCCGAGCTT
>NZ_JALGQH010000031.1 GCF_022810305.1 Rhodococcus sp. ARC_M6
CAAAAGTGGGTGGGCGGGACTGACCCTCTACGGTGTCGTGCGCGAACTTCAACGCGCACTTGCTCATTGGATCGGTACCTGCCCGCTGTGTCATCACACCTTCCCGACCTAACAAAGTACTACTAGGTGATGTGATCGAGCTGATTGAGGAACATCTCCTACATGGGCGCGATCCGAGTGGAGCGTCACTTCTCGAATGGCTCACCGAACCTGGAATGGGTTATCGGCTTAACAGGCTCGATGCTCCCGTACGGAACTTTCTTCAGCTTGGTGGCGAGGTTGCGATTGATATTCTCGACCGGATCATCGAGTTCGTGTGCTTCACGTCTGTGAAACCCGATGTGTGGAATGACCTCGACCTTGAAACATCGACAACGGGGTTGCCTACTCTCATCCTCGATGGGCTGATCGAGCGATTGCAAGAGCGGCCGTTTGGGAAATCCATTGACAAGCCAATGCGACGCACCAGATTGCGCAAGCCCACTCTGTCCTTTTCGGTACAAGACGACCAGATCATGATCGGCGTGCCCTACCCGGCGGAGTCCGCCGAAATGCCCTGGAAACTCTCCCTCAACGGCAACACACGTGAGATTTACGCAGATCGTGGATGGGGTGTTGATGCCGATGGTGAGCATCCTTTGACCCCAGTGACAGTCACGGTCCCGGCTCGAGAAATACTCCTGCGTCACGAGTCTACGGACGCAAATTTTCGAATACCATTGGTGGACAAGGCTGATCCGCTCTTGTTGTTCACCGCAGAGGGGCGACTGATTCAACGGCAAACTCCACTTCCTCGTGGGGTCGTGTGGGCGGTACTCCCGCACGACGCAACCATTGTCGACGCGGTGACCGGCGACAGCCTGCAGTCGCTCACTGATCCGCGGGTTCCTTCAGGTTGGCGGGGCTGGAAGGTTTGGGGCATTGATCTGAGTGCCAGCACGTCGATAGTGGTCAAGCGAGTGGGTATCGACGCGCCGGTACGTGGTGTGCGTTCGCTCGGTGCTCCGCGTTACGAGCCCGCCGACCCGGTCAAGGGGCTCAAGACGACCAATGGGTTGTCGGTTTACGCAGAGAGGCCGGCCATTAAGCTGCCGCCGCATCTGGGGAGTCATCCCGAACTGTGGAGCGTGAAGGTTCGGCGCTCGGGTGAGACGAATTGGATGACCCAAGAGCAATGGGAATCGGGCAGCGTGGACACGTATCTCGATCCATTCGACGGTGTGCCAGCGGGATTGCTCGGACTGTATGAGATAGCGGTTAGTGGCGCGGTGGGATCAGACCTTCGCCATACATTGTTCATTGCAGAAGGGCTACACGTCGACCATGGAATCGAGTTCCGTTGTCCAGTCGTTGGTGGTTTGACACCCAGCACTACAAACGTGGAATGTGCGCAACCGCTTTCTGTCGACCAGGCGTCAATCAATTTTTCGACTGACGTTCGAGACAACTATGTTCGAATTGATAGTGACACAGCATCATTCAAGCTTGTTGTGACGCCGCCTTACTTCGAATCGCGAATCGATGCAATGGGAACGCCTGCGCAATGGCGAACCACGGCCCAGATTCTCAAGCCCTCAGACCTTGAGGTGCATGCAGTAGTTGCAGCCCGGGTTCCGGGAGAGGCGAAGGTCAGATTCGCCTTGGTAGATGATGCTGGTTCTGTTCTCCAGAATGAAGATTCGGAAGCGCGGGCGCACAATATCTTTCAGATATCTACCCGAACTTTCGTGGACACGGCGCGGAGGAGCGGGGCTTGTCAACTGGTAGCGCTCATTGACGATGAGCGCGGCTGTACCCATAAGCTCGCAATCGCCCAGATTCGGCAAGCGCGACTGTGTGGATCGGTTCGACTGAGCGGGACAGATCTAGTATTTGAACATCTGGCCGACGAGGAAAACCTAGCAGTGTTTCTCTGGGCTACTACTGCGCCCTGGAAGCCAGTGGCTCGGGTCGACATCGTGGGTAATCGGGCTGCCTTGCCAGAAGGCCTACGTGCTGCGGGTGCGTTGCTCGTGCAAGTGTTCGTTGACGATCCGTGGGTGACGATCGCTCGTCCAAGTCGCCCAGACTGGACCGCGCATCGGATCGAGCAACAGGGCTGGGTTCGGGACGATTCTGATGGCTACGAAGCTCTCTCCCGATTCTTGTCCGGAAACGGTGCGCCACCGATGTCCGAGGACGTGGTGTCAGCTGCGGTAGCGGCCTTGGCGCTTTTACCGAAGGATCGGAAGGACGCTCACAATGAACGCATTCGCAGTACCCTCATCAGGATTTTGTGCCGGCATCCGCGTACCTCGCTGGAAGCGTTGGGCAACAGCATAATTTCATCAGACGAGATAATGGGACTGCTTATCCGAACGCATTTGGTCGGAATGGCGTTCTCCGCCAGCTTCACCCTCAACGAAATGCATTCGCACGCGTGGGTGGGGTGCATGGTGGAGATTGCTGACTTGCCTTCGCTGTTTTCTCGCAAGGACAAGGTGGTTGCTGAACGATCGGAAACACTCGGGTATCTAGAGAATCAAGGTGGAACGACGCTAATAGAACTTCTGAGCCAGGGGCAAGCTACCTTGCCTAAACCCGGTGTACTGGACCGGGCAGCGCTGGTTATCGCCGACTGGATGCCCGAGGAAAGAGACAATTTCTTCCTTACCTTCGAGCTGGCCCCTGGGGCGCTGCTGGATGTTGATATGAGGACAGCTGCGACAGTTGACGCCTTTCACAGGCGTGACGAGTGGTCATCTGATCCTATGCAGGCGGACTTTGCAGCTGACTCTCATAGGGCTTTGCGTGAGATCAAAGCTGTTGCGCCACAGATATTTGATGCCGTCCAAGCCCGGAATAGTGCGATAGCCGGTGTTGACTTGGCGGAGTACCCGTGGATGGCGTTATCAGTGCAGTCCTTGACTATGGCAGCAGTTGCGCGGTTGGATGCGCGAGGCGAATTTGAGTGTTCGCCGATGACCTCCGACATGCGCGACGGGTGGGCGAGGATGGCTGATCTCTTCCCTGCCATGGTCGCGACCGATCTGCTGATCGCGGATGCACTTGTTTCTCACACAATCTTTGGTGACTTGATCGGAGAAATCGCATGATAGACCGACTTGACCCACTGGCAGCAGGTGCGGGGATCGAAGGAAGCTATAAGCGTTACCTGAAAACGCTTCTTGCGCCCAGAGATCCGAAGCTCGCGGCCGCGTTTGACGCTGCAGTGGACGATACTGCGTTGCTCACCAAGGGGCCGATGCTCGAGCTGACGCCGCCGTATGCGCCCGGTGCGTCGCTTCGAGAATTGATTGGTGATGGTGTACTGCACCCAGATTTCGTTGAATTGGACAGCGAAGCAGTCCCGATCGATCGTCCACTGTACCGACATCAGGAGAGCGCAATCCGCAAGGTGGTTGCGGGTCGAAATCTAGTTGTCAGTACAGGTACTGGCTCCGGTAAGACCGAGAGTTTCCTGCTTCCCATTCTCAACTCGTTGATTGAGGAGCGGGCGAATAGAACGTTGACGCCGGGTGTGCGGGCGTTGCTGCTGTATCCAATGAACGCGCTTGCCAACGACCAGCTCAAGAGGTTACGGACAATGCTCGCAACGATGCCGGACATCACCTTCGGCAGATATACGGGTGAGACTAAGGAATCAGAGAAGGACGCACGATCAATCTTTCGGACGCTCCACCCGGGGCAGGCGCCGTTGCCGAATGAGATGCTCAGTCGTGAGGAAATGCGCGAACGGCCGCCGCACATCTTGCTGACCAACTACGCGATGCTTGAGTACCTACTGTTGCGACCTGCCGATCTGGATCTGTTCGACGGTGAGCACGCTGGCACGTGGAAGTACATCGCACTGGATGAAGCGCATGTCTACGACGGTGCACAGGGCTCGGAAGTTGCATTGCTGTTGCGGCGCCTGCGGGAACGGGTAGCGCGCGGGAAATCGCTGCAGTGCATTGCGACGTCCGCTTCGCTGACGGGAAAGAGTGCGGAAACTCAAGGTTCAGAGGCAACGACTTTCGCCCACAAACTGTTTGACGTACCTTTCGAGTTCGTTGGCGACGACGACAGTCGACAGGACTTGGTGACGGCCACACGGCTACCGCGACGCGGCGCGCCGACGTGGACCATCGATGACGATTCGTTGATGGATCTTGCTCGGCCTGATGCTGATCTAAGTTCACTGGGTGGTCATTCTGTTAGCGGGGATTTCGCAGACGCACTCCATGATGAACAGCGGATTGCGGATCTTAAGTCGATAGTCTCCCGAGGTCCTGCCGACGTCCGTACATTGGCATCAAAGCTGTGGCCAGACGACCCGGAAGCGATGGTAAGGCTCGAGGCTCTAGTGGCGCTCGGTTCCAAAGTGAGTGATGCAAGTGGTAATCCAGTTCTGTCTGCGCGCTATCACATGTTTGTGCGCGCAACGGAAGGAGCCTACGTCAGTTTCACCGACGAGCTACCCCGCGTTTTTCTTGGGCGTCATGAGATTGATCCCGAGACGGGGAGAGCGGTATTTGAATTCGGAACCTGTCTACGTTGCGGCGCAGTGCATTTGGCCGGGGACGTGTCTGTGCATCAAGGTCGCCAGTACTTCCGTCCAGCGAAAAACGATTCGTCGGTACGTTGGCTCGTGGTGACAGGTACCGACGACGTCGGCATGGTCGACGAGGATGAGACGACACTTGCGGAGGATCTCGATACCGGAGTGTCGACTGGTATGAGAAACCTCTGCTCAGGCTGCGGCCTGTTGGGCGGTTCGTCTGAATGTGTAAGCGGTGAATGCCCAGGCGGTCCAGTACTGCAAGTACGTGAACATGCTACGGCGACTCGCGTGATGAGCAAGTGCACCGAGTGCGGGGCACGGTCCCGACAGGTGATTCGTAGACTTCGGACCGATACCAATGCTGCGCCTGCAGTGATTACCACGGCGCTCTATCAACACCTGCCGCGTGCAGCCGACGAAACCGTCGAACAGGTCGGCGAGGGACGCAAGCTCCTGATGTTCTCCGACTCGCGGCAAGCCGCAGCATTCGCTGCGCCGTATCTTGCACGCACGTATGGTCGGATGCTTGAGCGTCGATACGTCACTCAAGCGCTGTCGGATCCGAAGAATATCGACGAGGAATTCTCGGTGGAGGATCTCGCCGATGAAACTCGAAGAATCGCGACGAAGGCGCAGTACTTCGACGAGCGGGCCACCCGGAAAACTACCCTTCGCGTCGTAAATCCTTGGATAATGGCAGAACTGATGAGTATGGACGAACGTCAGTCGCTCGAAGGTTTGGGATTGATGCGAGTTTCCTTGTTTCGATCGCGGAAGACTGAACTGCCTAAGGGGTTCTTGCAGTTGGGGCTCACGCCGGACGAAGTGTGGGGCTTGTTCGAAGAACTTCTGAAAACCATTCGATTGCAAGGCGCGATGACCTTGTTGCCCGAGGTCGATATCAAAGCGTCGATTTTCGAGCCACGGAATACTCAGATCCGGATTCGGTCGATGGATTCGGATCGAAATAAGCGCATTATCAGCTGGCTCCCGGGAGGCCACGCGGGCACGACGAACAATCGAATCCTGTTCGTACGGAAGGTGCTTGCCGCACTCGGCTCCGAAGTGCCTCCAGACAAGGTTCTGAACAGTTGTTGGAAGTTTCTTCTTGAGGAGGGATACGTGACTCCCAAGACTGACAACTTTGCCGGTGATGTCTATCAGGTGGATCACGAACAACTCCGTATTCGACCTGGCGTCGAGAGCACGTGGCACCAGTGTTCCGCGTGCAGACGTCTGAGCGCGAACAACGTTCGCGATCTCTGCGCGCACGGAACCTGCGATGGGACTTTGCATGAATTCGAAGTCCCACCAGTGGAGCACGATGCCAATCACTACCGCTCGATCTACCGCACTCTCAACGCGGTCCCACTTGCAGCCGAGGAGCATACGGCTCAGTGGGAAGCCACAAAGGCAGCGGAGATCCAGCGCGAGTTCGTTTCTGGCGGAATCAACGTGCTCTCTTGCTCGACGACGTTCGAGCTGGGCGTCGATGTAGGTGAACTGCAGGCCGTGGTTCTTCGGAACATGCCACCAAAGACTGCGAATTACGTCCAGCGGGCTGGACGGGCAGGTCGTCGCGCCGCATCTGCGGCTTTGGTCCTGACCTATGCGAAACGTAGTTCCCATGACCTGACGAAGTTCCAGAAGCCGGAGTCCATGATCGCTGGTGAGATGCGAATCCCTTGGATCCCAATCGAGAACGAACGAATCGGGCGCAGGCATGCGCATTCTGTTGCGCTTTCTGCATACTTCCGTCATCGCTTCGAACGAGACGGGCTCACATGGAAGCATGCGGGCGCGTTCTTCTCGCCAAGTGACGACGGCCAGGATTCTCCAGCGTCGCAGGTTCGAATGTTCCTCACTCCAGTTCCCAAAAGCATCCACGATGCACTCCTACAAATTCTTCCGTCCTCAGTTGCGGAGATCATTGGAGTCCACGACGGGACCTGGGTTGATCGACTATGTGAGCTCATCGCGACAGCTGAGCAAGAGATGTGCAACGACATTGATACCTTCAAAGCGTTGATCGAGGAAGCCAAGACTTCAGACAAACTCGCATTCGGTGGAAGGCTGCAGAAGACGCTCAAGACCATTGAGGAACGTCAGTTACTCGGATATCTAGCGAACAAGAACATCCTGCCCAAGTACGGCTTCCCCGTGGACACCGTCGAACTGCGGACCGCGCATTGTGAGGGTGACGTTGGTGCGCGGCTTGAGCTTTCGCGTGATCTGAGCCAGGCTATTTTCGACTACGCACCAGGAAATCAGGTGGTAGCAGGGGGCAAGTTGTGGACCTCTCGTGGACTTCACAAGCTACCTAAACGGGAACTTGAGGAACTCAAGTACCGGGTGTGTCGCAACTGCAACGAGTTTGAGTGCGGACACGAACTTGATGTCGAGACTCATTGTCCCAGTTGCGAACAGGAGTTTGGCAGGATCCGTACGTTCGTCGTGCCCGAGTTCGGATTTGTCGCCGACAGAAAAGTTGACGATGTGAAAACCGAACCGCCCCAGAGGCTATGGGGTGGTGCAAGCTACGTTGAGAGCATTGGCAAAGTAGCTGAGACTTTCGAGTGGCAATCGACAGGCGGAATGGAAGTGCAGGCGCGTGCAGGCACACGCGCGCGGATGGCCGTGATATCTGAGGGCAGTGGAGCGGGCTTCTACCTCTGTGGCTGGTGCGGGTGGGCCGAGGCATCGACAGGGAAGCCAATCAAGGGCGGACACCAGCGGCCTGCGACAGGAGGCGCGTGTGAGGGACGACCACAGGTCGTATCGCTGGCGCATCGCTATGAGACTGATGTCGCCGAGTTCACGTTCGGAGACATGTCCTACGACAAGGAATCTGAATCACGTTGGCTATCGGTGCTGTACGCCCTCCTGGAAGGTGCTTCAGAGGCGCTAGAGATTAGCCGCGACGATATTGATGGCACATTGTCGTGGAGTAAAGAACGTAAACGCAGCATTGTTCTCTTCGACACTGTTCCCGCCGGTGCCGGCGCTGCAAAGAAAATTGCGGAGAATCTTGAAAAAGTGATTCAGTTTGCAGTCGATCGGGTTAGTCGATGTGATTGCGGCTCGGAAACATCGTGCTACGGATGCCTACGCTCATTCCGCAACGAACGTTTCCATGATCGGCTCACGCGGGATGGCGCTTTGGCAATTTTCCAATGGCTAAAGGTGGTCGGCGTTGACGGTGAGGTGGACGGACCGTGGGGCGAGAATCTTGTGCATACACCAGAATCAGTCATCGAGCTGCTACTAGAATTGTCGTTGCGCGGTGCGGTGAAGCCAGACATCGGCATTGATCTCGGCACGCACTATTGGCCAATCGAGGCCGTCTGGCCAGACTCTCGGGTTGTGCTCGTGGAAGGTGATGATCCAGATCGAGACAGTGGACTTGGTGCAGATGGGTACAAAGTGATCAATATTGTCGATGCCGACGCAGACTTGATGCTTGGCATGCTCGGCGGTGGATGAGAGCGGGTTGGCTTGCTCGATAAAACAAGTGCTTCAGGAACTCTGCGGCGCGTGCACCTCATTCGCAGAGGTCAACGCGCCGCACGTCGGTTGCCATGATGGTCGTGAGACACCTGGCAACCTAAGCGGGGAAACGAAGTAACTGATGATTGATGTCGAGATCGGACGAACCCCGACAGGTAAGCGTTCGTTCCCGCTGGCGTTTCGAGTCGAGTTCTTACGTCGCTGGGACGAAGCCGTCGAGGAGGCAGCAAAACACGGTTACTTCGCGAGCACAATCTGTGCCGTGAGACCGTCCTACGGTTGCAGCAGGCCCGAGATGAGGGACAACTCACCACACAGATGGTTACTGCAGCAAAGAAGGCGAATGACTGGATGTCTGATGACCATGCGGTGCGCTTGGCTGGCGGACGTCAGAACAGCGTGGGCATTGCCCGTGTACCGTGATGAGCTTCGAGAAGCCTGGCATTCCACCGCTTGACCAGCCACATTTCAATCAACTCTGGACGTGTTTGGGCCGTCGTTGCCCACGCGTTGAGCAATTGGTTGTAGCGGTGGTATCGACGCAGAGTGAAACTGCTGACTGATGGATCTTCCAGCCACCCTTCGTGAATGAGCGTTGACACACCGAACTGGTCGATCAACTGTGCGCGGCTTCCTGCCTCGGATACTCCCGCGGCCCACATGAATGCAGCGATGAGGGAAACTCCGACTCCGGGTGTCATGGGCCATCCGGACCACGTATCGCGGTGGATTGCCGGCAATGTGCGAGTCTTCAGGCAGTAATCGAGGACAGACTTGATCGTCCTCAAGGGATCTTCGCCATCGGGGACCTGTGTGTTGAAAACGTCGGGGAATCGACGTTTGAATCGCCGACCCCGATGAGCGCTCTGCCAGGCCGCACACAGGAATAGCAGTCCGAGCGCGTCATGGTCTGCGACGACGAGTTCAGTGTTTGGTCGAAGGTCATTGCGCTGCACTGTTGCGAACCCGGCAGTGACGATCTTTCCGTCGTCGTTCCTGCCCTGTAGTCGAATCTCGTGTTTGGCGTCGCGCAGGTGGGAGTTCCACCAGTCCAGATCCACGGTGGCACCGTCATCGAGGACGTGCAGATCGTAGCTCCGCACCTGGCACCACTGAACGCAGGCTGCGGGCGGTTCGAATCCATCGTCTTCGATCTCCATCTTGAAATAGTGGCACCGCCCACCGACAGGATCCGGTTGCCGCGCTTGCTGAGCGCAAACTCTGCTACGTTGGCGACGCAAACAATGCTGATGCCGGGGGGCTTCATGGGGGATATCGCTAGTAGTCGACTCGATTTACTCGACGAGGTCGACGCATTCCGACTCGGCTTCGGCAGAGTTCAGAGTCTGACCGCCGCCGTCCGCGATGCGGTCCTGCTCGTCCCCCATGTTCGACGACCGCATCCTCATCACATCTCTGTGCGGGATCGACTGGATCTGCGCGTTCACCGACGAACAACAATTCGCTCGCCACTTTGCGGCGCGAGGCGAGTTCGACGACGCCCGATACCAACACGTCCTCGGCAGCAGAATCTTCGACACTCTCATTCCTTCCTTGCCCGAAGCTACCGGACTATTTGTCGACATCGCCGGTGAGACTCCGTTGGGATTCCCGCCAGCGACCCTGTTACGGGCGTCGTGGCCGGATCAGCGAACCAGTCGCTCTGGGGACTTACCAACTGGCGCGGCGAAGTCAGTACCCCGCTACGTTCTCCAGGTCAGTACGCGGATGCGGAAACCGGCTTACACTACAACCTGCACCGCTATTACAATCCGCACACTGCTCGGTTCATCACCCCGGACCCGTTGGGACTTGCCGCTGCACCGAACCCTGATGCGTATGTTCATAACCCGACGGGGTGGATCGATCCGCTCGGACTGACACCAGCAGCATGCAACGGCAACAGCCTGGACAGCCCTTTCGGCGTCGAAGTTCCACCGGAATCCGTGCGAATAATTGAACAAATACAAGAACGGGGCGTAATTTGGGAACAGGTAGTGCAAGGCCCGAAAATTCCGAAGTTTTTCGAGAACGATGGTCGATCTGACGGACAAATTCTTCCTCAATTGGGGCCGGACGGTGGTCCAATCTCGTATCGCGAATGGGGAGCATTGCCTTCACCGGGAAACCCGACTCCAGGTTCAGAGAGAATTGTTACAGGTTCGGACGGATCCATTTACTACACGCCTGACCACTACAGAAAATTCATAAGATGGAACCCGTGAACGTAGATTCAATAATCTCATGTAATCGCCCCTGGCTGCACCTTATCTCCACCAGCGAGTTCGAAATGATTGATCAAACGATCACCAATCTTGATAAGCAGTTGATTCACAGATTCTCCGGCATCAAAATGCGGACACTTGATGAATTATTCAATGTGTATCAACAAGAGTTTCAATTTCCCAGCTATTTTGGATACAACTGGCCAGGATTTAGCGAACTCATGGAGACTTTGGAGAATCTGCCGTCGCCCTCCCATCTCACGATAATAGAAAATGCTGAACAAATGTTGGTCAACGACCCCGGTGAGACCAAAACATTCCTACGGCAGATCAACAATATTGGGCGGTACTGGTCCACGAGCGTTGGACTTTCCAAAGATTGGGGTTCTGGCTCCGTATCATTCAATACAGTGCTTGTTGCAGATTCACTGAGTATTCAAAAATTTGCAAATCTCGCGCCCCAAGGAGTTGTGGAGGAGGTGGGAACTGCAGAAAATTGAGGACTCTTCCAGAGCGGAAAGCGGATTACACTACAACCTGCACCGTTATTACAATCCGCATACTGTCCGGTTCATCACCCCGGACCCGTTATGACTTGCCCCTGCACCGAACCCTGATGCGTATGTTCATAACCCGACGGGATGGATCGACCCACTCGGCCTAACGCCGGTAGCGTGCGGCGAAAGCAGCAATGTGCCGGGGCAAACAACTCTTGAGTTGCAACGGGGTGGTGGATGGGCGCAGTGGGGTGCGGAGACATACCGCCACGGCGGTCTTATGTCCACGATTGAACATATAATGTATCGGTATGGGCCAAATTCAGGCTTCGAAAGCGTCGGGAAATTTAATAGTGGAACGCATGCTGCTAATGTAAAATCGATGGTAGACCAGGCGCTACGAAATGGGAAGATCGAAATCCAGGGGGGTACAACGCGGGTGATATATCAATTCGATGCCGACATCGGTTACGCAAGAAATGGATCACCTACCCGCGCGCTGGAAGTAATCATACGCGATGGATTGATTAAGACTGCGTTTCCCAGGGGATGAAAATGGACAACACGATAATTGAAGAATTTTTTCGAATAGATGGCGATAAGGCCGCCGTTGAGGAAGTGATGGAACTGCTGAGGGCTGAGACTGAAATAGTTGAAAAAACACTAACTTTCAATGTGTTCAATGTTAGAGTAGACAAATTAAGAAGTATCGTCACGGTCGAGGATGGATTAGACACCGGGCGTTTTATCGATATGACTTTAGATTCCGCTATCCAGCTTTTTGGAGAACATCTCCAGGGATAGTTGGCCTCGATTTTTCGTGTGTCTAGCCGAACATAAGGTCTTTGTAGTTCGGATTGTCGCGAAAGTCAGGTTTGGGAACCCGTCAGGTCGCAGGAGACGGCCTGGAGGCTCATCTGGAAGTGGATGTGGTCGAAGCGCGGACGTCAGAAGCGACTACTGACGCCGGCGATCACGGCGGATACGTGGCGGCCGGGGACCAACTTTTCCTGTGTACGGGGTATCGCGAATGCTCGGGCAGAAGGTTGCAACCGTTTGGTCAGGACGGTGAAGACGCTCGATGTGTGGTTATCACAATCTTGAGAATTCGAATCAATAACGCAGTAGGAAGATTTGAGTGGATAATGGATGGAGGGAAGATTACTCATGAAGTATTTAGTGAAACGGTAGCGTCAGTTGAATTCCAATTATACAGTGACAGTGAGTGAAACTTTGGTCAAATTCCATATCCCTGCAGACTTTGTAATTGAGTATGCCAAGCTTTATTCGGATGAGTTGAAGTGGGGGTATTTCAACGGATGGATCGATCGGCGTGACGCAATCGCAATCATGCTGCATGCGCTCGTTAACGGAGTCCGTCTTAGCGAGGATGAAGAACGGTTGGCGTTGCTCCTTTCTGTAGAAGCGGCCTCCGTTGACGACATACTGGAAAAAATTGAATTCTCAAGCGGTGAGATTGAATCGAGGAGGGTTTGGCTCTATCTTGCTCTGGCGTGGGCATTCGCCCATAAGGATGATTTTCTAGATCCGTTCGAAGTCGTGGAGTGTATATATGCCGATTTTCAGTATCCATCAGAGATTGACAATATCATTCGCTATATGCCACCTCGCGTGGGTGAGGCTCCGGGTGGAATTCCAGGAATCGAACAGGCCTGGGAGAGTTATGTTAGAGAAATGAAAGAGTTCTATCTGAATCGTGACTAGTCAGTAACGGATGGATCGAACACGTGATCGGTGTGGCTTTTATGGTATTTGAAATGCTTTGCCTTGGAACCGTAGATGACACGATCTTTTGCGAATCACGTTTAGGGACATGATCGAGACCTGTATCCGCAGTTTGTATTTGTCCGGTTGATTGAATTTTTGCAACAAATGTTGGTTCCATTGTCTCTAGTTCCTGATGGCCGATGGGTTCCAGGAGTTCCGGATTTCTGAAAGATCATTGGGAGGCCGGACGGGAACTTTTGAGATCATGATGTACATGGTTAGCAGGACGATATGTCATTACTTCTTCAGGCCGGATAAATGGGGAGCAAGAACGATGTCTGCAGTAAAGTTTGAATGCTATAGTGGAGCTATTTTCCCTTTTGTTCCGGTCTATTGTCGGAATGAATTTTCTTTTGATGTTCAAAATATTGAAATTGCTCGAAGCCTTGGATATTCGATTGATGGAACGAGTTCAATTCAAATATCCTTTCTGCAAATTTCGGTGGACGTCAAAACTGGTAGAGCTCTTCATGTTTGGGGATATCATCCAAATCTGGACTGGAAGGAAGGGCCCGCTCTTCCTTCGAAAATGAAGAGCGGCGAGATCAGGGTGAACTCGGAACCGCCGCTTGAACCCGGAATTTCTCCGCGATTCATCGATCATGAAGCGATTGAGACGATATTCGATGCAAGGTCTGGATGGGTTCGCGTCACTCGAAATAATGACCAAGAGGATGATGAGATCTGGGAATTCTGCACAGGGACAGCTTTCGGATCCCGAGAAGACAAATTGCATTCAATCTGGATAAGGCCAAAGTTTACTGATTGAAAATATTTGCTGACCGAAGATTTGCAGGGTAGATTTGGTGGCATCAAATAGGTGAATAGCCGGAGGGGGCAATTTGAATTTGATATTAGAGCTTGCGAAGAAATCGATTCAGGATTACAGGGATAATCGGATAGGGCTTGGAGTTCTTGTCGCGGAACTTGAACGAATTGTCGATTGTTCCGAGAAGGTGAAACTTCCGGATGCAACGGAACTGCGTAGACTATGGGGAGAGCTTGAGATATCCTATGCGCTCGATAGGGGTTTGGATCAAGTTTCATGTGATAGCGAGATCAGTTTCCTTGTCAATGAAATTGAAAAATCAATTGAGATTCTCTAGATTGCGAATATGTTTCGGTATCCGTCCTGTTTTCGATTCGTGCGATTGAACTGTCAAGGGCGGGCGCAGCTAATTCTCAATGGTGAAAGCGATTCATCTGAATCGTAATTAGTTAGGACTGAAATGGCAACCATCGATGAGATAATGAAGAATCCAATCCATCATGTCAAATTCAGGGCGGACTTATTTGATCCGCTTTCTGTCTCGAATCTACTTCAGGAATGTTCAGTTTTGGATGTAAAGATATCAACGCTAACTAGTAGGGTTGGTGTGATTTTTGACCTTCGAACATCAATTTTCCTCGGAGATGGAAATACTGCGCTTCTTATTGTTGGAGAAACTAGATCGATTGAATGGATAGAGGAAGAATCTTCAGTCAATCGAACGGGGCGAGTCGAGGTCGATGGACGGAACCAGAGAAGCCATCTGCATACGTCCATGGGTTCCACGCCTAGAAGGGGAAATGATCGGTTTGACATTGAGATTCCATGTAATCCGAGATCGGTGCTGAAAATTTCGGGCGGCTGGGCGGTTTTCATCGAGGGGAATGTTGATTCCATCGGGGAGTCGCAGCCGGATCTGGGTTTGGATACGGACGAATTTATCGAAGCCGGATTTCCGCAATGGAGCTCGGTTCTGAATCCTACTTATGCTACGTCCACGATCAGATCTCGATCGAATTGACGGGTAAATCAGGTATCGATGCTAATATTTCTGAGTCAAAGGCATCATCGAACTTTGTCGGATTCCGATGGCCGGAGAAAGTGATCGAATGGAATCGGTAAGTTTAAATTCGATAGTCTCATCTCGCCGGCCTTGGCTGCATCTAATTTCGGCTAATGAGTTCACAGAACTGATCGGACTGTAAATAGTCTTGATCTGCAGACTGTGCATCGACTTTCGGGGGTCGAGATGCGGACGCTCGATGAATTATTTCATGTCTATCGAAATGAATTTAGGTTTCCCGGTTTCTTTGGGGAAAATTGGCCCGGATTTAGTGATCTCATGGATTCGCTAGATGAGTTGCCAGCACCCTCTCAGCTGACTGTTATTGAGCACGCTGAAAAATTGTTGGCTGACGATCAAGATGAAATCAAGACCTTCTTGCGGCAACTGAATGATACTGGTCCACGAGAGTTGGTCTCTCGAGAGATTGGGGTTCTGGCCCCATTGCTTTCAACACAGTGCTTGTCGCAGATTCAACGAGCATTCAAAGACTCGAGAACTTGGCGCCTTAGGGATCTGGACCCTGTTATAGCGACCAATCGCTTAGAGATGTTCGGCGGGGGCCCGCCTGCACCCGGTGTACGCAGAGATGCACGCGCGCTGCATAATTCGCAACCCACGTGCATCTCGGAACTGAAGCTCAGTCGCGCTACTTGCTGGCAGTGATGCCGAGCTCGCCGTCGGGAGTTTCGGCGTCGTCGCCACAATCGCAGTCGCAGTCTTCGCCACAGCCGCCGGTGTTGCATTCGCCGGCGTAGCTGTCGTCAGTCTCGTCGCAGTCGAGGGTGCCGCCGAAGGATGTGGCGAAATCGTCGTCGAGTTCGTGGGTGAACTCGTGAACCTCGTCGATGAGGTTGATCAGATGCTGCGGGGCGAAGGGATCCGCGTCGAGGATGGTCGAGACCAGGAGGTGGTCGCCGCTGAATGCGAAGCGCAGGCGCGGCCATTCCTGGGCGAGCTCGATCAGCTGTGTTGCAGCATGGGCCGGGTTGCCGAGGCCGGTGAGGACCGAGGTCCAGACGTTGATCTGCGGGCCGTCGTCAGCAACTGTCACGTAAACGACGAAGCCGTGAACGGGAACAACAATGTCGCCGTCATCGTCGGTAGCGGGCTCGCTGCCGAACATCTCGGCGAGGGACTTAACGCACAGACGGATCAACTCGTCACGTTCGTCCGTCGCGATGGCCATTGCGCCGTCGATGTGAAGGGGCAGGTCAGCGGTGGTGTCGTTCTCGCTCATGGATCCTCAGTTCCGTGCCAGTCCCGAGCATGGGCTGGACACTGTTTTGGTGCGGTGGATGTCATGTCCACGGTAGCCGGAACACACCGGAATCGACCTAATGGATCATGTCCGATGTGGATGAGACGTTGAACTCACTCGATGCGCTGTTCGCTCTCGGACAGCAAGCACTCGACACACCGCGCACGGTGCGAGCATCGATTGCGAGCGCCGTCACTCGGGCGCTTGATGCTCAGATCGATGCCGCGCTGCGCGCGGTCCCCGCGGAATACCTCAACGACGCCCTGCCTAAAGGCACCCGGATGGGAGGTTTGGCGCAGTCACGGTTCCGGACGGTGGCTGATGTAGCGAACTCGTCGGCGGCGACGCTGGCGACTGTTCCTGGCATCGGGCCGCAATCTGCTGCCGCTATCCACGCCGAAGCACTTGCACAGCAGAAGCGGGTGCGTTCGGAGACGCGATTCCGGTTGGACCCGGACAGCATGTCGAAGGCAGACACCGAGATTCTGCGACTGTTGCTCAGACTGCGGCATGCGGAACCCGCGGTTGAGCAAGTGCGTGGTCCGATCGCGTCTCTGAAAGAGCAGGTCGATCCCCTGCGGATGCCGGCGCAACGTGCGGGCAGCAGGTTGGCGCGCTTCTTCTCGGGCAAAGGCAAGCGAGCGGAAGCACAAGCAGCACTTCAGCAGATCATCGCCATTGCGTCGGACCCTGGGCTCGCGGATTTACGGGCGCAGCTACTCGCAATCGCTCACCCGCCACCGAGTCATGACGACCCGTGGACCGAATACGAGCGCGATGCGGCAACGATCAACGCACTGCTGAGTCAGTTCGTCGCGATCGGCACTGTCGAGGAAGCGCAGGCGACGCACGGCTTCATTTCCCGCGACCTGGTGAATGCGGCAGACCGCGTCACACTGGATCGGACACACCTGAGATCGTTTCTGCGCGGATATCAGGCGTTCGGCGCGCAGTATCTACTATCCCGACGCAAGGCGATTCTCGGCGACGAGATGGGCCTCGGCAAAACAGTCCAAGCCCTCGCTGTCGCGGCTCATTTGGCGACGCAGGACAAGCGCCACGTCTTGGTTGTGTGTCCCGCGAGTGTGGTCAGCAACTGGATGAACGAGACGGCGAAGCACACGACATTGCGGCCGTGGCAGATCCACGGAAGCGAGCGGGACGCGGACCTCAGCGAGTGGGCGCGGTGGGGTGGCGTCGCAATAACCACCTTCGACACGCTCAAAGCATTGACGCTGACCACGACGCCGAGCCTGTTGATCGTCGACGAAGCGCACTTCATCAAGAACCCCGCTACCCAGCGCGCTCGCGCGGTGATGACTGTGCTCGATTCTTGCGAATGGGCAGTGTTTCTCAGCGGTACACCGATGGAAAATCGAGTCGAGGAATTCAAGAACCTCGTGAGCTACGTTCAGCCAGCTGTCGCGGGGCAAATCCATGTCCGTGACGGTCTCTCCGGAGCGACGGGATTTCGAAAGATCGTTGCTCCGGTATATCTGCGCCGCAACCAGATTGACGTACTGACCGAACTTCCCGAATTGATCGAGGTCGAGGACTGGGTGCTACTCGGAGCGAAGGATGCGTCGGCGTACCGGTCTGCGGTGCACAGCGGCAACTTCATGGCGATGCGTCAAGCGGCCTACGCGCCCGCAGTGCGCTCAGGGTCCGCGAAGCTCGAGCGGATGGTCGAGATCGTGGAGGAAGCTACGGAGAACGAGGCGAAGGTCCTGGTGTTCTCCTACTTTCGTGGAGTCCTCGACATCATTCGAGACTCGCTGCCTGGCAAGGTGTTCGGGCCGATTACCGGCGCAACCGCCACGGCTGAACGCCAGCGGTTGGTGGACGAGTTCACAGCCCACGCGGGGCATGCTGTGTTGCTGTCGCAGATCGAAGCTGGGGGAGTCGGATTGAACATCCAGGCCGCGTCCGTCGTCATTCTGGCTGAGCCGCAATGGAAACCGAGCACGGAAGCGCAGGCTATCGCGCGGGCTCACCGGATGGGGCAGGTGCGGACGGTGCAGGTGCACCGACTACTGGCCAAGGACAGCGTCGACGTCATGATGCGTGCAACTCTGGCGAAGAAGTCAGATCTATTCGACGAGTATGCGCGACGAAGCCATGCCAAGGAGTCCGACGCAGGATCCGTCGAAACCGGATGGGAGTCTGCTGCGGCGCCAACTGAACAAGATTTTGTGCGGGCCGAGCAGGCAAGGTTGTCACGGTGAGCCACAGCCCGACAAATCCGACAGCATTGCGGCAGAGGTGATCTCGAACCTGTCGGGGGTCCGTTCTAGTCTCCATCAATGACGATTCGACGAGTTCGAAAATCATCACACCTGCAGTTGGTGCCGGCGTCCAGTGAGGAGCGCCCGGCGCCTGGAGGGTCGGGTAGTCGGACGGTTGTCAACTATTTGGTGACGATCGAACTCGACGGTGTCACGCCGCCCATCTGGCGGCGATTCTCAGTGCCGTCGAATATCCAACTCGACGAACTGCATTCGGTTGTGCAGGTACTAATGGGGTGGGGCGACCAACACAAACATCAGTGGGTAGGCATGAAACGCACATCGAGTCTCGGCCCCGACCGGTACATCATGCGGGATGTGATCGAGTGCGATGGTACCGGCGAGGAGGACGAGTTCGGCGAGGACGAAGTGCGTCTCGATGAGGTGCTGTTCGAGGTGGGGGACCACTTGCGGTACGAGTACAACTTCGAGGCACGGTGGAGCCACATGCTTGTTCTCGGGCAGATCGTCAAACGTGGTCCGATTGCTGAGCCTTGCTGTTTCGGTGGCGAACGGGCATGCCCACCCGAGGATTGCGAGGGTCCGATGGGCTACCGCAAGTTTCTTGATGAGCAGACGGATTCCGCAGGATTTGATTCCGAGCACTTCGTGTTGGAGGAGGTCAACACGGCAGTGGACACCATGATGGCACTGCAGAAGTACCCGCCCGTCCTCGATTCGCAGTTCGCAAAGATATTGCGCCGCATCTCGGTTCACTCAGCGCCGAGACTTTTCTCCGCCGTCTCGAAGGCTGAACTTCAAGGTATCGGCGGTATGGATTTCGATCTAATGCGTGGGGGAGCGCTCAGCCATCTGTATTGGTTGCTGAATCATGCAAACGGAGACGGTATCGGGTTGACTGCGTCCGGATGCTTTCCGCCGGAAGAGGTTGCGTCAGCTCGCGACGAACTCGATTGGGGCAGTGAGTGGATCGATACCACTTCCGGCAGTAGCGCACAGCTCTCAGAGTTACTGGAAGTAGCGAAGACTCTCAAGTTGGTCCGAAAACACAGAGGCACATTGATTCTCACCAGACTCGGTAAGTCGATGATCGCGTATCGAGGTGAGTTGTGGCGGCATATCGTTTCGGTGCTGCCGTTGGGGAAAGGTGAGCTTGCGCAGGAGGCTGGCCGAATCCTGTTACTCACGTTGGCCGCTGGCCTATCGGAGGCCGAGCGGAGCGAGGTGATGATCGAGGGGCTTACTGCCTTGGGTTGGCGTACGGAGAGCGGAACCAAACTCGTGGACGACGACTGGACTTCGGTCGTAGGGGACACCCTGTTGTATCTGCGAATGACGGGCGCTATCGCCGAGAACCCGCTCGATCGAGACGTTCCGTGCGATCCGGAATGGGGCCGCGGGTTCGCGCGAATGGTCCTGTCGATGTAGACGAAGAATTCGGTGTCGAACGGATCGGATCGTGGACTGATTTCATTCGATATGAATTTGTTATATGCGCTGGAAGAAAGCACTTTTTGGTCGGTGAAATGCTCGAATTTCGAGGGATTGGAAATTTTGGATTTTGTGTCGTAAAACTGGGGTCATGCTATGGTCAATTTCCAGTTGCTGAATTGGGTGGTCGAGCCAAAAGCTTGAAACCGCCTCGATGTTCGATGCATTGACCTTATGTGTCGGCTCGGCTCTCTAGTATTCGCTCAATGGAGGTATAGGTTTTCGTTCGGCGATTGTGTGTGTTGTTAGTCAATTGAATATGTGACCGGTGTTGGTTTGACGGTTACTCCTCGGACGTGCAGCAACAGAGCGTAAAGATTCGAAACTGGGATCTTTACGCATTGTTCTGTCGATTATTAACGAAGGATGTGACGTGACAGGATCCGATATGGTCCAGTTCAGTACGTTGGTTATTGTTTCACTACTAGTAGCTTTCTACGGTGGAACTTTTCTTATTTCTCTTCGTATCGGTAAGAAGCAGGAAAACGCTGACGAGTTTATGACCGCCGGCAACAAATTGGGTTTCGGTGTTTCGGCTGCCAGCATGACGGCCACGTGGATTTGGGCGTCGTCGCTGTACGCTTCCGCTACCTCCGGATATACCTACGGGATTTCAGGTCCGATTCATTACGGACTGTGGGGCGCGTTGATGATTCTCTTCATCTATCCGTTCGGGCAGCGAATTCGCAAAGTCGCGCCCAAGGCCCACACCCTGGCCGAAGTTATGTATGCGCGCCACGGGCGCTCCAGCCAGCTCATGCTTGCGGGATCCAACATCGTCGGCAGCGTCATCAGTTTGATGTCGAACTTCCTCGCTGGTGGTCTGCTGATTTCGTTGCTGTCCCCGTTCAACTTCATCCAGGGCGTCTTTATCGTTGCGCTGGGTGTTCTGCTGTACACCTTGTGGTCCGGTTTCCGTGCTTCGGTGCTGACCGACTTTGTGCAGTTGATCGGAATGCTCGGCGCAGTAGTCGTTTTGGTGCCGTTCATCTTCTTCGCGGCAGGATTCCCCGCAGCCTTCGAGAGCGGCGCCAGCAACCTCACTGCTGAGCAGGGCAACTTCTTCTCGAGTGTCGCCTTCTTCGAGCAAGGCGCGCCGTACATCGCGGCAGTGCTTGCCTATGCAATCGGAAACCAGACCATCGCGCAGCGATTGTTCGCGGTCCGCGAAGACCTGATCAAGCCCACCTTCATCACCGCGACAGTGGGCTACGGCGCAACGGTTATCGGCGTCGGCATGCTCGGTGTCCTCGCGTTGTACCTCGGAGTCGAGCCGATGGGCGGCGACGTCAACAACCTGATTCCGCAGATGGCGGCGTCGTACCTGCCAGGAATCTTGTTGGCTGTTTTCTTTGTCATGATCATCGGAGCACTGTCTTCAACGGCGGACTCGGATCTGGCTGCACTCTCGTCGATCATGATGACTGATGTGTACGGCCAGACCGTCACGGGTAAGGCCAATCCGCGACGAATGCTGCTCATCGGCCGAGTGACGATGATCGTCGCGACGGCTGTTGCAATTGCATTGGCAAGTCTGCAATTGAGCATTCTGGATCTACTGGTATTTGTCGGAGCTCTCTGGGGTGCGCTCGTATTCCCTGTCATCGCGAGCTTCTACTGGGGCAAGGTGACCAACAAGGCCTTCACCGTGTCGGTACTCGTGGCGCTCGCCGCGTTCTTGCCCGTGCGTTTCAGCTGGGTGCCGATGGACGGTGTGATCGGAATCCTCTTCGACATCGTCTCCGTGATCGGTATCGGAGTGGTGCTGGGGCTCATGACCTTCGGATTCTTCGGGCTGAAGGCTGCACAGATCGTCGGCGGGCTGGCGATCCTGATCTCCGCACCGTTCGCGATCGGCTTCCTCCACGATTACCCCACGCTCAGTGGATCTTTGGTCGCCTATGCCGTCAGTACCGTTGTGTGCTTCGCGATGTCGGTCAACCAGAGCGAGACGTTCGATTTCGAGTTGATCAAGCAGCGGACAGGTGACTTCGATGATGAGGATCCCGAGACGGATCCGCGTGACGATGTTTCCGAGCTGGGTGTGTCCGGCAGATAGCTGTCGCCTCAAAACTGAAGGAGTACGAATGAGTACAGCTCTACTGACCATCTACGTCCTGATCTGGCCTGTGTTGGTCGCTGTCGTCCTGGCGGTCATCAGTCGGGGATTCATCAAGGACTGGCTGGACGCTCGCCGCAACGGCGAAGATCTGGTGTAGGCACTGACCGTCATCACGGACGCAATTCGCTGTCCGTGGTGGCGGTCACCTTGCGTTGGGTATGGGGACTGGCGTTATAGTTGCTCAGTGCAACACGCAGGAGCGAAATCGCTCACCGGCCCGCCAGCCGTCCATGACGAACTGGTGCACCTGACGCGTCAGCTGATGACCGGCGATCGCCAATCCGATGATCAGCCGTCCATCGCGCAACACTCTTTCCTCTCGTTTATCGGCCGCAACGACGGCTGCCGAGCTACCGAGATTTCCGACGTCTTCGGCGTCAACCGCTCCACCATCTCGCGGCAGGTACGCGGATGTATCGACGCAGGCTGGGTGTTTGCCGACCCCGGACCTGTTCGTCAGGGCAACCCGCTCCACCTCACGGACGCCGGCCGCACGTATCTTGATGCCGCCGACGCGCGTCGACTCGACCAAGTCACCAGCAGGCTGCAGGATTGGTCTGAGTCCGAGATCGCAGAATTTGCCCGTGCACTTCACCGTTTCAGAATCAGCACCGAATCGCAGACCAACGGAGATGAAAACCTGTGAGTGACTACAGCGCTAAAGCCCAGTTCGTCATCTCCGATAACGAGTCCGTGGTGCACACAGTTTTCACCCACGCCGAGCGGACCCCGAACCTCACGGTATTCTCCCGGCCCAAGGGCGATACCTGGATCGACGTCTCTGCCAAAGACTTCGCCGAGCAGGTCACGGGCGTCGCGAACGGCCTGATCGCTGCCGGAGTTGGGCCCGGTGACCGCGTCGCATTGCTGTCGGCGACGCGCTACGAGTGGACGCTTTTCGACTTCGCCATTTGGGCAGCCGGCGCGGCGACGGTCCCGATTTACGACTCGTCCTCACAGGGACAGGTCAGTTGGATCCTCGAAGACTCCGAAGCCGTCATGGCTATCGTCGAGACCGGGACCCACGAGAAACTGTTTGAGGATGCGCCCAGCACCCTCAAGGCGGTCATGCAGATCGACGCCGGGGCCGTAGAGACGCTGACCCAGGGTGGCATCGACATCGACGCCACCGAACTGAAGAAGCGACTCGACGGAATCAAGGCCGACGATCTAGCGTCGCTCGTCTACACCTCCGGAACGACGGGACGCCCGAAGGGGTGCGTCCTCACTCACCGCAACTTCTTGTCCGAGGTGCGCGGCATTCTCACCGCCTCGATCGGCGAGGTTGCTGTTCCCGGTAACCGCGTCCTCACCTTCCTGCCCCTCGCGCACGTTCTTGCTCGCGCCGTTTCCTTGGCAACTTTCGAGGCGGGAGCTTCGCAGGCGCATTGGTCTGATTTCTCTACCATCACAACCCAATTCGAGCGCTACAAGCCCAATACAATTCTTGGTGTCCCTCGTGTCTTCGAGAAGGTTCGCGACGGTGCGGCCCGCAAGGCGGAGTCGGGTGGCAAGGTGCCCGGCGCGATCTTTGCCTTCGCGGAAGCAACCGCCAAGGAATACAGCCAAGCGCTCGACAAGGGTGGCCCTTCGCTGATCCTGAAGGCAAAGCACGCTGTTGCCGACAAGCTTGTGTACTCGAAGCTGCGCGCAGCTCTCGGCGGCGAATGTTGGTTCGCCATCTCGGGCGGCGGCGCACTCACACCGGAACTCGGTCATTTTTTCCGCGGCCTCGGAGTCCCGATCTACGAGGGCTATGGTCTCACCGAAACCACGGCAGCTCACTGCGTCAACATCCCCGGTGCGCAGAAGATCGGAACTGTCGGACGGCCTATGGGCGGCAACGGAGTTCGTATTGCGGAGGACGGCGAGATCGAACTCAACGGGGGAGTGGTCTTCAAGGGCTACTGGAAGAACGAGAAGGCAACCGCAGATACCTTTGACAACGGTTGGTTGCGAACTGGAGATCTCGGCGAACTCGACAGTGACGGTTACCTTTCCATTACCGGCCGCAAGAAGGATCTGCTGGTGACGGCGGGTGGCAAGAACGTCTCACCCGGCCCGATGGAAGACCGCATCCGCTCGCATTCCATCGTGTCGCAGGCCGTCGTCGTCGGTGACGGAAAGACGTACATCACTGCACTTCTCACGGTTGATCCTGAAGTATTCGAAAAGTGGAAGGTCGATAACGGCAGACCATCCAGCGCCACCGTCGCCGAATTGCGTGACGACAGAGATTTTCGCGCCGAACTGCAGAAGGCTATCGACGACGCCAATTCGACTGTCTCACATGCAGAGTCGATCAAGAAGTTCGTCATCCTCGATCGCGATCTCACCGAAGAAGACGGCGAATTGACCGCGACGCTGAAGATCAAGCGCAACGTCGTTGTCGACCGATTCTCCAAAGAGATCGAAGGAATGTACGCCAAGAGCTAGGAACGCTTGGGGAACTGCTCCCGGTAGGCCATCACGTCATCGAGCCGGAACCGGCGGTGGGTTCCGCGTAGCTCGATCGGGAGCTTGCCCGCGTCGGCGAGCTTGCGGACGTAGGTGTCTGAGACGCCAAGGATTTCGGCGGCTTGCGATGTAGTGAGCAGCTCGGCGACCGCGCCAAGTGCGACGCTGTCACCGTTAGCGAGGTAGGTCAGAAGCTGAACTACAGCATCGCCGACGGCCGGTGGAACGTCGATCGTGACGCCATCGATTGTCAGAGTTGTTGAGGTGCTCGATGTTTGAGCGATAGCTGCCAGTCCGGTCTTGATTGTGTCGGCGGCAGTGCTGTCGACTGCTGAAACTATGTGGTCAATGCTCATGGTGGGTTCCGATCGAAGTCGTGGTCATCTTATCGAGGAACCTTGGTCTCAGCGATTGTCATCGGTTGGATGCGAAGTCCCAGCGCGTCGGCGATCTCGACGACCGACGTCAGTTTTACAGAACCGGTTCCGTACTCAAGTGATTGAACACTGGATCGTGAGACACCGGCCAAGTCGGCAAGTGTTTGTTGAGTGAGACGTAGCTGGACTCGGCGATCAGCGAAGCTCTCACCGATGCGGGCTATCTCGGACACAGGGCTATTGCGGTTCGGTGAACTTCTGCGCGGCTGGCTCATCGGACCTCCTATGCGTTATTTTGCAAGCATAAGTCGGTGCGAAGGCGCTCGGCAAGGTCCCTTCGGCGTGGTATCCACCGATTTCCAACCAGTCTGATTGGAATGCAATTTGACTGGTGGGGAAGGGTTCGCTGTTCCCACTGAAACGTAGCCCACCAAATTGGCTGTAACTCGAAGTAGCATCCTGTTTGTGGCTAGACGATCGGTAACTGTGAGATTTGACGAAGAGGAACTGAGGGCGCTCGAGACCCTCCAGGAGTTCACCGGCGCGGACATATCCAGCGTCGTACGTGAAGCCGTGATCGAGCATGCCCGACGATGTGCTGCGCAGACCAAGCCTCGCGACATCGCCGACAAGCGAAAGTCCTTGACCTTGCAAGACGCGTTCGCGAAGTACTCCGCGCTGTGTGTCAGTGAAGAGCGGGAAGCGTCGTAAGGGACGGAAGCGGTGAGCAACAGGGGAGCTCACCGCTTCCGGGCCTTCGCTATGAACGAACCAGGATCTTGACGGCTGTGTCGTTGTGTTCGATCAGCGTTGTGAAGCCTTCCGAGATCAACTCTTCGAGCTCGATGCGGCCAGTGATGAACGGCGCCAGATCGACAACACCGTCCTGAACCATCTTGATGACTGCCTCGTGATCGCGAACGTAGGCAATGGTTCCACGGAGATCGATCTCTTTGAGCACGAGCTTTTGCATATCGATGGTTGCAGGCTTGCCCCAAATGGAAACGTTGACAACAACTCCCGCGGGTCTGACGGTGTCGAGCATCGTGTCGAGGACAGCGTTGACACCCGCGCATTCGAATCCGACGTCCGCACCGATACCGTCTGTAATTTCAAGTACGCGTGCTTTGACGTCTTCGGTACTGGGATCGATAACGTAGTTCGCGACACCGCTGGTCAGTGCCTTCTCTTTGCGTGCGTCGCTGAGTTCCGTGACGATCGTTGTTACGCCGAGTCCTTTGAGGACTGCCGCAACGAGGAGTCCAATCGGGCCGGCGCCACCGACTATCGCTGTGTCACCACTTTTTGCACCACTCCGAACGACGGCATGGTGGGCAACGCTCAACGGTTCGATCAGCGCAGCTTCGTCGAGGGGAATGTCGCCGATCTTGTGGATCCACCGCCGGTCGACGACAACCTTCTCGCTGAGTCCGCCACCGCCGCCGGCCAATCCGATGAAACCCATCTGCGTGCACAGGTGGTAGTTCCCCGACTTGCAGGGAGCGCACTCATTGCACACGAAATACGGTTCGACGACGACATTCTCGCCGACTTCGACATCCGTGACACCTTCGCCAACTTCTTCGACGGTGCCCGAGAATTCGTGTCCCATCGTGACTGGCGCATTCTCATGCGAAAGAGGATGAGGGTGCCCGGGCGCTGAAATGAAGATCGGACCTTCGAGGTATTCGTGGAGGTCGGTGCCGCAGATCCCGCACCACGCAACTTTCAGTTTGACAGTCCCCGGCCGAACTTCGGGCTCGGGAATGTCTTCGATTCGGATGTCTTTCTGCCCGTGGAACCGTGCTGCCTTCATGTATCCGCACCTCACTTCGTTGTGAATCCGCTGGTAGATCAACGCTAGGGCTGTTGTGGCTCGGTGTGAAGAGTTGCAATGGATTGCAATCGAAGGGAACCAGGTGGCGCTTCGTTGCGTCCAAGACTTTGAGGTCCGTCGACGAGGGGGAATGCCGTGGAGGTGTGGGGCGCTTGTCGGACTGCGTTTGGAGTGGCTGCCGTAGTCGCGCTAGTTGGGGGTTGCTCCTCGACGGTTGAGGGCGAAGCGTTCCCCGTCGACACGATTGGAATGTTCGATCCGTGCGCAGTTCTGAGTGACGGCGACCTGCGGACGATCGGTGTCGATCCGGGATCTCAGAAAGTTGACCTTTTCGATACCCATTTTCCTGGTTTCAACGTGTGCACGTGGCAGGGCGCTGACTACTATCTGGCTCTCACATCTACGAAGCACACCCTTGAAGATGTGAAGGAGAACCCCGAGTATCGAGATTTCCGCCAAGGTGAGGTGGCTGGGCGGGAGGTCCTCAATTTTCTCGATCGGGACCTCGACGAGGGCGTTGCATGCATGGTGGCCTTCGCGACAACGGAGTCCACAGCGATGATCAGCATCGATGTCACGTACGGTGACACGCCCGCAGAGGCGCCGTGTGTGCTCGTCGACCGTGTAGCCAAGATCGTGGTTTCGTTGCTCCCCTAGAGCGACGGCCAAATAGATCGAATGGAGATGAGTGCACGATGTCAATTCATAATCAAGCGTCTATCGGTGGAGGAAGCGAAAGCTTCTATGTGGACAAGTCAGTTGCCGGCGACCTGCTGAAGGCGTGCGACGACCTTGTTGCGGAATTCAAGGCACTGGACGCGGAGGCACGTATCCTGAGTCGAATGAGTGGATTCGGTACGCTCGCCTCGGGCCTCGCACTTCAGAAGAAGTTTCAAGACAAGGCTTTTGGTGGTTCGGACTCCCTGGTCAATGCGCTGGAAAGTCACATCACCGTGGTCGACAACATGCGAGCCTACTTCCAGAAATGTATCGACAATGCAGTGACCCAAGAGCGGACGAATGTCGATCAACTTAGAAACGTCGAAATACCAAACTGAGCTTCGGGGAGTTACTTGCGCGAATCTTCTCGTCGATTCCGCGACAAGCCGGGAAGATTCGATCCCTGGAACCGACACGATGACATAAGTACAGGTAGCTGCCGAAATGCTGATTAGACTGGCGTGATGTCTTCGAACACCGTTAGTCGTAGAGCATTTGTCGTGGGAGCCGCCGCTGCAGTTGCGTCCACTCTCGTCGTGATGAAGGCCTCGGCTTCCGCACCGGTGTCTGCGAACTCGACCGTAGCTGCACGCCAACGGTTCTTCGGCGCTGACAATGTCGATCCGAGCACCGGAGAAGTGGATCCGTCCAAAACGATTCTCTCGTGGTTCGGTGTCACGAATTTCGCAATGGCGATCGCCGGCAATATCGTTCTGCTTGATGCGTGGGTTCCTCGAGGCGCATTCTCGGACTACGTGCCGACCGGCCCAGCGGAACTGGCAGCGCTGGCCCCGAGTCATATTCTGATCGGGCACGGGCATTTCGACCACGCTGCGGATGCGGCGGAGATCGCATCACTGTGTGGTGCAACCATTGTTGGGACGGACGAGCATTGCAACCAGATTGTGCAACAGGCAGCAACGGAGCTTCGGACCTTCCCGCTGGACTCCGATCGATCTGACTTCTCGTTACCCAATGGGGTTGCCGTACACACAGTTCGGCATCTGCACTCCGCCCTGCGAGCACCACGAGGCGAGCACCACGAGGCGAGCAGGCACCGCTCGTTCTAGTGCCCGACTTCAGCCCGAGTATTGAACATCCACCGACACCTCACGACATCGCGCATCTGACGTCGCACCTAAGCGACGAGGAGGGCGGATCGCTGCTGTACCAATTCGTAGTCGGCGACTTTGTGCTCACCTGGCACGACAGTTCCGGCCCGATTTTCACCGACGCACCCGAGGTGCTCGACGCCTTGCGCGAGCTGCCGGCGTCCACGGTTCAGATCGGATCTATCCAGGGTTACAACCAATACACGAACGGACTCAGCGACCCACTCGACTACATCCGAGCATTGCGACCCTCCATTTTCGTGCCGGCCCACCACGACAATTGGCTCGCACCGCTCTCTGCGCCAGCCGTCGCGTACGAATCGAGGTTGCGTCAGGCTATTGACAGCTTGCCGACGTCTCCGGAACTGCGACTGCTCACAGATCCGAGCGACTATGTGCAACCCTCGCGGCTGACGTTCGACATACCGTTGAAGTAACCGGGCGTCGATTCAGCGTCAGTGGATACGGTCCTGCCAATCAGTGGGGACTCGGTCTGCGGGTCCTGGAACCAGTTGATCTACGGGATGTGAAGTGGGCGCTGCCAACTCGGGGCCGTCGTAGGCCTCTTGGGTTTCAAAGCTCCAGAACCAATCCTCACCAGGCTCGAAGCTTTGCATGAACGGATGCTTGGTCGTTGCAGCATGAGCGCTCGCATGTTGGGCGGGGGACGAGTCGCAGCAACCGATATGGCCGCACTGCGCGCAACGCCGCAAATGCACCCACCATCCACCTACGGCGTCACATTCCACGCAACCCACACCGCTCGGCGGCACGCTCGGATCGATACCTACTGGAAGCTCATCGGTCATTGTTCATCCCCTCGTCGAAGTGATGCTGCTCTATTTATGGTGCGCGCCCAGGACCGCTCGCGCTACTCGGCGTCGTCGAGAGGATTGCGCTCCGGCCCAGAGATGGGCAACAGAACTCGGAAGCGGGTATCCCCAGGCTCCGAGGTGACTCGCAGTTCGCCGTGGTGCTTACCGACAACAATTCGCCATGAAATATCAAGGCCCAGGCCAGTTCCCTCGCCGACGGGCTTGGTGGTGAAGAACGGCTGAAAGATTCTGTCGATGACGTCGTCGGGGATTCCCGATCCGGTATCGCAGATTTCGATGCACACTCGATCGCCGTCCCGACTGGTGCGAATCGTGAGTGTTCCGGACCCGTCCATCGCGGAGACAGCGTTGTCGATCAGGTTGGTCCACACTTGATTGAGTTCGCCCGCATACGCGTCGATCGGCGGTAGCGTCCGGTCGTATTCCTTGACGACGGTTATATCCTCGATCTTCTGACCCAACATGATCAAGGTGCTGTCGAGCAATTCGTGGACGTCGATGGTCTGGAAGGGCGCCCGGTCCATCTGCGAATACTGTTTGGCGGCACCGACAAGCGTGGAAATTCGCGTGGTGGAATCAGCGATCTCATTCATGAGGAGTTCAGATTCTATCGTGTAGTTCAGCCAACGAATTGCACCCTCGAGCACGGATTCATCAACTGCCGCAGCAACATTCTCCAGCCAATCTGTGTCCAAGCCAGCTTGTACGAAGGTCGGCGCAAGATCCCAACCCTCGCGAATGGAATGCTCCTCAAACCATTCGCCCAGGGAGTCTTCGCGATCGGACGCTTCGAGGGGCGTGAGCGTCGGGGCCTTGGCCACTACTTCGGCGACTTCATCTTGCATATGCATGAGGGTGACGAGCGATTCGCGGTCATAGGCACCGGTGGCAATCATCCCGAGTTTGCGACGCATTCCAGCGACGCGTTCACGCAGCGACGCAGTTGCCCGAACTGCCGCAGCGGCAGGGTTGTTGAGTTCGTGGGTAAGGCCGGCCGAGAGTGATCCGAGTGCGAGAAGCCGTTCGCGTTGGTCCACGATTTGGCGGGCGTTCTGGTTGCCGAAGAACACCCCTTCGAGCAGGTGAACAGCCATGGGAAACCACTTACGCACTACCTCGCCGAATTTGTCGGCATCCAGAACGAAGAACGTCGACGGCTTGGTTACTCGCAGTGACGTTGAATAGATCTGTGGCACTCGGTCGCCGAGATACGACGTCCAACCGCCGGAGTAGACGCCTCGCTGAGAAGTTCGCACCATCTCGAGGTCCTCTCCACCGGAGAGTTTCGTCATGACCAACTCGCCCTCGATCAACACATAGAAGCACGATGCCGGCTCACCTTCGAGGTAGACCTGACCGCGCTCGATCTCGACGATATGACCGCTCCGGCAAAATGTTTCGAGTTGTTCGTCGGTGAGTTCCTCGAACAAGAACAGTGTGCGAAGAAGCTCGGGACTGCATTCTGGAACAGACATCGAATCTCCCTATTGTTGAGCGAGATAGCGGTGGACGAACATCACGGCCATCGCCCCTTCGCCGACAGCCGACGCGACGCGTTTGGCCGATTCGGCATGGACGTCGCCGGCGACAAAGACTCCGGGGACACTGGTTTCGAGGTGATGGGGTGCGCGGTCGAGCGGCCAACCTTGTGGCGTGACGCCTTCGGCGGCAAGGTCAGGACCGGCGACGATGAACCCGTGACGATCTCTCACAACAACATCCGCGAGCCAATCCGTGAGAGGGGCAGCACCGATGAAGATGAACAACCACTGCGCATCGACAGTTTCTTCTGCGCCAGTTGTTTTGTTCAGCAGGGTGATTCGTTCGAGATGATCGTCACCTTCAGCCCCGATGACGTCGGTGCAGGCGCGAACGGAGATCTTCGGATTCTTCTCGATCTGTTGAATCAGATAGTAAGACATGGATGCTTCGAGAGATGCGCCTCGAATGAGGATGGTAACCGAGCGTGCACCGCGTGAAAGATAGACAGCTGCTTGACCTGCTGAGTTGGCGCCGCCCACGATGTAGACATCTTGTTCACTGCAGCGAGCAGCTTCGGTGACGGCAGATCCGTAGTAAACGCCTCTACCGGTGAACGTATCGAGTCCCGGGGCTGACAGTTGACGGTAGGAAACGCCCGTCGCCAAGATGACTGAATGTGCGTCGACGGAGGTGCCGTCGTCGAACCGAACTGTGCGGGCAGAGCCGTTGATTTCGAGACCGGTGACATCTCGGGCAGTGATGACTTCGGCGCCGAACTTTGTTGCCTGCCTACGTGCGCGATCAGCCAACTAAGCTCCCGATACGCCGTCCGGGAATCCCAGATAGTTCTCGATGCGAGAGCTCTGGCCGGCCTGACCGCCGGTGGCTCGGCGTTCGATGAGAACTGTTCGTAGGCCTTCGGAAGCTCCGTACAGTGCGGCACCCAATCCTGCTGGCCCACCGCCGATAACGACCAAATCGTAGAAGTCCTCGGACAGGGTGGTGCTCAGGCCGAGTTTGTCGGCAAGTTCGGCGTCTGTCGGCTCGACGAGAACATCACCATTGGGTGCGATGACGATCGGAAGACTCAGTTCGTCGACGCCGGCAGCGGAGAGAAGGCGTTGCCCTTCGGGCTCGTCCGACATGTACCACCGATACGCAAGTTGATTGCGCGCCAAGAACTCTCGAACATCGGAGGATCGTCCGGACCAGCGATGGCCGACGACTTTCGTTTCTTCCGCAGGATGGTGGCTGGAACTCGCCCACGCGTCCAGGAGAGCGTCAATCACCGGATAGAGCTTCTCCTCCGGCGGATCCCACGGTTTGAGGAGGTAATGGTCGAGATCCACGACGTTGATAGCGTCTATCGCGGCGTCGGTATCTGCATAGGCAGTGAGTAGAACGCGTCTGGCGACGGGGTAGAGATCCATTGCCCGTTCGAGGAATTCGATTCCGCTCAAACCGGGCATGCGGTAGTCCGCAACGATGACAGCAACCGCATTCCCGCGCAGTTTCATTTCGCGAAGAGTTTCGAGCGCTTGATCGCCTGATTCGGCACGAATGATCCGGTATTTCTCGCCGTACCGCTTACGAAGGTCGCGGACAACAGCGCGAGAAACCCCAGGATCGTCATCGACGCTGAGGATCGCTGGTTTGGCAGGTGTTTTCGGTGTGCTCACGCGGTGCCCTCCCGAAGTCGTGGTCAACCACTCCAGTATGCGACTGCTGCGAGCATCGTCAATCGCTGCAGGTGCGCTGGAAGCGAACAGACCCGCGGGACCTGGGATTTTCCCGGTAGCGGAACCGATTGGGGTTTGGGCGCATCAAATATAGTGAGTCCATATCGAAGGGGGAGCGATGCGAGCGTCAACGGGGGTTGTGAGATTGCTCGTGGCGGGGATTTTGGTATGGACTGCGGCAGGATGCGGCTCAGCCGTGGAGGGGGCGGCTGAGCCAGCATCCGGTCAAGAAGGACTGTTCAATCCGTGTACGGACATTCCGGATTCAGTGATCGCGGGTGTTGGGCTTGATCCGGCGACCAAGAAAGTCGACATTGAGGGAATCGAGCAACCAGGCTGGAAGATTTGCAGGTGGACATCGTCGTGGTATTTCTTGTCGATCCTGTCGACCGAATACTTGCTCGATGACGTGCGTGATAACCAGGGCTACACGAAACTGGGCGAGACCCCGGTCGGCGATCGAGTTGGTCTGCAATTTCGGCGAGAATCCGACGAAAGTTTCGAAGGATGCTATCTGGCTATCGAGGCGAAGCAGGGTTCGGTATGGATCAACATCGAAGCGAAGGCTGGACAGTCACACGAGGTGTCCACGTGCGGACTCGTCGAAGACTTTGCTACGAGGTTGGATTCGTCGCTTCCTCGATAGGCCCGTCAGCACCTGATGTACGAGGAGAGATCTAGATGTCGATGCCGGATATTGCTGTGGGTGTTCCGAATTCGGGGGAACTCGGTGGCGCAGTTGAACTCAGTGCTCTGTCCCTTGATCCGATTGTTGCCCAGGCGATTGCCGCAGCTTGCCAAGCGTGGATCGATGAACTGCAGTCGATGGTGGAGCAGTGCGCGCGACTAAGCGATGTGCGAGGAATGGGCACTTTGCAGTCGGGCCTCGATTTGGCTCGGAAATTCTCGCTCAAAGCCGTCGGTGGAGATGACTCGTTGGAGTCCGTTCTTCGGAGCCACATCGCAGTTGTCACCGAGATGCGGGATTTCTTCCAGAAATGCGTCGACCGCTATCAGTCCGTCGACGCATCGAATGCAACGACTCTCACAACCGCTGAGACTCCCAAATAGGCATAAAAAATCTCGCTGAGTCGGACGGCATCCGACTCAGCGAGACATTGGAACGACTAGCTGGTGGGCAGGGCCTTCAAAGACTTGACCGTGGCGTCGACGGCGCGAGCAGCTTCGGCACCCTTCTTCACGAAATGGGTGCTGAAGTACTCGACATGCTCAGCGTGCTCGTGGAAATTGTGCGGCGTCAGGACGACAGAGAAGACCGGAACATCGGTGTCCAACTGCACGCGCATCAAACCGTCGATGACGGCCGTCGCAACAAAATCGTGGCGGTAAATTCCACCGTCAACGACGAGACCTGCGGCAACAATGGCCTGGTAGCGGCCCGTCTGCGCCAAACGGCGAGCGTGCAGCGGGATCTCGAATGCACCGGGAACCTCGAAGAAATCGACAGAATCGCGGGCGTAACCCAAACCTACGATCTCGTCGGTAAATCCATCGCGTGCACGGTCGACGATGTTGCGATGCCACGTCGCCTGAATGAACGCGATGCGCTGTCCCTGAATTTCACTCATAACGACAAAACTACTGCACCGCGGCTCGTCGTCGCGAACGCGCGTCTCAGTCCTGCTGGCGCGGGTAGGCCGTGGAGCGACCCCAACCGGCGTCGTTGGTGAGATGCTCGAGCAGCGGCTGAATCCGGTAGGGAAGTGGGTTGGTGAGCGCGATGGTGGTGGTGGAATGCGTTACGCCGGGCAGGCTGACGATCTGCTCCGCCAACTTCTGCAGCGCAGCGTGGGTGGAGGTGGCGACACGCACCAGGAGATCTTCGCGTCCGGTAGTGGCGTGAATTTCGATCACCTCGGGCAACTCGGCAAGGCTCTTCGCGATTGCGCTGATCTTGCCCTGTTCCAGTTCGAGGCCCACAAATGCCTGGATGGGAATGCCAACTTCGGGGAGATCGAGGTTAGGGCGGAATCCGGTGAGGATCCCGCTGGATTCCATACGCTTCATTCGGGCTTGCACAGTGTTTCGGGCTACGCCCAGTGAGTTGGCCAACTCGGCCACACTCATCCTCGAGTCCTTGCTGAGCAATCCGAGCAACTGGACGTCGAGCTTGTCGATGCTGAGCACTTTGCGAACCTCTTCTTAGTGATGACCGTCACTGGATGATCGAATTGATTAGTTCAAGAGTTTTGTATTGACCAAATCGTACCTCGGGAAGAGCATTGGTCTCACGAATTGCTTAGCGGGACCTTCTCTCGACTTCCGATGATGACTGTACCCAAGGGCGATTTTCACCCGATCTCATGTCTGCGCCACGAATTTCCTTCGGAAAGGTCTATCCCACAATGACTCTCACCGCCGAGCCTGTGAACTCTGTTGCTGCCCACAATTCTGACGACAGTGCCGGCGTATTCGACCGCGCAGACTACTTGCGCAACTATCCGCATGAGCAGGTGAGCTTCTTCCAGGATCCGGAGAGCGGACTCAAGGCGATTGTTGCGATTCACTCCACGACGCTGGGTCCGGCCCTCGGCGGAACTCGCTTCTATCCCTACGCGGATGAATCTGCTGCTGTCACAGACGTTTTGAGGCTCTCACGGGGCATGACCTACAAGGCGGCAGTTGCGGGCGTCGATCTTGGCGGCGGAAAGGCCGTCATCATCGGCGACCCGGCAACGGTGAAGTCCGACGAACTACTCGGTGCCTACGCAAAGTTTGTTCAGACTCTGGGCGGTCGATACATCACGGCCGGGGACGTGGGCACCAACTCGGACGACCTCGACATCATCGGACGTGGAACTGAATTTGTGGTGGGCCGCAATGCGAAGGTCGGCGGCTCGGGCGACAGTGCCCCGATGACCGCGTTGGGCGTCTTCCAGTCCATGGCGGCGGCAGCGCAGGCGCACTGGGGTTCGCGGAGTCTCGCAGGCAAGACCGTGGGCGTCGAGGGCACCGGCAAGGTCGGCTACGAGCTCATCAAACTTCTCTTGGCCGACGGCGCGAGCGTACTGGCAACAGATGTGAACGCGGCAGCATTGGACCGCGTGAAGACTGACTTCCCGTCGGTGAAGATCGTGGACAGCGTCATCGACGCTGATCTCGATGTGTACGCGCCGTGTGCGATGGGGGCGACGCTCACCGACTCCTCGGCCCGTTCAATCACCGCCGACGTGATCTGCGGCGCAGCCAACAACCAGCTCACGGTGCCCGAGGTCGAGGCCATTCTGAGCGAGCGTGGCATCACGTGGGTTCCCGATTATGTGGCAAATGGAGGCGGCCTCATTCAGGTAGCGGGTGAGCTGAAAGACCTTACGGCGCAGCAGGTCAAGGATCAGGTTGAGAAGATTTTCGACACGGTGACGGAGATCTTTGCTAAGGCGAAGGCCGATGGAATCCTGGCCGGCGACGCAGCAGATGCCGTCGCCGAGGCGCGTATTGCGAAGGCTGTTCAGTCGCACAAGCAGAACTGATACTGCGCGCGCAACGTCGGAAACTCGGCCGGTCCCAGCTAGTGTGGACACCAGACAAGCAGATGTGCAGAACTGGAACACACGAGCTGGTAGACCGGCCGTAGTGCGTCGAACGCCCTATCCGCTCCATGTCCGACGCCGGAAGGGCTTTGATGACCGAACAATATGTTGTGTGGACCGAGAACGACACCGAGCATCGCGTGCTCTGGGGTTCCACCAGTGGGGCGCCGGCACCCAAGCGAGTGATGGTCGCCAACGACACCATGAAGGCCGACGACGCCTATCGATTGGCCTGTGAGGGAACAGCTCTCCTGTGGCGTGGAGATTTCCACAACGCGCGCCAGCTGTCTCAGGCGATTGCGGCGCGGATCGATCGCAAACCGCGTCGCGGATCGGATGATCCTGCGCAAGCGTTTCACCTTCACCGTCAGGCGCAGGGGCGTCGCGCCCAGATTCTCGGCATGCTCTTGATTCCTCTCGACGCGGACCTCACGATTCCGCTTCGTCGCGCGCCGGATGCAAAAGAGGCATTCACGGAGGCGTTCGGTGTCACGGATCAGGCGTCGGTTCGAGCGCTACGTGATCTCCTCGGCGCTATCGGCGCCAACGAGTGGAATCGCAAAGGCGTACTGATTCCGGCGCTGGATGCGCGGATTCACCCGGCATTCGGAGTGTTCTCACCGGCTCGTGGCGAGTACATCGACCTGGTGGCCTCGGCGCCACTGCCGTCGACCGAGTTGGCTTTCGATATCGGAACCGGCACCGGGGTGCTGGCTGCTGTACTCGCCCGCCGCGGTGTCAGGGCAGTAGTTGCGACGGATCAGGATCCGCGCGCTCTGCAGTGCGCACGCACCAACCTCGATGCGCTGGGGTACAGCGAGCAGGTGACGGTAGTGGATGCCGACCTGTTTCCGGAAGGTGTTGCGCCATTGGTGGTTTGCAATCCTCCGTGGATTCCGGCCAAGGCAACCTCTCCTATTGAATACGCGATTTACGATCCGGCCGGCGCAATGCTGAACGGCTTCCTGACCGGTGTCGCAGAGCACCTCGAGGAAGACGGAGAGGCTTGGCTGATTCTCTCCGACATCGCCGAACATCTAGGACTGCGCACTAGAACGGAACTGCACGCGATGATCGCGGCGGGCGGCTTGACCGTGATCGACCGGGTTGACGTCAAACCGACCCACGCCAAAGTGAGTGATCGTACTGACGCACTCCACGCTGCCCGTGCGCGTGAAACTACTTCGTTGTGGCGACTACGTAAACGCTGAAACCTTTGGTCAGGACGGATCGTCGAACAGCGTTTGCTGGCTGGGATCTGCGAACAGTCCCATCTGCTCAGGCTGCGGTTTTGCCGGCGGATCCGTCTTGGCGTTGGGCAGCACGGTCAGGCGAAGCGCGCCGCGTAGGCGGTCGACCATGCGTTCCCACATAGTCACCTGAGCCGAGAATCCTGAGGCTTCTTCGGCGTCGTCACGACTTTGTGCGTCGGCGGCTTGGCCTCGCAACTGAATCTGCCATTCGTTGCTGACATGGAGCAACTGCAGGATCAGGTCGCGGTCGCGGCCACAGACATCGGCAACGGCTTCGAGATCGTCGGCGACATCCAGATCGAGGTGCAGCAGAGTCTCGAGTTCTGGCGGTAAATCCTCGAAGGAAAGCTCTGGCTGGAGCGCGCCTACCTCACCGTTCTTGTTCGCGAAGAACAGTTCTCCGCCGATCCGCGCCGCAAATTCGTCGTCGACGCTCCGCAGGAACGACGTCAACGACGCGCAGGTATCGGTGAGGTGTTTGGGAACAAACGGTGAGCCGGCAACTTCGAGGAACACCGACAACCTGTCGTCGATCAGGACGAACTTGATGCGGGACCATTTTCGGTTGAGATCCGCGATGACCTCGGCGGCCCGTGTGCGGTTGCTGATGTCCTGGACGAGGGGTGAGAACAGTTGAACGTCAAGGGAATCCGCGAGCGGGCCGATGAACATGACGGTTGATCCGACGCGAATCGGTATATCGCCATCACCGTCACGCTCGGGAAGATTTCCGAGCATGGGAATGAGGGCAAGCGTGACCAACTCTTTGAGGTGGTCGACGTCGTGTGGAGTGTAGGCCGCCGTGGGGTCGAGGATCGGCATTGCGTCGACGGTGGTGATCGACGGATCAAAATCCGGTGTCTGCTGATTGCCGGTGAGATCACTGGACAGGAATGCCGGGTGCTGGACTCCGAAAACCGTGCGGAACGCCGCGACGGTCATCGAGGCCAACTGATCTGCCCAGCTTTGACGTTTATCGACGCAGAAGGCCGGTGAACTGTTGTCAGCTTCGGGATTATCGGAAGGCGGAGCCCAGCCGAGGTCGACGAGAGCTTGGAGGCCGGCGTCGTCGAGTGCGAACTTGGGGTGCAGGAAGTTGTTGGAGGGAACCTCGCACCGCACCATGTTGTTGTCCCAGATCAAGAACTGAACACAGGGAGCGCCGCCCTCAGCGGGGTCGAAGGCAGCGACCGCAGACTCGACAGCGAGGACATCGCCGTCGGCCATGATCGAGATGTGATCGGCAAGTCGGGCCTGAAACTCCGTCCAAGCTCGGTTAACACTGAGATCGAGATCGAATCCGTGCACGTCCATCAGTCACCTCCTTCCACAACGCTGAGACCTATACGGTAACGCGAGGGGCCGACAATGTCGGTGTCCGCAGGTCAGCGGTGTAACGCCGATCACGGCCGGTGCGCTTGTCGCGGTGCGGCGCGTGATGAATTTCCGGTCAGTCTTCGGGTGACGATTCGATAGTCACGACCGGGATTTTCGAAGTCGTCGTGACGGATGTGACTTTCGACGTCGTTGTTGTCGGAGCCACTGTGGACTTGGTGGTGGTTCGAGTCGTCGACACAACGGTGCTGGTAACGGGCGCAACAGTGCGGGTGGTCGGCGCAACGACGCTGGTGACAGCAGGTGCCGTTGTGGGCGTCGGGGCTGCTGGTGCGGGGGCCGCAACGTCGAAGGCGACGTTCAAGGGCTGGTTGCGTGGTGCGGTGGCTTCAGCCGCAACCGCCCAGGTCGGGGTCGGAGGGATCGCGATGGTCGACACGGCGATCGAACTGTAGAACGCTGCAGGTTCGAAGTCCGCGAGCGAATCGGCAGTGACCGTCGAAACCAGCGCGGGCGGTGTGACGACGGGGCCACTGGCGCCATAAGCGCCGGCTGCTCCTCCGAAGACGAGACCTGAAGCTACAGAAACACCGGCCACTGTGAGAGCGCCGATCATGACTGTTCTGTCTTTCATGTTCACCTGACCTTCGGGAGCAGTACGTGAGTACTGTAGGCGAAACTGGACACAGGCGGAACAGTGAAAGCGGCTTATCGGGATACTGATAAGTGTGGCGTGCAACACAAACTTGCCGGCAAATGCAGAACCCCGGGCACCGACAAACGTCGATACCCGGGGCAGCTGAGCCGGTGGGACCTAGGCGGGGATGGTCAAAACCTGACCCGCGTTGATGAGATCCGGGTTGGAGATGCCGTTTGCATCGGCGATGCGCTGGTACTGGTTGCCGTCGCCGTAGAAGCGCTCGGCGATTGCCCAGAGAGTGTCGCCACCTTCGACTGTGTACGTCTGCGCTGCCGGAGCGGCGGGAGCCTGCTCGGGCTCCGGTGCGGGCATCGGAGCGGCCTGGGGCTCGGGCGTCGGCTCGGCAGCTGCCACAGCGGTGTCAGTGGACCACAGGACGCGTCCGCCGGCCGACAGAACCACATTGCGGTCGTCCTGGACGGTGAGCGAAGCGCCTTCGTTGCCTGACGTCTGCGACGCCCAGACTGCGTCCGCATCCTTGTAGATGACGAAGTTGCCGTCGGCCTGCACGTCCGCGCGATTGCCGCCCGATCCGTTGGTGCCGGCGGCCCAGACGGCCTGGCCGTTCTCGGAGAGAACAAGGTTGCCGTCGTCCTGCAAGGTGAGGGCGTAGGAACCGTTGTCGGACTTGAGTTCCTGGCCGACTCCGAGACTCTGACCTGACTGCAGTGTGCTCACGCTGTCCCTTTCCAAATCTGTTGCGGTATTGGTACTGCTACGCTGCGCTTTACCTACCAGTTACCTTCTGGTGAGTGGCTGCGTAGGCGGTCCACACTACGTTACTGGAGAGTTCGGTGGTGTGCACATCAGGCATGAATTCCCATTTCTCTAGCCAATCTTGCTGGAATTTCCTGGTTTTGGTTGGCCAAGGCGGGGTGGAAATGTGAAGGCGCGTGTCTCTCGACCTGAACGCGCAGTGAACTCCCACACTCTCAGTTGATTCTCAGTAACCCTTTGCGGGGCTCTGATCGGACAGTGAGGCCAAGGTCTCGCTGTGCAACACCTGGAGAAGTTCGCGTTCGATGGCCGCAAATTCCGGCGAGGTGATCATGTCCAATTCCCGAGGGCGTGGAAGGGGAACATCGACGACGCGCTTGACCGTCGCCGGTCTGGCCGAGAGAACAACAACGCGATCGGAGAGATAGATCGCCTCACGGATGTCGTGGGTGATCATCAGAACAGTCCACCGATACTGCTGCCACACGCCCTGCAACCAGGACTGCATTTCGGTACGGGTCAACGAGTCGAGAGCCCCGAAGGGCTCGTCCAGCAGCAGCACCGGTTTGCCCTGCACGACGGTGCGCAACATGGCAGCACGCTGACGCATTCCACCCGACAGTTGTGACGGCGTTGCATCTTCGAAACCCGACAAGCCGAAGGCGGAGAACAGTTCACGAGCCTTGTCCCGAGCGATCTTCTTGGATACGCCCTGCACTTCGAGGCCGAGCGTGGTGTTGTCGAGAACCGTCCGCCAGGGAAACAGAAGGTCCTTCTGCGGCATGTAGGCGGTCAGAACTTCCGAACCGGAATCCGCTGCGCCGACGGTGACAGTTCCCAAGGTCGGTGTTTCGAGACCTGCCAGAACATTGAAGATTGTGCTCTTGCCGCAGCCACTCGGTCCGATGACGGAGACGAATTCACCGGGAGCAGCATGGAAGGACACGGCGTCAAGAACCTGTCGGGATTCCCCATGAGTGGAGAATTCCTTGCTGAGCGAGGCAACGTCGACAATGCGTTCGGGAATCATGCTCGCACCCTTTCGCTCAGCGCCCACGGCGCAACCAGTCGCTCTACCGCGAAAGTCAACAAATACAGAGTGACGCTGATGAGCGCAGTCACCAGTACCGCAGCCAGTACCAGATCCGTACGGAACGAATTCTTCTGCGTACTCATATAGATGCCCAAACCGGAGGTGGCGCCGACGTATTCGGAGAACACCGCACCCACGACGGCGTAGGTGATGCCGATCCGAAGAGCAGTGAAGAAGCGAGGAATTGCCGAGGGCAGGCGGACGTACCGAAACTCCTGCCACCGTGATGCGCCCATGCTTCGTAGCAGCGCGCCGGCGTCTCGATCGGCGGCAGCAAAGCCCTCGATAAGTCCGATCGTCATGGGGAAGAACGTTGCCAAGGCGATCACCAGAACCTTCGGCAGTAGACCGAAACCGAACCAGATGATCATCAGAGGAGCGATGGCAATGATCGGCAAGGTCTGCGAGACGACGAACAACGGCACTAGCGCTCGCGAGAGCCACGGCGAAAAGTCCACCACCACAGCCAGAATCCACGCCAGCACCAATGAGACGGTAAATCCGATGAGCGTCACTTGAAGCGTCGACAATGCATGGCCGGATATCACCTCACGGTGGTCCCAGCCCTGCGACAACACTCGCCATGGCGATGGCAGAACCTGTGGCCGAATATCACTGACGTCGACGTAGATCTGCCAAGCCGCGACAAGCAGGATGACGACGGCGAGCGCGGGCAGCGCTCGCCGTACAACGGAACTCACTCGGCCGGCCATGTCAGGGCGCGGCGAGATACTCATTGGTGAAGTACTCCGACCAATTCGGCTTCTGCGTCAGCTTTTTGCCGTCCGGACCGGCCAGAAGTCCGTTGTCGAAAAGGAAACCCGAGTAGCCGGACCAGGTTTCGAGGTTCTGCCGTCCGACAACACCGTCGGCGTCCTTCATGAAGTCGGACGCCAGCATCCGCTGACTGTCTCGTACGAGGTCCTCGTCGGTGAAGGCGCCAGGGTTGGCGTCGATCAGATCCTGGGCAGCGCGATCGGGATCGTCGGCGGCCGTTTGATATCCACGCTGAACGGCCTGGACGAACTTGGCGGCCTCGTCAGGGTGATCTTTCAGCCACTTCTGATTGCCGTTGATCACAATGGAATACGCGTCGGGAAATCCGTAATCGGTGTACTGGAAGTAGCGCATCGGAGTTCCGTTGCGTTCGGCCTCGAGGCCTTCCCAGGCAAAATACGACACCGTGAAATCGGCTTTTCCGGAGTACACCGCTTCGTAGGCAGACGTTCCTAATGCGACCGTCGTGAAGTTGCCGGTGCCGCCGTCGTTGCGAATGACCTGCTGCAGGGTCTCGACCTCACCGGGTTCGCCGAAACCGGCGTAGATCTTTCCGTCGAGATCACGCGGACGGGTGATGTCCGCGCGATCGGCTTTGACACCGATTCCGGTGGCGCGGTGTTGAAGTGGTGCGATGACGGAGACGGTGTCCGCGCCGGCCGCGCGAGCAAACGTGGCTTGACTCTGGGTACTGATCCCGAACTCGGCATTGCCGGCGTCCACCAACGTATCGGGGGTGGTGTTGTTGTACGGGAGGATCGATACGTCGAGGCCGGCGTCCGCAAAGTAGCCTTCCTGCATCGCGACGTACAGTCCGGTGTGATTGGTGTTGGGCGTCCAGTCGAGGGCAAACCGAATGGCGTCGGATGATTCTGTGCCGCTGGAACATCCGCTGATCATGGTCAGTGCGGCAGCTATCGCGGCTGTGGTCGCCAGTGCACGTCGCAACGATCTCATGACGCAGGCCAGTGCTGCTGGTTCAGGGCCGAATCCCAGAACATCAACTCGTACCGGCTCGCGATGCGAAACGCTTCGCTCATCGCGTCGCGATCGGCTTCGGTAGCGGCTTCGGCGGCTGCGTCCACGAGCGCCCGAGCTTGTGCGACGGACTCGTGGAACTCCGGGGCGTCGTAGGTAGTGACCCACTGCGCGTACGGATGTGACGGATCGGCATCGAGCACCTCGCGTGCCGACGCAGCCAGGCCGCGTCCGACTTCGGCGTAGATCCAGAAGCACGGGAGTACCGCTGCAGCGGAGACGGCATACGAAGCCGTGGCTGCAGTGGCAATCAGGTAGGACACGTAGCCAAGGCAGGCCTGCGAATGCTCAGGCCGACCGGTCGATTCCGGTAGGACACCACCGGTGAGCATGCCCTCGTGAAGAGCCGCTTCGACGGAGACAGCGGTGGACGCCGAGTTGGCCCAGAACCCCGAGGCCTGCGGATCCGGTGCATGAGCGGAAACCAAGGACAGTGCCTTGGAATATCCGTCGAGGTAAAGCTGGTCTTGCTCGATGTACCGTCGGAAAGCGTCGAGCGGGAGGGTCCCGTCGCCGAGTCGACGCAGGAACTCGAGTGAGTCGATCGACTCACGCAGTGGCGCGATCTCGGCCCAGAGGCGGTCGGTGAAACTACCCGAATCGTCGAGCGGAGCCGTGTTTACGGCAGAACTGTATGCAGGCTGTGTAGTAGCCATGACATCCCTTCGTCAGCATTACCTGATCAGGTTCCCGGGTGTGTTCTCAGCCCCGCCCATGCGGAGCACCCCGTGTCAGAACAAGGCGACCATAACACCGTCGGAACTGTTGGTCCGTCCCCACCTGCTGGAAATTGGTAGGTTTGGAGCAGTTTGTTCTCAGGTGAGGTCGTGAGGAGACTGCGGCATGGACACTGATATTCGACCGGAGCAGACAGACGACAGCACTGAGGTCGTACGAACGCCGGACGGTGACGTCCGGGGGTATGCCGATGGTTCGGTTTTTGTGTGGAAGGGGATTCCGTACGCGGCCGCCCCGACCGGTGAACACCGCTTCCGGGCCCCGTGCCCGCCGCAGCCGTGGGATGGCATCCGAGATTGCCGAGAATTCGGCCCGATCGCGCCGCAAGGGCAGAGCCCGGCGGTTCCGATCGATCGCGCCTTTGTCATCGACGAGGATTGCTTGTCGATCAATGTGTGGGCCCCGCGCCCGGACGGCACACAGCGGCCGGTGATGGTGTGGATACACGGCGGTGCGTACTGCTTGGGTTCGGCAGCCCAGACTATCTACGACGGCCGGCACCTGGCAGAGACGGGCGACGTTGTCATCGTCTCGTTCAACTACCGCGTCGGCGCGCTCGGATTTCTGGATCTGTCTTCCTTCTCGACGCCGGACGTGGTGTTCGAGTCGAATTGTGGTTTGCGAGACCAGATTGCGGCGCTTCGGTGGGTTCGTGATCACATCGACGCCTTCGGCGGAGATCCGGACGAGGTGACGGTATTCGGTGAGTCGTCGGGCGCGGGTTCGATCACGACGCTGATGACGTGCCCGAGTGCCGAAGGGTTGTTTCACCGGGCGATCGCTCAAAGTCCTCCGGCCACATCGGTTTACGGCCGCGAGCGCGCAAGATCGGTGGCGAGTCGTTTTCTCGAACTGATGTCGATACCCGTCGACGACGTCGAGACTCTCATCACGGCGGACCTCGATTTGATCATCAAAGCCGGCGATGAGTTGGTCAACGAAATCCCGACTCGGATGCCGGGAACCTTGGCGATGGCGCCGGTAGTGGATCGGGATCTGGTGCCGCACTATCCCGTTGCAGCGTTTCAGAAGGGGTACACGCATAAGATTCCGTTGATCATCGGCTCCAACAAGGACGAGGCGTCGATTTTCAAGTTCATGAAGTCGCCGCTGATGCCGGTGAGTGCGCAGTCGGTGGAGGCGATGCTCCAAGCGTTGGCCGACGATCATCCGGACATCTCGCCGACGCGATTGGCCGAGATCATGTCGGTGTATCCGGATCACACCAAACCGAGTGGCGCTCTGGCGCTTTCGCGTGACGCGGCGTTTCGGATGCCGACGCTATGGATTGCCGACGCGCACTGCCGGCACTCTCCAACGTGGGTGTATCGGTTCGATCATGCGACTCCGATGCTGAAGGCTGCTCGGATCGGTGCGGGGCACGCTACCGAATTACCGTATGTATTCGGCAATTTCGGTACTTTGAATGTCGACCCGACATTCTGGTTGGGTGGCCGAAAGGCTGCTCTGGAGGTTGCCGGCCGCATCCAGCGTCGGTGGCTCGCATTTGCGAGACACGCCGTCCCGGCAGCACTCGACGGCTCCAAACATTGGGCGCCGTACGAGGAAGAGAAACGATCGACTCTGTTGATCGATACCACCGATTCCCTCGTCCACGATCCAGATCAGGGTTTGCGCACCGCCTGGGGCAATGACGTGATGGGATTTCATTAGCGATCGAGTTCGCGCAGCACCGGAAGGGCAGTGCACACCACGGCGATGAGAACAATCGGAACCGACAGAGCGACAAAGGTTGCCGAGATGCCGAACTGATCGAGAAACGGTCCGACCAGCAGGTATCCGAGAGGTCCGGCGGCGTAGGCCGTCGACGTCATCACTCCGACGACACGTCCGCGCATGTGCTCCGGACTGCGTGTCTGCATGGCGTAGTTGACGATCGGGCCCACCGGGCCGTACACAAGACCTTGCAGGCCTGCCAGTACCAGGATCACCCACAGTGGAGGGAGTAGAGCCATCGCCAGCATCGCGATGCCGAGTACTCCGATGGCACAGATCATGATCAAACGTCGAGACATCAGCGGTGCGAGCGGCGCGTAAGCGAGGGCTCCCACAATCCCGCCGACAGCCAAGGCCATCAGAACCGAACCGAGTTGCGCGGGTTGATCGAGTTCCGTGAAGTAGACCGGAAAGACGACGCTTTCCACTGGCATGTAGAGCGCCACCACCGCCATGTCGACCAAAGCCAGGGTTCGCAGAATCTTGTTGTTCCACACGAACTTCAAGCCGTCGAGTGTGCCGTGCCAGATCGACGCTGGGCGTGCGTTCTGCTCGGGTGTTCCGGCATCAGCGAGGCGGATGAAGGCAACGACGACTATCGAGAATACAAATCCGGCGGCAGTGATCCAGAGTGTCGTGACAGCGCCGATCATCGCGATCAGGACTCCGCCGACTCCGGGCCCGATCAGATAGGCGACGTTGTAGTTGGCTTCGTAGACGCTGTTGGTCCGATCGAGTTTCCAGCCGGCCGCGTGAGTAGCCGCCGGCAACATCGATTCTCGGGCCGCCATGCCCGCCGGATCGAACGTGGCCCCGAGGGCCGCCAGGGCGGCGATCAACGGAATGCTCAGGCCGGTAGTAATGGCGAAGACCGGAATTGCCGACGCCGATACCGCGGACAACGCGTCGGAGACCATCGAGGTACGTCGTCGGCCGAATCTGTCGACAAATGTTCCCGAGAACAAGCTCGCGACGAGCAGGGGCACAGCGGCCGCCCCGGCAACGATGGCGGCGTCGGAGGCGCGTCCGGTGCGTTCGAGGACCAACCACGGGATCACCACGATGGAGATGCCGTTTCCGATCCCGGAGAACAGCGTCGCAAGGTTGATCAAAACCAGCGGAAGGTAGCGAGCGTCGCCCGGCGCGCCCGTGGGCCGTCGACGAGGTGTGACGGGCACGGGCGTTCCTTCCGTTTCGGGCAGATGGCCAGCCTGGTTACCTGTGGGACAACCTCTGGCCTACAGGAGTTCCTGAAACTCCGGATTTTGTGAGACGAACTTCTCGACGTAGGAGCAGGACGGGACGATCTTCTTCTGGTCGGCCTGTGTTTGGTGGAGTGCCTCGCGCACAACGACGGCTGCGAGGCCGCGACCGCGGAACTCTGGGTAGGTCACGGTGTGATGGAAGTCGCGTACACCGTCCGACTCGCTGTACTCGGCAAATCCAGCGAGTTCGTTATCGGAGTAGATGTCGAAGCGACTTTCTTCGACATTGTGGACGACTTTGTCGGTCATGAGTGACTCCAGTTTTTTCGGGGCAGCATGTGATCCACCCAGTTTGTGCTCTGCTCGAGACGGTACTCGGAGTCAAATCTGGAACCAGTGCCGGACTCGCGCCGATTTGTCTGATTGCTACAAGCCAATTTGGACGTCTGTTCAAAGGTTTTGCTGTACGCGTTCGAGGGTTGGGAAAATAGCCTGTACTAGTGCTTTTCACGCATCGGCGGAATCGAAACCTGGCGCTGCGCGTTGTTTGCTACCGTAATGATCCCAAAATGTGAGAACCAGCAAAAAGTTTTTTTCTCCACGGGTGAGTCGTGCCCGAGAATCGGACGAAAGCCGACATATTGCAGGTCAGGGAACTGGTACGAGAGACAATAATTGTCGTCGATGTGACGGAAAGTTGCCCAGATCGGGATTTCTCGACGAATCGTTTCATCAGAGGACACCCAAACGGCGCTTCTGGGGGTTAGCGTGTCAATCGTCGGGGACAAACGAAGCGTTACAAATTCGCTGGAAGAAATTTTCCGGGTAACAGTTCAGCGGTTCGTGAACACATCGTCGTCGAACACTTCGAGGAAGGACCGCACATGATTTTCGGGCAGCGTGAGTCGAATAGTTACTTTGCCGCAATATTCTCGTACGACTTCCTCGATGAGCACCTCGGATATGAGACGATTTCGAAGATTCATCGCGGTGACATCGCCGAGTGGATTCGCGATCTCGAAGCCTCGGGCTTGTTTTCGGCTGCCGAGGTTCGTGCCGCCGAACTGGCCTGGCGCACCAACCCGCGACTCCTCCTCGACGCACTCCTCGAAGATGCCGACGAGGTCTCGGTGAAGCGCTGGGAAATTGCCTGGGCACGCCTCGAACGTCAGTCACATACGTCGCACGTGGCTTCTATCGCCGAGCACGGTTGAAGAGTCACTGACGACTGAACTTCCTCTGCGGGTCACCGATACCGGTGGCCCGCAGAGTGCATTTCACAGGACGTAGGGCTGGCCGCCGTCGACGATGACCACCTGTTGATCAGTGAGCACTCGAAACGGACTGTGCGACGACGTGAGAATCTCGACGGTTTTTGCCGTCGCTGCCGGATCCTCCAATTCGGAGGCCCCGCCATGGGGAACTATCGCGAAGTCGATCAGTGACAGGCCGGACCAGATCGTTTCGATTCCGCAGGTCGGTAGAACCTCCGACGGATCGTCGGTGACGTCCAATCCGATCAGCGTCGGGCCGGCTACGGCGGCCCCCGCGCTGTATCCCGCGTAGACGATGTCTCCGCTGCGTGCCAGTTCCGAAAGAATGCGATCCGCTCCCGAACGCGCCAACTGAGCGCGCAGGATAAAAGTGTTTCCTCCGCGAACCCACACACAGTCGAACGCGCGCAGGTGCCGGTGGAGTGAATCCGGTGAGTGGAGGTAGTTGCGGACATCGACCTCCGCGGCGTCGAAACCCGCGCGGCGAAACGATACCAATTCGCTTGTCACCGCAGAGGATCGCGCTGCGACCGGCCACGCGTCGGCGGCCGCAGCGATGACGGCAATCCGTGCGCCGTGGCCGGTGAGTGCCGCAAACGCATCGGCATGGTCACCGAACCGGTACGACGAGAGAAAAAGTTTCACCGGACCTTCCCGCTCACATGGTGAAAGCGAGGTTGTCGACGATTCGTTTGCCCACCGCGAGGTCGCCGCTCAGAATGATGTCGTCTCGATGGTCGGCCGCGCTGACGCGTCCGCAGGCGACTCGGGTGAAGAGTTCCGAACTCATTTGCACCGTGGTTGTTGCCGGCCCGTCCAGCGCCGGGACAAGGGCGGCTCTCCCGTCGACGGAGACATGGAGCTCCCGGGCCAGTGGGCCGTCGAGAACAAAAGTGATGCGGGCACCGTCGGGCGCTTTTCCTCGCTTGCCCACCACAAATCCGAGGGCGCCGGTGATTTCTTCGAACGCGATCTCCGCACGTTGGCCGTTCTCGACCGTCGGTGCGCCGACGGCGTCGCGAATATCGAGTTCGTGCATCCAGCAATCGAAGATCCGAATACGCATGAAGCGTCCGTACGGCGCGGGCCCGACCGGGGTGAGAGTCTCTGCATTCCAATCGGATTCGGTCAGGTTGCGCAGAACTTCCGCGCGGCGCGACGTGATCTCCCGGAAGTGTGCGAGAAGCTGTGGCTGTGAGCTTCTACGAAGCCCTTCGACCCAGCGTTCGTTGAACGCGGCGATCTCGTTGTGGACATGCGGGAGCGTATGAACGTCGATGGAGGTTGTCGGCGGTTCGATTCCCGACAGCAACGATTCGGTCCCGATGATGTGCGCAACAACGTCGTGCACTGTCCAACCGGGCAGGTTGGTCGGCGAGAACCAGGCGTCACCTTCGAGCCCGGAGAGGAGAGAGTCGATGACTTCCCACTGCTCGATCAACGAATCGGTCAAGGATTCCTGGGGCCAGCCGCTCATACTGTGATCTCCTCTGTCTTCGGATTCTGCAGTTTTAACCACTGTAGGACGTGTGCGCATGTTCTCGGCGTTGCGAAACCTGTTGGCGGAAACTCGCGGCCAGGCGACTGATCCTGTGATAGACCAGGGATGTCGAGTACCGACGCCGAATTATCCGAGGAGTCTGCTGTGTTTCCTGGAAATTTTGTCAAGTCCACCCCGGACAAGCCTGCTGTGATCCGACCGGCGACGGGGGAGTCGATCACGTATCGGCAGCTCGACGAGCGTTCGACGGCTTTGGCTCGGTACCTTCGCGGGATCGGTCTCGTGCCGGGCGATCACGTCGCGCTTGTGTCCGACAATGACCTCCGTGCATTCGAAGTGTATTGGGCTGCACTGAGGTCCGGGCTGTACATCACCGTCGTGAACTCGCACCTGACGGCGCCGGAAGCTGCGTACATTGTCGACGACTGCGGAGCGAAGGTTCTGATCGCGTCGGCAACGGTGGCCGACGCGGTACCGGTGGACCCGTTGCTGATACCGCAGGTGCGCCACCGGTTGGTGTACGGCGGTGAGTTGGAAGGATTCGAGGACTACGACGGCGTGGTAGCCGCGCAGTCCACCGAACCGCTGGATTCGCAGCCTCGCGGGGCGGACATGCTCTACTCGTCGGGCACGACAGGCCGACCTAAGGGGATCAAGGGTGATCTCCCGGAAGGTGACGTCGATGTGACGATGGATCCGTATACCGCGATTTTTGCGCCGATGTACGGATTCGATTCCAGCACAGTCTATTTGTGCCCAGCCCCGGTCTATCATGCTGCGCCCCTACGTTTTTGCGGCGTCATCAATTCGGTGGGCGGCACAGTGGTCTTGATGGACCACTTCGATGCCGAGACCGCGCTCCGATTGATCGAGGAGTACTCCGTCACTCACAGTCAATGGGTGCCGACGATGTTTGTGCGGATGCTCAAATTGCCCGAGCCAGTGCGTGCCCGATACGACGTGTCGAGCCTGAAGGTCGCCATCCATGCTGCGGCGCCGTGTCCGCCGGAAGTCAAGACGGCAATGATCGATTGGTGGGGGCCGGTGATCAACGAGTACTACGCGTCTACCGAAGGCTCGGGCGCAACCTTCATCAACAGTGCGCAGTCGTTGGAGCATCCCGGTTCCGTCGGTCGTGACGGAGTGATGGGAATTGTGCACATTTGTGACGACGCCGGCAAGGATCTCCCCGTCGGCGAGATCGGCACAGTGTTCTGGGAGCGCGAAACACTCCCGTTCCGCTATCACAACGACCCCGAGAAAACGGCGTCAGCGCAGCATCCCGATCATCCGACATGGACCACGAGTGGCGATATCGGATACATCGACGACGAGCGATTCCTCTATCTGACGGATCGCGCTGCATTCACCATAATTTCCGGTGGCGTAAATATTTATCCTCAAGAATCCGAGAATGTACTGACTTTGCATCCGAAGGTATTCGATGTCGCAGTGATCGGGATTCCTGACGAAGAGATGGGTGAACAAGTCAAGGCGGTTGTCCAGTTAGCCGATGGAATCGAACCTTCGGCTGACGTCGCCCAGGAATTGCTGGACTACGTAAGAGGCCAGGTTGCGCACTTCAAAGCGCCTAGATCTATCGACTTTGCCGACGAATTGCCCCGGACGGCTACAGGAAAGCTGGTCAAGCACAAGCTCAGGTCCCAGTATGTGAACTGTTGAGCACGCGAATTGCCATCACAAGTTCGAGCGAAGGTAGTCGGCAAGAATCAGGGCATGACTGTGGGGCAGATCCTTACTGGCAGTCAGCAGCGTGACCGAACGGGTGTCCGTGCTCGGTGAAATACGTTCGACGTACTCGCGCACGGGGAAGGCGTCGAGCTGCGCAACATAACGGCTGCGAAACACCTCGAAACGATCGACCTGGTGGCCGTACCACTTTCGTAGCTCAGTGGACGGCGCCAGATCTTTCGACCAATCGTCGAGTGCCAACTCTTCGCGTCGTATTCCGCGAGGCCACAACCGATCAACCAACAGCCGAACCGCCTGCGGTTCGGCTGTTGGTTCGTAAACCCGCTCAACGGTGATGATTCGACTCGTCATTGTCGATACCTCTGCTCAGTTCTTGTTTCACATACTGGAACGGGCACCCAATGGAGTGTGACTGACCTCACACGCATCGTGAGGGAATACCCCAAAGATACTGTTCGGACTCGATTCAGATGATGAAAGTTTCTTTTCGGGTTCACTTTTATCGGAGAAGTCTGGCTAGTATCAGTCACCATTCACCCAAAAGCGGGTCATCTTCCGCTCATCACACGTTGGTTGCCGCTCGTCGCAGTAGGCGAACCACCAACCGCAGAAGGTAATGGAACAAATGGAAACATCGAAGAGCGCACAAGTGCGTCCATCGGTCGGTGTCCCTCGTGAAACGAGTGACGGCGAACGACGGGTAGCCCTCGTGCCCAAAATCGTGTCCACCCTGATCGGCAAAGGCGTCGACGTCATCGTCGAATCCGGCGCCGGACTCGGCGCCCTGATCCCCGACGAGCTCTACAGCGCCGCCGGCGCCAAAATCGGTGACCCGTGGACCGCCGACGTCGTCGTCAAGGTCGCCCCTCCCTCCTCGGAGGAAATCGCCCGCATCTCCTCCGGCGCCAAGCTGATCGGGTTCCTCAACCCCCGCAACACCGACAACCGCATCGCCGAACTCAAGGCAGCCGGCATCGAGGGCTACGCCGTCGAAGCAATTCCCCGCATCTCCCGCGCCCAGGTGATGGACGCCCTGTCCTCACAGGCCAACGTCTCCGGCTACAAAGCCGTCCTGGTGGCCGCGTCGGAGTCCACCCGCTTCTTCCCGATGCTCACCACCGCCGCCGGCACCGTCAAGCCCGCGACCGTGCTGGTGCTCGGTGTCGGTGTCGCCGGTCTGCAGGCATTGGCCACGGCCAAGCGTCTCGGTGGCCGCGCCACCGGCTACGACGTCCGACCTGAGGTCGCCGACCAGGTGCGCTCAGTGGGCGCCCAGTGGCTCGATCTCGGTATCGACGCCGCCGGTGAGGGCGGCTACGCCCGCGAGCTCACCGACGACGAGCGCGCCAAGCAGCAGCAAGCACTCGAAGACGCCATCAAGGGTTTCGACGTCGTCATCACCACCGCGCTGGTTCCGGGTCGTCCGGCGCCGCGTCTGGTGACCGCCGCTGCCGCCTCGGGTATGAAGCCCGGCAGCGTCATCGTCGACCTCGCCGGTGAGACCGGCGGCAACTGCGAGCTGACCGAACCGGGTCAGACCGTCGTCAAGAACGGTGTCACCATCTGCTCGCCGCTGAACTTGCCGGCGACGATGCCCGAGCATGCCTCGGAGCTGTATTCGAAGAACATTTCCGCACTGATCGAACTGATGTTGGTTGAAGGGGCTCTTGCTCCTGATTTCTCCGACGAGGTTATTGCCGGTGCGTGCGTCACCCGTGAAGAGAAGGGCGCCTGATGTACACATCACTGCTGGCGAACATCGCGATCCTGGTGCTGTCCGGGTTCGTCGGTTTCGCTGTGATCTCCAAGGTCCCGAACACCCTGCACACCCCGCTGATGTCGGGCACCAACGCCATCCACGGCATCGTCGTCCTCGGCGCACTCGTCGTGCTCGGTAAGGTGAACGACCCGTCGATCGGGTTGCAGATCATCTTGTTCGTCGCACTCGTCTTCGGAACGGTCAACGTCGTCGGCGGCTTCGTCGTCACCGACCGCATGCTGGCGATGTTCAAGGCCAAGCCGGCCGCCAAGGCTGTTACGAAGGACGGTGACCAGTAATGGAATACCTGGTCAATAGTTTGTACATTCTCGCGTTCTCGATGTTCATCTACGGTCTGATGGGTCTGACCGGACCCAAGACCGCGGTGCGCGGCAACCAGATCGCCGCGGTCGGCATGATCATCGCCGTCGTCGCGACCCTGATCTCCATTCGTGATGCGCAGCTGGGCAACTGGATCGTCATCATCGCCGGTCTCGTCATCGGTGTCGTGCTCGGTGTTCCGCCGGCCTTGCGTACCAAGATGACGGCGATGCCGCAGTTGGTGGCGCTGTTCAACGGTGTCGGCGGCGGTACCGTCGCGTTGATCGCGTACGCAGAGTTCCTGGACTCGGACGGCTTCACGGCCTTCCAGCACGGTGAGTCACCGACGGTGCACATCGTCGTCGCATCCCTCTTTGCTGCCGTGATCGGCTCGATTTCCTTCTGGGGCAGCGTCATCGCGTTCCTGAAGCTGCAGGAAACCCTGCCCGGCCGCCCCATCGGTATCGGCAAGTTGCAGCAGCCGCTCAACGCGCTGCTTCTCATTGCTGCCGTGGCATTCTCGGTGATCATCGGTATCAAGGCGATCACGCCGGAAGGCCCGACCAGCTCACTGTGGATCGTCGGCGTCCTGGTCATCTCCGGCATCCTCGGCCTCATGGTGGTGCTGCCCATCGGCGGCGCCGACATGCCCGTCGTGATCTCGCTGCTCAACGCGCTCACCGGACTCTCTGCTGCGGCAGCCGGTTTGGCGCTCGACAACCAGGCCATGATCGTGGCCGGCATGATCGTCGGCGCGTCGGGCACCATCCTGACCAACCTGATGGCCAAGGCCATGAACCGTTCCATCCCGGCAATCGTTGCCGGTGGTTTCGGTGGCGGCGGCGGCGAAGCTGCTTCCTCGGACGGTGTTGTGCGTACGGCGAAGGCAACTTCGGCTGCCGATGCCGCTATCCAGATGGCCTACGCCAACCAGGTCATCATCGTTCCCGGTTACGGCTTGGCTGTCGCGCAGGCTCAGCACGCGGTCAAGGACATGGCCAAGATGCTCGAGGCGAAGGGCGTCGAGGTCAAGTACGCCATTCACCCCGTCGCCGGCCGTATGCCCGGTCATATGAATGTTCTTCTCGCCGAGGCGGATGTCTCGTACGACGCGATGAAGGAAATGGACGACATCAACGACGAGTTCAAGCGCACCGATGTCACCTTGGTGATCGGCGCGAACGATGTCACGAACCCGTCGGCGCGCAATGATCCGTCGTCACCGATTCACGGGATGCCGATCCTGAACGTCGATCAGTCGAAGTCGGTGATCGTGCTCAAGCGGTCGATGAACTCCGGTTTCGCGGGGATCGAGAATCCGTTGTTCTTCGCGGACGGTACGTCGATGTTGTTCGGCGATGCGAAGAAGTCCGTTGCCGAGGTGACGGAAGAACTCAAGGCACTGTAAGTCTGTACTGCTGCTGGAAAGGGCACCTACCCGCGATGCGGGTAGGTGCCCTTTTGTCTTGCTGCGCGCAGACAGTTACGCGGCTAGTGGCTTAGACAGCGGGAGGAGTGGTGGGCTCGTGGCGGTCGGCGTCTGTATTCCGTTGTGGCACAAGTGGCTGCATCGCTAGGGGTCATCGTCCCCGGTTAGTTGGCGAAAGGCCCCGGGCCAGCTGTGGCGCTACAGGTGAATGCTCCGATGTCGCGAAAAGGCCACAACGGCTGTATCAGCACGCAATGCTTCACGTTGCGCCGCGATCGGTGAACGCTCCATCAAAATGGCTGCGGCACAACCCCACACGGAGGCCACGAGTAGCCCGGCAATCACTCCGAAAACCCCGCTCATCTCGGCAGCACACGCACTGATGCACACCCCGGCAACTCCTGAGATGCCAAGCCCGATAACCACTGGTCGCCACCGAGGGGCAGATACCAGTACAGCCGAACCGTAGAGAGCGGTCGCGGCCACCACATGTCCGCTGGGAAGCAACGTCGTCGGCACATCCGTGATCCAAGACCCCAGCGCGGCAGTTGTCAGGTTGGCACCCACTCCGAGCATCAGGATGACGCCGATGCCGTAGTGGAGATTTTGGACCATCGACACCACAGCCAGAGCAGTGGTGGCCGCCAGTACTGCGGTCACGTCGACACGAATGATCACCCAATCAGCGACAGACTCGAGCGATGCCGGAACGGTGACCGTCGGCGACGCGGGTCTCAGTAACAACAGGGTGCAGAGCGCCACAACACACAGTGCGGCAAGGGCAAGCAGGCGAGGAGTGGTGGACGAGGAGCGAGGGGCGGGGGACGAGACGGTCACGGTTCCCAAGCATCCTCGCTTCGTCTGTGCCTATCGTGAGGATCAGCTGTGATTTCGGTCGACGGTCGGAGAATCGCGACGAACGACACCGGCGCAACCCGCAGCGACCAGCACACATGTCAGGGGGATCAACATCGCTGTGGTGAGTGGCACAATCTTGGTCACCCAGCCGATGGTTGCCGGTCCGGCGAGAAATCCGATGTACCCCATTCCGACGACGCGAGACATGTTGGTACCAGCCGAACCGGAACCCAGATTGCCGGCCGTCGTGAAGATCTGCGGGATACACCCGGAGAGACCGGCGCCGAACAACGCCCACCCGAACAACGTGAGCGGAAGCCAACCCGACAACACAACCGTCAGCATTCCGACGGCGGAAATGATCGCGCCATAGCGAACCACGGCGACGGGACCGACCGCCGCGCTGATGCGGTCTGCTGTGAAGCGTCCGACCGTCATCATTGCGGAGAAGGCGCCGAAGGACAGCGCAGCAACGGCATTCGAGACGCCGAGGTCTTCCTTGACCTGCAACGCGCTCCAGTCATTTGCCACACCCTCGGCAAGCATCAACACAAACGCGAGCGACCCCAACGCAAGCACCTTGCCCGAGAAATGGCCGTGCGGTTGTTCGGATTCAGTGGCTTCGGAGTGGTGCGGGGTGTGTGGAAGCAATGGCCGCGAAAAGATCGAGACGGCCACCAAGCCGACTACCGACGCGGCGGTGAGGGTGACGTACGGCGGGAGTTCGATTGCCAGCGTGCCGAATCCGACGATCGAACCCACAACACCGCCAACCGAGAACATGCCGTGGAAGGCAGCCATGATCGGGCGACGGTAGAGCTGTTCGGCTTCGACGGCCTGAGAGTTCATCGAGACGTCCAGCGCACCGTTCGCAAAGCCGAAGACAACCAGTGCGGCACCCAATTGCCAGGTGTTGGTGGCAAACCCCGGACCCAGCACTGCCGCGCACAAACCGACGCCCGCAAGAATCACCATGCGTCGGCTGCCGTACCGATCGGCAAGCGGGCCACTCAATTGCATACCGGCGATTGCGCCGACTGCGAGGAGCAACAGCAGCGAGCCGAGCGTGGAATGACTGATACCCACCCGGTGTTCGATCGACGGGATGTGGACCACCCACATCGCGAGTAGAAATCCGTTGATTCCGAAGATGCCGAAAATGCCGGCGCGGGCGCGAATGAGGGTGGGACTGGGGGTGCTGCTCACCGTGACAGTGTGCCAGGCGACGCTGCCGCGACAGGTGTGCCAGGCCCGGATGCTCTCACAGGTGCGCGAGCAGCACAGCCGGATCCGCGAGCATCGCCGCCACCAGCGAAAGGAACTCGGCAGCTTGTTTTCCGTCCATACCGCGGTGGTCGAAAGTCACCGAAATTGTGACCACAGATCTGATCTCGATGCGCCCGTCGACAACCCACGGACGCTCGTTGACAGCGCCCAGACAAAGGATGGCGGCCTCGCCGGGGTTGAGTAGAGGTACGCCGCCGTCGACACCGAATACGCCGACATTGGTGATCGTGACCGTCCCGCCGGTGAGGTGTGGCATGTCGGTTCGGCCGGCTCGCGCGGTCGCAGTCAGTTCATTGATCGATCGAGCAAGGTCGAGCAGGTTCAGCGTGTCGGCGTCCTTGATGTTGGGAACCAGCAGTCCGCGCTCCGACGCCACCGCAATGCCGAGGTTCACGTGGGGATGCTTGACGCTGCTGCCGGACTGCTCATCCCACGTCGAATTGACCTCGGGGCTCGAAGCGATCGCGGTGACCAGGGATTTGGCGGCGAGAGTCAGTGGTGTCACCGAAACGTTCTCGAAGGGTGCGGAGTTGCGGAGTTTGGCGAGCAGGTCCATCGATGCCGTGACATCGACGGTGACAAACACAGTTGCCTGTGGTGCCCGGACGCTGGAGGTCATTACCGACGCCAGACGCCGGTTATGTGTCGGCGCAGTCTCTCCGTCGTGGTGCGTCGTGTGGGGGACGTTCCGTCGTCTCCGGTTCGAATGCGACGCCTGCGGTCCATAGCCCACCAGAACGCTCGGCGAGCCGGGGTCCGCCGACTCCGCCGTCGTGATCCGGATAATCGGCGCACCGACGGGTACGGTGGCGCCGGGTTCGACCAATAGTTCTGTCACCACTCCGGCATAGGGAGAGGGAAGTTCGACCAGGGCCTTGGCTGATTCGACGTCGGCGATCACCTGATCGAGAGCTACGGTGTCGCCGACATCAACACGCCACGACACTAATTCGGCGCTGGTGAGACCTTCGCCGAGATCCGGTAGACGGAACTCCGCGGTAGTCATGGCGTCAGTACCCGATCGAGTGCATCGAGAATCCGATCGGCATCCGGTAGGTGAAACTGCTCCAGTTTTGCTGGGGGATAGGGGATATCGAACCCAGTGACACGCAGGATGGGGGCCTTCAGATCGTAGAAACAATACTGCGCGGCATGGGCTGCAATTTCTGCTCCCAGGCCGAGAAACATCGGTGCCTCGTGAACGACGACGAGTCGGCCCGTCCGTCGCACCGAGTTGTCCACGGTGTCGAAATCGATGGGGGAGAGGGACCGGAGGTCGATTACTTCGAGGTGGTGACCCTCGTCGTCGGCGATATCCGCAGCTTCGAGCGCAGTAGCCACCATCGACCCGTACGCGACGACGGTGGCGTCACTTCCTGGGCGGACGACACGCGCACTGTGCAGTGGGAGTGAAGGTTCGGCATCGAGATCAACCTCGGCCGCATCCCAGTACCGGCGCTTGGGTTCGAGGAACACAACGGGATCGTCACATTCGATTGATTGACGGATCATGTGGTAGCCGTCGGCGGGGTTGCTGGGGTACACCACTCTCAGCCCGGCAGTGTGTGCAAAATAGGCTTCCGGTGACTCCGAATGATGTTCCACGGCACCGATTCCGCCCCCGCTGGGAATACGGATCGTGATCGGGGCGCATACCCGTCCCTCGGTGCGATAGTGAATCTTTGCTACCTGAGAGACGATCTGATCGAAAGCCGGGTAGACAAAACCGTCGAACTGGATTTCGCACACCGGACGGTATCCGCGCAAAGCCAAACCGAAAGCTGTTCCCACGATCCCGGATTCGGCGAGCGGCGTGTCGATCACTCGGTTCTCGCCGAAGTCCTTCTGCAGAGCATCGGTGACGCGGAAGACTCCGCCGAGACGGCCGACATCCTCACCCAGAATGACGACGTGGTGATCCCGTTCGAGTGAGCGTCGTAGTCCGGCGTTGAGGGCCGTCACCAGATTGACGACAGTCATGACATGACCTCCTCATCGTCGAAACTCGCCAGATACTCCCGATGTTGTTCTCGCTCATGGTCGATCAACGGGTGCGGCCCGGTGTAGACGTGCTCGAACAGAGCCGACGGCGGCGGGTCCGGAGTTTCGAGAGTGGCGCGGCGCAATCGGACGGCTACCTCTTCGGCCGCGATGGAGATTTCGGTGCCGGCGGCTTCGTCGAGGATTCCGCGCCGCTCCAGAAACACCCTCATCCGTTCGATCGGGTCGCGGTTGCGCCACTCGGCCATATCGGTATCGCTGCGATACCGAGTCGGATCGTCGGAAGTGGTGTGTGGACCCATTCGGCAGGTGATTGCTTCGATGAACGTCGGCCCGCTCCCTTCCCTCGCGTGGGCAAGGGCGGCCCGCGTCACAGCCAGAACAGCGAGTACATCGTTTCCGTCGACGCGGAATGAAGGTATGCCGTACCCGTCGGCGCGGTGCGATATCGGGGTGCGGGACTGTAGCGAGACGGGTTCGCTGATGGCCCACTGGTTGTTCTGGCAGAAGAACACGACACCGGCGCGGAAACTGGCAGCGAATCCCAATGCTTCGGCAATATCGCCCTGGCTGGTGGCGCCGTCGCCAAAATAGGCGATGGTGGCGATCTCAGCTCCGTCGAGGTGGACACCGAGTGCATACCCTGTTGCGTGAAGTCCTTGTGATCCGACAACGATCGCTGGGTTGGTCACGTTGAATTGATCTGGATCCCAAGCAGAATGGGAGCAACCGCGCCACATGTGCGTCAGTACCTCAGGGGGAACTCCGCGGCAGTAGGCGACGGCATGTTCGCGGTAGCTGACAAAAGCGAAATCATCGTGTTTCAGAGCCCGGGCCGAGCCGACCTGCGCGGCTTCCTGGCCCAAGAGTGGTGCCCACAAACCGATTTCGCCTTGACGCTGGAGCGCAACCGCCGCAGTGTCGATTCTGCGACTGATGACCATGTCACGGTACAACGAGATGTATTCGGTAGGTCCGAGATCTGCGATCAGACGGTCGTATTCGGGTCGGCACACTCGGGTGCCGTCCGGTTGGAGGAGCTGGACTGGATAGTCGAGGTTGTCGATCATCGCGGTTCACCTCGGTTTCTACTCATGCCCGACGCGCCTTGTGAGCGAGATCGAGCAATCCCGATGTGTTTTTCAGTTGTGGTCTCTCTTCCCAGCATCCCCTTGATTGCAGAATCCGCAAGTGGGTCGCCGTCTCGAAAGCATGCCTACCAGTCACGATTTCCGAACTCGTGGGTAACAATGGCGTCGTTACTGCCAACTATTCGATTTCTCCCGCTAGCATCGGTGCGATGAATGCAGTCGGACTGAACGAAGAAGCAGTTTCCGGGTGGATCGCCGAACTGGGGGTTGGCGCCACCACACCACTGACTTTCGAGAGGATCGGCAACGGTCAATCCAACCTCACCTACTCTGTGACGGATGCGGGCGGCGGGCGCTGGGTACTGCGCAGGCCCCCATTGGGGACATTGCTTGCGTCAGCTCATGACGTGGTGCGGGAACACCGAATCCTGTCTTCACTTCAAGGAACTCCGGTTCCGGTGCCCAAGATCATCGGCATCACCGAAGACCCGGCGATCACGGACGCGCCGCTGGTGCTGATGAGCTACGTCGACGGTCTGGTGATCGACGGAGTGTCGGTTGCGCAGAAGTTGACGGTGGACGAGCGTCGGAAAGTCGGATTGGCACTCCCGAAGGCGCTGGCCACGATCCACGCCGTCGACCTCGAGGAAACGGCACTTCAAGATCTCGCGAGCACCAAACCTTTTGCGCAGCGGCAACTCAAGAGATGGTCGGCGCAGTGGGACAAGTCAAAGACACGGGATATTCCCGACGTGGAGCGGCTTGCGGAAATCCTGAATCGAAACATTCCCGAGCAAACCGAAGTGACCCTGGTCCACGGCGATTTTCACCTTAACAACATCATCGTCGATCCGGCCGAAGGTCGGGTACTCGCGGTGGTTGATTGGGAGCTCTGCACGCTGGGAGACCCGCTCGCGGATCTCGGTGCGCTACTGGCATATTGGCCCGAAGCCGGCGACAAGGTAGCCGGCCCGTTCATGGCGTCGACGCTCGAAGGTTTCCCGAACCGCGACGAACTCGTCGAGGCATACGTTGCCGCCACCGGCCGCGACGTTTCGGCAGTGGGTTACTGGCACGTGTTGGCGCTGTGGAAGCTGTCGATCATCGCTGAAGGAGTATTGCGTCGAATCCTCGACGACCCACGCAACAAGGCCGAACACGGTGGCCCGACGGTCACGATGATCGACGGAATTGTCGCTCGGGCCGTTGCGACTGCCGAAAAGCTGGGACTGAATTAAACGAGCGAACCGGCCGCGGCAGCGATCGCGGCCGGGATCGCGACCGGCGTTCGGGTAACAGCGTCGACATACACGTGGACAAAGCGGCCCGTAGCCGCAGCTTCCCAGATTCCGTGTGCGTTCTCGTGAAAGATCGCGAGTGAGTAGACGATGCTCTTGGTGCCGAGCCTTTCGACCCCGATACCGACTTGGAGTTGTTCGGGGAACGTGAGTTCGCTCAGATACCGGCAGGACGTTTCGGCGACAACACCGATGGCCGGAAGGTTCCGAATATCGGTGCCGGTTGCCGACATGAGCCATGCGTTCACGGCAGTGTCGAAGTACGAGTAGTAGGTCACGTTGTTCACGTGCCCGTAGTGGTCGTTGTCATCCCAACGGGTAGGGACGGGCCAGCGAACCGGGAACTGCTCGATCGAGATAGCGGAATCTGTTGCACTCACGACTTCGACCTTAGCGACGTGCTGCTACCGATCAGCACTGCCCTCACGATCAATCCGACGAGTAAGGCCCAGAAGGCCGATCCGATTCCCGCGACGGCGACGCCCGACGCAGCGATGAGAAACGTGACGACGGCACCTTCGCGTTCGGCTGGATCGCTGAGCGCCGCGGTCAGAGAAGCTGCCAGTGTAGCCAAGAGCGCCAGTCCGGCAACAGTTTCCACCACGCCCGCCGGGGCTGCGACAACCAGCGCGGCAACGGCGGCAGAACCTACGGCCAGTACGAGATAGGCCCAACCGGCCGTGGCGGCTGCTATCCATCGGCGCTTCGGATCGGGATGGGCGGTGGGCGCCGCCGCCAGTGCGGCGCTGATGGCGGCGAGATTGATCGCGTGACCACCGGCGGGGGCACCGAGGACAGTGCCGATGCCGGTCACGATCATCGAGGGCCGCCACGGCACTGTATATCCGAATGAATTCATCACGGCCACACCGGGAATGTTCTGCGAGGCCATGGTCACTATGTACAACGGCAAAGCAATTCCGATCAACGCCTGCCACGTCCACGACGGCGCTGTGAGGTCGATGCGAGGAATCATCGCTGAGGCGTCGAGTGTGTTCTCGGACGTCATCAGACTGATACAGATCACGACGGCAGCAGTGAGAAATGCAAGCGGAACGGCCCACCGCTTGGAGAAGCGTTGCGCCGCAAGCCAGACCAGAATTACCGGCGCCACCGCCAGGGGTGCGTCACGTACAGCGCCGATCGGTGCCAGGCACAAGGGCAGGAGAACTCCGGCCAGCATCGCCTGAGCTAGAGGAGTCGGAATGGCCGAGATGAGCTTGCCCAGCGCGGGCCACAGCCCCGTCAGAACTATCGCAACTCCGACGACGATGAAGGCGCCCACTGCGGCGGGCCATCCACCGTGCACCGAGCCGGCACCGGCGAGCAATGCCGCGCCCGGCGTCGACCACGCCAGGGTGATCGGAATTTTGTACCGTCGTGAGAGCCAGAGCATGCCCAGGGCTTGGGTGACACAGAGTACGAGGAGTCCCGAGGCTGCCTGAGCTGCGTCTGCGCCCAAGGCTGTGAGGCCGGTGAGGACTACCGCGAACGAGCTGGTGAATCCCACCAGCGCAGTCACGATTCCAGCGCTGACGGGCTGCGCGTTGCCGCGGACTATGTCCGGCTCAGTGGTCTGGGGGGAGTCCGACATGGTCAGTGATTCTGCCTGACTGATCTACCGATCCGGACGGATGGGCGCCGTGACGGCTTTGCCGTAGATGAGATGGGTCTGTGCATGCCACACCTCGGGGTGAGCCGCCAGATGGTCGATCAGCACTCGCTGCAGATGTGCGCTGTCGCGAACCGCGACATGGAGAAAGAAGTCCTCGGGCCCCGAGACATTGAACAGCGCAAGAGTTTCCGGCAAGGCGAGGGCGTCGGCAGTGAAACGGTCCACCAGGTCGCGTCGATGGGGACGCAGTTGCACAGCAATGATCGCCTGCATCGACCGACCAACGGCCGACGGATCGACGACGGCATGGATCCCACTGATCGTCCCGTTTGCTCGCAGGCGTCGTACACGCTCGTGACACGACGACGTGGCCAGACCGACTCGGTCGGCCAGAACCTTGTTGGTGATCGACGCATCTTTCTGTAATTCGGCCAGAATCTTCCAGTCCACCGAATCCAAATCTTCATTCTTCGACATCTGCCGAATCCTATCCGGAACGGTTTTGAACTTCCCGGATCCAGTTGCACACTCCTGTCATGAATGCAGGTGTCGAACCTGCTCGAACGTGAGGTAATTCGGATGAGTATCGGTCAGTGGCTAGCTTTCGGCTCCCTGCTTTCCATCGTCTTGTTCACACCCGGCCCGGATTTTGTCCTGATTCTGCGGCATTCCCTGGCAGATCGGCGGACAGGTGCCGTGGTTGCAGCCGGTGTGACTGCCGGACTGGTCGTGCACACCGCCGCTGCGTCACTCGGACTGTCGGCTCTCGTCGCGACTCGCCCGCAACTGCTCTCGGCTCTCACCTATGCGGGAGCGGCCTACCTGACCTGGCTGGGTATCTCCGCAATCCGCAGCGCGTTCAAAGCGCGAAGTGGTGACGACGCCTTGACGGCCGTATCGGAACCGATTCCGGCGCCGCGAGCATTCCGATACGGGTTCCTCTCCAACCTCCTCAATCCCAAGGCATTGCTGTTCTTCCTCGGACTGCTTCCGCAGTTTGTCGAACCAGGCAGCGGCGCAGCACTGCGCACTCTGACGTTGGCCGGCGCCACCGTAATTGCTGCCGCACTGTGGTGGGCCGTCGTTGTCGTTCTGGCGGCGGGCGCCGGACGCAAGCTGAGGCGGCCGGGCGTCGGAAAGCGTATTGACGTGGTGAGCGGAGTTCTGCTGGTCGGACTCGGCGCGTTCTTCGGTGTTGCCTGATTCGAGTCGTGCCAGTATTGGTCCCATGACGCTTCCCGTGCTGATCGACGCTCCCGAACTGGCATCGCTCATCGATGCCGGTACCCCGCCCGTTCTGCTCGATGTTCGTTGGGCGCTGGGTGATCCGAACGGTGAGGAGCATTTTCGTGATGCCCACATCCCCGGCGCAGTGTTCGTCAATCTCGAAACCGAACTGGCGGCTCCGGCGTCGAAGGAATCGGGTCGGCATCCACTGCCGTCGATCCAGGACCTGCAGAAAGCGGGACGTAGATGGGGCATCAACGACGGCGACACTGTTGTTCTCTACGACGCTGTCGGAAACATGTCAGCGGCACGAGGTTGGTGGCTGCTGCGCTGGGCCGGACTCGCGGATGTTCGTCTGCTCGACGGAGGATTGCCGAACTGGGAATCGGCAGGTTTGCCGACGTCATCCGGAAGCGGTGAGGTGGTTGCAGCCGGAACGGTCACGCTTCGAGGCGGTAATATGCCGACCGTCGACATCAACGACGTCGCGGGTTGGAATGGCGTTCTGCTCGATGCGCGGGCCGGGGAACGTTATCGCGGTGAGGTGGAACCGATCGATCCGGTCGCCGGCCATATTCCGGGTGCGGTGAGCGCACCGACAGTCGAGAATCTTGATGGCAGCGGCCGATTTTCGGAGGCGAAGATCTTGCGTGAGCGATTTGCGAGACTCGGAGGCACGGATAGTGTTGCGGTGTACTGCGGATCCGGAGTGACTGCGGCACATCAGATTGCAGCACTCGCCATTGCCGGCTACGACGCCACGCTGTTTCCGGGCTCGTGGTCGCAGTGGTCAAATGACAGTGCACGAGCCGTCGAAACTGGAGCGTAAGTTCAGGTTTCGTTGCGGGTGATCAACTGCGGGACCACGAACCATAACGTCGTAAACATGACTGCGGCACCCGCGGTGAGGATGATTGCAGTAATGCCGCCCACGGCAATCTCGGTGATCAGCAGCACCGTGCCCGTCATGGATGCGGCCAGAAAACCTATGCCGCACAGAGTGAATCGGTTTGCAATGGTGAGGATGCGCTCGCGGTGCCCGCCTCGAAACAACACTCGATGCCACACCGCGGGCGCCATCAGCAATCCGAAGGATATCGCGACCAGGATGACTGTCACGAGGTGAATGGTCCTGATGTACGACGGTCCGTCGGCGTACCGTTCGGTGAATGCCACGGCGAGAAGAAATGCGAACAGGATCTGGACGCCAGAGAGAGCGACTCGCAATTCCTGCAGCAACTCGTTGAAGTTTCGTGCGAGCTGCACGGGAGCGCTCTCTCCGGTGTCCGTCATAGTGCCGAGTTTGTCACGCGCGGGAGTATTCGGAGGCGCGTTGAATCTGTTCCGGGGTGGGACGTACACCCGTGTAGAGAACGAACTGCTCGGCGGCCTGGAGGGCGATCACCGAACCGCCGGTGATCACCGTCTTGCCGAGTTCGGTGGCCAGGGTGATCAGGGGAGTATTCACGGGCATTGCAACCACATCGAATACGACCTCCGCGCTGCGAACCGCGACATCGGGAAAGGACAGGGAATCGGATTCGACACCGCCCGCCATGCCAATCGGGGTGGCATTGATCAGAACTCGGAAATCCCCCGTCGCCCCGCTCGCCCCGCCGGGACTCATTTCACCGAGATCTGATTTCCAGGTGAATCCGTACTGATCTGCGAGTGCCGAACCAGCGGCCTTGTTGCGTGCCACTACCGTGACGTCGGTGAAACCGGTATCGCGTACCGCTGCGACGACTGCCTTCGCCATGCCTCCACTGCCGGCCACTGCAACGGACAGGGAAGTGTCTACATTGTTTTCGCGCAACAGATTTGCCACCGCTTGGTAGTCGGTGTTGTAGGCGTGCAGGACGCCCGCTTCATTGACGATGGTGTTGACCGAGTCGATTGCCGACGCCGAATCATGCATGACGTCGACGTGCGCTATGACCCGTTCCTTGAACGGCATGGATACGCCGCAACCGCGGATGCCGAGCGCGCGGATCCCGGCGATCGCCGCCGGAACATCATCGGTGGTGAACGCCTTGTAGACGAAGTTGAGACCCAGTTCCTCGTACAAGTAGTTGTGGAATCTGGTGCCGATGTTGCTCGGACGCCCGGATAGCGACATACACAGCAGTGTGTCCTTGTTGAGGTCGACAGTCATGGGCTCAACTCTAATCGACCCATCCCGGCGATCAGCGGCTCCGAATACCGGGTAAGCAGTGTAAGAGACCCCGAGAAGAACCGAGACGCCCATGGTTACACAGAGCATCGACGAACAACCGGTTGCCGCACCACGTCGTAGATTAGTGGCCCACGCAGCGTCCGGTGTGGTGGCCGTGGCGGTTGTTCTGGGAGTCGGTGAACTGGTGGCACTGCCGATCAACCCCGACTCCTCGCCCTTCTACGCGGTCGGTGCGACCACGGTCGACCGGACTCCGGCTTGGGCCCGCGAGTTCGCGATCCACACCTTCGGAACCAACGACAAGCCGGCTTTGTTCATCGGAATGTCGATCCTGATTGTCCTACTCGGCGCAGTCGCCGGCCTGCTGGAACGTCGACGACGCCCCATCGGCAGTGTCATTCTCGGAGTCCTCGGTGTGGTGGGGGTGTATGCGGCGCTGCAGCGGCCGATCGCCGACGCGATGTACGTGATCCCCACGATCGTGGGAGTTATCGCCGGAATTGCGACGCTTCGATTGTTGATCGGGCAACTCGAAGTGGAGTTGGCTGCTGGTGTCGAAGAGTCCTGGCTGCCACGACGTCAATTCCTGACGCTGGCCGGGATGGCATTGGCCGTCGCCGCGGCAGCGGGAGCGGCCGGCAAGTTCGTGGGCAAACGGATCGCGGGAGCCGTGGCGAATCGGGAAGATTTTGTGGTTCCCACGGTCAAGGACGTGGCTGCTCCGATTCCCGCCGGAGCGGATATCGGCATCGCGGGAGCGTCGACATACATCACGCCTAACGAGGATTTCTATCGAATCGACACGGCACTCCTGGTTCCGCAGCTGACGACGGACTCGTGGGAATTGCGTATCCACGGCATGGTCGACCGTGAAATGACCCTGTCTTTTGACGATCTGGTCGCTCGAACCCCGATCGAGCGCGTGGTCACACTGACCTGCGTTTCCAACGAAGTGGGCGGTGTCCTGGCAGGCAACGCCACATGGATCGGCTATCCGATGAAGGACCTCCTCGAAGAAGTCGGAGTGCACCCGGATGCGGACATGCTGCTCTCGACCAGCGTCGACGGATTCACCATCGGCACTCCGGTGCAAGTGTTGACTGACGGGCGCGACGCGATGCTTGCCGTCGCGATGAACGGGGAACCGCTGCCCTTCGAGCACGGATATCCCGTCCGTCAGGTTGTTCCGGGACTGTACGGCTTTGTGTCCGCGACAAAATGGGTGACCGAGTGGGAGTTGACGCGCTTCGATCAGGTCGACGCCTATTGGACGCAGCGGGGGTGGGGTGCGCAGGCCCCGATCAAGACGGCGTCGCGTATCGAAGTGCCGGCACCGTTGTCGCCGGTGAAGGCCGGTCAAGTGCTGGTGGCCGGAACTGCGTGGGCTCAGCATCGCGGTATCGAAAAGGTGGAAGTGCGCGTCGACAACGGGGCGTGGCAACCTGCAACCTTGGCGCAGGAGTACTCGATCGATACGTGGCGTCAGTGGTCGTGGATGTGGGACGCGGCGCCGGGATTGCACACGGTGCAGGTCCGGGCGACCGACCTCGACGGCAATGTTCAGGTGGAAGAGCGGACTCCGCCGATTCCCGGCGGCGCAACGGGTTGGCACACAAGTTCGTTCACGGTGAAGTAGGTCAGCAGTTGGCGGCGAGGTCGGTCAGGGTCTGATGATCGGCCCGGCTGATGGGCAACCCGTATGACACTGCAACGGTCAGGTACTTGCCGGCATAAAAGCAGTGGTAGGCAGGATTCGGCGGTAGCCATTCACTGGGGGTGCTGTCACCTTTGGCTTGATTGTCGGGGCCATTGACGGCCAGCAGATTCAACTGGGTGTCGTTGGCAAATCTTTCGCGGAGGGGGAGCGGCCAACTGGTTGCCCCGAAATCCCACGCTGCCGCAAGGGGATAGACGTGGTCGATCTGGACGGACTTGGCTTGCTGCCGATCGAACGAGGTGGCCTCGCCTGAATACGGGTCGGTCATGGTGCCGGACATCACGACGCAGTTGTGGGTATCAGGTTTGTACATCACATTCGAAAGATCCTGGGCCAGAACATTGTTGCGGGTATCGCAACCGTCATGCCCGCCGGGAGCGTCCTGATCGTCGGACCAGGACTGCCCGAACACGCACGCCTCTCCGCGCCCGCACCCGCGTTGGTATCCGCCCGGGTGCGGACGCGTGTCGACTACGGAGACTTGATCGAGCAGTTGTTCGAGCGCAGCTGCGGTGGGACTACCCGGAGCAGAATTGCTGTCGTTGCCGATCCGCCCGCAGGAAGTAGTGATGCACAGCAGTATCAGCGCGAGCGTTGCTGTCGAACCTCGTGTGCGCACAGATCTGATTCAACCACCGGCGTCCGACAACGCTGATTGTGAAGGATTTCGTTCGCTGAGCGAGCGAAATCCTTCACAATCAGGTGGTGATCCATCTGTCGGTGGCACCTGATTGGATAGTCGGATGCTGCATGGACTCTGGTCACCGGGATCGGGGCTCAAACTCTGGGTAGACGGACACGATGGTTCCGGGGTCGATGATCCCCGTGACCCGGTCAGTGCTGTGCTGCACAGAAAGTTTCGACATCGGGTGAGTATTGCGATGCCGCCGGTTCCGGGCGGGCCGTTGCAGAGTGAGTATGCCGCGGTCGCGTTGGCGCCGCCGGACGCAGTTGACCTGCTGCTTCGTTTCAAGCCGGGCGACAGCAGAATCGCCGGGGACCTGCACTATCTGATTCACGTTGTTCGCGGCATCGACCGGTGGGTGCGCGCCGGCCGCGTTGTCCCGGAGTTGAGCCGGGCCGAGGGCAGTTGGTGGCCACGCTGGCGGTTGCTGATCGGCGAACGCCAACGCGCGTGGCTGGGTGAGTTGGTTGTCGCGATGCCTCCCGTGCAGCGGGCAGTGAGTTCACCGCGATCCATCCTCGATGACATCACCCGGGAACTCACGGATGCCGTCGTGCGTCGGGCAATCGACGGTTCCGGTGAAACCGTCACCACAGAACTGTGGACCGCGTTGCTGCAAGGCGACGCCTTCGACAGTGCACCGCCGAGAGTTGCTCAGGGATTGACGGAGTGGAGCGAAACCCTCACGGCGGACGAGCCCGAGTTGGTTCTGCGCCTCATCGAGCCTGAGCTCAGTGACGACATCGATCTCGACACCGAAGCGCTGTGGCGATTGCAGGTGTGTCTACGTCCGGAAGGTGAAGCACCCGAACGTATTCGGTTGCACCGGACCGATGCCGCCAGATTGCAATTGGGCAGCCGAAAGCTCGAAGAAGCTGTCGCGGCTTACCCGCGGTTTCGCGATGTACCTCGCGACGATGACAGTTTGGACTTACTGCTGCCGACGCCGGTCGTGATGGATCTGGTCGGTCACGGCGCTATTGCCTTGCAGGAGAAAGGGATCACGCTGCTGCTTCCGCGGGCGTGGAGTGTGGTGTCGCCGTCATTGCGGGTTCGGGTCACCTCGGCGGCGTCGCCGATCGTCGCGGAGAATCGCACGGTCGGGCTGGATCAGTTGGTGGAATACGACTGGGAGTTGGCGCTCGGAGACAAGGTGCTCACGCCTGACGAAATGGGCCGGCTGGTTGATGCCAAGTCTGATCTGGTGCGTTTGCGAGGCGAGTGGGTGCAAGCCGACAAAGAGGTACTCGCGCGTGCTGCTCGTTTTGTCAGCAGCCGGCATTCGAGTGGGGATCGGGCGATTGTCGAGTTGCTCAAGGACCTCATCGCGGACGATCTGAAAGACCTTCCCGTGGAGGAAGTGACGGCCACCGGATGGGCGTCGGCGTTGCTGGATCATTCGGTGAAACCGACAGAAGTTCCCGTTCCGGCCACCGTCAATGCGGTCCTGCGTCCGTACCAACGCCGGGGACTCGACTGGCTGGTCTACATGAGTGCCCTCGGTTTGGGTGCGGTGTTGGCAGACGATATGGGCTTGGGTAAGACACTGCAGCTTCTGGCGTTGCTGGCGCACGAGAAGTCAACGACACCAACGTTATTGGTTTGCCCGATGTCTGTGGTCGGTAACTGGCAACGCGAAGCGGCCCGATTTGTTCCAAGCCTACGTGTGTACGTTCATCACGGCAGCGACCGGGCAACCGGGACGTTGCTGGAGGATGCTGTCAAGAAGAGCGATCTGGTCATCACGACGTACGCACTGATGACGCGCGACGTCGCCGCTCTCAAGGAGCTTCAATGGCGTCGTGTGGTCCTCGATGAGGCGCAGCACATCAAGAACGCCAAGACTTCTCAAGCGAGGGCCGCTCGAAGCATCCCGGCAGCGCACCGAGTGGCACTGACGGGAACACCGGTGGAAAACCGATTGGACGAACTCCGCTCCATCCTCGATTTTGCCAACCGCGGGGTTCTGGGTTCGGAACAGATGTTCCGCAAACGATTTGTCGTGCCTATCGAACGGGAGAAGGACGAACTCGCAGTGTCACGGCTACGGGCTGTCACCTCGCCGTTTGTGCTTCGCCGTGTGAAAACCGATCCGAGCGTCATCACTGATCTTCCCGAGAAGTTCGAGATGACCGTCCGCGCAAACCTCAGTGAAGAGCAGGCTGCGCTGTATCGTGCTGTCGTCGACGAGATGATGGCTCAGATCAAGGGCACGGAGGGCATGAAGCGTAAGGGGGCGGTGCTTTCGGCTCTGACCAAACTCAAGCAGGTCTGTAATCATCCCGCGCACTTCCTGCGTGACGGATCTGCGGTGATGCGACGCGGTCAACATCGTTCGGGCAAACTCGGATTGATCGAAGACATCGTCGAGTCGGTGACGGCTGACAACGAGAAAGTGTTGCTGTTCACGCAGTTTCGGGAGTTCGGGGAGTTGGTTGTGCCGTACCTGGCGGAACGTTTCAGTACGGAAGTCCCGTTCCTGCACGGCGGGGTGTCCAAAGCCGGCCGTGACAACATGGTCGAGGCATTCCAGAGCGGCGGGGGACCGCCGATCATGGTGCTCTCCCTCAAAGCCGGGGGCACGGGTCTCAATCTGACCGCGGCCAACCACGTCGTACATATGGATCGATGGTGGAACCCAGCGGTGGAGAATCAAGCCACCGACCGGGTGTTCCGTATCGGCCAGAACAAAAATGTTCAGGTCCGCAAGATGGTGTGTGTCGGAACGTTGGAAGAACGAATCGATTCGATGATCGCCGGCAAGAGTGAACTGGCCGAATTGGCGGTTGGTACCGGGGAGAACTGGGTGACGGAGATGAGCGTCGAACAACTCGGTGAGCTGCTGCGTCTCGGCGACGATGCGGTGGGCGAATGAGTCCGCGACCCGAAACAGGAAGCGACCACAAACGTCGCAGAGGGCCTGATTTCAGCGAGTACACCGGGCCGCGCAAGCGGGCAGCGCCCGTCAAAGCTCGTCCGGCGTTCGGTCGAACATTCTGGGGCAAGGCGTTTGTCAGAGTGGTCGAAGAGATCGGCGACAAACCCCGCGTGTCCCGGGGGCGTACTTACGCCCGGTCAGGTCAATTTCTGGCGCTGGACATCAAACCGGGAATTGTCACGGCGGAGGTGCAGGGCAGTCAACTCCAACCATTTGTGTCAACTCTTCAGATCGATACCCTCGATCAGTCCGATATCGACGACATCATCACCAAGATTCGCCGCGTCCCCGGCTCGCTGGCAGCGCTGGTGTCCGGGGCAATTCCGGACATGCTGGCAGCGCAACTCGTACCGGAGGGGCCGAGCGCCTTCCGCTTCGACTGCACGTGTCCGGACGACGGATGGCCGTGCAAACATGCTGCCGCCGTTGCCTATCTGACAGCTGAGCGGATCGACACCGATCCGATGCAACTCCTGGCCCTACGTGGGGTCGATCTCGACGACCTGATCGGAGGAGTGGAAAACGAGAGCACCATAGCCGTCGATATCGAAAGTTGGTTCGGTGACGAGGCGTTGCTGCCGACGCTTCCGAGGGTCGAATTTCGAGCTGCGATAGACGATTTGGATCCCAATCGGTTGCGGGCCTCCATTGCGGCGCTCGGATTGGATCTGATTCAGCAGAACCTTGCGATTGCTGAACTGCGGTTCATCTACAGTCATTTGGATGACTGAGGACAGTAGACTGCCTGTTTTGGGATAGTTGCTAGGGATGCTGTGGCAAGTCACGTATTGTTATTGGACCTGACCGGTTGGGACCGGCCTGATTGGTGCGGACAGGGATCGTGGCCCGTGACGAAATTCGAAGTCGGAGGAGCAGCCGCCGTGATGCCCGTTCATCTGCGTGACAGTGCAATACCCAAGCATGAGCAGTTGCGGGCGATCTTGTTGCACAAGTGCACTCGGGAACTGCAGCCTGGTGATCTGATGACCAGTGAACGAAACTTGATGCAAGACTACGGAGTCAGCCGGATCACCGTCCGCGAGGCTATCGGCCAGTTGGTCAACGACGGGCATCTGGTCCGGGTTCGCGGCAAGGGCACATTTGTTGCCCACCGGGCGGTGCAATCGACACTGCATTTGGCGTCGTTCACCGAGGAGATGCGCGCGCAGGGTCATGTGCCGACCACCGTCGTGTTGGTCAGCGAAGAAGCCGTTTTACCGGACGCCACCGCGAGAGCGTTGGGGATGGCGCCGGAATCTCTTGCCTACCACGTGAAAAGGCTGCGTCTGGCCGACGGCGAGCCGGTCAGCGTCGACGACGGTTGGTTCAATCCGATGCTGCTGCCAGGACTGCTGGAACTGGATCTGACGGCCTCGATCTATCGCGCGAGCGCCGAGCGCTTCGAGATGCCGATCGATCGCGCCGAGCAGACCGTCAGTGCGGACGGTGCCAGTACCGAGATCGCGACCTTGCTGGGAACCAAGAAGGGTGCGCCGGTGCTGTACTTCGACCGGGTCTCCTTCAGTGGGACCGCGCCGGTCGAGCACACCCGCAGTTGGTACCGCTCGGACCGGTACAAGCTGCATATGGAAGTGGAGGGAGCGCCGCGAGCGCAACTGCGGACCGATCAATAAACAAGTGGGCACACCCCGAAATGAACTGCTCCCCGGAAGTTGGACTGAGAAATTCAGTTCCAACGTCCGGGGAGCAGTTCTATGCATGCACGAAGTTCACTGTCCGAGAAGCAGCGGGTCACAGCGGTAGCGTTGTTCGAGGAAGGTG
>NZ_JALGQH010000123.1 GCF_022810305.1 Rhodococcus sp. ARC_M6
TGGGGGAGGCCTGCAAGGTGACGGCGGTGATGAAGGTGCGGCCGAGGTTGGTCAGCAGGGGGCGGATGGCGGTGTCGGCGCGGTCGTAGGTTTTGAGGGCGTATTCGGTGCCGTTCCAGATCACTGCGGTCAGGGAGGTGACGAGGTTGGAGAGGGAGCCGAAGGTTTGTCCGGGGACGGGTGTTTCGCCTTCGGCGGGCAGGGCTGCGCCGTGGGCGTCGACGGCGAGGCAGCCGGCGATGGAGAGGACGCCGG
>NZ_JALGQH010000124.1 GCF_022810305.1 Rhodococcus sp. ARC_M6
AGACTTGTTCGACGCGGGCTCTATCGCTGGATTTGCTGATCGGTTCGCTCGAATTCTGGATACTGTCGCGACGAATTCCGCAGTCCGCGTGGGTGATATCGATGTCCTGAGTGAAACAGAGCGAGAGACCGTCGTCTCGACATGGAACGACACGGCAGTCGATGTTCCCGCGACGACCTTGGCAGCGTCGTTTGCCGCCCAGGTGGCTCGAACTCCGCAGGAAGTTGCCGTGGTGTTCGAGGGTGCCGAACTCTC
>NZ_JALGQH010000125.1 GCF_022810305.1 Rhodococcus sp. ARC_M6
GGTGGTGATGGCGTCGAGGGTGGCGCCGGGTCCGGCGGTGACGGTGGAGATGGGTCCGCCGGCGTCGACGTTGACCCAGTTCAGGTGGACCATGGTGTCGGCGAGGATGACTTTGTCGCGGGGGGCGTCGTTGACGATGGTCAGGGGGGTCCAGCCGTGCATGGCTCCGCGGGGGCGGATGGTGTAGCCGTTGGCGTGGCCCCAGTTGGCGAGGCGGACTGCGTCTTCGGGGGTTTTGGGGGCGCAGGTCCAGAT
>NZ_JALGQH010000126.1 GCF_022810305.1 Rhodococcus sp. ARC_M6
CATCGGTGACCCACTTCTGATTCGGTGCGCTGGCGCAGAAGTCGCGGTCCAACACATTCGGTGCGACCTTGCCGGCATCGCCTCGATAGGAGTTGTATTTCTTTTTCCGCCGCACTTGGCAGATTAGTCCGAGTGCACGCATCAGTTTGAGCACGGTCTTCTTCGCCACCGACCAGCCAGCGTTGATCAGCACCTGGTGGATGCGGCGATGCCCGTAGCGGCCGTGGTTGTCGTCGAACGCCGCTGCGAT
>NZ_JALGQH010000127.1 GCF_022810305.1 Rhodococcus sp. ARC_M6
GTTGGTCTACCGCCCCGGTGCGGCAGTGGATGCGTGGGTGCGGGCGTTGGCGGGGAGTTGTCAGTGGTTGCACTGTGATGTTCCGGCGTGGAATTGCGATCTCGATCATCTGGTGCCGTTCGATCACGCTGACCCTGCTCGCGGTGGGAAGACGACCGCGTCGAATCTGTCGGCGTATTGCCGTAATCATCATCGGCTCAAGCATTCCGGCCGGTGGGTGCATACCCCGAACTCGGATCGGACGGTCAGC
>NZ_JALGQH010000128.1 GCF_022810305.1 Rhodococcus sp. ARC_M6
CGCTGCCCTGCCCTGCGGTACTGCTTGCGGGTAGTTCATTTCTCCCGCACCTCTTGATTTGTTCTTTTCGGTACGAGAGAAAAGATACAACAGGTAAATGCGAATGTCTACCCTCATCGCTACAGAAATTTTCCAGTGGCCTCGAGAGCTACGCCCGCAGGCGGATACCGCGAGGTAGGTGCCGGAAACCGGCGTCGGCGGCGGACAGGTCGCCGGCGGCGGGCCTGATTCTGGAATAATGCTCTGATGC
>NZ_JALGQH010000129.1 GCF_022810305.1 Rhodococcus sp. ARC_M6
GGAGCTCGGCGCGCGCGGTGTAGACACCTGCGGTGTATCCGGCGGGGCCGGAACCGACAATGATGACGTCATGGACCGTGGACGGAGTGGTCATGCGAGCCTTCCAGTAGTAAAGAGCCGACTCTTCACAGGATACCGAATCCCCAGGCAAGCAGGCTATGCGGGAGACAAAAGGGCGATATATGCAACAACTGGCCGCAGCGATAAAGATCAGCTGCGGCCAGTGTGCTTGGAACTCTAACAAAAGTTG
>NZ_JALGQH010000130.1 GCF_022810305.1 Rhodococcus sp. ARC_M6
ATGTGTTAAGCACGCCGCCAGCGTTCGTCCTGAGCCAGGATCAAACTCTCCGTTGAAGACTCTAGATTTCGTGGGCAAGCCCACTAATCAGTCATAGACAAATAAGAGTCAAATCACTAGCAAAAAACTCAACTAGCAAAAAATGTGTCGACAACCGTTCAGACGGAAGAATGAACGAATCATCGACGAAAAATACTCACACCCCTCACTCAGCACCGAAACCGTAAGGCCCGGAACATCATTCGCGA
>NZ_JALGQH010000131.1 GCF_022810305.1 Rhodococcus sp. ARC_M6
GGGGCATTGTTACCGGACTCGGGCGGCGGGATTGCTGGCGGGATCAACTGAACCGATCCCACCGGAGGGTGGGCCGCGGCGGCGGACCAAACTCGAGAACAAGGCTGCCCGGGTTGGGGGTGAACGCCGGCGGCGGCGTGCTGTGATGGATGTTCGGGCCCTGAAGTTGGCGCGGCGGGAGCGGCGGCTGGAGGTTCGGAGGCGGACTCGGTTGTTGCAGCGGTTGATGCGGGTGCGGGCGAG
>NZ_JALGQH010000132.1 GCF_022810305.1 Rhodococcus sp. ARC_M6
TCGAGTTTGGTCCGCCGCCGCGGCCCACCCTCCGGTGGGATCGGTTCAGTTGATCCCGCCAGCAATCCCGCCGCCCGAGTCCGGTAACAATGCCCCGTCGGAGAAACCAAGCTGACCGTCCGATCCGAGTTCGGGGTATGCACCCACCGGCCGGAATGCTTGAGCCGATGATGATTACGGCAATACGCCGACAGATTCGACGCGGTCGTCTTCCCACCGCGAGCAGGGTCAGCGTGA
>NZ_JALGQH010000032.1 GCF_022810305.1 Rhodococcus sp. ARC_M6
TACGCGGTGAAGGTCAATGCGGATGTTGCCGGTGGCACCGTCCTGAACAACTCGGTGACGGGTTCGGCGACGCCTCCGGGCACCGAGACTCCGATCACGACGCCTCCGGTGGAGACCGAGCATCCGGTGACGGCTGCCCCCGGTTTCGCAGTCACCAAGACCGCTGCACCCGTTTCGGGTTCGACGGTCAAGGGCGGCGACACCATCACCTACACGGTCACCGGTTCCAACACCGGTAATACCGTGCTCGATCCGATGGTTCTGACCGATGATCTCTCGAAGGTCCTCAACAACGCTGTCATCGACGGTGCTTTGTCGGCGACGATCGACGGTGCGGCGCAGGCTGTTCCGACGCTGACGGGTACCACGTTGACGTGGTCCGGTGCGGTGCCGGCAGGTAAGAGTGTTGTTCTCACCTACGCGGTGAAGGTCAATGCGGATGTTGCCGGTGGCACCGTCCTGAACAACTCGGTGACGGGTTCGGCGACGCCTCCGGGCACCGAGACTCCGATCACGACGCCTCCGGTGGAGACCGAGCATCCGGCGGTGGCACCGGACATCGAGGTCGAGAAGATCTCGAATCCGGCTTCCGGTACCAGTGTCGTTACCGGCAACACGATTACGTACACGTTGAAGTTCACGAACAACGGAACCGGTGACGGTGTCGTCTCGTACTTCGATGATCTGCGTGGTCTGGTCGACGATGCGACGTTCAACAACGATCTGGTGGCTCAGCCTGACCTGACGGCGACTGCGAATGCAGCGTCGGACGGCTTCACGGTTGCGGGTCCGATCAAGGCCGGCGACAGCCGCACGGTCACGTACACGGCGACGGTCAAGGCTGACGGCGCACGTGGCGACAGCAAGGTGCTCAACGTGGTGATTCCGGGGACCACTCCTCCGGTTGATCCTCCGGTCACTTGTGATCCGTTGACTCAGGTCTGCACCGAACACCCGGTTGTCTCGCCGAACCTCGAGGTCGTCAAGACCGCGAACCCGGCAACCGGAACGACAGTGACCGCGGGTCAGAACATCGACTACACGCTCACCTTCCGCAACACCGGAACCGCTTCTGCGGTAGTCGATTACACCGACTTCCTGAGCCGTGTTCTCGATGATGCAACTCTGGTCTCGGATCAGCCGGTGTCTTCGGATGCTGCGTTGACCGCTGATCAGATCGTCGACAAGAAGTTCCGTGTCCACGGCGATCTCGCTGCGGGCGCAACGGTGACCGTCACCTATTCGGTGAAGGTCAATGCCGCGGACTTCGTTCCCGCTGGTGACAATCTGCTCGCCAACTTCGTGGTCAAGCAGGATCCGACCACACCCGAGGTGCCGCCGACCGAGCCTCCGACCACGACTCCGTGTGTCGCCGGCGATGCTCTGTGCACCGAACACCCGGTTGTCTCGCCGAACCTCGAGGTCGTCAAGACCGCGAACCCGGCAACCGGAACGACAGTGACCGCGGGTCAGAACATCGACTACACGCTCACCTTCCGCAACACCGGAACCGCTTCTGCGGTAGTCGATTACACCGACTTCCTGAGCCGTGTTCTCGATGATGCAACTCTGGTCTCGGATCAGCCGGTGTCTTCGGATGCTGCGTTGACCGCTGATCAGATCGTCGACAAGAAGTTCCGTGTCCACGGCGATCTCGCTGCGGGCGCAACGGTGACCGTCACCTATTCGGTGAAGGTCAATGCCGCGGACTTCGTTCCCGCTGGTGACAATCTGCTCGCCAACTTCGTGGTCAAGCAGGATCCGACCACACCCGAGGTGCCGCCGACCGAGCCTCCGACCACGACTCCGTGTGTCGCCGGCGATGCTCTGTGCACCGAACACCCGGTTGTCGGAACACCCGCTATCGAGGTACTGAAGTCCTCTGACCCGGCCACCACGACGCATGTCGAGGCCGGCGACGAGATCAAGTACACGCTCACCTTCAAGAATGTGGGCACGGCAGCCGGCCAGATCGATTTCTTCGACGATCTGACTGACGTTCTCGATGATGCTGAGATCAAGGATGCTCCGAAGACCGAGGATTCCACTCTGGTGGTTTCCCCGATCGTGGAAAAGAAGTTCACTGTCACAGGTGAGCTTGCAGCGGGTGCAACTGCGACGGTGACGTACACCGTTAAGGTCAATCCCGAGATCGGTACGGAGACAGGCCCCGGATTCAACCCCGGCGTTCTGATCAACTACCTGGTGGTTGGTGGCGAGAACCCGCCGACCGAGTGTGTTCCGGGTAACGCTCTCTGCACCGAGCATCCGGTGGATCCGCCGACGACGACCACCACTACGGTGCCGCCGACGACCACCACGACTCCGCCGGTTACGACGGATCCGTGTGTGCCGACGACGACCACCACTACGGTGCCGCCGACGACCACCACGTCCACTACGACGGAAACCTCCACGGATGCAACATCCACGGAGACAACGGAATCCACCAGCACCACGGAGGAGACCACCACGGAGGAAACAACTACCCCCGAGGTAACTGTGGATCGGTGTATCCCGACGACAACCACGCCGCCGGTTACAACAGATCCGACCACGACGGATCCGACCACAACGGTTCCGCCGGTTACGACGACTGTTCCGGTTACTCCGACGATCATTGTTCCGCCGATCGTCATTGTTCCGCCGGTTGTTGTTCCTCCGGTTGTCATTGTTCCGACGACTGTTCCGGGTCAGCCGAAGCCGACGACGGTGAACCCCGGTCAGCCGGGTGGCGCAGGTCAGCCGAAGCCGACGACCGCGCCGCCTAAGGGTGGAACGATCAACTCCGGTGGAGGCGCTGGTGAGAGTGGCGTAGACACCACCTTGCTGGTCGCTGGTGGACTGGTTCTGATGTTGGGACTGGGTACCGGAATTGTTCTCCTGATGCGCAAGCGTCGCGAGGAGGGCGAAGGCTGATCCTCGTGAGGGTCTGATGTAAACGATGTGGGGCAGGTCGCAGTTCGTAGGCGATCTGCCCCACAGTCATTTCCGAAGCAGCTATTCCGTTACTCGCGTATCAACCTTCAGCGAATAGCCGACAAAACAGACTCAATGCTCTTACTCTCGATGAATGGCCAAGCGACGGATCGTCAGGAAACTGAGTAAGTTCACACCGATCGTGATGGCTGCGGCCATCGCATTGACTGCCCCGGGGCTCGCTGCAGCGGATGCGCCTCGCGGGCCCGATGTGTCGTCCTGGCAGCACGTGAATGGCGTGGGGATCGACTGGTTCCAGGTCCGAGCATCGGGGCATGAGTTCGCGATGGTCAAGGCAACAGAGTCGTTGAACTACGTGAATCCGTATTTTATTCAGGATTGCCTGCGTATGAGGACGGCCGGCGTTGCACGCGGGGCGTACCACTACGCCGATGTAACTCAGTCTCCTGAGGCCCAGGCGGCGTTCTATTCAGCGATGGTCCTGGGTATCAACGGCCCCGGTGATCTGCCTCCGGTCCTGGATCTCGAGGACGGAAAAGGTCTGCCGGCTTCCCAGGTGATTGACTGGACACACCGGTACCTGAATACGGTTCAGGCATTAACCGGGCGTCAGCCGATCATCTACACGTATCCGAATTTTTGGCGTACGCAGATGGCCAACACCACGGAGTTCAACAACTACCCGCTGTGGATTGCCGATTACAACGGGCAGAATGCTCCGGGTCCGTTGCCGGGCGGTTGGTCGAACTGGACTTTTTGGCAGTACACGAGCACTGGACGCATCCCGGGGATCGAGGGGAACACGGACATCAATGTCTACAGCGGAGCTCAGGGTGATTTCGGTCGATATTCCAACAGCGTCGGGTTCGGCAGCAGTTAGTGCTGTGAGGATTTGAGGTAAATGACGTGGGGCAGATCGCAGTTCGCCGGCGATCTGCCCCACAGTCGTTTTCGCGACAGCGCTAGGAGCCGATCCGCGAGCCGTCCTTCTTCCAGGCCGCAATTACCGACGGGCGAGGCTGCGACGACCCACCGTCGGGCCAATGCGATGCCGGGCTCTCGATGCTCGCACCATCGGTCTCACCGGGATGCTGGACGCACACGATGACGCGCTTCTCGTCGACGATGGGGCCGCAGGTCTCGGCTCCGATGGGGACGGTGAGGAACTGCTTTGTCTCACCGCGGTTTTCGCCTTCGAGAACAACACTGAACAGTCCGTCGTTGGATTTCAGGGCATTGCCGTCGGTGGAGATCCACAGGTTGCCGTGGGAATCGAAGGCAAGATTATCGGGGCAGGAGATGGGGCTGACCTTGGTCTTGTCGAATCCGCCGAAGTAGGTGTCGGCTGTAGCCGGATCTCCGCACACAAGAAGTAGATTCCAGTTGAAGGTGGTTCCGGCGTGGTTGTCCGTGATCTCGAGAACTTGACCGTTCTTGTTGTTGTTGCGGGGGTTCGGCTCGTCGGCGGCAGCGCCACTGTCGACTCCACGCTTGGTGTTGTTGGTCAGTGCGACATACACTTTGCCGCTCTTCGGGTTTGCTTCGAAGTCCTCGGGACGGTCCATCTTGGTGGCCCCGACTTTGTCGCCGGCCTGACGGGTGAAGACGGCGACCTCTTCGGGGCTCATGCCGTCGACCAGCGATTCGCCCTTGCCGTCTTCGTCGGTACGCAGGATGGCAACCCATTCGCCGCTGCCGTCGAACTTACCGTCGGCGGGGAGCTTGCCGGTTCCGTCGATCTCGGCGGCCGAATTTCCGCTGAGTTTGGCGACGTACAGTGTGCCGGCGTCGAGCAGAGTCATGTTGTGCCGCATGGCCGCCTGGCTCTTGCCGGCCTGCATCTTTCGGCTGGAGACGAACTTGTACATGTAGTCGAAGCGCTCGTCGTCGCCGCTGTAGGCGACAACTGTTCCATCGGAAGTGATGTAGATGGTGGCGGCTTCGTGCTTGAAGCGGCCGAGCGCGGTGTGCTTGATCGGGGTAGACGTCGGATCCCACGGGTCAACCTCGACGACGTAGCCGAAGCGATTCACTTCGTTGGGCTCTGCCACCAGATCGAAGCGCTTGTCGAACCGTTCCCACTTGCGTTCGGAAGCGCCGCCGGCGAGGCCGTAGCGCTTCAAGCGGGCCGCGACAACAGGATCGGTGACGGCTTCGGCGTTCGCGAAATACTGGTTGAAGTTTTCTTCACCGGAAAGGACGGTGCCCCAAGGGGTTACGCCACCGGCACAGTTGTTGAGGGTACCCAGGACTTTGGTACCGGTGGGATCTGCGCTGGTCTTGAGGAAGTTGCTCCCGGCGGCGGGTCCGGTGACGACAAATTCGGTGGTCGCGGTGATGCGTCGGTTGTTGGATCCGATCTCGGGAACCAGCTTGCCGCTGCCGGATTCGCCCTTGACCTGGACGACGGAAAGTCCGTGGCTGGCCCAACCGATCTTGACCTGCTCTTCGGTGGGATTCTGGGCGTCGTATCCACGGAACATTGCCGGCTCGGTGGAGTACTCGTGATTGACCACCAGCAAGTAGGCGTTGGGTGCTCCGTCGACGGGAAGCAGCCCAGCGAAGTCGTTGTTGAAACCGAACTGCAGTTCCTGCGCTGCGGCAGTTTGGTTTTCGAAGTCGAAAGCGGGAGCTCCCGCGAGTACTGCATCGCCCCAGCGGATGACGACGCTCTCTTCGTAGCCGGTGGGGACAGTGACTGCGTCCGCTTTGTTGGGGGCGACGGCGGAGAAGTTGGTGCCGGCAGGCGTACTGCCGGTGCTGCCATCACTACTGCCCGCAGAGCCGGTTCCCGGCGCTGCTTCTGCACTGTCGGAACAGGCGACGAGTGCGCTACCGGCACCCACTGCCAGAACTGCCATGCCACTTCCGCGCAGCATGCCGCGTCGGCTCAGAGCCGTGCGGGCGATATCGCGGAAGTACTCGCCCTGCGAGTTGTTGGGTACCTCGTGCGAGCAGGCATTCCCACACTTGTACTGGCACGTGATCGACGCGCGTGAAGACATGCCGTCATGTTTGACGAACAAAGCCAAAGGCTTGATAGCCACGTGAACTCCCGAGTTTCGATGTACAGACTCGGGAACCGTAGAAGCCTTAAGCGAGGGTAAAGGAACGTGAATATGAACATGAGAACAACGAGGTGACCCTAACCGTGCAAATCGCCCATGACATTTGTCATCGCCGACTCGTGAGGGTGTCACCTCAACCGATGACACCACGCACTGTTTTCGATCGACTGTTCCGACAAAACTTGGAAGCATGAGAGAACCACACGAAGGAACCTTCCTGACCGACCTGATGGAGTTCGGCCCCGCACCGACTATGGGCCGCGAACTCGTGGTGATCGTGCTCAACGTTGCGGTCGTGGCGGTGTTGTTCGCGATTGTCGGGCCGACCACGGTGGTCTGGATCGCGATAGCCGTGATCGGCGTTGCCATGGGGGTTCGATTCCTGATCGGGCTGCGAGGATGGAACCGAGCGGCGGCACAGCGATGAAGGGTGATCCGGCAATCACAGTGGACGGTATGTCCCGGCGCTACAGTTCAGGGAAGGATGCGTTTTACGCAGTCCGTGATCTGAATCTGAGTGTGAATGAAGGTCAACTGTTCGGACTCCTCGGAACAAACGGTGCCGGAAAGACTTCCAGCCTCGAAGTGATTCAGGGGCTCTCGCGGGCAACCGAGGGAACTGTACGCGTTCTGGGCATGGATCCGGTGCGCGAGCGTAGGGATCTTCGGCCGAGTCTGGGCATCATGCTTCAAAAAGGCGGTCTACCACAGGATCTCACCGCACGGGAGAGTCTGTCTATGTGGGCGGGAACTTGCTCGAATTCACTACCCGTCGACGAAGTGCTCGAGCGAGTGGGCATGCGTGATCGCGGCGACATCCGCGTGAAGTTCCTCTCCGGCGGCGAAGCGCGTCGTCTCGACTTGGCTTGCGCGATCATCGGTCAACCACTGGTGCTGTTCCTGGACGAGCCGACGACGGGACTGGACCCCGAAAGCCGCCGTAACACCTGGCAATTGATTGCTGATCTGAAGGCGTCCGGTGTCACGATCATGTTGACGACGCACTATCTCGACGAGGCTGAGTCTCTGTGTGATCAGTTGGCGATCATGCACCGGGGATCGGTGGTGCGGCGTGGGACGGTTGCGGAAGTGGTCGCGGATCATCCGGCTCAGATCAAAGTGAACCGACCTTCTCTTGCGCTTCCCACACTGCCGGGAGCCGATATACATACTGAAGGCGACAGCGTTGTGATCACGACGGCCACTGTGCAGGAAACACTCACCGAACTCCTGGTCTGGGCCCAGCGAAACAACGTGACGCTGTCTGGGTTGGACGCTCGGGCAGCATCGCTGGAAACCGTATTTCTCTCCATTGCAGATCAATTCGATCAGCAGGTGAAGTTTGAAGGGGCGTCGGTATGAACCGCATAGCAACACTTTCCCGCGCAGAGTTCACTCTTCTCGGCCGAAATCGACTGCTGCTCTTCAATGCAATCGTCTTGCCGCTCATCTTCCCCATCGGAATGCTGATCCTCTCGCGTGACGACGGACTCTCCGATGCGGCGGTGGCGTCGGGCCTGGAAATCTTTGCGCTCTTCCTACTCGTGTTCGTCGTCTTCTACAACCTGCTTTCCGTGTACTCGACGCGGCGGGATGAATTGGTGTTCAAGCGTTTGCGCACCGGCGAGTGCAGCGACGCCGAGATTCTGGCCGGCCCCGCTGTCCCGTCGTGGGTATTGACAGGGCTGCTGACGGTGCTCGTCGGCGTCGCAGTCGTCGTTCTGGGTGGCCGTACCCCGGTCAATCCCATCCTGGTGTTTGTGGCATTCATCGGCGGTGCGGCAGTGTTCACCGCATTAGCGCTCATCACATCGGCAGTGACCCGCAATGCCGAAGCTGCACAGATCACGTGCATGCCGATCCTGATCCTGGCTTCGGCCGGGATGTCGAGTATCAGAAACATGGTGCCGGACAACATCGCTCGTATTCTCGATTTCACACCGATGGCAGCAATACTGGACCTCGTAAATTTGGGATGGGTGGGACGCACGTCATCCGAGCTGACCGAAACCGGTGCTGCGGCAAGTTTTGCGGACACCTTCGGTGCAGCGGGTCAACCGCTGCTCGTCATGGTTGTGTGGATCGTCGGGTCCGTGTTGATCGCCAACGTGCATTTCCGCTGGGAACCGCGCTCGTAGAAACTCTGAGAAGGTAGTAGCCATGATTGCGGAAAACTTCGGACGCTGGAATCCGACCCGGGCATGGCGAACTGCGTCGAATGTCGACAAGGTTCGTCTCTACACGCGCCAGTCATTTTTTGCCATCGGTCTGTTCTTCGGTGGTTTCGGGGTTTTCACCGAAGTGATGGCGGATCAGTACCTGGTGGCGATCTTCCTCGGAATCAGCGCGGTGGCTGCCATCGTTGCGATTGCTCGGATTCCAGACCTGGGCGGCGTTGTAGCGGAACCGGTTCGGGTTCCATTGGCGGTGATGACTGTGGCCACGCTCGCCGCGACAGGAATTGCGTTGGTTCGCGGCGACGATTCCGGCCCCTATTTCTGGCTCGCTGCCGTTGTCGCCGTACCATTCGCGGCGTTAGTCGAACTGCGATGGCTGATCCTGGCAGCAGCGGCGATTACCGTCGGATTCGTGATTGCGGGGCGGGCAGACATCGGTGTCTTCGTGGGCAGTGCCGTCGCATTCATGACCGTGACGGTGCAGATGTCCGTGTGGCTTCTGCGCATGGTCACCGAACTCGACGAGGCACGAGGCGCGGCAGCGGCGTTGTCGGTAGCCGAAGAGCGTCTACGCTTTTCGCGCGATCTCCACGATGTAGTGGGTCGCGCATTGTCGGCAATCGCGGTGAAAAGTGATCTGGCAGCTACATTGTCGCGCCGCGGCGACGATCGTGCAGCTCAGCAGATGGACGAAGTTCGTGATCTGGCACAGGAATCCCTCGTCGAGGCGCGGGAATTGGTGCGTGGCTACCGATCCATTGCGTTGGCGTCTGAATTGGCGGGAGCCCGGTCATTGCTCGAGGCGGCGGGAATCGCGACAGATATTCGTGGATCCGCAGATGCATTGCCGATCGAATTGGCCGAATCCGCAGCCTGGGTCGTTCGTGAAGGCGTGACCAACATTCTGCGACATTCGTCCGCTCAGCACGCCGTGATCGAAGTGACCGGTGGATCGGTCTCGATCACCAACGACGGCGCCGGACGACAACGGGACAGCGACGGTACAGGTGTGAACGGCCTGCGTGAGCGCGTCGAAGCGGTAGGTGGCACGCTTGAAGTGACGCGTGGCGGCGAAGATTTCACGCTCACCGCATACTTTTCACACCCGATGAAGGAGTCTCGGTGACCGAGCCGATCAAGGTACTGCTGGCCGACGACGAAAATCTCATCCGCTCTGCCCTCGCGATGATGTTGTCCCTCGAGGACGACATCGTTGTTGTGGCGGAAGCGGAATCGGGTGAAGCGGCTGTAGTTGCCGCGACAAAATTTCGGCCTGACGTGGCTGTTCTGGACCTGCAGATGGCCGGTATCGACGGCATCGAAACAGCGCAGGAGATTGCAAAATCCGTGCCGGGATGTAGGTCGATCATCGTGACCAGTCACGGCCGTCCGGGTTATCTGAAAAAGGCGCTTGCAGCGGGGGTTCGAGGATTTCTTCCCAAGACAACGTCCGCAACCACTCTCGCCGAGGTTGTTCGTAGCGTTCATTCCGGGGGACGGTACGTCGACCCGTCCCTGGCCGCGGAGGCCATCGGTGCGGGTGACTCACCGCTCACGCCGCGCGAAGCAGATGTGCTCGAGTATGCGGCCGATGGGGCCTCAATCGAGCAGATAGCTTCCCGCGCGCACCTGTCGGCCGGGACCACGCGCAACTACTTGTCCTCGGCCGTCACCAAACTCGGTGCGGCAAATCGACATGAAGCTGCGGTGGTCGCCCGCCGGCAGGGTTGGATTTAGAGCACCTGTGACAAGAACGCCTGCAAACGATCCGTGGCCGGATCATCGAAAAGCTGCTCCGGCGTGCCTGTTTCGACAACGGCGCCACGGTCCATGAACAACACCTTGTCGGAAACCGAACGCGCGAAGCCCATTTCGTGGGTTACGACCACCATCGTCATGCCAGATTTTGCAAGGTCCGCCATCAGTGCCAGGACTCCCTTGACCAGTTCGGGATCCAGGGCCGAGGTGGCCTCGTCGAAGAACATGACCTCGGGCTTCATGGCCAATGCCCGGGCGATTGCCACCCTCTGCTGCTGGCCGCCGGACAGATTGCCCGGACGCGAATCGGCCTTCTCTCGCAGGCCCACCAACTCGAGTTGTTCGAGAGCCAGGGAGCGAGCGGCCTCCTTGGACAGTCCCTTGAGTTTGCGGGGTCCCAAAGCGATGTTCTCGGCCACGGTCTTGTGTGGAAACAGATTGAAGTGTTGAAACACCATGCCGATCCGTTGGCGCAGGTGATCCGGATTATCTTGCAGCACAGACTTTCCGCCGAGCAGCACGTCGCCCTTCTCAGGCTCGTGCAGACGGTTCAGCACGCGTAGGAGGGTCGATTTGCCCGAACCCGACGGGCCGATGACAGTGACGGTATTGCCGGCGTCGACGTGCAGGTTGACGCCGCGAAGCACCTTGTTGGCGCCGAAGGACAGGTGCAGATTCTGGCCGGTGAGGGATACGGATTTCAGTTCTGAGCTGGTCATGTCCTCAGCCCCTTTCCACGACGATGGACTGCTCGAGCGGATCCAACGTGCCGGAAGTATCGGCGCGCCCCGTTCGGAGTCGATGGTCGATGTAGTTGACGAGGTGTGTCAGCGGGATCGTCAGTGCGAGGTAGAAGAGCCCGGCCGCGACCAGCGGGGACAAGCTGCCGGTTTGGGCATTGAGATCGCGTCCCACGGCAAAGAGTTCACGCTGAGTGACGAGCAAACCGAGGAAGTAGATCAGCGACGAGTCTTTGATCAGTGCGATGAACTGATTCATCAGCGCGGGCAGAACGCGTCGTACGCCCTGCGGAATGACCACCAGCGACATGGATTTGCGGTAGCTGAAGCCCAACGCGCGAGAGGCCTCGAGCTGACCCGGCTCGACGCTCTGGATGCCTGATCGGAAGATTTCACCGATATATGCCGATGCGAGTAGCGACAGCGCCGCGACGCCCAGCCAGTACGGATTGCTGCCGGTGATGCCCTTGACGATGGGGCCTACCCCCAAACCGATGATCAAGATGATGACGACGGCAGGCAGTCCGCGGAAAATGTCGGTGTAGATGCGGGCCGGCCAACGCAGCCAACGAGTTCGCGAGAGTCCGGCGACGGCCAGGAGCATGCCCAATGCAGTGCCGATGACACCCGACGCGAGGGCCAGGATGAGGGTGTTGGGAAGGCCTGTTTTGAGTAGATCAGGGAAGGCTTTCTTGTACAGCTCCCAGTTGAAGAACGTGTCTTTGAGCTGCTCGAGTGTCGATTTGGGCTGGTAGGTCGCAGTCTCGGTCCCATCGGCCGGATTTGCCGCAGCGATCGCAGCGAAGTCAGGCAGCTCCGGTGCAACTGCCGCTTTGGATCCTGGCTTCCAACCTTCGGGGAGCTCACGCGGCACCCACTCGGCGTACAGCTGAGCCCAGGTCCCGTCGTCGATGACGGCGTCCAGGCCAGAGTTGAGAGCGTCGATAAGTGGCTGATTTTCCTTGTTCACAGCCCAGCCGACAAAGTTGTTGACGGAAAATGTGTTCTCGACGATCGAGGCGGGATCACCGGGTGCGATAGTGCCTTCGGCCTGCTGCGACGGCGCGATCCAGGCGTCGATCTGGCCGGTTTTGAGGTTCGCGTAGGCGGTCGCGTAGTCGGGGAACTTCACAGGATCGAGCTTCAAGGTATTGACGACGTAGTCGTCCTGAACCGTGCCCTGCACAACCCCGATGCGCGTCGACGCATTCAGATCGCCGAAGCCGGTGATAGGACTCCCGTTGGGAACAACCAGGGAGAAGTAGCCGAAGTCGTAGCCGTTGGTGAAGCCGACGGTGTTGCGACGCTCGTCGGTCGTCGTGATGGAGGAGGATCCGACGTCGAAGCGCCGGCCCGCCACCTGGGAGAGCAGACCGGCAAATTCGGTGCCGACGAACTCGACCTTCAATCCCAGTTTGTCGGCGACGGCTTTGAGCAGTTCGTTGTCGTATCCGGTGTACTGATTCTCGGAGTTGACGCAGATGCTCGGCGGTGCGTCGCCGAGAGTGCCGACGGTGATGACTCCCGGTTTGATCAGGTTCAGTTTCGCGGTGTCGATTTGATCGATCGGGGTAACTGTGGCCGTGGTGTACCGGTCTTCGGCACCGGCTCCGGAGGCCGCATCGAGGTTGGTGGGCGCCGCTGTAGCCGCGCCCACCCCGGGTGGTGAGCAGTGATCGGTCGAAGCTGTGGGCGAATCGGAGCTACTCGAGCATGCAGACACGGTCAGTGCCAGCAAAACGATGAGAAGCAGTGCCGCCACTGAGCGGATCTTCGCTGAGACGGAGGAAAGCATGCAAAAAGCGTAGTCCAAAAGGTAGCTGCACCTGGGGGTGAAGCCGATGCCACGATTCGGACTTGGTGTGATTGCGCTGCGGTCACGCATTCGAATCCGCCTGATCGAAAATGTCGCTGGGTAAAGGAATTGCTTGCCATCCAACAAATGCCAAGTTATTGTTTGTCATACAAACAAGTAGGAGTGCGTTGATGGTTACCGAGCCAGTACCGGCAGCGCGTGCGACGCGTGAATCCGGCAAGCAGACCCGTCAGGCACTGTTCGACGCTGCCACCGCACTGTTTCTCGAGCATGGCGAGTGCGTGTCCATCGCCCAGATCTGCGCGTCCGCCGGTGCCCACCCCAACCAGGTGACCTACTACTACGGCTCCAAAGAAAAGCTCTTCGTCGAGGTTGCCTGCTCCGCCGTCCTGCGCGTTGGCAAGCGAGCAGAGATCGATGCCGCCGACGCCCATACAGTTGGGGACTACACCGAAAAGCTGGTTGGTTCCCTACTCGGTCCGGGCGCTCCGAGCGTCGAAATTTTTGTCGAAGCCATGATCATGACGGGCCGCCGCGGCGAACTGCGCACCCTCATCTCCGATACTTTGCGGACGCTGCACGCCTCGGGCGAAACCGCCCTGCTCCGCACTTTGGTCCGCACCGGTTGGCAACTGCGTGCGGGCATCGACGTCGAATCGAAGGCCTTCTGGTCTGCGATCTTCGGCCTCGTCATCCAGAAGACGGCCACCGGCGAGAGTTTCGGCTACTCGCTCGAGGAAGCGGTTGCCGTTATTTTTGCCACCCTTCAGATCCCTGATGCCGTACTCAACAGCTCAATGGGTTGAATCTCCTTTCCCGACAAGAACTTCTAAGGATCTTCAGATGAACATCGTTCGTGTATTCGACAGTAATGTCACCAAGTCGCCGGACAAACCGTTCTTGATCTCGGGCGGCCGGGGGCACACGTATCAGCAGGTTCACGACGGAAGTCGTCGTGCTGCCGGGTATCTGGCAACTCTGGGTGTCAAGCGTGGCGACCGAGTTGCGTTGATGTGCTTCAACACTCCGGGTTTTGTGTACGCGATGCTCGGCGCCTGGCGTCTGGGCGCTGTAGTGGTTCCGATCAACCACAAGATGCAGACACCTGAAGTTGCGTACGTTCTCGAACACGCGAAGGTGTCGGTGTGTGTTTTCGACGGTGAACTGGCGCCGATTGTCAGCCGCCTCGAAACGACGGCCAAGCTGGTCAGTACTGACTCCGCAGCCAAGGGCTTCGAATTCTTCGACGACGCCATTGTTGTTGCCGACGCAGTGGACGGTGTCGAGATCGACGAAAATGATCCCGCTGAAATCCTCTACACCTCGGGGACTACCGGCGCACCCAAGGGTTGCGTGCACAGTCACCGAAATGTAGTGGGAGTAGCCATCACTGCCGGTTTGGCAGTCTCGACCACTCGCGACGAGCGGCTGCTGATGGCCGTGCCGATCTGGCACGCCTCACCACTGAACAACTGGTTCATGTCGACGCTGTACATGGGTGGAACCGTTGTTCTGCTGCGCGAATACCATCCGGTCAAGTTTCTGGAAACGGTTCAGGAACAGCGGATTACGCTGTGCTTCGGTCCGCCCGTCATCTACACCACCGCACTGAACATGGTGCCCAATTTTGCCGACTACAACCTCGGAAGCGTCCGCGCCTGGCTGTACGGAGGCGGTCCCATCGGCGCCGATGTTGCACGGCGACTGGTGGAGTCCTACGGCACCACCGAGTTCCGTCAGGTGTACGGCATGACCGAAACCGGCCCCGTCGGAACTGTGCTGTACCCCGAAGAGCAGTTGACCAAGGCCGGCTCCATCGGAAAGTTTGCCCTCGCCGCTGTGGATCTGCGCTTGGTCGGCGAAGACGGCGAAGACGTTGCCCCCGAGCAGATCGGCGAGATCTGGCTGCGCGCCGACACTGTCATGCAGGGCTACCTCGACGATCCCGAAGCCACTGCAGCGGCCTTCGCGGACGGCGGTTGGTACCGCACCGGTGATCTCGCTCGTGCCGACGCCGACGGCTACCTCTTCATCGTGGACCGTGCCAAGGACATGATCATCACGGGCGGCGAGAACGTCTACTCCAAGGAAGTGGAGGACGTGATCTCGGGCCACCCCGACGTGATCGATGTGGCGGTAGTCGGAAAGCCCAACGTGGAATGGGGCGAAACCGTTGTCGCGCACGTCGTGTGGCGTGAACCCGGCGTCATCGATGCCGACGACATCAAGACCTACCTCTCGGACAAGCTGGCGCGCTACAAGATTCCGCGTGAAGTTGTCTTCACGTCGGTTCTCCCGCGTACACCCACCGGCAAGATCCAGAAGCACCTCATCCGCAGTGCGAGCTGAAAGGCCAATCATGACTGAAATTTCCGAGAAGACCGTCACGCACCCGGCTCCGCATCGCACGCATGCTGTGCTCAATCAGTCCGTACCCCGGACCGACGTCAACGAGTACCTCCTCGATCCGGTGCTCGCCGAAGGCGTAGTCCGCCACGATGCCGGCTGGGCTGCAGACGAACTCACCGATATCGGCGAACTGGTCGGCAGTGCAGGATTCCAACACGACGCCGAGCTCGCCAACACCGTCATCCCCGAGCTTCACACGTTCGACCGCTGGGGCAACCGCATCGACGAGGTGGAATACCACCCGTCGTACCACCGCATCATCTCGGCGGCCGTAGCGCACGGCGCGCACACCTCGGCCTGGGAAAACCCGAAGCCGGGCGCCAATGTTGCGCGCGCAGCAGCATTTATGTTGTTCTCTCAGGTCGAACCAGGCCATGCGTGCCCCATCTCCATGACGCATGCCGTCATTCCTTCGCTGGAGCTGCAACCCGACGTCGCTGCTATCTGGAAGCCCCGCGCACTCTCTCGTAGCTACACCCCCGAGTTGGATGCTCCCGGAAAGGCATCCGCGATCTTCGGTATGTCCATGACGGAGAAGCAGGGCGGCTCCGACGTGCGGGCCAACACCACCGTCGCCAAGCCTGCCGGCCGCGGTGGCCCGGGCGCCGATTACCTGCTCACCGGCCACAAATGGTTCTGCTCGGCACCGATGTCCGACGCGTTTCTCGTTCTGGCCCAGGCCGAAGGTGCTGCCGGCGAAGGACTTTCCTGCTTCCTTCTCCCCCGCATCCTGGCCGACGGAACTCGCAACGTCTTCCGTATCCAGCGGCTGAAGAACAAGCTCGGCAACAAGTCCAACGCATCCTCCGAGATCGAGCTCGACGGTACCGTCGGCATCATGATCGGTGAACCCGGCCGCGGAGTGCGAACCATCATCGAGATGGTGTCGCAGACACGCCTCGACTGCATCCTCGGCAGCGCCGCCGGTATGCGCCAGTCCGTCGCCGAGGCCGTGTGGCATGCCCGCCACCGCAGCGCATTCGGTGCAGTCCTGGCCGATCAGCCGGCCATGACGTCCGTCCTGGCAGACCTGTCACTCGAGTCCGAAGCCGCCACCATCACCGGTCTTCGGTTGGCGCGCGCTCAGGACAACGACGCCGACGACCAGGAAAAGGCGTTCCGTCGTCTCGCGACCGCTGTCGCGAAGTACTGGGTCTGCAAGCGCGGACCGCACCACTCCTACGAGGCCCTCGAATGCCTCGGTGGCAACGGATACACCGAAGACTTCCCGCTGGCTCGCCGCTACCGCGAACAGCCCGTCATGGCGGTCTGGGAGGGTTCCGGCAACGTCATCGCGCTCGACGTCTTGCGCGCCATGACCCGTGAATCCGATTCCGTCGCAGCCTTCGACCACGAAGTGAATCTGGCTCGCGGCAACAACCCCGTTCTCGATCAGCACCTCGACCGGGTGCGTCGTCAACTCGGCGAACTTGCCACGATGGCACCCGCCGACGCGCAGTTCCGCGCTCGTACCGTCGTCGAAGCCATGGCCTTGGCGCTGCAGGCTTCGCTGATGGTGCGCTACTCACCGGCCGCGTCGTCCGATGCGTTCATCGCTGGACGCTTGGGAGCCGATCGTGGCCACGAGTACGGAACCCTTCCGGTGGGAACAGATTTCGCCGGGATCCTTGCTCGCGCTTAATCGACTGTCAGTAGTACTGCGCTCGGTGCGTCAATTCGTACTCGGTACCGTCCGTCGGTACCGAGTACGTTTTCGTTCGAACTCGGTGTGAAGGTGCCGTTTTTCGCGACCGTGGAATTGGCGACCATAACACCGTCGACGGCGTCGGGCGAAGCTGCGGTCAATCGTTCGACAGAGGCGGAAGCGCCGTCGTCTCCAACGATTTCGACGTTGACATCACCGTTGAATGCCCGATCCATACTGTTGACGATCACCTTGACGGTGCCGTCGGACAGGCGGACCGCATACGCCGAAACATTGGCTGTGCCGGATTCGACTGTGGTGGGCAAGATCTGGCCACCGACAAGCTGGCTGAGCATGAGCAGGCCGTAGTAGTTCGGGTTGGCCTGAGCCTGACCGGCCTGGCGAGCGGTGTCGTCGGCAAAGCAGATGAGTGAGTAGCTTTCACAATCGTCGGGCTGATTGTGCAGGTTGACACCGGTGACACCCTCACGCGCTGCGGTCATCAGATAATCGACTGTCCACAATGCCGCGCCGAAGGAGTTGGTGACGCCTTCCTTTCCTTCTTTTGCTACCGAGTTTGTTTCGGCCAGTTTCGGTTCGAGTCCGGCATGTTCGGCCTTGGCGACGAAGTCTCGAATGAACGTTGTTTGTTTCATGGAGTTTTCGCGCGACATCAGTTTGTCGACGCTGGGGAGTCCGCCGATGAGATCGGAACTGGCGGAAGTGAATCCGACCCTCGCAGTGTTCACGTACGGGTAGTAGTGCTGATTGAGGTACTTGCTCTCCGAACCGAATGCGGAAATGTAGGTATCAAGCCACGGATTCACCACGGCTGAGGCGATCGCCGGATCAATGAGTTGGTTGCCGATTCCGGCACCGGCAGTGTTCGGCCCTTCGATCGGTACTCCCGGAGCGGCGGCGCGGATCGCGTCGCGGTAGGCCCGGGCATCCGGTACGTAGGTCGCCGGAAGTAGGGGACGGCGATCTCCAGCTTTGCTGATGGGCGCGATGAGATAGAAGTTGGGCTCGTTTCCGATCTGAATTGACCGGAGAGAGTTACCGATTCGCTCCTGAGCCTCGCGCGCCTGATTCCCGGCCGCAGCGGGATCGAAGTGTGCAAAATTCACGCCGAGGTCGACGCTCCATCCTGTTGCCTCAGCGAGCTTTCCGACTCGTGACAGGTCGTCGGGAGTGATGTGCTGGCCCTCTTTGGCCCAAGCCGGGACCGGAGCATCGGGATCCGGCATCCACGCGGTGTTGTCCACCTGATTGGCGCTGAAGCGCAGATTGCCGGTGCCGAGGTTCTCGAGCAGAGTATCGACGTTCCCGGCCGCTGGATCGATCCACGCCTGATGCATGAGGTTGGCTTCGAAGGACAGGCCGATGAAGTCTTGCGGAATGACGCGACCCGGCTTCGTGGCGTCGACTCGAATCGTTACCGAAGGGCCGGGAACTTCTGCTGCCGCCGGCATAACGGATAGTGAGAGCGGTAGGGCGACGCAGATCCCGAGAATCGAGATTCGGTAGTTCCGGACCAACTTCGAGCGCGTCAATTGGTGCCTCCAATAGATGTCCTGGCGAGGCGACCAAGTGAACCGCGCTTCGCAATCAGGACACTACGGAGTTGGCCGGTGGGGAATTCCGGTTTTCGCGAAATGCAGTCAGGCCAGCCCACTCAGCGAGGGGGCCGTGTTGTCATCTCGCCACCCGATGGCCTCGATGAGCGTCGTGAGGTCATAATCGGGTCCGCTCGCGCTGACGGTGAACAACGTAACGCCGTCGGAAACCAGGTCCGACGCGTTCTCCAACCCGGGCCACGGCGCAGAATGCTCCACTTCCAGGGGATTGCGTCCGACCGCAGCGCAATGGTCGGTCAGGATTCCGGACTTGCGCAAGTGCGTCTCACGGTCCCCGAAGCTGTGCCAGACGTCGGCGTACTCGGCTACCAGGCGCAGTGTCTTCTTCTCTCCGCCACCACCGATCAGAACCGGAATATCGCGCGTCGGCGACGGATTGCCCCTGGCCAGGCGCTTTGTGATCCGCGGTAGATATTCTCCGAGCAGTTTCAGGCGCGAGCCGGGAGTGCCGAAGTCGTAACCGAATTGGTCGTAGTCCTTCTCGAACCATCCGGCTCCGATACCGAGGATCAAGCGCCCGCCGCTCAGGTGGTCGACGGTGCGTGCCATATCGGCCAGCAGATCGGGATTGCGGTAGCCGCCGCCGGTCACCAAGGCACCGATCTCCACGTTCGATGTCTGCTCCGCCCAGGCCCCGAGCATGGTCCAGCACTCGAAATGCGCGCCGTCCGGATCTCCCGTCAGCGGGTAGAAATGGTCCCAGTTGAAGACGATATCGACGCCCGCATCCTCCGATCGCAGGACTGCATCGCGGATCAGCCCGTAATTGGGCGCGTGCTGAGGTTGGAGTTGAATACCGATGCGTACCGGACGAGTCATGCCACGCTCCTGCCGAGAGGAAATGGTTGTCTTTACTCATCATGACCGGAGATACGTGTTGGCCGCTACGTTCCTGCCGGTTTTGGCCATTTGTGTTGCATCTTGTCTAGAGGCCCCATTCCGAGCGAACGGTACGTCGATCGCCTTAGATCGACCGAAAGGTACGTTCGCTCAGAAAGGGGATCTGCCCACAGCAGACAATCAGGAGCCGAGCCGCACACCGCCGGTAGGAATGACCGCATGACTACTTCAGCACCCACCGATACCGGCTACCGTGACCTGTTGACAGATAGGCTCTTCCGCCAACGCACCATCTTACTTACCGGCGAAGTCAACGACGCCATGGCCGAACGCGTGTGTTCCGAACTGGTGCTTCTTGCGACCACCGACCCCAAGCGTGACATCGTCCTCTACATCAATTCGCCCGGAGGTTCGGTATTCGCGGGCCTTGCCATCTACGACACCATGAAGCTCGTTCCCAACGACGTGGTGACGGTCGCAATGGGATTCGCCGCCAGTATGGGTCAGGTACTGCTCTGCTCGGGTACAAAAGGCAAACGAATAAGCTTGGCGCACAGCCGAATCATGATGCACCAGCCCTCCGCGGGGATCGGCGGTACGGCGGTAGACATCGCGATTCAGGCCGAGAGTCTCGAGATGATGAAGCGTCAATCCCAGGAAATTCTTGCCGCTGAAACCGGGCGGACCGTAGAAGAGATCGAGACCGACAGTGATCGTGATCGGTGGTTCACCGCCGATCAAGCACGTGAGTACGGAATTGTCGATCGCGTCGTGACGGCGTTCGCCGAAATCGCGCCGCAGGCAATGTTCCCCAAGATCGGACTGTGAATATCATGTCCCAGTACACGATTCCCAGCGTTATCGAACGAACACCCACGGGCGAGCGGTCTTTCGACATCTTCAGCCGGTTGCTCAACGAACGTATCGTCTTTCTCGGCACGGAGATCGACGACGGAGTCGCGAACGTTGTGATGGCTCAGCTGCTGCATCTGCAGGCAGACAACCCGGACCGCGAAATCGGTTTGTACATAAACTCTCCCGGTGGTTCTACCACTGCGATGCTGGCAATTTACGACACTATGCAGTTCTTGAAACCCACGATCGCCAGCTACTGCATGGGGCAGGCGTCGTCGGCTGCTGCGGTGCTGCTCGCTGCCGGCACGCCGGGGCACCGGCATGTTCTCGCCCATTCGCGGGTGCTGCTGCATCAACCGTCGACGCAAGGCAGTGGAACCATCTCGGATCTGGCGCTTCAGGCAGCTGAGATTATGAGAATCCGCGAGCAAACCGAGACGATCTTGAGCAAGCACACCGGTCAGAGCGTCGAGCGACTCCGGAAGGATACTGACCGAGACCGGATCTTCACGGCACGTGACGCGATCGCTTACGGCTTGGCCGACGTGCTTATTGAAGGGAATTGACTCAGGCCGCCATCAGGACGGGCCCGGATATCGGCCGCGGCGTGTGTCCGAAGGAGATTGAATTGAGTGCCACGATTTTGTTTCCCGAGCGGAAGAGTAAGTGTTCCAACGGCATTCCGAGTGCATCACAGATAGAGCGCAAGATCTCCGAGGACGGTTCCTTCTTGCCTCGTTCGACCTCGGACAAGTATTGCTTCGACATTCCGACTTCGGCAGCAACATCGCCTAAGGTTCGATCCTGATCGCGCCTGACCTCACGCAGTACGCGTCCGTAAGCTTCTCGAATCAGCGGGGCCTTCTGTGCGGGCACCGCAGTTCCGGAATGCTCAGAAGCATTCCTGACCAGGGTAAACTTGTGCGGCGTGTCCATGTGCTGAGTATTCCAGGCGTCCGGCCAGGTTGCCAGGAGATTCGCCGAGGGCTGACATGGTCAGCCGGTCTTGACGCCGCCGGCCAGGTACATGGCCCGCAGCACGAATGCCGCCTCGGGGCCGATGATTTCCCCGACCAAAGTCAGATAACGGTCGACGAAAGCTGCTCCATGGCCAGGCTCGTCATCCTTGCCGAGATGATGCGCAAGTTCGTGCAGGACAACAAGTTCCCGCATCGCCCACCGGCCGCCACGATCAATCGGAACGGCGATAACCTCATTCGAGTAGTGGGCAGCAGTGTTGCCGGCGCGGGGGCGCACGGAAACCGAAACGCATGCACGGGGCCAGGTTTCAGCTACCCAATTCATTCTGAGAACCTGATCGCAATATGCCTGAACCGATTCCACGGATCCGAATTTGCGCTCCACCGGCAGGGTGATGGCGGAGCCCATTACCTCGACGGTCCGGAGGTTGCGTTCATCGGCACGATCGAACATACCGCGCACCAAAGTTTCTGCGTCGTAGACCGCGCTGCGCTGAGAATCTCTCACGAGCTCAATTGTCCTCGCGCTCCGCCGATTTCCGGCAGATTTCCCAGTCGAGCGGACTGGGCGGCGCGATCTCCGGCCTTACGCGCATGCGACGAATGCCCGGCGTCGGCGCGTCCACCGCCTTTCCAGGTTCCGCGAGCTTTGGAGTTGGAGGAGTAGTAGTTCTTGAGTTCAATTTCCTTGTTACGTAACACTAAAGCAGTTTCCGAAGACGACTCGGCGACTACTTTTGTCTCCGTTTCCTGTTTGGTTTCCGTCAACCGTGCACCGATTCGCGACGCATACGCCATCTGAAAGTTGAGGCGAGCCGTCACTCCTGCTACCGGTTTACGAACTTGCGAGCTGACGCGACGACGCCCGCGAGTTTCGACGACAGTCCGGATCGTCGTCTCGCCTCGATATGCGCCCGAGCGAATGTAGGCGTCGGAATCACGCACCATTTGGAACAGCAGGCTCGAGTACAGGGCCTCACACACGTCGATGTCGCCGGCAAATCCGTACGCGAAGATCACCGCGCCGGTCTGCGCGATATCGCACTGCACGTCGTTGGCGGCGGCGATGGAGATGAACAACTGCGCGTAGGTACGCAGTCCGCGCTTGCCGGGTTCGCCGATGGTGATGAGCCGTTGAGTGGGCGTCGCACGTTTTTCCGACGACGCGGTGTGTGCCCGAGCAACCGCTAAGTCGATGGCGGAACTGGTGGCCAACCGCTGCGCGGCTGCCATGAAGGCTTCGCCCTCATGTGGATTGTCGGTGGATTCTGCTTGGCGAAGCAGCGCACCGACGCGGGTCAACATCTTCTCCGAACTCACCGCCGCAGAGTACGCCCGCAGACCGACACGGCAGCTTATGCTGCTGGGGCACACGCTCACCCTCAACTCGGATCGTCCGGCACGTTCCTGCCGGTAGAAGGGATTTATCAGTCATGGCTTCAGTGACATTCGAGGGCACAACCTGCCTGTTCCCCGGCTCGAACACCCCCGCGGTGGACAACTTGGACCTCGAAATCGAGAACGGCGAATTCCTTGTTCTCGTCGGCCCGTCGGGCTGCGGAAAGTCGACAACCTTGCGCATGCTCGCCGGCCTCGAGGATGTCCACAGCGGGCGCATCCTCATTGGTGACCGCGACGTGACGGGCCAGGAACCCAAAGAACGCGACATCGCGATGGTATTCCAGAACTACGCGCTCTACCCACACATGTCGGTGGCCGAGAACATGGGATTTGCGCTCAAGTTGGCGGGCACGAACAAGACAGAAATCCGCGCTCGCGTCGAAGAAGTTGCCAAGATGCTCGATCTCGAGCCGTACTTGGATCGCAAGCCGAAGGCACTTTCCGGTGGTCAGCGTCAGCGAGTTGCCATGGGCCGCGCGATTGTTCGTCAGCCGCAGGTCTTCCTGATGGATGAGCCGCTTTCCAACCTCGACGCAAAACTGCGCGTCCAGACGCGTACGCAGATCGCTCAGCTGCAGCGACGCCTCGAGACCACGATGGTCTACGTCACTCACGACCAGGTTGAGGCCATGACCATGGGTGACCGCGTCGCCGTCCTCGAAAAGGGAATCCTGCAGCAGTGTGCGTCGCCGCGTGAGCTGTACAACAGGCCGAAGAATGTGTTCGTAGCCGGCTTTATGGGTTCGCCCGCAATGAACCTGTTCACCCTCCCGCTTGTCGACGGTGGTGTGGCGTTCGGTGACGTGATTGTGCCGGTTTCCCGTGAAACATTGAACGGGACACCCGAGACCGAGGTAGTGCTCGGAATTCGCCCCGAACACCTCGACGTCGCGCCCGACGGCCTGCCGATGGAGGTCGACGTCGTCGAAGAGCTTGGTTCCGACGCCTACGTCTACGGCCGCACCACCATCGGGGGCGTGTCGCAGCAGATCGTTTCGCGTGGCGACTGGCGAAATCCGCCCGAGAAGGGTGATCGAGTAAATCTGCGTGTTGATCCCGAAAAGGTGCATATTTTCGCAGCCAGCGACGGTCGGCGCTTGGGCTAGACAATCCGGACAACCCGGGTCGAGGAACCTCGCATACGACACATGAACGATTCAGCTTCGTCGTAATACCCACAAGTAGGGGTGTCTCGTGCCACAGTAAGGGCCGACGCCGGGAGCCGGTACTCATGGCGCATGCCGTGAGCCGACTCTCGGTGACCGTCTATTTGTCGTATACAACGGGGAGCGAATCCATGGTTCTGAACTCGAAGGCGATACGCCGAGCTGCAATTGCAGCATCGGCAGTGTCGATGCTGGTACTGGCAGGCTGCTCGTCCGACAACGGAAGCAGTGACACCAGCACCACCACAGCTGCCGCAGGAGGGTCGACCTCGAGCGAAGGCCGCGGCCCGATCACGATCGTCGAAGGTCAGGATGCCCTGAACGAGGCGCTCGAAAACATCATCACCGACTGGAATGCTGCGCATCCGGACGAGAAGGTCACCCTGAAGCCGCTGGCAAAGGAAGCCAACGCGCAGGTCGACGACATCACGCAGCGTATGCAGGCCAAGAGCGACGAGTACGACCTCATCGGCGTCGACGTCGTCAACACCGCACAGTTCGCTGCAAACGGTTGGCTGAAGCCACTCGAAGGTGACCTGAAGATCGACGAGTCCGGCCTCCTGCCGTCGACCGTCGCCTCGGGTACCTACAACGGCAAGCTCTACGCCGCGCCCAAGAACACCAACGCCGCGTTCCTGTACTACCGCAAGGACCTCGTCGAGAAGGCTCCGACCACACTGGCCGAGCTCAAGGAAAACTGCCCGAAGGCCGTCGAAGCTGGTATCGACTGCTACATCGGCCAGTTCAAGAACTACGAAGGCCTGACGGTCAACACCACCGAGATCACCAACGCATACGGTGGACCGTGGGTCGGCCCGGACGGAATCACCCCGGCCATTGACGACAAGACGCAGGCCGGCGTGCAGTTCATCGTCGATTCGTTTGCCGACAAGACCATTCCGCAGTCGGCCCTGACCTACTCGGAGGGCGAGTCGCAGAGCTCCTTCGGCGACGGCAAGGCACTCTTCATGCGCAGCTGGTCAGGCTTCTCGGTAGACGGTGAAAAGACCTCCGTCGCCGGCAAGTACGGCTACGCAGTTCTGCCGGGTGTCGACGGACCGGGTGCTTCGACCGTCGGCGGTTACAACGTCGGCATCAGCGCGTTCTCGGATGCACCACTGACTGCTCGTGACTTCCTGGAGTTCATGCAGACCAAGAAGTCGCAGACGTACTTCACCGCGGTCGGCGGCGCGCCCGTCCTCGCGGCTGTTTACGACGACCCGGCAGTGCTCGCACAGTTCCCGTACTTCGCGACGCTGAAGGAAGCACTGGCCACGGCTCAGCCGCGTCCCGTCACGCCGTACTACACGCAGGTGTCCAAGTCGATTTCCGACAACACCTACGCTGCTATCCGCGGCGAGAAGACCGTCGAGCAGGCTTTGGCGGACACCAAGGCCGGCATCGAAACCGCCGGTAACTGATCTACCAGGAGCAATAGGCAATGGCAGAACCGCAGGATCCTTCCGCGGCTGTGCCTGCCAACCCCGCGGTCGGGGCCGGGTCAACCGGCTCCGACCGTTCGGGCGTTGGCGGGAGGCATCGCGCACCGGATTTTTCTCTGGAAAAAACTCCGACTCTGGAAAAAACCTTGGAGCCACAGGCGCCGGGTTCGGCCCTGACCGAGGTTCTGCCTGACCTTGTCGACACGCCGCCACCGGGTCCGCCCGCCGTGCCGGGGAAATCGACGGACAAGCCGAAGAAGCGGCGCAAGATTCCCGTGTGGGCGTTTGTCGCTCCGTCGTTGATCGTGCTCGCGATCATCATCGTGTACCCGCTCGGGCGCGCGATCTGGATGTCGATGCACAGTGACGCCAAGAAGCTCGATCCCGAGACGGGGATGTTCGTCAGCGGTTCATTCACGTGGTTCGACAACTACAAGAACTGGATCACCGAGTCCTGCAACACGGCCGCGGGTTCCATTCCGTGCCCGCCCGGCACGCTCGGCTCGCAGTTCTGGCAGTCGATCGGCAATACCTTCGGATTCACCGTCGTCACTGTCCTTCTCGAGACGGTTATCGGTCTCTCGATGGCGTTGATCATGGCCAAGACGTTCCGTGGCCGCGGTCTGCTGCGCGCATCCGTCCTGATTCCGTGGGCCATCCCCACCGCAGTCACCGCGAAGCTGTGGTTCTTCATCTTCGCCAACGACGGCATTGCCAACAAGATTCTCGGAACCAACATCCTGTGGACGGCCGACCCCTGGCCGGCGCGATTCGCGATCGTCGTTGCAGACGTCTGGAAGACAGCGCCGTTCATGGCCCTGCTCATCCTCGCGGGCTTGCAGATGATTCCCGCCGACGTCTACGAAGCCGCCAAGGTGGACGGTGCCACGGCGTGGCAGCGCTTCCGCATGATCACCCTTCCGCTGGTCAAACCCGCGCTGATGGTGGCCGTGCTCTTCCGTGTGATGGACGCACTGCGTATGTACGATCTGCCCGCCATCATGATGGGCTCCAACCCCGCAACGTCCACCATCTCGGTTCTGGTGGTCGATCAAATGCGCGTCGGCGCCAATTCCGCGTCGGCACTCTCGACCATCACATTCCTCATCATCTTCGCTGTGGCCTTCATCCTGGTCCGATTCCTCGGAGCCAACGCGGTCAGCACGCAGGAAAAGCAGCGAAAGGGGGAGCCGGTATGAACAAGTCACTGCGCGGCAAGATCGGCACCTACATCGGCGTCGTACTGATCATCGTGTGGGGACTCGCGCCCTGCTACTGGATGATCGTGACAGCTTTTCGCGACCCGTCGGAAACCTTTTCGACGTCACTCTGGCCCAACAATTTCACGTGGTCCAACTTCACCGCAGCGCTTGATCCCGACGCCAAAGTGAACTTCACGCGGGCACTGATGAACAGCCTCATCATCGCTGGCGCGACCACCCTGATCGCCCTGGTCATCGGTGTCTTCACGGCGTACGCGCTCTCGCGTTTCCAGTTCCGTGGCAAATACTTCGTCACCGGAATCATCCTCGGTGCGTCGATGTTTCCCGTCGTCGCCCTGGTGACGCCGCTGTTCCAACTGTTCACCGACATCGGCTGGATCGGCACCTACAAAGCGCTGATCATCCCGAACATTTCCTTCGTTCTGCCGCTGACGGTCTACACGCTGACGTCGTTCTTCTCCGAACTTCCCTGGGAACTCGAAGAAGCCGCACGCATCGACGGCGCTACCCGCGGCCAGGCCTTCCGGCTGATCATGCTCCCGCTCGCGGCGCCGGCACTGTTTACGACCGCGATCCTGGCATTCATCGCGACGGTCAACGAGTATCTGCTCTCGCTCCAACTCTCGAGTGACAAAACTGCTCCCGTCACCGTGGCAATGGCCAAGTTCTCCGGAACCGATCCGTTTGTCACGCCATATACGTCGATCATGGCTGGTGGAACCCTCGTCATGGTCCCGCTGGTGATCATGGTGCTCATCTTCCAGCGACGCATCATCGCCGGTCTGACAGCAGGCGGCGTCAAGTCGTGATGCGGGCTTCCAAGTCCCAGCGTATGGAGTTGATCGCCGGCTTCATTTCCGTCTTCACGCTCATGGCATTGATCGGTGCGGTTGTCGCCATCGCCAAGGGCGATTCCGGAGTCATGCAGTCGCTGGTGCTGCTGGGTTGCGTGATTGCGCTCGGATTCGCGTTCCGTGGATATCGGAAAGCAGTCCGAGCCGAGCGTCCGAAGGAGACCGACCGGTAGTGTGACGTTTCGGTATCGCAGTTGCCGGGAGTTATCTGATCGAGACAACGCCCTGGTGAAATGGTGCCGGTAGGTCAGGTCCACGACCGGGAGTGTGTGAGTGAGTCCATCGAACAGATCGAACGCGGCAGGTGGCGGCGCGTCGTCTTCGCGTCGCCCCAGTAATGCGGCCAATCCGGCCAAGAAGAAGCGTTCCAAGTGGCGGTTCGTCCGGCGGACGATTTACGTACTCGTACTCCTGATGGTCATCGTGCCGGCGTCGGTTTTTGCTGTTGCCTACTCCCGCACCGAGGTTCCGCGGCCGTCCGACATGCAGACCAACCAGGTATCCACCATTTACATGGCCGACGGCACCACGGTGCTCGGCAAGGTGGTGCCCCCGGAGGGCAATCGCACCGAGGTTGCGTTGTCAGCTATCCCGATTCATGTTCGCGACGCAGTTCTTTCTGCCGAGGATCGCAATTTCTACACCAACCCCGGCTTCTCGGTTTCGGGGTTCGCACGCGCGGCCCGAGACAACATCATGGGCAAGGAAAGCGCCGGCGGCGGATCCACCATCACCCAGCAGTACGTGAAGAACGTGTTGGTCGGTGATGAACGAAGCATCGACCGAAAGCTCCGTGAGCTGGTTATCTCCGCCAAAATGGCTCGCGAGTGGCCCAAGGACGACATCCTTGCGGCGTATCTGAACACCATCTACTTCGGTCGCGGCGCTTACGGCATCGCGGCCGCGTCGAATGCGTATTTCGACAAGCCGGTCAGTGATCTGACCGTCAGTGAAGGCGCAGTTCTCGCGTCGGTGATCCAGAGTCCGTCGTTCCTCGACCCCGAAACGAATCTCTCGGCGCTCGAGGCGCGATGGAGCTACGTGCTGAACGGAATGGCAGAGTTGGGGACGCTCACCAAATCCGATCGCGAGGCGATGACGTTTCCCGTCGTCGCGGCGGCCAATCGTCCGACGGATCTGAATCAGGCGCCGGGCCCCGAAGGGCACATCAAGACACAGGTCCTCAAGGAGCTTGCAGACGCCGGGATCAGTGACGAGACGTTGAACACGGCCGGTCTGAAGATCACCACCACGATCAACCCACAAGCTCAGGCCGCCGCCCTCAACGCCGTCAGCAAGAACATGGACGGCGAACCGGAGGAACTGCGCACCGCCGCTGTGTCCATCGACCCGCACACCGGTGGAGTGTCCTCCTACTACGGCGGCGAGGACGGCGCTGGATTCGACTACGCGCAGGCACCGCTTCAGACGGGTTCGGCGTTCAAGGTCTTCGGGCTCGTCGCAGCCTTGAAGGAAGACATCCCGCTCTCCGCCCGCTTCGACAGCTCGCCCTTGACCATCAACGGTGTCACCATCGGCAACGTCGGCGGTGAATCCTGCGGCACCTGCACCATCGCCGAGGCCTTGAAGCGTTCCCTGAACACCAGCTTCTACCGGCTGATGCTCTCGATGGAGGACGGTCCGCAGAAGATCGCCGACGCGGCCCATCTCTCCGGAATCCCGGAGCGCATCCCCGGCCTCGACTACCCGACGCTCACGCAAGCCGGTGACCCGCCGGAAAACGGCATCGTGCTCGGTCAGTATCAGTCCCGCGTTATCGACATGGCGTCCGCGTACGCAACTCTCGCCAACTCGGGGATCTACCAGCAGCCGCACTTCATCCAGAAGGTGGTCACAGCCGACGGTGAGGTCCTCCTCGACCGCCCGGAATCCCCCGGTGAGCGTCGACTGGACGCAGCTGTCGCAGAAAATGTCACGCAGGCGATGCTGCCGATCGCGTCGTACTCCAATGGTCACGCACTGGCCGGTAGCCGTCCCGTCGCAGCCAAGACCGGCACCGCTCAGCTCGGTGACACCGGCGAGAACAAGGACGCCTGGATGGTCGGTTACACGCCCTCGCTGTCCACTGCAGTGTGGATGGGCACCTCCGACGCGCAGTCCATCACCAACTCCTACGGTGGTCTGATCTACGGATCCGGGCTGCCGGCCGACATCTGGAAGAGCACGATGGACGGCGCCTTGAAGGGCTCGGACGTCGAGACCTTCCCGTGGCCCGACCCGATCGGTGGACAGGCCGGTGTCCCGTCCAACTCGGGCGCCACCTCACCCAACAGCGGGGGTGGCAGGACCAATAATGCGGATCCCTCCAACACGATCACGATTCCCGGATTACCGCCGGTACAGATTCCGCAGATCCCGCAGGCTCCGCAGCGGCCTCGCTCGATCGAAATTCTTCCGGGCATCGTTATTCCGCTGCCTGGCTGAGTTCCGCTCTAGATCGGTTCGTCGAAAAGGCCTAGTTGCTTTGCGCTGCCGCCGTTTTCCGGAAGCACAACAGTGCGGAGTGCACGACGTAAGTGTTGGATCGTCTGGGTCCAGGCAAGTTTTTCGCCGGTGCACAGCTCTACGTCGTCGCCGCTGCGGCCGATTGCATCGGTCAGGGCCTGGTGCCACGACGCTTCCTGCTCCTGGCTGATGCGCAGGTATTCGAGGATGGTGTCGCGGTCGCGTCCACAGATTTCTGCGACTTCGTCCGGGGTGAGAGCACCGGTGACGTCGGCATCGAGTTCGAGAATGGACATGAGTGCCGGTGGAAACTCATGGCACTCGTGTGAATCGAAGTCGCTGAACGGATCTTCTGAGTCGGACAGGCTCGGATCGGTGTTGTCCTCGACACGAATCGGTTGCCCACCCAATTCTGCGGCGAGTTGGTCCGAAACTTCGGACAGATCCGCGAGGGAGCGCAGTGCCCGTAGGAGATGCTCGGATACGAAGGGTGCTCCGTCGACTCGGATAACACCGAGAACGCTCTGCTCCACCAGGATCAGCTTGAGCGTGGGCCATTGGCGGTTCAGTTGCGCCAGAACAACAGCCGCCTGATCGAGGTCGGCGATGGAATGAACCACGCGTGAGAAGACCTCGACGTAACCATCGTCGCCGAGAACTCGGACGTACGTGACCTGCTCGCCTCCGACGAGGGGGATATCGCCGTCGCCGTCACGCTCCGGTGCATGCCCCAGGAGTTGTTCAAGTGCGGCGTCGACCAAAATGCTCAACGAATTTCCCGCGTTGATTCGCTGCGGGCCCACGGTGAATGCGGGGATATCCTCGCGGCCGCTGCTTTTCGCAAGGAGGAAACTTGGGTGAGTGATGCTCCAGACTTCGTCGAGAATTCGAAGCGCTTTGGATACCAGTACTTCGGGCTTGCTGCGATCGGAGTCAATGTAGAACGACATCGAACCGTTGCCGGAATCGTCATGCTCGCCCGGATCGGGACGATGAAAACCCAGCGCGACCAACTTGTCGTGATCCCTGGGATCGAGCGTCCGCAATGGGTGCAGGAATTGATTGGACCGCACTTCAGTGCGGACCCGCGTCTTGTTCCACGCGAAAAACTGGACACAGGCGGGTGCGTCGGCGAGGTTGTCCATGGAGTCGTACTGCGATTCGATTACCAGAGAGTCGTTGTCGACCATCGCCGTAATGTAGGCGGACAAGCGCTTGCCGAACGCAGTCCACGCAGAAGTGATTTCGAGATCGAATGTGTTTTCGGGCATCGAGCCTCCAACCTTTCGAGGGCCGAGACGACGCTGCTCAACCTCTCGAGGTCAACCTTAGTGGTGGGCCCGGACAGGTTGCCGAACTACCGCTGCCGGCTCAACTGCGATGTCTTTCGGTTTGAGCCACGAATCGGGAGTCATAAGCGTTCGCCAGTTCGCGCAGCGCCTCGACGCAGTTTCCGGAGTATGCAGGCCCGTGCATCAGGGCGAGAATCTTCGGTTCGAGTTCGGCGAGTGCGCAGATAGTGGGACTGAGTTCCGGCGTCAGGGCGGTGGCATGTGCCAGATCCTCCGCGCTGAGTGCGGGAGCGATGATCTCCTCGTCCGTCGACGCAGGATGATGGCCGAATGCAGTGAACAGGTCGCCGCAGAACAACGTCGACGTCGTTTCCTCGAACATCAGACCCGCATCCCACCCGTGGGGAACGTGCGGTGTGTCGATATGTCGGACCTGTCGACTGCCGGTCTCGAGGACATCGCCGTCCTGCAACGGAACCGGAAGTCGGTCGGCAAGGTCGTTGACTTGGACGAAGCACCCCATCGCGCCATGAGCCACCTGTGCGTTCGGTGCGGCAGCCAGCCAGGAATTCATCGATCCGCACTCGTCAGCCTCGACGTGCCCGAAGGTAATCCACTTCAGCTTGTCCAGGCTGATCAGGCGCGAGATCGCATCGGAGACAGACGGGAACAATGCTCGCTGGCCTGCGTGGAAAAGCAGTGGCTCTTCGCCGTCGACGAGAAACTGGTTCATCACCAGATTGGCTTCCTCGACGAAGGTCGACAGTCGGTAGATGTCCGGTGCGATCTCGCTGATCGTGGTGCTCATTGCTGCGCTCCGCTCGAAGGTAGAACTCCCCCGTTACAGCGTGCTCGTCTGGCGCGACTCCGACAAGTGGATGCGCGTGACGCTCGCGGCCGAACTGCCCGATGAGTTCGCGATGTACGCGTAGCGACCGTCGGGGGTGATTGCCACACCGTCCGGGCACATTCGCGACTGCGTCGAAGGGGACATTCTTAGCGGCGTCGACTTCACCACGATGTTGGTTGTCAGCTCGATCGCGTCGGTGGAGATATCGGTGACGGCGTAAACATGACTTTCGTCGGCTGCGAGGAACACGGACCTCACCCCGTCTGCAAGCGTGATGGTGTCGACGACCATGTGAATTGCGGTGTCGATCACCGTAACTGAACCGCTAGGGTCTTTTGAAGCGGAATCTGTCCCGACATAGGCGAGCCCACTGCTGCGCGCGATGGTGATGCTTTGTGGCGCCTGATCGAGTGCGATGGTGGCTGCAATTGCCCGGGTGGAGGTTCTGATCACCAGAATCTCGTTGAACACGTTGTCGAGGGCGTAGACGTATCGACCGTCCGGTGTGACGGCGACGTCCTTGCCGGGGTAGTTCGCCGATGTGATGACCGTGGTCAGGGCGAATGTGGAGGTATTCATCGCGTAGACGTTGCCGTGGCCTTCGCCGATGTACAGGGATTTGCCGTCGGGTGTCACCGACACTCCTGTCGTGATTCCGCCGACATGGACGGATGTCACCACGGAGTCGGTGGCCGCGTCGATCACTTCGACGGTGCCACTGAAGAGGGTCGTCACATAAACGCGGGTGCCGTCCGGAGAAACGGCGATTCCGTACGGTTTCCGGTTATCGTCGAGTTCAATCGCACTGGTTGTGTTCACGTAGTCGGCAGCGTGATTGCGGACGGCGCTCGTGTAGTGCGAAATCCTGGTCGGTGCAACCGCATAGGTAGAGCGCATCGAGTGAAATCCTTCTGCTGAATCCGAATGCCAAGAGTTAGCCGAAGGGTAGCAGTATTTGTGCTGAATATAACGAATGTGAAATATTTTGCATTCAATCAGATGACAGCGATTGGTCCGCTACCCATCGATGACGGGACTTCGGCGAGCTTTTGTAGGTCGGTGGCAGTTCCCTCCGAACGTGATTACCGTTGATGTCGAGGGTCCGATCGCGAGATGGCTACGCGAAGCGACCGTGCCCTCGCAAGCGTGATCGTGGGAGACGAGTGATGACGACGTTGGGCGTCGTGGCCCTGCTGTTGGGTGTCTTGTTGATCGTGGTCGAGGCGCATGCCCCGACTGCGGGGGTGCTCGGCGGCTTGGGGGCCCTCATTTTTGCGGCCGGCGTCTGGCTGCTCTTCACATCCGGTGACGCCGGTCAGTTGATCGCGATCCCGGTGACGGCGGGGGTCGCAGTGGCTGGTCTGGGTGTGGCGGCGGTCGCGAGCCGGAAAGTGCTGACCGCCCGGCACTCACCCGTACGTACCGGAGTGCAATCCCTGATCGGTTCTGATGCAACGGTTCGCAGTTGGGCCGGATCGCACGGGCAGGTCGAGATGGCCGGTGAATTATGGAGGGCTCGAATGGAGTTCGGGTATGAGGAAGATCCCGCGCCGACCATGGGTGAATCCGTTGTAGTCGAGCGGATCCGGGGTCTGACGTTGTCGGTGCGCCGTCGTGAACCGTGGGAGTCGTCGCTATGACCACCTTGCTTATCGTCTTGTCCATGATCGTCTTGTTCGCCGTGGTGCTCGTGGGCATGTCGGTCCGCGTCCTGCGCGAGTATGAGCGCGCCGTCGTGTTCCGCCTCGGCCGGTTGATCACATCGAAGGGCCCGGGTCTAGTGGTGCTGATTCCCGCGGTTGACCGGATGGAGCGTGTCAGCCTGCGGACAGTGACACTGAAAATTCCTGTCCAGGAAGTGATTACCCGTGACAACGTGCCGGCTAAGGTCACCGCGGTCACCTACTTCCGAGTGGTCGATGCAGACCGTGCAATCGTCGAGGTCGAAGATTTCCTCGCCGCGACCTCGCAGATTGCGCAGACGACGCTGCGTTCCATCCTGGGTAAGGCGGAACTCGATGCCCTTCTCTCCGAACGTGAACGACTCAACGAAGATCTGCAGAAGGTGATCGATCAGCAGACCGAACCCTGGGGAGTCAAGGTCACCACAGTGGAGATCAAGGACGTCGAAATTCCGGCAAACATGCAGCGCGCCATTGCAAGACAGGCTGAGGCCGAACGTGAGCGGCGAGCCAAGATCATCAACGCCGAAGCCGAATTCCAGGCGTCGACGAAGCTTGCTGACGCGGCTGAGGTGATCAGTCGTAATCCGACCACCCTGCAGTTGCGTTATCTGCAGACGCTGCACGAGATCGGTAACGAGAACAGTTCCACTATCGTGTTCCCGCTACCTCTCGACCTGGTTCGACCGTTTCTCGAGAGCCGCGGCAGAGCAGCGGATTCCGGTGAAGCGGCGCCGCGAACTCCGGCCATGATCGTTCCGCCGCACCGAGACGGTCGCGTGAACGGCTCTCGCACGCTAGCGCGTCGCCACTCGCTCAGATGAGTTGCGAGACATGTTCGGGCAGTTCGATATCCGCTGCCAAATCTGTGGCACCAACCGGTTCGCCGAACCGAGTAGATACCGGAATCACTCCCGCCCAAACTTTTTCGACGCCGATGTCAGCGGCATCGTCGCCGGGGCCGCCGGTGCGGGTCTTCACGGATGCTTCGTGCAGCGGAAGTGCAAGCACCAGTGTTGCCGCGAGTTCCTTGCGTGTGGAGGCGCGCAGGTGGCCGGAGCGCTCGGGAACTACTTGGTCGACAATCAGATTCAGTGCTGTAAGGCGTTCTTCTGTATCCGTCACGATGCGAGGAGTCCCGAGAATTACGGCGCTGCGGTAGTTCATCGAGTGGTGAAAGCTGGACCGCGCGAGGACTAGTCCGTCGAGAAGAGTGATGGTGACGCAGATTTCACCGTCGTCCGCGAGGCTGCGTGACGCTACTGAACCGTGCAGATAGAGGGTACCGCCTTGGTCCGGACCGTTTGGATCGAAGCCGTAGGCCGTGGGCAACACCAGGGGCACCCCGTCCATGGCCACACCCAGGTGGCACAACTTGGCGCAACGCAGGACGTCGAAGAGTGCATTCCGCTCCGCGACACCGTGATGACGTCCCCGCTTGTGCGTCGTACGTGGTGTTGGAGACAGCGGTGTTGGAGACAGCGGTGTTGGGGACAACTGTTCGGCGAGTGCGACGGTATCGGTCATGCCAGCAATACTCTTAGCCAAGTGGCTCGTTGTCATGGTCCAATTGACAGTGAATTTGGTAGGCCACTTTTGAAAGGGGTGACATGTTTCTGCCTTCAGCGGTTTCCGTCGTGCTTGATCGGACGGATCGCCGGTCGCTTCCGATTCAGATTGCCGATCACCTCAGGGCAGATATTCGTTGCGGGCAGGCGGCTGTGGGTCTGCGGCTACCCAGTTCGCGGAAGTTGGCTGCCGAACTGAACGTTGCGCGCGGCGTCGTGGAACGTGCTTATGAGCAGTTGATCGCCGAGGGCTGGCTGGCGACGGCGCAAGGGTCGGGAACCTTTGTGGCCGAAGCGCCGTCGTCCGTCGTCATGCCGATTGTGAAAGCCGCAAGAACTATCGCGCCCACCATTTCCCGGGTGGAGCTACGTCCGGGAGTCCCCTGGACTCCCCCGCGTGCAACCGCGGCGTGGCGCCGAGCCTGGCGAGACGTCGGAGTGCTGCCACCGCCTTTCAAGGATCCGGATCCGGCCGGCGATTTCGAACTGCGTTCTGCTCTTTCGCAATTGCTGGCGCGAGCGCGCGGAATGTCCGTCGAGCCGGAGAGGATCATGATCACGTCCGGCGCCACGCACGGGCTCGGTCTTGCCTTGTCGGCACTGCGATCCCCCGACGCCATACTGGCACTGGAAGATCCGGGCTACCGGTCCGCTGCGTCGGCGGCTCGTGCAAGTGGATGGTCACTTTTCGATGTGCCGGTGGATGCCCACGGACTTCGCGTCAACATCCTTGGTGAGTCATCGCAGAACATTCGCGGTGTGTATGTGACTCCCTCACACCAGTATCCGACGGGCGGCTTGCTCCCGGTAAGTAGACGCAACCAGCTGATCGACTTCGCGCGCGCTCGTGACGTGCTTCTGTTCGAAGACGACTACGATTCCGAATTCCGTTACGATGTAGCACCTTTACCTGCACTCGCGCAGCTTGCTCCCGATCGGGTGGTGTACCTCGGGACTGTCGCCAAGACTCTCGGATCGGGAATTCGCCTGGGCTGGTTGGTTGCTCCGACAGAACTGGTCGAGATAATCACGGCGCATCGTGAAAGTATCGGCGACTTCCCTTCGGTTCCGCTGCAGCGGGCACTGCTCTCGCTACTGAGGGACGGCGAGTGGGATCGGGCAGTCCGCACTGCTCGTCGTCGATACCGGGAGCGAGATCGGTCCGTCGAAAATGCTTTGTCCAGGTTCGGAGAATTACGTGGCCTGGGCGCCGGCATGCACACGACGCTCATGCTGGACACGAGTGTGGCCGAGGCCGTCGCATCCGAGGCGCTTCGGAGTGGCGTGGAGGTACCTAGCGTCGCGGAGTCTGCCCGTACCCACACGACGCCGGGTGGTCTGGTGATCGGGTACGGCAGAGTCGACGCCGCGGATCTGGAATATGCACTGGAGGTAATTGCGGATTGTCTCGAGGATCACGCTGGGTAGATCCCGTTGATCGGGAACCGTGCAATGCGACGTTGCAATGAGATTTAGCGTCTACCCGTGATCCGCAACCAGACGTTCTCGCACCTGCTCGCTCCCGGGACCATTGGTCCCATCACCATCCCCAACCGCGTTGTTCTGCCCGCAATGGACATGAACCTCTGCGAAGACGGTGAGATCGAGAAGGGCGACATCGATCATTTCTTGGCCCGCGCGGCCGGCGGAACCGGGCTGATCATCACCGGTTGCTGCGCTGTTGCGTATCCGATGGGCTGCACCAGCCGCAAGGAACCGGGGCTCTCGGAAGACCGGTTCATCCCCGGAATCAAGGCTCTCGCCGACGCGGTGCACGCCACTGGCAGCAAGCTGTGTGTGCAGATGACGCACCACGGCAAGGTGGCGCGCATCGACACCCTCGACGGCCGACCGCAGTTGGTGCCGTCCATGCCGAAGCCGCCGAGTGACATGAGTGCGATGATCGATTGCACACCCGAAGAACTGGGCAAGATGGGTGCCATCAACGAGGGCAAGAAGGCGACTTACCACGAGGCCACCAAGGAAGATCTTGATTGGCTGGTCCGCATGTTCGGCGAGGCTGCCGGACGAGTGAAGGCCGCGGGCGGCGACGCCGTCGAGATTCACTGTGCCCACAACTACGTCCTCGGGGCTTTCCTGAGTCGGTACACGAATCAGCGCAGCGACGAGTACGGCGGTTCCATGGAGAATCGGGCTCGCCTGTCTTGTGAAGTTATTCGCGCGGTCAAGGAGGAGGTCGGCGATTCGCTTGCCGTCATCGTGCGTCTGGCCGGTCAAGAGTATGGCGAAACCGACGGGCTAACCGTCGACGAGGCAGTTGCGGCCGCGAAGATGTTCGAGGAGGCCGGCGCTGACGCCATCCACGTCACCGGTACCGCACTGAATGCTTTTGCCAACTTCACCGACGGACCCCTGCCGGACAAGGTCGGCTTTTACACCGACAATGCAACGCAAATCAAGCAGGCGATATCGATTCCCGTGATCACCGTCGGACGTATGCTCCCCGAGGTCGGCGAGAAGATGATCGCGGAAGGGCGCACGGACTTCGCGGCGATGGGTCGCCAGCTGCTCGCTGATCCGGACTTGGTGAACAAGCTCAACGCCGGAACGCCGGAGCGCGTCCGTCCCTGCATCAATTGTTATGTGTGCGTTCAGGAAAACTTCTGGGACGAGACTCCGCTGTGTGCGGTGAACCCCGCCTTGGGTAATGAAACATTGCTTCCGCTCGTGCGCACCGCTACTCCGAAGCACGTTGTTGTTGTCGGCGCGGGTCCCGGCGGACTCGAGGTTGCTCGCGTGGCCAGCGAGCGTGGACACCGAGTTACGGTGCTGGACAAGTCCGATCGTCTTGGCGGCACACTCTGGTTCTCCAGCCTCACGACGCCGGACAACGGTCGTTTGCTGAAGTGGCTGAAGGTCGAGGTCGAGCGTTTGGGTGTCGATATTCGGTTGAACACCGAGGCCACCGTCGCTTCGATCAAGGCGCTCGACGCCGACGTGGTTGTGGTGGCCACGGGCGCAGTTCGTGATCGGCCCAGTGTTCCGGGTGGCGACTTGCCGCACGTGCACACCGGTGATACGTTGCGCGCCTTGATGACCGGTGCCGGTGACACGTCGCAGGTGCCGCCTTTCCTTCGGATCATGGCCAAGCTGGGTAAGCTCTCCGGCATCACCAAGAGCCCTGCCGCAATCCGAACCGTGACTCGCAAGTTCCTGCCGATGGGCAAGAACGTCGTTGTCATCGGTGGTTCTCTTGTCGGGCTGGAACTTTCGGAGTTCCTGGCTGAGCGTGGCCGTAACGTGACGTTGCTCGAGGAAGGCCAGCAGTTGGGTGTGCCGATGGCTATGCCGCGTCGCTGGACTGCTGTGCGCCACGCCAAGGAAGTGGGTGTGACCATCCACCGCAATGCGACCGTGCAGCGAATCACCAAGGAACACGTCGAGTTCCGTGTCGGCGATGAGACTCTTACGGCACCGGCCGACATGGTTGTCGTCGCATCGGGTGTTTCGGCGCAGGCGCCGCTCGCCGACGCGCTGGTGGGTGTGGTTTCCGATGTGCAGGTTGTGGGTGACGCCGTCGAGGTCGATTACATCGAGGGTGCAATCCACACTGCGTGGAAGGTTGCCGCAGCACTGTAAGTGCTGGATTCGGCCGACCCGAGTGTGCTCGGGTCGGCCGATGTCGAGTTTCATGGGTTCAGTGGGCGGTCACCGAGTAGGCGCCGTCGGTGCCCGCGGTCAGACGCCAGCCGCCGGCCACCTGTGTCAGGACCGGGTCCGAGACATTGGTGGTGGCCAGCACGGGACGGCCGAGGCCGGGGCACCAGGCCTCCAGGCGTCCGGATCCGGTCCCCGTGAAGCCGGCTGCGGTGATCTCTGTCAGCGTTCCGGGGGTCGCGCGCGGGTAGGCCCGAGACAGCGGCTTGGCGAAGCCCTCGACCAGCCCCAACTGCTCGCCGGACGGGCAGTCGATGCGGTGAGGTTGCCCATCGGCTTGCCGGTGTTGCCGTCCCGGACGGCGTGCGGGTCACCGCACGCCTGCGACCACGACCACCAGGCTCCGCCCATCTTGTGGGCGTCCATCGCATCCATGAACCGCTCGACCTGGTTCGCGTCGTCCTCGGGTTCACCGAACCAGGCCCACTCGCCGGTCCAGAGCGGCGCGTCGTAGACCGCGGCTGCACCTGGTCGAAGGCGCCCGGGGTGGGTTCGAGGGCGGACCACGCGATGGTGAGCCGCACGACGTTGAAACCGAGTGTGCCCATCCGGGCGAAGTCGGTCGCGCTCAGTCGCTACTACTAGTGCTGCTACTGCTGCTCGATGGCATCCGGGTGCGAAGCCAGTCGACCAGATCTGTTGCGCTGCGGGTCTGCATCCAGACTCGGCCTGGTCCCGTGAATTCGGTGACGATGCCTTCGCCGCCGAGGATCATCGACTTCCAGCCGCCGGCCTTGCGGATGCGGTATTGGACGGACTCGTCGAACGCGACGACGTGACCGGAATCGAGTGTCATGGTTTCTTCCGCGGCGAGTGTCACAGGCCGGATGGCGCCGTAGCTGGAGAGCAGGATCTCGCCTCTTCCGCTGCACCGCAGCAGAACAAGTCCGGCTCCGCTGAAGAATCCTTTGCTGCCGCCCCACTTGGAGTCGACGTCGACGGTTGCATCGGATGCGAGCCAGCAGCCGGACTGGACGAGCAGTGGTGTCCCTTCGTCGATGGTGGTTTCGACTATGTCGCCCGGCAGTGCGCCGGCGACGCCAACGACACCACCACGATCGCTGCTGAAGTCGTTGACAAAGAAGCTCGACCCACCCAGGGAGCGGCGGAGACCTTTCATGAAGCCACCTCGGGTCGAAGTGGTGATGGCGATGTCGCCCCGCATCATCGCCATTGCTCCGGCTTCGACGCGGACTGATCCGCCGGCGGGAACACTGATCTCGGCTATCGCGAATGCAGGCCCGCAACTGATTTCTGTTTTCACGGTTTCCTCTCGATGAGAATTCTCAGGGTCGATGATGAGCGTCATATTCGGCTGAAACGATGTCCGGTACCGGTTCTCGATCGAATCATTGCTTGCGGCGATTAGTCCGGTTCGGGTATTCGGGAGTTCTCCATCTGATCGTTGTATTGCTCTGTCGGTCGTGAGCGACGGGACAGCTCGAGTGGTCGCTACCCTCGTGTGATGGCTGCAATCCAAGATTCCACAGTAGGCACCGACCCAGCGGTGGGCGGCCTCGAGAGCACCTTCGCTGACGAGCTGGGCGTTTTGACGGTGCCGTGGCAAGGCGCTCAGGCGCCGGATCCCCAGTTGCTCGTTGTGAACGAGCAACTCGCAGCGACGCTGCGGTTGGAAGTCGAGGCACTGCGAAGTGAGGACGGGATTGGCGTCCTGTCCGGATCGACGGCGCCGGTCGGGGCGAAACCCGTCGCGATGGCGTATGCGGGTCATCAGTTCGGTGGGTACGCACCAATCCTCGGGGATGGCCGGGCGTTGCTGCTCGGAGAACTGGTGAACAGTGATGGTCGGCGAGTGGATCTGCATCTCAAGGGCTCGGGGCGCACGCCGTTCTCTCGGGGCGGTGACGGCTTTGCGGTTGTCGGCCCGATGCTGCGCGAATACCTGGTCAGCGAGGCGATGTATGCCCTCGGCAGTCCCACGACGCGGGCGCTGTCGGTGATCGCAACAGGCCAGAATGTACGCCGCAGCGGCGCCGAACCCGGTGCTGTGCTCGCACGGATCGCGTCCAGTCACCTTCGGGTGGGCACCTTTGAATACGCGGCCCGGCAGGGTGAGGTCTTGCAGTCGCTCGCCGACTACGCGATCGCCCGCCACTACCCGGAGCTGATCGCACTGCCGACAACGGGTGAAAGCAATCGCTACCTGAGGTTCTTCGAGGCGGTGGTCGAGTCGCAGGCGTCACTGGTGGCGAGGTGGATGCTCATCGGTTTTGTTCACGGGGTGATGAACACCGACAACACGACCATTTCTGGGGAGACCATCGATTACGGTCCGTGTGCCTTCCTCGACGCGTTCGATCCGTCGGCTGTGTTCAGTTCGATCGATCGCGGCGGCCGCTATGCGTTCGGCAATCAGCCCGCCGTCCTGAAGTGGAATCTGGCGCGATTGGCGGAAACACTGTTGATGCTGATCGATTCCACACCCGATGACGCGATTGCCGCGGTGTCAGCAGTTCTCGACACCTTCGACGAGCGGTACGAGGGCCACTACGCGGCCGGTCTGGCGGCAAAGCTCGGCCTGTCCGGTCAGCACATCGATCAGGCGCTGATCGACGATCTGCTGACGTTGATGGCGGAACACGGTGCCGACTGGACGGGCAGCTTCCGTGCTCTCGCGGACGAACTGCGCGGACATTCGGAGCCCCTCGACGGCCTCGTCCCACGGGAGTACATCGGGCCCTGGTTGGAACGGTGGCACGGCGCCCTGACGAAGCTGGGGCGCGGGGCAGCGGAGACCGCGGACGCGATGGACTGTGTCAACCCGTTGTACATCCCGCGCAATCATCAGCTCGATGCTGCCTTGCGCGCCGCGACCGACGGCGACCTCGTCCCTTTCGAGAAGCTATTGGAGGTGGTCACGCATCCGTTCGGCCGACGCGACGAGTGGTCCGACTACACAACAGCTGCCCCGCAGTCATTCAGTGAGACCTTCCAAACCTTCTGTGGCACTTAATTTCTAAACGAGCGACGGTCGCGCCGACGAGTGCTGTCAGTTGATCTCGGCGACGGCTGAGACGTATAACCCTGGGCTGCAACGATTTCCGGCCACCACCGCGCCGCCACGTCAGGATGTGCCCGTAAGCGACTCTTGAGCGCGTTGGCGCCGTAGGAATCGTGGATGGGATTGTTTGCGTCCACGGTGACTCCGGTGGCGCGCGTTGCGAGTTCCGGTGGGAGATCGAATTCCGGGATCTGAGCTGCGTAGTTCGGGTTGAAGAAGAACGGCACCGAGATTCGCTCACCGCCGCCTTCCGGTGAAATAACCCGGTGCACCGTGGCTTTCAGGTATCCACCGGTTGCTACCTCGAGTAGTTCGCCGATATTGACCACCAGTGCGCCGTCGATCGGCGGCGCATCGATCCACTCGCCGTCGTGCTCTACTTGTAGGCCGCCTTTGCGGGGTTCGATGTACAGCAGGGTCAGCACTCCGGCATCCTTGTGTCCGCCGACGCCTTGAGTTCCCGCACCGGGCGGCCTGCCCGGGTAGCGCACCACTTTGATCAGGATGGACGGGTCTTCGGCGAACGCCTCGTCGAAGATGTGCGGATCCTGGCCCAAGGAAACGGCCCACTCCCGCAGCAGCTTCAGTGCTACGGACGTGAGTGCGTCGTTCCATTCGGTGATGACTTCGCGGAGTTCGGGAAGCGCGTCCGGCCACAGGTTGGGACCCTGCAGGATCTCCCACGCCGGCGAATCGTCGGTGAGTTGGGCAGCGGGTTGATCGGTGCCGATGTCGATCTGTTCGCGCCAGTCCTGTTTACCTTCGGTGAGTTCTCCGCCGAGGCGGGTGTATCCACGAAAGTGTGGGCTGCGGACGTTCTCGATGGCCAGTTTCTCGGCAGTCGGTAGAGCGAAGAATTCACGGGCGACGCTCAGTAGGCGTCGTTGCAGGTCATCGGAGATTTCGTGGCCCACTAGATAGAAGAAACCCATCTCGTGCGTCGCATCGCGGAGTTGCTTGCGGAACAGTTCGGCGGTGTCCGGATTCTCGGACAGTGCGAGGTCGAGCACGGGGAGCGATGACATCGACATGGGAGCCTCGATTCACGTGTGAGCGTTCATCCAAAGTCTATCGGTGTAACCCACGTCTCAAATTTCATTGACTTTTAATGCCCTGCATCATATGGTCCATTACATGAGCAAGCCGAGTCCAGCGCGAGACGCAATCACCGATGTAGCAGATCGGATGTTTGCCGAACGAGGTGTCGACGAGGTTTCTCTGCGTGAGATCGTGATCGAATCCGGACAGAAGAACGTGTCCGCCGTGCAGTACTACTTCGGCGGCCGCGACGGATTGTTCCTTGCAGTCTTCCGTCGTCGTCTGGCCAAGCTGAACGAAGCGCGCAGTGCGTATCTCGAAGTCGTCGACAGTGAAGGGCGCGGAGAAGACATCCGTTCGCTCATCGAAGTGTCGATCGTCCCACTCGCCGACTATCTCCGAAGTGCCACGGACGGTTCGCATTACGCACGATTCTCGGCACGTATGACACCGCGGGTCGACTTCACGAGCCGTGATTTTGCGGATATCAGTGACGTCAGTCGCGAGATCATCGTCAGGCTCCGCCGTGCGCTGGTGCATCTCCCGGAAGATGCGGCTGCGACTCGGGTGGATCTGATCATGAACATGATGGTCGCGGCTTTCGCGGCCTACGAGCAACGCCAGGAAGAGGGGTTGCTTGCCGGCGCCGCTTCTTTCGACGACATGGTTACTCATCTGATCGAAATGGCCGTCGGTGCGCTGACGGCTCCGCATAATCCCTGACACCAACTTTTATCATCGAAGATTCGTAGTATCGAAACTTCCACCGGAACAACATCATTGGCGCTGTCTCTGTCGAGACCGCCAGTCTCGTCGGCGTACCCGAAGCGCTACGCCGGTCCGTTTGTCGTCTCTGCCACTGGGCAGATCTATCACCTTCAGGAGATCGTCATGGAATACGAAACCATCTCAGTTGCACCTGTTACGCGGAGTCTCGGTGCCGTGATCAGTGGCATCGACCTGGCCCAGCCGCTTTCGGGACAGCAATTCGAGGATATTTCGCGAGCAATTCGCGAACATTTGGTGGTGTTTTTCCGCGACCAGGACCTCACAGATCAACAGCATCTCGATTTTGCGTCCAACTTCGGTATTCCGAACGTCTACCCCACTACTCGGGCGCGCGGTCTCGATCGTCCGATGGAATTCATCGAGGACGGCCCCAACAGTTCGCCCAAGGCGGACCTCTGGCACACCGATGTCGCGATTCTCGAGACGCCACCCGATTTCGGTGTTCTCTCGATGCGCCACACCCCCGATGCGGGCGGAGATACCATGTGGCTCAACCTGTATGACGTTTACAGCAATCTCTCCGAACCGATGAAGCGCCTGGTCCTCGAACTCGAGCAGTTCGTACATCCGGGTGAACTGATGGAACAGATCACCATCGAGAAGTTCGGACAGGAAGTGTGGGAAAAGGTTTCGGCAGAATTCTCCGGCGTCTACCACCCGCTCGTTCGCAAGCATCCGGAAACCGGCCGCCCAGCTCTGTTCATGTGCGGATCGAATGTTCGGAACCTCGTCGGTATGACGCCCCGGGAAAGTGACACCATTCTGGATCTGCTTCGCCGCGGACTCGAGGAGCCCAGCCTCCAATTGCGTTGGCGCTGGCAGAATAACGACATTGCCCTGTGGGACGAGCGCTGCACAAACCACCGGGCACTCAGCGACCATGCCGGTTTGGTTCGCAAGGTTCGTCGCTGCACGGTCGGCGCGGGCCGGCCTGCACCGATGTAAGTTCGACGTCCGAAATTCTGCAAGTCCACTGTGAGGGAACAGATATGACTCGAACAAAACGGGTGAGGTTCGGAAAGTTGGTGGTAGCTACGGTCACAAGCGGAATGTTGCTTGCCGGCTGTGCGGGGGGAGCGAATCAAGAAGCTGAAAATGCCGGTAGTTCAAAGGAATCCGGAAGCGTTCAAGTTTCCGGGATTCTCGGAGGTCAAGGAAATGGGGGTACGTCCGTCGCCGGTGGCGCCCTGACATATGCGTCGTATGCTCCGGTGGTCAGCCTGGACCCGGCCAAGACGCAGGTCACCGGCGCTACCGGTGGTACCGAATTGGCGGCGATCTACGACCTGTTGATGCGGTACAACGCAGAAACCGGAAAGTACGATCCGCAGCTGGCGAAGGGCCTGGACGAGAGTGCCGACAACCTCACGTGGACGTTGACTCTGCGCGAGAACGTCAAGTTCAGTGACGGCACCCCGCTCGACAGTGCCGCGGTGGTGGCAAGTATCAATCGGTACAACACGAAACGTGGTGCCAACAACGAAATCTGGACGTCCACTGTCAAGAGTGCCGAGGCGGCCGGTCCGTCGTCGGTGGTATTCACGCTGAATCGGCCGTGGGCTGAGTTCCCGGCGATGCTGAGCTTCGGCCACGGCGTCATCGTTGCGCCGAGTTCGTATGCAGCGGAACCGTTCACGCCGGTCGGTGCGGGCGCGTTCACGGTGGAACGCTTCTCGCCGCCAGATGAGTTGGTTCTGGCGTCGAAGCCCGATTATTGGGGTGGCGCACCGAAATTGGATCAGGTGAAGTTCGTATCCATTCAAGGTGAGCAGGCCAAGATCGACTCCCTCGCCACCGGCGGCGTTCAGATGGCGTATCTGCGCAACTCCGAGACGGTCGAGGTAGCCAAGGGCAAATTCCCCGGATATGCCGAGTTCATCAGTCTGTCGATGGTCGGCCAGATCAACAATCGTGTCGGACATCCGGGCGCAGACGTACGGGTTCGTCAAGCGATGAACTACGCGATCGACCCGGCCGTTCTCGATCAGCGCGCTCGCGGCGGAAAGGGAATGCCGGGAAGCGAGATATTCCAGCGGTGGTCCATGTGGCACAACGGCATCGCGCCAATCGGCCTTGATCCCGCGAAGTCCCGTGAACTGCTCGACGCTGCAAAGAAGGACGGCTACGACGGGCACGTCACCTATCTCGGCACGCAGGATCCCAACGGTCAAGCTGCAGCTCTGGCAGTGCAGGCGATGCTGCAGTCGGTGGGATTCACCGTCACCGTCGAGTACGCGGCGAGTACCGCCGACATGGTGAAGCGCCTCTACGCCGATCACAACTACGACTTGGCCCTCGGGGGCAACGGACTCCTCGACGCTGCGCCGTTCCTACGTCTCTACTCGGCGCTGCACAGCACCTCGGCGAATAACACTGTCGGCGTTGCCAGCCCGGAGGTAGATGCCATGCTGGATGCGATTCAGGCAGCCGGCAATGGTGAGGACAAGAAGGCCGCGTTGGCTGATCTGCAGACGCTGTTCAACGAACAGGTGCCGATCATGGTCTGGGGAGCCGGTGCCAACTTCGTGCCGTGGAGTGAGAACGTCTACGGACTCATGCCGAGCCTGGACAGCATCATTCTGCTGGACGAGGCCTGGATCAAGAAGTAGTCCTGCACAGCAAAAGTGGCCCGCACCAATCGGTGCGGGCCACTTTTGTGTCGAGACTTAAGCTCGTCGGCGCGGCGTCTGGCTACGCCTCATCGGCTCCGATGATGAACGCTTCGAGCTCGATGCGAGCCTTGTCGTCAGCCATCTGGACCGGCGGGGACTTCATCAGGTAAGCGGAAGCCGGGTAAACCGGTCCACCGATGCCGCGGTCCTGGGCGATCTTGGCTGCGCGGACGGCGTCGATGATGATGCCGGCAGAGTTGGGCGAATCCCAGACCTCGAGCTTGTACTCCAGGTTCAGGGGAGCGTCGCCGAAGGCGCGGCCTTCGAGGCGGACGTATGCCCACTTGCGGTCGTCGAGCCACTCCACGTAGTCCGAGGGACCGATGTGGACGTTGCGGTCGTGAACCTTGCCGGCGAGAGCGCCGGTGAGGTTCGAGGTGACGGCCTGGGTCTTGGAGACCTTCTTGGATTCCAGACGCTCACGCTCGAGCATGTTCTTGAAGTCCATGTTGCCGCCGACGTTGAGCTGGTACGTGCGGTCCAGTACGACGCCACGGTCTTCGAACAGCTTCGCCATCACGCGGTGGGTGATGGTTGCGCCGACCTGGCTCTTGATGTCGTCGCCGACGATCGGGACGCCGGCGTCCTTGAACTTGGCAGCCCACTCCGGGTCGGAGGCGATGAAGACGGGCAGTGCGTTGACGAAGGCGACGCCTGCGTCGATGCAGCACTGAGCGTAGAACTTGTCAGCAGCTTCGGAACCGACGGGCAGGTAGGACACGAGGACGTCGACCTTGGCGTCCTTGAGTGCCTGAACTACGTCGACGGGCTCGGCGTCGGACAGTTCGATGGTCTCGGAGTAGTACTTTCCGATGCCGTCGAGTGTCGGGCCGCGCAGGACGGGGATGTCGAGCGGCGGGACGTCAGCGATCTTGATGGTGTTGTTCTCGCTGGCGAGGATTGCCTCGGAGAGGTCGAAGCCGACCTTCTTGGCGTCCACGTCGAAAGCGGCAACAAACTGCACGTCGCGGACGTGGTATTTGCCGAACTTGACGTGCATGAGGCCGGGAACGGTGGCCGTCTCGTCCGCATCCTTGTAGTACTCGACGCCCTGAACCAGGGACGAGGCACAGTTACCCACGCCCACAATTGCTACGCGCACCGCGGTGCTGTTCTCACCCATGGTCGGGCTCTCCTTCTTTCTGGGAAATTCCTGTTGTCGATTGCTCAGCTGCGATCAGTTCGTTGAGCCAACGCACTTCGCGTTCACTCGACTCGAGTCCGAGCTGGTGGAGCTGGCGGGTATATCGGTCCAGCGATCCGCTGGCCCGGCCGACGGCGTCGCGAAGCCCTTCGCGGCGCTCTTCGACCTGGCGTCGCCTGCCTTCGAGGATCCGCATCCGCGCTTCTGCGGGGGTGCGACTGAAGAAGGCGAGGTGAACGCCGAAGCCGTCGTCGGTGTAGTTCTGCGGTCCCGTGTCGGCGACCAATTCAGTGAACCGCTGCCGGCCTTCCGGAGTGAGCTTGTAGACGCGACGCGCCCGACGCTTGAGCGTGCCGGTGGCGTTGTCGACGTCTTCCGAGATCAATCCGTCGGCCTGCATGCGCCGAAGCGCTGGGTACAGCGATCCGTACGAAAACGCACGGAATGCGCCGAGCAGACCGGTGAGCCGCTTGCGCAGCTCGTATCCGTGCATCGGTGACTCGAGGAGCAGCCCGAGAATTGCGAGTTCGAGCAACTGACACCTCCCGAGTCTGTGGACCTAACCGCTTGATGCGATGTCTAACTATATCGCGCCGATATATAAAACCACACACTTGGCCGCTATGTGTACCAAGTTGTCACGGATAGATCCGTAACAAATGTGTGATTTTGGGGGGTTTTCCGTACGTTTGGCCGCGAACGCGATTGTGGAGAACTCACAGGTGGACTTCATCTCCGCTGGTAGCGCCCAATCGTCGAGTGAAAATGTGTTCATCGTGACCCTCCCGAACAGTCCGCTGCCTCCCCGACGCACGTACTCTGGTCAGGGTGCGGATACAGCGGCAAGTTGTGGACTACGCGCTCGCGCGTCGGTCCGTGCTGGCTGAGGTGTCTGCGGGTAGGACCGGTGTCAAGCAGGTGTGTGACGCCGATCCGTACCTACTCAGAGCCGCGAAGTTCCACGGCCGGGGCAGTGATGTTCTCTGTCCCATTTGCCGTAAGGAACAGTTGACGCTCGTGTCCTGGGTGTTCGGCGAGAAGCTCGGCCAAGTTTCGGGATCAGCCCGTACGACGGACGAGCTCGCTCGGCTTGCGGAGACAGCAGAGGAGTTCACGGTGCACGACGTAGAAGTGTGCCGTTCCTGCAGCTGGAACCACTTGGTGCAGTCCTATGTGCTCGGCGCAGTCCCTGCGCCGCCGCGACCGCGGCGAGCACGTCCACCGAGCAGACGAGAGCAGTCTGTGAGCCGGCGCACCGCCAGCGAGTAACGCCACACCCGACGAAGGGCCCGATCTAAGTCTCATGTGATCGGTCCATGACCACTGGAGATTTGATTTCGTGAGTTCCCCCACCAACAACCCCGACGATCGCCCCGTGGGGCCAGGTCGCCCGCAGCAAGGCCGACAACCAGGCCCGCCGCCTCAGGGCCGCCCACAGCAAGGTCCTCAGCAGGGCCGCCCGATGGGTCCGCCGCAGGGACGTCCGATGGGTCCCCCGCCGCAGGGACGTCCGATGGGTCCGCCGCAGCAAGGTTCGCAACAGGGACGTCCGCAACAAGGCCGTCCGCAGCAAGGTCCTCAGCAGGGCCGCCCGATGGGTCCGCCGCAGGGCCGCCCGATGGGCCCGCCGCCGCAGGGCCGTCCGCAGCAAGGCGCACAACAAGGTCGCCCGCCGCAGAATCGCCCCGCTCCGGGTGGCGAACCGACACAGCGCGTGGCAGCAGCAGCGACTCCTCGTCTCGATAAAACCGCCGCAACAACCCGCACGAATGCCGGCGGGCGTCCACCGGCCGGCCCCCCGCCGACGAAGCCGCCGACAGGCGGTTCCGGTGGTGGCGACGGCACTGGTGGTCGACCTCCGAAGGGACAGAAGGACGCTGTGAAGAAGAAGTCGAAGTGGCGCACAGTTCGCCGCTCGGCGTATGTGTTGGTGGCGCTCGGCATGGTGTTGCCGGTTCTCGCTTTCATGGCGGCGTACATCGTGCAGGACGTGCCCAAGCCAGGTGACCTCAAGACCAATCAGGTTGCGACGATCTTTGCGTCGGACGGAAGCACGGTGATCAGCACCGTCGTTCCGCCGGAGGGTAACCGCACCGAGGTTCAGCTCGATCAGATTCCGGTTCATGTGCGCAACGCAGTGCTTGCTGCCGAGGATCGGGACTTCTACACGAACCCCGGATTCTCCGTTTCCGGTTTTGCGCGTGCGGCCCGTGACAACGTTCTGGGACGAGACAGCGCCGGTGGTGGATCGACGATCACTCAGCAGTACGTCAAGAAGGCGCTGGTCGGTTCCGAGCGTTCGTTGACGCGAAAGATGAAGGAACTCGTCATCGCGTCGAAGATGGCAAACGAGTGGTCCAAGGACGACATTCTTGCGGCGTATTTGAACACCATTTACTTCGGTCGTGGTGCGTACGGCATCGGGGCCGCGTCGAATGCGTACTTCGGTAAGCCAGTCGATCAGCTGACAGTCGAGGAAGGTGCCGTCTTGGCGTCGTCGATTCAGCTGCCGTCACTGCTTGACCCGGAGAACAATCCGACTGGCGCGGAATCGCGTTGGAATTACGTGCTCGACGGCATGGTGACCGCCGGAACGTTGGATCAGGCATCGCGCGCGCCGATGAAGTATCCCGCCTACGTTCCACTTGCTCAGGTAGACAACGGAAGCCAAGGCACCACGGGGCCCGAGGGTCTGATCAAGAATCAGGTTCTCCGTGAGCTGACGGATGCCGGCATCGACGAGCAGTCGCTCAATACCGAAGGCCTGCAGATCACTACGACCATCGACCCGACGGCTCAGGCCGCGGCGATGGACGCGGTGCGCTCCAACATGAAGGGTGAGCCGGACGATCTGCGGACCGCAGTCGTGTCGGTCGATCCGCGTAACGGTGGCGTCAAGGCCTACTACGGCGGCGAGGACGGAATCGGTTACGACTTCGCCAATGCCGGCTTGCAGACGGGGTCGTCGTTCAAGGTATTCGGTTTGGCAGCAGCCCTGGATCAGGGCATTCCGCTGTCGCAGATGTATGACAGCTCGCCGCTGACGATCAACGGCATCTCGATCGGCAACGTCGAAGGTGAAAGCTGTGGAACCTGCACCATTGCAGAGGCTCTCAAGCGTTCGCTGAACACCAGCTTCTACCGTCAGATGCTCAGCCTCGACGGCAACGGCCCGCAGGAAATCGCGGACATCGCGCACAAGGCCGGTATCCCGGAGAACATTCCGGGAGTCGGCCCGTCGCTCACCGAGTCGGACGGTACCGGCCCCAACAACGGAATCGTTTTGGGCCAGTACCAGTCTCGGGTGCTGGATATGGCGTCGTCGTATGCGACTCTCGCAGCGTCCGGTACCTTCCACGCTCCGCACTTCGTGGAGAAGGTCGTCGCGGCTGACGGAACAGTTCTCCTGGACCGTGGAACGCCGGAGGGTGAGCAGCGGATCGATCCGGCTGTCGCCGACAATGTGACGTCGGCGATGCAGCCCATCGCGGGTTACTCGAACGGTCATAACTTGGCCGGTGGGCGTCTGTCGGCGTCGAAGACGGGTACGGCCCAGCTCGGTGACACGGGTGCGAACAAGGATGCCTGGATGGTCGGTTACACGCCTTCGCTGTCGACGGCAGTGTGGGTCGGTACGACGGACGGTCAGGCCATCACCAATTCGAACGGCGGAATGATCTACGGTTCCGGTCTGCCTTCCGATATCTGGAAGGACACGATGGACGGCGCGCTCGACGGTACGGACAACGAGAAGTTCCCGAAGCCGGGCAAGATCAACGGTCAGGCTGGTGGTGTTCCCGAGTACACGGCTCCGGCTCCGCCGAAGACAACTGCTCCGTCGACGACTTCGGCGCCGCCGACAACAACAACGCAGCCGCCGGTGGTCGTGACGACCACGAATATCGAGATATTGCCGGGTATCACGATTCCGGTACCCGGAGTGGCGCGTCCCTCGACAACAACCCCGGAGTCGGGCGCGGAGACAACTACCGAGGAGACTCCGGCAGGTGTGAGTCCCGGACAGTAGTTGAGGCGGTAGCCTCGCGGAGTGGCCGCCAATGTAGATGACGCCGATCCGACAACTCCGGCAGAACTTCGGACTTCCGAATCCCCTGCCCCGTTGGCGGAGGATGCGCGGTCAGCTGATTGGCGTGATGTTCCGAGTCGGAACGATCCGATGGTGTCTGCACTGTCGGGAACCGTCGGTGGTCCGGTCGGTCGGCATGCGCTGATCGGCCGGACCCGTTTTTTTACGCCGATGCGGGTAATCCTGCTGTTGGCCGTGGTGTTTTTGGCGATGGGTTGGTCGACGAAAGCTGCGTGTATTCAGCAGGCGCCGTTCGGTGATCAGGGCCAGATGGGTCTGGACTGGAGTGGCTCCCGTCAGTACGTCGCGTTGTGTTATTCGGACACGGTGCCGTTGTATGGCGCGGAGCGACTCGATCAGGGCGCGTTCCCGTACAAGAAATCGTGGGAAGAGACTCGCGGCGACGGTTCGATTCAGACGCGGTACATGGAGTATCCGGTGTTGTCGGGGCTCTATCAGTACGGCTCGATGAAGGTCGCGAAGGCGTGGGATTCGATCACGTGGCTGCCGGGCGCAATTCAGGTGGCGCTGTACTTCAACGTGGTCGCTTTCGGTTTGGCTTTGGCATGGTTGGTGACGGTGTGGGCGAGCACGCTCCTGGCGGGCCGACGCGTGTGGGACGGCGCGATGGTCGCGTGTTCGCCGTTGGTGATCGTGCATGTCTTCACGAACTTCGATCCTTTGGCGACGGCGTTCGCGATGGGTGGTTTGTTGGCGTGGGCGCGTAAGCGGCCTGTTCTGGCGGGCATCTTGTTGGGGTTGGGTGGCGCGGCCAAGCTGTATCCGCTGTTGTTGCTCGGACCGTTGTTGGTCTTGTGTCTGCGTACCGGCAAAACTCGTGAGTGGCTGGTGACGGCGCTCAGTGCCGTCGCGGCGTGGCTTGCGGTGAACCTGCCGATCGCGGCTTTGTTCCCCAATGGGTGGTACGAATTCTTCCGTCTCAATTCGGAGCGCGGGGCCGATCCCGATTCGATTTACAACGTCATCATGTCGTTTACGCCCTGGACGGGTCTGGACGGTCCGCTTGCGCAGGGTGAGTCACCGTCGAACCTCAACGCAGTCTCGTTCGTTCTGTTTGCCGTGGTGTGCGTCGGCGTCGGATATGTCGCTTTGACGGCGCAACGACGCCCTCGCGTCGCGCAATTGTGCTTCTTGTTGGTTGCGGGCTTCCTGCTGACCAACAAGGTGTGGAGCCCGCAGTACTCACTGTGGCTGGTTCCGCTGGCCGTTCTGGCCTTGCCACATCGTCGGTTGCTTCTTGCTTGGATGACTATCGACGCGTTGGTGTGGGTTCCGCGGATGATGTATTACCTCGGTGTCTCCAACAAGGGACTGCCCGAGCAGTGGTTCACCGGAACAGTCGTGATCCGAGATATTGCCGTTCTGGTTCTGTGCGCGGTGGTGCTGCGCCAGATCTACCGTCCGGACGAGGACTTGGTGCGGTACGGGTTCATCGACGATCCGGCCGGCGGCGTCCTCGATCAGGCGCCCGACAAGCAGCCGTCGTGGTTCCCACGTTGGTTGCGTCCGGCACAGCCGCAAGTGAAAGAGGCCGAGCTTCAGCCGGCGTAATTCACCATTCTTCGAGATCGCGTCCACAGTCTGCAGTTGTGGAATGTGAGAATCCGTTTGCTCAGCTGACGGCCTATCCCGTGCGTGTCAACGACGCTCAGTTCGCGGGCAGTGCCAACATGATTGCCGGCAGTGGCCCCGACAAGACAATTCGCTTGTGGGGCACCGATCCGGACGCTGTTTCCGCAGGGATCTGCAGCAGCGCCGGAACCCTCATCGCCGAGAAGGAGTGGGAGCGTTATCTTCCCGGTGTGCCGTACCGAGATCTGTGTGGGTCCTGACGGAACTCAGTTCAGCCACACTTCGACGGCCGATTCGCTTCCCAGCTCAGATCCACCGTCCAGGATCACTAATCCGTTGGGACTGAGCTGGTAGGTGACATCGCCGTTGCGGACGGCGAAACCTTCTCGGGTGCGGATCGGATCGTCGAGTTCGATTACTGCTCCGTCACTGAGCCTCTCGCCCTTGTAGTAGTAGCGGCCGACGCCGGTTTCACAAACCACGATTCGTGAACCGGTGGTGATCGCAACAGCGACGGCCGGGTTGTTCGCGTTGCAACTCGGTCCGTTGGAGATGAATCCCTGACGGTCCGAGCCGGTGACGGTGGGTAGCGGGCCGGAGGCGGTGGTTGCGCGTGGCGCAGTTGTTGTTGCTCGCGGCACAGTCGTCGTCGCGCGGGGCGGAGTTGTGGTCGCGCGGGGCGCTTGCGGCGTGGTCGCAGAGTAGGAGAGGGCCCTGCTGCTGGGCCGGTTGTTGTTTGAGTTTGCATCATCGACGACCGCGGCAAAGATGGCGATCCACAGGATGAAGAAAAGTATGCCGAGCCCCGTGAAGATGTATCCGAGGATCAGGCCGGCGAGCGCGAGCCCGTCGCCCTGTTCACCGGTTCGTTTGATCTGACTGCGCGCGATGTGTCCGAAAACTATGCCCAGGGGGGCGAACAGGAACGCGAACACCATCGCCAGGATGGCAAGCGTGTTCATCGGTCGGGGTTGCCAATTCTGGGGGTACTGCTGCTGCGGGTATCCGTATCCGCCCTGTTCGCTCATGCCCTGATTTTGCGACACGAAGCCCGGCAAAGCGGGCAACCGGGCTGATTAGGTGCGGACGCGTCGTTCCAATTGCGGTGCGATTGCCGGCCAATCCTCGTCCGTCATCGCAAACAAGGCAGTTGTACGCCAGCTTCCGTCCAGGCGCTGGCGGTGCTTGCGCAGGAGGCCTTCGAGCTGCGCACCTAGCTTCGCGATTGCTGCGCGTGACTGTTTGTTGAACTCGTCGGTGTGCCATTCGACGCGGACGGCCGCCAGATCGTCGAAGGCCCGGCGCAGCAGAAGTAGCTTCGATTCGGGGTTGATGCCGGTTCCCTGAGTGGCCTTCGACAGCCAGGTGTAGCCGATTGCGAGACTGCGATGAGTGGGGTCGATCTGGTAGAACGACGTTGTACCCACTACTGCGCCCGTCTTGACTGCTACCTGCGCAAAAGCCACGCGGTCCGGGTTTTCCGACGCGGCATTGATGTACGCGATTGCGTCGGCGCGAGTGTCGATCGGTGCGGCCGTCCACTGGAAGATGCTCGGGTCGTCCGACGCGATCACCAGAGCGTCGGCGTGCTCGTGGCCCAACGGTTCGAGGCGAACGTGCTCGCCCGTCAACGTCGGTGATCCGAACCAGGATTCGGTCATCGTGCGTGCTCCAAGGTTGGTTGATCCGTGTCGGCTCCTGTCCCGGCCAACGGATAGCGCAGCGGCACCCGCAGGAACAGGAAGAAGAACACGATAAGCAATACGACGTGGCCCCACACACTTGCCTGTACGACGGCCTCGTATTTACTCGGATCGAAGTTCATGTCCAGTTGGTAGAAGTAGCGGAAGATGCCGATTCCCAGCGCCGCATCCGCCAGCAGATATGCCGCAATCCAGAACCAGCGAATCTTGAACAACACCAGGAATGGCAGCAGCCACAGCGTGTACTGGGGTGAATTCACCTTGTGCAGCAAGATGAATCCACACAGCATTGCGGCGCTCACGGCGATCCACGGGAAATAGCCGTCGCGAAGGTACCGTCGCCAACCCAGGTACATCGCCAACGCGAACGACGCCAGGACCATCAGTGGGGACGCGATGTTCACCAGAGCGTCGTAATCCGCATTGAGCTCACGGACGCCGAAGCCGTAGAACGGTCGCAACCCCCAGAACCACACCGAGTTGGTGGTGATGTCGGCGCTGCGTTTCTCCTGGAAACTGAACGACGCCCGCCACCCGTCGTAAGAGATGAGAGCGAACGGGAGGTTGACGAGGACGACGGTCATCACTGCCGCGCCCGCCGTCATCAAGGCACCGCGGACGTCGTATTTCTTGCCTTCGGTCCCACGCAGCAGTACATAGGCGACGAGTGGGAGAACAAAGATCCCCGGATACAGCTTCAAGCAGAACCCGACGGCCAGGATGATCGACGCCAGAATCGCTCGCGTTCGAAAAGGAATGCGCTCGAAGGTCATCAGGAAAATCGCACCGACGGTCGTCGCCACCACCGGCAGGTCCCAGTTGTGGAACGAGTACAGCACCAACGGCGGTGTGGCCGACCAGATCAGGGCGTACCCACCGCTCATCCGGCCCAGCATCCAGGCGGTCAGGAGGCCGAACGGTGCCAGGATCAACGCCGAATGGAGGAGGAACTCAGCGTCGTTGTGGGAGCCGATTCCGCCCAGCCACATCAGGATTCCGCTCAGTACCGGATATTCGACGGTTCCGCCGTAGAGGAAACCTTCGGGCGTGATGCCGCCGGTGATGAAGGGGAAGAGGTGTTGGTCGATGCCGCGTCCGAGCCACAGCAGCTGGATGTCGGAGTAACAAACATCGACGTTCTTGTTGATGTCGAAGCTCGAGCTTCGACCGTCCGGCGCGAAGGGCGCGCCGGCGCATCGTGCCTTGTTGAAGTAGCCCAGGGTCATGGCCAGTCCGCAGAGACCGACGACGAGCGTCAGGATCGACGCCGATGTTTTTCGGTCCGTTCGCATAGGCCAACCCTAGGTGGTGCGATTTCCCTGGTCAGCGGCACCTCGTGTAACCTACGAGGGTTGCTGACGCAACGACCCTCCTGCCACGGATAGTCCGTGGCCGTTTTCACTTAGTCCACAGGAGGTGATGAGGTCTTATGCGTCATTACGAATTGATGGTCATCCTTGACCCCAGCCTGGACGAGCGCACTGTCGCTCCTTCACTGGATACGTTCCTCAATGTTGTGCGCCAGCACGGCGGCACGATCGACAAGGTCGATGTCTGGGGTAAGCGTCGTCTCGCCTACGAGATCCTGAAGCATGCTGAAGGTATCTACGCGGTGATCGACATCAACGCCACTCCCGCCACCGTCGCTGAGCTCGATCGTCAGCTCGGTCTGAACGAGTCGGTTCTGCGCACGAAGGTTCTGCGCCACAACAAGTAATTTCTGTCGGTAGCGGGCTCTAACCTCGCACCCAACAGACTTACATCAAATGCAGGAGGAACCACATGGCTGGCGACACCATCATCACCGTCATCGGAAACCTGACGGCTGATCCTGAGCTTCGTTTCACCCCGGCGGGTGCTGCGGTTGCAAACTTCACGGTTGCATCCACACCCCGCACCTTCGACCGTAATTCCAATGAATGGAAAGACGGCGATGCGCTGTTCATGCGTTGCAACATCTGGCGCGAAGCAGCCGAGAACGTCGCGGAGAGCTTGACCCGTGGTTCACGAGTAATCGTGAGCGGTCGGCTCAAGCAGCGTTCGTACGAAACTCGTGAGGGCGAAAAGCGAACAGTCGTCGAGCTCGAAGTTGACGAGATCGGTCCTTCCCTGAAGTACGCCACGGCAAAGGTCAACAAGGCCAACCGTGGTGGCGGCAGTGGTGGGGGCGCGGGCGGCAACTTCGGAGGTTCCTCCGGCGGATCGGGTGGCGGACGTCCGGCTGCTGCACCTTCCGGTGGAGACGATCCTTGGGGCAGTGCGCCTCAGGCTTCGGGCTCCTTCGGTGGCGGCGGCAACGACGAACCGCCTTTCTGATCCGTACCTGATCAGGGACATCCAGAAAAGAGCAAAGACATGCCGAAGCCGCCCTTGCGCGACAAGGTTATGAAGAAGAAGGTCTGCACCTTCTGTAAAGAGAAGAACACGCAGATCAACTACAAGGACACGACGTTGCTGCGTAAGTACGTCAGCGACCGCGGAAAGATCCGTGCTCGTCGTGTCACCGGCAATTGCGTCCAGCATCAGCGCGACGTTGCCATTGCCGTCAAGAACTCACGTGAGGTAGCACTGCTGCCTTACGCCACCGTGGCTCGCTAAGGAAAGGGAGGAAAGAACATGAAGCTCATCCTCACCGCTGACGTGGACAACCTCGGTGCGCCTGGCGACACCGTCGAGGTCAAGGACGGCTACGGCCGTAACTACTTGCTCCCCCGCCGGCTGGCAATTGTCGCTACCCGTGGCGCCGAGAAGCAGGTCGAAGGCATCCGTCGTGCACAGGAACTGCGCGCAGTGCGCGGCCTGGATCACGCCAAGGAGCTCAAGGCTGCAATTGAAGCACTCGATGTTTCGCTGACGGTCAAGACCGCCAGTGGCTCGGGCAAGCTCTTCGGTTCGGTTACCGCTGCTGACGTCGCTGCTGCGATCAAGGCTGCCGGTGGACCGGTCCTGGACAAGCGCACCCTCGTGTTGCCGAAGGCTCACATCAAGAACACGGGCAAGCATGCCGTGGTCGTGAACCTGCACCCCGATGTGGTTGCCAAGTTCAACCTGAACGTCGTTGGCGCATAGTCAACTGGTTCTTCGGTCGAGCTCTGCACATTTCGGTGTGCGGGGCTCGACCTTTTTGTGCCGCGTCTTTGTGGCGGACGGCTCGAAATCGGGTTGGGGATAACCGTCACAGTGTGACGTTCAGCTTCGGCGATCGGTGATGATTCGGGCTCCGCAACACGCCCGACACGCCGACGCGCCGACTGTGGAGAAAATTTTTTCACTAACAGGTGTGCGAATTTGCTCACATACATCTACCTGGTGTTATGAGAGAAACTTACAAAGTTGTCCCCAGGTTATCCACAGATCGTGCACACAGTTTTTCAGGAGTTTCCACAATTACTCCACAGATTTATCCACAGGCCGGTTTGTTTGTGGGTTGACGAGTCCCTAACGTCGTCTCGGCGTCTATCTACAGACCGGCCGGTCTCCGGCCTTGGATGTCGGTCGGGGCGGGTACAAATAGAGGGGACGCTGCGATTTTCTTGCAGCGTTGTCGAGTGTTTTACGGGAAGGTCTCTCTGATGGCTGTTGTAGATGATCGAGGACCTTCCGACTACCCCGGTCCCCCCGAATCCGAGCCGGATCAGGAATTCGGGCGCCAGCCACCCCAGGACATGGTGGCCGAGCAGTCCGTTCTCGGCGGCATGCTCCTCAGTAAGGACGCCATCGCTGACGTCCTCGAGGTGCTGAGGCCGGGCGACTTCTACCGGCCCGCCCACCAGTCCGTCTACGACGTGATCCTGGACCTTTACAGCCGTGGTGAGCCTGCCGACCCCGTCACTGTCTCCGCCGAGTTGGACCGTCGCGGCGAACTGCGCAAAATCGGTGGCGCTTCCTATCTGGTGACGCTCACCCAGACAGTGCCCACCGCAGCCAACGCTGCCTTCTATGCCGAGATCGTGGCCGAAAAATCGGTGCTACGACGCCTCGTCGACGCCGGCACCCGCATCGTTCAATACGGTTACGCCGGCACCGACGGCCAGGATGTTGCCGAGGTTGTCGACCGTGCGCAGGCCGAAATCTTCGAGGTCACCGAGCGTCGCACTACCGAAGACTTCGTGCCCCTCACCGAACTCCTGCAGCCGACGATGGACGAGATCGACTCCATCGCCAGCCGCGGCGGCATCTCGCTCGGTGTGCCCACCGGGTTCAAGGATCTCGACGAAATCACCAACGGTCTGCACCCGGGTCAGATGATCATCGTGGCGGCCCGACCTGGAGTCGGGAAAAGTACGCTTGGAATGGATTTTTTGCGATCCTGCTCCATTACGCACGGCATGGCCAGCGTTATGTTCTCGCTGGAAATGAGCAAAACCGAGATCGTGATGCGTCTGCTTTCCGCAGAGGCGAAGATCAAGCTCGGTGACATGCGCTCCGGCAAGATGACCGACGACGACTGGACCAAGCTCGCGCGTCGCATGAGTGAGATCAGTGAAGCGCCGCTCTTCATTGACGACTCCCCCAACCTCACGATGATGGAAATTCGCGCAAAAGCGCGGCGGCTCAAGCAGAAACACGATATTCGTCTGATCGTCATCGACTACCTGCAGCTGATGAGCTCGGGTAAAAAGGTCGAGTCGCGCCAGCAAGAAGTCTCGGAATTCTCGCGAAGCCTCAAGCTTCTGGCCAAAGAGCTCGAAGTTCCCGTGGTCGCGATCTGTCAGCTGAACCGTGGTCCGGAACAGCGAACTGACAAGCGCCCCATGGTATCTGACCTTCGTGAATCGGGATCGCTCGAGCAGGATGCTGACATGGTGATCCTGCTGTATCGCCCCGATGCGACTGAGCGTGACGACCCTCGTGGTGGTGAAGCCGACCTGATTCTCGGTAAGCACCGTAACGGTCCGACCGCGACAATCACTGTGGCACACCAACTTCACCTGTCGAAGTTCGTGGATATGGCACGCGGCTAGCTCGATCGATCGGTTCGGTCTCGTATCGTTCTCAAATGGCTCAACTCGTGAAGCGGGTTGGGCCATTTCAATTTGCTGACTGGAGTTGGTGAGGGTCGTTTGGGTTCCAGATTGGTCGTCGTAAATTTCTAGTGGGAGCTGCACGTCTGGCTAGAACAGAGTCGCCAAACGCTCGAGGTCGCCACCGATGGTGCTGCCCCGGAGACCCCGGGATGCAATGCCGGCGGTAGCCTCGGCATTAACTTCGGAAGCGTGGGCAACGTGATCAGGTCCGCATCCTGACTGCCGGGCTGCGCTGAAGTGCCTCGATTGAGTCAGGATTGAGCAGCCCTTTCGCGGCGCTCGCTCGAGTGATGTGCTGGATATGTCATCCCCGGCCTTCGGAGCCGGATTGGACCATCCAAGTATCGAGGAAGGCGCCATGACCACGATCCATCTACACCAAACGACCACCGCGACGCCCGAACAGGTCCTTGCCGGCCTGACGGACTTCGGCCCCGGTCGCGAGGAAATCTTCGGCAATAGCGCAGACAGCTACCTCAAGGTGCACCACGAGGGCCCCCATGACGCGGATGTCACGGAGGGCTCGAGTGGCATCTGGGAACGGCTGCACTACGACTGGACCGACCCCCATCGTGTCCAGATGACGACCACCGACTCCAACTTGTGGGGCGGTGCGTCGGGCCACACCTACACTCTCACGCAGCAACCGTCGGGTATGACCGAAGTCGACGCCGTTGTGGTCCGCGATGGCAAGAACGTCAAGGGGCGGATGCTCGCGGCCGTGCTCAGCCTCTTCGGCACCCGCGTCCTGGGAAAGCAGTTCAAGAAGTCCGTCGAGGCTATCGAAGCCCGCAACGGCGGCGCGAGTGGAAAGCGCCCGCAGGCGTGAGAAGGCCGGAGTGAAGGGCTGCATGAAGATTCGTGCGAACCATCAACCGTGGGCAGCGGGATTGCATCGGTCGTGATGGGCGAAAGGTGCTGCACTGCAGCCTTTGACGTCAGCTGTCTCCGTCGTGAGTAAGGCTGCGTGCAGCGTTCCAAGCCACGCCGAGTGAGAATTGGTTCGAGGCGCCGTAGTACTGCATAGCTTCGGCTACTCGGCGGCGGCCTGTTCGGGGAGTCAATCCCAGAGCGACTGACGCGGCTTCCATCGTTATACCCGAATTCATCAGGTGCAGTATGGGGTCCCACGGGTTCTCCCATTTTTGGTCCTTATGTCCGGTGACCGGTACTGCTTCTTCCCAGAGGCGGTTGTAGATCCAGGTCATGGTGTCCGCGAGTGTGGGTGAGTGGATGGCCATCATGCCGGTAGGCCAGGCCTGGCCCCAGGAGAAGGGGATTCCGACGCTCTTGTGGTCGAGTATCCAGAAGAAGCTCGGCGGGTTCGGGTGCATCCGGACTTGTGAACCGGCCTTGATTTCAATCGCGATTTGGTTGCGCCCCAACTCGGACGCGGCATCGGTAGTGCTGACGATGAGGCGGATGTCGTGGTTGGGTTGGGCGTTTTTCTCCCAGTACGATTCGGGGGCATTCTGGTCGCGGAGGATCGTGTACAGCGGGGTGGTGTCGGGCATGCATGTGTAGGAGGTTCGGGGCCTTGAGCGCGCGGCCTGCAGTCCGTACAGGTCCTGGGGTGCGCGCGGCCCACGTGTCACGTCGATGGGTAGACCTTGGACGTCGGAGTCGCCGTGCTGCCAGGCCTGGAGTAGCTGCGGCAGCGTGTCGAGTAGGTTTTGCGTCTTGGCGATCTTCTCGTCGAGGTCCTGCGTCATGCTGGTCAGCATGCGGTGGGTGGCGTCGGCGACGGTGGCGTCAGGGCGACGGTAGGTGATGACTCCGTCTGCGAGAGAGAGGAATCCGAGTTCTTCGAGGCGTGCTACTTCCTGCTCCGTCGTATCGACGGAACTGCCTGTGGCGTCGGCAAGTTCGGCGACGGTGTTTATCCGGCCGCGTAGCGCGATGTCGAGGAATTCTGCCAGTTCGGTGGGCATATTCAAGTGAGGGCTCCTTCGTCGGGGTATTCTCCAGGCGCTGCCTGTGAACGACGTCTGGCCGAATGCGTCCATATCTGCATAATGGCCATAAAGTGCACTATAGCCGTATCGCCACCAAAATTGGCTGTTCCGCGGGCTCTGTGGTTGATCGTGATTTCCTTGTAGGCAACTCTCGCACGTATGGACAGGAGGCCGAGATGACCGAGACGACAGTGTCCGAGGTGATGGCCGAGTTGGCTGCGCTCGAAGATCCGAAGGTACGCAAGGTAAATGAGAAACGCGGTGACGATCACGGTGTCAATCTCACTAAACTGCGTGGGCTCGCGAAGCGGCTGAAAACGCAGCAAGAACTTGCGCGCCGGCTTTGGGACACGAAGGACACCGCAGCCAGACTGCTGACGATTCTGATCTGCCGCCCCAAGTCGTTCACGCGGGACGAGTTGGACGCCATGTTGCGCGAGGCGCGCACCCCTAAGGTGCATGACTGGCTCGTGAACTACGTCGTGAAGAAGAACCCGTACGCGGAAGAGTTGCGCGTGGTCTGGTCGGCTGATCCGGACCCAGTGGTTGCGTCTGCCGGGTGGGCGCTGACCACCGAACGAGTGGCGAAAAAGCCTGAGGGCCTTGATCTTTCTGGACTTCTCGACGTGATCGAGACGGAGATGAAAGATGCGCCGGATCGCCTGCAGTGGGCGATGAATCACTGCCTGGCTCAGATCGGGATCGAGCACCCCGAGTATCGCGCCCGTGCAGTCGATATCGGTGAACGTCTGAGGGTGCTCGAGGATTACCCGACTCCTCCGAACTGCACTTCTCCGTTCGCGCCCATCTGGATCGCCGAGATGGTGCGTCGACAGAACGATAAGTAGAAAGGTTCGCGCGCCGCTATTGCGATTGTCACCGTCGAAATCTTCGGATTGGGCTCAGTGGCGGCGCTGGTGTGCTACGCGCAAGCGAAGCAATCATCGACGAAACACGTTCCACGCTAAGAGCTTTGGGATTGGATGGTTCCGATGTTGTGATGTTGCAGTTAATTTCGGGCCTGGATGTGATTGGTGGACAACGTGATATCCCGACGAGATGGAGGACGGCACCCACGCCGACGGCCGGGAGCTGTCGGCCGACAATTGTGGTCAATGTCCGATACATTCTGTGCGTGGTGACGTCTCGTGGCCATTGCGCACCTTGACAGGGCGCGAGGATGCACGAAAGGCGTAGCACCCTATGGTCACCATCGAACGGTTTCACCCGCCCACGCGCTGGTCTCGGGCTGCGGTGGCACTCGGAGCAACCGCTCTCGCTGTCACCATGACTCTCGGCTCTGCGGTTGGCCCGGCATCTGCGGATACCGTCACGGCCACCGTCCAGGTCGGTGAGGCTCCGCTCGGGATAGCGATCACGCCGGACGGTTCGCGCGCGTACGTCACCAACATGGACGACGGCACGGTGTCGGTGATCGATACGTCCACCAACGGGGTCATCGGCGAGCCCATCGAGGTCGGCGCGCTTCCGACGGGGATTGTGCTCAGCCCCGACGGTTCACATGCGTACGTCACCGACAATGGAAGTGACACGGTGTCGGTGGTCGAAACCGCCACGAACACCGTCTCGGCCACCATCCGGGTCGGCGGGGGACCTTCAGGCGTAGCGATAACTCCCGACGGTTCCCGCGCGTACGTCACCAACATGGACGACGGCACTGTGTCGGTGATCAGGACTGTCGGCAACACCGTCATCCGCACGATTGGTGTCGGCTCTGCGCCGGTTGGGATCGCGATCACGCCGGACGGTTCGCGCGCGTACGTCACCAATATGGCGAACGGCACGGTGTCCGTGATCTGGACTGCCGGCAACACCGTCATCCGCACCATTGGTGTCGGCTCGGCGCCGGTCGGGATCGCGGTTGCCCCCGATGGCGCACATGCCTACCTCGCAGATGGACAACGCAACGTGGTGTCGGTCATCGATACCGCCAGGAATATCGTCACGGATACTGTCTGGGTGGGCGACCGGTCCGTCGGGGTGGCAATCACCCCGGATGGAGCACGCGCGTATGTCGCCGACCCGGAACGCAATTCGGTGTGGGTGATTGATACCGCCACGAACAACTTCGTCGGCACCATCCCTGTCGGCGGTGATCCGGCCGGGGTGGCAATCACCCCCGATGGCGGGCGCGCTTACATCACCAACACTGACACCGACTCAGTGTCGGTGATCAGGATCGAGCAAGCGCCGACCTTGGCCGGTACGCCGCCCAACGGGGTCGTCGACAAGCCCTACAACTACGCCTTCGCCGTCACCGGGCAGCCCGCTCCCGTGACGGTCAGGGTCAGCGCCGGCGTATTGCCCACCGGACTCACACTGAGCGAGTCCGGTGTTCTGTCCGGAACCCCAATCAAGCGGGGGAAGTTCGGCTTCACTCTGACCGCAACGAACAGCATCGGCGTAGTGAATTTGACTACGGCACTCGAAGTCACCGATACGGCTTTGCCGACAGGATCATTCGGGTCGCTAGGTTCCCTCGGGTCGACCGGGAGTTTCGGGTCGACCGGGAGCTTCGGATCTTGAATCAGTGTCCTGAACTCTAGTCGGCGGTCCCCGTTCTCAGTTGCGTCGACAGCTTGTGGGCATGTTCGAGAAGTAAGGTTCCCAGTTCGGTGATCCGTTCGCGGCGAAAGCGTGTCTCGACCCCCGTCAAACTGAGGGCCCAGGCAGGACGCCCACCCCGATCGAATACGGCCGCGCCGACGCCCCAGCTTGCTTCGACGATGAGTGCGGGATTTACCGAATAGCCGGTGGTGCGAGTCAAGGCGATTCGGCGGCGGATTGCATCCTCGCTGTGGCCTCCTCCGAACGCGACTGCAAGGTCCTTTCGGCTGAAATAGTCATTGACGTCGCCCGCCGGCATGTGACTCAGGATCGCCAGACCGGCCGACGCGACACCGAGTGGAAATCGCTTTCCTTCATGGAGCACATGGGATCTCAGAGGAAAGCTACCTTCTTGGGACAGCACGCACACGGTCTCGTCGCCGCGTCGTGCCGAGAGAAATGCGCTTTCTCCGGTGGCGCTGGCCAACTCGTCAAGAACGCTGCGAGCGTAGTCGATGATGTCGTACCGGTGTCCTGCAGCTGCGCCCAACAAGTACAACTCGGGGCCCAATGACCAACGTCCGTTCTTCGTATCGCGATCCACCAATCCCTCGGCAGCCAAAGAGGCCAATAGGCGATGTGTCGTCGGACGAGCAAGATCGGCCATCTTGCTCAGTTCGGTCGTTGACGCCCCCGCAGGTTCCGACGCGGCGACTGCCCGCAGAACGGCGGCCACGCGAGCGACCATGTGGGGAGGCTTCTCTCGAGATGTCACAGGCCCATCCTAGCGTTCACTGACTGAACGTATTTCTAGATATTGCTCAACCATCGACCAATATTGACCCGGTACTAGCCTGAGTATTGATCTGTTTACCTGGTCATAGTTCAATCGGATGAACCTGAAATAGTGCGTTCACTCAATGGACGCAAGATTGGAAGCAGAAGATGGCAACGAAGATGTACGAGTCCGCTGCTGATGCGGTCGCCGACATCGTCGACGGCGCCACGTTGGCCGTCGGCGGATTCGGATTGTGCGGTATCCCCGACTCGCTGATCAATGCGATCGCCGCAACGACTGTCACAAACCTCGAAGTGTTCTCCAACAACTGTGGCGTTGACGATCACGGGCTCGGAATCTTGCTGTCCGCTGGTCGAATTCGGCGAGTAACCGCGTCGTATGTCGGCGAGAACAAGGAATTTGCGCGTCAGTATCTGGCCGGTGAACTCGAAGTGGAACTGACACCGCAAGGCACCTTGGCAGAGCGCCTTCGCGCCGGCGGTACCGGAATTCCGGCGTTTTTCACTCCCGCTGGTGTGGGCAGTCCGATCTCCGAAGGTGGAATGCCCTGGCGGTACGACGCCGACGGTTCTATCGCTATTTCATCCCCGCCCAAGGAAACTCGTGTCTTCGGAACCAAGCGATATGTTCTCGAAGAAGCGATCAACACCGACTACGCGCTCGTGCACGCTCTATTGGGTGACACCGAGGGGAACCTCGTTTTCGACAAGACTGCGATGAACTTCAATCCGCTCGCCGCGATGGCCGGTCGGGTAACCATTGCTCAGGTGGAGCGCCTCGTCGAACCGGGCGAGATCGATCCGGCGTCAGTGCATCTACCGGGTGTGTTTGTGCAACGTGTCGTGCACACCGGGCCTCAGAACAAGCGAATCGAAAAGCGAACCGTCAGCGCTTCGGAAGGAGTCACACGATGAACGCACCTGTGGCAGTTGCAGGTTGGACTCGTCAGGACATGGCTGCCCGTGCGGCAGCCGAGATGATCGACGGCGAATACGTAAACCTCGGGATTGGCCTTCCCACACTGATTCCCGGATACCTTGGTTCGGATGTTCGAGTGGTCCTGCACTCGGAGAACGGAATTCTTGGCACCGGTCCGTACCCGACTGAAGACAATGTCGACGCCGATCTCATCAATGCCGGCAAAGAGACCGTCACGGTCAATCCCGGTGCGGCCTACTTCGATTCCGCTCTGTCCTTCGGCATGATCCGCGGCGGTCACATCGACACCGCAGTGCTCGGTGGCATGCAGGTCTCACGTACCGGTGACCTCGCGAACTGGATGGTGCCGGGGAAGATGGTCAAGGGCATGGGCGGTGCGATGGACCTCGTTCACGGCGCCCGTCGCGTGATTGTGGTCATGGAACACACTGACCGCGAAGGTAATCCGAAGATTGTCGACGCCTGCACTCTGCCGCTGACCGGCCAGGGCGTCGTGGATCGGATTATCACCAACCTTGCAGTCATCGACGTAGTCGACGAAGGATCCCTGGTATTGCGTGAACTCGCACCCGGTGTCACCGTTGCTGATGTTGTTGCCGCCACCGGGGCCGAGCTGACGATAGAACTTTCGCAGTAAGGAGTTCACGGCTGTGGGTAGGGGCTGACCGACTCCGATTTCATGCTGGGTGAGTTGTATCCGGTGCCGATTTTGACGCCGACCAGCCACTCGGACAGCCGTGCAGCCTCTGTGTCCAGGGCGTGTTTCGCTGGGGAGGAAACGGTTTCGAGTAACCGAACCTGTACGACGCCGGCGTCGTCTTGGATCCAGCAGCCTACGGCCCGTCCGTTCACCCAGGCTGTTGTGCCTGCGTTGCCGCGATTGTCGAAGAGTTGGTTGCGGTGTGGGCCCAGGTAGAAGTCGCGGCCTTTCCAGCCCATGATCGACGGGTCGAGTACCGGTAGTAGTGCCACCCACGGGCCTGGATCGGCTACCTCGTCGAGGTCGTCGGGTAGCAGCCAACCGGTGCCGCCATCATCGAGCGAGACGGAGACGGCGTCGAGTTCGGCAAGCGCCGTGCGCACCACTGTCTTAGTGGACCCGAGCCACCACACGATGTCGTCTTCTGTGCCGGGACCGAAGGTGTACAACCAGCGGCGAATGATTTCTCGGTATCCGTCGACGGCGCTGCCTCGGGAAGAAGCGTCGTCAAGCCAGTGCTGGGTGAGAGTCCATCGTGCACGCGCGGTGGGGAATCGGCCGACGTTTGTCCCGCGCACAATGTCGGCGGTCGCGCCGAGATGGGTGAGAACCCTGGGTGCAGACCAGATCTCACCCGATGTTCCTGAGACCTTCACATCGATCATCGGCACTGCCTGACGGACGTCGAGAGCCGAAAGGCCTTCGGGTGCATCGGCGAGCAGTGCAAGGACCTCTGCCCGGGCGCGATCAAGCCAATCGTTGCCGTCGATGGCGAGGCCGGCATTCACAACATCTTTCGACATTCGCGCACGCTCGGTATTCGCGACTCGGGCCGACGCGCTTGCCTCGGGCGGCAGATAGCAGATCGCGGGGGAATGCGAAAAGGGTACGGCGCATTGCCAATTGCTTCACAATGGTGCGTTCTTCGTACAGGGTTCGATCGATGTCAGTGATGTCGACTGACTGAACACGTGCCCAGCAAGACAGGTAGACCGTCGCGGACTCGGTGGCGTGCAGAACCGTCATTGCCCGAGTTGCAGCTTCAGGTGTATCGACGCGGAAGTCCGGGGCCAAGGCATGGCGGACGGCTATCCGTGCACGCCGCTCGTTGTCGGAGACATGGCGCCTGGGGTTCATCGGATCATCGTGGCATACGTCAACCTCGGGATAACGGCATGCGGCGCCCAACCTGCATCCCGACTACTCCTTCTGCCAGTGAGAGATGGAGGGATTTACCGCCAGATCAGCAAGTGCAGAGTGGGTGACCTCGGAGGTTCGGTCCGGAGAAGCCGTGCACGTTGAAGTCGGCGCTACCGTGCGTGAACGATCGCGACCCATTACGTCACGTGACGAATTATGCGGCAATTGCTAGGGCCTGACTGTTCTCGAGGCTCCGACCAAAGTTGATGGCGTTTGGGCCGAATGCCTCGATGGGACGTCGTGGCAGCTCAGCCTGGTTTTTGGCGGACCGGTCGCCGAAGCACCTTCAAGGGGGGCCTCGGTCAACCAGGCGCTTCGAGGTTCCGGTAATCGATTCCGCAGTTGGCGGGAAGGAGGTCGTGTTGTTCGAAGATGCCGCAATTTTGCGTCCATATTGCATGAACGCCGCGCGAGTTCGGATAGGGGACGAGGGGCTGGGGAATCCGGTGTCCGGCGTCACATCGGTACGGTTTTCGGGAATTGCCGTGGTCGCGAGGGCCCTATCTGCGGCGATGATGCAACGCGGGGTGCTGACCTGCGGATTTGTTATGGCTTCACGTGTCGCGTAACTTTGTCCAAGTCAGAGCGACACGGACACCGACTCCCGCCTCACAGCGAGAGACACGAGGTTGGACGAAGTGCCTGACGAAATCCGAAGCAGTTTCCATCCTGTATGGTTGTGCTTCACCTCCAGTTCACGA
>NZ_JALGQH010000133.1 GCF_022810305.1 Rhodococcus sp. ARC_M6
TCGCGAATGATGTTCCGGGCCTTACGGTTTCGGTGCTGAGTGAGGGGTGTGAGTATTTTTCGTCGATGATTCGTTCATTCTTCCGTCTGAACGGTTGTCGACACATTTTTTGCTAGTTGAGTTTTTTTGCTAGTGATTTGACTCTTATTTGTCTATGACTGATTAGTGGGCTTGCCCACGAAATCTAGAGTCTTCAACGGAGAGTTTGATCCTGGCTCAGGACGAACGCTGGC
>NZ_JALGQH010000134.1 GCF_022810305.1 Rhodococcus sp. ARC_M6
GTCAGGCTGCCGTCAGCTACGCTCACCCCACTGCGATAGGGCTCGCGGTGCAGGTCTTTCACCTCCACTCGGTCAATCAGCGCTTTCCACGGCGCACCTATGTGTCAAGTCAAGTGAGACAGTGACGTTCAGTTGATCTGCGATTCGGCAACGGGTTCGTTAATAAAGAATACGGTCGGCATTTCAGGTGGATTCGGCCGGCGCGAAAACCGGGCTGGGTTCGC
>NZ_JALGQH010000135.1 GCF_022810305.1 Rhodococcus sp. ARC_M6
TGATCGAATGGCTGCCGTCGGTGGTGAACGTGTGGTTCAGCGTCGCAACACCAGCATTAACCGGTGCGGTACCCAAAACTGTTGCACCGTCCTTGAAATCGACGGTACCGGTAGCACCCGCCGGAGCTACGGTAGCCGTGAGATCCACAGCAGTACCCGTCTTGGCTGTCGCCGGAGCATTCAACGTCGTGGTGGTATCGGCAACCACAACGTCCGTGGA
>NZ_JALGQH010000033.1 GCF_022810305.1 Rhodococcus sp. ARC_M6
CATCCACTGGTACAACCATGAACGCATCTCCACAAAGCTCCAGGGCCTGAGCCCGGTGCAATACCGGGTTCAAGCCCTGGTGGCTTAGGCTCTTATTTGGCCAGTCCAACTTCCGGGGACCAGTTCAAAAGGTGTGCCCACTTTTTTGCTTGTTTTTCTACTTGGACCAGTCGAAAAGTGTTGCACCGACTGCGATGTCGGACCCGAGTGCCTCGGAGGTGATGGTGTCGGGCTTGGAGTCCATGACGACGACCGGGCACACCGCGGAGTATCCGGTGCTGTCGATGAATGCGGGATCGAAGCTCACCACTGCGTCGCCGGCGGCAACCTGATCGCCCTCGGCGGCGATAAGGGTGAACCCTTCACCTTCGAGTTTGACCGTGTCGATTCCGATGTGGACGAGTACGCCGGTCCCCTGTGCGCCCAGGATGACAAATGCGTGCGGGTGCAGTTTGAGGATCTTGCCGGCGATGGGTGCGACGACGGTCAGGGGACCTTGATCGCGAGCCGGTTCGATAGCCACGCCCGCGCCTACCATCTGCTGCGCGAATACGGGGTCGGGAACGTCGGCTAGTGCCAGGACTCGTCCGGGCAGGGGAGCGAGGACGGAGACGCTCACAGAATGTCCTCGATGTCCTCGGCGAGGGTGTCCGCCTCGGGGCCGACGATGACCTGCACAACGGTGCCGGCCTTGAGGACACCGTGAGCGCCGGCGGCCTTGAGGGCTGCCTCGTCGACCTTGCTCCCGTCCTTGACCTCGGTGCGCAGGCGCGTGATGCACGCTTCGATTTCGACGATGTTCTCGGCGCCGCCGAGGCCCTTGACGATTGCTTCTGCCTTGGACATTGATTCTCCTGGTTTGTGCGGGTCGGTTAGCCGGTGAGTGCTTTTCCAGTTGCCTAGGTCACATTCTCCTGTTGACATCTTGCGTTCACCTGGTCAAACTAGCAACTGGTTATGACCGGACAGTACCCCTTGCGGATACTGGTTCACAATACTTTCCGCCCCATCGGTTCACCCCGCGCCTCACCTGACGACAAGAGAAGGTCTTTATGACTGCCGACGACAGCCCCAAGAAGGAATCGACGTTGTTTGCCGGGGTTCAACGCCTCGGCCGCAGCCTGATGTTGCCCATTGCGGTGCTGCCCGCGGCCGGACTTCTGCTTCGAGCAGGTCAGGACGATCTGCTCGGGCGTTTCAGTGCTCTGGAAAGCACGGCGGGTGTTATCTCGGCTGCCGGACAGTCGATCTTCACCTGGTTGCCGCTGATCTTCGCGGTCGGTATCGCCATCGGGTGGGCCAAGAAGTCGGACGGTTCCACAGCCTTGGCTGCTGTCGTCGGATACATGGTCATCAACGGCGTTTTCGAGGCCATGTCGCCCATCGTTCTCGAGGGCAAGACGGACCCCAACGGTGATCCGTCGATGATCAATTACGGGGTGCTGGCCGGCATCGTGATGGGCTTGCTGTCCGCGATCCTGTGGCAGAAGTTCTACCGAACCAAGCTTCCCGACTACCTCGGATTCTTCAACGGTCGACGCTTGGTTCCCATCCTCACCGCTCTCACCGGTCTTGTTGTCGGTGTGCTGATGGCATTCATCTACCCGCTCTTCAACTCCGGTCTGACCTGGGTGGGCGAGACCGTGGCCGCGAATACCGTAATCGGCGGCGGCATCTACGGCACGGCAAACCGGTTGCTGATTCCGACCGGCCTGCACCACATCCTCAACTCTGCAGTGTGGTTCCTGATCGGCGACTACCAGGACGCGTCGGGCCAATTGGTCCGTGGCGATCTCAACCGATTCTTTGCCGGTGACCCCAGTGCCGGCACTTTCATGACGGGCTTCTTCCCGATCATGATGTTCGCGCTTCCCGCAGCAGCTTTCGCGATCTGGCGTAACGCCAAGCCTTCTCAGAAGAAGCTGATCGGCGGCATCATGCTCTCCACCGGTCTGACCGCGTTCCTCACCGGTATCACCGAGCCGCTCGAGTTCTCGTTCATGTTCGTCGCCTGGCCGCTGTACGTCATCCACTCGATCTTGACGGGTACGTCGATGGCGTTGGTGAATGCTCTCGGAATCCACGACGGCTTCACGTTCTCCGCCGGCTTCATCGACTACGCGCTCAACTTCGGCAAGGCCACCAACGCGTGGATGCTGATCCCGATCGGCCTCGTCTACGCACTGATCTACTACTTCCTCTTCAGCTTCGTCATCAAGAAGTGGAACCTGCGTACCCCCGGCCGCGAAGAAGAGCTCGACGGCGAAGACAACACTCCCGGCGAGGCAGTTATCGAGGCAGAAGTTGCCGTCGCAGCTGTGGCCGACACTCGCGTCGACGCACCTTCGGTCGCGGAACAAGAACAGAAAATCGCCAAGGAACTGGAAGGCCGCTGACATCATGGCAACCGTAACCGCCATCATCGGATCAACCGTGGGCCTGCATGCCCGCCCCGCTGCCAAGTTCACTCGGGCAGCAGCCACCGCCCCCGTCGACGTCACCATTGCACTCGGTGACGGAGAGCCGGTCGACGCTGCCAGCGTGCTGTCGGTCATGACGCTCGGTGCCCAGTTCGGGGCCGAGGTGACGTTGCGGGCAGAAGGAGAAGGCGCAGAAGACGCCCTTCGTGGCCTGGCCGAACTGCTCACGACCGACCTCGACGAGGCCTGATGTCCACAGATATCCACGGTCTCGGTGTGAGTTCCGGTGTGGTCTGCGCGCCGTGGATCGGTTTCGGCACCGTCATCGAGACGTCAGCGGGCGACCCGGTGACCGGTACACCGGCCGACGAACTGGTGCGGGTCCGTAGCGCATTGGACACCGTGGCGAGTGATCTCGAGAGCCGCGCCGACGGCGTCGACGGCGTTGCCGCGGAGATCCTGGTGACGTCCGCAGCGCTGGCCCGCGATCCGGGAATCGTGAAGGAAACTTCCAGGAATCTCGAGGCCGGTCTACCGACTGCGTACTCGGTGACCGTGGCTTTCGAAGGGTTCTGCGACAAGCTCGCAGCCTTGGGGGGTTACATGGCCGAGCGAGTTACGGATCTGCGCGATCTGGGTCGACGGACTGTCGCAGTACTGCTCGATCAGCCTTTGCCGGGTATCCCGGCGCCGGGTCATCCGTACATTCTGGTGGCCCGGGACCTGGCACCCGCGGATACTGCGACGCTTGCCGGCAGTGACGTCGTCGGGTTGCTCACGTTGGAAGGTGGGCCGACCAGTCACACCGCAATTTTGGCGAAGTCGCTCGGTATCGCGGCAGTGGTGAGTTGCCCCGAAGCGCTTGCCCTGCCCGAAGGTGTGCTGCTGATCCTCGACGGCAGTACCGGTGAAGTTGTGGTCGATCCGACTGCCGAGCAGCAAGAAGGTGCGGCGCTCGAGATTGCCGCGGCCGCAGCGCGAACGGCGTCGGGCAGCGGACCGGGCCGCACGCTCGACGGTACGGCCGTGGGTTTGCTTGCCAACATCGGAACGCTTGACGACGCGGCCCGAGCGGGTGGCGTCGACTGCGAGGGCGTCGGACTGTTTCGCACCGAGTTCTCGTTCCTCGGCCGCACCGAGGAGCCTTCGCTGGCCGAGCAGACGGAGATGTACACGGCTGTCCTGCAGCACTTTTCTGGCCGCAAGGTAGTAGTGCGGACACTCGATTCCGGTTCGGACAAGCCGTTGCCGTTCCTGGACTTGGCGGAGGAAGCCAACCCGGCGTTGGGAATTCGTGGGCTGCGCATTGCCGACGTGTACCCACAGACACTGATCACGCAATTGGACGCGCTGGCCGCGGCCGGACTCGCCACCGGTGCAGACCTGTGGGTGATGGCTCCGATGGTGTCGACGGCGGACGAGGCGATCGGATTTGCCGAGCTTGCACGCTCCCGGGGCATCACCACGGTGGGCGCGATGATCGAGGTGCCGGCAGCAGCGTTGCGCGCCAAGGACATATTCGAGCATCTCGACTTCGTCAGCATCGGTACCAACGATTTGAGTCAGTACACGTGTGCGGTCGATCGGATGGCCGGCGGTCTGGCGTATCTGCTGGACCCATGGCAACCTGCAGTTCTCGACTTGATCGCGCTGGTGGGTGCCGCCGGCGCTGAGGCCGGAAAGCCTGTCGGAGTGTGCGGCGAGGCGGCGTCGGATCCGTTGTTGGCTCCGGTTCTGGTGGGCCTCGGTGTCACCAGTCTGTCGATGTCCACACCCGCGTTGGGTGAGGTACGCGCCCGGTTGGCCGCCGTAGACCTGGACGGGTGCCGGGCAATGTCCGCCGCCGCGCGGGCTGCGCGCAACCCGGTCGGTGGACGGGCTGCTGTGCTGGAGATTCGGGAGGCGCTGTGAGCAGTGCAGTTATCCTGCGGGGCAACATCATCGGCTCGACATCCGGATCGATTGCCGACGGAGTGATTGTTGCCGAAGGTGCATTGATCACCTGGGTCGGACCGGCCGCGGACTACCCCGGCGCCCTGCCGGTAGCCACAGACCAGTTGATCCTGCCCGGACTGATCGATGTCCACAGTCACGGGGCCGCCGGAGCCGGGTTTCCCAACGCCGACTCCGCTGGTGCATCGCGGGCCGCAGCGCATCACCGTGAGCACGGTACGACGGGACTGCTCGGCAGCCTCGTCTCCGCGCAACCTGCGGATTTGCTGCGGCAAGCGAAGATTCTGGCAGAACTGGTTGAAGACGGCCAACTTCTGGGTATTCACCTGGAAGGCCCGTTCATCAACTGCGCCCGCTGCGGTGCACAAGATCCGGCATCCATCGTGCCCGGTAACCCGGACCTGTTGGAGGAGATTTGTGATGCCGCCCGCGGCACGGTCCGTTCGATGACGCTGGCACCGGAAACGGCGCACTTCACCGAACTTCTGACGATCATGCGCCGGCGTGGCATCGTGCCGAGTCTGGGCCACACCGACTGCGATGCGTCGACCATGAGGGGTCGCATCGCGACGGCGTCGAGCGGACCGCTGGCCGGACCACTCAGTGCCACACACCTGTTCAACGGGATGCCGCCGATGCATCACCGGGCACCCGGCCCGGTGGCTGCCTGCTTGGCCGGGGCAGCCCGCGGTGAAATGGTGGTGGAGTTGATCGCCGACGGCGTACACCTGGCACCGGAAACCGTCTCGATGGTGTTCGACACCGTCGGCGCGGATCAGATTGCATTGGTGAGTGATTCGATGGCCGCCGCCGGAATGAGTGACGGCGACTACCGACTCGGACCGCTGGCTGTCCGCGTCGAGGGTGGCGTCGCCAGGCTTGCCACCGCCGACGGGTCCGAAGGGGCGATCGCCGGCGGGACAGCGCGATTGCTGGATGTGTTGCGTAGCACCGTATTCGAGGCGAACGTGCCCCTCGTCGACGCGGTCACCGCCGCTACCCGTACCCCGGCAAGGCTTCTCGGCCTAGACGCTGAACGCGGAACCCTGGCCGTGGGCTTGCGGGCCGACATTCTTGTGACAGATCGCAGCTTGCACAACCCACGCGTGCTGCTGGGCAGCACAGTCGTTGGAAAGGAATAGACATGGAAATCGTAATCCGTCCCACCGCCGCCGAGGTTCACACCACGGTGGCAGACATTGTCGAGGGTTACGTCCGCGGCGGCCACGTCACGCTGGGCCTGGCCACTGGATCGTCGCCACTCGGCAGTTACCAGGAACTGGCGCGTCGGCACCGCGAAGAGGGTCTCGATTTCTCGGGCGCCCGCGCATTTTTGCTCGACGAGTACGTCGGGCTTCCGAAAGGCCATGAGCAGTCGTACTTTTCGGTGATCCGCTCCGAATTCGTGGATCACGTCAACCTTGATCCCGCGCTGGTATCGGGCCCCAACGGTGAAGCGGAGAACATCGACGCCGAAGCTCGACGCTACGACGCCGTCATCGCCGCAGCTGGTGGCGTCGACGTGCAGTTGCTCGGTATCGGCACGGACGGTCACATCGGGTTCAACGAGCCCGGATCCTCGCTGACCTCGCGTACACGGGTGAAGACGTTGACCGAGCAGACCCGTATCGACAACGCGCGTTTCTTCGACAGCGTCGACGACGTCCCGCATCACGTACTGACGCAGGGGTTGGGCACCATCAGCGAGGCCCGCCACCTGGTGATGATCGCACTCGGCGAGGGCAAGGCCGACGCGATTGCCGCGGCAGTAGAAGGCCCTCTCGCAGCATTCTGCCCGGCGTCGGTCATGCAGTTGCACCGCCACGTCACCGTCGTGATCGACGAAGCGGCAGCCACGAGTTTGAAGCTCGCCGATTACTACCGTTACGCAGTCGAGCACAAGCCCGCTTCGCAGCGATTCTGATGGCGGTACTGGAACTGGCGGTGCAGGACGCAGCGGGTGCGCGTATCGCTGCGGCCGTCGGTGCTTCGCGCGTGGAATTGTGTTCCGCCCTCGGAGCCACTGGCGGGCTGACTCCCAGTATTGCGATGATCGAGGCCGTCGTGGCGACCGGCATCGCAGTTCATCCGCTCATTCGCAGTCGAGCCGGCGGATTTGTCTACAGCAGTGCAGAATTGGATGTCATGGCCCGCGACGTCGCTGCTGCGGTGGCAGCCGGCGCCTCCGGTGTGGTGGTGGGCGCGCTCACCGAAGATGACCGCATCGATACGGTTGCGCTGCAACACCTTTTGCGCACCATTGACCCGGCTGCTGTGCAGGTGACCTTCCATCGCGCCATGGATGTGGTGGCGGACAGGTTGGCTGCAATCGACGTCCTCGCTGAACTGGGAGTGCGCCGAGTGCTCACGTCCGGCGGCGCCCCGCGGTGCATCGACGGACTCGACGAGTTGGCCGAGATGGCTGAATACGCGCACGGCCGCGTCGAGATCATGGCCGGCGGGGGAGTGCGCGTACCGGATATCGCGAAGATCGCGGCCACGGGTGTCGACGCCATCCATTTGTCGGCGCGCAAGGTGATCGACGGTTCCGGTGGACCCGGCGGCGGCAGCGATGGATATGAAGTAACCGACCAGGATATTGCTGCCGCGGCGGCATCTGCTGTGCGCCTTTCTTAACCCCCGAAGGTTAAGAAAGGCGCACGACTGTAGACATACATGGACATCCAACTATAGGATGGTAGACATAACTAGCGCTGCCTCCTCGGCGGTCCACAACGAGCAAGGAACGGGTTAGCACAATGGTTGAAAAAGTGGCGGTTCAAGAGTTGACGCACTTCGTCGGTGGCAAGCGCGTTCCCGGCACTTCCGAGCGATTTGCCGACGTCTTCGATCCCAACACCGGTCAGGTGCAGGCGCGAGTGCCGCTCGCAAGCAAGGCTGAGACCGAAGCGATCATCGCGAATGCCGAAGAAGCGCAGAAGGTCTGGGCGGCTTTCAATCCGCAGAAGCGTGCCCGCGTCCTGATGAAGTTCCTCCAGCTCGCGCAGGACGAGATGGAGTCGCTCGCGCAGCTGCTCTCGTCCGAGCACGGCAAGACCGTCGCCGACGCCAAGGGCGACATCCAGCGTGGCCTCGAGGTCATCGAATTTGCTGTCGGCGCCCCGCACCTGCTCAAGGGTGAGTTCACCGAGAGCGCCGGTACCGGTATCGACGTGTACTCCATGCGTCAGCCGCTCGGCGTCGTCGCGGGAATCACGCCCTTCAACTTCCCCGCGATGATCCCGCTGTGGAAGGCCGGCCCGGCTCTCGCCGCCGGTAACTCCTTCATTCTCAAGCCGTCCGAGCGTGACCCCTCGGTACCGCTGCGACTGGCCGAACTGTTCCTCGAAGCCGGACTACCTGCCGGTGTGTTCAACGTGGTCAACGGTGACAAGGAAGTTGTCGACGTCCTGCTGACCGACGAGCGCGTCAAGGCCATCGGCTTTGTGGGTTCCACGCCGATTGCGCAGTACATCTACGAGACGGCCGCAGCTCACGGCAAGCGTGCACAGTGCTTCGGCGGCGCCAAGAACCACGCGGTTGTCATGCCCGACGCAGACCTCGACGAGGTTGCCGACGCACTCATCGGCGCCGGTTACGGCAGTGCCGGTGAGCGTTGCATGGCAATCTCGGTTGCCGTTCCCGTCGGCGAAGAGACCGCCGACGCACTGGTTGCCAAGCTGAAGGAACGCGTCGCCAAGCTCAAGATCGGTCGCAGTGACGATGCAGCGGTGGATTTTGGACCCCTCGTCAGTGCGGACGCTCTTGATCGCGTCAACAACTACGTGCAGATCGGCATCGACGAGGGCGCAACCGCAGTCGTCGACGGCCGCGGCTTCACACTCGAAGGACACGAAGACGGCTTCTTCGCCGGCGCCACCCTCTTCGACAACGTCACCCCCGAGATGCGGATCTACACCGAGGAAATCTTCGGACCCGTTCTGATGGTCGTGCGCGCAGCGGATTACGAAGAGGCACTGCGCCTTCCGTCCGAGCACGAGTACGGAAACGGGGTCTCCATCTTCACACGCGACGGTGATACCGCCCGTGACTTCACGGCTCGCGTCAACGTCGGCATGGTCGGCGTCAACGTGCCGATCCCCGTCCCGATCGCGTACCACACCTTCGGTGGCTGGAAGCGCTCCGGATTCGGTGACCTCAACCAGCACGGTCCCGATTCCTTCCGCTTCTACACCAAGACCAAGACCGTGACGCAGCGTTGGCCTTCAGGCAAGAAGGAAGAGACCAACCACTTCGTCATCCCCACGATGAACTGATCGGAATACTTTCCATGTTTACTCTGACCGATGACGAGCGGGCGATTCGCGACACCGCCCGCGACTTCGCGGCCGAGCATCTGGCGCCCAATGCGGTTGAGTGGGACCAGACCAAGCATTTCCCGGTGGACGTTCTCCGCAAGGCAGCGTCCCTGGGAATGGGCGGCATCTACATTCGTGAAGACGTAGGTGGCAGTGAACTGACCCGCGTCGATGCTGCCCGGATCTTCGAGGAGCTTGCGAAGGGTGATCCGTCGATCGCCGCGTACATCTCCATTCACAACATGGTGACGTGGATGATCGACCAGTTCGGCAACGACGAACAGCGACACAAGTGGGTTCCGGGTCTGTGCTCGATGGACCAGCTGGGCAGCTACTGCCTCACTGAGCCCGGTGCCGGCTCCGACGCAGCGGGCTTGAGTACCAAGGCCGTTCGCGACGGAGACGACTACGTCCTCAACGGTGTGAAGCAGTTCATCTCCGGCGCAGGCACTTCTGACGTGTATGTCGTCATGGCTCGCACCGGAGCTGCTGGTGCCAAGGGGATCTCGGCGTTTATCGTGCCGAAGGATTCGCCGGGTCTGTCGTTCGGTGCCAACGAGATCAAGATGGGTTGGAACGCGCAGCCCACTCGTCAGGTCATCATGGAGGACGTGCGAGTCCCCGCGGCCAACCTTCTCGGTGAAGAGGGCAGTGGGTTCCGCATCGCCATGAAGGGCCTCAACGGTGGCCGCCTGAATATCGCTGCCTGCTCGGTGGGCGGCGCGCAGGCAGCACTCGAGAAAGCTGTCGGATATTTGACCGACCGCAAGGCTTTCGGCGCGCAATTGATCGAATCGCAGGCGCTGCAGTTCCAGCTTGCCGATATGCGTACCGAACTCGAGGCTGCCCGCACTCTGCTGTGGCGTGCTGCCGAGGCACTCGAAACAGACGCACCCGATGTTGTCGAACTATGCGCGATGGCCAAGCGCTTCGCGACCGACACCGGTTTCGACGTAGCCAACCGGGCGCTCCAGCTTCACGGTGGGTACGGCTATCTTGCTGAGTACGGGATCGAGAAGATCGTGCGAGATCTTCGGGTTCACCAGATCCTCGAAGGTAGCAACGAGATCATGCGGGTGGTCATTGCCCGCAGCGTGGTCGGAGCGCAAGGAAAGCAGGGAGCAGCATGAGCGAAGTACTCATCGAAAAGCGCGACGGACTGGGACGCATCACGCTCAACCGTCCCAAGGCGATCAACGCGCTCAATCACAACATGGTGGCGCAGATGGCCAAGGCGCTCGAGGAATGGAAGAGCGACGACGACGTCAAAGCTGTTGTGCTCACCGGCGCCGGCGAGCGTGGCCTGTGTGCCGGCGGCGACATAGTCTCGATCTACCACGACGCCAAAGACGGCAAGACCGGTTCACTCGATTTCTGGCGTGACGAGTACATCCTCAACGCCGAAATCGCGAACTACCCCAAGCCGTACATCGCGATCATGGACGGCATAGTCATGGGCGGCGGCGTCGGAGTGTCCGCGCACGGCGACATTCGCATCGTCACCGAACGCTCGATGATCGGAATGCCCGAGACCGGAATCGGTTTCATCCCCGACGTGGGAGGCACGTACCTACTCTCGCGTGCACCCGGTGAGCTGGGAACCCATATCGCGCTCACCACTGCGCGTCTGAGTGCCGGCGACGCCATCGCGTGTGGCTTCGCAGATCATTTCATTCCGTCGGAGAACATCGAGACGTTTATCGAAGCTCTGGCTTCGTCGACGGTGGAACAGGCGGTCGCTCAGTTCGCCGAGCCCGCACCGGTATCCGAGCTTCTTGCCCAGCAGAGCTGGATCGACGCAGCGTACTCGGCGGACAACGTCGCGACGATTGTCGAACGACTGCGCGCCAGCGGAATTCCCGAAGCAGAGAAGGCGGCTGAGGCGATTTTGGGTAAATCTCCGGTCGCACTGTCCGTGACATTGCGTTCGCTGCGTCATGCCAAGGGCGCCGGCAGTCTCGAGGAGGTGCTGAACGAAGAGTTCCGGGTATCCACCGCAGCACTGCGTTCACACGATCTTGTCGAGGGAATCCGAGCGCAAGTTGTCGAGAAGGACCGAAACCCACAGTGGTCACCGGCCACTCTCTCCGACGTCACCGAAGAAGCAGTGGTCGCATACTTTGCGCCGCTCGGCGAGCGCGAGCTCGGCCTTACATCTCACTGACCAATGCCGAAGGAGCGCGAGCTATGAGCACGACTGTTGGATTTATCGGACTCGGTCACATGGGTGGCCCGATGGCAGCCAATCTGGTCAAGGCCGGTCACAAGGTTGTCGGCTTCGACCTGGCGCCGGCGGCACTCGAGCAGGCTGTCAAAGATGGTGCATCTGTGGCTGATTCAGCCGCGGATGCAGTGCGCGGCGCGGACGTCGTCATCACGATGTTGCCCAGCGGCAAGCATGTCTTGGGGCTGTATGACGAGTTGCTGCCGATCGCGACACCCGGAACCCTGTTCATCGACTGCTCGACTATTGATGTCGCTGACGCCAAGGAGGCCCACGACAAGGCCGAAGCTTCAGGCCATCGCAGCGTCGACGCACCCGTCTCGGGCGGTGTTGTCGGTGCAACCGCCGGCACCCTCGCTTTCATGGTGGGCGGCTCCGAAGCGGACTTCCAGGCTGCATCCCCATTGCTGGAGGTGATGGGCCGCAAGGTAGTTCACTGCGGCGACGCCGGTGTCGGTCAGGCTGCGAAGATCTGCAACAACATGATTCTCGGCGTATCGATGATTGCGATCAGCGAGGCGTTTGTCCTCGGAGAGAAGCTGGGGCTGAGCAATCAGGCGCTGTTCGACGTTGCGTCAAACGCATCGGGGCAGTGCTGGGCATTGACCTCCAACTGCCCGGTCCCCGGACCGGTACCCACCACCCCGGCCAACAACGATTACCAGCCAGGCTTCGCTGTCGCACTGATGGACAAGGACCTCGGTTTGGCGGCAAACGCTTTGCGCACCAATGGTGTTGACGGCGAACTCGGACTCCGGGCCGCAGAGCTCTACAGTCGTTTCCATGCCGCGGGCGGTGGCGGCCTGGACTTCTCTGCCATCATCAACGACATCCGTGATCGTTCGACCGAAGGACAGCAGTGACCGACTTCAACACCATCATCCTCGAGCGCAAGGGCCGCGTCGGCGTCATCACGCTCAACCGCCCCAAGGCTCTCAACGCCCTGAACTCCGAGCTGATGAACGAGGTGGTTGCAGCCGTAACCGATCTCGAAGCAGACAACGGCATCGGCGCAATCCTGATCACCGGTTCCGAGCGCGCATTCGCCGCCGGCGCCGATATCAAGGAAATGCAGTCCAAGACTTACATGGACGCCTACACCGAGGACTTCTTCACCCCGTGGGATCGCGTCGCGGCGTCTCGGAAGCCGCTGATCGCCGCTGTCGCGGGATACGCACTCGGTGGCGGTTGCGAGCTTGCGATGCTCTGCGACTTCATCATTGCCGCCGACACCGCAAAGTTCGGTCAGCCCGAGATCAAGCTCGGTGTCATCCCCGGCATCGGCGGCTCACAGCGTCTTACCCGCGCAGTGGGCAAGGCCAAGGCCATGGAAATGTGCCTCACCGGACGCAATATGGATGCCGAAGAAGCTGAGCGCGCAGGCCTCGTGTCGCGGGTCGTTCCGGCTGCAGACCTGCTCGACGACGCTCTGAAGACGGCAACCACTATTGCCGAGATGTCCCTGCCGATCGCGATGATGGCCAAGGAAGCGGTCAACCGCTCCTTCGAGTCCTCCCTCGCTGAGGGAGTCCGCTTCGAACGTCGCATCTTCCACTCGACGTTTGCCACGGAAGACCAGAAGGAAGGCATGGCCGCATTCGTGGAGAAGCGGTCAGCTGAGTTCAAACACCGCTAGTAGTGCCCTGATGATCCTGAAGGATTTCACTCGCTGAGCGAGCGAAATCCTTCAGGATCGTTCACGTTCCGGCCTCGAAATCGCCGGCATCTTTCCGCAATTCAGTGAGGATCGTCACCAACTGGTCGAGCTTGTCCGGTGCCAGACCCGGGTGCGCGAAGACCTTGGCGTTGAGCAATTCGGTTGCCTCGAGCGCGAGCGTCCGACCGGCGTCGGTGATTTCGATGAGCGTCGTACGTCGGTCGCTGGGATGCGGTACACGTCGTACGAGCTTTGCCTTCTCCAACCGGTCAACGGCATTGGTGACGCTGGTGGGATGAACCTGAAGGCGGGCACTGGCCTTGGTCATCGGAAGTGCGCCGGACCTGGTGAAGGTGAGCAGTGTCAGCAGTTCGTAGCGGGCGAACGTCAGCCCGAGTGGCTTGAGTACCTCTTCGACCCGGGCCATCATGATCTGCTGGGCTCGCATGACCGAGGTGACGGCCGCCATTCCGTCGGCGACGTCACTCCAACCGTGCTCGGTCCATTGCCGATGCGCCTCTTCGATGGGGTCGAGGGGGAGCGGCGAGGCGGGAGGCATAGGTTCGATCATCCCATGCTTGCCAGGCGCCGACCGCCTCGTCTGATTGTGTGTCGCCGGCGGTTACATCTGTAGAGTCCACCGAGTGATTTCAATCCTCGTCGCGGGTGGCGTCTCGCTATTCGTCGCTCTGTTCCTGACGCCTTTCCTCATCAAAGTGCTGTCCAAACAGGGGCTCGGACACGAGATCCGCACCGAGGGGCCGCAAAGTCATCAGGGCAAGCGCGGCACCCCGTCGATGGGCGGAATCGCGATCATCGCGGGTATGTGGGCGGGCTATCTGGCAGCCCACGTGATCGGCTTCGGTTCGGTACTTCCGAGACTGTCCGCTTCGGGTTGGCTGGTCCTCGCGTTGGCGACGTCACTGGGAATCGTCGGATTCCTGGACGACTTCATCAAGATTCGTAAGAAACGCAACCTCGGCTTGAACAAGACGGCGAAGACGGTCGGTCAGCTCGCGAGCGCGATCATTTTCGGCGTGCTGTTTCTGCAGTTCTCCAACAACAAGGGCGTCACACCGGGTAGCCAGTACCTTTCGCATGTTCGCGATATCTCGGTGTTCTCGATGGGAACCATCGGGTTCCTGGTCTTCTTCTGCGTGCTTGTCTTCGCCTGGTCCAACGCGGTCAACTTCACTGACGGCCTCGACGGCCTCGCAGCCGGTTCGATGGGCATGATCCTCGGGACCTACGTCGTCATCGCCGGGTGGCAGTACCGGAACTCGTGTGTGCTCGACCCCGTCGCCGGTTGTTACGACGTGCGAGACCCGCTCGACATCGCGATAGTCGCGGCCGCTGCGGGTGGAGCGTGCCTCGGTTTCCTCTGGTGGAATGCCGCGCCCGCGCAGATCTTCATGGGCGACACGGGTTCGCTGGCTCTCGGTGGTCTTGTGGTCGGACTATCAGTCACAACCCACACCGAACTACTGATGGTCATCATCGGCGCCCTGTTCGTCGCTGAGATCCTGTCGGTGATCATTCAGGTGTTGGTGTTCCGATCGTCCGGCCGACGCGTATTCAAGATGGCCCCGATACACCATCACTTCGAGTTACTCGGTTGGCCCGAGACAGTGGTGATCGCCAGATTCTGGATCTTTGTTGCCATCTCCTGTGTTCTCGGATTGGCGACTTTCTACAGCGAATGGTTTGCGGCCGCAGGCTAAGCGGAGCTCACGGCAGGGTCCGGAAGGATCCGGACCCGACAATGGTTCCGTCGGCTTCCAACGTGTAGTTGTACGTCGTGTCCGGGCTGAGACTCGAGACAATGCTCAGCGTCCGGGGGCCTGTCCTGGTCGTGTAGTTGTACACGTAGAACGGTCCCTTGATCGCGGTGACGCGGAACGTCGTGCGACTGGTCCCCGGCGGGATGGAGACGGTTAGATCTGCCCCGATTCGGGTTGGGATGATCGTGTGGTTCCACGCGGACGGCGTCGGTTGAGGCGTTGTGGTCGGCGGGCTGGGCGGCGTAGTCGGTGTCGGTGTTACTACGGGTGTGGTCGGGATGGTGGGGGTGCCATCTGCACCGGGCACGTGCTGGTCCAGGTGTTGCGCCAAGACCTGACCGAACCGGCCCGAGAGATTGTGGCCGAGGCCGGGGGGAGATTCCAGGTCTGTCGTGAAACCTCTCGCCGCGTACCAGGCTGATCCGTTCTGTGCGTCACGTAGCGCGTTGTATCCGCCGGCCCCGGTATCGGCCGCCCCGGTGTACCAATGCATCGGAAGGTCGCTGACCAGAGCGTCGTCGAAGGGCGCTGCCGAGACACGCGGCACTCCGCCTCCACCGAAGACCACTGTGCCGCCACCGTTGATCTGTGAGGAGTACTCAGGCAGGTAGAACTGCGTGATGAACTGGGCGCCTCCGCTGTAGCCGACGAGCCAGACGTCCGTGCTGTCGATGTTGTAGCCGGCTTTGAGTGTGTTGACCAGGTCGGCGACGAAGTCGGCGTTCGCGCTCCCGTTCTCCCACCAAGTGATAGGTCCATCGGTGTCCGGCGCAAGCACCGGGACCGTGATGTAACCGCGTCCGCGTGACTGAGCCACGATGCCCGACGCCCCTCCGAGGCTGTACGAAGAGGTGGGATTCTTGAACTCGTACGCGTCGTCCCCGTGAAACTGAAGCACCAAACCGGCCGCATGGTCTTGCGGGATTCCGGAGGCATAGACGTGGAACTGGGATGACAGACCGTTGGACGCGGTAAAAGGCTGGAACGTTCGATCCGTGTAGGGCAAGCCGGTGCCGTGTGTACTGACGGCCGCCGCGACGGGTGGCGTCGCCGTCGCAAAGGCGAGGCCGACCATTGCGATGACTGCGGCCAGGGTTGCTGTCTTCAGTCGTGTTCGCCGCATCGATGATGCCTCTCGTTGCTGTGGTCCCCGTGTCTCACTACAGCACATCTGGTCAGAGCTTGAATCATGCTGAGTGAAAGTAGTGTCGGCCCGCAGCGAAAGCGGCAGAGTCAGTCAGTGACGCGGGTGTGGCCGAGTGGCTAGGCACCGGCCTGCAAAGCCGTTCACACGGGTTCGAATCCCGTCATCCGCTCCAACGACAAGCGGGGCCGACAATGTCGGCCCCGCTTGTGTTCGCCGGTACGTCGGCGAGTGCTGCTGGCGATTAGCTGCCGGCCGTGAGCTTCTGAAGAAGCTTCACGATCTGCGAAACGATGTCGATGGTTGCGCTGATGGTGTCAAATGAACCCATGATGGTCCTCCGTGTGTGTTTGCCCGACCTTGTGCCGTACAGGAGCAAGCTAGCAAACTGGACGTTCGTATGTGTGGATTTGACTCAATTGTAGTAATTCGGCGTGGCGAAAAGCCTGCGAATGCTACACAAATAGGATAAAACCGGCCAAACTCCCCGAAGTCTGGCCGGTTGGTGGTGCGTGGAGATCAGCTGAAAGCGGAGACTGCGGAAATCAGACCGATGGCAGCCACTCCGAGCTTGAGGACATTCATGATGTCGGCGAGCTTGACACCTTCGGGCAAAACGTCTTCGACAGACTGCATGTCGTAATTCCTTACGTGTTGGGGAAACGTGGTCCAGTGCCACTGCAAGCAAGATACCTAACAGCCCTCGCTGGCGCGTGCCCGGTGTTCCGGATCACAATTGCGCAGAATCGGCAATTTGTCCAGTAGTCGCGCTGGTCGCGGCCATAAGTGGATGCCCCATTGACTTCTTTCTGTGACTATCTATAACGTTCAGTCACACGTAGATGGGGCGAGGAGTCAGACAGTGTCAGTTTTCGACATCGTGGTCAATGACGGTCTGTGGTTCGACGGAACCGGTGTGCCCGGCCTGCGTCGCAATCTGGGAATCCGGGATGGGGTTCTTGTAGAAGTGTCGATTGATCCGCTTCCCGTCGGGCCCGACACCGAAGTGATCGATGCCGCCGGCAAGTGGGTGCTCCCCGGCTTTGTGGACGTCCACACGCATTACGACGCCGAAGCTCTCGTGAGCCCCGGGTTGCCCGAATCTGTCCGCCACGGCGTCACGACGGTTGTACTGGGCAACTGCTCGCTGTCCACCGTGTACTCGACTCCGCAGGAATGTGCGGACCTGTTCAGTCGGGTTGAAGCCGTCCCCCACGACGCGGTCCTGCGGATTCTCCAGGAGAAGAAGACGTGGACCGGGCCTGCTGCCTACGCGGCGGCGCTCGAGGAGCTTCCCCTCGGACCGAATGTTGCCGCCTTTATCGGTCATTCGGATATTCGCACGCACGTACTGGGATTGGGGCGAGGCACCGACAAGGCGGTCAAGCCGACCCGCTCGGAACTCGCTCGCATGGGCACCATGCTGGGCGACGCTATCGATGCCGGGATGCTCGGACTCTCTTCGATGACCAATGCGCTCGACAAGATCGACGGCGACGAATACCGTTCCCGCTCATTGCCGTCGACCTATGCGAGGTGGCGGGAATTCCGTTTTCTCAACCGCATCTTGCGTGATCGCGGCAAGATTCTGCAGAGTGCGCCGACCATAAATCTGCATCCCAACGTTGCGGCGTTCTTTGCCGAAAGCTCGTCGTTCGGACGCAAGAAGCCGCTCAAGACGTCATTGCTGTCCGGCGCAGATTCCAAGGCGTATCCGGTGATCGTCTACTTCATGCTGGCCGCCGCGCCCCTGCTGAACCGTTTTGCCGGAACAGATTTCAGATGGCAGCACCTCCCCGTTCCGTTCACCGTGTATGCCGATGGCATCGATCTGGTGGTATTCGAGGAGTTCGGTGCCGGAGCGGCAGCGCTACACCTCCAGGATCAGGTGCGGCGAAATGAGTTGCTGCGCGGCGAGTCCTACCGTCGCGCCTTCCGCAAGGACTACGATAACAAGTTCTCGCCGCGCATCTGGCACCGAAACTTCTACGACGCCGTCATCGTCGGTTGCCCCGACGAGAGCCTGATCGGCAAGAACTTCGGGGAGGTCGGCGACATTCGTGGCGTGCATCCGGTCGACGCCTATCTCGACCTCGTCGTGAAGTACGGGAAGAAGCTTCGCTGGCGCACCACGATCGCTAATCACCGCCCGAAGTACGCCAAGAAACTTGCGGCCAGTTCCGGAGTTCAGATGGGCTTCGGTGATGCCGGCGCGCATTTGCGGAACATGGCGTTCTACAACTATCCCGTGCGACTTCTCAAGCGAGTCAACGATGCTCAGAGAGATCGTAAGCCGTTCCTGACCGTCGAGCGCGCGATCCATCGCCTCACCGGCGAACTCGCGGAGTGGTACGGACTTGACGCCGGGCACTTGCGCCCGGGCGATCGCGCCGACCTCGTTGTCATCGACCCCGCCGGACTCGACGAGTCGGTGGACGGACTGTTCGAGGCGTCGGTTCCCGAATACAACGGCATCACTCGAATGGTAAACCGTAGCGACGGTGCCGCGGTGGCTACCGTGATCAACGGCCGGTTGGTGTACCGAGACGGCGAATTCGCAGCAGGCTTCGGGATCGAGAAGACAGGCAGGTTTCTGAGGGCGGGTGAAAATTCGCCCGCGATAGAGTCGGTGCGCGCTAGCGTGGCACCATGACCGCAGAAGTTTCGAGGCTCACCACCTACACACGTTCCGGGCTGACCTTCGACGTTCGTGACGAGGGCCCGATCGACGGCCCGGTTGTTGTTCTGCTCCATGGTTTTCCGCAGGATTCGTCGTCCTGGGATCGTTTGGTGCCGTACCTGCACGCGCGCGGTTATCGCACCGTTGCGCCGGATCAGCGCGGATATTCACCCGGGGCCCGTCCGAAATTGCGGTGGTCGTATCGAGGATCCGAACTGGCTGCCGACACTGTTGCTTTGATCGATGCCGTGGGCGTCGGAAAAGTGCATCTGGTGGGCCACGATTGGGGCGCCGGAGTCGCCTGGGAGGTCGCGGCGCTGCGACCGGACTTGCTGCGTACGCTGACCGCGCTGTCCGTTCCGCATCCATTGGCATTTGTCAGAGCAATGGTGACCAGCACTCAGGGCTTGAAGTCCTGGTACATGGCGGTATTTCAATTGCCGATTCTTCCGGAATGGATCATTTCCAAAACTGTTGTCGGACAGAAAGTCCTGGTAGCCAGTGGGCAAGCATCCGAGCTGGCCCGACGTGATCTGGAGGCAATGCGTTCGTCGGGAAGGCTACGAGGCGGTCTGAACTGGTATCGCGCCATGTGGATGAGAAATCCGAAACCACGTGCCGTTCGTATCAGCGTTCCGACGCTCCACATCTGGAGCGACAACGACACCGCAATCGGTCGCAAAGGTAGTGAGCTCACGCCGCGATTCGTGGACGGTCCGTACCGTTTCGAAGTTCTTCGCGGCGTGAGCCATTGGATACCCGACGAGGTACCGCAGCAGTTGGACCGGTTACTCGCCGAGCATTTGTCGGGCTGACTCGGCGATCAGTACGGCGCCGTCCTCCGGGAGAATGAAACCACCCGCCACGGCGCGGTCGGTGGCTTCGGTGAACGCCGTCACGTACGCCTCGTGGGTCGGGTACAGGGTAGCCAACGTCGAGGCATCGAACGGGATGGTCGCGCCGTTGGTGGGGACGTGTACCTTTTCTCCGGTCAGAACCGCGAGTGGTACATCGAGGTGAGGTGTTCGGACGCCGCCCAGCGCGTTTCCGTGGCGGTCGCGCACTATCGCGTCGTCAGCCGTCGTAATGGGAGGTGCCGACGCGGGGGCAGAGCCGCCTGCTGCCCACTCGCGCAAGCCTCGCAGAGCCGCGCAAGAGACGTATCGCTGTGGTCCGTCGTTGACGATGTCGAACAGTGCTGCGAGGTTCTTGATGTCGACGAACTGACGAACGTACTGCGGATGAAGGATTTTCAGTGAGTATGCGTCCGAGTGTGCAGTTCCCGCGATTTCCCACGTGCGGATCATGTCGGTGTCGGGCTGACGGGCGGCAGCAAAACTGGTGGGGCCGGGTCCGCCGCACAGTTCGAAAAGTTCGGTCTCGGTGATCAACTGGAACACCGGAACGTCAAGATCGGTGCGTACTCGGGCGGGTGCGGGATCCAGGAGCATCATGCCGTCGCCCAGCGGAGCTCCGATGCCGCCGCGGGCATGGACGATCAAGCCGTCGAAGACTCGGGCGTGAGGCGCAACAGCGTTTGCGTACGTCAGCATTCGGAATCCCGATTGTGACTGTCCGGCCGCAAGGATCTGCGTCGGCACCAGACCGCCCAGCGGATCGACGTCGCCGGGGGAACGCAACGCTGCGCCGACCTGAGAAAAGATGTCGTAGGAATACCGGTCTCCGGGGTGATCGAGATTCCCGTATCGCTCGGGGTCCCACGTCAGTAGGCCGACAACACCGTCACCGAGAGCACTACCGCCGGTGCTGGTGATCCCGGCAGCTTGCGCGGAAACACCTACCCAGGCATAGCCTCTGGTGATTTCCTCGTTCATGTGTCCGAAGTCGACATCGATGTCGGTGTCGCCGCTGACGTTGAGCCACTCGACGAGGACGGTTCCGTTGAACTTGGCGGGGTCCGTCGGCGTGCGCACGATGATTCGTGTTGTGTACGGCGCCGACGACTCTTCCTCGACGTCCCAACGGCCATCGGAAGTCCACGAGTTCGTAGCGATGTACGACGCTGCGTTACCGCTGACGAAGTACTCGTGTTCGACGTAGCCGGCGGCCGAAATATCCAGCGACGTGGATGTGCCGGGGAAGCCGTGGGAACCCCCGACTATCGGCCCTGCGACAGAGATTGATCGGTTGAGGTGCAACGTCATAGTGAGCAGGTCTCCGGGTGTCGGCGTCTGTGTTCGGTTGCCGCCGATCCTGTACCGGCACCCGGGGCCCTGGTGTGGTTTTCCCGCTGTGCGGGACCGAGTTACCGTGCTCCGAAGCGCTCCTCTACCTGCTCGGCTGTGAGACCGAACTCTTCGAGCGTGTACTTGTGAGCGGGTTTGCGTGAGCCGGAGCGAGATTCCTCGTGCATCGACTCCATCGACGTTTGTGCTGCGGTAGTCAACGGAATGTCGAACTGGGTGTAGATGTTCTCGACGGTGCCGAGCGGGTCGGTGACAAAATCCTGGTAGTCGACATCGATGAACTGGTCCGGATTGTGATGTGCGCGTGCGGCATCGAATTGTTCGAGGCCGCGCGCCCAGAGTTCGAGTTGGCTCTCGCCGATGACCTTTCCGGTGAAGGTGTTGGACCACCCGTCGGTGGCCTGCGCCGATAAACTGCACACCGACGGGATGATGGTCGTGGGGGAGCGATGCGTCTGGACGATCAACGCATCAGGGTAGGCGGCCATCAGTTCGTCGAGTGCAAACAGGTGGCTGGGGTTTTTGAGCACCCACCGGCGACCTTGATCGGGAAGTCCGATCAGCTGCAAGTTCTTCTTGTGGCGCGCATAGGCATTGGACCATTCCTGCTTTTTCAGCCAGTTCGAATAGGTGGGCAGGTTGGCCAGGCACTCGTACGACACGGACTTGAAGGTCTGGCGCAGCAGTTGCCAGCATTCCTCGACTTCGCTCGCCGACATGTAGTGCACGCCCATGAACTCGGGATGCTCCACATGGTGCTGGCCGAACGTTTCCTCGATCTTCGCGTACACGGGATTCGTTTCCCACGTATCGCGCGGCGGGCGAGGCTGGGGAAACTCGGTCAGCCACATTTCGAGTCCCTGGTGTGCCGGATCGACCGTCAGGAGGCGGTGCAGCGCAGTGGTTCCGGTGCGAGGTAACCCGGTGACGAAGATCGGCCGTTCGATCTTCACGTCCGCATGCTCGGGATGTTGTTTCCAGGCAGATTCGCTGAGCAACCGTGCAACGAGTGCGCCACGTAGGAACACACGAGAGATCTTGCTGCCGAAGGGCGTCAGGTCTTCGTCGCGGTCGTACGACTCGAGGAGAACCGACAGCGCCTCGGTGTAATCGTCGACGCCGAAATCGGTGAGCCCGGTCATCTTGGTCGCGGACGCGTGTAGATCTTCGACAGTTCCGACGTGTGTGCGTTCAGACATGGTGCTCCTAGTGGTGGAATTCGCCGCAGTTGACATCGAGGCACTGCCCGGTGACAGCGCTGGCCAGAGGTGACGCCAGGAAGATTGCCGCATCGGACACTTCATCCATCGTCGGGAGGCGTTTGAGATCGGTGTTCGAAGCGGTGTGCTCGTAGATCTGATCTACGGTCATGCCGAACTTTTCGGCCTGATGTGCGAAGTAGCCCTTGAGTGTGTCGCCCCAAATGTAGCCCGGAGCAACCGAATTCACGCGGATACCCTGGGGTCCGAGTTCGGTGGCCAGTGACTGTGACATCGCGAGCAGAGCCGACTTCGCCATCTTGTAGCTGCCGTACCGCTCCTGAGAGTGTCGGAGCACCATCGAATTGATGTTCACAACCGAGCCTTTCGACTCGGCCAGTGCCGGTGTGAAGAGTTGGGTCAGCCGAAGTGCCCCGAGCACCGTGAGTTCGATGCTGTCACGAATGTGCTGGTAGTCGGTGCGTGCCAACGGTTTCATCGACGGCACCGAGAAGGCGTTGTTGACCAGAGTGTCGACCTTGCCGTAGGCGGCGATCGATTCTGCGACCAGATTCTCCACGGACGCCTGATCGGTGATGTCGGTGGCCACGGTTACTGCGCGTCCGCCGGCGTCGACGATTTCCTTTGCCACGTCGTCCAATCGCGACTGGGTGCGTGCCGCGAGAACCAGGCTTGCACCGGACGCCGCGCAGCGTAGGGCCAGTGAACGGCCGAGAGCGGGCCCTACCCCGGAAATGACTACTACCTGGTCCTTGAGCAGTTCGGTCATGATTACCCCAGCATTCGGTTGTCGATGGCGGACTGGCGCAGCGCAATTCGCGCTGCCCATTCTTCGGGCGTGATCGTATTGGTGCCGTAATGCGGCAAGTGCTTCTCGAGGTCGGCGATCTCCACGATTTCGACGCTGGGTCCGTCGGCAGGAGTAAGTTCCCGCGACACTCGCTGCCAGCGGAACTGCAGGATTCCGCGCGGATGGCCGACGGTTTCCACCCAGTTGGTAACGCCGGGGTTCTTCTCGCTCACCACCATTCGGACCATCCCGTCCGGATCTACCTGGGCCTGACCGTTGTTGAGGGAGGTCTGGTGGTTGATGTAGTCGAGTGAGATGTACCAGAGGCTGCCGAGTTGGAAACCGAGGTACGGAGCATCAGACGCCGGGACGGTGATGATCATCGCCTGGTCGTCGGTCAGTTCGTAGTGCCCCACCGAGGAGTACTGCGTCGCGAGGCCGCCGGGCGTCAGACGCGGTTCGGTCATCGTGTTGACCGGAAGCTTCATGTAGAACCACTCGGGGAACTGGAGCCAGGTCTTGACCCGGGTGACCAGGGCCTTGCCGGCGCGGGCAAAGCGCTTCTCGGTTTCTTCCGGAGTCAGCGGCGCCGGCGCAGTTCCGATGGCATCGGTGCGTTCGATACGGATGATTCCGCGTTGCTGGCTCCAGTCGCTGTAGACCTCACGAACGACGAGCTGCGAGGATCCGGGGGCCAGCGTGAAGTAATTGGCGCGGCCGCCGCTCGGGCCGGGTCCGAACCAGGCAACAAACGTGCCGTCGTCGGCGATGTCCAGTTTGCGATCGTCGAAAGCGATCTCACTGCCGGGAACATTGGAATTGGTGTAGTTGCCGCTCAGCACCTGGAAACTGAGATCGGCTGTGGTGCCGCGCGTTCCGGTGACTTTGTATTCCTTGTCATCGTTGATGCGGGCGCCGAAGTACAGCGTGTCGGGGTTGTCGAGGCCCATTTTCGTGAATGGACCGGTGCCCTGAATGAAGCTCGGATGGGTCTTCTCGGAGGCCCAAGCTGCGTGCATGGTGGCAAGAATTCCGCCGGCCAGGTACTCGTAGCCTTCCAGGAGATCTTGTTCGGATCTGATGTGCGGCGCAGTCTCGATCAGTTTTTCGGCCTCGGCGATTGCCTGGGCAAACGGGTCCGTCAACACGTTGGCTCCTTACAGTTCCGGCAGTCTCGCCGGTCCAGAGCGTCATGGTACAAATATGTACCTATGGGGTAGATGTTTCTGAACCGACAATAGAACGCGTTCTAGGGAGTGGTCAATGGGTGAGCCCGAGAAGGTCCGTTCTGCGGGACGTCAGTCCCCACCGACCGAACGCGTCGTACAGGTGCTCGACCATCTCGTTGCCCGCCCTGACCAGCGTTTCGGATTGTCGGAGCTGGCCCGAGCTCTCGAGATCAGCAAGCCGACCTGCTTGGGCATCCTGACGGTCCTGACGGATCGCGGGTACCTGGCGCGGGATGAAGTGCTCAAGACCTACGGGTTGGGTCCGGCGCTGATCGCAGCCGGCCGCGCCGCTCAGCGCGGGTTTGCCGTGGGTCCGATCGCCCGGGCGCACCTGCAGAAGTTGAGTGCGGAATTCGGGACTACGTGTACGGCGTCGGCGGTGGTCGGAGACCGGATCAGCGTTCTGGAGGTAACCGGCCCCGAGCGGATACGGATTGCGGCCCGGGTCGGCCAGGTTTATCCCTTCGCCCCACCGGTCGGGTTGATGTACGTGCTGTGGGGGTCTGACGACGACCTCGAGAACTGGCTCGGCAAAGAACCCAGCCTTCCAGTTCGACTCGATCGTGAGCGCTTGTGGAGCGTGGTCCGGGAATGTCGTGGCGCGGGATACCTTGTCGAGAGTCTCGATCCGATCGGTCAACGTCTGCATACATTGATGGCCGGCGTTGCGACGCACGATCTTCCGCCGGAAGTGCGGGAGTTGCTCGGTGAAATGGTGTCGAGTTTGGGGGAGCGGGTGTACCTCGGCCGGGACATCAGTTCGGACGACGAGCATCCGGTCTCCCTGATTGCGGCTCCGACCTACGACGCCGAGGGGCATCAGGCGTTGGTGTTGACGCTGTACGTGGGTGGAGCGATCTCGGGTGCCGAAATCGTACGACGAGCGACGGCGTTGGTGGAGGCGGCCGATGCGGTGACCGCAGAAGTGGGCGGAAGAAGTCCCGTTCGCAGCCATTGACCTCGAGTAGAACGCGTTCTATTCTGTGAATGCGTTCAGTTTAGAACCAGTGCGGTACAAAAACGTACCGAAGCGGGGTAGGTGATCCGCGCAGGGGTTCTCGATGCTCAGGAGCTGAAGAGATGGCAACACTCCAATCCCCGCCCGCGTACGAGTTATCGCATCTGCGGGCACTCGAGGCCGAGGCAGTCCACATTTTTCGTGAGGTGGCGGCAACGTTCGAGAAGCCGGTGCTCCTGTTCTCCGGCGGCAAGGATTCCGTTGTCATGCTGGCTGTCGCGGCCAAGGCATTCTGGCCCGCGCCTCTGCCGTTTGCTGTCATGCATGTCGATACCGGTCACAATTTCGACGAGGTCATCGAATTCCGTGATCGCACCGTAGACCGGTTCGGTCTGCGGATGGTCGTCTCCAGCGTGCAGGACGATATCGATGCCGGCCGGGTCACCGAAGACACCGGGGTTGGCGCCAGCCGAAATCGCTTGCAAACACACGCACTGTTGCGCGGAATTCGTGACGGGAAGTTTGACGCCGTGTTCGGCGGAGCTCGACGCGACGAAGAAAAGGCGCGCGCAAAAGAACGCGTTTTCAGCTTCCGCGACGAGTTCGGTCAATGGGACCCCAAGGTGCAACGGCCCGAACTGTGGAACCTGTACAACGGCAAACATCGTAAGGGCGAGCACATTCGGATCTTCCCGCTCTCCAACTGGACCGAACTCGACATCTGGCAGTACATCGAGAGCGAGATGATCGACCTCCCGAACATCTACTACGCTCATCGGCGGGAAGTGGTGCCGCGCGACGGAATGCTGTTGGCGCGCACACGCTTTCTCGAGTTGCGTGAGGGTGAAGAATCCTACGAAGCATTGGTGCGTTTTCGGACCGTCGGCGACGCCACGTGTACCGGTTGTGTGGAATCGTCCGCCGAAACAGCGGCAGCCGTTGTCGAAGAAGTAGCAGCCAGTCGGATCACCGAACGCGGAGCAACGCGCGCTGACGACCGAATCTCCGAAGCCGGTATGGAAGATCGCAAGAAAGAGGGGTACTTCTGATGCCGCAACTCCTCCGAGTGGCCACGGCCGGCAGCGTCGACGACGGTAAGTCGACGCTCATCGGCCGGTTGCTCTACGACTCCAAATCGATCTTCGAAGATCAACTCGAAGCAGTCGAACGGACAAGTCGTGAACGCGGCGACGAGTACGCCAACCTGGCGCTGCTCACCGACGGTTTGCGTGCCGAGCGCGAACAGGGCATTACTATCGATGTGGCACACCGCTACTTCGCGACGCCGCACCGCAAATTCATTATCGCGGATACCCCGGGGCATGAGCAGTACACCCGCAACATGGTGACCGGTGCGTCGACGGCCGACCTGGCGCTCATCCTGGTGGATGCTCGCAAAGGTGTCCTGGAACAAACGCGTCGACACGCTTTCCTGTCAACGCTTCTTGGGATTCCGCACCTTGTGCTGTGTGTGAACAAGATGGATCTGGTCGGCTGGTCGCAGGAGCGATTCGAGGAGATCAAGGAAGAATTCCGTCAGTTCGCGATCAAGCTCGACGTGCACGATCTGTCCTTCATTCCGGTGTCGGCGCTGTTGGGGGACAATATCGTTGCGCGTACCGAGAATATGGACTGGTACGACGGTCCGTCGCTGCTGCACCACCTCGAGCAGGTGCACATCGCGTCGGATCGCAATCTCATCGACGCACGTTTTCCGGTGCAATACGTCATCCGTCCGCAGAATCAGACTGATGCCGAACTTCACGATTTTCGGGGATACGCGGGAACCGTCGCCAGCGGTGTTTTCAAGACCGGTGACGAAGTGGTCGTTCTCCCTTCCGGTTTCACGTCGACGGTGAAGGCAGTCCACGGTCCCGGTGGAACCGTGATCGAGGAGGCCTTCGCACCGTCGGCGGTCTGTATCGAACTGGCCGACAATCTCGATGTCAGTCGCGGCGATCAACTCTGCCGACTCAACAATCGGCCGCAGGTCGGCCAGGAGATCGACGCGATGATCTGTTGGCTTACCGAGCAGACCACACTGTCCGAGAACAATCGATACTCGCTGCTGCACACCACTCGTTCCACCAAAGCTCAAATCGTTCGGCTGGACTACCGTCTCGACGTCAATACTCTGCACCGCGACGAGAGTGCGGAATCGCTGTCTCTCAACGAGATCGGCCGCATCTCGATCAAGACGCAGCAGCCCCTCATGTTCGACCCCTACCGGCGAAATCGTGTCACCGGCAGTTTTATCCTCGTTGACGAGACCACCGGCAATACCGTCGCAGCCGGTATGATCAACGGCCCGACGCTCAAGGAATCGCGCGTCGTCTGGCACAGTTCCGAAGTCTCCCGCGACGAGCGTGCGACTCAGGGAGCAACCGTGTGGCTGACAGGTCTGTCGGCATCTGGCAAGTCCACCATCGCCGTCGAACTCGAGCGTCGGCTGGTCGCCGCCGGTATCCCGGCCTACCGACTCGACGGTGACAACCTTCGGCACGGACTCAACGCAGATTTGGGATTCAGCGCCGACGATCGCGCCGAAAACGTTCGCCGAGTCGGCTCGGTGGCGCAGATGTTCGCCGACTCCGGAGCCGTCGCGGTGGCCTGCCTGATCAGTCCGTACCGCGAGGACCGTGATCGAGTGCGTGCCGCTCACGAAGCGGCCGGGCTGAGGTTTATCGAGGTGTACGTCGATACGCCGATCGAAGCGTGCGAGGCCCGCGATCCCAAGGGCATGTATGCCAAGGCTCGGGCCGGTGAGATCACCGGATTCACCGGCGTCGACGATCCCTACGAGGTTCCGGAGCAGGCCGAACTGATTGTTCGTCCGGAGAACGGAACGCCTACCGAAATTGCCCTGCGGATTATGGAAGTGTTGGACCGGTGAGCGAAACAACCCCCAGCGGATCCACTGACGCCGAGTTGGCGGCGCAATTGGCCGAGGTCGCGGGCGCGATCCTCCTCGAGGTTCGAGCCGAAGGCCTCGGAATCGTTGACGGTCGGGAACTGGGCCGGCGCGGAGACAAAGCCGCCGACGCCTACATCCTGGACAGGCTCGCTGAACTTCGCCCCGATGATGCTGTCCTGTCCGAAGAATCTGCCGACGATCGCACCAGGCTGGAAGCGTCCCGAGTCTGGATCATCGACCCGCTCGACGGATCCAAAGAGTACGGACTACCTGGTCATACGGATTGGGCTGTGCACGTGGCACTCTGGGAGCGAGGTCAGGAAATTACCGCGGCAGCTGTCTCTCAACCGGCGCTCGTAGAGGTGTATTCCAGCGGCGACAGCTTCGCTGACGTTCCCCCCAACTCGCCGCTCCGCATCGTGGTCAGTGGCTCGAGGCCGCCGGCATTTACCGACGACGTGGCAGCAGAACTCGGTGCAGAAGTCATCCCGATGGGCTCGGCCGGAGCAAAGGCGATGGCCGTCGTTCGCGGCGACGTCGACGCCTATCTGCACGCCGGCGGGCAATGGGAATGGGACTCGGCGGCGCCGGTTGGCGTCGCTGCGGCAGCGGGCCTGCATTGCAGTCGCATCGACGGTTCGCCCCTGCGCTACAACGAATCCCACCCCTACCTACCGGATCTCGTGATATGCCGACCGGAGTTGGCCGAGACAATTCTGAGCGCAATTGCCAAACACTCCAACGAATCGGCAGTCAGTGGGCGCGTCGCGATGGCACGCGAATACGTCAACGCACTTCTCAGTCACGACGCAACCAAAGTTCGCTTTGCGCCCGACGCGTGGCGCGTCGAAAACGGGGAGCGCACCGGAGACACCGGCGCATTCATCAGTGACGAACTCGAAAACGGTCAGCAGTACCGCGGAATCATCGCGATACGTGAACTCGCACTGCGTGAGTGGGGCGAAAGCGTCGTAGCGCGGTATCTGCTTGATCTCGGGACTCCCGGACAATCGCCTGCCGTCACGGTGTTCGTCACCGAGTATTTCGGTATTCCGGCCGGCGAGATTCAATCCATCTTGGCCATCATCGAACCCCACCTGAACGACGAGGAAACACAATGACATCCGAGCTCGTAACACCCGAGAACTTGATTTCAGAATTTTGTGCACTCTGGGTCGATGCGGACGTTGCCAAAATTGTCGATTTCTTCACTGAAGATGCTGTCTACCACAACATTCCGATGGAACCGGTGTCCGGAAAGGAAGCGATCAAGGCCTTTATCGAAGGATTTATCTTGGCCTTCGGCGGTATCGACTTCCAGATCAAGCGACAGGTCGGCAGCGGTGATGTCGTGATGAACGAGCGCGTCGACGTCTTCACCATCAACGGCGCCGAGGTGGCGTTGCCGGTGATGGGTGTCTTCGAAGTTCGAGATGGAAAGATCAGCGCCTGGCGCGACTACTTCGACATGGCGCCGATCACGGCGGCAGCCGGCCAGGGCTGATTCACTCACCTATTCCGCGACAATGCGGTGTGGGTAGTCCTCCGAGCGATGCTGGAATCGTGTGATGGCCGGGTTCACGATGACACCATCCCGGATTTCGATTGCCTTCTCGATGGTTTCGTCCTCTTTCCAGCCTGTCGGCCCGGCCATAACGCCCGGCAGGTAGGGCAGCAGCGATTCGCTGATCTCCCACGATGAGGAGTTCCACAGGTACGACGGGCTGTGGTCGACGCCGTAGTAGGTGATGTTGTCGCCGACGATGAAGGTCGGTTCCGCGAACGAAGTGGGACGAGCCCAGCTGAACCCCATTCCTTCGTCGCAGGACACATCCACGATCAAGCTGCCCGGCTGGAAGTCCATCAGGTCTTCTTCGGTCAGGAACGTCAGCGGTGAATCCGTGTTCTGCAGTACGCAGTTGACGACGATGTCGTGTTCGGCCAGAAATCCGGGGACCGGCACGCTGTGATTATCGAGCATCACGTGGCTGCCTCGAACGTCACCGGTCTCGTTGTCGAAGGACACCATTCGAGCCGAGTGGATGGGGGAGCCGACGGCTGTGACGCCGCGCTGCGTCAATACGTCGACCTCGTGGATTCCGTGAGCCTTGAGCGCTGTCACTGCGCCTCGCGCAGTGGCCCCGAATCCGATGACAGCGGCAGTGAGGCGCCGTCCGTAGTCTCCGGTGGCGCCAATCAACTGCAGTGCGTGGAGAACCGAGCAGTAGCCCGCCAGTTCGTTGTTCTTGTGGAAGACATGCAGATTGAACGAGCCGTCGCTGTGCCAGTGATTCATTGCCTCGAAAGCGATGAGGGTCAGTTTCTTGTCGATCGCGATCTGAGTCAACTCGGTGTCCTGAACGCAATGCGGCCAGCCCCACAGCACCTGCTCGGAACGGAGATCGGCGAGGTCGCGCACCACTGGCTTCGGGAGGAGAACGATATCGGTTTCAGCCAAAATCTGTTTCCGCGTGCGGATTCCGGCAACAAGACGCGACAGGTAGTCGTCGGAGTATCCGAAGCGATGGCCGTAGCCCTCTTCGAGGTAGATCCGCGAGCGAAGTTCAGCGTCGATGCGATCGAAATGCGCAGGGTGAATCGGCAACCGGCGTTCTGCCGGTTTGCTTGACTGCCCGATGACTCCAAGGGTGCGTACGTTGTTCAATTGTAAATCTCTCGATAGGTGCAGGTAGAGATGTCAGACCGGAGCCTGAATGAACTGCAGAATGCAGAAGCGCTGGCAGAATGCCGGGACCAGGACCGTAAACTGAGTGCTGGGTGCGCTGCTGTCGAACACCGGCGGCATCAGAAAGCGCGCCGGTACGCCTCAAGCCTAGTCCCGTTCAGTGTTTGCCAGGTGGCCGGGCGTGTAGTTGTCCATGTGAGGCGTCGAGGTTACTGATCGCGCAGGCGTGAATTCAGAACAGCCAGTTGAATTTTGCTGGCATCTGCGTGGACGTCGCGGCCTTTGTCGGTGACGTCGATGAAGACGCCGCGCCGATCGGCTTCGCACAGTGATCGTTGGACGAGGCCGGCTTTTTCCAGGCGGGCGACGCTGCGGGAGAGTGCGCTGGGGCTCAGATACATTTCCGACGCCAGATCTTGCATTCGCGGACGCTCGCATGAGGTGTCCATGAGGCGATCGAGCGCTTCGAAGTCGCTCATGCTCAAGCCGTGCGCCGACTGCATCTGGCGATCGAGTTCGCACGCGATGCCGTTGTAGCTGGTGGACAGCGAGCGCCAGGTATTGCGTAGTTCCGATTCCGACGTCACGCCCGCATTCTAGTTGATATCCCAAATACTTGCAATTGCATTAAATGCTTGTGCATTAAGTGCATATGCATCTATTCTCGCTGACGTGACTTGCACAGACGCGACACTGAAACCATTCGATTCGCCGGAATCCAAAGATCCGGCCACAGGGGAGGGTTGGTCACTCCAGCTCTGGGGCGTCCTCGCGGTGCTCTGTCTCGTGTTGTTCCTCGACGGTCTCGACGTGTCGATGGTCGGCGTGGCTCTACCGTCCATCGGCAACGAACTGGGCCTGTCCACTACCTCGCTTCAGTGGATCATCAACGGATATGTACTCGGCTTCGGCGGGCTGTTGCTGCTGGGCGGGCGCACCGCAGACCTGCTCGGGCGTCGGAAGGTCTTCCTCGTTGCGCTCGCGGTCTTCGCGATCGCATCGCTGGTCGGCGGTCTGGTCGACGACGGAACATTGCTGATCGCTTCACGATTCGTGAAGGGATTGGCCGCAGCCTTCACCGCTCCTACCGCAATGTCCATTCTCACTACGACGTTCAAGGAAGGGCCGGACCGAAACCGTGCGCTATCCGTGTTCTCGGTTTTCGGGGCCAGCGGTTACTCGTCCGGTTTGATCCTGGGCGGGCTGTTGACCAGTGCGGGTTGGAGATTCACGTTCCTGATGCCGGTGCCGTTTGCTGTCATCGCACTGATCGGCGGATACTTCCTGATTCCGCGGGACCGTCCCGCGGCTACCGGGGGACACGACTTGGTCGGTGCCGTCACATTGGTGACGGGAATGCTGCTCACCGTCTACACGATGGTCTCTGCGCCCGCCCGCGGTTGGTCGCATCCGATGACGCTGGGTTCCTTCGCCGTTGCGGCGGTGCTTTTGGCTGCCTTCTTCATCGTCGAAAAGAGAGTGGCGCATCCGCTTGTGCGACTTGGCCTTCTGCGCGTCGGAAACATCGTCCGAGCGAATCTTGCGATCGTTGCGTTGTTCGGCTCCTATTTGAGCTTCCAGTTCATGATGTCGATCTTCCTGCAGTCGGCGCTCGGGTGGTCGCCGCTCAAAATGGCGATGGCACTACTTCCGGCAGGAATCATCGTGGCTTTCGGCTCGCCGTTTGTCGGAAGGTTGGTCGATCTCTACGGGAGCGCGCGACTCATCATCGCCGCACTGACTTCACTGAGTGTGGGATACCTGTGGTTCCTTTTCGCGGGCAGTGACTCACCGTCGTACGTCGTGGCGATTCTGCCGAGCGTCATCCTGCTCGGCCTCGGCTTCGCGCTGGGCTATACCTCGATCATGGCGCAGGCAACAGCCGGCGTCGACGACTCCGAGCAGGGGTTGGCTTCCGGGTTGGTGAACACGTCGGCGCAGGTAGGTGCTGCACTGGTACTGGCTTTGACCACCGCTCTCGTGACTGCAGGTTCGCATACCGCTACCGGCGTAGGCACAACAGGATTCGAGCAGTTCCATCCCGGTCTGATCCTGGTCACCGGTGTTGCGCTGGTCGGCCTGGCGATCACCGTGTCGCCGTTAATTCGTGGAAAGCGGTCCCAAGTCAAGGAGGCTGCTCCGGTCGGCTGATCATGACGCCCGAAAAGTTCAGCCGCGCAGAAGAAATTCTGCGCGGCTGAACGTCGGTGGAGATGGCTATCGGGTGGCGGACCGGAGAGCCTTGTCGAAATCTTCGCTGTTTGACTGCGAACCGAGAATCATGGCCAGTCGTACCAGCAGGCCTTCGCGGTCGGCCGGTTCCGCGGTGTCAAGAGCGTCGGCGAGAGACAACCACACATGCTCTCGGCGCGCCTCGTCGCCGACTACTTCGGACGTCACGGAGGCGATCGCGTCGAACTGCGTCGGAGCAGTTCCGGCGGTGAGATGTTTGGCAACGTCAATCAACTGCGCGGGATCGCTGATCCGGCACAGCACCAAGCCGTCCGGCCGGATCACGAAGATTTCGCCATCCCCGGCACCGAGCGTCGAGGCAAGATCTCCGCGAGTGTCAGGGATCGTCCCGTGAGCTCCGCGCACGGTGATTATTTGCACCATTTCCGGTGCAATCGACTGAGCAAAGTCAACAGCGTGGCTGTCGAGTTCAGATGCTTGCTCGGCGGACAGGCCGAAGGCCAGCACTCCGAACCCCGAGCCGCGCAGGCGATTCAGTGACGTTTTCGACGGTCCATCCGTAGTTCGGACTTCGACGATTCGATCCTCGAGCGGATCGCCGGGAAGTACGCCCGGCGTGCCAGACGCCGTGGGCCACGTCAGCGGCGAGAGGTGCGCATGGGTGGCACTCGACTGGCGAGGATTGATCAGATGTGCGAATTCGCCTCGGGTGGTGGCAAGTTCGAGTACGGCGTCGCGGGTGGTCCGGTATCCGTGGCTGCCGGGAGACATGATGAGTGTGGACTTTCCGGCATTGTCGACGTTCTGCTGCCAGGCGCTGCGACGCTCCGTCGAATAGGCCTGTAGGAGAGCAGTATCGGCCTGTCCGTTGATAACAGCGGACAGCTGCCAGGCCAGGGTCTCGGCGTCTTCCATCCCCGAGTTGAGTCCGCGAACTCCGAAGATGGGAACCAGATGTGCTGCATCGCCGGCGAACAGTACGCGGCCGTGGGTGAAATCTTCCAGTGCCAGCGCGTGGGCGCGGTAGAAGCCGAACCATTCCAGGGTCCACGGAATGTCGCTCTGGAGCCACTCGAGGTGGCGGGTGATGCGATCGCGGATGCGCTCTTCTGCTGTCTCGGCCGCGGGGTCGTCGGACGCGTCGAGTTGGTAGTCGATTCGCCAGATGTCACGAGGTTGCCGATGCATGATGATGGTCGAGCCAGGATTGCTGGGAGCGTCGAACCAGACCAGTCGCTCGGCGGGAAGTTCCGACTCCCAATGGATATCTGCGATGACGTAGTTACCTTCGTAACTGTTGCCCTGCAGGCGGATCCCGCTCAGTTCGCGCATCGTGCTGCGGCCGCCGTCGGCAGCGACAACCCAGGCGGCGCGCAGTTCGCGTGTACCGAAGGCCGTGTCGACCGTCAGGGTCACCTCGTCGTCAGTGCGTGAGATGCCCGCGATCGAAGTAGACCAGTGAAAGGCCACGAGTGGATGAGCGAGCAGTTTGTCGGTCATGATCTGCTCGAACTCGGACTGTGACACGTTGACCATGGGGCCACGGGCGTCGTGCTCACCACTGGCCATACGGAAGTGCAGTACTTCCTGATCGCGGTAGTAGCTTCGGCCGCCGACCCACGGCAAAACGATGTCTTCGAGTTCTGTACCAAACCCGAGGCGCTCGGCAACTTCGAGGCTGTGTCGGGAGACGCAGATCGCGCGGCTACCGAACGATACCTGATCTGCTGCTTCGAGAATCGTGACCGGAATGCCGCGCGCGGCCAGGCCCAGGGCAACGCCCATGCCCACGGGGCCCGCGCCGACGATGACAACCGGGAGGGCGTCCGCCGACGGGGGCAGGGAGCTGAAGTCCTCGGGAGCGTACTTCTTCGGATGAAAGTAAGTCGACATGATCACGAGGCTTTCTGTGCGGCGGAAGGTTCGGGGAGCAGCAGAATCGATACCAGGCTGATCACTGCAATTACGACGAAGTAGACGGTGATGGCAAACGATGTGTCGAATGCGGCGAAGAGAGCGGTGGCGATCATCGGTGCGAGGCCGCCGCCGAGGATCGCGCCGATCTGGTAGCCGAGGGACGCACCGCTGTACCGGATGTGGGCGGGAAACAGTTCGGCGAACAGCGCGGCCTGTGGGCCTGCGCAACAGCCGAGCGTGAATCCGAGGGCAATCATCGAGATCAGCATCACCGGGATGGCAGCGGTGTCGATGAGCGGGAAGAACACCGCCGCAGCGACTACGAGCGCGATGGAGCTGCGGATATAGACGGTTCGCCGTCCGAGGGTGTCGGACTTGTGGGCGCTGAATGCCATGCCCGCCATCCAGAACGGGCAGGAAGCAATGAGCAGGAACAGCATGGTGGTCTTGCTGAATCCGAGTTCCTTCTCGCCGTACTTGAGGACGTAGACCATGTACGCGTACGCAATTCCGTTGGTGGCGATGAAGGTTCCACCGGCCAACAGCACGGTCTTCCAATGTTTCGTCAGCACCTCGAGAATCGGCATCGAGTCGGCGGGAGCATCGGTCTTGGACGCCGTGAACTCCTCGCTCTCTTCGAGGCCGAGGCGGATCCACATGGCGACGCCGACCAGAACTGCGCTGAGTAGGAACGGGATTCGCCAGCCCCAGGAGTTGAACGTCGCGTCGTCCATGAAGGCGGCAAGGGGAAGGTACACGAGGTTTGCGACCAGAACGCCGGCAGGAACACCGATCTGCGGAGCGCTGCCGTAGAGCCCCTTCTTTCCCTCCGGTGCGTTCTCGGTTGCGACCAGCACGGCCCCACCCCACTCGCCGCCCACACCAAGCCCTTGGATGAAGCGAAGCGTGACCAGCAAGATCGGCGCGAACACTCCGATCGAGGCGTAGTTGGGGAGCAGACCGATAGCGACGGTTGCGCAACCCATCAACATGAGGGAGGTGACAAGCATGGACTTGCGTCCGATGCGGTCGCCGAAATGACCCATCACGATGCCGCCGATGGGGCGCGCGATGAAGCCGACTGCGAGTGTCGCGAACGCTGCCAAGGTTCCGGCGAGATCTGATGTGCCGGGGAAGAACTGCTTGCCAAGAACCAAGGCGGCAGCAGTGCCGTAGATGAAGAAGTCGTACCACTCGATGGCGGTGCCGACAAAGCTGCCCAGGGCAGCCTTGCGCGCCTTGGCTGTCGCGGCGGCGGTGCGCGAGCTAGGCGGCGAGGCGATGGAGGTCATGAAATGCCTTTCGAGATGAATGTGGCTTGAAGAAACAATGACGTGGACCACAACACTTGAAAAGCGGAAGAATTGGGGGTTCTTGCACGGAAATTCCGCATTAGAGACAAAATGCCTGTTGGGAGGGTTAGCTCGTTCTCCCGGATTGTGAAACGAATTCTATAAATGCGCGAGCGACGCGGCTCAGTCGTGCGTCCTGATGCCACGCGAGTACGACCTTCACCGACGGGACCGCCGGGGATCCGATTGTCTTGACGACCACCTCGAGGCCCTCGTAGGTGACGTCGAGGCTGGGGCGCTGCAGTAGCAGCGTCCATCCGAGTCCCCGCCCGACAAACGCCCGCGCCGTCTCGAAGTTCGCAGTTCGGTAGGCCACATCCGGGACGAAACCACCGGCACGGCAGACGTCGAGGGCATGTTTTGTGCTCGGGGGAGCATCGAGTAGGACCATCGGGAACTCTGCGAGGTCCGGTAGGTGAATTTGTCGATCGGATGCTGCGAGGGGGTGCTCGGGCCCCAAGACGATCAAGGGTTCGCGGGTCGACAACGGAAGCATGCGCAGTTCCGGAGATAGATCCAGGTCGTAGACGATCGCCAGATCCAGTTCACCGTTTTCCAACTGCATCTGCAGTCGGTTCTGGGTGTCTTCGCGGAATTCCACCGCGGTGGCGGGATATTCATGAGTGAACCCGGCGATCATCGCGGGCAGAACTGTCGGCCCCAAAGCCGGGTAGCAGCCGATTGCGATGGGTCCTGAAATTGTTCCGCCGGTTCCGAGGGCATCGGACTCGAGCTCACCGGCTTGTTTCAGCAATGCTCGAGCTCGTAGGAGGACGAAATCCCCTGTGGGCGTGAGTTGTACACCGAAAGACCGGCGGCGGACGCAGAGTTGAACCTTGAGTGCGCGTTCGAGTTCCGTGATGGAAGCAGACATCGCCGAGGGGGACAGGTGCATGCGCTCGGCGGCAGCGCTGATGGTTCCGGTCTCGGCTACCGCGACAAACGCAGCAAGCTGACGCATGGTGTACGTGGGGGCGGGGTCAACTCGCGGCATGACAGTAGACGTTAGTCGTCATTGTGTGGCACCGGGACTGCGCTGCCGGTCGAGCTAGTGCTCTGACCTGCGCTGTCGTGGTGCCCCCGGCAGGATTCGAACCTGCGACCTTTCGCTCCGGAGGCGAACGCTCTATCCCCTGAGCTACGGGGGCGCACCGAAAATTCGGTGTGCCGATTGGGCTGGGTTAGCGTAGCGCATCACACCCGTGCAAGACCAAACCGGGTCGCAGAACCAGGATAGATACATCGATCCGGGCAATATTTCGCCTAGGCTCGGCGACGTGCACAGATTCGGGCAGACTGCTCGATCACCATTGTGAGCAACGGGAGTCGTCGATGACCGATCGCCAGTATTCCGAAGATCAACTAGCGCTCGACCTGCGATGGTGGGCGGCCGCGAACTATCTGACCGTCGCGCAGATCTATCTCCAAGACAACACCTTGCTGCGAGAATCATTGCAGGCAAAGCACATCAAGCCGCGACTGCTCGGCCACTGGGGAACCAGTCCCGGCCTGTCAATGATCTATGCGTTGCTCAACCGACATATCGCCACCACGAACTCGGACTGGTTGTACGTGACGGGGCCCGGTCACGGTGGTCCCGCATTGATAGCGTCGACGTACCTCGAAGGGACGTACTCGGAGATCTATCCCGAAGTGTCCGCCGACGCCGACGGTATCCACCGCATGTGCCGACGATTCTCGGCGCCGGGCGGAGTGCCCAGCCACGTCAGTGTGCAGACGCCGGGCAGTATCCACGAGGGCGGCGAGTTGGGGTACGCGCTGGCGCATGCTGCCGGTGCGGCATTCGACCACCCGGACCTACTGGTGGCCTGCGTCATCGGTGACGGTGAAGCCGAGACCGGTCCGCTGTCGGGATCGTGGAAGCTTCCGGCATTTCTCAATCCCCGACGTGACGGTGCGGTGCTGCCCATCCTGCACGTGAACGGTGCCAAGATCGCCGGGCCGACGGTGTACGGACGCAGTAGCGACGAAGATATCAAGGCATATCTGGGTGGCCAGGGGTGGGATCCCGTCGTCGTGTCCGGCGACGACCCGACGAAGGTCTTCCCTGACCTGTACGACGCGATAACCAAGGCACACGACAAGATTCGTGAGATGCAGCTGTCGGCACGCGCCGGCGAAGAGTGGAACCGCGCTTGGCCGGCAATCGTCTTGCGCACTCCCAAAGGGTGGACCGGCCCGCACACCGTCGACGGGAAGCTGGTGGAGGGCACCCACTGGGCGCACCAAGTGCCGTTGTCCGGAGTGCGAACCGATAAGGATCATCTGCGGCAACTCGAGGACTGGATGCGCTCGTACCGTCCCGAAGAATTGTTCGCCGAGAACGGATCATTGATTCCCGAACTTGCCGCGCTGGCGCCGGTCGGAGACAAGCGGATGGGCAGCACGCCCTACGCCAACGGCGGACGACTACGCGTCGAACTGCCGATGCCGGCACTCGAGAAGTACGCGCTACCCATCGAATCGCCGGGTTCGACGTTCTACGAGACCACCAGGGTGCTCGGCGAACTATTGCGGGACATCTACACCGCCACCGAAACCGACGACGGCGGCGGAATCTTCCGGTTGTTCTGTCCGGACGAAACTGCGAGCAACAGACTCGGTGCAGTATTCGAGACAACCGAACGGTGCTGGCAGTTGCCGATCACCGAGTACGACGACGGACTCTCCACTGACGGCCGGGTCATGGAGATACTCAGTGAGCATCTCTGTGAGGGCTGGCTCGAGGGATATCTGCTGTCCGGGCGGCACGGAATGTTCGCCAGTTACGAGGCCTTCGCGATGGTGAGTGTCTCGATGCTGATCCAGCACGCCAAGTGGCTCCAGCATGCCGTCGACCTGCCGTGGCGCGCGCCGGTGGCCTCGCTCAACGTGCTGCTCACCAGTACGTGCTGGCGCAACGATCACAATGGTTTCAGTCATCAAGGACCGGGAATGATCGATGCCGTGATTCCGTTGGCACCCAGCGTGATCAGGGTATGGCTGCCGCCGGACTCCAACACGCTGCTCTCGATTTCGGATCACGCTCTGCGCAGCACGGACCACGTGAATGTGATCGTCGTCGACAAACAACCGCACCTGCAGTACCTGACGCTCGAGCAGGCGCACGCGCATTGTGCCGCGGGCGCCTCGGTCTGGGATTGGGCCGGAACGGAAGTTGCCGGGCAGAAACCCGATGTGGTGCTGGCAGCAGCGGGAGACGTTCCGACTCAAGAGATTCTGGCCGCCGCACAGCTACTTCGTGACGGAACGCCGGACCTGTCGGTGCGGGTTGTCAACGTTGTGGATCTCATGGGTCTGCTGACGCCGAACGAACATCCGCACGGATTCGGTGAGCAGCCGTTCCGGGACTTGTTCACCGCCGAGACGGATGTGGTGTTCGCCTTCCACGGTTACGCCCGGGCAGTCCATCAACTCCTCCACGGACGGCCTTCTCCGGAGCGGTTCCACGTCCGCGGATTCAGTGAACAGGGAACCACGACAACTCCGTTCGACATGGTGGTCCTCAACAAGATGAGCCGCTACCACTTGGTCATCGAGGCGGTGCGACGATCCAAGCGTCGGACCGCCGGGGCGTCGGAGTTGGTCGAGTTTTGCCGGGCTCAACTGGACAAGCATTCGCGCTACATCGTGGAGCATCTCGAGGACATGCCGGAGATAGAAAACTGGACCTGGTCCTGACAACAGTCAGGGCCAGGCCCAGTTCGATTCGAATTGTTGCCGGTTAGTTCATCGGCAGGGGAGCGGCTCCGCGAGCAGCCAGCATGCTGGTCAGCAAAGTGGATTCGCTTTCCTGTGTATTCACCATCGTCGTGGACAAGGCCTTCACCGGATCAGTGGTGGCGTTGTCTGCGGCGTACTCCATCATCGGAAGCCCGCCTTGGTGATGACGCAACATCAACTGGAGAAAGATTGTGTCCAACTCGGGGCCGGATGCGGCATTCAACGCCGCCAGATCCGCAGCCGACGCCATGCCGGGCATCGTGGTCGCGGGACCGGAATGATCCATCGTCATCGTCGTAGACGCTCCGTGCGAATCGTGTCCGGAGGACGAATCGGAGGTCATCCACTCCATGTAGGGGCCGACTGTGGAAATCGGTTCGTCCCACATCGTCAACCACGCCTGCATCTGACCGATCTGATTCTGCTGGGTGGTCAAGATGTCGTACGCCACCGTGCGCACTTCGTTGTCAGTGGACTTCGTCAACGCGGTGGACGCCATTTCGACGGCCTGGCCGTGATGGACGAGCATGTCCTGAGCAAAGCCGACATCCACCGAGTCCGATGCCGGAACGGTGAGTGACGACTTCGCGTCGGGACCTAACAGGTTGGTGAACGCGCCCAGAGCGAATCCGATGGCGATGGCGCCGATGAGACCGATGATCAGTAGCGCGGTGCGCTGACTCGGCTTCGACGGGCGGTCGGTGTCAGGCTGACTATCCACCTGCGGGAACCTGCTCGTCGGTGGCGGGTGTGGTGCCGGTGCCGTCCATCGGAACCGCGTCGGGGCCCGGAGGGGTGGGGTCGAACGGCGACGTTTCCGCGGTGAACAGCGGGTTCGTGCAGCTGGCACCGACCTCGGGGTAAGTATTCGGGTTCAACTTCAGCGCGGTGATGAACTGGTCGATGCGCTTGTCGTCAGCATTGTCGATTTCGAGGCGGTGACCCCAGGACTGCAGCGAAATGGGGCTGCTCTGGCCGGGGTACGGCGACATCAGCATGTAGCCCTTGCTGTTCTCGACTCGCTCGGCGAGGCTGTCGATCTGGCTCTGGTCGACGCTTTCCGGGTTGTAGGAGATCCAGACCGCACCGTGCTCGAGCGAGTGAACAGCGTTTTCGGTACGGATCGCCGACGCGTAGACGGTGCCCGTGCAGTTTGCCCAGGTGGCGTCGTGCGGGCCACCGAACGGCGGACTCTGGTCGTAGGCGACGCGCTGTGTGGCATCGACGTGCTGGCCGGCCGGGTACTCGATCTTGAGAACACCATCGATGTTGTCGGACGGATCCTTGTTCTCGGAGCTGTACTTGTACGGCTCGAGGGCTTGCTTGTCTTCGACCTTCGGCCACAGGTTGATGCCGAGTACGGCAATCAGCCCGACAACGGCCACACCGGCACCGATCGACAGCCACGGAACCTGACGAGGCGCGGGAACGCCGCCCTTGCCCTTCTTGGCCGGGCTTCCGCCTCGTTTGGCAGCCTTGATGGCTTTGGCTGATTTGGCCCCGGAATTGTTCTTGGGACCGTGACTATCGGAACCGCTTGGCATCGATTGGGCTCTTTCGGTGTGTGGGCAAATGTGCAGCATGCCCTCCCGCCGGATGTACTCGGCGGTAGCTCGGGCATTACCACTGTACTTTCCGAGTCTGAGGGCAATCTGGGAGAGTGGCGTGCGACACGCCCAAATCGGTCGTCAGCCTACTCTCAGGCAGCCGCGCGTGAGGCGGCTCTCCACCTCGAGTGCGCAGGCAATAGGATGGATACCTGTGACTCCAGCTGACCTTGCCGAACTGCTCCGCGGAACCGCTGCGAGCGTCCTTGCCGAACGCGGCCTCGACGTCTCGGTGCTCCCACAAACCTTGACTGTCGAGCGTCCCCGCAACCCTGAGCATGGCGATTACGCCACCAATGTTGCGATGCAGGTAGCCAAGAAGGTCGGCGCCAATCCGCGCGAATTGGCCGGCTGGCTCGCCGAGGCACTCACGGCTGCCGACGGCATCGATTCCGCCGAAATTGCCGGCCCGGGCTTCCTCAACATCCGCCTCGCTGCCGACGCCCAGGGCGCGGTCATCGTCGGAGTTCTCGAAGCCGGTCCGTCGTACGGCAGTGGTAACTCGCTTGCCGGTACGAAGATCAACCTCGAATTCGTCTCGGCCAACCCGACCGGACCCATCCACCTTGGTGGAACCCGTTGGGCTGCAGTCGGAGACGCGCTCGGGCGCATCCTGTCCGCACAGGGCGGTCTGGTCACCCGCGAGTACTACTTCAACGATCACGGTGCTCAGATCGACCGCTTCTCGCGTTCGTTGATCGCCGCAGCAAAGGGCGAGCCGGCCCCCGCAGACGGTTACGCCGGCGCTTACATCGCGGACATCGCTGCAACCGTCCTCGCTCAGCGCCCCGATGTCCTGGACCTGCCCGCCGACGAGCAGCAGGAAACGTTCCGTTCCATCGGCGTCGACTTGATGTTCACCCACATCCGTCAGACCCTCCACGATTTCGGCGTCGACTTCGACGTCTACTTCCACGAGAACTCGCTCTTCGAATCGGGCGCAGTCGAGAAGGCCGTCGAATCGCTCAAGAGTTCCGGCAACCTCTTCAACGAGGACGGTGCCTGGTGGCTCAAGAGCACCGACTACGGCGACGACAAGGACCGCGTCGTCATCAAGAGTGACGGCAACGCCGCCTACATCGCCGGTGACATCGCTTACTTCCAGGACAAGCGCGCTCGCGGCTTCGACCTCTGCATCTACATGCTCGGTGCCGATCACCACGGATACATCGGTCGGCTCAAGGCCGCTGCCGCTGCCTTCGGCGACGACCCGGACACCGTCGAGGTGCTCATCGGCCAGATGGTGAATCTCGTCAAGGACGGCGTCGCTGTCAAGATGAGCAAGCGCGCCGGGACCGTCATCACTCTCGACGACCTGGTCGAGGCAATCGGTGTCGACGCTTCCCGCTACGTCATGATCCGCTCGTCGGTCGACTCCAGCATCGACATCGACCTTGATCTGTGGACCAAGACCAGCAGCGAAAACCCGGTCTACTACGTCCAGTACGCGCACGCACGCCTTTCCGCGATCGCCCGCAACGCTGCCGACCTCGGTCTGTCCGCCGACGCGAGCCATCTCGCGCTGCTCACGGCCGAGCAGGAAGGCGACCTGATCCGCACGATCGGCGAATACCCGCGCGTCGTCTCCAGTGCCGCCAATCTGCGTGAGCCTCACCGGATCGCCCGTTACCTCGAAGAACTCGCGGGTGCGTACCACCGCTTCTACGGCGCGTGCCGCATCCTTCCGCAAGGCGACGAAGACGCAACCGACGTGCATCGCGCACGCCTGGCACTCTGCGCCGCCACCCGTCAGGTCCTGGCCAATGGCCTCGAACTGCTCGGGGTTACCGCACCGGAGCAGATGTGAACGCACACCCCGCCGGACCCAAGCACGCCGAGCAGTTGCACACTGCCGGTCTGCCCGACCGTCCCGTCAGCCCCGAAGCCTTCGGCGAACTCGACCCACAGGTGTGGCCGCGCAACGCACGCCGCGGCGACGACGGCGAAGTGACTCTCGCCGGCGTCAAGGTCAGCGAACTTGCCGAAAAGTACGGCACCCCGCTTTTTGTCATCGACGAGGACGACTTCCGCTCGCGCTGCCGCGACATGGCCAGCGCCTTCGGCCCGGATGCCAAGGTGCACTACGCCTCCAAGGCGTTCCTGTGCGGTGAGATCGCACGCTGGGTTGCCGACGAGGGACTTTCCCTCGACGTCTGCTCCGGCGGGGAACTCGCAATCGCGCTGCATGCCGACTTCCCAGCCGAGCGAATTGCCATGCACGGCAACAACAAATCCATCGCCGAACTGGCCGCCGGTGTTGCCGCCGGTGTCGGACACGTAGTACTCGACTCGGCTATCGAGATCGAACGACTGAACCGCGTCGCCGGTGAAGCGGGCGTCGTTCAGGATGTTTTGATCCGACTTACTGTCGGCGTCGAAGCGCACACCCACGAATTCATTTCCACCGCCCACGAGGATCAGAAGTTCGGATTCTCGTTGGCCGGGGGAGCGGCAATCGACGCCGTCCGTCGCGTCTTCGCAGCTGAAAACCTGCGTCTCGTCGGACTGCACAGCCACATCGGTTCGCAGATCTTCGACGTCGACGGCTTCGAGGTAGCAGCCCACCGTGTAATTGGATTGCTTCGCGACGTCGTCGCAGAGTTCGGCGTCGACAAGACCAAGCAGATTTCGATCATCGACCTCGGCGGCGGCATGGGAATCTCCTACGTTCCGTCCGACGACCCGCCACCCGTCGACGAACTTGCAAACAAACTCGGCCACATCGTGCGCAACGAATCCGCGTTGGCCGGCCTGCCTGAGCCGACGCTGGCCGTCGAACCCGGCCGCGCCATTGCCGGACCGGGCACCGTCACGCTGTACGAAGTCGGCACCATCAAGGACGTCACCGTCGGTAACGCCCTGACCCGCCGCTATATCAGCGTCGACGGCGGTATGAGCGACAACATCCGCACTTCGCTCTACGGCGCCGAGTACGAAGCCAAGCTGGTTTCGCGCACTTCGACGTCCGATACTGTCGTAGCGCGCGTCGTCGGAAAGCACTGCGAGTCCGGTGACGTAGTCATTCGGGACACCTGGATGCCCGAGGATGTCGGACCCGGTGATTTACTTGCGGTAGCAGCGACCGGTGCATACTGCTATTCGATGTCGAGCAGGTACAACTTGCTCACCCGCCCAGCCGTAGTGGCGGTGCGTGACGGAGTTTCACGCGTGATTCTGCGGAGGGAAACAGTGGAAGATCTGCTTAGCTTGGAGGTATCGCAGTGACGAGCGAATCGGCGCATCGCGCTATCGGTGTGGCCGTTCTCGGCCTCGGTAACGTCGGTAGTGAAGTAGTTCGGATTATCCGTGAGCAGTCCGAGGAGCTTGAAGCTCGCATCGGGGCTCCCTTGGAACTGCGGGGAGTTGCCGTTCGTCGTATCGGTTCCGACCGTGGAATCCCCGAGGACCTGCAGACGACGGACGCGGAATCGTTGGTCGCCCGCGACGACGTCGACATCGTCGTCGAGTTGATCGGCGGTATCGAACTGCCACGCAAGCTCGTTCTGTCCTCGCTCAACGCCGCGAAGTCCGTGGTCACCGCCAACAAGGCGTTGCTCGCAGACCATACGGGCGAGCTGGCCGAGGCCGCCGAGGCCAACGCGGTGGATCTGTACTTCGAGGCAGCTGTCGCGGGCGCGATCCCCGTCATTCGCCCGCTGACGCAGTCCCTGGCCGGCGACCGCGTCACCAAGGTCGCCGGAATCGTGAACGGAACCACCAACTTCATCCTCTCCGCGATGGCTGAAACCGGTGCCGACTACGACGAGACTCTCGCCGAAGCCGGACGACTGGGCTACGCCGAAGCCGACCCCACTGCGGATGTCGAAGGCTACGACGCCGCAGCAAAGGCCGCGATTCTCGCGTCCATCGCTTTCCACACCCGCGTCACCGCGGCTGACGTGTACCGCGAGGGCATCTCCTCGATCACTTCGGCAGACCTCGCGTCGGCCAAGGCGCTCGACTGCACAATAAAGCTGCTCTCGATCTGCGAACGCATCACCACGCCCAAGGGCAAGGAGCGGATCTCCGCTCGGGTCTACCCCGCGCTGGTTCCGCTCAGTCACCCGCTCGCCACCGTCAACGGCGCATTCAATGCCGTCGTCGTCGAAGCCGAGAACGCAGGACGCCTGATGTTCTACGGCCAGGGCGCGGGTGGCGCACCCACCGCTTCAGCGGTCATGGGTGACTTGGTCATGGCAGCACGCAACAAGGTTCACGGCGGCCGCGGTCCCCGCGAGTCCAAGTACGCGAAGCTCAAGATTGCCCCGATGGGCGACATTCTCACGCGCTACTACGTGAACATGGAAGTTGCGGACAAGGTAGGCGTGCTGTCTGCAGTCGCCGCTGAGTTCACCAAGCACGGCGTCAGTATTTCCGTGGTCCGTCAGGAAGGTGCCGGCGTCGGCGCCCGCCTGGTGGTCGTCACTCATGTAGCAACCGACGCGGCTCTCTCCGACACCGTGGCGGCCCTCAACGAACTCGAATTCGTCACCGCTGTGACCAGCGTGCTGCGACTGGAAGGCACTGAACAATGACCGGCATCGTCAACCCCGTCCACAAGGCTTGGCCGGGACTCATCGAGGCATACCGGGATCGTCTGCCGATCGGCGACAACTGGAAGACCATCACCCTGCGTGAGGGTGGCACGCCGCTCCTGCCTGCCGGGCATCTCTCCGAAATCACCGGTTGCGACGTCTACCTCAAGGTCGAGGGCCTCAACCCCACCGGTTCGTTCAAGGACCGTGGCATGACGATGGCCGTCACGGATGCCTACGCTCGTGGACAGCGCGCCGTGCTGTGCGCATCCACCGGCAACACCTCGGCATCGGCTGCGGCATACGCATCCAAGGCCGGGATGACCTGTGCCGTCCTGATTCCGCAGGGCAAGATTGCCATGGGCAAGCTTGCTCAGGCAGTCATGCACGGCGCCAAGATCATTCAGGTTCAGGGCAACTTCGACGACTGCCTCGAGTTGGCACGCAAGACCACCGCCGAGTTCCCGACCATCGGACTGGTCAACTCGGTCAACCCGGTGCGCATCGAAGGTCAGAAGACTGCAGCATTCGAGATCATGGACGTTCTCGGTAAAGCTCCCGACGTCCATGCTCTTCCCGTCGGCAACGCCGGAAACATCACCGCCTACTGGCGCGGTTACTCCGAGTACTACGCAGACGGTCTGACCTCGGTCAAGCCCCGCATGCTCGGTGTTCAGGCAGCCGGCGCTGCTCCGCTGGTCCTCGGCCACCCCGTCAAGGACCCGGAAACCATCGCCACCGCTATCCGCATCGGCTCGCCCGCATCCTGGGACGGCGCTGTCGCGGCCAAGGAGCAGTCGGGTGGAGCGTTCCGTTCCGCGACCGACGAGGAAATCCTCGCGGCGTACCGCCTGATTGCCGCTACCGAAGGTGTCTTCGTGGAGCCGGCGTCCGCAGCCAGCGTTGCCGGGCTCCTGGCAGCCCGCGCTGAAGGATGGCTCGAGCCCGGACTGACTGTTGTGTGCACCGTGACCGGTAACGGCCTCAAGGACCCCGATACAGCTCTGAAGGGCATGCCGAACGTCGAGCCTATCGGCGTTGATCCCGTTGCCGTTGCGGCTGCCCTCGAGCTTGCATAGTGTCCGCGGATTCGTCGACTGCTCCACGGAACCCTTCCTCTGATATGACGAGAACGCTGCCAGTCGGAATCTCGGTGACCGCTCGTGTCCCGGCCTCGAGTGCAAACTTGGGGCCGGGGTTCGACACCCTCGGCTTGGCGCTGGGGTTGTACGACGAGATCGTGGTAACCACAACGGATTCCGGCCTGAGCATTCGTGTCGAAGGTGAAGGCGCAGCGGATGTGCCTTGGGGTCCTTCGCATCTGGTTGTTCGAGCCATCGAGCGCGGACTCGAAGCTGCCGGTGTTTGGGCTAGCGGCTTGGATGTTTTGTGCCGCAATGCGATCCCGCATTCACGTGGTTTGGGTTCATCTGCTTCTGCAGCGGTCGGTGGCTTGGCCGCCGCGAACGGCTTGGCTCGCGCACTCGACGAGGAGCTCGGTCTCACGGACGAGCAGTTGGTGCAACTTTCCTCCGAGTTCGAAGGGCACCCCGACAATGCATCGGCGAGTGTCCTGGGCGGAGCAGTGGTTTCGTGGAGCTGCCCGTCGTCAGTCGAGGGTGACGAGCCGGTTTACTCGGCCGCCAAACTTGATGTTCACCCCGATATCCGTGCAGTGGCATTGGTTCCCGAGGAGCGATCCTCGACGGCGCACACCCGCGGACTCCTCCCGGCGATGGTTCCGCACCAGGATGCGTCGTTCAACGCGAGCCGAAGTGCACTGGCGGTCGTCGCTCTGACGACGCGGCCCGACCTGCTGATGGCTGCCACCGAGGATCGCTTGCATCAAACTCAGCGCGCTCCCGCTCTTCCGTTGACAACCAGGTGGATCGGGATCCTGCGTGGCGCGGGAATCGCGGCCACCGTCAGCGGCGCCGGCCCCACTGTGTTGGCTCTGAGCACGAGTCCGTTCCCGGCAGATCTCGCCGAAGCGGCGCGTGCCGACGGGCTTCGGGTGCTCGAACTCGGTATTGCGGCAGGCGTCGAGGTTCAGACGACGCTAGTCTGATCCACGTCTCGGTGTTTTCTGTAGTCGGGTGTAGAAGTTCGGGATAGTGCCCGGTAGTGAATTGACACACGCGAGTTTCCGATATTCTTGCCGGACTCGGGTATGGGCGCTATCCTGGCAATGTCCGTACATCGTGCGCGTCTGTCGCCGGTGCATCACCAGGGGGCCAAACTCCATCCCAATTGGGTTACTGGGGTCCATATTCCTTGGCATGATCCTCGCACTTGTACCTTCTGGCGAAGGTGAATCCTCAGGGACGAATCCTCAATGGCCTCGTCCACACGATCGATTCACTTCGCGCAGCAGGTGCTGTGCAGGTTTGCGAGAGCATGGTTTGTTTGAAGCAGGAGCACTTCTCGCACCGGTTTCCGATAGTCATGTGATGGCGGACGAGCCGGCAGTTCTTGACATGCAACTCTCGACATGCAACTAAGTACGGCACCTCCGAGTTCGGTAATCAACTGAAACTTCGGGACGAACCCTCGACTCTGCGCAGCGCGAGTGAGGGAAGGAAAGGACCTCCGTGACCGATACGGACCTCATCGCCACCACTGCACCCTCCGCTGGGGCGCACACTGGCGACAATTCTCAGGCGTCATCCTCAGCACCCGACGGTGCGGTGGCGACCTCCACGAAGCGTGCCGACGCACGTCGTGGCGCCGGACTCTCCGGCATGGTGCTCACCGAACTGCGCAGTCTTGCCGGTGAACTGGGCATCAAGGGTACTTCCGGGATGCGCAAGGGCGATCTGATCGCAGCCATCAAGGAACGCCAGGGTGGTAGCAGTAAGGCCTCACCGGCCCAGAGCGAACTGACACTCGACGAAGCCCCCGTGGCTCGCACTCGTACCAAGAGCACGCGCGCTCCGCGTAACGAAACAGCTGAAGCGCCGGCGGCCGCCGAGCCTGCCGAAGCACCCGCAGTGCGAGAAGCATCTGCGCCGCGAACCGAAACTTCCGAGGATGCAGACGCCGGCACTCCCCGTCGCGGACGCCAGCGTCGCGGTGCTTCGCGCCGTAGCGGTTCGCCGGATCAGCCTGAATTGAGCATCGAGCCGGAGTCGGCTCCGGTCGCTCGTGAGTCCGATGCAAAGTCGGCCGAAGCGCCCGCAGTAGAGCGCAAGCAGAATGATCGCGCCGAGACCAAGTCCGATTCCGATCAAGCCGGTTCTGCAGAGCAGACCAACGAGCGCCCCCGTCGCGAGCGCAATAACCGTGACAACCAAGGTCAGCGCGACGGCCAGGGTCAGCGTGGAAACCAGGATCGTCAGGACCGCGGAAACCAGAACAACGCTGTTCAGGGCGCCGCTGGTCAGGGTACTGCCGGCCCGCGGAACGACAACCGAAACAACGGTCCGGACGACGACGACGAGAATGGTCGTGGACGTCGTGGACGCCGCTTCCGTGAGCGTCGTGGACGCGGTCGCGAGCGCGGCGAGGGCACCACGCCCAACGATGCGCGCGAGACTGAGATCCGCGAAGACGATGTCCTGCAGCCGGTAGCCGGCATCCTTGACGTGCTCGACAACTACGCGTTTGTGCGTACGTCCGGGTACCTCGCCGGTCCCAACGACGTCTACGTCTCCATGAACCTCATCCGGAAGAACGGTCTTCGTCGCGGCGACGCCATCACCGGTGCGGTTCGTGTTTCCAGCAGCGGTGGCGGCGGAGATCAGAGCAGCCAGCGTCAGAAGTTCAACCCGTTGGTTCGCATCGACACAGTTAACGGCGGCGACATCGAGGCCGCGAAGAAGCGCCCCGAGTTCAACAAGCTCACGCCGCTGTACCCGAACCAGCGTCTGCGCCTCGAAACCGAGCAGAACATTCTGACGACGCGTGTCATCGACCTCGTGATGCCGATCGGTAAGGGTCAGCGCGCCCTCATCGTGAGCCCTCCCAAGGCCGGTAAGACCAGCGTTTTGCAGGCAATTGCCAACGCGATCGCCACAAACAACCCGGAGTGCTACCTCATGGTCGTCCTCGTGGACGAGCGTCCCGAGGAAGTGACGGACATGCAGCGCAGCGTGAAGGGCGAGGTTATTTCCTCGACCTTCGACCGTCCGCCGGGCGATCACACTTCTGTCGCCGAGCTCGCTATCGAGCGTGCGAAGCGCCTCGTGGAAATGGGCAAGGACGTTGTTGTTCTGCTCGACTCGATCACCCGATTGGGTCGTGCCTACAACAACTCGTCGCCCGCGTCGGGACGCATTCTCTCGGGTGGTGTCGACTCCACGGCGCTTTACCCGCCGAAGCGTTTCCTCGGTGCTGCCCGCAACATCGAGCACGGTGGCTCGCTCACCATCATCGCGACCGCGATGGTCGAGACCGGCTCTACCGGCGACACCGTGATCTTCGAAGAGTTCAAGGGCACCGGCAATGCCGAGCTCAAGCTCGATCGTAAGATCGCCGAACGTCGTGTGTTCCCCGCTGTGGACGTCAACCCGTCCGGTACGCGTAAGGACGAGCTGCTCCTGAGCCCGGACGAAGCCGCCGTCTTGCACAAGCTGCGTCGCGTGTTGTCCGGACTCGATTCGCATCAGGCCATCGATCTGCTGATCGATCGTCTGAAGAAGAGCAAGAACAACCTCGAGTTCCTGATGCAGGTGTCCAAGACTGCACCGGGCGCGATCGACGACTGATCGTTTGTGATTAGAAGGGCCCCACAATCATTTGGTTGTGGGGTCTTTCTCGTACCTGGAACAAAATCGTGGGGGAGTGCGTTGTGCAGTTCGTAAAGCCACCCTCCGAAGTGTGCAAGTCGTGGAATTTCTGGTGAAGTACCCGCGTCTGGCATACTGAACGGCCGAGTCCGGTTCCGGTTCACGACTTCGATTGGCGAAGGCGACCCGGCGACCATTGAAAGGGACACCATGAAGGCAGGAATCCACCCCACGTACGTTGCAACCACCATCGTGTGCGGTTGCGGCAACTCGTTCGAGACCCACAGCACCAAGGAGTCCGGACGTATCAACGTTGAGGTTTGCTCGCAGTGCCACCCGTTCTACACCGGCAAGCAGAAGATCCTTGACACCGGTGGACGTGTTGCACGCTTCGAGGCTCGCTACGGCAAGCGCGCCGACAGCAAGGTTCAGCTCGAAGACTAGCTGTTCCGCCGACGCCCGATCTGTAACTACAGATCGGGCGTCGGCTTTTTTGTGCCTGCGCCCGGTTTTGCGCGCTTCCCGGGTAGTAGCGTCGTTATATCGAAAGCGCGCACCGTACGAACGAAACTAGAGCGGAGCGAACCATGGCAGGCGCAACCAAGCCCTCGGCCATCGACGACATCCTGGCAGAACACGCCGGCCTCGAAGCGCAGATGTCGGATCCCGCGCTGCACAACGACCCGACAGCAGCCAAGCGGGTCGGTAAGCGGTTCGCCGAGCTCTCACCCATCATGTCGACGTACAACAAACTGACTGCGGCACAGGATGATCTGGAAGCTGCGCGTGAGCTGGCTGCCGACGATTCCAGCTTTGCCGCCGAGATCCCTGATCTCGAAGCAGAAGTCGCGCAATTGGAGCAGACTCTGACCGACCAGTTGGCGCCGCGTGACCCGCACGACGGAGACGACGTCGTTCTCGAAGTGAAATCCGGTGAAGGTGGCGAGGAATCCGCGCTCTTCGCGGCCGACTTGGCACGCATGTACGTCCGCTACGCCGAGCGACACGGCTGGCGCGTCGAGATTCTCGACGCCGCAGTGTCCGACCTCGGTGGGTACAAGGAAGCCACCATCTCGATCAAGAGCAAGTCCGACACCCCGGACGGTGTCTGGGCGCGGCTCAAGTTCGAAGGCGGAGTGCACCGCGTGCAGCGCGTACCCGTCACCGAATCGCAAGGCCGCGTGCATACGTCCGCAGCCGGCGTACTGGTCTATCCCGAGCCCGACGAGGTCGAACAGGTTCAGATCGACGAAGGCGACCTGCGTGTCGACGTCTACCGTTCATCCGGCAAGGGTGGTCAGGGCGTCAACACCACGGACTCTGCCGTTCGCCTCACGCACCTTCCCACCGGAATCGTCGTGACCTGCCAGAACGAGCGCTCTCAGCTCCAGAACAAGGCGCGCGCCATGCAGGTGCTGGCGGCCCGCTTGCAGGTTGTCGCTGAAGAAGCGGCAAACGCCGAAGCGTCGGCCGGACGCCAGAGCCAGGTTCGAACTGTCGACCGCTCGGAGCGCATTCGTACTTACAATTACCCCGAGAACCGAATTGCCGATCACCGCATCGGCTTCAAGTCGCACAATCTCGACGCGGTTCTCGACGGAGAACTCGACCCGCTTCTCGACGCATTGGGTAAGGCGGACCGTGAGGCCCGCCTCGCGGCCGAATAGATGTCCGGAATTGTACGGGTGGACGTTGTGTCGGTCACGCGTGGCAGGCTGTACGCGTGAGCAGACTTCCACTCCGTTTGGCGCTGATCGAGGCTGCAAAACAGCTTGATGCGGCCGGTGTACCCAGTCCACGTACCGATGTCGAGTTGTTGGCCTCGCATCTGCTCGGGGTCGAGCGGACCAGGCTAGGTCTGGTGCCGCTGGTGGATCCTGAGGTCATCGAGGCCTTCAATGAAATGGTGGCGCAGCGAGCGCAGCGAATTCCTTTGCAGCACATCATCGGAAGCGCCTCGATGGGCAACATCGACGTCGCGGTCGGGCCGGGAGTGTTCATCCCGCGTCCCGAAACCGAGTTGCTGATGGGTTGGGCGCTTTCCTTCCTCGAAGGATGCGGTAGTAGGCCGCCGGTCGTTCTGGATTTGTGTACCGGATCCGGGGTGCTCGCGTTGTCGATTGCCGAGGCTCGGCCCGACGCTGTTGTGCACGCCGTGGAGAAGGAGCCGGCGGCATTAGCGTGGGCTCGCCGAAATGCGGCCGACCGTGAAGCGCTGGGGGATACCCCGATTCATCTTCACCAGGGCGACGTCACGGATCGAGATCTGTTGCAGGTCCTCGAGGGCAAGGTCGACCTCGTGGTCTCGAACCCGCCGTACATCCCCGAAGGTGCGCAGTTGCAGCCCGAGGTCATGGATTACGACCCGCACACCGCGCTGTTCGGTGGCCCCGACGGCTTGTCCGTCATCAAACCGATGATCAGCAACATTGCGCGATGGCTCCGAATCGGCGGCGCGGCGGGCATCGAGCACGACGACACCAACGGCGACGGCGTCGCAGCACTGTTCTCCGCTCGACGCGTATTCGGTGAAGTGCAGCAGCATCCGGATCTTGCAGGTCGCCCCCGTTTTGTCGTGGCAAGGCGGGTCGCCACCAACCTCGAAGCGCAGCGCACTCGAGTGCCCGCAGCACAGAGTGAAAGGATGATCGAGTGAGCACCGTTTACGACTGCAGTCAGACCGATTCGCGTACGGCAGGATTGGCCGCCGCCAAAAATGCACTCAAAGCCGGCCGACTGGTCGTCCTTCCGACAGACACGCTGTACGGATTGGGCGTCGACGCCTTCGACAGTGAGGCCGTCTCGAGCCTCCTTCGGGCGAAAGGCCGTGGTCGGGACATGCCGGTTCCGGTTCTGGTCGGTTCCTGGAACACCATCGACGGACTGGTCTACAGCGTTCGTCCGCAGGCCCGCGATCTGATTCGTGCGTTCTGGCCGGGCGGATTGAGTTTGGTTGTGGAGCAAGCACCTTCGCTGGCGTGGGATCTGGGCGACGCCCGTGGAACTGTCATGCTGCGCATGCCTTTGCATCCCGTGGCGCTGGAACTGTTGCGCGACGTCGGGCCTCTCGCTGTCTCGAGCGCGAACATCTCCGGTAGGCCGCCGGCCACGACGGTCGACGAGGCTCGTGATCAACTCGGCGGCTTGGCCAGCGTCTATCTCGACGGTGGGCCCGCTGCGCACGCGGTCGCGTCGACGATTGTCGATCTGACGGGCGACTCGCCTCGTATCTTGCGGGTGGGTGCCGTTTCCGCCGAAGATATTGCCGACGTCTTGGGTACTACTCCGGAAAGCCTTGTAGAGGGAGTTTCGTAACGATGGTCGGTGCCCGCCAGAACGGTGATCGGCCGCGGTGACGGCGACGTACTCGGCCACGGCGATCCTCGCGCAGTCCAGTGGGGGAGCGGGTGTGCCCATCCGTGAACTCCTCCTGGTTCTGTGCACCGCGGCCGTTGTCACCTACCTTGCAACGGGTGCGGTTCGGCTCCTGGCGATACGATTCGGGGCCGTGGCGATCCCACGTGACCGCGACGTCCACGTCGAACCCACGCCTCGCCTCGGTGGCGTCGGTATGTACATCGGAATGGCTGTCGGTCTGCTGTTCGCGCAGCAATTACCCGCGCTGACAAGGGGTTTCGATTTCGGCAGTCCTGACGTCCACGCGGCGCTGGTCGCCGGTGCGGTCATCGTTCTGGTCGGCGTCATCGACGACAAGTGGGGCCTCGACGCCCTGACGAAGTTTGTCGGTCAAGTGACTGCCGCCGGAATCCTCGTTGTCATGGGTGTCAGTTGGTTCATCATCTACAACCCGTTCGGTGAGGGATCCACGATCATTCTCGATCAGATCCAGTCGGGTCTGTTCACCGTCGCGATCGCGGTGGCGACGATCAACGCGATGAACTTCGTCGACGGTCTCGACGGGTTGGCTGCCGGCCTCGGTCTCATCGCGGCAGTGGCGATCCTCATCTTCTCGATCGGTCTTCTGCACGATCAGGGCGGCGACGTCAGCGCCTATCCGCCAGCAATGATCGCAGCGGCGTTGGCCGGCGCGTGCCTCGGATTTCTGCCTCACAATTTCAACCCTGCCCGGATCTTCATGGGTGACTCGGGGTCGATGCTGATCGGTCTGATGTTGGCCGCGATTTCGACCAGCGCATCCGGCCGCATTCCGCTCACGGCTTACGGCACACGTGACCTGGTCGGACTTGTGGCACCGTTGTTGCTGGTCAGTGCTGTGATGTTCATCCCCATGCTCGACATGCTCCTGGCAGTCATACGACGCACCCGGGCGGGAGTCAGCCCCTTCAGCCCGGACAAGATGCATCTGCATCATCGGCTGCTGCAGATCGGTCACACCCATCGCCGAGTTGTGCTGGTCATCTACTTGTGGGTGGGTGTTCTGGCGTTCGGTGCAGTCGGATCCGCGTTGCTCAATCGACAGTTGGTCGTGGTCCTCGTGGCAGCAGGATTGCTCGCGGCTTTTCTCTTCACTGCTATTCCGTCACTGCGGGACCGTCAGCAGGAGCGACGGTAGTCGAGTTTTCTGATCCATTACTCTTGGGCATCGTGACGAACACCCCGCAATCCGTGCCCGCATCGCAACCCATCCCCGATTCCAGCGCAGCCATGAGGTCTGCCGTGAAGTGGGGCGTGATCGGACTGGCAGTGCTTACTGTGGTCGGCTCCCTGCTCGGATGGCTCATCGGTGGCAAGCCGGGCCTCTACGGCGCTCTACTCGGTGCGGCGGTCGGTGGCGGCTTCATTCTCTTCACAGCCTTGGGTGTTCTTCTTACATCGAAGTTACCGGCACTGACCGCGGGCGCTGTTCTGCTCGGTACCTGGCTGCTCAAGATGATCCTGGCGATTGTGGTGCTGGCAGTCCTGAAGCCGCTCGACTTCTATGACAAGACGGCTTTGGTGCTTGTCATGGTGATGGCGCTGGTTATCGTCCTCGGAGCGGAAACGTACGGCGTCCTGGCAACCAAGACGCCCTATGTGGACCCCACTCCGAGCGCTCCCGTCAACGACGAAGAGTAGTACTACAAAACGTAGCAAATTGCCCTTACTGGTACCCCATCTACGCAATGTCGTAGATGGCTTGGTAGGGTCAGCGTCAAGCGAGAGTAATGGTAGGCGAGGTAACCCTCAGCCGACGATGCCATGTGCTCGCAGGTGGCCGATTTTCTGGGCCACCGAGTCGACGAGAGTCGCCGACACCGACAGACGCCAGGTCCCGCAAGGGTTCTCCAGCTGCTGACGAATGCGCGAGTCGAACTTGTCGACTTGTAGATCGTCAATGTCCGATCGAACCGCAGTCAATGATGGCTGCGGACCGACTACGGGAGAGAACGCTGAGCGTCACCACCCTGGCCGCGGATGAATTCCATGCGCCGTCACTAGACGATTTTTTCCCGCCCTCCGTGTTGATTCACGCGGGCCCCTTCGAGCTCGACCGATTGATGCTCATCCGCATCCTGATGTCGGTGTTGGTTGCAGCGTTCTTCGCAATTGCGATGCGTAGTCCGCGGTTGATTCCGCGTGGCGTGCAGAATGTGGCCGAGATCGCTCTGGACTTCGTTCGCATTCAGATCGCGGAAGATGTCCTGGGCAAGGAGCAGGGCAAGCGTTTCCTGCCGGTTATCACGACGATCTTCTTCCTCGTGATCGCCAGCAACGTATCCGCGATCATTCCCTTCTTGAACATCTCGCCGAATGCCCGTATCGGCATGCCGCTGGTACTCGCGGCGCTTGCCTACATCGTGTTCAACTACGTGGGCATCAAGAAGTACGGCTTCTTCAAGTACGTCAAGAGCACGATCGTCGTTCCCGGCGTCCCGCCTGCACTGCACGTCTTGCTGATCCCGATCGAGTTCATCTCGACCTTCGTGCTGCGCCCGTTCACGCTGATGGTTCGTCTCATGGCCAACATGTTGGCCGGCCACATTCTGCTGGTGCTGTTCTTCAGCGCGACGAACTACTTCTTCTTCGTGTCCGGCGGATTCCAGGCAATCTTCGGCGTTCCGTCGATCATTGCCGGCCTTGCATTCACGTTCTTCGAGCTGCTGGTCATCTTCCTGCAGGCTTACGTCTTCGCGCTGCTGGCCGCGGTCTACATCGACATCGCGCTGCACGCCGACGAGCACTGACCACACCACATATCAGCTACACCACGATCTGAGCCTTCCGTCGATACCGGCGGAGGTCAACTGAAAGGGAATGGAACACCATGAGCGTCGCTTACCTGGCACAGGAAGTTGCCGAGCAGACCATCACCAACAAGGGTTATGGCGCCATCGGCTACGGCCTCGCGGCAATCGGCCCCGGCATCGGCATCGGCATCGTCGTCGGTAAGGCAATCGAGGGCATGGTTCGCCAGCCCGAGATGGCCGGACAGGTTCGTACCACCATGTTCCTCGGTATTGCATTCACCGAGGCCCTCGCGCTGATCGGCCTCGTCGCCGGCTTCATCTTCTAAGAGACCGACATGGCAGCCACCATTACATTGCTCGCGGCATCCGAGGGTGAAGTACCTAACCCTCTCCTGCCCGCGACGTACGACATCGTATGGTCCATCGTCTGCCTCGTGATTGTCGGTTTCGTCTTCTGGAAGTTCGTTCTTCCGATGTTCCAGAAGGTCCTCGCCGATCGCACCGAGCAGATCGAGGGCGGCATCCAGCGTGCTGAAGATGCCCAGGCAGAAGCAAAGGTTGCGCTCGAGCAGTACCGCGCGCAACTGGCCGAAGCTCGTACCGAGGCCGCGCAGATCCGTGAGGAAGCGCGTACCCAGGGTCAGCAGATCATTGCTGACATGAAGGTTCAGGCGCAGGACGAGAGCGACCGCATCGTGGCCGCAGGCCACAGCCAGCTCGTCGCCCAGCGTCAGCAGATTGTTGCTGAGCTCCGCTCGGATCTCGGCAAGACCGCTGTAGACCTGGCCGAGAAGGTCATCGGAGAGTCTCTCGCCGACGACGTGAAGCGCGCCGGAACGGTTGATCGATTCCTCAACGAGCTCGACGCCGTCAGCGCTGATTCAGCCAGGAAGTGAGCAACATGTACGCAGCGAGCCGTGAAGCCTTGGCGCAGACGCGTTCTGCGCTGAGCAGCGCCCTGGATGCAACCTCTGCAGGAGCCGCAACTGCGGCCGCTGCGCAGGCTGGGTCCGAGCTCTTCTCGGTGGTCGAGGTACTTGACGGCCAGCGCGCTCTTCGTAGCGCGCTGGCTGATGCTTCGACACCGGCCGCTGGTCGCCAGGCTCTGGTAGAGCAGCTGTTCTCCGGAAAGGTCGGCGCCGAGGCGCTGGCAACCGTGAAGGCAGCTGCAGGCCAGGACTGGTCGGCGACCCGCGACTTGGTCAACTCGCTCGAACTGCTGGGACGCGAAGCTCTGCTCCGCGCTGCAGCCGATCAGGGCCAGTTGAACACCGTCGAGGACGAGCTGTTCCGTCTCGGCCGCATTGTGGCAGGGGATCCCAGCCTTGAGCAGACGCTCTCGGATCTGTCGGTTCCCACCGCCCGCAAGCGTGAGTTTCTCTCGCGCCTGCTCTACGGCAAGGTCACCGCGGTCACCGAGGCAATTGCCGGACAGGCCGTCGGCCGGTTGAAGTCTGCACCCGCAGACGCTTTCGACCAGCTGTCGAATCTTGCCGCAGCGCAGCGCGATACCACTGTTGCTCATGTGCGCAGCGCCTCGGCGTTGAGTGCAGAGCAGTCGGATCGTTTGGCGAACACATTGACCCGCACCTACGGGAAGCCGGTCACCGTGCACGTCGAGATCGATCCAGAACTTCTCAGCGGCTTGGTCGTCCGGGTGGGCGACGAGGTTATCGACGGTAGTGCAGCGGGACGACTCGCAGTACTGCGGAAGAACCTCAAATAGTCCTTCAGCCGAACACACACTCCAGATCTTTTCGAAGACCAGATACCGAGAGCAGGAAAAACATGGCGGAGCTGACGATCTCCTCCGACGAGATCCGTAGCGCGATCGACAACTACACCGCGAGCTACTCCCCGGAGGCCTCCCGTGAGGAGGTCGGCACAGTGACCGACACCAGTGACGGCATTGCGCACGTCTCTGGCCTGCCTTCGGCTATGTCCAACGAACTGTTGGAGTTCCCCGGTGGAATCGTCGGCGTCGCGCTCAACCTGGATGCCACCGAAATCGGTGCAGTTATCCTTGGCGATTACCAGAACATCCAAGAAGGCCAGGAAGTAAAGCGCACGGGCGACGTTCTGTCGGTTCCCGTCGGCGACGCTTTCCTCGGCCGCGTTATCAACCCGCTGGGTGCCCCCATCGACGGCTTGGGCGAGATCGAGAGCACCGAAAACCGTGCCCTCGAACTGCAGGCCGCTTCGGTGCTCGAGCGCCAGCCGGTTGAAGAGCCGCTCCAGACCGGTATCAAGGCTATCGACGCCATGACCCCGATCGGCCGCGGCCAGCGCCAGCTCATCATCGGCGACCGCAAGACCGGCAAGACCGCGGTCTGCATCGACGCGATCCTGAACCAGAAGGCCAACTGGGATTCGGGCGACGTAAACAAGCAGGTTCGCTGCATCTACGTCGCAATCGGCCAGAAGGGCTCCACCATCGCGGGCGTCAAGGCTGCCCTCGAGGAGAAGGGCGCGATGGAGTACACCACCATCGTCGCTGCTCCGGCTTCTGATTCCGCCGGCTTCAAGTGGCTCGCTCCGTACACCGGTTCGGCCATCGGCCAGCACTGGATGTACCAGGGCAAGCACGTCCTGGTTGTGTTCGACGACCTGACCAAGCAGGCAGAGGCGTACCGCGCCATCTCGCTGCTGCTGCGTCGTCCGCCGGGCCGCGAGGCTTACCCCGGTGACGTCTTCTACTTGCACTCCCGTCTACTGGAGCGTTCGGCGAAGCTGTCCGACGCACTCGGCGGTGGATCGCTGACGGCTCTGCCGATCATCGAGACCAAGGCAAACGACGTCTCGGCGTACATCCCGACCAACGTCATCTCCATCACCGACGGTCAGGTATTCCTCGAGTCCGACCTGTTCAACAAGGGCGTTCGTCCCGCGATCAACGTCGGTATCTCGGTTTCCCGAGTCGGTGGCGCTGCTCAGACCAAGGGAATGAAGAAGGTTTCCGGTTCGCTGCGTCTGGAACTGGCTCAGTTCCGTGAGCTCGAAGCGTTCTCCGCCTTCGCATCCGACCTCGACGCTGCCTCCAAGGCTCAGCTCGAGCGCGGTGCCCGTCTGGTCGAGCTGCTCAAGCAGGATCAGTACAGCCCGATCCCCGTCGAGGATCAGATCGTTTCGATCTACCTCGCCGGTGAAGGCATCTTCGACAGCGTTCCGATCAGCGACGTCCGTCGCTTCGAGAAGGAACTGCTCGAAGACCTGAAGCGCTCCGCTGCCGGCGTCTACGCCAGCATCGACGGCGGCAAGGCACTCGATGCTGACAACGCTGCTGCGCTGATCGCTGCGACCAACAAGTTCAAGGAAGGCTTCATCGCATCCGACGGAAGCCGGGTCGTGAACGAAGCTGAGGCTGACGCATTGGGAGCCGACGAGGTCGCCAATGAGCAGATCAACGTCAAGCGCAAGACCGTCAGCAAGTGACGGGACTGCCCATGACACTGCGAATCTCGAAGGGAGAGTGATTGATCGATGGCAAGCATTCTCGAATTGCGGTCTCGTATCAAGTCGGTCAACTCGACCAAGAAGATCACCAAGGCACAGGAACTGATCGCGACTTCGCGCATCACGAAGGCTCAGGGTCGCGTCGCCGCGTCCAAGCCGTATGCCGAGGAGATCACGAAGGTACTCACCGAATTGGCGAGTGCGTCTGCTTCGCTCGATCACCCGCTGCTCAACGAGCGTCCGGAGCCCAAGCGGGCTGCGGTGCTCGTTGTCACCAGTGACCGCGGCATGTGCGGTGGCTACAACTCCAACGTCCTCAAGCAGGCAGAAGAGCTCATGGTTCTGCTGCGCAGCGAGGGCAAGGATCCGATCGTTTACGTGCTCGGTTCCAAGGGGCTCGGCTACTTCAGTTTCCGCGGCCGCACTATCGGTGGTTCTTGGACGGGCTTCTCACAGGATCCGGGTTACTCGGATGCTGCGAAGGCCAGCCGCCATCTGGTGGAACTGTTCATGGCTGGTTCGGGTAACCAGGTCGAGGCTCCGAACGGCGAAGGCACCATCGAGGGCGTCGACGAACTCCATATCGTCTACACCCGCTTCGTGTCGATGCTGACCCAGACCCCCGAGGTACGCCGTATGGCTCCTCTCGAGGTGTCCGTGTCCGAAGAGCACATCGAACTCGGTGACGACATGCTGACCAACGGTCACGACGACGATCATTCCAATGGTCCTGTCGCTGACTTCAGCTTCGAGCCGGAGCCGGAGAAGCTGCTCGGCGCACTTCTGCCGAAGTACGTGAGCACGCGTATCTTCTCGTCGCTTCTCGATGCTGCGGCATCGGAGTCGGCAGCCCGTCGTACGGCCATGAAGGCCGCGACGGACAATGCAAACGAACTGGTGAACACGTTGAGCCGTCAGGCCAACCAGGCTCGCCAGGCCCAGATCACCCAGGAAATCAGCGAGATCGTCGGCGGCGCCAACGCGCTCGCCTCGAGCGCAGGAAGTGACTAGCACATGACCGCAGCAGTAACCGAAAACAACGGGGCAGGTTCGGCTTCGGCCGTAGCCGGCCGCGTCGTGCGGGTCATCGGTCCCGTCGTGGACGTTGAATTCCCGCGTGGCGCTGTTCCTGAACTGTTCAACGCATTGAAGGCCGAGATCACGCTTCCCTCGGTCGCCAAGACGCTGACGCTCGAGGTTGCACAGCACCTCGGTGACAACCTGGTCCGCACCGTTTCCATGCAGCCCACCGACGGACTTGTCCGCGGCACTGCAGTGATCGACTCGGGCAAGCCGATCTCAGTTCCCGTCGGTGACATTGTCAAGGGCCACGTGTTCAACGCACTGGGCGATTGCCTCGACACCCCGGGCCTCGGTCGCGACGGCGAGCAGTGGGGCATCCACCGCAAGCCACCAGCCTTCGATCAGCTCGAAGGTAAGACGGAGATCCTCGAGACCGGCATCAAGGTTATCGACCTCCTCACCCCGTACGTCAAGGGCGGCAAGATTGGTCTGTTCGGTGGTGCCGGTGTCGGCAAGACCGTTCTGATCCAGGAAATGATCACCCGTATCGCCCGCGAGTTCTCCGGCACCTCGGTGTTCGCAGGCGTCGGCGAGCGTACCCGTGAGGGCACCGACCTCCACCTGGAAATGGAAGAGATGGGCGTTCTCCAGGACACCGCCCTAGTCTTCGGCCAGATGGATGAGCCGCCGGGAACGCGTATGCGCGTCGCCCTGTCCGCACTGACGATGGCGGAGTACTTCCGCGACGTTCAGGGCCAGGACGTTCTGCTGTTCATCGACAACATCTTCCGCTTCACGCAGGCAGGTTCCGAGGTTTCCACTCTCCTCGGTCGTATGCCTTCGGCCGTGGGCTACCAGCCCACACTGGCGGACGAGATGGGTGAGCTCCAGGAGCGCATTACCTCGACCCGTGGTCGCTCGATCACCTCGCTGCAGGCTATTTACGTGCCCGCCGACGACTACACCGACCCCGCGCCGGCTACGACGTTCGCGCACCTCGATGCCACCACCGAGCTCTCACGCCCGATCTCGCAGATGGGTATTTACCCCGCTGTGGATCCGCTGAGCTCGACCTCGCGCATCCTCGAGCCGAGCATCGTTGGTGCGGAGCACTTCCGCGTCGCCAACGAGGTCAAGCGCATCCTGCAGAAGTACAAGGAACTGCAGGACATCATCGCCATCCTCGGTATGGATGAGCTTCAGGAAGAGGACAAGGTTCTCGTCGGGCGCGCCCGTCGTATCCAGAAGTTCCTCGGCCAGAACTTCATCGTTGCCGAGAAGTTCACCGGCGAGAAGGGTTCGGTTGTCCCGCTGCGCGACACCATCGAAGCTTTCGACCGCGTATGCAAGGGCGAGTTCGATCACCTGCCCGAGCAGGCCTTCAACAGCTGTGGCGGACTCGACGACGTCGAGGCTGCAGCCAAGAAGATGGCCGGGAAGTAGAGCACGATGGCTGAGATGACCGTAGAACTCGTTGCCGTCGAGCAGCGTTTGTGGTCGGGTTCGGCGACGTTGGTCAGCGCTCAGACGACCGAGGGCGAAATCGGAATCATGCCTGGGCATGAGCCGGTTCTCGGGCAGCTCATCGAGGGCGGCACCGTGTCGATCACGTCCGTCAACGGCGAGCGCGTGGTTGCTGCAGTCCATGGCGGTTTCTTGTCGGTGACGGCTACGACCGTCACGATCCTTGCCGAGTCCGCGGACATGGCGCAGGATATCGATGTGAACGCAGCCAAGGCCGTACTTGCTGATACCAGAGCAGACGACGAGGCGATTGCGGTCGCCAAGGGTCAGCTTCGGGCAGTCGAGCGCGCGTAAGTTAACTAGAACAAAGCCGCGACGGGAGCCGACGAACAGTGACATTCGGAATGATTGTGTTGATCATTCTGGGTGCGCTGCTCGCGGTTCTTGTCGCGGCTTTTCTGTATCGAGTCGTGAAATTGCGTCACGGCGGTACGCCGGCGCTACTGCGTGGTTTGCCTGCGGTGGGGGACAGCGGTTGGCGTCACGGGATCATTCGCTACGGCGAAAGCGCGTTTGTCTTCTTCAAACTTTCGAGTCTGCGGCCTGGCCCGGACTCACGTATCGACCGTCAAGGTATCGAGGTCGAGAGCCGTCGTTCTCCTTCAGGTACTGAATTCGACATCATGAGCGACGACATTGTTGTCCTGCTAGTGCGGGACGGTGCGTCCCGGTATGAGATCGCTCTCGACAGCGGTGCGCTGACAGCGTTCCTGTCGTGGGTTGAATCTCGGCCAGACGGGCGTGCGCGTCGGCGACGCACCGCCTGACCGGATTCGTTGTCTCAGGCGCCGGCGCCGGGCTTCCAGAGAACATCGCCGTCCGGGTTTGCGACCCGTCCCATGATGAAGAGCAGATCGGACAATCTGTTGAGGTACTTTGCGGGCAGTGCGCTCGTTTCCTCCGGGTTCGATTCGATTGCCGACCAAGCAACTCGCTCCGCTCGGCGAGACACCGTCCGGGCTACGTGGAGTAGTGCGCCAAGCGCGGTTCCTCCCGGCAGAATGAACGAATTCAGCGGTGCCAGTTGATCATTGAGCTCATCGCACCACAATTCCAGCCGATCGATGTATGCCTGGGTGACGCGTAGCGGCGCGTACTGGGGATTCTCGACGACGGGGGTCGAAAGGTCTGCACCCGCGTCGAAGAGGTCATTCTGTATCTGACGCAGGATTGCGACCAGATTCTCCGGGGGATTACCCAGCGCCAGGGCCACCCCGATGGCGGCATTGGTCTCGTCGCAGTCTGCGTAGGCGATCAGTCGCGGGTCATTCTTGGACACACGCGAAAAGTCGCTCAACCCCGTCGTGCCGTCGTCGCCGGTGCGGGTATAGATCTTCGTCAGGTGAACAGCCATAGGGCCACGGTACCGGCGCGGAGTTTCGGCGCTGATGGCTCTAGGCTGTGAACCGTGAGTGAGCACTTTCTAGTTACCGGGGGTAGTCGCCTCGAAGGTGAAGTTGTGGTTGGGGGAGCCAAGAACAGTGTGCTGAAGCTGATGGCTGCAGCACTGCTGGCTGAGGGAACCACCGTCGTCACGAACTGCCCGGACATCCTCGATGTTCCGCTGATGGCGGAGGTCTTGCGGGGCTTGGGCTGCGAGGTCGAACTCGAAGGCTCGGAAGTTCGGATCACGACTCCGGCTGAACCGAAGTATCACGCTGACTTTGATGCGGTGAAGCAGTTTCGAGCATCTGTCTGCGTTCTCGGGCCTCTTGTTGCACGCTGCCGGCGGGCTGTTGTGGCACTTCCTGGCGGTGACGCGATCGGCTCGCGCCCCCTCGACATGCATCAGTCCGGGCTGCGACTTCTCGGCGCTAGAAGCGAAATCGAGCACGGATGTGTCGTGGCTGAGGCCGACGATCTGCATGGTGCGAACATTCGACTGGTGTTCCCGTCGGTCGGCGCCACCGAAAACATCCTCATGGCAGCCGTTCTGGCACGTGGCGAGACAGTCATCGACAACGCAGCCCGTGAACCGGAGATCGTCGACCTGTGCAACATGCTCAACCAGATGGGCGCCAAGGTCAGCGGTGGAGGTTCCACGACGCTCACCATTCAAGGTGTTCGCAAACTGGAACCAACTACGCACCGGGTGATCGGTGACCGCATCGTCGCAGCTACCTGGGGCGTCGCAGCTTCCATGACCAGGGGAGACGTTCGAGTGCGTGGGGTCAACCACAAGCACCTCGGACTTGTCCTCGACAAACTGCGTCTTGCCGGTGCCGAGGTGACACCTGAAGTTGACGGTTTCCGAGTCATTCAGCGCGAGCGGCCCAAGGCAATCAACTTTGCGACGCTTCCATATCCGGGCTTTCCGACGGATTTGCAGCCGATGGCAATCGGCTTGGCAGCGGTCGCAGACGGAACGTCGATGATCACGGAAAACGTCTTCGAATCACGATTCCGCTTTGTCGAAGAGATGATCCGTCTCGGCGCCGACGCTCGGACCGATGGACACCACGCAGTAATTCGTGGAGTGCCCGTGTTGTCGAGTGCTCCGGTGTGGTCGTCCGACATTCGCGCCGGAGCCGGCTTGGTTCTCGCAGGTTTGGTCGCCGACGGTGTGACCGAAGTGCATGACATCTTCCATATCGATCGCGGCTACCCGCGTTTTGTCGAGAACTTGCGCGGACTCGGCGGCGTAATCGAACGTGTAAGTACCGAATAGGGCAGGTGCCTGGGGTCACAACCGCGAAGTCTGCGGGTTTTTCGGAATTCGCCGGCACACAACTGTGCGTGACCTCGGAAATGTGCTTTCAATGAGTGACATGACCAGGCGATTTGTTATTTCGATGAACACTCGCGTAACTTATTCCAAGTCAGAGCGACACGGACACCGACTCCCGCCTCACAGCGAGAGACACGAGGTTGGACGAAGTGCCTGACAAAATCTACAAAAT
>NZ_JALGQH010000034.1 GCF_022810305.1 Rhodococcus sp. ARC_M6
CCGGCACTCCCGGCATGTTCGCGTTCTACCGCGAAATGGAACAGTGGATGCGCAGCCACTACAACGACGACAACGCGACCTTCCGCCCCGAATGGTCCAAGGGCTGGGCATTCAGCAGCGAACTACCCTACAAGGACGCCCAGATCATCGAACACGACCTCCCGCAGACCTACCGCGACGGCGTCCCCGCCAACAACAACTGGGACACCGCGAACGCGGCGTTCAACCAGCTCGACCCGCACAAGGTATTCAGCAACACCTTCCTGAACCAGCTTCTGCCCTGATTAGTCGATTAGAAATGCTGGGCTGAAACAGATTTGGGACAGAACGACCGACAACCGATTGCCCTGGTGGGCACCTCCCACCAGGGCAATCGGTCCGGCGCGTCGAGAAGAAGCAACCTATCTGCTCGCAGGTGAATGTCCTTGATTCAACACACCGAAGTGTCCAAAAGAATTGCTTCGAAAATTCGTCGACAAATTTTCCCAAATCGACCACTGCACAATGGATTTGCCCTATCCTGATCCACATGAGCCGATAAAGACCGGCGCGTGATCCACAAGTCCGTTTCCCACCTCACGACGTATCTCACGGCGTGAGTTCACAATCTGGGAACCTCTGGCTCCTAGTTAACAAGCCACACAGATGCTGGGACGCAGTCCGGCCGCCGATCAGGAGAGGTGAAGTCAATGGATACGAAGTATCTCGAATATGCCTTGGCTGACAGGCGATTCTACGATCGACCCCACCAGGATCCGACACAGCGTCCCAGTGCCAACGTCCGCCGATACGAACTGACTTACCTCGAATCGAATATCGAGTGGAAATCAGTGGAATCCTATGGATGGCAACATCATCAGCCGTCGTTATCAGTGAAACTTCCGGATCAGGGGTGGAAGATCCACTGTTCGGCGACTTTGCAGAACGCCCAGGCAATCTTGGACATAACATCCAAGTACTGCATCGAACGGCACTACTCGTTCAAATTCCTGCCCAACTCTGCAGCGATGCTCCGTTCCAACATGAAGTACGCACACCGTGGAGGCAGCGGGAAATTCATCACTATCTACCCTCCCGATGCAAGGTCATGCGAGAGCATCCTCAATGAACTGAACGAGCTCCTTCAAGGATTCGACGGACCATACATCCTCTCCGACCTCCGATGGCAGGATGGCCCCCTCTATGTCAGGTACGGGGGCTTCGCGCTCAAATACGTTCGTGACCAGTACGACGAACTCGTGCCTGCGATCACCGATCCCGATGGCCGTCTCGTCCCTGACCTCCGCCAGCCCGCATTCCGGCCGCCCACTTGGGTAGAAGTTCCGGACTTCATCGCGAAACAAAAGGAACTTCTCCACGCGGACGGCGACGACCAGCCGTTCCCGTACAAAATGATCGACGCTCTCCATTTCTCCAACGGCGGCGGCGTGTACAAAGCCCTCAACGGCAATGGTGCCGAGATCGTCGTCAAGGAGGCACGGCCGTTCGCCGGAATCACACCGGATGGCCGAGACGCAGTTTCGCGCCTCCAGCGTGAACGAGATATTTTGCAGATGCTGAACGAATCACCCTATTTTGCAGGCATACTCGACTATTTCGAGCATTCGAGCCACCACTTCCTGGTGCAGGAGTACGTTCACGGCAGGACTCTCAATAAGGAACTGGTCGAGCGTAATCCGCTGGTGCGCGCCAACGAAACGCAACTAGACCGAGCGACATACCGTGATTGGGCTCTTGGCATCGTCAACGAGGTGCAATCTGCCATCGAGCACCTGCACAGTCAGCGGATCGTGTTTGGCGACCTCCATCCCAACAATGTCCTGGTCCTGCCGGACAACTCGATCAAGATCATCGATTTCGAGATGTCCTACGTAGAAGGGCAAGACGACGTAGTGCAGCCGATGGGCGCTCCTGGTTTCACCCCTGGGGACGGACGAACCGGGTTGTCGGCAGATCTGTACTCTCTTGCCTGCCTGAAAATTTCGATCTTCTTGCCACTCACCGTGCTGCTCGATCTCAGCGCCGAAAAAATTGAGCAACTGGTCGCGGAAGCACACGATCTCTTCGAACTCCCCGATAGCTACTGCCAGAGCGTTCTCGAGGTACTTCGTCCACGACTAAACGCGAATAACGTTGGCATCCATCCCCTCCGAGCTATGGAGCCTATCCAGCAATGGGGTGTCCACGACGTGGACGGCGTTGAAAAGATCCGGTCACTCATCGACCTTGGTATCCGTGAGTCTCGGCAACTCTCGCGCTCAGATCGCCTCTACCCCGGGGACATCGCACAGTTCTCGGGAGATTCATTCAGCATCGCTCACGGACCGTGCGGAAACCTCCTGACTACCGCCATGAGCGAGGAAGATAAGCGCCTCGCGACGGAATGGGTTGAACACACGATTCGTCGCGCCCCGAACGTCAGCGTGGGCCTATACGACGGATTATCCGGTGCTGCAAGCACCTTCGAACGCCTCGGACTGCACAGCACTGCCGATTCGTGGGCCGAGAGAATCTATCGAGCTCCGTTCGAACTGCTCCCGTCCGAGCTCTTCAGTGGACTCGCCGGCATCGGGCTTTACATGCTAGAACGGCACCGCCGGAATAGTGATCCTGCCTCGCTCGAAGCGATCAATCGCATCCGACAGGTCATGCACGACCGTCTACAAGTCCCCAACAGTTCCATCCATTCCGAAAATGGACAATTGCACGTCGCCACCGGAAAGGGAGGCCTCATGCATGGAGCGAGCGGACAGTCACTCTTCTGGATACGCGCGTATGAAGTCCTCGGGCACCAACAAGATCTTGACGACGCCAAAGAGGCACTCGAACAAGATATTTCGCTGCTCATTGACTGTCCCGACGGATCACTCCAGCTGAACGAAGGATGGCGACGACTGCCATACATCGCCAGTGGGTCTACCGGAGTCGGGCTAGCGATCATGCGCGTAGCGTCACACAGCCCGGAGCCTCGGTACGAGGACTTGCTCGCGAAGATCACCCATGCCGCGACCGCAGAATTCTGCATACAGTCCAATCTGTTCAACGGGCGCGCTGGATTCATCTACTACTTGCTCCAACTCATCGAAAGTGGCCGGGACTACGGCCAGACGCGCGAGCACCTCGACGCTCAGGTCAGACGCTTGCAACTGCACGCGATTCCACACGGAGTTGGAATCCACTTTCCGGGCGAACAGTTACTCCGACTGTCCACGGACTGGGCAACTGGTTCGGCCGGCGTTTCCAACATGCTTGGCCTCTACGCCGACAGCCTCCGAGGAACACATGAAACCACTGCTCCGTTCCTCGGAATGGAGATTCCATTGCACCGACCGAAACTGAATGCCGAGCGTTCAGTGGCCTAGACAACCCGTCGAGGGTTAACGGAGAAGAGTCCAACAGAGAAAGGATGATGCAAGAAGGACACTTCCCCAGCGATACGCTGCATCATCGACCTTGTCCGACGCGGACAAGTATCTATCCAGGTTAGCCCAATGAAAGGATGTTCATGATGAATTCCATACTTGAATTTCAGGAGATCTCCGAATCCGGAAATCAAACAGGATTGTTTGATGATAGCGTCTACTCTTGGAGTGCCTGGAGTATTTCACTCTGTTAGAATTCAATAATTGAGACGTTTTCTCAGCTGGATTCCTCCAGAATCTAAAGTGAATTTCTCCTCAATAATGGATTTAATCCTAGGATCCAACATGATGAGTCCATGATCTTTGAATTGAGGTCACGAGTACTGCGGAATACGTCTCGGCGAATCGATTAGCTTACATCGTTGCCGACTCACAGGTCGGAAACGATCATCCATGACACCGCCCGAGACTAGTGGTCGCTGATCTGCGGCCAACTAGTCTCGGGTTTCAATTTTTGAATGACATAGGTTCCACAATGAGAATTCAGCAGCACCCCCACCCGAACTGCCAAACAACTCAAGCGCACACTACCCGCAATTTCTGTCAATCTAGAGAGTGAGCATCAATGAGTCCTGATCTGTAGGCCCAGATCGCTGTTTGAAGTCGACTCTTCGTTCCTACCTTGTTGGATATTCGACCGAGGTGAGACTTGATGGTACTCACCTCGATGCATAGTTCTACTGAGATATCGTCGTTACTCAGACCCCGAGCTAGACACTGAACTATATCTACTTCACGAACAGTCAGGGGAATCGATATATCTACAGTTGATTTTACACTTTCTGCCGACACAGCCGATCGACGACCGAATTCGCGCGTCAAACTGCCGAGTAGAGTAGAACTGATAGAAGTGCCACCTTTGTGCGAATTATAGATGGCTTGAGCCAACTCACTTGGACCTGTATCTTTCAGAATAAATCCCGAAACACCTAGGTCGATAGCAGAATAAAGATAATCGTCATGTCCGAATGTCGTGATGATTATTATCTTTTGTTTTGGGCGATTTGAAAGAATAATCTTCGCCGCAGTCAGTCCATCACCGTCCGGCATTCGAATATCCATCAAAATGACATCCGGGTTGATCTGACCAGATTGATAGACCGCGTTCGGGCCGGAGTCAGCCTCTCCCACAACAACTATGTCTTCATAGTTTGTCAAAAAGAGTCTTAATCCGCGCCGAACTATAGGCTGGTCGTCGACTACGAGGACCGTGATCATCAGCCGTTTAACCCTTCGAGTGGTATTTCCGCCTGCACTTTCCACCGCCCCGCGCCCGAAGGCCCGGCCTCGAAGGAACCACCCAGATACTCGGTACGCTCCCTGAGTCCGACCAACCCGAGCCCCTGTCCATTCATGTCGCCTTCAAGCGACACTCCCACATCATTTTCAACAATGATTTTCAGACTTCCCGAATCCTGCCTTATCAATACAACGACACGGCTTCCATACGCGTGCCGAAGGACATTCGACAGACTTTCCTGCACTATTCGATAGCAAGAGACCTGTATTGCACTGTCGATGTCTACCAGGTCGCCACCGATGTCGGCCGTGACCGTAAGCCCTGATCGTTGGCATCCATCAACAAGACTCATTACCGATTGAATGGATGGCTGAGGGCTTTGCGATTCAGTGGGTCCAATCCGTAGTACCTCGACAAGTTGACGAAGGCTCCGAAGAGCACGTTCACCTTGATCAACAACACCGAAGAGTAGATCTTGCACCTCTCCAGGTGCTGTCTCGAAGATCTCAGCTGCTGCTTTGCCTTGTATAATCACGGCAGTGAGATGGTGCGCCGAGACATCGTGAAGTTCGCGCGCCATACGGTTTCGTTCATCAGCCACAGCTTTCTGAACAGCCATATCACGCTCTTGTTTCAGCTGCCGGATCCGCACCCCGTCGACCAACTTGTGGCGCCGTTGGTTTTGTACAACTTTACCCAGCGCAGTGAACAAGCCATAGCTCATTACGACATTTACTATTACGGGGACCACCAACTCTCCGAACGTGTCGAGCGAAAGCGGTAAATTTAGATCACTCATTCGAAGATGAATGCTAACCAGGAGGTCGGCACTAATTCCAACCAGCACAGGAAGATAAAAGGAGCGCCCCTCGGTTCCAATTGCCAACATCAGAATCGAGATCCAATAGAGAGGGGTCGCTGCCGCGGCACGATCGCCAAGTACAAGCGCCAGCACAATCATTGCAAAAACGCTCACCGAAAAAAAGAAGATCGGGTTATAGCGCGCCTTCGCCAGTGCGATTGTATTGATGGCGATGACAAGCATTGGGCCGAGAAGTTGTCCGTAGTCTATCTGAGATTCGGAATTTTTCGGAAGAGAATCTCCGCTCAGCATCGCGGCAACTAGGTACACAAGACTCAGCACGCCGACCAGAAGTACACCGGCGCGACCTACGTACGAGAGCTGTGAGCCTTGAGCGCTTCCCCACCAACCCCACTCAGTTTTCGACTCCGCTTCGTCGTTCACTGTTTCGTCGATTGCGGTGGAAGAGGTCACCGTCACATCCCTCCGCGAATTGTTGGTCCCGGCAGCGGACTCAAGCTATCAAATCGGACAGACACCCAGGATGAATTCGCGCAATTCAGTCGCACCAGATTTCAAACCTCCGGAGCACGGCTCAACTGCAGCTACAACGCGGGAGGGGTCATCCAACAATTCGGCCGGCCGTAGGGATGACTGCTTTTACTGTCCAGCCGTTGTCGAGGGGTCCGGCGAGGAGTGTGCCGCCCAACAGGGTTACTCGTTCCCGCATTCCCGAGATCCCCAAGCTTTGACCGTCAGTGGCGGCCGCGCCCATTCCTGCGCTGTTGGTGATATCGAGGCGGATCGAATCACTTTCGCATCGCACACTCACCTTCGCGGAACTCTGCGGCGCGTGGCGGAGAACGTTCGACAGTGCCTCTTGCACAACGCGATAAGACGACAGTTGGACTGCACTGTCGATTTCGACGAAAGCATCCTCCAGATCGAGTTCCAACAGCGGAATAGACGCCCGACAGCCCTCGACCAGTTTCGGAATATCGGCGATCATCGGCTGTGGATACCGGGGATCCGTCCCACCGATACGCAGAATCCCCACAGTCTGGCGCAAACTGTTCAACGCGCGGTCGCCATGGTCGATCACGCCCCCGAGCAATGCCTTCGCCTGAGCTGGATTGGACAAAAACAACTTGTCTGCGGACTTCGCTTGGATGAGCATTCCGGTGAGGTGATGTGCGGCAACATCGTGCAGTTCACGCGCCATGTTCTGGCGCTCTTGTGCAATTGCGTCACTCAGTCGCGCTTCGTGATTCAACTGCATTTGGTCAATGGCCATGGCGCTAGCGGAAGATTGAGCTCGATGTCTCGAGACAACCAACCCGATCGTGATCATGACTGCGTAGCTACTCGCGATGTTCACGACCGGCGCGAACAGTAGAGACGGCAAATCCCCGATCGGAACCTGAGAGAGCGTCATACCCTCGCCGACCAACTTGAGTTTGGTTGTCAGCAATATATCCGCTGCCATTCCAATCATCACCAGCAGCGCCAAGCGACTTCCCCTGGTACTCCCCGCTAAGACAGCAATCGCACACCAATACAGGGGAGTAGCCGCCGCTACGCGGTCCTCCAACACGAATGCCAGCGCCACCGTTCCGGCGAGTGTCAGAAGGTACACCCAGACTGGGTACCGACGGCGGAAGCACGCAACAACTGTCAATGCCACCAGGATTGCCGCAGCCCCTGCGAGAACCCCGGGGTTGCCCAGACTCTGGCCCCCTGAGTACCCCTTGCCGCCAAATTGACTGCACGTTGCACCCACAACCCAGACCGCGCTAAGGATTCCGGCAATAGTCGCCAATATAGCCGGATTCCGCGATAGAAGCTCTCGAGCTTCCAGCGAAATCTTCGCGAGCAACGAAGGTTGCTGACGAATGGTCACCACTTGCCATCTCCCCCTTGTGTGACGGACGGTCGAAATTTTCGCATCCACAGTCCCGCAAATTAAGCTCATATTCGCATGCAAACAACGAATCTATGGCCATTACCAGAATACATGCGAACGCACTAGTACTTTTGGTGGATAATTCTCGAATCTCAACCGCACCAAGAATTCTGGTTAATCCTATTCAATGCCGACACCCGAATTTCTCGCACGCGAACGGTAGCGTCCTGACCATGAAGACTGCCTTTATCTCGATTGTTCCGGTCGCCCCATGATCTTGGTGACCTGGCGACAATGCCGCACTCACATCGTGTGGGCATTGTCGATCGTGGTGCTGGTCATCGCGGCTTCTGCGATCGCCGGGATCTATGTCCACCGATCAGGGACCTTCTGGGAATTCGGCCGGATCTGCTCACGCTGGTACGACGTCGGTATCTGCCGGCCAGCGACGACTCTGAGCGTGACAACGCTACTGGCGCTGTTGCTTCCTGTTCTCTTCGGAATGTTTGTGGGCGTCACTATCTTCTCCCGAGACCTGGAGCACGGGGCACATGTACTCGGCCTACCACAATCAGTGAGCCGAATGCGGTGGTACTTCTCGCGGGTTCTCGTCGTATTCGTGCCGATCACACTGGCGATGACAGTCCTCGGACTGGTTCTCAGTTGGACTCAAAATTCGCGCAAGCGTCTGACGAAACCCGAAGATCGCGACTCATTTTCGATGTTCGACTTCCCGATCTTCGAGACCACCGGAATCGCGATCGGCGGCTACACCTTCTTGGCATTGATCACAGGAAGCGCGGCAGCGCTGATTCTGCGCAATACGGTCGGTGCAATGGTCGCCACACTCGTCATGTTCCTGATCGCACCCGTGATATTGACAGCACTACTCAGGCCTCACTACACAGAACCGGACACGAAGGTGCAGTCCATCAACGGCTACACCCGAGCGACCGAGTACGCGCCGTCTCCGTACTACACCGTCGACGCGAGTTGGGTTGTCGGAGCTGGATTCACCGACCGCGACGGCAACATGATCACGGCGGACTATTCACAATGCGTGCGCAAGGATTCCGCCAAGGTCCGAGCTGGCGAAACTACCCACAAGGACCGTGCCCGCACACAGATCGAGTATGCGGAACGGACCTTGGAATTCGACAACTGCCTCAGGCTGCAGCGCATCGACCACTACGAAATCCTCTCCCACCCGCAGAGTCGGTACTGGCAGTTCCAAACCATCGAAACTGCACTGATCCTGCTATGCGCTGAATTGATGTCTTTGCTCGCCAATATTCGAAGGCCTCAGATTCCCGCCCTGCGTACGAGAGCATCTGTCGCAGAAGGAGATACAACGCTAATGGCCCGCAACAGTCCGGCATAGCGCGGATACAACTCGATCGGCCGAGTTTCGATCGCCCTCACTATCCACGACGCCGCTTGATCCGCTGTCAAAGCCGGCTGACTGACGTAGGCAGCGGTGGGCGCGATCATCGGCGTGCGAATCAGCGGAAACTGCACCGTACTGACGTCGACGCCCGTGCCATGACATTCAGCTCCGAGGCTGCGGCCGAAGGCACTGAGCGCCGATTTCGATGCGTGATACGCACTGAACCTGGGCATCACACCGGCGCTCACACCCCACGTCCCCACATTGACGATGTGCCCGGAATGAGCTTCGAGCATCGAGGGCAACAGCCGCAACGTCAACCGCGCCGGCCCGAAGTAGTTGAGCGCCATCGTGCGCTCGTAATCATGGAACCGCTCCACTGAGTCGGCAGCAGTCCGGCGGATCGAGCGGCCCGCGTTGTTGATCAGAACATCGACGGCCCCGAATTGCTCGGCAATGGCGTCGGCAAGCTCGTCGACGCTCTCGCCTTTCGAGAGATCCGCCGGCAAGACGTGCGCCCGTCCACCTTCCCGCTGGATAGCGCCCTGCACTCTCTCGAGTTCTTCGACGCCGCGGGCGATCAGAATCAACTCGGCGCCCCGGGCGGCCAACGTGCGCGCGGTTGCCTCACCGATTCCGGACGACGCCCCGGTCAGCACCATTGTCTTGCCCGAGAGGTCGACGCCGGGCGCCGGAAGTAGCGAACGGAGTCGCGTCGGCGGACTCAACACAAAATTGCTGAAAAGACTTCTGATCACGTCAGTACCGGTCCTGTCTGCGGGTTCATGAAGCTACTCAACAGTAAGTTATGCGGCTCGACCCCACCAGGCCGAAGGGGGCTAGCTTTTCCTGATACCTGCGGTTACATTAAACGCAGACCGAGTGCCTGCGATCACACGAACCGGCCCTCGATACCACCGAAGAGGGAGACGAACATGACGCTCACGACGGCGTTCGACAAGAGCGCGGAAGCATCCGACGACTCGTACAACGAGACACTCCGCCTCCTGTCCGAGGGATCGGTACACAAGCGCTTCGACCCCTACCTCGACATTGACTGGGACTCCCCCAAACTCGCGGTCACGCCCAACGATCCCCGCTGGGTCCTCCCGGCCGAGACAGATCCGCTGGGCGCCCACCCCTGGTACCAGGCGCAGAGCGAGGCCAGGCAGATCGAGATCGGGATGTGGCGTCAGGCCAACGTCGCGAAGGTCGGCCTCCAGTTCGAAAACATCCTGATCCGCGGCATGATGCAGTACGTCTTCTCGCTGCCCAATCAGTCGGCCGAGGCCCGCTACTGCACTCACGAATCCGTCGAAGAGTGCAACCACACCATGATGTTCCAGGAGATGGTGAACCGCATCGGCGTCGACGCTCCCGGTATGAGCCGCCCGATGCGCATGCTGGCACCGTTCATCCCCCTCGCTGCCGGACCGTTTCCCGAAATCTTCTTCGTGGGCGTCTTGGCCGGCGAGGAACCGATCGATCACATTCAGAAGAGCATCCTGCGCGCCGGCGGTGATATTCACCCGATCATGGCGTCCGTCATGGCAATTCACGTTGCCGAGGAAGCACGACATATCTCGTTTGCGCACAAGCTCCTGAGCCGTCGCATCCCACTGATGTCCCGCCCCAGCCGCTTTGTGCTGTCACTTCTCTTCCCCCTGGTCATGCGAATCCTGTGCGACGCCATCGTGATTCCGCCGAAGACCTTCTGGAAGCAGTTCGACATCCCGGCATCCGTGAAGAAGGACCTCTTCTGGGAACTTCCCGAATCGCGTCAGACTCTGCGCAACTACTTCGGTGACGTCCGCATGCTCGCCACCGAAACCGGCCTGATGAATCGCGCGTCGCGCCTGGTGTGGAAGGCCTGCAAGATGGATGGCCGCGCATCACGTTTCCGCAGCGAGCCCCATCGCAGCACACACAACGCCGCAGCCTAGATCGGAACTTTGCCGCCATGTCACACGTAGTCACGCAGTCCTGCTGCAGCGACGCCTCCTGCGTCTACGCCTGCCCGGTCAACTGCATCCATCCGACGCCGGACGAGCCGGATTTCCTCACCGCCGAGATGCTGCACATCGACCCCCAGGCCTGCGTCGACTGCGGGGCGTGCGTATCGGCCTGCCCCGTCGATGCGATTGTGCCCGAGTCGAAACTGACTGACCCGCAACGTGTTTTCTTGCAGATCAATGCGGATTTCTACAAGGAGGAGCGGCCGCGGCCACTGCTCGCCAAGGTGATTCCGGCTGCGACCATCGATCAGGGGCGTCCACCGCTGCGTGTTGCGATCGTCGGATCCGGTCCGTCGGCGATGTATGCGGCCGACGAGTTGCTGACTCAGCCCGATGTGCAGGTCAACGTCTTCGATCGACTTCCCGTGCCCTACGGTCTGGTTCGCGCCGGCGTAGCTCCCGATCATCAGAAGACCAAGCAGGTCACCCGCCTGTTCGACAAGATCGCCGCACAAAAGGGTTTCGAGTTCTACCTGAACGTGGAGATCGGTAATCACCTCTCCCACAACGAACTTCTCGAAAACCATCACGCCGTCCTGTATGCCGTCGGCGCTTCGTCCGATCGCGGCTTGGGCATCCCGGGTGCCGATCTGCCCGGAACAGCCTCGGCCACAGACTTTGTGGCGTGGTACAACGGCCACCCCGATCATGCCGACGACGTCTTCGACCTCTCGCATCGACGCGCCGTCATCATCGGAAACGGTAACGTCGCACTCGACGTCGCTCGCATCTTGACGGCAGATCCCGAGAAGCTCGCAGCCACCGACATCTCGGCCCACGCCCTCGCAGCACTGCGGAAGAGTCGCGTCGAAGAGGTAGTCATCGTCGGCCGCCGCGGAATCGCGCAGTCCGCCTTCACCGTTCCCGAGTTCACGGGCCTGATGGCACTACCGGACATCGAGTTGTCGGTCGGGCCCGACGATATGATTCTCGATCCCGCCACCGAACATGCAGACGCGCTGCCGCATGCCGTCGAGCAGAAACTCAAACTCCTCGAGGCTTTGAAGAACCGCGATCACGTCGATGTCGGTAGCAAACGAATCACCTTGCGCTACCTGCTCACACCAACTGCAATCACCGGCGAGAACCACGTCACCGGCGTCGAGTTCGACCGCAACACACTCGTCGACGGCGACGGCACCGCTGGTATCGAACCCACCGGCGACACCGAAACCATCGACGCCGGCTTGGTGCTCACGTCCATCGGCTATCGCGGCGTCCCCCTCGCCGGTGTCCCGTTCGACGAGCGGGCCTCGGTGATTCCCAACGACGGAGGCCGTGTCCTCGAAGCGCCCGGTGTCTACGCAACGGGCTGGATCAAGCGTGGCCCCAGCGGCTTCATCGGCACCAACAAATCCTGCGCCCAGGAAACCGTCGGCAAGCTCGTGGACGACTTCAACAACGGCCGCCTGACAACCCCAGTCGACGACGCAACCGCTCTGGATCGATTGGTCCGAGCCAGGCAACCAGCCGTTGTCGATCGCGAAGGTTGGCACGCCATCGACAAAGTCGAACGTGAACGCGGCGCTGCCCACGGCCGGATTCGCGAGAAGATTCTCGATCAGGCCGAGGCGTCGTCGATCGTCAACGCCGCAGCTCAGGCAAAACCGGCGCGTCGCAGGCTCTGGAAGGCGTCCCACTGACCGAAAATTTCGACCCATCTGCGCTGCATATCGTGTAATACTGCAACTTGTTTCAGTAAGCGGCTACAGCGGCCTCGATCTCCGGATCAGGCACGCCCACAGATGAGGTATGCATGAGCGAGACTGCAACGCCGGCAGTTGAGGGCTGGTTCACGACCGGCGCTGAACCGGCTCTGATCGGCACCAAGTGCCAATCCTGCGGCACCATTTCCTTCCCCCGCGAGACCACGTTCTGCAAGAACCCGAGCTGCTCGGGTGAAGAGTTCGCCGACACCGAGCTCTCGCGTCGCGGCACGGTCTGGTCGTACACCGACGCGCAGTACCAGCCGCCGCCGCCGTACATCCCCAGCTCCGACCCGTACGTGCCGTTCGCCCTCGCAGCCGTCGAGCTGCCCGAAGGCCTCGTCATCCTCGGCCAGGTGGCCGACGGTTACGGCGTCGACGATCTCAAGGTCGGCAACACCGTCGAACTGGTTGTCGAGCCGCTGTACACCGACGAAACCGGAGTCCGCACGACGTGGCGCTGGAAGCCCGTCGCCGCAGCAGCAGACACAGCCGCAGCAGCACAGGAGTCGCAGTCATGAGCAAAGACGTCGCAGTACTCGGTGTAGGTATGCACCCGTGGGGCAAGTGGGGCCAGTCGTTCGTGAAGTACGGCGTCGCCGCCGCTCGCGCCGCACTCGCTGATTCCGGTGTCGACTGGAAAGACGTCGACTTCATCGTCGGCGGCGAGACCGTCCGCAACGGATACGGCGGATACGTCGCCGGAGCCACCTTCGCTCAGGCCCTCGGCTGGAACGGCGCTCGCGTCGCCACGTCGTACGCCGCTTGTGCGACGGGTGCCCAGGCACTCGATACGGCTCGCGCCCGCATCCTCGCCGGCCTCAGTGAGGTCGCCTTGGTCGTCGGCGCCGACACCACCCCCAAGGGCTTCCTCGCTCCCGTCGCCGGTGAGCGTTGGGACGATCCGGACTGGCTGCGTTTCCGCCTCATGGGCATGACCAACCCGGCGTATTTCGCACTCAATGCGCGTCGACGCATCGATCTCTACGGCGCAACGTCCGAGGACTTCGCCAACGTGAAGGTCAAGAACGCCAAGCACGGTCTGAACAACCCGAACGCGCGTTACCGCAAGGAGGTCACCGTCGAAAACGTGTTGGCTTCCCCCGTGGTGTCCAACCCGCTCCACCTCCTCGACATCTGCGCCACCTCCGACGGCGGAGCAGCCATCCTGCTGACGTCGATGGAATACGCCCGCAAGATGGGTATCGCGGAACCTGTTCGCATCAAGGCGATTTCGACGGTCACGCCGACGTTCCCGCAGACGATCATGGACATGCCGAACTTCTCCACCGATTCCAGCTCCGCCGTGCCCGCACCGGAGCGCACGTTCAAGGAATCCATCGGCTACGCCGCTTACGAAGAAGCCGGCATCTCGCCTGAGGACGTCGACGTCGCCGAGGTCTACGACCTCGCTACGTCCGTCGAACTCGACTGGATCGAAGACCTCGCACTCTGCAAGCGCGGCGAGGCCGAACACCTCCTGCGCGCCGGCGACACCACCATCGGCGGCCGCATCCCGGTCAACCCGTCCGGTGGCCTCGCCTGCTTCGGCGAAGCTGTTCCCGCACAGGCACTTGCGCAGGTCTGCGAGCTCACCTGGCAGCTGCGCGGGCAAGCCGAAGGCCGTCAGGTCGAAGGCGCTCGCATCGGCATCACCGCAAACCAGGGCCTCTTCGGCCACGGCTCATCGGTGATCGTTTCCGCCTGAGTCCGATTTTTCGAAACCGCGCGGGGTGTGACACACACCCCGCGCGGTTTTGTTTTGGAAAGACAAGACCTACCGGGCTCGCATCGCGTCCAGGGTCTCGTGCAGATATGTCCGGAACACCGCCGCCATGTCCACTGCATCAGCATCGACCAACCACTGTTGCTGGAGTCCGTCCATCATGGCAACCAGCCGGAACGCGTGAGCCTCGGGATCAATATCGGCCCGGAACTCTCCGGACGCGATCCCGGTGCGGATACCGTCCGCGATGAACGCTCGAATACGGCGATAGCGGTTGTGCGCCCAGGCGTGAGCAGGATGATCGACGGTGACGGACTCGGCGCTCAGGACAGTGAAAAGCTGAACGAGTCCGGGAATGCGCTGGTTGCGCTCTACAAGGTCTGCGAGGGCCTCCATCGCAGGGATCCCGGTGAGCCGCGCGCCGTCGGCGTCGGTGAAGCGCTCTACGTCCATGTCGTCACGCAAGTCCAGCGTGGCCGCCAGCAACTCTTCCTTGGTGCGGAAGTGGTGCAGCAGACCCGGCTGGGAGATTTCCGCGCGCTCGGCGATCCGGGCGAGCGAGGCGCCGCGGTAGCCGTTCTCGGCGAACTCCTCCATTGCGACGTGCAGGATCCGGGTTCGTCGGGCCCGCCCGACGGCGTAACTGCCGCCTTTCCGGGGTCGGACGGTCATATTTCGGCCCTTCTCTCCAGTGTCCACAGTCTCACCTTAAGAGGTCAGGGATAACATCGCGATAACAAACCTAGTGGGCACTCGGTATTGGGGACTAGCCTCGAACCTTGTGGTCGAAAGACCCAGTCCATGAGACGGCACGAAGGAGTCTATTTGTGAACAGCCCGCCGGAGACGGCTCGGAACACTACTGAGCCGATCCCCGCCACACGGCCGCTGGGGCTTCTGATCTCGGGTGTCGTCCTGCTGCTTCTCGGCATCGTCGAGGCCGCGATCATCATGTCGAACGTGATCACACCGCCGTGGCAGAGCCTGGACGACTCCTGGCGACGGACCATGGAGAGCAGTCGCGAAGGCCCGCTCACCGGCTTCGCCAAGGTCGTCGACTTCCTGGGCGGGCCGATCGGCAGCATCGTGATCCTCCTGCTGCTGATCGGTGCGTTCCTGTATCGCAAGCGGCCGCGCGCGGCAGTCTTCATTGCCGTCGGAACTGTGGCAACCAGCGTCGTCGCCCAGGTCGTGAAGAAAGTCGTCGACCGACCCTGGCCGCTCGAGCCACTAGTGAGGGTCGACCACGGGTCCTTTCCCTCCGGACACACCGTGTTCGTCGTCAGTACCGCCATCATGCTGATCGCACTGCTGAGCGTCCCGGGCCGGCGGCGGCTCGGTGTCATTCTCGCGGTACTAGCAACCGCGGTAATGATCTGGGACCGTACATATCTCGGCGCCCACTGGTTTTCGGACACAATCGGCGGCCTGTTTCTCGGAGGCGGCACTACCCTCGTGCTGTGGTGGCTGATGACGCCCTACCTATCGACCGAAAAGCTTGTGAACACCAACAAGGAGAACGCGACATGACCGTGAATTTGTCCCGCATCAAGATCTCGCGCGGCGAGCTGTCCTACTTCGAGGCGACACCCGACGCCGGCACCGACGTCAAGGGCACCGTCGTGATGGTTCCCGGCTTCACCGGTTCCCGGGAAGACTTCCTCCCCATGGCGCCGTTCGTCACCGCCGCCGGCTACCGCCTGATCTCGTACTCGCAGCTCGGACAATACGATTCGGATGGCCCGGACGGACGGGATGCGGTCGGCGAGTACACAATCGCCAAGTTCGCCGTGGACCTCGCCGAGGTGCTCGACGCAGTTGCGCCCGGCGAGAAGGTCCACCTCCTCGGCCACAGCTTCGGCGGGCTCGTCACCCGCGCGGCCGTGCTGAACGACCCGGCACGATTCCTGGACTACGTAATCCTCGACTCGCCGCCAAACGGTCAGGACCTGGGCGGAGCTGTCGACATGGGCCAGATCCCGGAGCTTCTGTGGGCGGGAGGCAACGAGGCGTTGTGGCAGGCCATGTTCGGGGCCTTCGAGGACATCTTCCCGGCACCGGTCAAGGAGTTCCTGCGAGGCCGCATCATGGCGACCAAGACAGCGAACATCGCCGGGATCGCCCTCACCATGAGCGCCGAGCCGGATCGCGTCGAGGAGTTGGGCGCAACCGGCGTGCCGATCCTCGTCGCCGCCGGCGAGAACGACGTCATTCCGCTGGACGCCCAGGCCGACGCCGCGGCGCGCCTCGGCGTGAAGTTCGAGATTATTGCCGGGGCCTCCCACACCCCCAACGAGGAGAAGCCCGAGGAGCTGACGAAGGTACTCGTCGACTTCTGGGCGGACCACACTGCCTGACACTGGTTTACGTCATGAACGGCTCCGGCGGTGCACGTCACCGCCGGAGCTTTCAGTTCCGGATGAAATCGAGAAGGTCTGCGTTGAAAGCCTTTTCGTACTCATCCACAAGTCCGTGAGAGCCTCCCGGGTACACCTTGAGCTTCGCACCCGAAACCAGTTCCGCAGTACGCAATCCCGCGGCTTCGATGGGCACGATCTGATCGTCGTCACCAACCGCCACAAATGTCGGGACATCGATCTTTGCCAAATCCTCGGTGAAGTCCGTCTCTGAGAATTCCTTGACACAGTCGTAGGCAGCTTTGATGCCGACCTGCATGCCCATCAGCCAAAAGGCATAGCGCGCACCGTCGGAGAGCGTCGAACCTTCTCGATTTCCGCTGTAGAACGGAACGCTGAGGTCCAGGTAAAACTGTGAGCGATCAGCTTCGACTCCAGCACGGATATCGTCGAACGCGCTGCGCGGTGTTCCCTTCGGATTGTTCTCCGTCAACAGCATCAGCGGTGGCACCGCGCCGACGAGCACCATTTTCGCAACTCTCGACGTCCCGTGCCGACCGACGTAGCGGGTAATCTCGCCGCCGCCCGTGGAATGTCCCACCAAGATGACATCTCGCAGGTTCAGTTGCCCGATCAAGGCGGCGAGGTCGTCGGCCCACGTATCCATAGTGTTGCCGTCCCACGTTTGGGACGACCGCCCGTGCCCACGACGATCGTGGGCGATCGCTCGAAACCCGGACGACGCAACCAAACCAAGCTGCTTGTCCCAGACATCCGCCGTCAACGGCCAACCGTGGCTGAAGACGACGGGTTGACCGCTGCCCCAGTCCTTGTAGAAGATCTCGGCTTTGTCCGGCATCCGCGCAATTGGCATTTCGACTCCTCTTTCAAGCACAGAGTTCCCTGGCAGGAATACCCGATACCGACATGGGGAAACGGCTGAGCCGACGAAACGCTGATTAAGCAATGCCCGAATTGGGTAATTTCATAGTGCCACTCCACCGACGCCAGGAGTCCGATGAAAAGCTCGGTTCGCGTATCGGCTGTACCAGGGCCCGAACCGGGTGAAATGACGTCCGAGGGTGAACGTCAGAGCAGGTTCCGGCCACCGTCAGCTATTGCACATGCAATTCCGAGGCCACGCCTGCATCGGCAACTCTCCGAGTCCACTCACTCCCACACCGTGACCCTGCTGTGCGCGCCGGCCGGCGCAGGCAAGACACTCCTGCTGGCCGACTGGGCCCGCGAGCAGTCCCACACAGCGGTTTGTTGGCTGACTCTGGCTGAACGCGACAACAACGCCCGCATCCTGTGCACCTCGCTGAGTGAAGCCCTGTCCCAGCATGTCGAACCCATCGCACGCAGTGCGCCCCCACAGTTCTGGCTCTCCGGCTTCATGGACGCAATCGCAGCCAGCGAACGCCCGATCACGCTGATTCTCGACGACGTTCATGCATTGCACGATCCCATCTCGATTTCGACGCTCGATCACGTTCTCTCGAATGCCCCGCCCAACCTGTCGATTGTTCTCGCGGCCCGGTACGAACCCCCATTAACCTGGCATCGGCTAGCACTCGAGGGTCGGCTGAGTCGATTCGAAGCGAGCAATCTCGCCTTCGACAGCACCGAAATCACGACGCTCTTGGCTGAATACGACATCAGCCTGACCGCGGACCAATTGGCGATCATCGAATCATTCACCAAGGGATGGGGCGCCGTAGTCCGATTGGCGGGCGCCTACCTCTGCGGACGCGGCGACAAGGCCCACGCCGTCGAGGAATTCACGCACACCCCACGACCCGTCGCCGATTTCCTCGTCGACGAGGTCTTAGCCGCACTGCCCCCACATCTCACGACGTTCATGCTCCGCACTTCGGTTGTCGACGCATTCTCCATCGATCTGGCCGAAGCCCTCACCGACGACGACGCCGGCACCGAAATAGACTCGCTGATCCAGTTCAATCTGCCGCTCACACGCACCGATTCGGCCGATCACACAACCTGGCTGCGTTACCACCCGCTGCTACGCGAACATCTCCGAGCAGAGTTCCGGCGCGTCGATCCCGGAGGACGAGTACTGGCCAACGAGCAGGCGGCCGGGTGGCTCGAGACTCATCAGTTCGAAGTGGAAGCGCTGGAACTCGAGATCGGGATCGGTGACACCGCAAGAATTCTCGCATTCCTAGACCGCTGTGGACTGGGAATCGTACTGGATGGGTATGGCAGCGATCTGGTTCGAATTCTGGAGTCCGCGCCGATCCCGGTTGCCGAGTCACCTTGTACGCGAATGCTTCTTGCAGCTTCGGCATTGCATTGCGGCGACGTCATTACCGCCAGTGCGTATCTGAATTTCCTCGGCGACGCGTCACTCCTGCACGAAGACGCACTGTATTGCGCCTTGACCCTCGAATCTCTTTATGTAACTGCCGATTCACAACACGCCACCACACTCACTGCGCTCGCAGAACGACAGCGCAGCACAAATTCCGATGTCGAAGCATACGCACACCTTCAACTCGCGACCGGATACTTTCTGGGCTGCGATTTCGACAGAGCAACAAACGAATACACCCAAGCTGCCGCGCTGGGAATGCTCCGGGGACGCACCCGTCTGGTCTTGAATTCCTTGACCGGTCTCGGATTCGCCGCCGCCATGGACGGCAACGCCCTGGCAATGACCGCGCATTCGACGTACGCCCTCCGTTACGCAATCAAGCATCACCTCGTCGGCACCGCAGAATACGAGCTGTCGACATCCGTCGCCGCGCTGGCCGCCTATCTCTGCAACACAACGGATCTCCCGTACAAGACCCCGTCAGCCCAGAACTGTCGCCAAGCAGATGTTCTCGGCGTCAGCATCCCCGCGTTCGGATGGCATACCGTCGTCACCTTCGGATTGCAGCGACTCGACACTGCCGGTGATCGCCGGTCTACAGTTGCAGAGATTCGCGACGCGATGCTCAATGCCGTTGAATCGGGAACCTTTTCGATAGCAAGTTCGGCTCTCCTCCCCGCCGTGGTCAATGCTTGCCTGTCCGTAGGCGAACTGGACTGGGCAAGCCGCCTGATCCACGACGCCTCCCGTCACCTCGGCGAGATCCCCGAGGTGCACCTGGCCCGCGCATCACTACGGCTTGCCGCCAACAGAAACACCGAGGCACAGATCGAACTGGAAGCCGTCACGCACGAACCTCACCGGCCACTACTCGGCCACCATATATACACGTCGGTCTTACAATCCTGCATTCACTCCGCAAACCGGCAACCCCGCAAGGCTTTTCAATCACTACACAACGCCTTGCGCAGCGCCGAACACGAAAATCTCCTTCGACCTTTCCTCGACTACGGCCATTCATTGCGGCGAGTCCTCGATGATTTCAGTGGGCACTTCGGAGATCAGGAACCATTTGCCGAACGCGTGCGATCACGCCTGCACCCCAAGGAATTGGTCAGCGCGCCCATTCTGACACCGGGTGAGTACACCGTCCTACGTGAGCTCGCCACCGGAGATACGACGGAATCGATAGCCGAAACTCTGTTCTTGTCCGTCAACACCATCAAGACGCATCTACGCGGGATCTACCGGAAACTCGACGTCAGCAACCGCCGTGACGCCCTCAAAGCCGCGCGGCGCGGCGGGCTCATCTGAGCCGACGTAGCTGATATGCGCATACAGATGCCGCCGCGGATTTACAACGACACGCGGGACCGTATGAAGGTGTGGGTGACCATCACGGCGCGGCGACGCCTGGCATCTCGAATCTCGTTGGATGTCCTCGAAGTCGGGTTGGTAGACAGTGCAATGACTCTCGCGGCGCAAGCCTTCACCTCGCTGCTACCGGTGATGATTGCGGCATCGACGTTCCAACGATTGCAACCACTCGCAGCGACTGCCCGAGACGATCTGGGTATCGACCTGCCGCCGACCGATTCTGCGAGTGTCGGCACCACAGCAGCTTTCGGGGTTCTCGGGCTACTGATGTTGCTGGTGAGTTCCACGTCCTACGCCCGCGCGTTGGGACGAATGTACGGACGAATCTGGCATGTACCGATTGCCACACTTCGACAGGCCTGGCGCTGGCTGGCGGTGGTTCTCGTGATCGCCACTTCGGTAGCCGCAGCGGTGATCTGCCATCAGTTGAAAACATTTCCCGCAGCGGGTCGCCTACTCGAGTTCGCGTCCGTCTACGTCGTGGGGGCGCTGACCTGGACTGCGGTGCCCATGTTACTGACCGCCAACCGGATGACCACCCGAATGTGTATCGGCTCCGGCCTTTTGACTGCCACAGGCCTCAGCGCCCTACATGTCGCCAGCACCCTTTTCCTGCCCCGGATCACCCATACTTCTCAGAACCAATTCGGCCTTCTCGGTGTGATGTTCACACTCATCAGTTGGCTGTTCATTTTCTCCGGCATCATCGTGGTGGCGAGCGTGATCGTGAGCTCTGTCGCCAAAGACGATGGACCGTTGGGAATTTGGTTACGCGGGTGACGGATCTGCCATAGCTTCTGCGACGCTCGGATACACGTCAACTTTCACGCCGCCGGCAGCTCCCGCGAGAACATCCCGAAACTGCCCCACATCACGGGCCACGCGGAACGTGATGTTCTTGCGCTCCAACGAGTCGCGCAACTGCGCCAACATCTGAGCGCCGCTCACATCGATGAACGGTGATGTCTCGGCGTCGAGGATGATCATGCTCGTGTCCTCGGTAACGAGGGCGTCGATCTGATCCCGAACATGGTCTGCGTTGGCAAAGAACAAACCCGCTTCCACCCGGACCACGATCACACCGTCGGCAGGTTTCAACTCCGGATGACTGCTGATATCAACCCAGCGCGTGCCCTCCTTCGCCAGTGCTGCCACATGGGGCTTGGACACCCGGTAGAGAAGCAGCAACATCGATACCGCGATCCCGATGATCAACCCGGGCAACGTATCGAAGAGCAGTACGCCGAACATCGCCGCAATGGCAGCGGCAAAATCTGCGCGAGCAGCCAACCCGTAGATGCTACCCAATCGCCTTGTCCAGACCCGGTACAGCGCTGCGAGAGAAGAAAAGTCGACAAGTTCTATCACTGCGGCGATCACCACGGCCGAGAGCGTCGCTTCCGGAAGCTTTTCGAACAGCCCGGTAAGAAACAGCAGCGTCACCACCGTCAGTACCGCAACCACCAAGCCGCTGACTTGAGTCTTTGCGCCCGCCCCGCCGTTGACAGCTGTCTTGGAGAGGCTTCCGTTAACAACCATGCCCGAACAGAGGCCCGCCCCCAGATTCGCAGCACCCAACCCGGTCAGCTCCCGGTTGGCGTTTACGGTGTATCCGGCCTTGGCTGCGTAGGTCTTTGCTGCGCCCAGGCCTTCGGCAAAGCCGATGAGCAACACACCGACCGCGGGCCCGACCAAATCCAGATAGTCCTCGGCCCGCACCCCCGACGGAAGTCCGACGCTCGGCAGACCGGCATCGATGTGCCCGACGATGTCGATTCCCCGATCGTCGAGGCCGAACAATGCGACAGCAGCGATGCCCATCAACACAACCAGCAGTGAGCCCGGAACCAATGGTAGCCAGCGCTTGACCGCCAAAACAGCTGCCAAGCTGAGTAATCCGACGAATACCGTAAGACCGTCAACGTTGCCCAACTCGCGCACCACCGACCAGGCCTGAACGAAGAAGTTCCCTTCCCCTTTCTCCACTCCGAGCAACTTGGGTACCTGCCCGATGATGATGGTCAGGGCCAGACCGACGATGAAACCTTTGAGTACCGGCTCCGAGATGAACGACGCAATGAACCCCAGCCGTATGAATCCGGCGAACAGTCCGACCAGCCCCGTGACTATCGCCAGCGCCACGGACAGTGAGAGGAACCGTGAATCATCCCCTCCGGCAAGGGGAGCGATCATTGCAGCGGACAATGCCGCGGTCGCAGACATCGGACCGACGATGAGGTGGCGCGAACTACCCGCAGCGGCATACAGGATGAGCGCCGGCACTGCTGCATACAGTCCGATAACCGGGGGAACGCCCGCAATGCTGGCGTAGGCCAATGCCTCCGGGACCAGGACGGCCCACACCGTGAGACCAGCAATTATGTCCGGGCGAAGCCACGATCGCTGATAGTCGGCCAACGAACCGAATACCCACCAGTTGCGAGAGTGCGGAGTACTCATAGCCCTTGAACTCCTTTACTGATCTGCATCGCCGCGATCAAGACGAGGAGTCCGACGTTCAGCAGGTGAGTATTGGTTGCGATCCAGGTGCGGATCTTTGCCTCTTCTCGGTCAAAGCCCCCCGATTCCCTTGCCGATCAACACCACTCCGATGACCAGGATCAGCACGCTCATCACAGTCGTATTGTTGCCTTGAAGCCAAACCTTCAACTGGGCCAACGGTGCACGCAGGCGATCTGCAGCAACCAGATATCCGATCACGGGCACACACACCGTCGACGCTGCGATGACGGCGTAAATCACGATGGCAACAACTACCTGACCCGTCGGCAGTGCCGCTGAACCGATTGAAATGCCGGCAGCGATACACATCATCAGGTTCTTCGGATTGATCGCAGCCAAGGCAAACCCGAGGCCGAATCCTTTGGCCGCCGTCATATCGTCGATGGCCTGCATCCACTTGGGAGTTGCATGTTCACCACCGCGGCCGCGCCATTGCGCTACGCCGAAGGCCAGAAGCAACACACCCAAGACGAGCTTGATCCATGAAACAACCACTGATGGCTCGTCGTCGGATTTTTGCAAACTACTGGACAGAAGTACGAATATCACTGTTGCGACAACGATTCCAAGCACCCATCCCACTGCGAAGCCAATACTAGTACTGCCTGCCCGCTTCGACAGCAGCATCAGAATGGCAGCGATGATGGGAATTGGTGAAACTGCAACACCCACAGCAAGTGGCAGTAGATCGCCGATGACAGAACCCATGAGTGCCTCTTCTCTCTCCCGCTAGAGAATAGGTAGAGGCGTGCGATCAGGCCTCACACGAAAGGGATGAAAGTCGTGAGCGCAACAGATTCATCCCTGATAGGTGAAGCGTCTGCAATGCGCACGAGTGATGCTGGAACTCACCATCGGAATAGGAGTGCCAGCATGAGCGACAGCCCAGCGGGAATCGGAATCCCCGATCAGATAACGACGCCTCTCGGAACATTCGAGTTCTTCGACGGTGTACCTCTACCTGAGACCACACGCACGCTGTACGACGGTCTGGACTTCATACGCGGCGTCGACGTGTTTCTCAATGCCGTTCCGGGAGCATCCCTGGTCGCTATGCGACGCGGATTCCGCAGTATCGGTGTCGAGGGACTCAACGTTCTCGGCGTCGCCGATCCTCGGGCGAATTCGAACAGCTTCTTCCTCACTCCGAATACCGAAACTGCCTATGGGACAATGTTCATCGATCTTCACGACGGCCCGGTGGTCATCGAGCCGCCGACGGACTCACTGTGCGTCGTCGATGATTTCTGGTTCCGCTATGTCACGGATATGGGGATCGCCGGGCCGGACAAGGGAGAGGGCGGAAAGTATCTGTTCCTGCCACCCGGCTACGACGGCGTCGAGCCCGACGGCTACTACGTCTACCGGACCGCGACCTTCACCAACTGGGTGGTGTTCCGTGCACTCGCAGGCATCGAAGCCATCAAAGCGACTCGCGTCTATCGTTTGGCCGATGCGGAAGATCCGCCGGCGATGACATTCGTCAATCTTGCCGACCAAGTAGTCAATACGGTGCACTCGAACGACTTCTCCTTCTTCGAAGAGGTCAACGAACTGGTTCAGGAAGAGCCTGCGGGATCCCTCGACCCCGAGCGCGCCGGTCAACTCGCCGGGATCGGCATCGAACACGGGCGCACCTTTGCACCGGACACACGACTGAAAAAGATCCTCGATACGGCGGCAACCACAGCGGCAGGAATCAGCCGTGCGCTGGTTTTCTTTCCGCGGACCCCGGAAAATCTTGTGTTCGAGGGTGCATCCTGGAAAGAAGCGTTTGTCGGTGGCAGCTACGAATTTCTCCGCAACGGCGCTCGACTGCTGGACGCACGCACTCTGTTCCACTATTGCGCCACCGTCATCACCCCGGCGATGGCTAGCCCACAGGTCGGGACCGGGTCCGCTTACACATACACCGCTCAAGACTCGAATGGTCGTCTCCTCGACGGCGGCAAGACCTACCGGTTGGTGCTCCCCCCGAATCCGCCGGCCAAGAACTTCTGGTCAGTCGACATCTACGACACTCAAACCCGATCGCTTCTGCAAACCGACAACCCTTACCCGAGCCTCATGAGCTTGAGCGGGACCGTCGCCGAAGAACAGGATGGTTCACTTGTTCTCTGGTTCGGTCCGAGCGCGCCGGAAGGCAAGGACGCGAACTGGATTCAGACCGTCTCCGACAAGAGTTGGTTTCCGATAATCCGTCTCTACGGCCCACTTCAACCGTGGTTCGACAAGAGTTGGCAACCCGGTGAGATCGAAGAAACTCCGCAGGACCGCTAGGCCCCGCCATTCACCCGAATCGGATGACGCTTTGCCTTGCAATGAGCGCGAAACTTGTTGGGATACAACGTACGTCAATGAGGAAGGAGTGCAAGGAATGAATGCTCCCACTCGCTACCAATTCCTCATCGACGGCGAAGTATCCGACCGAGTAATAGCAGCCTTCCCCGAACTGGCCGTAGCGCCCGCTGCCGGCGGGTACACCAGCCTGTACGGACCCGTCGCCGATCACAGCGCCATGCGGAGCATCATGGCCCGGCTCGACTCACTCGGTTTGACAGTAGCCGAATTACGCAGGCTGCCAGACTGATCGAGATGTGTGCAGACTCCTGGCCCCGACCGTCGTAGCGGTCGGGGCCAGAGGCTTGTTCGCGTAGTGATCTACGCGGTATCCCACGTTGCAACAGCCCAAATGACCACAACGTCAAGCGCAATCACCAGGATCGACCACATCGGGTAGTAGGGCAGCCACAGGAAATTCGCGATGATCGAGATTGACGCAATCACGATTGCCGAAGCACGAGCCCACACTGCACCGGTGAAGAGTCCCAGCGCCACCAGAATTCCGATGATGCCCAGGACGATATGAATCCAACCCCACGTCGAAATATCGAACTTGTAGGTGTAGTTGATTCCGACGACAAACAGATTGTTGTCGGCAACTGCCGCGATGCCCTGGAGCAAAGCAACAATGCCGGCGGTCAACAGCAGAATTGCCGCTGCGAACGTCGTACCAACCGCGAAGCCCTGTTTGACAGGGTGCTCCGCGGGTTCTCGCGGTGGAGCAGTCATGAGCGTTCCTTTCGACGAGAGTGCACTTCAGTTCTCAGTCTCGAGTGCTGGTCCGGTGAAGACATCACCCGTCGAGGATGAACCGCATACGCCGGGGTTCAATGAAATCTGACCGGGTATGGCAATCGTGTGAATCGACTCCTAGAGGACCACGCACCATTGGCGCCGCTACCTCATGCCGGACACATCTTCGAAGCTTCTTGGCCGGTCCGCACCGGCGATATCCACAGCGATCGACGCCTTCGTCTGGACGGAGTCGCCCGCTACCTTCAGGATGTGGGTTTCGACAACCTCATAGCGTCCGACGCGCTGGATATCCATCCGACGTGGGTTGTCCGCCGCACAGTGATCGATGTAGTCAGGCCGATCAGATGGCCTGATCGAGTGCAACTGCGACGCTGGTGTACCGGGATATCCCACAAATGGTGCTCCATGCGGGTGCGTATCGACTCCGACGACGGAGGGTTGGTGGAAACCGAAGGCTTCTGGATCAACGTCGACCCGAAAACCGGAATGCCCGCGCGGATAAGCGAACGGTTCACTCGAGAACTAGACTCCACTGTCGTTGATCAGCACCTGCACTGGCATCGCTGGATTACCCCGGAAGTGAGTGACGCGCCGGAACGATCTTTCCCGTTGCGCGCCAGCGATTTCGATCCATTCGACCACGTGAACAACGCGGTCTACTGGCAGCCGGTCGAAGAAGCAATGGGAAAGAACCTGCGAGAGCAGCCATTTCGATCGATCGTCGAGTATTCACAGCCCATCACTCGAGCTGAGCAGGTAACTGTGTGCGAGCGTGCTGACGGCAGAACCCTCGACATCGATGTGGACGGGAAAACTCGTGCATCTGCGCGCTGGTTTCCACTCGCTCGAGTCTGTCAGGGCTGAAGCTTTCCGAACCCGACGACTGCGGAATCCGACGCCCAATCCAGGTCGTGAACCCGCACTTTTCCGAACTCGTTGCCGCCGACAGTAATTGCGTTGTCACCATCAACAGCTACAACGATATTGGTATGTTGACCGACCCAGCGCGAACTGTCGTAGATCACGACATCACCCACATCGGGGGTGTAATCGCCATCGTTCTCGGCGTAGGCGCCGATGCCTTGGTAGTACTCCTGCAGCGTATATACGCCCGGGATACGCCAACTCCCGGAATTAGGGTTGGACAGTGGGCGGCCCGCTTCACGCATGATCCAGCTGACAAAGTCGGCGCACCATTCTTCGTCGATACCGTCTGAATAGTAGGTACCTGGACGGTCCTTCTCGTGCTCGGCTTCCAGCAGCTGAAGCACCGTCATTTGATCGGTCGATAATGCGCTGGTATCGATGGCCGGAAAATCGGCGGTATCCCACGGCAGATAGCGGGACGGCGCAATCCACACCACGACGATCCCTACAGCGACGACAGCAAGCGTCAGAGCAGCAGCAATCCACAACACCACTCTGCGCCGGCCGCGGATTTCCCGACTACGAAGTTCACTCACCCCATCGAGTGTGCCAGCGCGGTCAACGGATCCACCATTGCAGCGCCGAAACCGCCACCGCCATGTCCGACATCCGTCGGGATCCCGATCGTCTCCCAATACAGGGATTGCCCGTCCTCGACATCAAGCATCCCGGACTCGTACGGTTCCACCGGCGGATACAACAGACCACTCCTGGACCGATCATTCCATCGACGCATGTCGGAACCGTGGCCTACCGTGGGCAGAACGTCCCGGCGACAGGAGAACATCAGATGCGTAACGGGTTTCGTTTACCTGGCTATGGTGGCGGTGCAGTCTTCCTGCGCAGCCATGCCGTTCCGGCGCGGACGCTCGGGACCGAGGCCCCCAGCCTCGTATTCGACGTGGGTTTACTGAGTCCCGACGAATACAACCAGTATCTCGGCCGCCCCGTCGGCGATGGATTTGTCGAGCGCCTCGCAACGTTCTTCTTCCACGCTGCCGCCGATTTCCATCCCGAGCAGTCGCTGCCGGTATTCACCGATGAAACCCTCGGACTCGCAATCTCCGCCCGTTCCAGCACTGACCTCCGGGTGGAACTTGAATTCTCACTCTCCGAGGATGCTGATTCCGATGACTCGGCACGAGACGAATTAAACTTCGAGACAAGCAGAGTCGTCCTTGCAGCGTCCGCTCAATCGGTCTGCCAACTCAGCGGCCGGGCAAGCAACCACTTCGACGGCGAGGTATGACCGTGGGATTTCTCTTCGAACTCCTCGACTTCCCCGAAGGTAGCCGGATGACGGACCTGTGGAACAACAGTTGGACCGACGAAGCCGTGGGAGACGAAATTGCGACGGGCCACTTCATCCACCTCGGCGATGATCAGCACGTCGACGTCGAGGCGGACTTTCTGAGCAGCCACTTACCGTTTCATGTCGCAGGATTGGGCGGTGTATTTCCCGATGGCAAGCCGTGGATGTTCATCATGCAGAAGGCGCCCGCCGATATCGCCATTCTTCTTCGCGGCCAAGAAGATCCCCACGCGATGCTGCGCGAAGCTCTCGACCGTGCGCTGGAGTTCAATCCGGATGCGATAGTCGCAGAAGAGTTGTCCTGGTATGTCCACGATCTCGTGAGTGTCTACGAGGACGAGGGTGCGCCGAGGTCGCTTGTCGAAAATTGGTCGGTGGCCGATCTGCTTCGTGGACTCTTGGCACAGTGTTGTGGTGCCGACCTGTCCGATATTGTTGCGGGCTACCCGGACTGCGCATTTCCGCACACCTCGCACGCCTGCGAGGATGACGTCTTCAATGACATCTTTGCCGGGTGGGTCGCCGGCCTGCAGTGATCGACGGCCACAGAACTGACAGCCGTGGACGCAATACAAGTTCACGTGAAGTCCACCGCCTGGAAATCTATTGTCTCTCAACAAGAAATCGCCCTGAGCGATTGTGACCCAAGCCGTTTCACCTTGGAGCCGCACTCACCAGGAGTCTTCTGTCATGCGTCGTACCGCCCTCTCCACCCTCACAACACTGATTCTGCTCGGCGCCGGAACAGTGGCGGGAACTCCAGCCATTGCATCCAGTGCGCCGGCGACGTGCGGAGTCTCGACCGGGTCGTTCTCGGGTTCACTCGGCGGCTCGGAGTACCTGTGCGCCAAGGAAGGTGATCTTCTCGACGTCCGCATCGGCGACGTTCATGCCACGCAGCCTTCCCTCGGATACGACGAGGTGTACTACAAACTCGGGCGATACACACTCGGAAAAGACGCCGTCAACAAGAAGTTCGACGACTGGTGCGAGGCCAACGGACAGGTCCGGGCCACAACAGCTTCCGAAACATCAACGCTGAAAGATCCCGCATCCTTCACCTGTGAGCTTCCCGTGGGACAAGAAACCACTGACAGCATCGCACCGATGAAAACCGTCGTCGTAGGACCTCGCGGGGAACTGTACCTAACCGACGGCCACCACACTCTTACCTCGTTCTACGAGACCCCGGACGGTGGGCCCGAGACGCATGTTCGCCTCCGAGTCCTCGACAACCTCAGCAATCTGAGCGAGTCGGCATTCTGGGCCGAGATGGAGAAGAACAAGTGGGTATGGGCGCGTGACGTCGACGGAAATCCGGTTTCGGTGCAGTCACTCCCCAAAGGAGTGGGCCTGGCCAACTTCGCCGACGACAAGTACCGGAGCCTCCTGTACTTCGCCCGCGACATCGGATTCGCCTCCGGCTCAATCCCTTTCCAAGAATTTTACTGGGGAGCCTGGGTGCGCGACACCGCTCCCGTTGACCTCACCGGCTGGAACAGCAGCGACGCCGCGAGCTACCTGAATACCGTCAAGGCTGTCACCAAGGCCCAAACGGCATTGGCCGGAGATGCGGTCGTCGGCAGTGGTTTCACCGCAACAGATCTGGGCGTACTGACAACCTGGAACGACGGAAAAGCCGAAGGCAAGGGAGAATTCGCCAAACTTTCCAAGCCCTACTCGGACGAGAAGCCGGGCAAGATTGCCTATGCGTTGGAGTACAAGTCCAGCCTCTGACGGCTCGAACTACATACGCTCATCGATCCGCTCGTCACCGCTACTGCGGGGCGGGCGGATTTCTGTACAACGCGGGGAACCAGATGTCCGTCAGTACCTCGGCCGCTTGAGCGCGGGTCACGTCGATGGTTCCCTGCACCGCCCAGCGGGTGAAAAATCGTTCGAGCTGAGTGACAAGCAATTCGACCCGTAACCGAGCCTCGTCCTGCTTGTCGGCCGGCCACCGTGCCAGATATTTCGGCATTGCATCCGGTAGCCCACTAATCCCGTCGCGGGCGGTGATCCGAAATTCGGGTTCGAGCGCCACAGCCTCGTCCCAGGCGGGCAACAACCGCTTGTTCTCGTCGAACCAATCGAAGGACTGCTCGAGCCAAGCAGTAAATTCTGCGCGCGAACCCGAGTCCAGCACCTCATCGAGATCCATGTAGGACGCCAACGCACTGGTGGCCATGCCGGCCGCGCCGATCGTTTTCAGCATTTCAACCCGGCTGGGGAAATGCACGTAAAACGTGGCCCGGCTGCATCCCACTACGGAGGCGATGTCATCAACCGTCACCGCTGCGTATCCACGCTCCTCGAACAAGGTTCGTGCCGCGTCCACGAGCTTGGCCCGTGTCGCGCGTTTCTGCTCGTCGCGCAGCGTTCCGCGTTTGCCTTTCGAGCCCTCAGTTGCCGTACTCACAATGCCCACCTTTGTTGAATTCCGCCGGAGTGGCAAATCGCCGACTTGATGTCATCGACCAACATAGCGTCACTCATTGACACAGCGTCAGTCAATGATGCACTATGACTCAAGTCACTTTTCGGGCGCCGCTTTCGACCGCATGCCCGGAACAGAAGAGAAAGCGATGGCCAATGAGCCCCACAAAGTTGCCGAGAGTCTGCATCATCGGCGCAGGTCCCACCGGAATCACCACCGCCAAGCGGATGAAGGAATACGGGATCCCCTTCGACTGCTACGAAGCATCCGACGAGGTCGGCGGAAACTGGTACTACAAGAATCCCAACGGAATGTCCGCGTGCTACCAGAGCCTCCACATCGACACATCGAAGTGGCGACTGGCGTTCGAGGACTTCCCCGTCTCCGCCGACCTGCCAGATTTTCCCCACCACTCCGAGCTCTTCCAGTACTTCAAGGACTACGTCGAGCACTTCGGCCTGCGCGAGTCGATCATCTTCAACACCAGCGTCGTTGCAGCGGAGCGTGATGCGGACGGACTGTGGACCATCACCCGCTCGGACGGAGAAGTCCGAACCTACGACGTACTGATGGTCTGCAACGGACACCACTGGGACCCCAACATCCCGGACTACCCGGGCGAGTTCGACGGCGTCCTCATGCACAGCCACTCGTACAATGACCCCTTCGACCCGATCGACATGCGCGGCAAGAAGGTTGTCGTCGTCGGTATGGGCAACTCCGGCTTGGACATTGCTTCCGAACTGGGCCAGCGATACCTCGCCGAAAAGCTCACCGTGTCAGCCCGACGCGGAGTGTGGGTGCTGCCGAAGTACCTGAACGGCGTGCCCGGCGACAAATTGATCACCCCGCCCTGGATGCCGCGCGGTTTGCGCCTATTCCTGAGTCGCCGATTCCTCGGCAAAAATCTCGGAACGATGGAAGGCTACGGCCTACCGAAGCCCGACCATCGCCCCTTCGAAGCCCATCCCTCGGCAAGCGGCGAGTTCCTGGGACGCGCCGGAGCAGGCGATATCTCCTTCAAGCCGGCGATCACCAAACTCGAAGGCAAGCAAGTTCGTTTCGCGGACGGCACCGCCGAGGACGTGGACGTCATCGTCTGCGCAACCGGATACAACATCACCTTCCCCTTCTTCAGTGACTCGAAGTTGGTGCCGGACAAGGACAACAAGCTCCCCCTCTTCAAGCGCATGATGAAGCCCGGAATCGACAACCTCTTCTACATGGGTCTCGCACAACCGATGCCGACACTCGTCAACTTTGCCGAGCAGCAGAGCAAACTCGTCGCGGCGTACCTGACCGGCCGATACCAGCTGCCGTCACCGAGCGAGATGCAGGACATCACCAAGGCCGACGAGGCATACTTCCTCGCCCCCTATTACAAGTCCGCCCGCCACACCATTCAGGTCGAGTTCGATCCCTACGTTCGCGACATGAACAAGGAAATCGCCAAGGGCGCCAAGCGCGCTGATGCCTCGGGCAACAAGCTGCCCATTGCAGCCCGCGCCGCAGCGCACGAACTCGAGAAAGCGGAGCGCGCATGAGCCTGGTGAACGGTCACTGCGACAACGAGTTCGAAGCTGTTTACAACGCTTTCGAAGCGCAACTCGCATCCGGCGAGGAGCTGGGCGGGTCCATCGCCATCACCGTCGACGGTAAGCCTGTCGTCGATATCTGGGGCGGCTACGCCGACGAATCACGGACCACTCCTTGGGGTTCCGACACCATCGTCAACACCTTCTCCATCACCAAGACAATGGCAGCACTCTCGGCGTTGCTTCTCGTCGAGCGTGGCCAACTGGACGTCTACCAGAAGGTGGCTCATTACTGGCCCGAATTTGCGGCAAACGGTAAGGCCGACATCGAGGTTCGACACCTGCTCTCCCACACCTCCGGAGTCTCCGGCTGGGAACGTCCGATCGAACTGGAGGACCTTTACGATCTCGAGGCTTCCAGCGCGCGACTCGCAACTCAGGCCCCCTGGTGGCCACCGGGAACGGCGTCGGGCTATCACGCCATCAACTACGGCCACCTGATCAGTGAAGTGATCCGCCGGATCGATGGACGCACCCTCGGCAGGTTCTTCGCGGAGGAACTCGCCGGACCGTTGGGCGCGGACTACCAAATCGGCACATCCGCAAAGGATTTCGGCCGAATCGCCACACTGGTTCCGCCGCCCGAGCTCGAATTCGATTTGTCCACACTCGATCAGGACAGCATCTTCATCAAGACCCTGACCTGCCCCCTGCTCGACTACCCCAAGGTCAATACCGCGCCGTGGCGGGAAGCCGAAATCGGTGGAGCCAACGGTCACGGAAACGCGCGCTCCATCGCCCGAATCCAGTCACTGATCTCCAACGGCGGCGAACTCGACGGCAAGAAGTTGCTCTCCCAGAGCACGATCGACCTGATTTTCGAGATTCAAGCCGACGGCCTCGACCTCGCGATCATGACTCCGCTGAAATTCGGCATCGGCTACGGACTACCCCACCCCGACACCGCGCCGCTCGTACCCGCGGGTCGTTCATGCTGGTGGGCCGGGATCGGTGGTTCGATGCTCGTCAACGATCTGGACCGACGGATGACCTTCGCCTATGTCATGAACAAGATGGCACCGGGCCTGATCGGTTCTGACCGCAGCAACGCTTACCTGAGCGCTGCCTACAATTCCGCAGTAAGTGAGGTTGCGTCGTGAAAGCAGCTCAACTCATGGGACCGGGTGTCCTCGAGATCAACGACGTACCGATCCCCGAGATCGGCCCGTCGGAAATCCTCATCCGGGTGGGCGCGGCCGGAATCTGCCACTCCGACCTTCATCTCCTCCACTTCCCGTACAAGATGCGAGAAGAACCGCTGACCATCGGCCACGAGATCGCCGGCACCATCGAAGCTGTCGGCAGTAATGTCGACGGCCGGACCGTCGGCGAGCGTGGCGTCGTATACCTGTGCTGGTCATGCGGACAATGTCGAGAGTGTATGAGCGGCAACGAAAACATGTGTCTGGCTGCCGGACGCACCGCGATGCCGCCCTGCCCCGGTCTGGGCCCCGAAGGCGGAATGGCCGAGTACGTGAAAATCCCGGCCCGCTCCTTTGTCCCGATCGGAGATCTCGATTTCCTCCAGGCCGCACCACTCGCCGACGCCGCACTGACCAGTTACCACGCAATCCGCGGCGCTCGTGAACACTTGCAGCCGGGCACCACTGCTGTGGTGATCGGCATCGGCGGCCTGGGCCACGTTGCGGTGCAGATACTTCGGGCGAGCAGTGCTGTACGCATCATTGCAGTCGATGTCGGACAGGATCAATTGGATCTTGCCAAGCGATGCGGAGCAGATATCGCGCTCGAGTCTGGACCGGACACAGCGAAGCAGATCCTCGACCTGACTTCAGGCCGAGGTGCAGAAACCGTCTTCGACTTCGTCGGTATCGACGCCACCGCGCAGATGTCCGTCGAAGCCGTCGCCCCGAACGGCGCCTACCGCATGGTCGGTCTCGGCGGCGGAAGTCCCGGAATTACCACTGAGGCTGCCGGCGGGCCGGGCTGGCCGTGGGGAGCATCGATCCGAAAATCTTACGGTGGCACCAGGAACGATCTGGTCGATTCCATCGCCCTGGCACAGGCCGGTCTGGTAACGGTAGAAGTCGCCCGATTCGATCTCGCCGATGCTCGCGACGCTCTCGACCGTCTCGAACACGGCAAGATCACCGGACGCGCAGTGCTCGTACCCTAATCCTCGAAAGGTGCTTCACGTGACCACCCCCGCTGATACACAAGCATTCATCGCGTCTGTTCTGGCCGGACTCACCGGCCCCGGAGGACGTTTCGAAATGGGCATCGAGGATGTCCTGGGTAGTTCGATGCCTGTCATGAAGAACCGTGACAAGTCATTGGGCGCCGTACTCGAGGCCTCACTCGACTACGGATCTCGTGACTATCTGGTGACGAAAGACCGTCGCTTCAGCTACCTCGAACACGGCGCGGCCGTGGCAGCCTTGGCGACCGCCCTCCGCGACAAGTACGGAGTACGCAAGGGCGACCGAGTTGGCATCCTCGCCGCAAACACCCCGGAGTGGGTCATTGCGTTCTGGGCTGCTCAAACTCTCGGAGCCATCGCGGTCGGCTTCAACTCATGGTGGGTGGCGCGTGAGGTGGAGTACGGAATCGAACACACGACGCCCACCGTGGTGATCGCCGATGCCAAGCGAGCACACATTCTTGCCGGGTTGAACACCGACTTTCCGGTGATCACGATGGAAGAGGATCTCCCCGCCCTACTCGAGAAGTACTCGGGATCACCACTCCCGCATACCGCTGTCGACGAGGACGACCCGGCCGTCATCCTGTACACGAGTGGAACCAGTGGCCGACCCAAGGGGGCTGTCCACACTCACCGAAATGTCTTGGCCGTCATCGACTACCACCGCTTCAACGATTGCCTGGCCGCTGCATTCACCGGACAGCCGATCGACGATCGACCGAGTGACCTGCGGTACCTGCTGACCGCGCCGCTGTTCCACATCGCCAGCCTCCACAACCTCGCAATCCCGCGACTGGCCACCGGTGGAGCCGTAGTCATCCATCAGGGCGCCTTCGACGTCGACGAAGTCCTCAGCCTCGTCGAACGAGAAAAGGTCACCAATTGGGCCGTGGTCCCCACCATGGCAAGTCGCCTCCTCGAGCATGGCAATCTCGGGAAGTACGACCTGACGTCGCTGAGCGCCTTTGCTTTGGCCTCTGCTCCATCGTCGCCGGCATTGCAGGATCGCCTCCGGGAGCACTTGCCGTTTGCGCAACACTCGTTGGTGGACAGCTACGGACTCACGGAATCCTCCACCGGCATCTCCGTTGCAACGCCCCCGGAACTCGCCGCGTTCCCGGGAACTCTGGGGCGCCCGGTTATCGGAGTGAGTGTGGAAATCCGCGATGCCTTCGGCGTGAGCCTTCCGGATGGAGAGGAAGGCGAAATCTGTGCTCGCAGCGCCTATGTGATGCTCGGCTACTGGAACGACGAAACCGCCACCGCCGCCGCCATCGGCCCCGACCGTTGGCTCCGGACCGGAGACTACGGAGTCCTCGAAGACGGCCGACTCCGACTGACCGGACGTCGATCCGACCTGATCCTGCGCGGTGGCGAAAATGTCTATCCGCTCGAGATCGAACAGTGCCTCGACGAGCATCCCGCCGTACTCGAATGCATCGTCTTGGGCATCGATTCTCCCGATCTCGGGCAGGAAGTGGCTGCCGTGGTGGTCGTACATTCCGAGGACGCCGTGACCGAAGACGAATTGCGGGACTTCGCCGGCGAACGTTTGGCCTACTTCAAGGTCCCAGTCAAGTGGCAGATCACTACTACCCCCTTGCCTCGCAACGCAACCGGAAAGACTATCCGCACAAAGGTGGCTATCTCATGATCTACGACGCCGTGATCAACAACGGACGCTGGTTCGACGGCACCGGGGCACCGTCGGCGATTCGGAACCTCGGCATCCGGAATGGCCGCGTCGCCGCCGTCTCGGCCGAATCACTCGACGAAACCGGTTGTCCCCGAGTCATCGACGCCGGCGGCAAATGGGTACTCCCAGGAATCGTCGACATTCACACGCACTACGACGTCGAGATCCTGAACAGTCCCGCACTGAGTGAGTCTCTGCGCCACGGGGTTACCTCGATCTTCCTCGGATCATGTTCCCTGTCCACCATTCACGTAGACCCCTCCGACGCCGGAGATCTGTTCGGGCGAGTCGAAGCCATTCCCCGCAAGCACGTCGTCGAGGCGCTAGCCCGGGTCAAAACGTGGACGTCGGCCCAGGAATACGTCGACGCACTCGAATCACTTCCTCTGGGCCCCAACGTCGCTGCTTTCATCGGACACTCCGATATTCGCGCTGCAGAGATGGGTCTCGACCGGGCGACCCGAAAAGACGTACGGCCCAGCGCCCTCGAACAGGCGTCGATGGAAAGGCAATTGGTCGAGGCGCTCGACGCAGGCTTTGTCGGAATGTCGGCCCAGCAACTGATGTTCGACAAACTCGACGGCGAAACCTGTCGTTCGCGTACCCTGCCGTCGACGTATGCCAAGCCGAAAGAACGACGGCGACTCAATGCAATTCTGCGTCAGCGAGGCCGGGTGATGCAGGCCGGCCCCGACCCCACCAATCCTCTCAGTACCGGTTCGATGGCCTTCACCAGTGTGGGAATCTGGCGCAAGCGACTCAAGACCAGCATGCTCTCGGCAGCCGACATCAAGTCGAACAAGTTTGCAGTGGCGATCCTCGGCCCTCTTGCGCACCTGGTTAATCGACTCGGTGGCGACTTGAGGTGGCAGCATCTGCCGGTGCCATTCGAGGTGTACGCCGACGGTATCGACCTTGTTGTCTTCGAGGAATTCGGTTCCGGTGCCGCAGCACTGCACCTTACGGACGAGATGGAACGCAACATCATGTTGCGTAGCGAGGAATACCGTCGCCAGTTCCGCAAGGACTACGACCAGAAGTTCGGCGTCAAGGTGTGGCACCGCGACTTCTTCGACGCCGAAATCGTAGAGTGCCCGGATGATTCGGTAGTCGGTAAGACTTTCGGACAGGTCGGTGTCGAACGCGGCGTCGCCCACCCCGTCGACGCTTTTCTCGATCTGATTCTCGAACACGGCACCAAGGTCCGCTGGCGCACGACAATCTCCAACCATCGGCCCGAGATCTTGGACAAATTCGCCCAGGACAAGGGTGTTCAGATCGGATTCTCCGACGCCGGAGCACATTTGCGCAATATGGCGTTCTACAACTTCGGTTTGCGCCTACTCCGCCGGGTACACGACGCGGAACTGGCCGGGCGTCCGTTCATGACGGTCGAGGCCGCAGTACACCGGCTGACCGGCGAACTCGCCGACTGGTACGGCGTCGACGCCGGCCACCTGAGGCTGGGCGACCGCGCCGATCTTGTTGTCATCGATCCCGCGCACCTCGATGATTCACTCGACAGCTACTCCGAAAGCCCGATCGCGGAGTTCGACAATCTCTCTCGCATGGTCAATCGGAACGACAAGACCGTCACCGCAGTATTTGTCGGAGGCGAGTATGCCTTCGGCGAAGGCGAAGCAGCACCGGTTCTCGGCAACCGTCGAATCGGAAAATTCTTGAAAGCAGGCGCACATTAATACTTCCAGGTTTGCCGGCAAGACCGCTGTCGTGACCGGCGCGGCTTCAGGGATCGGCGCGGCAATTGCCTTGCGTCTCATCAGTGAAGGCGCGCGCGTTGCCGGTATCGACGTCGCCGAGGACGCCCTCAAGGAGATGGCGACACAGCATGACGGTGCATTCTTTGCTGCCCCGGCCGACGTGACCAAGGAATCCGAGGTTGCTGCGGCCGTCGCCGCCGCGGCAGCCGAATTCGGTGGCATCGATATTGCATTCAACGTTGCCGGTGCGTCGAGGGTCGGGCCCATTGTCGATCTCGACGAAGCGGATTGGGACTTCACGATCGATCTGGTGCAGAAGGGCGTATTCCTATGCACCAAGCACGAGGCGCGCCACATCAAGGAGCACGGCCGCGGCGGCGCCATTGTCAATGTCGCCTCGCTCAACGCTCACATTCCGATGCCGTACGGTAGCCCCTACTCCACCGGCAAAGCGGGCGTGGAAATGTTCAGCAAGGCTGCTGCGGTGGAACTCGCGGGCGCCGGCATTCGCGTCAATTCCGTTCTGCCCGGCCTGGTCGACACCCCTCTCGTCGCACCGGTCATGGCGTACGAACCCGCCCGAGACATGTTCCTCGCGCGTATTCCCATGGCACGGGCGGCAACTCCCGAAGAAATTGCCGGCCCGTGTCTCTACCTTGCGAGCGATGACGCCACCTATGTCACCGGAACGTCATTGGTTGTTGACGGCGGATGGGAAGTGTCCAACTACCCCGATCTGACAACCCTCGGCAGTTAAGTTTCGCTGCTGGGCAATGCACACACCATGTCGAGGCCGAGGACGTGGTTGAGCCGACCTGAGGCCAACCACGATCCGAGGCACATACTCAGTTCGACGATTTCGGCCTGAGAGTAGTGGGCGCTCATGCGCTCCCAGAACTCGTCGTCGAGGTTGTGATGATCGATGGCGTACCGCTCGGCGTATTCCGCGGCCAAACGGGTTCTGTCGTCGAAGGCATCAGTGGTGCGCCAATCGGTGACGGCCTCGGCAAAAGTGGACTCCACAATTTCGCCGTCACGTTTCGTTCGCCAGTCCTGACACGTGATGCACCCGTTGATCTGCGCGATACGCAGACGTGCGGCCTCGAACTCCCGAAGCCCGAAAGAGCTTTTGCTGTAAACATTTTGAGATAGTGCAGCGGCCGCCGGACCTATGCCCGGAACCATCTCTCCCCACACATAGGCCAGAGGATCTTTGCCTTCAGGAATGTCGATGTTCATGCTCTGTCCTCCAAGTTTCGGCGCCGAGTTTACCGACACCAGCGGTGAGTGGAACGTCGAGCGCATCGTACAAGCCAGGCTTCGCGGCACGTAGCCACGGGATGGCATTGACGAGACGCCCTACCGCAGTGGCGTTTCCGCCGGCAGCACGGTTTCCGCCCTCATCGGTCGCCTCGACATTGATCTCGATGCGCGGGCGACCTTCGATGATGACCTTGTGCGCTCCGTCGCCGCCGTCCGGTGGCATCGGCCAGTCCGGAGCACACGACGGATGGATGCGCGTGACGTGTTCGATGACGATGAGCGGCTTACCGTCGACGATCCCCTGGACTTCGAAGCGCAACGCGCCCTGGGTTCCGGCGGCAAACTCACCCATCTGCTCCGTCGTGACGCTCTGATCGAGTTCACGACGCAGCAGAGTCTCACGCACTGCGTCGAGTTCAACACCCAAAGCCCGGGCCATGAGCCGAATCTGGCCGCCCCACACCATCGTCGGCACACCGGGGGCCACCATCGGGGGCTCGTAGTCCATGGGTTGACCCATACCGACCAGATAGCGAACAGAATCGGGTTGATCGTAGGTTGTGTAGTCGAAAATTTCCTGGCACCGGATCTGATCGATCGTTCCCGCCAGCCCCGTGAGGAGTACCGGCAGAATGTCGTTGCCCCAACCGGGATCGACACCGGAGACGAACAGTGCGCCGCCGCCGGCCTTGGCCGCAGCCTCGACGGGTTCGCGTACCTCAGGTGGCGCCGAACGGTGGTCGTAGAGCGCATACACCGACGGCGTCACCACCACCGCGCCGGCGGTCAGCGCGCGCGTGATGTCCGCAACCGCATCATCGGGCCGTATATCCCCGGACGCGGCGTAGACCACCGCACCGGGGGCGGTAGCAAGCACAGCGTCGGCGTTATCTGTGGCGGCTACGCCGAGGCGGTATCCGAGTTGAGCAAGATCCCCCGCGTCTCGGCCGACCTTGTCGGGGTTCGCGACAATGACCGCTGACAACTCGAGGGCAGGATTTGCGACCACTGCGCGAATCGAGGCGCGACCGACGTTCCCGGTCCCCCAGACGACGGTTCGGATCCGTCCAACAAGACCTGCCGTGGCATCACTGACATCCATGAGTCGGACATTACTCAGCCCGGTGTTCATCGCACGGCCGAATGCGCGAACTACCCGGTCAGGAACACCACTCAATTCAGCTGCACCATTGAAACTCTCGATCAGTACGACCGTGCATATCGGACCGACTTAGGAGCATGCCGCACCCAGCGGCAAAGCTGGACATTAGTGGCCAACTGCAATGACGGCTACAAACGGTCACACATTTTGCGATTTGTCCGTTACAGTCGCCTTGACGCGTGAGCCCGGTTGAATCCAGATGCCCAGTCGCGCAGCATCTCGGCAACTGCCCAGTCGGCGATTCATATTCGATCAAGGGAGTCCATTCAATGTCGCACAAGATTCTTACCCCACCGCCAGGTGTACACGCCGGGCAGATACGCCACACGACACAAATGTTGTTCGCAGCAATGTTGTCCGTAGCCGGTGTAATGATCTCGTCAGCACTGCCCGCGCACGCCGATACAGTCGTTACCCAAATTTCGGTCGGTAGCGACCCGCACGGGATTGAAATTACTCCGAACGGCAAGCAGGCATACGTCACCAGAAATACTCCGAACACGGTGTCCGTCATCGACATCGCTACCAACGCCGTCACCAAGGATATTCGTGTCGGCACAAATCCCCGAGGAGTTGCGATCACCTCGGATAGCGCTGAGGCTTACGTCACCAACATCAACAGCAGCAATGTGTCGGTGATCGACACCGAGAAAAATACCGTCGTGGCCACGATTGGTGTTGGCAATTCTCCGGTCGGCGTCGCGATAACCGGAACCAGAGCCTACGTCGTAAATGCCGGCGCCGACACGGTGTCGGTCATCGATACGGCCAACAAAAATGTCATCGAAACTATCAGTGGTCTCGGTGACTATTCGAACAGCGTGGCAATTACACCCGACGGCAGCAAGGCGTTCGTGACAAACACCTACGGAAACTCGGTTTCGGTGATCGACACTGTAACCAACACTGTCAGCACCACTATCCGTGATCTGGGCAGCAGCCCTAACGGGCTGGCGATCACTCCGGATGGCGCAGACGTCTACGTTGCGAATCTCTCCTCCGGCACTGTTTCGGTGATTGACACCCAGCGCGACGTCGTCACCGATACGATCTCAGTCGGCCCGGGTCCGAGCGACGTGGCGATCACGCCCGACGGAACTCGCGTGTACGTCACGCGGTATTTCGACAATTCGGTCGCGGTGATCGACACCGCCACCCGTTCAGTCACACCCGTTGGTGTCAATTGGCCGAGCGGGGTTGCGATCACCCCCGATGGCGCCTACGCCTACCTCGGTGACACCAGGAACGGGAACGTGTCAGTCCTCGCGATCGGAAAGGACGCCCCCACCCTCGCCGGCGAACCGACGGCCGGTGTCGTCGGCACGCCCTACCGTGACGCCTTCTCCGTGACCGGGCAACCCGCACCCGTAGTCACCGTCACCGGCGGAGACCTCCCGGCCGGACTCACCCTCAGCAGAACCGGAGAACTATCCGGAACACCCACCACTGCAGGAACATTCATCTTCACTGTCACCGCCACCAATGGCTTCGGAAGTCCCGTCACTCTCGATGCCACTCTCACGGTCGCTGCGGCGCCTGAACGTCCAGTGACAGGTTCCCTGACTTTCTTCGGCGAGCTTTTCGGGTCGTGACCTCGGCGCCCTGACCCGCCTGCTGCAGCATCGAATCGTGGCCGCTCATCCTTTGGGGGTGGGCGGCCATCGTCGTTAGCGCTACCCGGTCAGGAATACCGAAGCCTGCGTCGGAAGGGGCGCGCCGAGTTTGCGGCGATACGTCTCGGCGGGACGACCTGTGCCAGCTCGGGCATATTCTCCGGTGCTGATCAATGAGTCGATGACATGACGCCGGAACCCGTCCTTCTGCAGCTCGCGGTCGAAGACGACCTCGTACAGTTGCCGCAGTTGAGGGACCGTGAAGGTGCCCCCGAGGAACCCGGCCGGATCGATATTGGCGGCATATCGGTGCCGCAAGTCGGTGACGGCAAGCCTGACTATCTCGGTGTGGTCGAAGGCCATATCGTCGGCACCGTACGCATTGAGCAGGATCGCACCGGCGGGCAGCGCCGATTCCGGGATCGCGGCAGCATGCGCCACCGACAGCACCCATCCTCTGTCGTCACGGTCGGGGTTGTCGAGGATAGCCAGTTGATGAAACTCCGTATTCGTCATGTCTGCTTTTGCCTGCAAGGCGCGATCAGCTGCGGCAGTGAGCAATTCACGTTCATGGAGAAACGTTCCGGGTAGCGCCAGCTTTCCGTGGCGATGCTGGACTGCCAGCACCTTCAGTGCGGCATCCGAGTAGGTCAGCACTGCCACATCGACGGCGATCGACGGGCGGGGGTAATCCGTCAGGGCATGACCAGTCGAATCTTTCCATTCATCCACTCTTGCATGTTAGCTCAAACATGATCTATTGTTAACTCAAAGTTGAGCAAAGGGGCGAACATGAAACTGACCGCACTGCAGTCCGACCGCGCAGCGGGGGTACTGCTCGGCACCGCAGCGGGCGACGCCCTCGGCGCGGGATACGAATTCACGTACCCGAACGCCAAGGCAACCATCAATATGATCGGCGGCGGCCCCTTCAAGTGGGCGCCCGGCGAATGGACCGACGACACCTCGATGGCCATCGCTATCGCCGAAGTTGCGGCCACTGGCATCGACATCGGCGGCCATGAAGGTCTGGATGCCATTGCCTCGCAGTTTGTTCGGTGGTACAACTCCGATCCAGCCGACATCGGAAATCAGACCCAGGCGGTATTGTCTGCACGGTCAACCAGCGCATCCGCCATGACAGAGTGTGCCCGGGCGGTCGACGGCCTCAAGGGCGGCAACGGTTCGCTCATGCGCACCGCACCCGTTGCACTCGCCTATCTCGACGACCCGGACGGCGCAATCAACGCCGCACAGCGCATCAGCGCACTCACCCATGACGATCTGCGTGCCGGCCAGGCATGCCAGATGTGGACTCACGCCATCAGACACGCAGTCCTCCACGGCACCTTCGACGGCGTCCGCGATTACCTGTCCATCGCAGATACCGAGGCCGCCGGCTACTGGCGCCCCCTGCTCGATCAGGCTGAAACAGGCAGTCCACGAAACTTTTCCAAAAATGGTTGGGTGGTCCACGCACTCCAAACCGCATGGTGGGCAATCACCTCCACCGACAGCAGCGACGTAGGCCACCTTCAGCGCGCCCTCGAAGCTGCCGTCCGCGCCGGTGGCGATACCGACACCACAGCTGCCATCGCCGGCGGTCTGCTCGGCGCTCGATGGGGAGCATCGGCCGTCCCGGCGCGCTGGCGTCGCATCATGCACGGCTGGCCCGGCTACACCTCCGCCGATCTGATTCGTCTGGCGATCAAAACTGCCCGCGGCGGCACCGACGATCGAAATGGTTGGCCGTCCACCGAAACACTCGACTACTCACGGTTCAGCGGCACTCACCATCTGACCACACATCCGCACGACGACGGTGTCCTGCTCGGCGGAGTGGATGCGGTATCGACTGCGCACTACGACGCCGTAGTCAGCTTGTGCCGCATGGGAACTCAACAAGTCAGTGCCGAACACATCGAGTTCCGGCTGGTCGACGACGGCCACGAATCCAATGCGCACCTCGATTTTGTCATCAACGACGCCGCTCAGACCGTCAAGACGCTGCGAGAAGAGGGCAAACGTGTACTGCTGCACTGCGTTCAGGCACACAGTCGCACGCCGTCCATTGCTGCGCGGTACTCGGTACTGCTGGGACGCAACCCCCTCGATGTGCGTACCGCCATGCCGTGGGCACGCCCGAAGGTCGAACTCTGGAACAGCGCCGTCACACCAACAACCGTCACACCAACCGGAGGAACCATGCCCACGATAACCGTCGTCGAAGGCGACATCACCACCCTCGACGTCGATGCCGTCGTCAATGCCGCCAACTCGAGATTGCTCGGCGGCGGCGGAGTCGACGGAGCGATCCATCGCGCCGGAGGTTCGGCAATCCTCGAAGCCTGCAAGGTTCTTCGAAACACCAGCCTGCCCGACGGCTTGCCGGTGGGTGCCGCCGTAGCAACGACTGCGGGGAAGATGAAAGCCCGCAACGTGATCCACACCGTCGGACCGCGCTACTCGGATACCGAAGACCTCTCGGCCCGGCTCCGTTCCGCATACACGCGCAGCTTGGCGGTTGCCGATTCCCTGGGCGCCCGGACGGTTGCATTTCCGTTGATCTCCTCCGGCGTTTACGGCTGGCCGAAAGAAGATGCAGTGCGGCAGGCGGTTTCCGCCATCCGTGCAGCGGACACCCAGGTGGAATCCGTCATTCTTGTCGCCTACAACCAGGAGTCTGCGGCCCTGATGCGGCGCGTTCTTGCGTGAGCGCTAGCGGGCCCGCATACGCCGGCTCAACTGCCGGTTTCCGAAGTCCAGACCCGAGCCGTCACTGGCGACCAGTGCGGTAAGTCCGGCGGCGACCAACAACGAGATGATGACTACGCTCATGATGCGTCACCTCTTTCTGATGTAGATGGAGAACTCTGAGCCTGTCGGCCGACACCAAGTATATGTAACTAATGGTTACGTGCAATGTGGTGTCTCTCACCTGCACTGGGTGACGGCGATACCAGCCATGCGACTTCGATCAGGCCGGCGGCAACTACCGCTGCCGGCCAGAGCGCATGGACACCGATCCAGCGGTGCATCAACGCGCCGAGAATCGCTCCCACGATCAGCCCCGCACACATACCGAAGTGCTGCAGCCACGCCCACCGCGGTCCACCGAGAAATGCACCGGTCAGTCGCTGGCCCATCTTCACCAAAGCGCCCGTCATATAGGTGACACCGATCGTCACCTCACCGTCACGCTGAAACACCGAGTTAACGGCACCCATCGCCAACGCCATCGCGGTGACCGCCCCCGGCGTGATGCCGAAGCTGCTGAAGACAGAACCCACGACCAACAGAGTTGTCACCACCGACAAGACCGTCACCTTGCGGGCTCGTATCGAAAAGCGTTCGGTGACATGGGTAATGACCGTTCCGAGTGCGGTACCGACAAGGAAGAGCACAATCACTGCCGCCGGCACGCTGGCCACCGACCATAGATCCTCGGAAATCGAGACGCTCATCTGAGTCATGTTGCCGCTCATGAAGGATACGAACTGTCCGCTCAGGACGATGAATCCGAGCGCATCGACGTACCCGGCCAGACCGGCAAGAGCAATCGCGAGCCCGATCAGTGATCTGCTGTATCCCGTCACCTGACAAAGCGTGACACATTATTGGGGCGTATAGGCCATGCACTCCACTTCCATGTGGGCACCCAGCGCCAAGCCATCGGTGCCGAACGCACTTCTCGCCGGCAACCGACCCGCCGGGAAGTACTCCAGGTAAACCTTGTTGAACTCCTGCCAGCGCGACATGTCATCGAGCATGACTGTGCATTTGAAGACTGCGTCCATGCTCCACCCGTACGCGACCAACGACGCCGAAATATTCTCCATCGTCTGGCGTGCCTGCTGCTCGAATCCCTCGGCAAGTGTTCCGTCCGGCAACATCCCGATCTGTCCGGACAGATACAAGATGTCTCCGACGCGAACCCCCGTGGAGAACGGCGTATCGAAGGCGGGCGGGATGAAATCCATTGCTACTCCTCGTTCGTGCTCAATCAGATTCACAGTCAGAGCGTTTCGCAAGTACGAACCTCGGCGAGAAAATCGGCCACCAATTGATTCCACGCATGCGGGTCCTCGAAATACGGTGAATGACCACGTTCTGCCAGTTCGATCACTTCGGACTTGGGCAGGAACTGCGCTGCCGAACGGATCCGTTCGGGCGTCATCAATGCATCGAGTTCTCCGGCAATCATCAGCACCGGCACGTCGATGCCCGCAAGCACGGAAGGGCCGTACGTGTAGTTGGTCAGAATACGAAAGAACTCCGCATCAGATGGACGGTGCCCGAAGGATCCGAGCGCTTGATAGAGATACGCGCGGGCCGGATCCAGGCTGAGCAACCGTTCCCCAACCGCCGGATGCACGCCGAGGGGTCGGGCCGTCACTGGTCCAGCGGCGACGGGCGGGTTCACTTCTGGTCCGAAGCCGACAGGAATTCCACCCGTCGTACACGCCAGGACAACGGATTCCACCCGATCCGGCGACTCGATTGCCGTACCGAGTGCCGCCCAACCACCCATCGACTGCCCGACGATATGCGCCCGATCCACATTGAGCAGATCCATGATCTCGCGAAGGTCGGAGACAGCGGCACGCGGACCATGATTGCCGTCGTTGTTGGTCGAACGGCCGAATCCTCTTTGATCCCAGGTGATTACCCGATAGTTCTGCGCGAAGTACGGAACCTGCTGGTACCAGACTGCCGCGTTTCCACCCAAGCCGTGGGTGAGGATCAGATCGGGGCCGGTACCTGCCGTCTCGTACCAGATCTGCTCACCGTCGGCGGAGGTGAGAAATCCTTCGGTGCGTGGGATCATCCTTCGTCTCCTGATTCGGCAGAGCGCTTGCCGCCCGCATGATCGGTGAGCAGTTGTTCGATGTCATCGGTGGTGCGACGCAGATGCTTCTGGACCATCCCAACGGTGTCGTCGTCGAAATCGCTGTCGAACCCGATGACCGTCACTGCACACAGCGGAGAACCCTTGCGTGAGCATGCTGCCCGCGAGACAGATCCGATAATGTCGCGGGACCGCTTGTGTACCACCGCAAATCCCGTCGCGCGGGTTTCCTCGATATCGGTAAGAAACCCGTTGGGTCCGTCGAGCGGATAGCCGGCCTGTTCCACCAACTTCAGGTACGGCGCAAGCGCGCTCGCGTCCAGTGCGGCGAGAAACGCCAACGGGCCGGCAAACCGGTGCGGCGGAAGCAAATCGCCGAGCATGCGAGTGATCATCTTCAGGCGATCGGGACGCAGCGCAGCGATAATTCGGCTGCCGGAACTCTCGAGAACCTGCAAATTCACCATCATGTCGGTTTGCTCCGACAGCGCCTGCAACGCCGGATTGCACAGTGCGGCCAACGAATGTGCGGCGGCCTCGTGAGAGACCTGAAGCGCCGCCGGACCAGGCAGGTACCGACCGTCGTAGCGGAACACCCAACCACGGCTGGCCAACTCACCGAGAACCCGATGGGCCGTCGGCCTGAGCATGCCCACCTCTTCGGCGAGTTCACTGAGCGTCATCGGTGTCGTCGACCGGGCAATCGCCTCGAGCAGGTCGAGAGCCTTGTCGACGGCGGACGCCGAACCCTTCGTCATCCGTTTCCTCCTGGTGCCGGTTTTTGAAAAGTCTTGGCATTCGCCTTGGAAATTACTATAGTCACAACAATCATTCCGTACTACGGAATTCTACGAGCGTTTTCACCCTTCCCTCCGGACTACCGGCAAGGAATCGATTCTCCTACGCGAGAGGCTTTCGGACATGACGGTTGGACACACCCTCCGGTCTGCGCGACAACTCAAGACCGCCGCGATCGCGACCATCGCCGCAGCCGGCCTGGTACTGACGGGATGCTCGGACGACGCCGCAGCGACGCAGGACAATGCCGCGCAAGCCACGACGATCCGTATTGCACCGCAAGCCATTGCCGACTTTGCGCCGATCTGGCTGGGCATGGATCAGGGCTACTTCACAGAACAGGGCCTCGACATCAAGCTCGTCGAGGGTGGAGCCAGCTCCGCCGCTCAGATTCCGTTGCTACTGAGCGGAAATGCCGATGTCGCAGCCACTACCGCGACAGCAGCGATCCAGGCACGTAGCCAGAACATGGACGTCACCATCGTCGGCGGACTCACCGACTTTGCCGAGTCCGATGCCGTTGACCAGTCCGGACTGGTAGTTGCAGGCAACAGCCCCATCACCGGATTCCGTGAACTCGAAGGCAAGACAGTCGCGATCAGCGGCCTCAAGTCAGTAAGCGAGGCAGTCATTTCCGCAGCTGTCGAGAAGTCCGGCGGCACACCGAGCAAGGTTTCCTTTATCCAGGCACCAATGCCCAACCTCGGAGATCTAGTAGCCAGCGGAGGTGCGGACGCCGCATTCCTGATCGACCCGTTCCTGAGCAAGGCCACCGCGTCCGGCCTCAAGATCCTCGGCCATCCGTTCCCGTTGGCAGCACCCGGCGTTCCCGGCACCTCCCTCGTAGCGTCGACGGCATTTGCCGAAGCCAACCCGGATACAATCACGAAATTCCGTACGGCACTGGCACAGTCGGTCGAATTTGCCAATCAGAACCCCGACAAGGTCAAGGCAGCGCTGTCCGCGCAGGCCAAGATTCCCGCCGAGATGCTGGCAAGCAGCAAGAATCCGCAGTTCAGCGCCGTCGTCGATCCAGCGTCGCTCACCGAGGAGATCAACCTGCTGGTCAAGTACGGAGTCCTGACCGACACGGTTGACGTCAACTCGATTCTTCTGGCCAACTAGGCATTCTCACAGTGTCCACTAAGCGCAGGACGCACGTGCTGCTCGGCCGGCTGCTGACGCTCTTCGCGTTGGCAGCCGGTTGGCAGATCTTCGGGATGCTGAATTCCGGTGACGTCAAGGCGATCCCAACGTTCAGTGCGGTAGCCGGAGCCTTCATCGACGAACTCGGGACATCGGCGCTCTGGGACGCGATCGGCCGCACTCTCTCTACGACAGCCATCGGCCTGGCGCTGTGCCTGCTCATCGGCATCCCTGCCGGACTGATCCTGGCAGCCCATCCATTCCTGACGGTATCCTCACGATTTGTCATCGACTTCTGCCGGACGGTTCCCCCATTGGCGGTCATCCCGCTATTTCTGCTGATCATGGGTCCGACCCAGCGCATGGCTGTTGCACTCATCATCGCCGTGAGCATCTGGCCCATCCTGCTGCAAACCGTTCACGGGGTGAAGAACGTCGACCCTGAACTACTGTCCACTGCGCGGTCTTTCCGATTGCCGCTCTGGCGTCGACTCCTACTGGTCGTCGCGCCTGCATCGATGCCGTACGTATTCACCGGAATTCGAATTTCCGCAACTCTGAGCCTTCTTCTCGCCATCGGCGCCGAATTGATCGCCGGTGTTCCCGGATTGGGCAAAGAAATTCTGCTCAGCCAATCGGTACCCGACCGAATGTTTGCGTTGATCGTCGTGGCCGGATTGCTGGGAATGCTCCTCACCTTCGCGGTGACTGCGATCGAAACACGGTTACTCGCCTGGCATTACGTCCCGAGGAGAATGAACGCGTGAGGATACTGTCAGGATTCCGACTCCTCGCCTGGGAACTGTGGCTGCCGATTCTGCTTGTCACGGTGTGGTACTTCGGTTCCGCTTCCAGCAAGTCACCGTACTTTCCGCCGCTGTCACGCATCTGGAAAGCCTTTGTGGACAACTGGTTCGGTCCCGGATTCACGCAAGATGTGGTTCCCAGTCTCACCAATCTCGCGGCCGGACTGACCATCGCGCTGGTCATCGGAATTGTCGCCGGGCTCGCTCTGGCACTGTTCCCGCTCGCTGCGGAGATCGCCGATCCGTTTCTTCAGTTCTTCCGCGCGATCCCCGCGCTCGCGGTACTGCCCGCACTGTTCATCGTCTTCGGCACCGGACCTTCGGGCAATATTGCTGCCATCGCCTTCGGAGCCGTCTGGCCGATCCTTCTCAACGCCCTGGACGGCATTCGGTCCATCGATCCGAGCATCAGGCTCGTAGCCCGCAGCTACCGAATCCGCACCCCACTCCTGATCAGTCGAGTACTGCTCCCGGGGGCGATGCCCCAGATCACCGTCGGCATCCGAACGAGCCTGGCAATCGGTGTTGTCATCATGGTCGGCAGCGAAATGTATGTCTCCACAGCAGGAATCGGCCACTTCGTGATCGTGGCCCAACAAACCTTTGCGATCGCGGACATGTGGTCCGGCATTCTCCTGCTCGGCATCATCGGATACATCCTCAATGTCGGATACGGCGTTATCGAACGGTGGCTGCTGCGATGGCAACCACGTACCCACGGAGCCCTCGTCGCGAAAGGCGCACAATCATGAGCACCAATGAACCTGCCGTCGAATTGCGCAACCTCGGAGTGACCTACGGTGGCCCGACCGGACGCGAAGTGCTCCGTGGAATCGACCTCGAAGTTCGTGATAACGAGATCGTCTGCATCGTCGGGCATTCCGGCATCGGCAAGAGCACATTGATCCGCTGCATCGCCGGATTGCAGAAGCCGACCACCGGCGAGGTACGCATCACCGGAAAGGTCATCACCGAACCGCCCGCCACCCTTGCGTTGGTCTCCCAGGATTACGGCCGAACGCTCATGCCGTGGCTCAAAGTCGGCGAAAACGTTCGACTTCCACTGCGAGGCATCGGTTTACCTCGCAAGACACAGAACGAACATGTAGCCCAAGTACTCGCCGCCGTCGGCCTCGACGGCGCCGAGCGTTCGTACCCGTGGCAATTGTCCGGCGGAATGCAGCAGCGCGTCGCCATTGCCCGAGCACTCGCCTACCGCCCCCAGGTACTCCTGATGGACGAACCATTTGCGTCCGTCGATGCCCAGACCCGCGCAGAGCTCGAAGACCTACTCCTCACGCTCCAACGTGATCTCGGCATCACGGTTCTGTTGGTAACCCATGACGTCGACGAGTCGGTGTACCTCTCCGATCGCGTAGTCGTTCTCGGTGGCACACCTGCATTAGTGCGCGATGTCATCGACGTACCCCTGACGGGAGTGCGTGATCAGCTCACCACCAAAGCAGATCCACAGTTCATCGAATGCCGCTCCCGGGTTCTGACCTCGATTCAGCTCTCGAAGACCGCTCCCGCATCAGTCTGACGAGGACAGGCTATGCGCCGGTCCCTCGGAAGCTAGCCAGTTCACGCAACTTCACCAGGTCGAAGGTTCGTTTCGGCCGCGCCACCCCCGGACGGTGGCGCGGCACCCGAACCCGAAGAGCAGCCGGCCGAACCGTACATCGCACCGGTGTCGTCATCTGCAATGCTTCTCCGTCGACACCGACCGGGATAGACGGCATGTTTGCGTCGACGATTACCTCGGATGTTGTTGCCTGCGTGAGTCCACGCTGATGCGTGCGGCGAAGCAATCCGATCACCTGACGCGTATTTGTCACCGACAGAGCGACAACCCCAAGTGTTCCCAAATCCAATCGCGGGCGACGACCGAGGCCTGCCAGGTCTGAGGTTTCGTAAGGTCCGTTGCTCACTAATACCGCTTGCGGGCAGTCGATCACGCTGCCCGCAACGTGTGCGATCAGGTGAGCGCCATCCTGCCCGGTAAGCACATCCGGGAGCATCCTCAAGGCGGTGCTGGTCTTGGCGTCGCGATACGACGGACTTTGCACCACCTCCGCGTACGCACCGAACGACGCGTTGTTGACAAACGTCCGCCCTCCGACCGTCCCGATGTCGACGTAAATGTCGGTGCCGTCGGTCAGCGCATCCAGACAATGAGACGGATCTTGAAGGTCCAGACCGAGGTCGGCAGCAAAATGATTTCGCGTCCCCGCACTGATCACCAGAAATGGCAGACCATGTTCCGCCGCGACAGCCGCGACCAGGGCCTGCGTTCCATCTCCGCCGGCCACCCCGAGTAGATCAGCTCCGTCATCGACGGCCTTGCGTGCAAGTTCCGCCACATCCACCGGGTTGTCCGCATCGAGAACAAAAACCTCTGCGCCCAACGCTTCGGCCTTCTCACGCAATCCGAACTTGCCGACCTTTCCTCCGCCGGAATACGGATTCATCACCAGAAACGGACGGAGGGGAGGCGTCGACGGATGTTCCGGGACAACAACATCCGACGGTTTGTCCGCGAGTGCTGCACGGGCGCAGAGCGCTGCCACTACCAACAGCCCGAAAGTCACCAGCACCACCCAAAGTAGGTGCGCACGAACGAGAAAGACCACCACCACTATCGGAGTCAACACCCCAACGCACAGGGCGAACCACCGCAGCAAGCCACGACTGGTCAGAAACCAGTAGGCCGCCACCACACTCACGACCAAGGCTCCGACACCCAGGATCAGGAGCATCAACGTCTTCAAGCCGGCAAAGACAAGCAGAACGACGACGGCCACGAACATCGCCGCCACTGCTGATCGGGCCAGCCACCTCTGACTACCGGTTCCCATTTACACAAGCCTACTGATTAGCCGGCGGCCACGTCGTACGTCATGACATCGAGTGTGAGCGGCATCTGGTTGCTGCGAGGACCAGTGGCCGCTCCCGTCGCGAACTGTGCTGCGCCACCGGTGTCCGTGACGTCGGCGAGGTTGTCCATATTCACGATCTGGTTGGTGAGATCAAATGAACGAATCTCGAAGGGAAGGCCGTTCGAGGCCAAAGGATCCGGCCCGTCCATGATGTGGAAATGCAGATGGGGAGCGTCGGTATTTCCGGAGTTACCCAGCTTGCCCAACGATTGACCCGCGATCAGGTTGTCGCCAACCTTGAACGGCACGCTTCCTGTTTGCAGATGAGCATAGAAAGCGAATCGACCGTCTCCAAGATCCTGAACGACATGATTTCCACCGTATTGCTCAATAGTCAATCCCGTGGGGTTGGCACCCGGCGTCTGCTCCGGAAGATCGTTTACGATCGACACGATCTTTCCGGCAGCCACTGCATACACATCGGTCCCGTAGTACGGATAGCTGTTGACCGAAGTCCGATCTCCGTCGAACATCTTCCCGTCAGACGTCAATTGAACGTAGTCAATGGCAAACCGCTCGGGTGCAACCAATTGACCATTGAGGGGGCTGACTGCGCCGCGGTGCGCCGTCACCGAACAACAACCGTTGCCGTCGAGCCAGTTCGCACCCTTCAACGGCGGATCAATTGTGAGCGCAGACCTCTTGGACACTTCCGTCAGCGCAACGGTCTCCGTCAGATCCGCTGGCAACAGAGGCGGATTCGGGGTGGTGACCTGCAATGATATCCGGTGCTCCATCACCTCGGGGATATCGGCCGTCGACGGCACTGTCACATCCAACCAAGCCAGTGCCGACTGCCCGGGACCCAGGATCGTTGTCGGTTCCGTAGCCCCGAAGACCTTGACCCACGGCAAGAGATTCTCGGTAATCGGACTCTGCAACGGAACCCCGTTTGCCATCGGCGCAATACCTCGCAGATTAACCGACTGTGGGAGCGTATTCGTCAGGAAAAGTTCATAGGCGAGGTGAACTTTGCCGTCGGTGGCCGTTACCGGTATCGGATGAGCAAGAGCCACAGCAGTCACCGGAGTAAGAACGGCCGGAGCAGGACTGGAAGACGGCGCCGTAGTCGCAGATGATTCCGAAGAGGTCGCCGGCGTCGCATCGTCCACGCCAGAGCAAGAAGCCACCAACGCTACGCCGCCAATAATCAATGCAATGCGGTTCTTGCGAGTCAGACAGGCCATTCGTGAATATTAGATCAATGCATGACCGGTCGGAATAATAGTCGAAAATACATCGAATGTATTTATGAATCCATTTTTAGACCGAATCAATTGACATACCCATAAACTTGCATTGCAACCATGGCCATCCATTTCAGTAAATGCACCGCCTTCGCGAGAGTCCGTACAATTGACTGATGCCTTCAACACTCCCCCCACTCGACCAGCAAGCCGAACGACTGATCGAACTCGGAGTTCACCAACTCGCAGGCCTCCCAGCCGAAGCCCTACGTGCCGCCGCAGCACCGGCACACACTGCGGGTGCACTACTGACAATCCATGAAAAGTTCGCTCCCGCATCAGTATTGGCGCCACTGCTCGAGCTCCACGGCAAGCAAGGCTTCATCGTCACCGACATGACTGACGTCGACCAGTTTCTACCCATCGAACAGAGTGCGCTCCCGGATAATTCGCTGCACCTCCTCGAAGGAGTCGATCGGGGCGACGACATGGCCAACTGGAGTCCGGACGAAGCACTGCCCGCAATGATCGAAGCCCAACGCACACCGCTGACTCTCACCGAGGGAATCCATTGGCTCTTGCAGTGCCCCGACGCCCTCGAACGCGGCAAATGCTTCATGACCATCGGCTCGCGACTCCGTAAACCCAACGGCGCCCTCGATTCCCGTACACCCGCACTGTGGATCAGTAACGGCACCGGGCGCGATGGACGCGACAACAAGAATGCACCGAAAGTCGGATGGTGCTGGGCCGGTAACCGTCACACCTGGCTCGGATTTGCTTCCGCGAGCAACCGGACGCCGCTGGGGTAGTTGACGTTGCTACAGGCTTCCGAAGGAGCCGAACGGATTCGAATTAGGTGCAACCCACTGGTTGAACTGATTGCCCTGGTTCTGGTTCCACTGGTTGTTCTGATTCCACCGGCCGGGATCTTGATTATTCCAGTTCTGATTGCCATGGTTGCCGTCACGGTCGCCATCGTGATGACTGACGTCGACGGGATAGGCACCCTGTGTCGCTGAGTGATCCACAGCAGCCGGAGTGTCCGCGACTGCCGGTGCAGCAAACAGCCCCACCGGGAGAATCACCAGCGACCCGATGACAGCGATCCGGACAAGCCGGTGCTGTGGGTGAGCCTTCTTGGTGTCGTTCATGATAAATCCTTCGTGATCGCAGCGAGGATAAATCCTTCGTGATCGCAGCGAGGCCACTTCACTCGTCCCACGCCTCGCCAGTTCTATCGTTGCAGCCCGTGTTCAGGCCATGAATCCAGTCAACTCCCGCCAATGCCACTTTCCTGGCATCACCCTGTGAATTGGATCCGAATTCCCAAACCAGCTGACAACCTGGCCGCATAGATCCGCTCAGACGGGGTAGACGAGCAGTACCGACCGCCACACCACCTCATTCAGTGGAGTACGCAATGCTTCTTAACGACCAGTCGATTCGTGATCGCGCCCAGAGCTTCGCGGCAACGTTGTCCCCGGAGCCGAAATGGCCGCCGCAAACTCCGGCACAACGTGTCGCAACCTGGAGCGAGAGGTCAGAGATGCTCGGCGCCCTGTCAGTGCTCGTTTTCTGGGCTTTCGGATTGGGCATCGTCCTGGGCATCGGCGCGATCGCTGCCGGGGTATTCGCGATCGGTCAACGAGCGCCGGAGCGCGGTAAATCCATACCTGTCGACGCATTGGTCGGGTTGGCGGTGGGCACGCTCGGCTTGATCTTCAGCGCCGCGTTCTTCGGCATGGTTCGACCATATTTGTAGCTATTCGCCCTGAAGCCCGAAGGTATGCCGCATCTCGCCGATCCCCTCCACGTACGTCGTCAACGTATCCCCTTCACCGAGCAGAACTTTCGGGTCACGACTGAAACCGACCCCGGCCGGCGTGCCGGTGAAGATGGCATCTCCGGGTAGAAGCGGCACAATCCCAGACAGATACTCAATCACTTTCGGAATCGTGAAGAGCATGTCGCTGGTGCGACCCTTCTGCATCTCGACGCCGTTGATGCTGCAGCCGAGTTGGAGGTCATCGGGGTTCTCGAACTCGTCAGGCGTGACTAGTACCGGACCGATCGGACTGAAGCCCGGGAACGACTTGGCCAAACTGAATTGTTGCGGCGGAGTTCCGGCCCACTGTGCATGACGCTCCGAAAGATCCTGTCCCACAGTTAATCCAGCCACATGACTCCATGCATCTGCAGCCCTCACACCCTGCGACGGCTTGCCGATGACCACAACAAGTTCCGTCTCGAAATCGACGGCTCCCGGTGGCAAGAGAATCCGATCGTACGGACCGGCCACCGAGGCGGGAAACTTAGCGAATACGACCGGAATCTTAGGGACGTCCAAGCCTGCCTCCACCGCATGGTCACGATAGTTCAGACCAATCGCGAATATCTGTGGCGGCAACGGCACCGGACTCGCAAGCTCCGACGCTTCGATAGCGATCGTCGGCGCGCCGCCGAAACCCGCGGCCCACGTAGTGAACTCATCCCATCGGGAGTAAACGCTCTGCACATCCGGGGAGAACTCCCCGCCGCTAGCAATCGCGATATCGACAGCGCCGGAGCCTGTTCCAAGGCAAGCGCGACCTGAAATATTGTAGATACGCATAATTGAAAAGCCTTTCGAATAGAGATTGCCGCTAGTCGGTAATGAACGTGCCGCCCCAGGACGGATTTTGCGTTATCTGCTCTGCCGGAGTCTCGCCGCAATTACCGGCGAACACGATCGTCTTTCCGTCCCGAGAGTAGACGGAATTTCGGCACCCGCTGGAACACAACGTGATCGCCATCCGGGAATACGCTGGGTACGCGGCGCACTCACGTCCCGGCGCCGGCCGGGCGGACTCATCAGGATCATCGGCATCCGGTCGGGAGAGTAGGCCGGTGAACTGGACTTGACCGCAAGCTGTTTGACCTTGCCGCAGCTCAGCGCAACGGACAACGCGCTGCCAGATGCAGCTACTCGGTCGATCCCCGGCACGATCTCATCCCTTCATCAGTCGTTTTGTTTCATAGTGCCAGCGATGCAGTACTTTCCGAGGCGCTTCACGAAAATCAGATGTGATCGTGCAGAGTATCGACGGCTGCGGTTGCGTGCGACGTCAAGCACATCGTCAGCCCACGCAGGTCATTCTGATCTCTACGAGCACCGCCACTTGATGTAAGCGGTCCGCTACATGATCCAGGAGAAGGCATGCCGACAAGGTGGTGCCGCTCGTGTTCGCCTCTGCTACTACCGAGAGTGTTTCGAGAATTTGATCATGAAGCGCCACAATGCGATTAACTTATCGGCAAGATCCACGGATACCGCCACCGCGATCGGGTACTACTCGAACAGGCGACGTCGCGGCCAGACTCCGGCCTCAATGCTGCCCCGCTTACGAGGAGACGGACATGATGAATATTGGATCACGCCTCGCGATAACGCTATTTGCCTGCACAACAATGGTTTCAGCTGGCTGCTCGAGCGCCCCGACGCCAAGCACCACAACCAGTGGAGACTTCTCCGGTCTCGTGGACATCGGCGGAGGCCGCGCCATGTATCTGACGTGCCAGGGGTCAGGATCGCCCACCGTCGTACTCGTCTCCGGCCGGACCGACCGAAGCGATATCTGGCAGAGTGTGGCAACCCCGGAACAGCCCGGCCCGACAGTCTTTTCCGGCGTATCCGAGACGACGCGTGTATGCGCCTATGACCGTCCCGGGACAGTGACGATCACGGGAGAATACGTGGAGGCCAGTCGCTCTACCCCCGTTCCTCAACCCACCACCTCAGCCGACGGGGTGCGGGACCTTCACGCCCTCCTGAGCGCAGCCGAGATCCCGGGTCCGATTGTTTTGGTCGCGCATTCCTGGGGAGGGCCAATTGCCCGCCTTTACGCCGATACCTATCCAACAGGCGTCGACGGCCTGGTTCTCGTCGACACCCTCACCGAACTGCTGTACGACGGTCTCACCCCGCAAGAGCAGGAGTGGTGGCTCACGCTCAACAGTAATTACTCACCGGACCTCGAGCCGTACAACCAGGAGAAAAGCAACTTCGAACCCAGCTTCCAGTCACTGCGGGACGCCGGTGATCCTCTACCCATGCCGGCAGCCATCCTCACATCGGACCAGCCTTATAACCTTGAACCCATTGCTGCTGCAGGCGAATTGCCGCTAGGTATCCCGGCAGACTTCGGTCAGGTTATCTTCGCCGCCCACCTTGCGGGTCAGAATGCGCTGGCCGAACGGCTGCATGCAAAAATCGTGCTGGACACGAACGCAGGCCATTACGTCCAGACCGAACAGCCCGCCCTCACGATCTCCACAATCGACCAGGTTGTTGATTCTGCTCGAACAAATCCGGACCAGTGGATTTCATGAAGCACACACGCATGTGAACGCTCGGGGCGCGGAACCTTGCTAATCCGTAGTGCAGTGGTCAAGTTTCGTTAATATTCCGCCTCTACGGTCGCCGCATGCAACAACGATCTCGCCATATTCTCGGCGCAATCCCACTGCTCCTAGCGCTCGGAGCGTGCTCAAACACTGAAACATTGTCTGACACTGAAGGTTTCACGATCACTCACCTTGACTCCATGCAAGTTACCGACGGTCTGACTCCGTTCGGTGTGCCACTCGGCGGAATCTCGGGTATCGACTACGACGACGCCACCGGACGCTATTGGGCCATCAGCGACGACAGGGCAGAGAAGGGGCCTGCACGCTTCTACACACTCGAGCTCACACTCGGTCCTGACGGCCGCTTCGCCACGGACGCACCGGTTGTGACAGGAATGACGCCCATCGCGGACCAGGGTGGCGAACCGTATCCGAAGAAGGGCGTCGATCCGGAGTCGATTCGCCTCGTCCACGACAGCACCGACATCGTTTACACCAGCGAAGGCGACGCGTCGAAGTTGATCGCACCGCTCGTTCGCCGGGCGACCGCGCAGGGTGAGTTCGTTCGTGACTATGCACTACCGTCGCAATATCTTCCGGCGGCCGACGCCAGTGGCATCCAGGTGACCGGTGTCCGCAACAACCTTGCGTTGGAAGGATTGACGTTCTCACCGGATGGCTCGAAGATTGTCGCCGTCACCGAGAACTCGCTGGTTCAGGATGGCCAGATCCCCTCTCCCACCAACGGAACCGATTCCCGGGTAATCATGTTCGACAGTGCGGGCGGCGACGTTGTCGACGAGTACATCTACGCGGTCGAACCGATCAGTGGTACATATCCGGACATGGTCAGCCCCACCGGCTTTACGCTGAAGGCCGACCGCGGCGTTACCGAAATACTGGCCGTCGACAACAACGAGTATCTCGTCATCGAACGCGGGGCGGTACCGGGGAAGGGCAGTGAGGTGCAGATCTACTGGGCCTCCACCGAAGGCGCGACAACAGTCATCGACAAGGAGAAACTCGACGGGACAGAAACTCCGATGCGCAAGAAACTACTGTTCGATTTCTCGGATACCGGCGCCAACCCCGACAACGTCGAGGGCATTACCTGGGGTCCAACGCTTTCCGACGGCACCCGGACCCTGGTGCTGTCCGCCGATGACAACTTCAACCCAGAGGGTGGGCAGCACAACATGTTCCACGTCCTCGCCGTGAAGTAGTTCGGAACAGACACACGCCCTACGCAGACATGATCGTGAGCGCACCGGCAATGATGGCCAGAGCGACAACATTTAGGTCATGAAAGTGACTCCGCCTTCGCGATGAGTACTGCTCGCTCACGTTCGTTGCCTGCCAGGCGAGCAGCCTCGAGCAGTTCGACTCGAGCTTCCTCGTTTCGCCCGAGCCTACCCAGGAGTTCACCTCGCACACTTGGCAGCAGGTGATAGCCGGCGAGTTCGCCTGCTGCAACAAGCTTGTCGACGAACTCGAGCGCCGGGGCCGGGCCGTACGCCATCGACACAGCGGCGGCATGGTTGAGATCAACCACCGGCGACGGCGCAAGTTGCCGTAGCGCTTCGTAGAGCAGGACGATCTTCTTCCAATCGGTATCCTCGAAAGTTGCTGCCTGTGCATGGCATTGCGCAATACTGGCCTGCAATCCGTACGGTCCTCGACCTCGACCCACCTCGTCAGCTCGTGCCAAAGCTGCTAGCCCGCGAGTGATCTGAGTACGATCCCAGCGGGTGCGATCCTGATCCGCCAGGAGAATCGGCTCCCCGGTAGATGTTGTCCGGGCTCCGAACCTCGACGCCGAAAGCTCCATCAATGCCACCAGACCATGCGCTTCCGCCTCTTGCGGAACAAGTTCCGCAAGAATGCGTGCGAGCCTCAAGGCCTCACTGCTCAGTTCGGTGCGCATCCACTCGGCGCCCGAACTCGCCGCATACCCCTCGTTGAAAATCAGGTACAGCACACCGAGTACAGCGCCGAGTCTGCTCGAAAACTCTTCCCGTGGAGGCACCTCGAATACCACCTTGGCTGCGGTGAGCGTCTTCTTGGCTCGCACGATTCGCTGCTGTACCGTAGCCGTCGGCGTCAGGAACGCTTTACCGATCTCGTCGGTGGTCAGCCCGCCCACGACTCGAAGCGTCAACGCCACCTGAGCTTTTCGGTTCAACACCGGATGGCAAGCGATGAACATCAAACGGAGCACATCGTCGTCGATGCGGTCAGGATCCCACGTGACGTCGTCGAACCGACTCGCATCGTTCTCGAGTTCACGCGCAAAATATGCGTAACGCTCGTCGAGGCGTTCCCGTCGTCGCCACCCGTCAATTGCGCGCCGAGTAGCGACGGAGGTCAACCACGCCGCCGGGTTACGCGGAACGCCCGTGGCAGGCCACTGCTGCATTGCCTCGAGCAGCGCCTGCCCCGCAAGATCCTCCGCGAGATCCAGATCCCCGACGGTACGGGTGAGCGTAGCGACGATCTTCGCGGATTCGATGCGCCAGACCGCCTCTACCGCAGCCCGTGCCGAGCTGTCAGGCATGACTCAGCTCGTGACCGGGCGATCGGTGCCCAACTCGTCACGCCAGCCTGCTTCCTTCTGGACGTATTCATTGGTCTGATCGAATTCCTCCATCTCCGACACCCGGCGAACCTCGAGCTTGGAACCCGGCCCCAACGGGCAACGCTTCGCCCACTCCAGAGCCTCGTCCTTGGTCGAGGTCTGAATGATCCAGAAGCCCGAGAACAACTCTTTCGTCTCTCCGTACGGCCCGTCTGAAACAAGCGGGGGATCGGCATCGAAATCGACGATGAATCCCTCTTCCATCGCCAGACCCTCACCGGCCAAGAGAACACCCGCCTTGATCAGGGACTCGTTGTACTGGCCCATCGCCGTGATAATCGCGTCGAAATCCATGTCCTGAGCAGCTTCAATGGCCTGGTCCGTGGAACGCATGATCAGCATGTACTTCATGGGGTTCTCCTACTGTCTGGGGGCCGCTCGTTCGGTCCCTCTGTCTACACGTCGAACGTGCGAGCCGTAGATCGACACGTGCCGAAAAGAATCTTTCAGCTCGTACGGGGCGCGAGTCAATGGCCTTTCGAAGTAGCGCCGCACACCACCCGAGAGCTGGCACCCCTTTCGCATAGTGAGCACCCCCTCCAGCTTGCTGCAAAGGGTGCTCACTCGATGAAAAGGGTGCTAGCTCAGATGTGGCAACCGGGACGGTACCCAGTGCACACTCTCGCGTGCAGTCAGGGGTCCGTACGCCCTGATCCAGACAGAGCAATGGCGATGCACCCGCAACTCGCACGGACACATCGCCATTTTCAACTGCCTACCGCTGAATTGCCTTGATCTCGAGGAACTCTTCAAGCCCGAACGTGCCGGCTTCACGTCCGACACCCGACTGCTTGTAACCACCGAACGGAGCATTCGTATTGAACGCGCCGCCGTTGACCTCGACCTGCCCAGCCCTCAGCTGACGGGCGACGCGGTCCGCGCGATCGGGATCGCCCGACCAGACGCCGCCCGCCAAACCGTATTCTGTCCCGTTGGCGATCCGGACCGCGTCAGCTTCATCCGTGTATCCCATGATCGAGAGCACCGGTCCAAAGATTTCCTCGCGAGCGATCGTCATATCCTCAGTCACGTTGGAGAAAACCGTCGGGCCGACAAAGTATCCACTCGCCAAACCGGTTTCACGCCCGTCCACAACAGCAGTGGCGCCCTCGGCCACCCCCTTCTCGATATATCCACGAACTCGCCCGAGCTGATTCGCATTGACCAACGGCCCGAGTACCGATGTCGGCTGTGTCGGATCACCAATCTGGAAATGCGCTGCGACGGCGGCGGCAATGGCTGCCGCCTCATCCATCTTCTCTGCGGGAACCAACATACGAGTCAAAGCCGAACAGGTCTGCCCTGAATTGAGGAAGCACTTTGCGACGCCGTCGGTGACAGCCTTCTCCATATCGGCGTCGTCGAGAATCACGTTCGCGGATTTTCCGCCCAACTCGAGGGACACCTTTTTGATAGTGTCCGCAGCCACGATGGCTACACGCTTTCCGGCACGCGTCGACCCGGTGAACGAGACCATATCGACCTCGGGGTGCCCGGCGATTGCCTCACCCACAACAGGACCGTATCCGCTGACCAAGTTGAATACACCTGCTGGCAAACCGATTTCATCAAAGATGTCGGCGAGCGCGTACGAGATTAATGGCGCAACCTCAGTGGGTTTGAGAACCACTGTGCAGCCGGCGGCCAACGCCCCGCCCACCTTCAACACAACCTGATGGAGCGGGAAATTCCAGGGCGTAATCGCACCGACAACCCCCACCGGCTCCCGGACGATCAGCGAGTTGCCAACTTCGTGGGCATCAAAATCGTACGTCCGTGCCAACTCCGCAAATGCGTTCAGATTCGCCAGTGGCATACCGATCTGCACCGGCTTCGCAAAGCCGATCGGCATACCCATATCTTCCGATACCAAGGCAGCAAGATCATCGATACGTTCAGCGATAACACCAGCGGCCTTGGACAAATATTCGGCGCGCTCGGAACCGGTCAACGCAGACCAAGACGGAAACGCCGCCCGAGCTGCCGCCGCAGCAACATCGACATCTTCGGCTGTGCCCTCAGCGACCGTCGCAATAAGTTCTTCCGTTGCCGGATTAAGTACATCGATCCGGCCGGTTCCTGTCGATTCGATCCAGGCTCCGTCGACATAGATCTTCGTGCGGTCGAGAATATCGCTCATCGAGGCCTCCGTAGGTGACACATGCACAATTGAGGGGTGCCGCGCACACGCGCGTGGGGCACCTGCTCTGAGCCTAGCCACGACCCGGTCGTTCAACACGAAATTTGAGGAACGATATAGCTTCGGAACACCCGTGCCGGCCGGAAACCAGGACCTGACCGGCTCTCCGAAACCGTTCCGGAACACGAAAAAACCCCCAACCACGAATGGTTGGGGGCTATCTCGTAAATTGTGTTCGGCGGTGTCCTACTCTCCCACACCCTGTCGAGTGCAGTACCATCGGCGC
>NZ_JALGQH010000035.1 GCF_022810305.1 Rhodococcus sp. ARC_M6
GGAGGCGGGCAGGTCCAAGCCGAAGACGGTGGCTCCGGCCTCGGCCAGGCGTTTGGCGGTAGCTGCGCCGAGGCCCGACGCTGCGCCGGTGACCAATGCTGCGGTTCCCTTGATTTCCACTTCGTTTGCTCCCTGCTCGAGAAAAGAAAATACCTGGTTATGGTGCGCTCTACTAGCGCCCGTCAGCGTTGGCCGGGGTTGGGACGTTACCCAAAACCGGCCACAATCAGAGCGAATCCTGTTGGCACGAACGGAAAGAACGCCACACCGTAGAATTCAAATCTGGCAACTTCAGGATTGCACACGTACTCCTATCAATCCGGAATCTCGATTCGGGTCGCAAGACCGCGACCGAAATATGCCGCCATCGTCCCGCGATCACGCTCGTCTCATCGTGAGGGAGCAATGACGTCATAGACCTCCGAGGAATTACTCTTATAGTTCTGCGCCGATGCGATATCCCTCCGCGATGGCGTGGCTGATCCGACGAGGCGCGACGCAGTCACCGATGACGCTGATGGTCTCGCCAGGAGTGAGCCCCAGACTCGACGTTGGAACCCGTGGTTGGTGCCAGACCGTCAACGCGTCGTCGATCGTTATGTCTCCGCCGCCGAAGACGGGCCGCAGAATCAGTGGCAACGCGGAATCCTCCGGAACCACCAAGGTATGGCAGATCTTGAATTCCACTCCGGCGTCGCCGAGTCGACCGAGCAGCGGGCCCGCACTTTCGGCGGGAATCCGCGAGACCAGCGCAGAAAGAGGAGTGGCGAACGTGACGTGCCAGCCCTGTTGAGCGAGCGCTTCGGCGGCACTGTATGCGGGCCAGAATCCGTCACCCTCGTCGAAAACCACTGCGCGACGACTTGCCAACTCCGGCACACGACCGGACAGGACGTCGTCGACCGTGGCGGACGCTCGACCCGACAATTCGATCGGTAGTGCGGCCGGCCGTGATCCGGTGGCCACGATGACGTAATCGGCCGATGAGTGGATGTCTTTGAGGTCGTCAACGTCGATTCCGGCAGCGAGGTTGACGTCGACCTTGAGCCGCTTGAGTTCTCTCGCAAGGTAATCGACGATGTCGATCAGGGTGGCGCGATGCGGGGCAGCCGCGGCCACGCGGACGGCGCCACCGAGAACGGTGTCCCGCTCGAACAGGGTGACACGGTGCCCTCGGCCCGCAGCGACGCGTGCGGCCTCAAGTCCGGCCGGCCCGCCGCCGATGACAAAAACTTCCTTGGTGCGCGGGGCGATGACACCGATCCCCGGATGCCGGCCGCGCCCGACTTCGGCATTGACCGCGCAGTGCAGATGTGGGTCGAAAGCCCGACAATCTTGGTTGATCCCCAGGCAACCGCGGATCTCGCCGAGCCGACCGGTCTGCGATTTGATCGGCAAGTCGGGATCCGCGATCAGCGCCCGAGCCATCCCCACCATGTCGACGTGACCGGACTTGATCGCATGATCGGCGGTGGCGGCGTCGCGAATGCGTTGGCCGACGAGAGTGGGAATGCCGGTGGCGGCCCGCACCTTCGCGGCGGACGGGATCGCGACCGCGTCCGGGTTGGTGGAGTCTTTGACGTATTTGCCGCGGGTGCCGTGCGTGATGGAGAAATAATCGACCCCGAGTTCGGCCATATTCTCCGCAATGCGCACGCAGTCGTCGATCCCCATTCCGCCGGGGATTTCCTCCTCACCGCTCAGTCGCACGCCGAGTACGAATCCGGCGGGAATGACGGAGCGCATTGCCTCGATCACCAAGCGGGGGAAACGCATTCGATTCTCGAACGATCCGCCAAAACTGTCGGTGCGCCGGTTGGTCAACGGAGACATGAACTGAGCCGGCAGATAACCGTGCGCGGCATGGATTTCCACGCCGTCTGCGCCCGCCTTGACCAGGTTCGCGGTCGAGATCCGCCAGCCTTCGATAATGTCTTCGATTTCGGCAATCGTGAGTTCGTGGGGTGGGTAGGCGTCACGGGGAGTTTTGATCGGCGAAGGTGCGGACGGTGGTGCATCCGATTCGCCGCCGATGAATTCACGTCCGAGGTGGCACAACTGGCCGATGAACCTTGCGCCGTGCCGGTGTATCACGGCGACTTTAGCCGCAGTCGCGGGTACAAATTCGTCGATATACGCCTCGACCAGTTTCCGTGAACGCAACGTGGTCGTGGGGTGCACTACTGTCGCGCCGCCGATGATCATGCCAACCCCGCCTGCTGCGAGTCGCTCAAAATGCTCGGTGTCCCCGTGTGTCGGCACACCGTTTTCGGCCATGCTCGTTCCGGCAGGTAATGCCACCAACCGATTCTTGATGGTCATGCCGCCGAGTACAAACGGAGAAAATAGGTGGGGAAACTCGTTACCCATGAGTGCTCTCTTTCCCTGCTTGCGGCAACTGGTAGAGCGATTGACTCCGACTGTATTGAATTCAGTTTAGCTCAGCGCTGCGGAACCGAACAACCGAGCGACAAGACATATTGTGACCTGAGGCACATCGTTGTATGCTGCCGGCGTAAGTTAAACCGAATTCAGGTTGGTATTTCCCAACGGCTGAATTTGCCTGTTCTCGAATACCTTTCGCGGTTCGACAACAAGATTCCCGAAGATCACCTGTGCCATACGAGCGCCAGAAGGGCACGTCCATGAAGAATTTCCCCCGGTCGGTCATAGCGGTGACTGCAACCGCCACACTGTTGATGGCTGTGGCGTGTAGCAGTGACGAGACTCCGGCCAGTCCGGTTGCCGGCAGTTGGGATGACGTTGTCGCCGCCGCCAATGTCGAAGGTTCCGTACGCCTTTACTCGACCCAGCATCCCGCGAACTTGGAGGCCCTGCGGGTTGCATTCACGGCGCAGTACCCGCAGATCACCCTGGAGGTCACTCGCGGGACGGATGTCGAGATGAATCCTCGCATCGAAACCGAGAATCGAACAGGTAAGGGCGTCGGCGACGTTCACATGTCTTCAGATCCGTCCTGGATCAGGAATACGTCCACATCTGGTGCCTTCTCGACCGCGATCGTCGGTCCAGCCTTCGACGATCCGGCCTACGAGCGCGATCGAAGTGTCATCAACAACCAGCTCTTCCTGACCAGCGCGGCGATATTCGCGCTCGGCTGGAACACCGACGCTGTGCCGCAAGGACTTCAATCCCCCGACGACCTACTCGACCCCGCGTTGAAGGGAAAAATCGGGGTCGTAAACCCCGGCGGATTCGCGGCCGTGGTCGATCAATACCAGTTCTTCGAAAAAAACTGGGGAACCGGCGATTTCAACGAGCGACTGGCAGCCCAGAGCCCGCGGATCTATCCGAGTTCCCTGGGCATCGCACAAGCATTGAGCTCGGGCGAGATAGTTGCCACTCCGATGGTGCAACCACTGGTGCGCGAGATGGCGGCAGGTGCCCCGGTGAACTGGGTGCTACCGGAGCCGGCTTGGGGAACGCCGTGGTACTCCCTGGTACTTGCGTCCGCACCGCATCCGAATGCCGCACAGGTACTGGCCAACTTCCTGGTCACGGAAGCAGGGCAGAAAGCGCTCTCGTACGGATACGGTAGTGCGCTGCCGGACATCTCGGGTTCGGTCGGGCGTGCGCAAGACATTGCGCTGCCGGACACCGCGTCGCTGACTCCCGAATTGACCGCCAAGTTCCAGGAAGAGTGGGAACGGGGCTTCCAGCGCTAGTTCTTCGACGTGGCCTGCCTCGAGCCGAGGCAGGCCACGTCGACTCTGAACTATCTCAGTACTGTTGACCGGCAGCGGCCTTGTCAACCAGCGACTGCGGCGGCTCGAAGTGACTGCCGTACTTCGACGCCAGGTTACGTGCTCGATCGACGAAGCCCTGCAGGCCGCCAGCGTACTGATTGATGTATTGGATCACGCCGCCGGTCCAGGCCGGGAAGCCAATTCCGTAGATCGATCCGATGTTCGCGTCCGCCACCTTCTCCAAGACTCCTTCGTCGAAGCAGCGCACCGTTTCGAGCGCTTCGGCGAACAGCATTCGCTCCTTCATGTCCTCGAAGGGGATTTCGGTAGACCCGGACTTGAACGCTTCGCGCAGACCAGGCCAAATACCGACCCGCTTGCCGCTTTCGTCGTACGAGTAGAAGCCGCCGCCGCCGGATCGCCCGGTGCGCTCGAGTTCGCCGACCATGCGGTCCATGACGGCGTTGGAGCCGTGGTGCGGAACGGTTTCGCCTGCGGCGAGCAGCGCGCGCTCGGTTTCCTTGCGGATCTTCTGCGGCAGTGTGAGTGTCAGTTCGTCCATCAACTGCAGTGGCGGTGCCGGGTATCCGGCCTGCGCGCCTGCCTGCTCGATGAATGTGGGGTTCACACCCTCGCCGACCGCTGCCATCGCCTCGTCGAGGAATTTACCGATAACACGGGAGGTGAAGAAGCCGCGACTGTCATTGACGACGATCGGAGTCTTGCCGATCTGCAGCGTGTAGTCGATGACCTTGGCCAGTACGGCGTCGGACGTCTTGGCGCCCTTGATGATTTCAACCAAAGGCATCTTGTCCACCGGGGAGAAAAAGTGGATTCCGATGAAGTCAGCGGTGCGGTCGACCCCCTCGGCCAAAATGGTGATCGGCAGGGTCGAGGTGTTCGATCCGAGCACTGCATCGGGTTCGACGATGTTCTCGATTTCCTGGAACACCTGGTGTTTGACCTCGACTGATTCGAATGCGGCTTCGATCACGAGGTCGACGCCCGCGAAATCGGCGGCGTAGGTAGTAGGGGTGATCCGGGCGAGGAGCTGCTCGGACTTCTCCGCGGTAGTCTTGCCGCGAGCCAGCGCCTTGGCCTCGAGCGCTACCGCGTATTGCTTGCCGTTCTCTGCGGCCTCGAGTGAGATGTCCTTGATTACCACGTCGATTCCGGCCTGGGCGGAGACGTATGCGATTGCGGCACCCATCATTCCGGCTCCGATGACGCCCACCTTCTTGGCGGTGAACTTGTCGTAGCCGTCCGGCCGGGATGCGCCGCCGTTGATGGCCTGCAGGTCGAAGAAGAAGGCGTTGATCATGTTCTGGGCAACCTGGCCGGTCACGAGCGAGACGAAGTAGCGGGTCTCGATCTCGTCGGCAGTGTCGATGCCGACGTATGCGCCCTCGATGGCGGCAGCCATGATCGCGCGCGGCGCGGGCATCGGTGCGCCCTTGAGTTGCTTACGTAGCAGGCTCGGGATGACGGGTAGTGCCTGGGCCATCTTCGCCTCGGCCGGTCCGCCTCCGGGGATCTCGAACCCCTTGGTGTCCCAAGGCTGTACGGCATCGGCGTGGTCGTGAATCCAGGCCTTGGCCGCGGGCAGCAATTCCGCCACCGAGCCGACGATCCGGTCGATCAAGCCCAATTCCAGTGCGCGCGTGGGGCTAAGCCGTGGGCCCTGAAGCAAGACACTCGCCAGGGCTGCCTGGATGCCGAGCAGCCTTACGACACGGGAGATTCCGCCACCGCCGGGCAAGAGTCCAAGCGTGACCTCGGGCAGGCCCAGTTGGTTGCCGCGCACGTCGGCCGCGATTCGGTGATGGGTGTGCAGCGCAATTTCCAGCCCACCGCCGAGTGCGGCGCCGTTGATGGCGGACACCACCGGCTTGCCCAGCACCTCGAGGCGTCGCAAAACCTGCTTGAGTGCGTTGAGATGGGTGGTGATCTCGGTGGCCGACACCGGGTTCTCCGCCTGCGGGCCCCACGCCTGCATATCCTTGAGGTCACCACCGGCGAAGAACGTCCGCTTCGCCGACGTGAGTACCACGCCGACATAGCTGTCCTTCTCGGCTTCGAGTCGGTCGACTGTCGCAGCCATTGACGCCGTGTACAGGTTGTTCATCGTGTTGGCGCCCTGATTCGGGTCGTCCATCGTGAGTACGAGGACACCGTCGGTATCGAGCGCCCAGCCGATCATGTTGTCAGTCATTGATTCTGTAGGTTCTTTCTCTTCAACAGAGGGGGAGCGGACCGAGGAAGGAGCGGGCTCAGACGCGTTCGATGATGGTGGCGACACCCATACCGCCGCCAATGCACAGTGTGATCAGGCCGTAGCGCCCGTCGGTACGTTCGAGTTCGTCGAGCACAGTGCCGACCAGCATGGCGCCGGTAGCGCCGAGCGGGTGTCCCATCGCGATGGCCCCGCCGTTGACGTTGGTCTTCTCGTGCGGGATCTTCAGATCCTTCATCCACTTCATGACCACGGAAGCGAAGGCCTCGTTGAGTTCGAAGACGTCGATGTCGTCCACCGTCAGTCCGGCCCGCTTCAGGGCGAGTAGGGTGGCCGAGGTCGGTCCGGTCAGCATGATGGTCGGTTCACTACCGGTTTGGGCGGTGGCAACGATGCGTCCGCGTGGCGTCAGGCCGGCGCGCTTGCCCGCGGTGTCGCTGCCGACGAGTACGAGTGCGGCACCGTCGACGATGCCCGAAGAGTTGCCGCCGGTATGGATGTGGTTGATCTTTTCGATATTGACGTACTTCTGCAGCGCAACTTCGTCGAAACCGGTTGTAGCGGCTAGCGTTTCGAATGCCGGCTTGAGTTTTCCCAAACTCGCGACGGTGGTTCCTGGACGGCGGTGCTCGTCGTGATCGAGGAGTACGACGCCGTTGATGTCCTGGACCGGAACTACAGACTTGGTGAAATAACCTGCATTCCAAGCACTTTCCGCACGATCCTGGGACTGAGCGGCGTAACCGTCGATGTCCTCGCGGGTGAATCCCTCGATGGTGGCGATGAGGTCGGCGCCGATTCCCTGTGGGGCGATGTACAGGTCGTATGCGGTCGCCGGATCGGTGAAGATGGCGCCGCCGTCGCTACCCATCGGGACTCGGGACATCGACTCGACACCGCCGGCGATCACCAGATCGTCCCAGCCGGACGCAACTTTTTGGGCCGCCAGGTTGGTTGCCTCGAGGCCCGATGCGCAGAAGCGGTTGACCTGCGTGCCCGGCACCGAATCCGGCAATCCCGCGAGCAGGGCCGCGGTGCGTGCGATGACGGCACCCTGTTCGCCGACCGGGGAGACTACGCCGAGCACTACGTCGTTGATGTCTGCGGGATCCATTGCCGGAAAACGGGTTCCGAGTTCCTTGATTAGTCCGACTACCAGGTCGACAGGTTTGACACTGTTCAATGAGCCTTTTCGCAGCTTGCCTCGCGGCGTGCGAATGGCCTCGTAAATAAATGCTTGTTCACTCACAGGGATTCCTTTTGATCATGACGGCTCAGTTGTTTCGGCCGGAAAGTAGTGAGGATCGCCAGCCGGAGGGCGGCGCGCGTCTGCGATGGTCGCGGAGGAGTTGGAGATCGCGGGAGAAATGGGGCGGCCCCGGGCAGCGTGGGAAGGCTGCGCGGTACCCGAGGTCGGCCTGGATGGAGCTGAAATCAGGAGAAGGACAGTTCGGGCGTGCGGGCGATGAGTAGGCGCCGCACCTTGCCTGCGCTGTCGAGTTGCGCGGTGGCATTGAACGACGCCTCGAACTCGCTGCCGCGGGTAGTGCGGCCGAGCGACAACTCGACGCCGTCGACGAATGCCCCGGCGTCGATGTGATGGATCAGAACGCTCTTCTCGCGTTGCGCCAGGTAAGCGACGAGGCCGTCGTGATCGCCGACGAACTCGGCCGACTGGCCGTCGCCCTTCGAGAACTGAACGGACATGACGAAGTCTTTGCTGATCATCGTCAGCACGCGGTCGGGGTCGTCGGAATCCATGTACTCGAACCACTGGGTGAGCACTGGCGTCTGGTTGGTCTCGCTCATCAGCGAACTCCTTTGGCGGACGAATCGGGGGGAAGCAAACTGAACTCTGCGTCGAAGGACACCTGGTAGCGATCGACGAGACCGGCGGCATCGACGTGCATGACGCCGACGAAATAGCCCGTGGTCTTGGTCCCATTCTCAGTCACGGACCCGTGCAGGAAGTGCAGATCTCCGTCGGCTGCGACGCGCAGGACCTTGTGTTTGCGATCCACCGGAGGGCGACCGGACAGGTAGTCGAGCATTGCCGCGCGACCATTCCCGTAGTTGGCCCCGGCGGGCAAGACCATGGCGAACTCCACGTTTTCGGCCAACAAGGCCACGGCATCTTTTAGTCGACCATCGTCGACGGTTGCGTAATAGGTCTCGATGACAGAACTCATAAGATGAACTTAGTTCGGTTCACCCCTTCTTGTCGAGGCCCAAACGCGCTAGTCTCGATTCACTAACCAAACTGAACTCAAGTCAATTGGAGTGATATGAAACCGTCGACTTCCCAGGTGGAGCCCGCCTGGCCGCGCTCCGAGCCCGCCGCTCTCAATCCTGGTCCAGAACAGTTAGAGCTTCGTGATGCGATTCGGGCGCTACTCGGAAAACACGGCGGAGTGGAGCAGGCTCGGTCGGCTTCGCACACGACCGAGGGCTACTCGCCGGAACTCTGGAAACAATTGCTCGAGAACATGTCGGTCACTTCGCTCGCTGCACCGGAAGATCGCGGTGGACTGGGTTACGGCATGGTCGAACTCGGCATCATTCTCGAAGAGTGCGGGCGGAGCCTGGTCTGTGAGCCGGTGTATTCCTCGGCGGTCCTCGGCGTCCAAGCGGTGTTGGCGGCCACGTATCCCGTCGACGAACTGCTGGTCGATGTTCTCGCCGGGTCGGCGGTGGCAAGTCTCAGTTCGCTGACTGCCGCGACCGACCGACTCAGCGGCGTCGAAAGTGAATCCGGCTGGGTTCTCAGCGGTGAGGTTTCGGCCGTCGTGGGTGGCGCTGCTGCCGATATCGTCATCGCCTCCGCCGATACCGCCGCTGGACGGCAGATATTCGCGATAGAGACCGATGGTCAGGCGCACTGGCGCGAGCGTGAAGTCGTCGACCCCACCCGCAGGCAGGCAGATCTGACCGTAGCGGAAGTGCCGGCAGTCCCCCTGGTCGGCGCCGACGATTGCGCCCGGATCTGTACTCGGCTTCATGATTTACGTACGCTCGCAATCGCTTTCGAGAACACCGGAATCGTCGACGCGCTCCTCGAGATGACCGTGGAATACGTGAAAACCCGGCAGCAATTCGGGCGCCCGATCGGCTCGTTTCAAGCCGTCAAACATCGATTGGCCGACGTACTCGTACTGCTCGAGCGCGCTCGATCGGCGAGTAGATACGCCGCCGCCATATTCGACGAGGACCCGGACACCGCTCGATTGGCGATCGCGGTGGCCGGTGCTGTCTGCACCGATGCGGCGATCGACGCCGCGGCAGAGGCCGTGCAATTGCACGGTGGTGTCGGCTTCACCTGGGAACACCCGGCGCACTCCTATTTCCGTCGGGCATTGGGAAACGAAGCAGTCCAGGGCGATTCGCGCACTCATCGCGCCCGCATCGCAGAACTGATCGGTGTTTGACCGTTCGAAAGATGTAACTGCCGCCGGGTATTGACGAGACGTCACCCGATATGCATACTGAAGTGAATCCAGTTCAATTTGAAGATAAACGAAAGGCTCATGATGATCGAGACCGACCACATCCTGTTGGAGAAAGACGGAGACGTCGCACGGGTTTGGCTCAACCGCCCGCACAAGAAGAACGCGGTCACCGTTGAACTGCTGCACCGCCTCGACGAGATCATCGTCGAGGTCGACAACGATCCGAACCTCAAGGTTCTGGTGCTACGCGGCGTCAACAACACGTTCTGCTCGGGCTTCGACCTCGACGAGCTGCTCTCCGACTTCATCGGCAGCACCACCGCGATGGACGTCGCCGTGCTCTCGGCCAAGGTCTGCGACCGTCTCTACTCGATGAACACCCCCTCGATCGCAGTACTCGAAGGCTATGTCACCGCCGGCGGCTTCGAACTGATGATCTCGTGCGACTTCGCGATCGCATCGGACGACGCCAAGATCGGCGACTTCCACATCCGTCGCGCGCTCTTCGGTGGCGCAGGCCCCATCTACCGCCTGCCCCGCATGATCGGTATCCGCAAGACCAAGGAGCTCATGCTCACCGGCAAGCTGCTCTCGGGCACGGAAGCAGCTGCATTCGACCTGATCAACGCGTCGGCACCGGCCGATCAGCTCGACCAGGCCGTGGCGGACTTCGCCGCGAGTCTGACCGACAAGAGTCCGTTCATGATGAAGCTCACCAAGATGTGCATCGACAAGGGTCTCGACGCGGACATCCAGTCGCTCATGGTCATGGAGCACCTGGCCGTCGGCAACGCACTGCAGTCGGAAGACGGCAAGGAAGGCGTCACCGCATTCCTCGAGAAGCGCGATCCGGTGTGGGTCGGCCGCTGATCTGATTCACCCCGAGACCTGAAGGGATAGGCATGGCAGAGAAGACGGCAATCGTGCTCGAAGGCAGCCGGTGCACGGCGTGCGCCACGGTGGCCTTTCCGGCCGGCGTCATGTGCAGCAAGTGCGCAACGCCGACGGCAGTACCTCTCGATCTGAGTACACGAGGCGTGGTGTGGGCGTATACGATTCAACGTTTTCCTCCGAAATCGCCGCCGTATGTACCACCCGCCGGAGGGTTCACCCCCTTCGCGGTCGGGTACATCGAACTCCCGGAAGGAATCAAGGTCGAGGCAATCATCGACTGTGAAGATTTCGACGGACTGGATCAGGCACCGGTGACATTGGTCGCCAACTCACCGGTGCCCCGGTTCGCCGTCGATCGCCTCGCGAAACAAGGAGAAATCAAGTGACGCAGCCTGTTTCGATAATCGGAGCCGGACTCTCGAAGTTCGGCAGGCAGCCGGGTGTCAGCGGCCGCGCCATGGCCGTCACCGCGATCGGCGCCGCCCTCGGTGACGCCGGAATCACGTGGCCGGATGTCCAGGTCGCCTTCGGTGGCAGCGACGGCTCCGGCTTGGCCGACACCCTGGTAGCCGAACTCGGTTTCACCGGAATACCTTTCACCAACGTCAAGAACGGCTGCGCCACCGGTGGCAGTGCACTCTTCTCTGCAGTCAACGCCGTGCGCTCGGGAGCAGCCGAGATCGCACTCGCAGTCGGCTTCGACAAGCACCCGCGCGGCGCATTCGACCCACGACCGGAGGATTGGGGCCTGCCACCGGGGTACGGCGAGGCCGGCCTGATGGTCACCACACAATTCTTCGGGGCCAAGATCTCGCGCTATATGCGCCAGCACACCATCTCGGCCGACACGTTGGCGCTGGTAGCCGAGAAGGCTTACCGCAACGGCGTTCTCAATCCGAATGCCTGGCGCCGCGAGGCGATGTCCGCCGAGACCATCGCGACGGCCGACATGGTCAACGACCCCCTCACTCGCTACATGTTCTGCTCACCCGGCGAAGGTGCAGCGGCGATCGTGGTTGCCAGCGAGGGCGCCGCCCAGTCGCTCGGCGCGCGAGCGGTAACGCTCCGGGCAATCACCCACCGCACCAGAAGATTCGGCTCGTTCGAGGTATTCAGTCCTGCGGTACAAGGTAGCGGTGAACCGACCAGTGTCAGTGCGGACGCCGCACGAGCGGCGTTCGAGCAGGCAGGCGTCTCCCCCGGCGACGTTGACGTGGCTCAGGTGCAGGACACCGAGAGCGGCGCGGAAATCATGCACATGGCCGAATGCGGGTTCTGTGAACCCGGCGAACAGGAATCGATGATTGCGGCCGGCGAGACCGAGATCGGCGGCCGGATCCCGATCAACACCGACGGTGGATGCATCGCCAACGGTGAGCCGATCGGCGCATCGGGTCTGCGGCAGGTGCACGAGATAGTCACCCAACTCCGCGGTGAGGCGGGTGACCGTCAGGTTCCCGGCACTCCCCGGATCGGGTTCACCCACGTATACGGCGCACCGGGCATCAGTGCCTGCACCGTATTGTCCGTATGAGTTTGCGCAGATGGCTGAGGGCAGATCAGTGACACCACAAACGATTCCAGGTCTCGACGCGTTCACCGAGGAAGCTATCGCATGGTTGCGTGGCGTGGCGGCACCTCGCACCGAATCGGTGTGGGGCGTCGGTACAGATTCAGTGGCCGTATTCGAGAATTGGACCGCCGAGCAGGAGCGCGAGCACACCGACGCGATTTCGCGCTACGAGCAGGCGAAGTTCGATGCCGGCTGGGGAGCATTGAGTTGGACCCCCGAACGCGGCGGTCGCAATCTCCCGCTGTCATACGTGTTGGCATTCCGCCGGGCCGAGGAATCGTTCGACGTGCCGCGTCGCACCGAGATGTTCTCGGTGACACAACAATTGATCGCGCCGACCATCGAGCAGTGGGGCACCGACGAGCAGAAGGAACGCTACGTGCGCGCGATGCTTCGCACGGACATCATTGCTTGCCAACTGTTCTCCGAGACCGAGGCCGGATCAGACCTGGCTGCCGTCCGCACCAAGGCGGTACGCAGCGAAGCCGGCACGTGGACCATCGACGGACACAAGGTGTGGACGTCCGGCGCTCTGGTCGCGGACTACGGAGTCGCAGTGTGCCGTACCGACGCCACCGTCACGAAACATGCCGGGCTCACGATGTTCCTGGTCCCGATGAACGCGCCTGGCATGACGATCCGCCCGATCCGGCAGATGACCGGCGGCAGCTCGTTCAACGAGGTGTACCTCGACGGCGTCGAACTCGAAGACACGTATCGACTCGGCCCTGTCGGAAAGGGTTGGCAGGTTGCGCTGACCGTACTGGCGGCCGAACGTCTCGACGGCGGAAATCTCGGTCTGGCCAACGCGGATCAGGCAATCGCACTCGCGCAGAACCTCGGCCGCGAGCTGACCGAGATCGAGAAGGACAAGGTCGCCGACCTGGTCACCAGGAGCTATCTGCAGCGTGTGAGCAATATGCGGGTGGCTGGGGCGATGCTCGCCGGCAACGAGCCGGGTCCGGAAGCGTCACTCGGAAAGCTGTTGGCTACCGACACAATGGCCCGGACGTCCGAAGTTGCCCGTTTGCTGCTCGGCCGTGAACTGACCGCCGATTCCGGCCGCTGGGGAACGTTCGCGTGGTCCGAACACGCCCTCGGTGCCCCGGGATACCGAATTGCCGGCGGTACCGACGAGATTCAGCACAACATCATCTCCGAGCGCGTGCTCGGTCTACCGAGGGAGCCGCGACCGTGACCAGTTCGTCTCTGCAAGACCGGGTCGCCGCCAAACTGCTGGCGGACTGCGGCGCGACGTTGACCGACTTCCAGCCGCTGCTCGGTGGGCACTCCGGGCTGACGTACCGCGCCACCACCTCGACCGGTGACGTAGTGATCAAGGCGGTGCCGGAAGGCCAGCGATCCATCGGCAGGCACGACATGTTGCGACAGGCTCACATTCTGCAGGCGCTGGCCGGCACCGAAGTTCCGGTGCCACGCGTAGTTGTCGTCGACGAGATCGAACCAGCGTGGTTTGCCATGGAATTTGTTGCAGGCGAGTCACTCGAACCGGTGCTCGACGACCCCGCCGTCGATCCGGTGCTAGCTGCCAATCGCATGCGTCGTGCAGCGGCAGTCCTACCGCGACTGCACGAGGTGGACCTCGCCACCATTGCAGGACTCGCAAATCCCCTGACGCCGGCAGACGAGCTCGAGCGCTGGGCCAAGACATTGGGCGCAGTGCCCCCGGAATTGGTTGTCGGCGCCGATCATCTGCTGGAACTGTTGCGCTCCGACATTCCCGAACCTGTCAAACCCACACTGGTGCACGGTGATTACCGTCTCGGCAACATCATCTCCGACGGCCTGGAGCCGGTCGCACTCATCGACTGGGAAATCTGGTCTGCCGGAGATCCCCGAGTCGAGCTAGGCTGGTTTCTGGTGTTCGCCGACGGTTCGAACTTCCCCGGCGTCGGCCGGGAAGTCCCAGGACTGCCGAGTGCCGAAGAGTTGGTCGCCTTGTACACCGGTGACGGTCCCACACTTCCCGAACTTAACTGGTTCGACGCACTCGGTCGGTTGAAAATGGCGGCGATCATGGGCCACAACCTGCGTCGACACCGCGAGGGTCGCCATCACGATCCGGACCAGGAGAAGCTGCCGGACACCATCAACCGGTTGATCGAGACCGGTACCGCACTCTTGCGTCCCTGATCTTTTGCGTCCCTGATAACCACTTAAGGAGTCTTACCGTGGATTTCGCCTATTCCCCACGTACCGAGGAACTACTCGGCAAGCTCGAATCTTTCATGGCCGATTACGTCTATCCGGCGGAATCGGTGTACGACGCCCAGGTCGCTGACAACGACAACCCACACGAGCAGCCGCAGATCATGCGCGACCTGCAGGAGAAAGCCCGCGAATTGGGCCTGTGGAATCTGTTTATGACGCACGACGGACTCGGTGCCGGACTGACCAATCTCGAGTACGCGCCGCTAGCCGAGATCGTCGGCCGTTCCATCATCGGCAACGAGACGATCAACTGCTCGGCTCCCGACACCGGAAATATGGAGATCCTCGCCATGTTCGGTACCGACGAGCAGAAGTCACAGTGGCTGAAGCCGTTGCTGGACTGCAGTATTCGTTCAGCTTTTGCGATGACCGAACCGGCCGTGGCGAGTTCGGATGCGACGAATATCCGATCGACCATCCAACGTGACGGTGACGAATACGTGCTCAACGGCCGTAAGTGGTACACCTCCGGCATTCTCGATCCCGATTGCAAGCTCATAATCTTCATGGGCAAGTCGGATCCCGAAGGTCCGACCTACCGCCAACAGAGCATGATCCTGGTACCGGCCGACGCACCTGGTGTCGAGGTCATTCGGGATCTGCCGATGTTCGGCTTCCAGGACCGACTGGGCCACGGCGAAGTTCAGTTCACCGACGTTCGGGTACCGGCAGCAAACATGCTCGGCGCCGAGGGCGACGGATTCGCTATCGCGCAGGGACGTCTGGGCCCCGGCCGGATGCACTACGCGATGCGCGCTGTCGGTATGGCGGAACGGGCACTGGACATGATGTGCAAGCGTGCGCTCGAAAGGGAAGCATTCGGTGGACCCCTTGCCGATCGTGGCGTCGTGCGTGAATGGATTGCCCGCAGCCGCATCGAGATCGACCAAATCCGGTTGCTCGTCCTCAAGTCGGCCTGGTTGATGGATACCCAGGGCAACGCGTCTGCGCGCTCCGAGGTGGCCGCCATCAAGGTGTCCGCGATGGAAGTTGCACACAAAGTTGTCGACCGTGCGGTGCAGACTTACGGCGCCGCCGGAGTCAGCAACGACACGATCCTGGCTCGGCTGTACGCGATTACCCGTGCCCTGCAGATTGCTGACGGCCCCAACGAGGTTCATCTACGCACCATTGCCCGCCTCGAGTTGAAGAAGCACAAATGAGAACTCTGGAATTGACCGGTAAGGTCGCGCTCGTGACAGGCGCCAGCCGCGGTTTGGGACTTGCCATCGCGCGCGGGCTCCGGGACGCGGGCGCGACGGTGATCGTGTCGAGCCGTAAGCTCGAATCCTGCCGCGATGCGGTGGCGTCGCTCGGTGACGCCGGGCCGGGAACCGCGCACCCCTTCGCCCTGCACGTCGGGCACTGGGACAGTATCGAGCCCGCCGTCGATCAGATCATCGAGCAGTTCGGCAGCCTCGACATCGTGGTCAACAATGCCGGAATCGCACCGCTGGCCGAAAACCTGCTCTCCGTATCGGAAAGCTTGTGGGACAAAACCATCGAGGTCAACGTCAAGGGACCATTCCGTCTGATGGCCGTTGCCGGAGACCGGATGCGAGCGGCCGGCGGCGGCTCGATCATCAACATTTCCAGTATCGGCGCAGAGCGCCCCAGTCCCCCGGAAGCGATGTACGCCGCCGCCAAGAACGGGCTCAATGCGCTCACCCGGGCGTTTGCGCAGGAGTACGCACCGACGGTGCGGGTCAACTGTGTGATGCCCGGTGGCTTCGCTACCGATATGGCCGAGAACTGGGATGACGAGTTCATTGGAAAGATCGTGGACCGCCTGCCCGCCGGGCGGCTCGGCCGGCCGGAGGAGATCGCCGGTCTCGTAACGCATCTGGCCTCGGATGCGGCCGGTTACACAACCGGCGCGCTCATCCCGGTCGACGGCGGCCGAACCGCCGTGTACTGATGCTGCGCACTGACGCTGCTGCGAACTGAGATCGACAGGAAAGTCATGACAGACAACGGATTCGAAGGTGGACAGATGCTGACCGAGATGTTCGGACTGACCGGGCGCGTGGCGATCGTAACCGGGGCGTCTTCGGGTCTCGGGATGGGATTTGCCCGCACGCTGGCCGGCGCAGGCGCCACGGTCTACGCCGCGGCCCGCCGGCTCGACCGTTTGCAGGACCTGGCAGCCGAGGTACCGGGAATCGTTCCGGTTCGTTGCGACATCACCGACGACGCCGATCGGCGCGTATTGATCGACGGGTGTTACGAGCAGTCCGGGCGCCTGGACATCCTGGTCAACAATGCCGGCATGCCGGGTCCACCTAACGCGGAGGACGAAACCATCACAGGTTTCAATTCCGTGCTCGAACTCAATCTGGTGTCCGGCTTTCACCTGGCGACCTACGCCTCGACCCGACTACCCGAGAACGAACGCGCGTCGTACATCAACATCTCCTCGGTAATCGGGCTGGTGTCCACCGCCCCCATTGGCGGCGCGAGCTACGCAGCATCCAAGGCCGGAGCGCTCGGCCTGACCCGGGAATTGGCCGGCCAGTGGGGACGCAGGGGTATCCGCGTCAACTCCGTCGTGCCCGGGTGGTTCGATACTGAGATGACCGACGGACTGTTCAGCAACGACAAATCGGCGGGATGGGTGCGCAAGAACACCATGCTCGGCCGCGGCGGCGTCGAAGGCGAGATCAACGGCGCAGTACTGTTTCTGGCCTCGGATGCCTCCTCGTACATGACCGGCCAAGCGCTGGTCGTCGACGGCGGATGGACGGCCCGCTGATGTTGGCAGTCCAGCTGACGGCGTGGGGTCAGCCACCGCAGGTGCGTGAGATCCCTGTACCCGAACCCGCCGACGGGCAACTGCTGATCAAAGTCGGTGCCGCTGGCCTGTGCCGCTCAGATTTGCACGTCATGGATTCGCCGGCCGGGCATTTCGATTACCCGTTGCCGCTGACACTCGGTCACGAGGTTGCCGGTACCGTCGTCGGGGCCGGGCCGCTCGCCGATCACTCGTGGATCGGTGAAGGCATTGTCGTTCACGGCATTTGGCCGTGTGGCCGGTGCCGCAACTGCCGGCGCGAGCGCGAGAACTACTGCTTGGAGAAGGTCCCACGCGCGGACGGGCGACTCAGTCCGATCGGAAACGGGCTGGGACATCCAGGTGGGCTGGCCGAATACCTGCTGGTGCCTTCGGAAGCTGTTCTCGTTCGCACCGGTTCACTGAGCCCCGAGCAGGCTGCTCCGCTCGCCGACGCCGGCCTGACCGCATATCATGCGATCCGAACCAATAGCGACCTCATCGACTCGGACACGGTCGCGGTGGTGATCGGCGTCGGCGGTCTCGGCCATCTGGCGGTGCAGATACTGCGTTCTTTCGGCGTCACCAACATCATCGCCGTCGAAACAAGAACCCAGACACACGCTCTCGCTCTCGAATCGGGAGCACGCGCATGTTTTTCGACGCTCTCGGAAGCGGCCGCAGATGTCGTGAGCCTCGGCGGTGCCGACGTGGTCTTCGACTTCGTCGGGGCCCAGGCGACCGTCGAACCCGCTCCGGCGCTTCTCGCTCCGGGCGGCCGGGTTGTCGTCGTGGGAAGTTCAGGCGGGCAGCTGACCGTCGGCAAGAGCCTTGGCTTGGTCAATGGCTGGCAGGTTCGGGCTCCGTTCTGGGGCACGATCGAGGACCTTCGTCAGGTGGTCGCGCTCGCCGGTGCCGGAAAGCTGCATGCCGAGGTGACCGCATTCCCGTTCGGCAGCGCGCTGGAGGCCTACGATCGGCTGCGTTCGGGTGATCTGTCCGGTCGCGCCGTCCTGATTCCTACAGCCACTTCATCGCTGTAAACATCCAACACACAATGGAACTCGAAGACGGAAGAGGGACGCCGCAGTGAAGTTGCTGGCACAGGAGATGCTCACCCGGGCGGAAGGTAATCCGGCCGAGATTGCGGTGATCGACGAGTTAGGTTCTCACACAATCGGTTCGATCGTCGAGGCGGCTCGCTCGCTGGCCGATACCATCGCTTCGCTCGACGGCGGGGCACCGACCGCGCTCATTCAGGCCGACAATACGTGGCAGACGGTGGCTACGGCTCTGGCGATCGGACTTCGCGGCGGCGTGGTTGCTGTCTTCAGCCCGCACGCGACCGGGGCCGAGTTCGAGATGGCGATCGACGACATCGAACCGGATCTCGTGGTGGCCGATGCCGACGCACTGACCCGTTGGGGCGTCAAGGACGAGCAGTTTGCCGGTTCCGCAACCGCTTTCGGAACGCGAGTGCTCAGGTCTCGACCGGGGGTTTTCGCCTCGGTCGAGCGGTGGCGCGGTGGCACCGCGATCGCGATGACCTCCGGGTCTACCGGTCGCCCGAAGTGTGTCGTCCAATCCGAGGAGGCAATCCGCTACGCCTGCCGGAGCACCATCGATACCGTCGGATTGCAGCAGGGTGAGGCGGTCGGCGCTTTTGTGCCGCTGTCGTCGGTCGCAGCTTTCTGTTTCGGGATGTATCTGCCGGCTTTCCTGGGCGGACAGATGGTTTCGATCGCCAAGTGGTCGCCGGCGGTGGCACTAGAGGCAATGGCGCAGCACAGGGTCGCCTGGACGATGCTGGTGCCGACCATGGCCTTGCAACTCTCGGTTACCGAGCAGGCCGACGGCAAGCTCTCGGCGATGCGCGCCCTGACGGTTGGTGGCGGACCTATGAACGAGCGCACACTCGGGAACGCTGAAACCGTGCTGGGTACCACTTTCCTGCGAGTGTTCGGTATGTCCGAATGTCTGGGTCACACCACCCCATGTCTGGACGATCCGCCAGCCGTTCGACTTGGGCGAGACGGACGTCCGTTCCCGGGCACCGTCGTTCGGGCCGTCGACGCCGCCGGAGCGTTGCTCGTCGCTGGCGAGATCGGTGATGCCCAGGTGAAGGGACCGTCACTGTTCGTCGGTTATGCGCGCGGTGGTGTTCCGGTACTGCCCGAGCTCACCGCTGACGGCTTCCTGCCGACGGGCGATCTCGTCGAGGTCGGTGAAGACGGGTCGATCTGCGTCATGGGGCGCCAGAAGCAGATAATCATCCGCGGCGGCCGCAATATCGACATCAACGAGATGGAATCGGCGATCGCTTCGCTACCCGCAGTGGTTCAGGTCTGCGTGGTGCCGGTGCCGGACGACCTTCTGGGCGAGCGAGCGGCGGCCCTCGTCGTCACCGGCGGTGCGCCGCTGACGTTGGCGGAGGCTACTGCTCAACTCGGCGAAAAAGGCTTCCCGAAGTTCAAGTGGCCCGAGTACCTCTTCGCCGTCGACGACCTTCCGCAGAATCGTGTCGGAAAGTTGTCACGTCTGGATGCGGTGCGGATCGCGTCCGGTTTGGCCACGCAAACTGATCCGAATTCACCTCAAAACAGGTAGGGTTTGAAGAACTCACACTTGTCGTACCACAGAGGACCTTCATGACTACAGATGCCCAGGCGCGCCGCGAAGGCCCGCGGTCGAAGCGGACGCTCATACTTTCTGTCGCCGTCGATCAATTCGGCAAGGTTGGATACGACCACACCAAATGGGCGTCGATAGCGGACGAGGTCGGTATCGGCCAGACTGCGCTCTATCACTATTTCGAGTCCAAAGCGCACTGCTTGCTCACCATCATGCGGCTTGAGCTGGCAGATTCTCTCGAGCGGTTCGTCGACGCTACCGAGGGTGTATCTCCGCCGGAGGAAGCGTTGCGTACCGCCGTGATGGCCTCTCTCGCAGCCTCGCCTCGCGACGCGCTGCAGCGTCGGATCTTGCAAAATCATATGGAACTACTGGCCACGGAGCGTCAGTCGTCGAACGAAGAAGCCGAGCGTCTCAAGTCACGCGAACTCGTCCAAGAAATTGAGCAGCAGTGGACGGATCTGATCGCGAGCGGAATCAAGGAAGGCGTCTTCGCCGATTCCGATCCTCGCTTGATGGGCCGACTCGTCTTGGCCCTCGTAATCAGTGTGTGGCGCTGGTACCGGCCGGACGGAAAGCTCAGCCTGACCGAGATCGCCGATCGAGTGACCGACGCGGCCCTGCGGATGGTGAGCGCGTAGGTCGCTCCGAGTGCGGCGAGTAGCCGTTCGGCCTGCCCATCCAAACTAAAGTGAATTCAATTAGGAGCTACTATGTACAATCTCGTTCTCGTCGCATCCCGCCCCACCGACTGGACCCATGAGCAGTTCATCACGTGGTGGCGCGGCGAACACGCTGACGTCACTTATCCTCTGCCAGGCCTGCTGCGGTGGCAGCACACCGAACTGCTCGAAGCTTTCGGCGGCAAGTCGGAAGGGTGGGACGGCTTGTCCGTCTTGAGTTTCGAGTCGCGGGAAGCACTCGAAGCCGCCCTGGCGAGTCCGCAGTGGCAGGCCGCCGTTGATCATGTCGGCACCATGGGCGGGCGCCGGATGATGTGGTACGGCGACGAAAAGACCATGGTGCCGCTCGTCGTCAGCGTGGAATGACCGATTCCTGGGATCGGCCCGGCTGCTACCGCGTCGCCGACGGCGTTTTCCGGATCCCACTGCAGATGCCGCAGGACGGCCTGCGCGCCATCAATGTCTACGCCCTAGAGACCACGCACGGACTGGCGCTGATCGACGGCGGCTGGCATCGGGAGAGCACGCACGCCGAACTGTCCGACGCCCTGGCGCTGATCGGTCGTAGCCCGGCAGAGATTCACGACATTTATGTCACGCATGTCCACCGTGACCACTACACGTTTGCCGTTGAGCTACGTCGACGGCATGGTTCGCAAATCCACTTGGGTGCAGCTGAATCTCCCGGGATTGCCGCTATCGCCAAGCTAGGCAGCAATGTTCCGGAGAGCTCGATTCTCCAGTTGTATCGATCCGGCGCAGCGGCAATCGCCGAGCAGGTCTATCGGGACTCAGTCAACGAACCGTTCGAGATATCGGACTGGGAGGCGCCCGATCACTGGCTCTCCGCCGGCGCTCTCGACATTCCGGGTCATCGACTCACCGCAGTACATACTCCCGGACATACCAAGGGCCACATGGTTTTTCATGATCTCGGGCGGGACATCTCCTTTACCGGAGACCACGTACTGCCGACGATCACGCCATCGATCGGATTCGAACTCGGCAATTGGGAACTGCCACTCGGGGCGTATCTCCACTCGTTGGGGATGATGCTCGACGACCGAGACCGGATCATGATGCCCGCACACGGCGGCGCCGGCACTAGTCTGCAGTCGCGGTGCCGCGAGTTGTTGGCGCACCACGATCATCGGCTGGGTCAGACCACTTCTGTGGTAAGTGAATTGGGCGACGCCTCAGGTCTGCAGGTGGCCGAGGTACTGACCTGGACACGGCGCGAGCGCGGCTTCGATTCTCTCGACACGTTCAACCAGATGGTAGCCACGTGCGAGACACTGGCCCACCTCGACGTGCTCGTCGATCGCGGACAGTTGTCCGTGCAGAACAGGAACGGGGTGGATCTCTTCAGTTCGAACTGAAGAGATCCACCCCGTTTATTCGACGGTCGGTCAGGCGCAGGTCCAACCGCCGTCGACGTACAGTTCGGTTCCGGTGACGAACGTCGAGTCATCGCCCGCCAGGAAGGCCACAGCGGCAGCAACTTCCGAAGCTCGACCCAATCGACCCATCGGCGTATTCGCAATCATCGCCTGGTGTCGTTCGCTGCCCTCGTAACGCTGCAGCAATTGCTGGGTCTCGATGAATCCCGGATGCACCGAATTCACGCGTACACCCTTTGGAGCCCAGTGCAATGCGGCGTTTTTCGTCATCGTGCGCACCGCGCCCTTGGCGGCCGCGTAGGCAAAGCTGTTACCCAACCCGCCGACCGTACCGAGGATCGAGCAGATGTTGACGACCGAACCGCCGCCGGTGCTTTCGATATAAGCCCCAGCATGTTTCATACCGAGCCACGTTCCGGTCTGACTGACCTCGATGACTCTGTTGTACCGATCGAGGTCTTCGTCGACGACGGAAGCCACACTACCGATCGCACCGTTGTTCACCACGGCGTCGAGTCGGGAATACCGCTCGGCGACGGCCTCGAGGACGCTCTGCCATTGCTCTTCTCGGGCGATGTCGAGTGCGAGTGCCTGATGTCGGTCGGGGCGATCTTGCTTCTCGACCAGTTGGGCGCACGCGTCACCGTTGATGTCGGTGACGATCACCGATGCACCTTCGGCCGCGAGCCGGCCGACGATATCGACGCCGATACCGCCGGTGGCTCCGGTTACCAGTACTACCTTCTCTTGCAAACGCGTATTTCCTACCGACATCGTTGCAGATTCTCTTTCTGTCACAGCTTGCTCAGGACGTTGCGGCCGCCGACGAGCATGGCGATGGCAACGCCGATCGTGGTCACCGCGGTCATTAGCAGAGCCATTGCGGCAACCATCGGATACGAACCGTTCTGCCACATGTCGAAGAGCAGCGTTCCCATAACCTGAGTTGTGGAAGCGCGCACCAGCAGCGAGGCGGCGAACTCGTGCGTGAGCAGGATGAACATCAACGCGACGGCACTGAGAATCGTCGGACGCATGAGCGGCAGCATGATTCGCAGTGTCGTGACGAAGGGGGATGCACCGCTGGTGGCCGAAGCCTCGTTGTATGTGTTTCCGAGCGCGAGCATGGCTGTCATCTGCATTCGTGTGGCGAATGGCAACATCAGGACTATGTAGACCAGGATGATGACCGTGCGGGTGCCGTACAGGATGAACGGCGGCTCCGTATACGTCAGCAGGAAGCCGACGCCGAAGATCACCGCGGGGATGCCGAGTGGCAGGGCGGTCATCAGATCGGCCAGCAATGACAGGATCTTGAAGCGTCGCCCGCGGACAAGGAGGTTGGCCAGCGCGTACCCGATCGGAATACAGATGATCACCGCACCGAGTGAGGTAAGTACGCTGGTGACAACGGATTCGATGATCGCATTGGTCGACCAGAGTTCCCGGAAGTTGTCCAGGGTCAGTAGACCCCAGGACAGCGATCCGGACCAGTACGGGGTCAGCGAGACGATGATCAGCCCGATCAGCGGAATGACCAGTGCGAACATCGAGAAGATCACCACGGTGGCCGTTGCCCAGGTTGCGCGTCCGGTGGATGAGGCAAATGCCTTGCCGCCGTGCGTGACAAACCGAGTCTGGTTGCCCAGCAGGACCTTCTGCACCAGGACGAGCACCAGACCGAAGATGATCAGTGGCGAACCTGCAGCTGCCGCGGCCGCGAAGTCCGAAGGAGACTCGGACACACGACGGTACATCTCCGTGGTCAGGACCTTGACGCCCGAATTCTGGCCCAGCAGTAGCGGACCTGTGAACTGTCCCAGGCCGAGCAGAAGCGCGATTCCGCCTCCGTAGATGAGCGAAGGCCGCAGCAACGGGAGCACGATCTTGAAAAAGATTCCGACCGTTGACGATCCGCTCACCTGAGCAGCTTCGAGATGTTCCGAACTGATGTTCTGCATCCCAGCGCTGACGAATAGGTAGACAAACGAGGTGAGGCCGAAACCAGTGAGGATCACGATCCACGGAATTGTGTACACATCGATGGGTCCGGTGTCAGTTCCGCTCCACCATGGGAGCTTTCGCAAAATCACGTTGAGGTAGCCAGGACCGGGGGAGAGCAGGAATGCCCAGCCGACGATGTTCGCGACAGCCGGCATGACGATCGGGAGAATGGGGACGATGCGAAGCCACCCCAGCTTCTCCGGGAGTCGGCTGGCTGCGAAGGCCAGGACGGTACCGAGGACCATCGCGATCACCAGTGAGCCGAGTGCCAGCGCGATCGTCGTCCAGATGGCCTCGGCAACGTCGTAGCGTCCGTACTGGGTACGGTAGCCGGCGCCGCCGTCCTCGAATGCCAACATCTGCAGTCGAATCATCGGCAGCACTACAAGATATGCAATAACGGCGATCAGAATCGTGTAGCCGATGCGCGCTTGCCACTGCCGTGAAATCGAGAAAGACTTGACCGATCCGCCGGCGGTTGCGGTTGCGGTTGCGGTTGCGGTTGCGGTTGCGGTTGCGGTTGCGGTTGCCATCAAGATCGATCTCCCACACCTGGTGCGACCAGCTCGGGCACGGTCACCCTGGCGCCATCCGGATGGGCGTAAACCCGCAGGCTGGACGGGGAGAAGCTGATCACCATGGGGGTACCCGGCGCGCTGGCGCGCAACGTGGCACTGTGCTCGGCGGCACCGGCGCGCAACGACAGTTGCTCGGTACCGGTCTTGACCAACACGTCGAAATGCCTGCCGGCGTACTCGTACGTCACCAGTTCTGCGTGCAGTGCAACGTTGCCGGCGGGAACGTCGTCCATCGATGCGTGCATCTGCACGTCGTCCGGGCGGAACCGCGCCACTGCGGCGTTGCCTTCGTCGGCCTGATCGCGCACGACGGCGTTGCTGAGATCGATGATGTCGTTGGCGCTGGTGATCCACCCGTCATGGCCGCGACGCAGTTCCAGTCGATTACCCATGCCGATGAATGCGGCGACGTACTCGGACACCGGATTCTCGAATACGTGTTCCGGCGCGTCGTACTGCTCGATCTTGCCGGACTTCATGATTGCGATCCGATCGGCGAGAGCAAACGCCTCTGCCTGATCGTGCGTGACGAAAACGGCGGTGAAACCGAGGCTTTGGTGTAGCTGATGGATCTGGGAGCGAACCTGGTCGCGGAGGCGTGCATCCAGGTTGCTCAGGGGCTCGTCGAACAAGACCAGATCCGGTTGCGCAACGAGGCCACGGGCGACGGCAACTCGCTGCTGCTGCCCACCGCTGAGCTGCGACGGGTACCGATCGAGCAGCGCGCCGCAATCGACCATCTCGGCGGCCTTCTCCACCGCGCCGTCGGCGATGGCCTGCTTGAGCTTGCGAACCTTGAGCGGGTAACGGATGTTGTCCCGGACCGTCATGTGCGGCCAGAGCGCATAAGACTGGAACACCATGCCTATGTTCCGCTTGTGGGCGGGCACATCGGTTTTGGTGGAGGCGTCGAAGACCTGCCTGCCGCCGAACGAGATGGAACCACCCTGTGGGGTTTCCAATCCGGCCAGGCACCGCAGCGTTGTGGTCTTGCCGCAACCACTCGGGCCGAGCAGGACAAGGAACTCGCCCTGCTCGATTTCGAGATCGAGTTGGTCGACTACCACGTTCGATCCGTAGGTCTTCGTGAGACCTGTAACTGCGAATTGTGATGCCATTTCTTATTCTTTCTCGTTCGAAATTTTTGGGGTGCGGACACCGGCAGCTGTGCCGCCGTCCACGAGTAGATCTGTTCCGGTCATGTAGCTGCTGTCGTCGGTGGCGAGGAACCGAATTACCTTCGCTACCTCTTCCGGCGCGCCGCGCCGCTGCATCGGAATGCTGCGTACGTAAGCTTCGACGTCGTCGTTGGCGAAGTCCGCGACCGAGGTGATTTCAGTTTCGATGCTGCCGGGGCAGACGGAATTGACTCTGATTCCCCGATCGGCGAGCTCGAGTGCGGCCACCTTGGTCAGGGCCCGAACTCCGAATTTTGCTGCTCCGTATGCACCCAACTCCGCAGTGGCCAGCACGCCGCGCAACGACGCGAGATTGATGACGGAGCCGCCGCCGTGCATGGCTGCCGCTGCCGCTTGCAGTCCCAAGAATGTGCCGACGAGATTCAGGTCGATCATTCGTCGGAACTGATCCAATGTGGTGTCCGCCAGAGTTGCCTTCATCGCAGCTCCAGCACTGTTGACCAGCACCTGGATGTCGTGGCCGTTCTTGGCCATCACGGAAGTTGCTTCGAACCATTCTGTTTCACTCGTCACGTCGAGGTGGCGGTAGTGAGCGTCGGGACCCAAGGTCTCGGCGAGCGCAGCTCCGGCGTCGTCGTTGACATCAGTGAGATAGACAGTCGCCCCGTGCGCGGCGAACAGTTCGGCGCAGGCCCCGCCGATACCCCCGGATGCTCCCGTGACGAGTACGTTCGTCCCGCGCATCGAATCTGTGAGGTGATTCAAGTTCAGCCCTTCCGCTTGTTGATTGTCGCTTATGTTCTGCGGAGCCATGTTTCGGTTCTACTGGAAGAGCTTTTGCCACTGCTGGGAATACTGCTCAACTTTGGCTGGCGTCAGATTTTCGGGGTTGGGCAGTGCGATGTCCTGCGCCCGGGCGACCGCGCCGGGAATATTGGGAAGTGCGGCAGCGTATCCGTCGTTGAGAGCAGTCTGACCCTCAACCGTGACCAGGAAATTGGCCAGCACTTGGGCGGCATTCGGATGCGGCGCGGTTTTCAGAACATGGGTGTACCACGGAGTTCCCCATGGCCGCGCCGGGAGCACCCAGTTGACGGGAGCGTCGGCATTTACCTCGGTCACCAAGGGTTGCACCGAGGGGCTAGCGACGATTTCACCGGACGTCAACGCCTGGGCCACGCCGAGGGCGCTCGGGTAGATGCGGGGTTGCAGCGCGGCGAGCTTGTCCCAGTAGTCCTCGCCGTAGACGCTCGAGAAGTGCCGGTACATGTCGACATACGAGGCGATTCCTACCGGGTTGACGATGCCGATCTTGCCTCGAAATGCCGGATTGATGATGTCCTGCGGCGACGTCAATCCGTTCGGCACCGCATCGGTGTTCCAGCCGATGGCAAAGACCGCGGCACTCGTGAGGAAGAACCGGTTGTCGAGCACGCTTGCCTCGGCATCGAATTCGGGGGCCTGGAGTGCCGGCCCGACGAGTTCGCTCGAATATGCGCCAGACTTGGCGGCCGTCTGAATCCAGGAAGCGTCGGTGAGCATATGGACGTCTGCGGTGCCCTTGCCGATCTTGTTCTCGGTTTCGACCCGAGGGTTGATGTCCGGGTCGGTGCCGCGGACGTACTCCAGCTCGATCTCGGGATATTCGGCGTGGAATGCCACCTTCAAGGCGTCGAGGTTGGCCGGTTTCTGGCTCGAGTAGAGCATCACCTTGCCCTCCTTGTTCGCCGCAGCAACCACCTCTTCCCAGCTGCCGTCGACAGCGTGTGACGACGGTTCGGAACTGCTGCATCCCGAGATTCCGACCATCGCTGCGGCGGCGCTCAGCGCCACCAGCGTGCGGACGAATGACTTCATGGCTTCCTTTCGGTCACACCACCGAGCGTCGACCGGGTCGACGTGCCGTTGGCACACCAGTGAGAGTTGTTCTCGCGTCAGCAGTTCTGAAGCTGACCGCTGCGCGCGCACTGTGATCGCGTGATGGTCTCGGGCGGGATGCTGCCGAACTGTCGACGTCCCGCCTACAAACTGAACTGATGTCAGTTCGAAGGTAGTAGGGCGAGCTTGTGATGTCAATCACGAACTTGTGAGGCCTGAGAAATCATTCAGGCGAAGCCGATACCGCCAGCATCCCGATGCCCGAACCGCCTCGAACGATCACCCCGGGGAGCGGTGCCGATTCCGTTGTCGCAAAAACTCACCTGTCGCCGGCCGCCGCGGTGAGCCCGAACACCAGGGCCGAGGCGAGGCCGCCCGCGTACGCCCGGTTCCACAATCCGCCGGTGTCGGAGCCAGCAGCAAGCAGTCCTGGGATGGGCAGTCCGACAGTGTCCAGAACCCGAGCTTGCGTGTCGACCCGAATCCCGTGAAACGGGAAGGTAACTGCGGGAACCGTTTCGATCACATAGTAGGGCCCCTCGAGCAAGGGAGCGTGGTCGAGTTTGCGGCCCGGCACCAGTTCCGCACCCTTGGTGGCCGCCTCGTTGAACTTCGTGATCGCCGCAGCGATTGCCGCGCCGTCGTATCCCCATTCCTCCGGCAAATACTCGAGCTCCTCGAGGTCCTCGGCCATGCCGACCCGGCCACCTCGCTTGTTCGCGAGTTCGAATTTGTCAACAGCCACAGCACCTTCGACATAGGATGCAATCATCCAGTCACGGTGCACCCGCGCATCGGCAATCAGCAGGCCTCTGCCCTGGGGCTGCTCGAGGAGAGCCATCGTGGTGAGGTGATCGCCGAGCGTTTCGTCTACAAACCGCTCGTTGTCGAGATTGAAGAGAAGAGCATGCTCGCTGTAGTACAGCGACATGTCGACGAAGTCCGCGGGATCGGCCAGTTCCACACCGCTCGGAATCAGATGCCCATAGAAGCCGGCATTCTCGACCCCAGTCGACGCGCCAACCTCGATTGCAAGGCGGTAACCTTCGCCGCAACTGTGGGGATTCGAGCGCAAGGCCATACGGCCTGCGTCCGGGTGGACGTGCTGAGCGAGCAATTCCTTGTTGCCTTGAAATCCGCCGGTTGCCAGTAGCGTCTGTCCGGCTCGAATCTCGCGCGCGGGCTCTGCACCCGTGCGTACCACCGCACCGCGGACGGTACCGTCCTCGAACAGGAGCGTTTCGGTCGCGGTATTGAACACGACCGACCCGCCGGCGTCGAGAACAATTCGCTTGCATGTGTCGACGTAGTGGTTGGTATCGAACCTGTGCCCGCGGCCGAAGCTGAGAATGGGCTGCGCCGGGTCGACATCGATGCCGATGGAGCGAATCCAGTCGACACCGGCATCGAAGCTGGCGATGAGGTGGCGCTTGAGAGCTTCGTCGCCGTTCGGGTTGTGCTCGGCCATGACGTCGTGATTCGGTGCAGTCCAGGCGTATCCAGCAAATCGTGCCGAACCTCCGACGTCGCCACTGACCTCGATCAAGCACACTCGTCTGCCTGCGGCGGACGCTTTTGCACCAGCGGTCAATCCGGCCATTCCCGCACCGATTACCAGCAGATCGTATTCATTGCTACTCAACTTGGCTCCAATCGTCCGGCGCCGGGAAAGCGCCTTTCGTACTAATTGAACTGACCTCAATTTGATTACAGTAGAAGCGCGGCAAGGAGTGCGTCAATCGGTGGCGCCGGCAACATGACTCTTGCGCTGTGGGCTGAGTCACCCTAAGGTGAACTGAATTAGGTTTGATCTCGCGCCAGCGAGTACCAGAAACGGAGCAGCTCGCATGATCCCCCAGGTTTTCAGAACAACGGTGGCACTCGCCGCGGTGGCACTCGCGTTGACCGCATGTAGCAGCGCTCCATCTGCCCCGTCCGAGCCGGTTTCGGGTTCGTGGGATGACGTCGTCGCCGCAGCCAATAACGAGGGAAAGGTCACGATTTACTCGACACAGGCGGCGCCCCGACTCGCAGCTCTGGAAACTGCGTTCGAAAAGGCCTACCCGGCAATCGATCTCGAGGTCGTTCGCGGAGTCGATTCGGATCTGCTTTCCAAAATCGATGCCGAAAGCAAGTCCGGCAAAGGAATCGGAGACCTCGCGGTAATCACCGACGTGCCGTGGATGAATGCCAGTAAGGATACGGACAAGGCGACCAAGCCGATCGGGCCGAGCTTCGACAACCCGGACTATCGCCGAGATACAAGCATCGTCTCGGACAAGTACTTCCTCGAAGGGGCAGTCATCCTGGGATTCGGCTGGAATACCGGCCTGCTGCCCGGCGGTGTCTCTTCGCCCGCGAATCTGCTCGCTCCGGAACTTAAGGGCAAGGTCGGAATCGTCAGTCCATCAACGTCACCGACGTACCTGGACTTCTACTCCCACATCGAGAAGTACTACGGCGGTCGGGAGTATCTGGAAAAGCTTGCCGACCAGAACCCGCGCATCTATCCAAGCAATCAGCCGCTCGCTCAGGCACTCGCTTCCGGTGAGATCGCAGCCGGCATGATGGCCGATCCGATGTTGGCATCCAAGGAGGCTGGAGCACCGGTTGAATGGTCCGCCGGAGAACATATCTGGGGAGCGCGTTGGTACGGTCTGACTCTCGGCACCGCACCCCACCCCAATGCGGCCCAGGTCTTGGCGGACTTCATGGTGACTCGCCCAGGCCAGGAGGCTACATCGGTGGGCTACAGTTCGGTGCTGCCTGACATCAAAGGTTCGCTCGCCGTTGCACAAGAGGTTCCCGATCAGAACACCGCGGTGACTACCGGTGACGGAGCCGCGCGTTACCGCGACGAACTCGAAGCCCTCTTCAACTGATAACGGTCCATGTTCACGTGTTCTACTCGCATTGCCCGCGACCGCCAAGCGGATCGACGGACTGAAAGGTGTATTCGATGTCTGATCGGCAGTTCGAGGGTCAGGTTGCTTTGGTAACCGGCGCCGGTTCCGGAATCGGCGCTGCCACAGCGCGTTTACTCTCTGACCGGGGCGCCTCAGCGGTCTACCTGTGCGACATCAACGAAGGTGGGGTGACCGAGGTGGCCGCGTCCGTCGTCGGCGGGCATGCCATCGGTCTGGATGTCGGCAATTCCTCACAGGTGACTGAGGCATTTACCCGAGTGATCGCCGAACAGGGGCGGGTCGACGTCGTCGTCCATGCCGCCGGCATCGACGATCCGAAGAGCAAGCAGCGCATCTACGAGGCCGCCGAGCGCAAGGAGCCTGTCGACGTTCTCACTCACCTCGAGGACGAAGATTGGCGACGCGTCATGTCGATCAACCTCGACGGTACGTTCTTCATACTCCGCGAAGCGGTTCGGGCGATGAAGCCGGCCGGTAGCGGCGCCATCGTGACGGTCGGCTCATCCTCGGCGTTCGACACGCTCGTCGGCTACCCGCACTACTCGGCTTCGAAGGCCGGGGTTCATGCGGTGAGCCAGGCGGTAGCTAAAGAGGTTGCGCCCTTTGGCATCCGTGTCAACACGATCGCTCCGGGACCGGTCGACACGGGGATGGCCAGTCGCACTCCGGCCAACCTTCGTGCTGCGATGACGCAGGACGGGTTCCGCGGTTACGCAACCGCCGAGGAGTTGGCAGATAACATCCTGTATCTGGCTTCGCCGGGTGCTGCCAACGTCGTCGGGGCCGTGCTGCTGAGCAACGGTGGCAGATTCACCGTCTGATCGGGGCCAGTTCCATCGAAATGCCCGGTGCTGCAGGTCTTCCCAAGACGTGCAACACCGGGCATCGCGCTATGTCAAAACAACTTCGGCTCGATGAGTACTCGGGTTTGCGGAACGGCGGCAAGGTATTCGGCCAATTTCGCCCGCACCCGGTTCTCCGGAACGGTCAGTCGCTCGGTCTCCTGGGCGAGGTACTCAGACCAATCGCGGAACGTGCAGTGCTCGACGTAGATGTCGGGCTCGCGCGCCGATCGCGACACGCTCCATCGCAGTGCACCAAGGCGGCGCCGCGAGAGTTTGAGTTCGTGCACGTTGTCGAGAAACTCTTCCGTACGGCCCGGGAGTACGTGGTACGTGGTCTCGACGATCACGCGTAGACCGGCGTATTCGGCATTGGGGGCCAAGGGATCCGGTGCGCCGGTCAGTTCGGGGGCAATCGCCTCACTCGGCATGATCCCGTGGCGAAGGGTTTCGAACACCGAAACGAACATCAACGTTGCGGCCAGGAGCACGGCAGGAACGAGGCCGAGCGAGTCAGCGAGGACGCCCCACAACAGGGCGCCGATCGCCTGACTCCCCTGAAACATCAACATAATGAAGGCGATGACACGCGCCTTGATCCACCGGGGAACCACGGCGTGAGCGGCGATCATCCAGGTGCTCTGGACCCCGACCCACGCGGCGCCGACGACTACGAGAACGGCGAACATCGCGCTGATCCACGGGATCACGGCCAAACCGACCAGGACGAGTGCATATGCACCCGAGCCTAGCGCCACGAAGTGGTTCCAACTCATCCGCGCGCGCAGCGGCATCAGCAGGATCGTGCCGAGCACGGCGCCGATTCCAATTGCGCCGGAGAGGATTCCGAAACCGAACGTGCTCACGTTCAACCGATCGTGCGCGATTAGCGGAAGTAGCCCCCACAGGCAACTCGCCGGGATCCCGAACATGTTCAGCCGCAGCAGCAATCGCCTGGTCCAGCGGGAATGGCGAATGAATCGCATGCTTCCTGCCACTGCCTGGCCTATCGATCTGTGTGCTTCGACCCGGCCGGTCGATGCGGGTAACGTCCGCGCCGCTACGAGGACACAGATGGCGAACAGTGCGGCAGTCAAGGCGAAAGCCGAAGTTGATCCCCAGCCGGCGAGTACGGCGCCGCCGATGACCGGCCCGACCGCGCGAGCGCCATTGAAGACGGCGCCGTCGATCGCAGGTACCACCGCCATCATCTCGCGGCTGACTAAGTTGGGCAGCAATGCCTGCCAGACGATGGCGACCGAGGCCAGACCTGCTCCGGCGATGAAGACCGCGAGCATCAGAATCGGAGTTTTCGCCAAGCCCAACTGCTGCAGTACGGTCAGCAGAATCGTCGACGCCGTCAACGCCAGTGCGGTACCGACGAGCAGTAGTCGATGGCTGACGTACTCGGCCAGCGCGCCGATCGGCAATGCCAACAGAAAGAACGGCAAGCTGGCGGCGAACTGCACCATCGATACCGTCGTGGCAGACTCGCCGGTTTCGGTGAACGTCCACTGCACCGCGAGTACCAGGATCCATACTCCAACACTTGCGCACAGTTGAAAACCCAGCATCATACGTAGGCGCCTGATGCGCAGTGGCGCAAAGATACTCACTGGACGATCGCTATCCATGGTGTCCCTCTCGATCAACAAACGATAAGACGAACTTAATTCAGTTTAGGTGATTTTCGTGATAGTTTCGGCATTATCGACGTCGCACTGGGTTCACTTTCCGGTGGGCGGCAAATCCCAGCTGTGCGAAAGGGTCCAGTCATCGCCATTCACAATCGAGTTGTGTGCCTCGCCTCGCGTCCATCCGGCCGTCTGGTGCCAGATCATTTCGCGATCGTCGACGCCGAAGTTCCGCCCTTGGCGCCGGGTGAGGTTCTGATCCGAAACACGTGGCTGTCGATAGACCCATCGATTCGACTGCGACTCAGTGCCGCAACGCCTTCGGGATATCTACCGCCGCTGACTCCCGGAGATCCACTGGTCGGCCTGGCGCTCGGTACCGTCGTCGAATCTCAAAGTCCCGGATTCGCTGCCGGTGAACTGGTCTCGCACATGTTCGGTTACCGCGACTACGCGGTGGTCGCCGATGGCGGTGAAACTCTCGGCGGTGCAGGCTCGTTGACGAAGATCGATCCAGGTGAGTTTGCCCCGCAGTGGTACCTCGGCCCGTTGGGCAGTGCGGGACTGACTGCCTACGTCGGCCTTTTCGAGATCCTTGAGCTCAAACCCAATGATGTGCTGTGGGTTTCGGCAGCGGCCGGTGCCGTCGGGAGCATTGCGGTGCAATTGGCGATATTGCGGGGTAACACGGTGGTGGCTTCTGCGGGTAGCCCGGAGAAAGTCGATTACCTCAGGAATGTGCTCGGCGTCTCGCACGCGATCGACTATCGTGCCGGCGACCTGAAGACGCAACTGGCCGAAGCCGTTCCCAACGGTATCGACGCCTACTTCGACAACGTCGGTGGAGATCATCTCGGCGCTGCCCTCGATCATCTCCGCCCTGGCGGGCGCGTCGCGATGTGTGGGGCCGTCTCGACCTACGACACGGACTCCCCCGAACCCGGGCCCCCCAATCTCTTCCAGATCACTGCTAAATACCTGCAGCTCAGAGGATTTCGAGCCGGATCGTACGATCACCTGTATGCAGACATGCGATCGGAGGTCGGAACGCATCTGGCCGATGGGGCCATGACTTATGAAGAGTCTATCTACAGCGGCCTCGAGCAAGCTCCATCCGCTCTGGTCGGAATGCTCAACGGCCGCAACACCGGAAAAACCTTGTGCAGACTGGACTAGACCTTCTACCCGTCGTCAAACACTCCAGGCATATCGAAGACGCTCGACAACGGCGGACGCATCCAGGCCTGCGCATCTCGAATGCTCGAGCTCTTTCACTGCCACCAAGGCTTCGATGATCGAATCTCCGAGGGAGCTTCGCGCAACCCCGGACGCACGCAGTCGCTGCAGAATCTCACCCATATCGGTGGGCACCCGTTCACCCCGCGCGCTCTCCGTCAATGTGGATGGATTGACAGTCACTTCCCGAGGTAGCGGAGTCTGGTTGACGATTCCTGCGTGAGCTGCTGCGAGAATTGCCGCCGTGGCGAGGTACGGATTTGCCGACCCGTCCATGACCTTCACTTCGACGTTGGCACCGTGCGGATTTCCCGAGGACTCGGCACAGAATCTCACTGCCGCCTCACGGTTTTCCTGGCCCCAGGTGATGAACGCACCAGACCACATGTTGGGCTGCAACCGCATTCCGGATAGCGGCGAGGACGCCAACACCGCCGTCAGGTCACCGAGGTGAGCTACCAAGCCGCCCAACGCGCCGGCGCCGTCATCAGTCATGCCGTAAGCCTGCCGCCCTCCGGAAAAGATCGGTACACCCGCCCGAGTCAACGAAAAATGTTGATGCGCGCCATTTCCCGAACTTCCGACGGTAGGCATCGGAGAGAAGGACACCGTCATTCCATGCGCTCGCGCCGTGCGACCGATCAGAATTCGAGCCAAGATCACGTTGTCGGCTGATTCGACCGGCGATGCCGGAGCAAGCGAGATCTCGAACTGACCCGGACCGTATTCCGCATGGAACTGTTCGATATTCAATTGGGCGCGTTGAGCATTCGCAAACAACTCCCGAATGAAGCTCTCCTGCGCAAGTGCCGCCCCAAGTCCGTACGCCGACCACTGCTCGTCGGGTACGCCACCGAAAAGCGTGAACTCGATTTCGCGCCCCACCAGCGCCTCGAGATCGTTGCTCGCAAGCACCGAAGTTGTGCGTCGCAAAGCCTCACGACTGCACACGGGCGAAACCGATCCGTCCAACTCGTGCAGCGTCGCGGGCGCCCAGGACACGCCATCGCCCACGTCGCGGAGGTCAGATTCCGAAATTCTCAACCGAAGATCGCCCACCACCGAATAGTTTTCGGTAAATGCGAGGGCGTCGTCGGCGCAGAACACGTTCCAACTGGGCGACGCCCCCATACCGCTGGAAACAAAGGCATCAACCCTGTTCGCCGGCACTACTTTCGCTCTCGCCACACCTGCGAGATCGACGATCGAGCCGATTACCAGCGCCGGGGTTTGCGTCACCTCCCGGAGATTACCCACCCGAAGGGGAGGAAACCCACGAAAGCGTCAGATCAAGTTGTCTTCCACCGGCAAACCGAAAGCGGCCCGCCCGTACAACGCCAACGCGCGTTCCGGTTCGTTCGCGACATGCACGCTGCCCGCATGAACGTCGCGCCATGCCCGCTCGATGGGGTTACCGCGCGAAAGTGAGTTTCCACCCGCCGTCTTGAACAACATGTCGATCGCTTCCACCGAACGTTCCGTCGCACGAACCTGGTCGCGTCGTGCACGCAGTCGCATCGACAAAGGCAACTCCTGGCCGGCCACAGCAAGTTCGTACATCTCACGAATATTGCGATCCATCTGCAAAATCGCGGCATCGATTTCCGACGACGCACGAGCCACCGCCACCTGAGCGAACTGATCCTCGCTGAACCGTCCACCGCCCAAGCTGAGGCGGACACGTTCACGCATCACTTCGAGGTAGCCCTCGTAACAACCGGCGACGATGCCCACCGAGGGCGCCGCTACTGCCGACGTGAAAATGCTTCCGAAAGGCAATTTGTAGAGCGGACCGGGATTGACGGCCTGGCCTGGTCCCTCCAAGTGGGCCGTCTCGTAATTTTGCTTCAGCCGATGATCCGGAACAAACGCCTTCTTGACGACGATCTCGTTGCTCGCCGTTCCGCGCATGCCCACGACATCCCAGACGTCGCGGATCTCGTAGTCAGAACGGGGCACCAACACCGTCATGAAATCGACGGGGCGCCCATCCATGCCCACGACCATCGCACCCAGCAATGCCCAGGTTGCATGTTCACAACCCGAAGAGAATCCCCAGCTGCCGGTCAGTTCATAGCCGCCCTCCACTGCCGTCAATCGACCGACCGGCGCGTACGCCGAAGAGATGAGCGTCGTCGGGTCATCGCCCCACACGTCTGCTTGAGCTCGATCGTCGAACAAGGCCAGATGCCACGGATGCACTCCCACCACCGACGCGACCCATCCCGTCGAACCACACGCAGCGGAAATCGCGCGGATAACTTCGAAGAACTGAACTGGATCGCCCTCGGCACCGCCGTAACGCTTCGGTTGCAGCATCTTGAACACCCCGGCGTCGCCGAGCTCACGAATCGTACGATCGGATATCTTCCTGGAGTCGTCCACTTTCTGGGCTCGCTCGGCAATCTTGGGTAGCAGATCGCGAACAGCGCTCAGAACCTTGTTGACCATGGGAAGACACACTCCTTGCACCGATCGGGGAGGCCTGATCAGATAGACATAACGGCTGCCCTGAAACCATATCTTGAACCACTGTTCCGGTGACCGGACGTCCCGGAGGCCGGGACGGCTGCACTCCGCGAACTCTTGCCCCGGCGGTCCCGCCCAGTGAGACGACCTAGGGGTTCGCCACTACAGCTCCCCTAGCGTCACTTTTCAAGATACTGACCGTGAAAGGACGGGACTCATCGTGACGATCAATCAGTCCGACCGCGACGAGGTTCGCGAGATCCAAGCCGGAACCGCACCTACTCGCTTCGCACGTGGATGGCACTGCATTGGACTCACGGAGTCCTTCAAAGATGGAGAGCCGCACTCCATCGAAGCCTTCGGCACCAAGCTCGTCGTGTTCGCCGACAGTGAGGGCAGCGTCAAGATTCTCGACGCGTACTGCCGTCACATGGGTGGCGACCTGAGCCAGGGCACCATCAAGGGCGACGCCATCGCGTGTCCGTTCCACGACTGGCGTTGGGGCGGCAACGGCAAGTGCCAGAAGATCCCGTACGCACGCCGCGTGCCTCCGCTCGCGAAGACCCGCGCCTGGCACACCCTCGACCAGGACGGAATGCTCTTCGTCTGGAACGACCCCGAGGGCAACCCGCCGCCGGCCGACGTGACCATTCCCCGCATCGAAGGCGCACTCTCCGACGAGTGGAGCGACTGGGTCTGGTTCACCACGACCGTCGACACCAACTGCCGTGAAATCGTCGACAACATCGTCGACATGGCGCACTTCTTCTACGTGCACTACTCCTTCCCGACGTACTTCAAGAACGTCTTCGAAGGCCACACCGCCACGCAGTACATGCGTGGAACTGCCCGTACCGACATGCGCCCGCATGCCGCCGGCACCCCGCAGATGCTCGGCAGCGACTCCACAGCCACGTACTTCGGTCCGTCGTTCATGGTCGACGACCTGATCTACCAGTACGAGGATCACAACATCGACTCCGTACTCATCAACTGCCACTACCCGGTCAGCGCGGACAAGTTCGTACTCCAGTACGGCATCATCGTCAAGAAGTCGGACCGTTTCCAGGGCGACGCAGCCGACTCGATGGCCAAGAACTTCGGCACCTTCATCGCCAAGGGCTTCGAGCAGGACGTCGAGATCTGGAAGAACAAGACTCGCATCGAAAACCCGCTCCTCTGCGAAGAAGACGGCCCGGTTTACCAGCTGCGTCGTTGGTACGAGCAGTTCTACGTCGACGTCGCCGATGTCGCTCCCGAGATGACCGAGCGTTTCGAGTTCGAACTCGACACCGCTCGTCCCGTCGCAGCGTGGAAGCAGGAAGTCGAAGACAACCTTGCGGCAAAGAAGGCCGAAGCAGATGCAGCCGCTTCAGTGCACTAAGTGCCAGGCGCAGGTCCTCGTTCAGAAGAACAGCTGGGAACACACCACTGTCCAATGGAATGACACGGCCCGCGAAACCTGCCTCGAGATCGCCGACGAACGTGAATTCGGCCGACGCGAGGGACGCCCCGGCGCCCCTCGCAAGCAATGCGGTGCTTTGATCGCGTCCATCGTCGAGGCGGCCAAGGCCGGCGAGATCGAGGTACTCGACGACGCTCCGGTGCCGAAGCCGATCGTCGACGACAGCGAACCTGCACCCGCTCCATTCCACTAGCCAGCAACATCTTTCGAAGAAGGTAGTAATGATCGATCCTCAGTACTACGGCCCTTGGGCAGTCATCGCCGGCGGTTCCGAAGGTGTAGGTTCGTCCTTCGCCGACGAGCTCAGCAAGATCGGCATCAACCTCGTGCTCATCGCCCGCAAGCCGGGCCCGCTCGAGGAGACCGCGGCGAAGGCTCGCGCCAACGGCGTCGAAGTACGCACTCTTGCACTGGATTTGCTCGTCCCCGACGCGCTCGACCAGATCAAGGCTGTCACCGACGACGTCGAGGTGGGCCTGCTCATCTTCAACGCCGGCGCCAACAGCTACGGCCACGAGTTCGTCACCGGTGACCTGAAAGGGTTTGCCGGAGTTATCGAACTCAATATCAACAAGCAGCTCGAACTCTCGCACCACTTCGGCGCCTTGATGAAGGAACGTGGACGCGGCGGCATCATGCTGCTCGGCTCACTGGCCGGATACATGGGCTCCGAGCATCAGAGCATCTATGCAGCTTCGAAGGCCTTCGGTCGCATCTTCGCCGAAAGCCTGTGGCTCGAACTCGAGCCTTACGGCGTTCACGTCCTCGAGTTCATTCTCGGTGTCACCCGTACCCCGGCTATGGTCCGCGCAGGCCTCAACTTCGACATCCCCGGCATGAACGTCTCGGAGCCTGAAGATGTTGCCCGCGAAGGCCTCGAGCACTTGGCTGACGGTCCGATCTGGGTTGCCGGCGGCAACTACGAAGGTGCGAAGAAGCGCAGCGGATTCCCTCGCGACAAGATGGTCAAGGGCGCTGCCGAAGCTATGCGCAAGCTGCTCAACCGCTGATTTTCGACTCGCTGCTGTGCGCCTTTATTAACCCTCCTACGTTAAGAAAGGCGCACAGCAGATGAGCGTCGACATCAACAGTCTTTTTGCCGAGCGTGACATCACCCGCTCCATTTCCGAATTCGCTCGAGCAATGGATGCTCGCGATTGGGACGAACTTCACCGGATCATGACGCCCGACGCCACTGCCGAACTCGGTACCGGAATTCTGAACGGGCCTGCCGAGGTAGTCACCGCAATTCGATCATTCCTCGACGAGTGTGGCCCCACCCAGCATTTGATCGGCAACGTGCTTGTCGACGTCGACGGTGACCGCGCCACCAGCCGTGCCTATGTCAGCGACATGCACCTGGGCACCGGCAGCAAAGCGCATCTGAACTTCGCCACCCTCGGCGACTATCACGATTCCTGGGCCCTGATCGACGGCACCTGGCGAATGACGCACCGCACCAAGCATTCACACGGAATTCGCGGCTCCATCGAGGTTTTGGGCGCTGGACCCAGCGGCTGGCGTCGCTGAGCTTCCCTCGATCCAGGCCAACCAGGTCGGCATCAGCAACTGTGCAAAGGCTTGATACCCCCCTGACCCCGGATGCGCTCCGTCGCCCTCGGCCACCTGCCTCATCCAGACCTCGGTCGCCCGAAGATCGTCGAACACACTGCAGTACTGAACATTTTGCTGTTCGCACATCGCCGCGAAGTCCTCGTCCAGCATTCGCGTTCGTTCATTCTGCAATTCATCGAATACCGGTGGTGGACCGACTACCCAAGGCTGCCAACCCTGTAGTTTCGCCAATTCCGTCATCGAACGGAGGTTGGATACCGACTCGGCGCGTTCGACCCGAGTTGCGCCGCCCTCTTCCGTCGTATCGTTGACTCCGCACGAGAACACCACCCGGGCGTCGCAGTCGCGAGGCAACCGGGCTTGCGCTTCCGCAAACCAGCGGGCTTCGATGTCCCGCGTTGTCTGCCGACGCACCCCGAGGTTGTAACTGGTAATCGGACCACCCGGCACAGCCGACGCAAGCCGACCGGCCCAGCCTCGATGGTCGGGATCACCCACCCCTGCGACAAACGAGTCGCCGATGAAACACACACGAAAATCGCTACGCATTCAGCAATACTCTCACCCCGAATATTCAGTCGCAGAACCGGATACCGGCACGATGGATGGAGCGACGCAGATCACTTTTCCCCGGTGCGATCAGCGCTCGAAGGTGCCTTCGAGCCGGTTGCGTGATCCCGGATGAATGAGCCTGGCTGCGCTCACCAATCCTGTGGCCGACCAGGTTCGTCGGCGAATCAGCAGGCAAGGTTCCGACTTGGCGATGCCCAGCAACTTGCACTCTTCTGCACTACCCAGCACTGCTTCGACCACATGTTCACCTCGAACCAACGGAGCCACTTCACTGAGGTAGGTGTTGGGTGTTACTGCCGTGAAATCTTGTGTGAGATAACCGGGTGCCTCGGCCGGGTTCACGAAACGTTCCTCCACCTGAATGGGGACGTTGTCTTCGAAGTGAACCAAAAGCGAGTGGAAAACCTTCCGCCCCAATGAATCGCGAATGAACGAGTCCTTGCCGTCCGTGGTCTCCTCGCGAATGAACACCACTTCGGTTCGGTGCCGGTGACCACGCTCCTGGATTTCGTCGGCGATGTTCTTCACCTCGAACAGCGGGGAAGCCGCTTTGGCTACAGCAACAAATGTTCCGACGCCCATCATTCGGACGATCAGTCCGTCGGTGGTGAGCTCACGCAGTGCACGATTGATGGTCATCCGGGAAAGCCCGAGCGCACCGACCAGTTGATTCTCCGAAGGTAGCTGATACCCCTCGGGCCACTGGCCTGAATTAATCTGCGACACAACCAAGTTCTTCACACGCTCGTACGCCGGCGCCGAATCAGCTCTGCTATTGCGGTACAACACAGCAAGCTGCGCGTCCACCTCTGCCATCGCCATCTTCACGTACCTGTCCATCGAATACCTCGACGAGTGCGTCGCCAGTGGGCACAGTCTATCGGCTCGAGTACGGAGAATATGGCAGATGCGGCGAACGGATGACGCCGATGTCGTCCGTTCGCCGCATTCTTCTGTCGTGTCAGTCCAGTACGCCGATGACTTCTTCCACGCACTGGAGCAATGCACCCGTTTCGGCGAGAACCACGACGGCCTCAATTTCCGGCGCGAGGTACCTGTCCGGACCGGGGCCTTGTACATGCTCACGAATAAGTGCATGCACTGCGCCTGTCGCCGGAGAAGGCTCCAGCGGCTTACGGAAATCGAGAGCTCGCGCTGCTGTGAGCGCCTCGATTGCCAGCACTCGGGTGAGCCCGTCGACCGATTTGCGCAACTTGCGTGCCGCAGACCAACCCATCGACACGTGGTCTTCCTGCATCGCCGACGACGGGATGGAGTCAACACTCGCCGGAGCCGCCAACCGCTTGAGTTCAGAGACGATCGCAGCCTGCGTGTACTGAGCGATCATGTGTCCGCTGTCCACGCCCGGGTCGGCAGCCAGGAACGGAGGCAGACCGTGACTACGAGACTTGTCGAGAAAGCGATCCGTGCGCCGCTCGCTCATGCTCGCAACATCCGCGGTGACGATGGCCAGGAAATCCAACACATAGGCAACCGGCGCACCGTGAAAGTTGCCGTTGGACTCGACGCGACCGTCGAGTGTAACAACGGGATTATCTACAGCACTTGCCAATTCACACTCAGCGACGCGACGGGCGTGAGCCAATGTGTCGCGCGCACCTCCCGCAACTTGGGGAGCGCAGCGCAGCGAGTAGGCATCCTGCACGACCGTGCAATCGTCGTTTGCATGGCTGGCGACGATACCCGAGCTTGCAAGTACACGACGCATGTTCCCTGCCGATACAGCTTGCCCGGTTTGCGGACGGAGGGCCTGCAGGTCCGCAGCGAAGACCTTGTCCGTTCCGAGCAATCCTTCGACGCTCATGGCCGCAGTGATGTCGCACAGCCGAAGGAGCTTGTCGAGATCATGGCAGGCGAGAACAAGCATGCCGAGCATGCCGTCGGTGCCGTTGATGAGAGCCAATCCCTCCTTCTCCTCCAACACCACCGGCACCAAACCCGCTTTGGCAAGCGCGTCTGCCGCCGGCATCAACTGGCCGCTCGCGTCACGTACCGTGCCTTCTCCGATGACCGCGAGGGCGACGTGCGACAACGGCGCCAGGTCTCCGGAACATCCGAGGCTTCCGTACTCGTACACCACCGGAGTGATTCCGGCAGAGAGCATTCCGGCATACGCCTGCGCGACGACCGGACGAACTCCGGTGCGGCCGGTCGCCAACGTCGACAGTCTGAGCAACATCAGCGCACGAACGACTTCGCGTTCAACCTCCGGGCCTGAACCTGCCGCGTGAGAGCGAACCAGGCTGCGCTGCAGTTGCGCTCGCAACTCGACCGGAATGTGACGCGTCGCAAGGGCGCCGAAACCTGTAGATACTCCGTAGACCGGTTCGGGCGCCTGGGCGAGAGCTTCGATCCTCAACCGCGTCTCACCGATGATCGCCAGCGAATCTGCTGACAGTTCCACGCTGAAGCCGTGGCGTGCGACGTTGACTACGGCTTCGGGCAGGACTGGTCCGATTCCGACCACAACTTTGCCGTTCACGGTCCGCTCCTCGTGGTTTCGAAGGGTATCTGTAGCCATATTCTTCTCCATATTCATATCGGTACAACTAGTTTCAACATTTGTCGCTGTTATTTCACTTCAGCAACCACCGTCACCTGATCGTCAACCGTCTTGTCTCCCGCCGCCGCGTTGCCGAGTTTCGGGGTTACCCACAGTCGATACGCCACACCGAGCAACACCAGCCAGATCACGCCCACGACAAGCGCGATTCGCGTGTCTTCCATGAACGCCAGTACTCCGATAACGAAGACGAGGAACCCGATGGCGAAGAATTGCGCATACGGCCAGAACGGGACTTTGAACTTCAGGTCAGCGGTCTCATCGGCAGTCAATTCCCGACGAGAACGCAACTGGGACAACAGAATCATCAGCCACACGAAGACCGTGGCAAAGGTGGCGATCGATGCGATGACCAGGAACACATCGTCCGGAATCAGGTAGTTCAACACGACGCCGAGCAACAATGCGACAGTCATGATCACGACGGTCATCCAGGGGACCCCGTTGCGTGAGACCTGACCCATGACCTTCGGTGCGTGCCCGGCTTGCGCCAAACCGAACATCATTCGGCCGGCGCCGAAGATGTCACTGTTGATCGCGGACAGCGCTGCAGTGATGACGACGACATTCAGGACGGTAGCGGCAGGTGCAATACCCAGACCTTGGAAAATCTGCACAAAAGGACTTCCGGACGAACCGATCGACTGCCACGGGTTGATCACCATGATCACTGCCAGCGTCAATACGTAGAACAGGATGATGCGGACCGGCACTGTGTTGATGGCACGCGGGATGGTCGTCTCCGGGTTTTCTGCTTCACCGGCTGTAACTCCGATAATCTCGGCGCCGCCGAAAGCGAACATCACGATCGCGAAACACCCGATGAATCCGCCGAACCCCGTCGCGAAGAATCCACCGCCCGACCACAGATTACTCACACCCTGGCTGGTGTCATGGATACCGAAACCGAAAATGATGATGGCGATGCCGCCGACGATCATCGCCACGATGGCAGTGACCTTGATCAAGGTGAACCAGAACTCTACTTCACCAAATACCTTGACGCTCAGCAGGTTAATGGCACCGATGAAGAACACGATTGCCAAAACCCAGATCCACCGTGGCACTTCCGGAAACCAGAACCCCATATAGACGCCGAACGCGGTGACGTCCGCAAGTGCCACGATGATCATTTCGAACGTATACGTCCACCCGGTCACGAAACCGGCGAAGGGTCCGAGATACCGGTGCGCATATTCACCGAAAGATCCGGAGACAGGGTTGCTCACCGACATTTCCCCGAGCGCCCGCAGAACGATGTAGATCACCAGGCCACCGATGAGGTAGGCCAGCAAGACCGATGGTCCGGCTTGCTGAATGGCCGCAGCGGAGCCGTAGAAGAGTCCGGTCCCGATGGCCGAACCCAATGCGATAAACCGAATATGTCGAGCCGTCAGCCCCCTGGTCAGAACATCTGTACTGGCTTTCACAATCGAATCCCCCTGCGTGAGTGGTTCCCTGGGTGACAACCGCACGCCCTTATGTGTGGTGAGTCACAGCCGATGACTATATGTATAGTCGTGTATATACAAGTTCGTCAATGGCTTCCGGCCACCAATTTTCGGTGGACGGACCGGAGACGGGTTACGCCACCATGCGTCGCAAGAGTCCAGTCGCAACGGACAGTGCCGCAAGGTCCCGATGCCCCGACGCGTCGAACTCCGCAAATGCGGCACGCGCCCGAACAACCTTCGAACTGTTGCGGGCCTCCCATTCCGCAATCATCAACTCTGCCGAATCCTCCGGAAGTCCGTCACTCAGCACGTTCAAGCACAAAGTCCGAACGGCCGCATACAATTCGTCACGTAATGACAAGCGTGCCAGGGTATTCCACCGATTGTCTCGCGCCAGGCCCGAGACGCCGGAGAGAAGTCGCCCCAGACCGACATGCTCCACCAACCGGAAGTAGAGTTCGCCGACCTCCGGCACATTTCGTCCCGACGTTTCCGCAATCTCGACGACGTCGAGAAGCCCGAACTGATCGAGCAGACTCTGCACGCGATGGGCCAGGGCCTCCGGCGCGCCGCGTTCCATCGAGTCCTCGACACGATCACGTAGACGCTCGGCCTCGGACCCGACCAGCCAATAGGGCACCACATCAGCCACCGCAGCCACCCGGTCCCGGAAACGTGCCGTCTCGGCCCCCAGATCCAACGGTTGGGGCCTCCGCGTGAGCATCCAGCGTGAGGCCCTGTCCAACAGCCTGCGCGTCACCAGCGTCAACTGGTCGGATACCGCCGGACCAACGTCAGCCGCACGAATATCCCGCCACAACCTCGGCAGGTCGAACACTGCACAGGCTAGGACAAAGGCGCGCACTGCGTCTTCTTCGTCGGCTCCGACCTCGTCAGCGATCCGGAAAACGTACGACAGTCCACCGTGGTCGACAACTTCGTTGGTCAATACCGTCGCAATGATGTCGCGACGCAATGGATGTCTCTCGATCGACTCTGCGTAGTTCTGTTGCAACGGCTGCGGAAAGTAGCCGATCAGCGTCGGAACAAATGCCGCGTCGTCGAGGAGACTCCCCGCCAACAACTTACGTTTCAGATCGAGTTTCACATACGCCATCACCACTGCCAACTCCGGCGAGGAAAGCCCCGATTCGGATTTTGCAAGCACCCCCATCGATACTTTGCTCGGCAACCCTTCCAACGCCCGATCCAATGCTCCCGACTTCTCCAACCGAGAGATCAGTCGGCCGTTCACACCGAGTAGTGCAGCGGACTCCGACCGCGCAATCCCCAAAACCTCGTTCTGAGATTCGTTGTCTGCCAAGACCAATGCCGATAATTCAGCTGCCATCGAGGCCAGCAACGGATCACGTTCCGCGGCCGCCAACACATTCGCGCCGACCAGACCGTCGAGCAGAATCTTGATGTTCACTTCGTGGTCGGAACAATCCACTCCAGCCGAATTGTCGACCGCATCGGTGTTGATTTTTCCACCAGCTCGAGCGAACTCGATACGCCCGGCCTGGGTGAATCCCAGGTTTCCACCCTCACCGACCACCCGGGCGCGCACTGTTGCCGCGTCGATCCGCACCGCGTCATTACCTTTGTCGCCCACCGACAAATCGGTCTCTGATGCAGCCTTGACATAGGTGCCGATCCCACCGTTCCACATCAGATCAACCGGCGCTCTCAGAATGGCGTGCACCAGCTCCGGCGGCGACAGTTCCGTCACCGCCTCACTCAAACCCAATATCCGACGTACCGGCTCACCGATCGGCACCGATTTCACCGAACGGGCGTAGACACCCCCACCGGCACTGATTTTCGACGGGTCGTAGTCGGCCCAGGACGAGCGGGGCAGCCTGAACAGTCGCTGTCGTTCCGCAAACGAGGACGCGGCCGCTGGATTCGGATCCAGGAATATGTGTCGATGGTCGAAGGCTGCTATCAGACGAATGTGCGAGCTGCAAAGCATTCCGTTTCCGAAAACATCGCCGCTCATATCGCCGATTCCCACCGCCGTGAAGTCGTCACGCGCAGTGTCGATACCCAGCTCACGGAAATGCCTTGTGACGCTGGACCACGCGCCCTTCGCGGTGATCCCCAATGCCTTGTGGTCGTAGCCGACGGACCCACCCGACGCAAAGGCGTCACCGAGCCAGAACTTGTACTGCGCAGCTACAGCATTGGCGATGTCGGAGAACTTGGCCGTGCCCTTGTCTGCCGCCACCACCAGATAGGTGTCGTCACCGTCCCACCGCACCACTCTCGCGGCCGGCACCACATCGCCGCTCCGGGAATCAACATTGTCGGTGACATCGAGCATCGCACTGATGAAGGATCTGTAGCAGCGAATCCCTTCAGCTGACAAAGCTTCTCGATCGAGGTCGCCTACGCCGGTAAGAGTTGGCGGATTCTTGACGACAAATCCACCCTTGGCGCCCGCCGGAACAATGACGGCATTCTTGACTGCTTGCGCCTTGACCAGACCGAGCACCTCGGTGCGGAAATCCTCTCGACGATCCGACCATCGAAGCCCTCCGCGGGCAACAGCGCCCCATCGCATGTGCACTCCGGCTACCTGCGCGCCGTAGACAAAGATTTCGAATTTCGGCCGTGGAGAGGGAAGTTCGTCGATGGATTCCGAATCGAACTTGAACGACACGCAGCCTTCACCCACGCTGCCGAAGCGGTCACCCCGCACGTAGAAATTGGTCCGCAGAGTCGAGCGAATCAGCCCGAACATTGCACGGAGAATCCGATCCGCATCCATTCCCGAGACCCCTGCGATAGCCGATTCCACCGCCGCAGTAACTTTCTCGGTTCCTTCCCCTCCCCCCTCTGGGTCGAAGCGGACGGCGAACAGTTCGGTGAGCAACACCGATATCTCCGGATGTCCGCACAGTACCGTCGCGATGTGGCCCGCACTGTACGAGAAACCTGCCTGTTGCAAGAACTCCACATACGCCCGCAGCATCACGACTTCGCGCCACGTCGATCCGGTTCGGGAAATCAGTTCGTTCAGCGCATCCACTTCGGCCGTGCCGGTCCACATCGCCCGGAACGCTTCCGAAAACCGGTGACTGAATTCGGCGTCTTCGGGACAGATCGCTTCCGGCAAGGCCGGATAGCGGCTGCCGAATTCATAGATTCGACAATCTATTTCCTGAGTATTGACGACGCGGTACGGACGCTCGTCGAGTACGTCGATGCCGAAACTCTGCAGGATGGGCAACACTTCGCCGAGAGACACCGATCGTCCGCCCACATACAGGGTCAGACCTGTCCGTCCGGAGAATGCCAGTTCAACCCCGTCGACGGAAAGACGCTCGAGTACGACGATGTCACGCATGGCACGATCGACGTTCCAGTCGTGCTTGTACCCGGCTGGTAGCGCTGCGCAGTAGTGCGCCAGAGTGGACGAGTCACACCGAAGATGCTCGGGATCGGCGGCCGACAAGGCGTCCTCCCACGTCCGGCAGGCCTCCACCACACGCTCCCGAATCCGGTCTGCAACTGCGGACGGGATCCCCGCCTCGCCCCGGGAGTCGATGGACATCGTGAAATGCACTACGGCAAGCGGGAACTCGGATATTCGACTCGAGAATTCGAGGGCAGACGCACCCAATTCCGATTTCAGCACGCCTTCGATCGCTGTGCGGATGGCGGTGCTGTAGCGCTCCCGCGGGACAAATACGAGCGCGGACGCGCTGGTTCCGGATGGCAGGGGGCGCACGTACACATGCACGTTGTTGCGACCGTCGACGCCCGAGACTTCGGTCAATGATCGATACAGCAGGTCCGGATCTGCTGTGAAGAGTTCGGTGAGCGGCAAAGCCTGCACCATCTCGGTCATCGCCCTCCCGGCAAAGGAATCGACGGAATGCCCACTACGCGCAAGTACGTCACGCACCCGGCGACCGATCGCCGGAATGTCGAAGACATGTGCGTTTCGGCCGGCCGACGTGAACGAACCGATGAACGCATGTTCCCGCCCACCCCATTCGACGGTCACGACCGCGGTGTACTCCGACTTCTCGATACCGGAGAGAAAGGGCATCGACGTCACTCGAAGTACGGGGGTTCCCGGCACAGTTGCAGCGGAAGCACCGATCCACGAATGTCCGGCGAGCAACCCCAACGACCGTCGTAGCTCGAGTCCGTCGCGAAGTTGGTATCCGATGACAGTGAAATTGCCTCTGCCACACCATCGAAGAAAGTCCACCGCATCCCGGACGCGCTCACCGTGCGACGAGTCTTCCCCACCGAGTTCAGCTTCCACGTCGACGCGAACCGCACTCAACGGGCCGACAGACTGATTCACCACTCGCATCTGCGCGAGAGCAGTTTCGATGCAGACAGACAGTTCTCGGCCGACCACCGGCGAGATATCCCCACGGAGCGAGACGTGAATCCACGATTCCGAAGTAACCGCATCACTCGTCTCCGACGCTCCCAGCACCGAAGCCAACACGCCGTCAGCGTCCCGCTCGACGTTCAGGATCGGATGTAAGACGACATCCGCGACTGCCTGGACGCGGGATATCGCGAGCAGCACTGCATCCACGATGCCCGGCATGTCATCGGTCACGATCTGGACGGTATGACCGATCGGCGATTCCCGTCCGAGGACTTGAATCAGACACTGACCAGTCAGTCGTTCCTTCGCGAGCGCAAAGTGGCATCTGAGCACTTCGTCGGCATTCGCTACTCGACGGCCCGACTCACCGAAATAGAGGCGTCCGAAGGCTGGGAATCCCGTCTCGTCGTCGAACTCCTCACCCCCGAGGTCGACTGTGGGCTTAGTGATCATCTGGGCGGGAACAGCTTTCATATCGGCACCTTCCATCGGACGCGATTTCGCTTCCGTAGATGTTGTGGACAGACCCCCGACAAATTGCGATGCCCGGGCGGCCCGATCGGGCGCCGTCTTGACAGCGAGTTGTCTATACAGGACTATACATTTAATCGAGTTCGAACGTGAGCCAGCACACAACTGCGGTATGAAGGAAGTACGCCGACTACACGGACGGACCGCGACCACGGCTATCAACACCAGCCACGGCGATCACCACGAAGCGAAGGAGAACATCATGGCGAACATCTCGACACCCGGACACGGTCCCCGGCCCGTCCGCGCGCCCCGAGGTAACCAGCTGACCTGCTTGGGATGGCAGCAAGAAGGCGCGATGCGCATGCTTATGAACAACCTTGATCCCGAGGTTGCCGAGCACCCCGACAGCCTCGTGGTCTACGGCGGCACCGGCCGCGCAGCCCGCAGTTGGGCAGCGTTCGATGCCATGATCGCCACGTTGAAGACGCTGAAGAACGACGAGACGATGCTCGTGCAATCCGGCAAACCCGTCGGCGTCTTCCGCACCAACGAGTGGGCGCCCCGAGTGCTCATCGCCAACTCCAACCTTGTCGGAGACTGGGCCAACTGGGAAGAGTTCCGACGCCTCGAAGATCTGGGACTGACCATGTACGGCCAGATGACGGCCGGCTCGTGGATCTACATCGGAACCCAGGGCATCCTCCAGGGAACCTACGAAACCTTTGGCGCAATCGCCAAGAAGCGTTACGACGGTTCCCTCGCCGGAACCATCACCCTCACAGCCGGTCTCGGCGGGATGGGCGGAGCGCAACCGCTCGCCGTCACCATGAACGACGGTGTCGCAATCTGCGTGGACTGCGATGTCACCCGAATCGACCGTCGGATCGCACACAAGTACCTCGACACCAAGGCCGACAGCATCGAGCATGCTCTCGAACTTGCCGTCGCCGCGCGAGACGCCAAGCAGCCACTGTCCATCGGTCTCGAAGGCAATGCCGCAGAGGTCTTTCCGACCATGCTTGCCATGAATGCACCGATCGACATTGTCACCGATCAAACGTCCGCGCACGACCCTCTCGCCTATCTCCCCCTTGGAATCGCCTTCGCGGATATGAAGACGATGTCCGAGAAGGATCCGCAGAAATTCACCGAGGACTCCCGCCAGGCGATGGCCGTGCATGTCAAAGCGATGGTCGGATTCATGGATGCCGGCGCCGAGGTATTCGACTACGGAAACTCCATCCGCGACGAAGCACGAAAGGCCGGTTACGACCGTGCATTCGACTTCCCCGGATTTGTCCCCGCCTACATCCGTCCGCTCTTCGAAGAAGGTCTCGGCCCGTTCCGTTGGGCCGCTCTCTCAGGCGACCCCAAGGACATCGAGGCCACCGACAAGGCCATCCTCGAACTTTTTCCCGACAACGAGCACTTGCACCGGTGGATCAAGATGGCCGGCGAAAAGGTTGCGTTCGAAGGACTTCCGGCACGCATCTGCTGGCTCGGATACGGCGAGCGCCATCTTGCCGGCCTGAAGTTCAACGAGATGGTCGCCTCGGGCAAGCTGTCTGCACCAATTGTCATCGGACGCGATCACCTCGACTCGGGATCCGTTGCCTCCCCGTACCGCGAAACGGAATCGATGATCGACGGATCCGACGCTATCGCTGACTGGCCGCTGCTCAATGCACTGGTGAACACCGCATCCGGCGCATCCTGGGTATCACTGCACCAGGGTGGCGGCGTCGGGATGGGTCGATCCATCCATGCCGGACAGGTGTGCATCGCCGACGGCACCGAAATGGCAGCCAAAAAGCTCGAAGCCGTTCTCACCAACGACCCCGGAATGGGCGTCATTCGTCACGCCGACGCCGGATACGACCACGCCATCGACACCGCGGCCACCCGCGGCGTACGTATCCCGATGAACGAGAACTAAACCCGTACCGCCACCCTGAGTGAGGAAAAACATTGACCACGAACGGTTCTCGAACCACGGCACTGACCAACATCGGGACCCTCGTCACCAATGACCCGACTCTGGGTGAGGGCAAACTCGGCCTACGCCACGACGCGGCAATTGTCTTCGAGGGGGGTGTCGTGGCGTGGGTCGGTAACTCTGCCGACGCTCCGGCCGCCGATATCGGTCAGGATATGGGCGGCCGGGCGGTATTGCCCGGCTTCGTGGAAAGCCATTCGCACCTGGTATTCGGCGGCGAACGCGCCGAGGAATTCGCCGCTCGAATGGCCGGAGAAAAATACGCGGCCGGTGGTATTCGCACCACCATCGAAGCCACTCGCGCGGCAACCGACGAGCAGTTACAGGCCAACGTCCGCCGGCTACTCGACGAATCCCTACGCTCGGGGAGCACCACCGTCGAATGCAAAACCGGATACGGGCAGAACACGGAGAGCGAACTTCGCAGCACACTGATCGCCGGCCAGTTCACGGATGAGGTCACACTATTGGCCGCGCATGTTCCGCCACCCGAGTACGCCGGTCGCACCGACGACTATGTAGCGATGGCGTGCGATGAAATGATCCCGGCTTGCGCTCCGCACGCGAAGTGGATCGACGTCTTCTGCGAACGCGGTGCTTTCAATCGTGAACAAGCACATGCCGTTCTGAGCGCGGGAGTCAAAGCTGGATTGATTCCCCGCGTCCACGGCAACCAACTAGGCGAAGGACCCGGAGTTCAGTTGGCTGTCGAGATGGGCGCTGCATCGGTAGACCACGTCACCTACGTGACCGCCGAAGACATCGACGCCCTGGCGCAAAGTTCGACTGTCGCGACGCTACTGCCGGGTGCTGATTTCTCCACTCGCAACAGTTATCCCGACGCGCGGGCACTGCTCGACGCCGGCGTGACTGTCGCACTGGGCGCAGACTGCAACCCTGGCACCTGCTACACGACCAGCCTGCCGTTCTGTATCGCCCTTGCCGTACGCGAAATGCACATGACGCCCGCAGAAGCGGTGTGGTCGGCAACTGCTGGTGGCGCTCAGGCATTGCTGCGCAACGACATCGGACGTTTGAGCATCGGAATGCGTGCAGACGCGCTGTCACTCGACGCACCTTCCTATCTGCACCTCGCCTACCGCCCCGGAGTGCAATTGGTCCGACAAGTGTGGAAGCACGGACAACTCACCACCACCTACTGAAGTTCCTACCTACCCGGAGGCTGTTGTGTCACAGACCATCGTTGTCGATATCGCACCGAAACCCTGGACCGGCCGGTCTGACGGAACCACCGCCGAACACCTTCGCTGGCACCATGCTGTGCAGCCGTATTCGGAACAAGCCCCCGCAGGCGGCTGCGTGATCATCGGGTTTTCCAGCGACGAGGGCGTACGACGCAACAAGGGCCGCCGCGGCGCTGCCGACGGACCGGACGCACTGCGCAGCGCCCTGGCGTCGATGGCGCTGACAGAACCCCTGAGAATTCAAGACGCCGGTACCGTCGCCGTGCGGGGTGAGGAACTCGAAGTCGGCCAAGCTGCCCTCGGCGCCGCTGTCAGCGCAGCACTCGACTCCGGACATTTTCCCGTAGTCCTCGGCGGTGGGCACGAGATCGCCTACGGGACGTATCTCGGGGTGGCAGATTCCGTACTGCGAACACCCGACACACGTCTGGGCATCTTGAATCTCGATGCACACTTTGATCTTCGCGGTGATCCGATCGCCAGCTCCGGCACACCTTTTCGTCAAATCGCGGAAGCCGAACTCACTGCGGAGACTACACATCGTTACAGCGTCATCGGCGTCAGCCAGCCGAGCAATACCACTGCGCTCTTCGACACCGCTCGTGAACTGGACGTGGCGTATCAGCTCGACGACGAATGCGGGATCGGCGATCGAGAGGGAGTCGACTCTTTTGTCACCGACTTCCTCGATGACGTCGACATCGTCTATCTCACTATCGATCTGGATGTTCTGGCTGCATCGGTAGCGCCCGGCGTCAGCGCCCCGGCGGCCTATGGAGTGCCGTTGGAGACTGTTCAATTCGTGTGCGATCGCATCGCAGCAAGCGGAAAGCTGGCGGTTCTCGATGTGGCCGAACTGAATCCGTCACTCGATATCGACAACCGCACAGCCCGTACCGCCGCTCGACTGATTCACCGTATCGTCACGAAACACGTGCGATTGAACAATCCGCCAACGGAATCCTGACTCCACTCCCCGTTAGACGGTGAGCTTCGTCTTCAACGTCGAGATCGTGTCGGTCGAGAGTCCGAGGCCGGATGTCAGGTAGTTGTCGAACGTGCCGAAATTGGTGGAGATCTCGTCAAGTCCGGCCTGCAGGAACTCAGGAGAAACTCCCGCGATTACCTTCATTGCGGCACCAGCCTGCTCACCCTTCGCCGCGGTCACCTGAGCGGCGGTCGCCGCGATCGAATCCTTCGAGTATTCGTTGGTGAGTAGGTAATTGCTCATCACCGTCGCGTCGTCGACGCCCGCGATCTTCAGGAGCATTGCGCTGGTCCAGCCGGCACGATCCTTGCCTGCCGTGCAGTGAAAGAGCTGCGGCCCATCAGTTGCGGCAATCTCGGTCAGTAACTTGCCGAACTGCACACGCATCGCCGCATCGGTCACAAACTGTCGATTCATGCCGGTGAGCAGCGCCCCAGCGCCTTCCGGCGTGGAAAGATCCACCGACGACGCGACAGATGCGCTCGGAGTGACACCGATGATGTTCACGTTCGTGTAGTTCGCCCCGGCTGGAACGCGGTCCGGCCCCTTGGCGATTTCCGCCTCGGTTCGCAGATCGTAGACTGCCTTCAGCCCAAGGGCATCCAACGTTGCAGCGTCGGCATCGTTCGTGATCAGAGCATTGGAGCGGTAGAGAACGCCTTCACGAACACGGCGTCCATCAGATGTGGTGTAACCGCCGTCCGGCCCCGCCAGATCCCGGAAGTTGTTGGCAGAAAGCAGTCTTGGTGTCGCTGCTGCGACCGTTGCCTGCGCCGACTGCGACGACGTGGTAGCTGCCGATTCGTTACTTGCCGACTGTCCGCATCCGGAGAGCCCAACTGTTAGCGCTGCGGCAATACCGACAATGATAAGACGGGAATTCACAATTCTCCTTCAAAGGTTCACAAGTGCAACTACTGCATCGTGTGCGGAGAAGGTGTCGTGATTGTGACTGCCTGGCCAACGGTCGGTGTCCGGACACTGACGTCTCCGGACCCCGGCACCGCTACACGATTCCCACGGGCCGATCACCGACGATAGAGATCCGATCCATCACGCGACGCTCCGGAAAATAGTCACTGGCCGCGTAGTGCTGGCATGCCCGGTTATCCCAGAAGGCAACGGTGTTCGGCTCCCACTTCAACCGCACCTGAAACTCCGGACGGTTGATGTGACGGTAGAGCAACGTGAGGAGTTCATTCGATTCTTCCTCCGAGACCCCGATAATTCGCTGAGTGAATGTCATGTTGACGAACAGAACTCGTCGACCGCTCTCCGGGATGACACGCACGATCGGATGCTGCACAGCCGGAAACTGCGGGCGCAGCGCCTCTACAGATTCTGCCGGCATGGACTTGCCGAAGGAATTGATCCAATCATGCTCGGCAACAAGAGGATCAATTCGATCCTTGATTCCTTGCGGAAGAAGGTCATACGCCGCAGCCGTGTCCGCCCAGAGTGTGTCACCGCCGACTTCGGGAACCTCGACGGCCCGAAGCACCGCCGCAAAAGAGGGAAACTCATGCCACGTCACGTCGTTATGCCAGTTGTTTTCGACACCACCGACCATCGCATCTTTTGCCAGGGTCGTGACGTCGGCGTCCGTCTGGCCTGGTTGGAAGAACTTGAAAAACGGATGCTGTTCCAACGCTCCCCACTGTTCTGCGAACGCCCGATGCTCAGCGCGGTCGATGTCCTGATCCCGAAAAAACAGAACCTTCCACTCGAGAAGCGCCCGACGCAGATCATTCATGACCTCGTCCGATAGGTCACCGCCCAGACGAAGCCCGGAGATTTCGGCACCGATAGTGGGTGTGATCTTCTTGACGGAGAAATTTGTATACGGCTCAGGCTCTACAGACTCCGGGTTTCGCAGGGCGACCAACGGGCCATAGGCAGCAAGCGGATCGGTGGGAATCGGGTGGATCGTGGTGGGAAACAGCACTGCCATCGAACACTCCTCAAATGCAACCTCAGTGAACCAGATCACATTACATTAAGGAGCTTTCCTTAATCTGTCAACAGTCCCTCCTTGATCTCGTTCTTGAGCACCTTTCCTACCTTCGATCGCGGCAAGTCTTCCCAGACGATTACCTGCTTGGGAGTCTTCACACTTCCGATGCGCGCCTTCACGAATGCCATGACCTCGGCGTCGTCGATTACGACGCCGGAATGCGGTTGAACCACCGCCACAACCCGTTCACCCCACTTGTCGTCCGGCAAGCCGATCACTCCGCAGTCCTGAATTCCCGGATACGCCATGAGGGCCTGTTCCACTTCGACCGAATAGACGTTGAAGCCGCCGGTGATGATCATGTCTTTGGCGCGATCGACGATGAACAGAAAATTGTCCTCGTCGAGGTATCCGATATCGCCGGTGTGGTGCCAACCGTGTGCCGACGCTTCAGCTGAAGCTTCAGGATTCTTGAAATAGCCGGCCATGACGAGGGAACTGCGGATAACCACCTCGCCTCGAGCACCACGCCCCAGCAGGTTCCCCTTGTCGTCTATGATCCCCACCGTCACCAATGGCGACGGCCGACCAGCAGATGACAGCCTTTCCGTCGCAATAGCTCCGTCCGGACCGAAGTGATCTTTCGGTGCCATCGTCGAAATCATCATCGGAGCTTCGCTTTGTCCGAACAGTTGCGCCATGACCGGCCCGATCTTGCCGATCGCCTCGCCCAGCCGGGTCGGTGAGATCGGCGCCGCTCCATACCAGAAGCATTGCAGTGAAACAAGATCCGCGTCTTCCAGATCAGGGTGCTCGAGCAGCATGTAGATGAGCGTCGGCGGCAGGAATGTATGCGTGACCTTGTGGGTTTGCACATTTTCCAGGAAAGCACCCAGATCCGGTTTCGGCATGATCACCACTTCCCCGCCCAGCGCCATGATGGGAAAGCACAACACCCCCGCCGCGTGAGTCAACGGTGCCAGCGCCAGATACACCGGGCGCCCCTCGAACGGATAGCTCATGAGCGTGATCGCTGTCATCGTCTCGATGTTGTGCCCGGTCAGCATGACACCTTTGGGACGACCGGTTGTACCGCCGGTCCCGACGAGCATGGTCACATCATCAGGCGGATCGATATCGAGTTCGTTGACGCCCATCCAGCTTTCGAGAGACTGGGCAAAATCAATATCGCCGTCGATACAGACAAGCGTGACCAACTTCGGCAGCGCATCCTTGATCTGTTCCACCAACGACGCATACGACTTCTGGAAGAACAGAGCACGAGTATCGAAGAGATCCAACAAGTCCCGGTTCTCCGCGGCTTCGTTGCGCGGATTGATCGGACACCACACTGCGCCTGCCCGGCTGATACCGAAGACACAGGAGAAGGAGACCGGATCGTTCCCGGACAGGATGGCAACCTTGTCCCCGGGCCCAATTCCGGAGGTCGCGAGCGAAGCAGAAAAACGAAGGCTGAACTGCTGGACATCGCCGTAGGAGAGCGTGCGCTCCCCCATCGTCAGACAGGGAGCGGCGGAACCCAAAGAGGCTCCCTTGTCGAGATAATCGGTCAAGCGCATAACGGGAGCCCCTCGGGTCGTGAACGAGATAGAAACTGTCTAGGTATTGATCGTCACTTCCGGTTCGAGCGCTAAACCGAAACTACGTAGTGCACCCAATAATTCACGGTGCCCGAAGGCCTGGCACGCCGACGCCAACCCGGTGCGCTTGGGTGCCTGCTGCAACAGCGAGTGCGCTGCGTAGGCCTGCAACAACCCGGTCTGCTTGTAGTTGCAGTTGCCATGGATCACGACGTGCGCCCGACCGAGCGGACCTGACGCGTACACCGAGTCCAAAGATGTATTGATACGGGGGTTTTCACGCGGAGGCATACCGGCCTGCACCGAACCGGCAATTTCCGCCAGCGCGGCCTCCTGCTGATCGGCGGGGAGAGTCTTGATCTGCTCTTCCACCATCTTCTGGGTCGCGACAACACCTTCCATCACCGCGCGATCGAATACTCCGCCCGCCGCCTTGACGTTGGAGACTCGTGGATCGTTCTTGAACCACACCGGGTGACTGGTGCCGCCCCAAGGCAGCGCGAGCGCCGTTTCGTGTTGACCGGGCACTACGACGTCGAACGTCTGACCGGGCGCCCACTGCACGTACTTGTTCTGCTCGAGGTAGTACCAATTGGCCTTGAGGATCGTGAAGATTGTCTGCGTCGACGCGTAGGTGGGAAAACCCTTCCACAGCACCAGAATATCGAGAGTATCGAGCCCCGGATTTTCCAACGCAATGTTGGCGGCAATCTCACCGGTGGTGTACATCTGCGCTATCCCCGGCGAGAGCAGCAAGCCCTTCTCCTGGTATTTGTCACTGAACTTCTCCTGGACGTCGAGCACCCAGTCCTGCTCACCGGTTGTGTCCATGTAGTGGCAGCCGGCGTTGAGAGCAGCTTCGACAACAACAGCGCCGAGCTTGATGAACGGGCCGACCATATTGCTGACAACCTGTGCACCGGTAAACAACTCGGTGAGCGCCTCGACCGTGTGCTCGACCTCGACAACCTCATGGTCAACTGTGTCGAGCCCGGGAATCTTGTCGAGCACTTCCTGGATTCGCGCAGCGTCACGGCCGGCCGCGATGAACGGAATATTGAACTCACGCAGGTATTCACACACCAGACGTCCGGTGTATCCGGAAACGCCGTAGACAATGACTGGCTTCTTGTCGAACATATTCGTGGAACCTTTCGAAGTTGAGTACCGAACCGAAAACGACTGTGCGAGTTACATGCCCATTCCGCCGTCGACAGGCAGACCGATCCCGGTGATGAAACGTGCTGCGTCCGAGGCCAAGAACACCACCGCGTCGGCCATGTCGTTTACTTCACCGAGACGCCCGAGAGGGGTGAGTCCGATGACGTCGCCCACTGCAGCTTCGGCGCTGGGCCAGAGTCCGAGCTTCGCCATGTCGGAGGCGAGACCGAGACCCATCTCCGTCGCGACAAGTCCGGGATAAATGCAGTTGACTCGGACGCCATAACCGAGTTTTCCGGATTCTGCGGCCGCGACCCGGGTGAAGCGGTCGACTGCCGACTTGGTTGCGGAGTACCCACTGATTCCGGGAAACGGGATGGTGGCCGCCACCGACGAAACGTTGATAATCGATCCACCGCTTCCGGCGATCCCACCGGGGCGCATGCTGCGCAATCCGTGCTTGGTGCCGAGAGCTGTTCCGAGAACATTTACTTCACACATGCGGCGAATATCGGCGGGATCCAGGTCCACCACCAGCGAAGAAATTTCGATGCCTGCGTTGTTGACCAGAATGTCGAAGCCGCCGAGGGTTTCCGTCGTCGCTGCCACCGCGTCGGCCCAGTTCGCGTCATCGGTGACGTCGAGCTTCACGAAGCCGGTCTTGGCGCCGAGGACACCGACCGCTTCGGCAGTTGCTCGCCCTACGTCTTCGAGAACGTCGCCGATCATCACCGACGCTCCCGCCCTGGCCAAGGCCGCCGCCATGCCGGCGCCCAGACCCTGTGCACCACCGGTGACCAGCGCTTTACGTCCTTCGAGATCAAACACGCTCATCTTCGACCGCCTCCATGAATTCGACCAACTCGCGAAACCACCGTCCACAGCAACCGTTACGTCCGCACTGCCAAGTGGCGTGAGTCACAGAGTATTCAACTTTGGACGAGTGTCAAGAAAAATCTTGACGATTGTCAAGATTTTGTACCCAGTGGCCAAAACGCAGGGGTTACACTGTGGCGAGAACACAAAGCACCGTTGCAGCATCCGCAGGGAACAGGACGTACCGCCGTGAGTACCACCGTCGAAAATGCAAGCGGGACAACCCGAAAGGGTTCCCCGAGCAATGCCGACAAAGTCTCGCGCCGGCAGGTAGACAAGTTCTCGGAACGACGCGACCAGTTGGCCGAGGCGGCGCTGCAGACCCTTGCCGAGCTCGGTTACGCACGCACCAGTCTGCGTGAAATCGCACAGAACTCCGAGTTTTCACACGGCGTCCTGCACTATTATTTCAGCGACAAAGTCGACCTGATCACGCACTGCGTACGTCACTACAAGGCGCGCTGCGTCAACCGCTACGACGGCATCGTCGCTACGGCGCACACTCCCGACCAACTGAGGTCCGGTTTCGGCGCCTTGCTCGCGGAGACCATGATCGACGAACCGACCATGCATCGGCTCTGGTACGACCTGCGCGCGCAATCCCTGTTCGAGGAATCTTTCCGGGCAGATGTCGCCGCGATCGACACAAGTCTCGAAAACATGATCTGGCGCATCGTGATTCGCTATGCGGAACTACTGGGAACCGAACCCGCAATCACTTCGTCGGCAATGTACGGAATCTTCGACGGCCTGTTCCAACAGAGTTTGCTTCGCCACCTTTCCGGCGACGATAACGCCTCGACATACCTTTCGGAGAGTGTCCAATCGATGCTGCTATTGGTAGTGCCTACGCCGAACCCTTAGTGGCCGAGATGCTTTCGGCGACATACTGTGCGCCACGGCCGAATTCGACCACCACGTCATAGTCTGCGTCTTGGCGCCAGAATCGCACCAGCGTGGCATAGACGCCGCCGACCATCTGCGCCAGAAACAACGGCGGATAGTCGGTTCGAACTTCGTCGGCTTCGAGCCCCGCGGTCACGATGCGCAGCAATTCCAGGTTGAACCGCTTGTCATGTGATGCCCCCGCAGAGGATGCGACAAAATCTCGTTCCAATTCCGTTGTCACCATTCGCTGGTAGCGCGGATGCTTGACCGCCTGCACGGCAAAATCCTCGAAGATCGCGGCAATCCGGTCGACGGTAGCCGTCGGCGTCTCCATCAGCCGATCCACCAGCGATGCAAACTGATCCAGATGATCACTGTGCAGCGCTTCGAGCACGGCGTCTTTTCCTTGAAAATAGTTGAAGAATGTCGCCCGCGAGACCTCGGCGCGCACGACGATATCGTCGATGGTGGTATTCGCAAACCCCTTTGCGGAGAAGAGCATCCGGGCAGCAGCCAGCAGTCTTTCGTTGGTATCCCGCTTGTTCTGTTCACGTTTGGAAATCATGTCGACACGCCTTCCCCGTTCCCAGACTGAGCTTTCAGCCTACTGAAGGCAATAGATGGACTACAGTCCAATTATGTCGACTGTTACCTCCGAACGCCAGGGTCGCGTTCTCATCGTCCGGATCGAACGCGAAGAACGACGCAACGCGATCAACCGCGAAACCGCCGAAGGCATCGAGACCGCACTCAACCTACTCGAGGATGACCCCGAACTGTGGGTCGGCATCATCACCGGCACACCGACGGTATTCTGCGCCGGCACCGATATTCGCGAGCGCGCCGACCTCCGCATGCCTCGCGGCGGCGAGTACGGCGTCATCCGCCGGCAACGCAACAAGCCCCTGATCGCCGCTGTCGAGGGGTACGCACTCGGCGGCGGATTCGAGATCGCGTTGGCGTGCGATCTTATTGTTGCTTCTCGCACAGCACAATTCGGTCTCCCGGAAACTCGTCGCGGATTGGTTGCCACCTCCGGCGCACTCTTCCGCGCACCACGGGCGCTGCCCGTCAACGTTGCTCGTGAACTCCTGATCACCGGCCGCACACTCGATCCCGAGCGCGCCTTGAATCTCGGCGTCGTCAATACCCTCACCGAACCAGGCAAGGCGCTCGACGAAGCACTGGTTATGGCGTCGGAAATCTGCGAATCCTCCCCCACCTCAGTGAGTCTGAGCTTGAAGTCCGTCAACGCTCTGTACACCGAAGACGACATCCGCGGTTGGACTGTCACCGACACTGCCCGGGATACGATCCTGCAGTCACCCGACATCACCGAAGGACTCGACGCCTTCGCCAATCGTCGAACACCCAACTGGAGCGGATTGTCTCCGCAGTAGTTGACCACTATTCGAGACAAGTTCCCTATAAGTCTGGTCGGAAAGGGTGCGCTCCGGTTACAGTCACTGCTGTGACGGGAACCGGCGCATTTCAGACAGGCACGCTGCTGACGCGGCGTCGCCATGTCGATTTTGCGCACGTCTGTACATCCGGGTGTCCGATCTTCTGATCGGACCTACTTCCGTAAGCGCCGCTCACGGGAGAATTTCGTATGTATACCCAGATCAGGGGCCCTTTCTGTCATGACCACCGCTTCCATTTCGCACTTGAGTTCCGTCGTCGCTGCCAATGCCGACGCCATCGGGAAGAACGAGAGCAAAGCTCACGTCGTTTTCAAGGCGGCCGCGCAGGCGCACGACGCCGTCGCCAGCACAGTCACACTCGGTAAGTACAGCGTCGAGGTTGACGAGCCGCCGGCCCTCGGCGGCGAGAACAAGGCAGCCAATCCCGTTGAGTACTACCTTGCATCGCTGCTGTCCTGCCAGGTGGTGACCTACCGCGTGTGGGCCGACAAACTCGGCATCAAGCTCGACGACATTTCCGCTCGCGCAGAAGGAGACCTCGACGTCCGTGGTTTCTTCGGCTTCGACGACGCGGTGCGTCCAGGCGTCTCTGACGCGGTCCGTCCGGGCTTTTCCGAGGTCCGGGTCGTCGTCACGCTCACCGGCCCGGAAAGCCGTGGGCGCTACCTCGAACTTCAGGAAGCAGTCGACGCGCATTGCCCTGTACTCGATCTGACCCGCAATCCCGTTCCGGTGCATACAGTCGTCGAAACCGCCTAAGTCGCAACAACCCAACTTCACTACGGAGCAATAAATCATGAGCGAAAACTGGTCCTTCGAAACCAAACAGGTCCACGCCGGCCAAACCGCAGACACCGCCACCAACGCGCGCGCACTGCCCATCTACCAAACCACCAGCTACGTCTTCGACAGCACCGACCACGCAGCAGCCCT